>CAVOWI010000001.1:0-39131 GCA_963700085.1 uncultured delta proteobacterium
CCCTCCCCGGCGTCACCAATCCCCAGTGGGTGTCCGGCCAGGCTGGATTCGCCTACTACTACTGAGACGGCCGTTCAGCGCGTCGTGGTGAAGATCTGGACGCGGTTGTTGTACTGTCCGCGACGAAGGCCAACCTTCCTCGCGGTGAAGCACAGCTGGCTCGGGTAGTTCACCGCGCCATCGCTCCAGCCGATGCTGAGGTGCCGCCCCTGGTAGGTTCCGTCGAGGCCCAGCATGTCGATCCCGTTGCCGTTTCGATCGACGAGGAAGAGCTGGCCGCGCCGCACGGTGAGATGGGCCGGAAAGTTCATCCGGTCCTTCATGCCCTTGGTGAGCGGCTTGAAGGAGGCGACCTTCTCGGCGACCCAGACGGTGGCCTCGACGGCGTCCAGCGCGTAGAGATTCCGGGCCGCGTCGACCCCGATGTCGACGAATGCCCCGGGCCCTTGGGAAGGGTCACCTGTCGCGTGAACTTGCCGGATGCGTCGGTGGCGATGACCCGGCGGAAGCCACATCGAGGACGTAGAGGTTTCCGTCGCCGTCCACCTTGAAGCTCGCCGGGACCGGGGCCGGGGACGGTGCACCCTGACCTCGAGGCCTCCACGAAGGCGCCCTGGGGGTTCACCTTGAAGATCCGCCGCGTCTTCGCGTCGAGGGCGAGGAGGTTCCCCTTGGAGTCGAGCTGGAGCCCGGAGCGCGACGACGCCGGCCAGCTTGATCTCACGCCACCGGCGAGGGTCCTTCCACTACCGGAATCGAAGCAGCCGCCCGTTGCCGGTATCGGCGACCACAGTCTCCCTGGTCGCTGCAGGCGACCCCCTCCGGCTCCTGAGGGCGCCGTCCTTGTCGTCCTGGTAGACGTCCTCGAGGAGGAACGGGGTGGCCTGTGCGCAGGGCGCGGGGCGCCAGGGCGAAGCGGCGAGGGCCAGGAAAGTGCGGACGCGGCGGTTCACGGTCCTCACCTCTTGTACTTCTCGTGGCACTTGGTGCAGAGGTCCGAGGTCGTCGCGTACGGCATCATGTGCTTGTACTCGGTCCCGTGCGCCCGGTGGCAGTTGAGGCACTGGAGCTGCAGGTTCGTGTTCGCGGGTCGACGGACTTCGGGCCCATGGGGTGCGACGAGTGCTTGAGCCAGTCGTGGCAGGCGCCGCAGCCCTCGATGGTGTCCGGGTTCGACAGCATGAGCGGCACGTTCGAGGAGTGCGGGTCATGGCAGGCGGTGCACTGCCGGTCACGTACCGGGTCGTGCTTGGTCGGCGAGAGCTTCTGCCGCCGGATGGTGTCGGCGTGGCAGTCCCCGCAGGCGGTCAGCTGGCCACCCGCGCAGGAGGCCCGAGTGCCTGGAGGCGTGCGGCGTGTGGCAGTTGAGGCAGGCCCCCTCCTCCACGGGGACGTGCACCCGGCCTTGTCGAGGATGTCGGTCAGCTTCTGGGTGTGGCAGCCCACGGCACAGCGCGGCGCCGGCGACCGGGCTGGAATTCTCGGCGATCGGCGGCTCGTGGCACTGGCTGCACATCAGCTTCGCGACCGGTGGGTGCACCTTGTCGTAGAGCATCCCGCGCTGTTGGAGCCGTGCGGGTCGTGGCAGGAGGTGCAGCGCGACTCGGCCACCGGGTAGTTCATGGTGCTTCAGGAAGATCGGGCCTTCGGTCTTGTGGCAGCCCACGCAGAGCGCAGGGACGTCGTTCTTGAGCAGGTCGTCGGACTTGGCCGAGCCGTGCGGGTCGTGGCAGGCGCCGCAGCCTGTCCACCGGCTGGTGCTTGAACTTGGCCTTGGCCGCCTGCTCGACGATGCCCTTGTGGCAGCCGGCGCAGAGCTCCTTGGCGGCCTTCAGCAGGTGCCCTTGTTGGCCGAGGCGTGCGCGTCGTGGCACGCGGCGCAGCCCTTCTCCTCCACCGGCGGTGGGCGCTCCTGGCGTTCTTCGGAACCACGTCGGCGTGGCAGGCGAGGCAGGTCTCGCTCGGGCTCGCGGCGAGCAGCTTGCCGTGCTGCGAGGCGTGCGGGTTGTGGCAGCCCGCGCAGTCCTGCGACTTCACCGGCGTGTGGACGAAGGGCTTCTTGAGGACGTCCTGGAAGGTGGCGTGGCACTCCAGGCAGGCCTGGCCGACCGCGCCGGGCTTGAGCTTGAACTTCTGGGCGGTGGCGGCCGACTGGGCCGCCGCCGGCCCCGGGAAGGAGAGGACCGCGGCGGCGAGCAGGAGGGCGAGTTTCCTTGGCATGTCGGATCCTCTCACTTCGCCGGCGCGACGTGGCAGGCGTCGCAGGAACGACCCGCGAACGGGGCGTGCTCCACCGCCTTGAAGAACTTGGGGTCCTTCGAGGAGTGGGGGTTGTGGCAGCTGATGCAGTTGATGTTCTTCGGGTCGATGCCCAGGTGCGCCTTCCCGAACTTGGCGTCCTTCACGTCGTGACACTGGGCGCACAGCTGGGCCACGGGTTGCGACGTGAGCGCCTTGTTGGCCGAGTAGTGCGGCTGGTGGCAGGAGAGGCAGTCCTCGGCCGGCGCGTGCACCTTCTCCTTCGCCATCTTCTCCTTCATCGCCTTGTGGCAGGTGAAGCAGACGTCGGGGGGCCTGGCGAGGAGCAGCGACTTCATGGAAGCGGTGTGCGGCCCGTGGCAGCGCGTGCAGTCGCCCTGCGCGAAGGCTGCGTGCACCGACTTCGCGCCCTTGAGCCCCGCCTCGGTCTTGCCGTGGCACTGCAGGCAGAGCTCCTTCTGGCCGGCGACCAGGAGCCCGCGGGTGTTCGAGCCGTGCGGGTCGTGGCAGGTGAGGCAGTCGCCGTCCACGGCCGGCGGGTGGTTCGACCCGTCCTTGCTGGGCGTCCCCACCCCGGCGTGGCACTCGGCGCAGAGCTTCGCGCCCGCGGCCTTGAGGAGCATCTTCTCGCCGGAGGAGTGCGGAGCGTGGCAGGTCGTGCAGAGTCCCTCGGCCACCGGCTTGTGCATGTAGGTCTTCACGAACCTCGCCTCGGCGTCCTGGTGGCAGGAGTAGCAGACGCCGTCCTCGCGCCCCTTGCCCATGCCCGGGAAGTTGGAGCCGTGCGGGTTGTGGCAGGCGACGCAGGCGCCCTGGGCGAAGGGCTTGTGGACCACCTTCTTCGTGGCCTGCTCCTTGGTCTTGGCGTGGCAGGAGGCGCAGTTGGCGACGGCGTCGGTGTCGAGCAGCCCCTTGAACCTGGCGGCATGCGGCTTGTGGCAGGACGCGCAGCCCGCGGCGCTCTGCACCGGCTTGTGGGCGACCCGGACCTTCTCGCCCATGGCCTTGTGGCAGCCGATGCAGAGGGCGTTGCCCTCGGCCCTGGTGAGCTTCTTCCCGTTCGAGTCGTGCGGGTCGTGGCAGGAGGTGCACTCGGCCTTCTTGAAGGGAGGGTGCTCCACCTTCCCTCCCGCGGCGAGGCCGGCCGGGTCATGGCAGCCGGCGCAGAGCTTCCCGGCCGGCTCCTGCAGGCCGAATGGCTTCGGCGAGCCTGGAGGGCTGTGGCAGGAGTCGCAGCTCGAGAGCACGGCGTGGACGGTGCCGCGGAGCAGCCTGGGCTGATCGGCGGAGTGGGGGTCGTGGCATACGGAGCAGGTGGCCTTGCTCGCGACGGGGTACCCGCCGTGGGCCTTCTGGAACGCATCCTTGGCCGGATCGTGGCACCCGGCGCAGAGCTTGGCCTCTTCCTGGACGAGGAGGTTCTTCTGGTCCGAGGCGTGGGCCAGGTGGCAGGTGGCGCAGCCGTCCTTGAGGGGGGCGTGGACGACCTTTCGTTCGAAGGCCTTCCTGTCGTGGCACTTGTAGCAGCCCTCGGCGCCACCGGTCTTCAGCATGTGGGCGTTGTTGGACCCGTGGGGATCGTGGCAGATGCTGCACTCCCCGCCCCGGAGGACGGCGTGGACGTTCGGCCTGTCCATGCCGATCGACTTCCGGTCGTGGCACTTGAAGCAGAGGGCGTTGCCCTGCTCCTTGAGGGCCAGCTTGGGCACGGCGCCGTGCCGGAGGTGGCACTCCTCGCACTTCCGCTGCTTCACGGCGGGGTGCAGGTACTTCATGCCGTCGTACCTGTCGGCCTGCTTCTTGTGGCACTCGAGGCAGTCCTTCTGCTTGAAGGACCGCTGGGCCGAGGCCGGCGCCGGCAGGACCAGCCCGACCCACAGCGCCGCGGCCAGGAAGAGGAGCTTCGACCCTTCGCGCTTGTTCACGTGCATCGTCCCGCTCCCTGCCTCGCGGCTAGCCACCGATCCGGGTGAGGTAGATCTGCACCGGGTGCACCTTGCGCAGCTTCGCGACCCAGTCGTTGATCGACGCCTGTACCGCCTCCCCGTACAGCTTCGTGGTGATGCCGTCCCGTACCTCCTCGAAGGGCTGGGCCGCGGGGGGCACGACCTCGACGAGCCGGACGGCGTAGAACTGCTCCGGAGAGGCCGCGTAGACACGGTAGTCCCCGTTCCTGGCGCCGTCGATGGCCCGGGCGAACTCCGGCGTCACCGCCTTGGCGCTCACGACGCTCCCGGGGCGCAGGGAGTCCTTGCCCTCGGCCAGCTTTCCCTCGGCATTGGCGTTCAGCCACTTGAAGTCGGTGCCGGCCCGGAGCTTGGCCACCGCCGCCTCGGCGTCCTTCTGCGAGGCGAAGCCGATGGCCTCCAGCTTGTAGAAGGCCGGGTACATGTAGTCGGCCTTGTGCTCGTCGTAGTACTTCTGCACCGCCGCCTGGTCGAGCTTCACTCCCGGAAGGACCACCTTGTTCACGAAGGTGCTGAAGACGAGCGAGTTGCCCTCGGCCTCCACGCGCCGCCGGAACTCCGCGGTCCTGGCGATGCCGAGCTTCTGCACCTCCGCGGCCACCACCGGCACCGAGATGATGGCGTCGAGGGTGGTGCCCTTGGCCTTGTTGAGCCGCTTCTGCTGCGTGGCGTTGTCGACGCCGTGGTAGAACTGCTCGCCGAGCTTCCTGGTCAGCTCACCCACGGTGATGGGAGGGTACCCCTCGACGCGGGCCAGCACCCGGGTGTCCTTCTGGAGCGCGGCGAACCCGGGCTTCTTGGCCTCGAAGTCGAGCTTCTTCAGGAGCTTCTCGTCGATCCTGGCGTACTTCTTCACCAGCCCCTCGTAGTACTTCTTCAGGGCGGCCTGCTTCTGGAGGGCGAGCGACTTCTGCTCGGCCTCGAAGCGGGCCTTGGGCACGTCGGGGTAGCGGACGGCCTCGACCTCGATGATGGCGTATCCGCCCGGGACCTTCACCGGCGGCGACGTCTGGCCCGTCTTCAGCGCCTGGACGTTGGCGAGGACGATGGGCAGGAGCTGGGGCGCACCCACGAATCCCCCCTTCTCGTTGCCCTTGGCGGTCTTGTCGGCCACGGCCTTCGCGGCCAGCGCATCGAAGGTCTTGCCGGCCTTGATCTGCTTGGCCATGGCCTTGGCATCCGCCTCGCGGAGGAAGAGCACCGACCGGATCTGCCACTCCCGGACCGCGTCCTTGTAGAGCCGGTCGACCTCTGCGGGGTCGGGCCTCACGTCGCGGAGGACCTGCTCCTTGAGCATCTCGCGCCCCACGCGCTCGTCGATGGTCTTCATGCCCTCCACGACCTCGGGCATCTCGTCGACGCCCATGGCCCGGGCCTCGCCCAGGAGGAGGCGGGCGTCGATGACCCGGTTCAGGATGGCGCTGGTGTCCTGCTTCCCCGCCTTGGCGGCGTCGGCACGCCCCTCGTGGACGGTGCCGAGGGCTCCGGCAAGATCGTCGAGGGTGACGACGTCGTCGCCGATCGACGCCACCGGGCAGGTGCCGGATCGCTCGGCGAAGAGCGGCGCCTTCACCAGTCCGGCCGACACCGGTGCCGCGTCGGGGCAACTGGCCGGGGCGCCCGGCAGCGGGGTCTTGAGGAACGCCCAGGTGGTTCCGTCACCAGCAGGGCCAGGCGCGGCGGCCGGATCGGCCGCTGCGGCGGCGATGGGCGTGAGCACGATGGCCCCGGACAGCATCAAGCGCTTGAACACGATGTTCTCCTGGGCTACCCCGGCCGCTGGCCTGTCGAGTACCCGTGTCGGGCGGCAACTGTGCAACCCGCGTGCCCCCCTGACCGGGGCGTTCATACCCCTTCCCGTTGAAGTTTTTAAGTTTTTATCGTCGGTTCGATGGCGCTCTCACGCAGCGCTTGCGCGCGGCCATCGCGACCTCGGCCTTTTTGCGCCGGGCTACCGGCCCGGAACGCGCCTCTCGCCCGTCAGGACGTCCAGGAAGCCCCGGATCATCCGGCAGGTGAGGGCCGGCGCGGTGCTGACGGTGCGAAGCCCGAAGACCGTCTCCGAATCGTTGCCCTTGTTGTAGGAGGTCGACTCCCAGATCACGCGCCCGGTCTTCCGGTCGATCACCATCACCGTGAAGTTCGAGCCTGGGACTCCTGGACCGTCCTCGTAGTCGAACACGTACCCGGCGACGACCAGGTCGGCATCGAGGGTGGCGGAGAGGACGCGGGCCTCGTCGATGGAGACCCCGTCCGCCATCACGACGCGCCGCCGGAGGAGCTCTTCCCGGACCGATCCGGGCTCGACGAGGCGAAAGCCGGGCGTCGCGGCGAACTGCCGCGACACCTCGAGCGCGAGGATCTCGCCGGCGCCCCGGCGCCTCGACTGGTTCACGAAGGGGAGGACGACGACCGACGCGAGTTCCCGGGCATCGGGACGGGCGCGGTAGGTGACTCTTGGCAGGAACCATCCGCCGCCGGGGCACTGCGGGCTCCCGGCTCGCTCTCCCGAGAGGTGGGACTCGAGCGACTTCCCGAGGACGTTCAGCGCCTTCGCCTGGAGGACGCCGAAGTCGGTGATCGCGCCGAGGCTGAACAGGCCGATGGAGTCGTCTCCGGTCCCGGCATATCCGTCCATCCAGAGCACCACCGGGACCTCGGCAGCGGAGACGAGCCGGAGCGTGACCCCGATGCGGGGAGGGCTGGCGCCCCAGAGCACCACGCTGGTCACCAGGATCGCCTCGGCTCCCAGGTCGCCGCGCGCAGCCACCGACGCGACGGGGTCGACACCCCCGGTGTAGCGGATCCGGTAGCGCGCCAGGTAGTCCTCGAGCTGCCCTCCGCCGATGACCTCGGCCCCGGCCATGGCAGCCATGCGCTCGATGCTCGCCAGGACCTCCCTGGAAGGGACCGACGACGCGGCCAGGTTCTCCGGTGGAAGCACGAGCACGCGGAGCCCCCGGCGCGCCTCGGCGACGGGCTCGGCGGCCGCCGCCTGGCCTGCACCGGCTGCGCCGCCGCGGCGCCGCTCCAGAGGAGCACCGCCGCGAGCAGCACCCGGCTACTTGAAGAGCTTGTTGAGAAGGTCATCGACCGCTTCCTCGGTCAGATGGTTCATGGGCGTGCCGCCCCCCCCGAAGAGCCGGTCGGAGAAGCTCACGCCGCCCTTCGTGGTGGTGCCGGTCCAGATCACCTTCCCGGTCCCCGTCTCCTGCATCTGCACGCTCAGGCTGATGGCGAGGCCGACCGCGGTCCCGGACCGCACCTCCCCGTACTCCTTCACGGTGCCGGTCACGATTCCCTCGGCCTTGAGCGCCTGGCCGAGCTTCACGATCTCCTCCGTGCTCGGCGCGGTGGGGTTCATGACGGCGACGCGGCCGAGCGCACGAGCCACCTCGCCGTTCGGGACCACGTAGACCGCCTCGCTGGCGAGGAGCGCGTTCTGGAACACGTCGCGAACCCGGTCGGCGGCCAGGTTGTCGCGCGACAGGTTCTGGAACGGCAGCACCGCCACGGTGCGCAGCGAGCCGAAGTCCATGGTCTTGTCCTGGTAACGTTGCCCGGACGACGCGCAGGCGCCGAGCAGGGCGGCGAGCGCGGCCGGAACGGCGAGTCGGGTGATCTTGTGTCGCATGGTCTGGTCCTCCAGGTCTGCCAGGAAGGTCGGTCAGCGAAAGCTGACGAAGAGATTTGCGAAGAGGCTCCGGTTCTGCGTGATGAGTGCGGGCTGGGCCGTGTCGTTCCAGATGTAGGAGACGTCGAGGTGTGTCCCGGTCCGGATGTTCCAGCGGAGCCCGGGGCCGAAGATCCGGACTCGCGCCTGCCCCTGCGTGTCGAGGGTTTCATCGTAGCCGAACCGCAGCAGGAGCTGCCCCCCGGAGAAGGGCGAGAACCCGGCCCCGAAGTTGGCGAGCGTCTGGTCGCCCTGATCGGAACCGGTGGACCGGGTGACGCCGGCCGAGACGTAGAGCGCCGGGATGGGCGTGAATACCGTGTTGCCCTGCAGGACGGTGGACTGCCGGCCGCGGTTCTCGATGGCGGTTCCACTCGCGAGCGACGTGGTGAGGCCCCAGTTTCCGTTGATGGTGAGCACCGGGATGGGGACAAGGGTGAACCCCACGTTGGCGTTGGCGCCGCTGAGCGTACGGCCCAGTTCGTCCCGGGCCCAGGTGTACCCCGCGAGGACGTTGAGGTTCACGCCTCTCCAGGGGTCGACCTGGCCGGAGAGCGTGAAGGTGTTGCTGAGGTACTGCCCGAGCAGGAACTCCCGTAGGTTCCGGAGTAGTTGAAGGCCACGCTGGCCGACGAGAACGGGTCGTAGGAGACCTGTGCGCTCCAGCGGTTGGTGGCCTCGTGCTGGCCGTTCGCCTGGATCGTGTCGCTCCGGTCGATCCGGGCGGCGACCGAGACCGACTGGGCCACCTGCTTGTTCGCGGAGAAGGCGCTCATCGTGTTCCAGTAGTTGGGGACGAAGTCCTTCTGGTGGGAGGTGGCCACGGAGAGCCAGTAGGCGAGGTTCCAGTCCCGCCAGATGAGCACGCGGGCACTGCCGTTGAAGGCGCCATTCGCGTCCCAGGTGCTCGGGGGCTACTCGTTGGCCGGCACGACGTTGTATCCCTGCAGCTCGGTGACGAGGATGTCGGCGTAGCGCGGGTCGGTGGTCACCGCGGGTGCGAGCGGCTTCGTCACCACCTTGAGGTAGCGGGCCTGGGTGCGGACGATGGGGATCTCGAACCGGTTGTCGAAGAGGCCGAAGACGACCGCGCCGGCCAGCGGAACCTGGACCCAGTTCAGGTTGTCGTCGCTCTGCCAGGCCGTGAACGTGTAGGACGAACCACGTCCGGGGGCAGCTGCCGGTCCACCCAGAGCCAGAGGAGGTTCACCGGGGTGACGGTGTTCGCGAACTGGAGACCGAGGTCGCGGAAGTTCTGGTCGCCGGCGAGCGCAGGGGCGAACCCGAGGTTGATGCCGGCGCCGGCCACGGTGTCCCCGTCGATGAGGGCCGGGTTCGGCAGGAGGGTGCCCAGGTTGGGCAAGGAAGGGAAGGTCTCCACGAGCGAGAGTCCCGCGATCGGGAACTGCTGCAGGCTCACGTTTCCCCCGCCGGTGGAGACCAGCTGGGTGGAGCGGTAGCCCACGGTGTAGCTCAGCGCCGTCTGGAACCGGCAATCCAGGGTGGAGGCGCTCCAGGTCACCTGGGCGCCCTGGGCCAGGTCCTGGGACTCCACCCCGGTGAGGTTGTTCGAGAAGTCCGACCAGCGAAGGCTGTAGCGGAGGAGCAGGTTCTCCACCTCGACGTAGGTGGCGTTCAAGCTGACCTCGTCCGTCCGGGTGTCGACGAGGTTGCCGGCACCGTCGAAGTTCTCGTTGCGCCCCACGCGAAGGTTGAGGAGGGGAAGGCCGGCCGGGGTCCAGCCCGCGTAGACGCCGTACGCCTGGTTGACGAGGGTGGGGGACGACGACCCCACCCCCGCCACCTCGAACACGGTGTATTCCTGCCGGCGGGAGTAGTAGGGGGTCGCGTTCAGCATCGGCGGCCCCACCACCAGGGCCGCGAAGACGTTCCAGCGGTTGTAGTTGACGCTGCTCTCCACGCCGTCGACGGTGGTCCACCCGGGGACCCACTCGTACTGCCCGAGGGCATTCAGGTTGAGGAACGGGTAGAACTGCTTGTCGAGGTTGAGCTGGTAGCGCTGGGGGACCACGTCGAGACCACCGTCGTCGAGCGCCCCGTGGCGTCGGTCGTGGTGAAATTGCTGTTCGTGTAGATGATGTCCGCGGTGCCCGCGAATCCATCGCCCCTCGCCTGGCTTGCGGCGAGGAGCAGCGCGGCGCCGGCGAGGGCGCGCGTGCTCCGGAGGTGGCGACGGGGGCGGCTCATCGGCTCCTTCAGCGGCGCTCGCCGACGACGGCCGCGGCATAGGGCATGTCGCCCAGGTCCAGGAGCGGCAGGACCTTCCGGCTGTTCAGCTCCACGGCGGCGAGCCCCTTCCTCGAGGGCACCACGCAGAGGAGCGCCTCGTAGGTGCCGTCGATGGCGAGCCAGCTGGCGGCGCCGGGAAGCTCGATTCGCGCCACCGGGAGGGGAGCGAGCGGGGCGAAGATCTGGAGCTCCCCGGTGTCGCCGGAGCTCACGTAGACGTACTCCGTCCTCGGGTCGACGAGCACCGCCTCGGCGTTGAAGCCCACGAACACGCGGTTCACCTGGGCGTAGCCGGGCACCGAGAAGACCGTCATGTAGCTCGAGATGGGCGACACCACGTACATCCGGTCGCCCGCCCGGTTGAACAATCCACGCGCCGGCGTCCCGTCGGCGGTGATGGTCGCCACCGCCGCGCGACCTGCCACGTCGAGCGCGGTGATGCTGTTCGACCCCTGGTTGAAGGCGTAGGCCCGCCTGCCCTGCCGGTCCATGAGCAGCGCCGTGGGGCGGATCCCCGTCCGGGCCCGCCCCAGCTCGACGAGCCCGGAGGGATCGACGAAGCTCGCGCTGTTGCTCCCGGAGTTGGTGGTGACGAGGACCCGCCCGTCGACCGAGAGGGCGACCTCCTGCGGAGCGTCGCCCGGCTGGAGCCGCGCCCGGCCGATCTCGTCCCCGGTGACGAGGTCGTAGGATGCCACCTCGTCGGCGCCACCCAGGGCCACGAACAGCCGGCTCTGCAGCCGGTCCAGGGCGATCCCCCGGGGATCCCGGCCGGTGGGGAGCACCGCCACCACCTGCCAGGTGTGCTTGTCGAACACGGTCACCGAATCGGAGCCGGTGTCGGTGGCGAAGCCCAGGAGCTCCACCAGCGGCATCGCCGGAACAGCGCCGGAGAATACGGGGCGGAAGGCGAAGCCCTGGTCGAGGGAGCGCCCGTAGTCGAGCGAGAGGGTCACCACCCGCGCCCGGGCCCTCCTCAGCGAGAAGGGGACCGTCACCCGCAGCGGCTCGGTGGGCACGAGCAGGCTCACCGGGGGACCGTCCTCGGCCTCCAGCGTCCCCTTCCTCACGCGCACCGAGAGTCCGAGGTAGTCGCCGGGCGGGAGCCTCCCGCGGGCCAGGAGCCGCTGGCGCCGGTCGGCGTTCCCGGCGACGTCGGCAAGGACGAGGGAGAGCGGGTGCTCCTGGCCGTCGGCCCGGCTGGCCACGACCGACTCGAGCGAGAACTGAAGCCGCTGGGCCTGCGCGGGCAGCGCGCCCAGGTAGACCCAGACCTCTCCCTCCGCGTCGAGCGGCGCCGGCTTCACGCTTCGCGCGGCCATCTGGCAACCGGAGAGGAGCGTCAGGGCGGCGGCAATCGTCGAGACGGTAGTCGTCCGGATTCGCAAGTGAGCCGCTCCGCGCAAGTTGGGTCAGAAGGTCCCGTGCAACCCACGTGCCCCTCCCCCCGTGGCCGGAGCGAGTCAAGCACCCGTGATGGCTGGGGAGAGTGGGCAGGGGCGTCACGGGCCCCACGCAACGGTTGCGGGACCCGGGAAAGCGGAAGGGGGGCCGCTTTCGCGACCCCCCTTCCTTTCAAGCGGGCGTCAGTTGAAGGCGACTAGTCCTTCGCGTGGCACTTGTTGCAGTAGCTGCGGGCGTACGGGCCGAACACCGTGGCCGGACGGCCGTAGTACCCGCTCTGCTGCTGCGCGGCGCTGTAGCCGTAGTTGATCTTGTTCTCCGTGGCGCTCGAGTCGTAGATGGCGGCGTTGGCCGAGTCGGCAACCGTCATGAACTCGTTCAGGTAGAAGAACCGCAGGGCGGACTCGAAGGCCGTGGCGTGGGCGCGGTGGCAGGAGACGCAGGCCACGTTGTTGGCCGCGCCGGCGGCCGCGTGGTTGCTGTTGCCGCCCGTGCCGGTCACGGCCTGGGGCTTGAGGACCGAGTAGTCGGTCGTGTTGAGCTCGAACGGGGCCAGGGTCGAGAAGGCCTTGGCGGCGGTGACGTTCGTCATGATGCCCGAGGAGACGTAGGCGTTGTAGTTGTTGGCAATCGTGGCGCCGAGGGGGGCCGTGTTGCCAGCCGGGTGGCGGAGGCCAGCCATGCCCGAGGTGTAGCCGTTCGAGATGAACTGGGTGTGGCAGTTGGCGCACCACTCGGACATTCCCTGGCCGTAGGCGATGCCGGTCTGGTTGACGGCCTCGGACCGGTTGTAGGTCGAGGCGACGGACGCAGCGGGAACCTGGTTGGGGAAGGCGAAGGAGGCGGCGACCGACTTCGGCTGGTAGCCGATGCCACCGAGGATGCGGTACGCGCCGACGGCGCTCACGCCTGCGATGGGGTTCCTTGCTGTTGTTGTACGAGCCCGAGTTCCAGATGGGGAGGCCGGTGTTGGCGAAGGAGCCGTCGGCGAAGCGGCGGGCCTTGCCGTGCGGGTCATGGCAGCTCTGGCAGCCGAGGTTGGCGGCCGGGTAGGTCCCGCCCGGGGCGACGGCGAGGACGCCGTCGGCCGTGTAGCCGAAGTCCTGCGCCACGATGCTGTGGCCCTGCCGCTCGGCGTGGAACACGAACGAAGCGCCGCGGATGGTCACGTTGCGGGTGGTCTTCAGCCAGGCGAAGTCGCCGCCGGGGGTCATCTCGACGGGGGTCGAGGTGCTGCTGAAGGGAACCACGCCGGCCGTGGAGATGTGGTAGCTCGACGGAGCCGTGTCAGCCGCCTGGTGGCAGTTGAGGCAGGCGCCGGAAGCGTCGGAGGCCTTGAGCAGGTACGGGCCGGAGGAAGGACCGGTCGTCAGTGTTCGATCCCTCGAACGAGTTGTGCATCGTGTGGCAGCCCTCGCACTCGGCGACGCCGCCGGAGTGGAACGCGTAGGCGTTGCTGAAGGTCGCCGCGAAGACTGCCGCGACTGCGAACTTGAGGAACTTCATCTGGTATCCCCTCTCAGGTTGAACTGCGGTTCCGCTTCCCACATCCGAATGTCCGGGAGCATCACTCCCGTGCGGGTACCCTTTGCAGTCGTCGTGCCACCCCAGGCGCACACCCACCTCCATGTAACCCCTTGAAATGTCGATCCAAGGTACATGGGGCCGTCGCGTTCACATGGTTCTGGTGCCCCACCTTCTGGGTGAAAACCCCCAGGGAGGTGTGCAGCCATCACCCATCTGTCGGGTTCCCCCGAAGGGGCAGCCCCTGTGGGTGAATGTGGGGAATCGACCGCCGAACCCTGGCGATCAGGGTGCCTCGAGAACCTTCACCTCGAAGACGCTCACGCCCTTGCGCGCGTACTGGGAGACGAAGACCTTCCCGTCGCCGGTGGCGACGTCCACCGGGGCGAAGAGGCTTCCGGGCTTCAGGCCCCGGTAGCCGAACTCCTTCAGCCAGCGGAAGCTCTTGTCGAAGACGAGCACGGCCGACTTGAGGATGTCGGTGACGTAGTAGTAGCCCTTCTCGTCCACCGCGATCCCCGAGACGATGTTGAACTTGCCGGGTGCGCTTCCCTTCGTCCCGAAGGACTGGAAGGTGCCGTCGGCCGAGAGCACGAAGGCCTTGAAGAGAGGCTGGACGGTGAACAGGAAGTCGCCGTTCGGCGCCACCCGGTAGCCCTTCACCCCGTTGTCGGCCCGCTTTTCCTGGACCTCGCAGAGCTTCGCGAGGTCGTGGTAGGCGACGAACCTGCCTTCCATGTCGAGCACCACGAGGCGCATCTGGCCCAGGTCCACCACGTAGATGCGCTCCCGGGCGTAGCCCATCCCGTTGGGGCGAAACGGCTGGGGGATCTCCGGCGGCAGCCCCGTGATCCCGAAGCGCTGCTTCAGCTCCCCGCGGAAATTGGCGCGGACCAGCGCGGGGCCGTCCTCGAAGTAGGAGAGGAGGAGGAAGTCGCCGTCCTCGGTGGCTGCTGCGGCGACAATCCCACCCGTCTCGGGATCGTCACCGAAGGAGAAGACCTCCATGCCGGTGCGGTTGAAGACGCGCACCCTCCCGTCACCGAAGAGCAGCGTCTCCTTCGTCTGGGGATCGAAGTGGACGTAGAGCCCGTTGGACGGGATGACCCCCGTGGTGGTGGAGAGCTTGTAGAGGAAGCTCGCGTCGATCGGCTGCGCGGGGGCCATCGCAGGAGCAGCGAGGCCGAGGAACAGCGCGACGGTGGCGGCAAGGCGATTCATGGCCCGAGACGTGTCAGAGCAAGCAACGGAGGTGCCCACGACAAACAAATTCGCCGTCCCACCTCATTCCCTCATCCACCGAGGGGGTTGCCCCGTGCGGTGGGACCGGCGTAGGAAGGGTATACCGCGGAGGACTTGCGCCTACACGCTCGATCTTGGTGACTTCGCGCAACGATTGCGGTGAGGTGGGCGCCCGAGGGTGGGAATGGCCCGGATTTGCTGACCCGCTGCGTCGATGCCCCATTCGGGGGTGGGGCATGTCTGTTGCAGCGGTAAGACCCCCCAAGGGAATTCCAACGGTCTCGAGAATCCACATTCTCCGCCTGGCGATGTCGGCGCTTCTCCTCGGCGCCGGAGCGCCAGCGCTCGCCTTTCACTCGGGGGGAGTGGGGCCGTGCGATGGCTGCCATTCGATGCACAACTCCTTCGAGGGCTCCGCCACCGTGACGGGGCAACCCACGTCCTCCACCTACGCCTACCTGCTCAAGGGAACCGACTCCAGTTCCCTCTGCCTTCACTGCCACGAGGCGGCCGGGATGCCGGTGCCCCGCGTCCATTTCGTCTCCACCTCGGCCGCCGACATGGCCACCGGGACCGCTCCCGTTCAGCTGGGTCCCGCCGGTGACTTCGGGTGGCTGAAGAAGAGCTACTCCTGGTCACCCGCGCCGGGCGCTGCGCCCCTCACCAGCCCCGGCGAACGGCACGGCCACAACATCGTGGCCGTCGAGTACGGCTACCTCGCCGACGGGACCCATGGCGTCGCTCCCGGCGGCACCTACCCGTCGGCATCCTTCGCCTGCACGAGCTGCCACGATCCCCACGGGAAGTTCCGCCGCATGGCCGGCGGGATCACGGCGGCCACCGGGGCGCCCATCATCGAGAGCGGGTCCTATGCCGACAGCCCCGACCCGGTGATCGGGATCTGGGCGGTGGGAGTCTACAGGCTGCTCGGCGGCGTCGGATACCAGCCGAAGTCGCTGCCCTCCGGATTCGCGTTCACCTCCGGCGCGCCGGACGCGGTCTCCCCTCGCCTCTACAACCGGGCCGAGAACGTGACCCAGACCAGGGTGGCCTACGGCCGCGGGATGTCCGAGTGGTGCGCGAACTGCCATCCCGGGATGATGCGCAACGGCTACACCGCCGACATGGGCGGGCTGTACCACCCGGCGGGAAACGAGGCCAAGCTCTCCCCCGGCTACCAGACCAACTACATCGCCTACGTGAAGACCGGGGACATCGGGAACCGCGACGCGACCCGCTCCTACCTGTCGCTCGTGCCGTTCGAGGAGGGGACGTCGTCCTACTCCACGCTGAAGATGCACGCGCGGAGCGACGACTCCTACCTGGCCGGACCCGACGCGCAGTCCAACGTCAGCTGCATCTCCTGCCACCGGGCCCACGCCTCCGGCTTCGACGCCGGCACGCGGTTCCGCGTCGGCAACTCCTTCATCACCGTGAGCAACGGCAGCGGGATCCCGATCTGGCCCGACCCGGCGACGAGCCCGGCCGAGGCGCAGGGGCGCACTGCCGCGGAGACCCAGCGGGCGTATTATGGACGCCTGGCGAGCACCTTCGCGCCCTTCCAGTCGTCGCTCTGCAACAAGTGTCACGTGAAGGACTAGACGCATCCGAGGAGGTTTCCGTGCGACGACACGTCGTCCCCCTGCTGGCCGTCCTTTCGGTCGCCATCTTCGTCGGTGCCAGCGTGGCCCGCGCCCGCCCCTACGAGAACTTCACGCTCGAGGCGAACGACAAGGTCATCGCCGAGACCCCGGGCTGCTACGCGAGCTGCACCGTCGCCGGTTCGCGCCGGACCTGCACGGTGAAGGACTTCGATTGCAAGGTGGTCTGCACCTCGCTCCAGGAGTGCAAGCCGGACGGCGTCCGGCCGCTCAAGGTCTGCGCCATCATCCGCGAGAGCAAGTGATGCCGGTCGGCGCCTTCCGCTCCCTCCTGCTCGTGCCCCTCGTCGCCGCGGCCCTGGCCGGCTGCGGACCTTCGAAGCCGGGCGACGCCGGTGGCGGAGGAGGCGGAGGCGCCGGGTTCCCGCAGCCTGGAGCGCCAGGCACGCCCATCGGCGAGCCCACCAGCGCGCCGGTGGCGCCCGGGGGCGGCGCGGTGGCGTCGCCCGACGGCTACCTCTTCGTCGAGATCCCGCCCGGCGCCGTGCCTTCCGGAGCGCAGTTCACGGTGCAGGAGGTGACGAACCTCGCACCCGGTGGCATCGGGCCGGCCTGGCGGGTCGGTCCGGAGGGCACCATCTTCCCCGTCCCGGTCACCCTGACCATCTTCGCCGGAGGCACCGGCCGTCCCCTGGACGAGATCACCGTGGCCTGGCAGGACGACCAGGGCTACTGGCACCGCGCCGTTCCGTCCTCCGTCATCCGGGACCCGCTGGCGAGAACCCTCACGGTCCAGACGAACCACCTGAGCTCGTGGACGCTCACCACCATTCCCACCGCCCGGGACTTCAAGGGGGCGTTGTCGATCGGCACCAGCCTGGGGGCTCCCTTCGTCGCCACCGGCGACGCCACCTTCACCTTCGCCGGGGAGGACGTCGACGCCACCTACTACCTGCTCTCGGGAACGCTGGTGCTCCCGTCCGCCATCGGGACCACGACCTGCGTTCCCGTCGCGCCCGACACCAGCACCTTCCCGCTCCGCACCAACGTGGCCGAGCTCTCGAAGGGCGCGCCACCCCGGTTCGACTGGGGCGCGAGCGGCGCCTGGCAGGTCTCCTGCGCCGACGGCACCACCCGCCTCGTCACCATCGCCTTCGACACGGTGGGCGTGGGCTTCCCGGGCTGTACCCGCGTGGTCACCCGGGCCGAGGTGGCGGGCATCGACGCGGCGCTGGGCGGCGTCGCCTGGGACTGCACCTCGAAGGGGCTGGGGCAGACGTCGGGCTCGTGGGACTACGCGTCCGCCGCCTGCGGCACCGCCTGCGTGCCGGTGAATCCCTGCAGGACCGGCACGGTGGTCTGCGGCTCGGGCACCGCGGTGTGCACCGAGAGCGGAAACGTCCTCGACGGGGCCACCTGCGGCACCGACCAGGTCTGCAGCGCCGGGGCCTGCGTGGCCTGCACCGCCGGGCTCGCCTGCACGCCCGCGAACCCCTGCGTCGTGGGGGTGACGAGCTGCGCCACCGGGACCTCCACCTGCGTGGAGAGCACCGCTCCGGCCACGCCGCTCGCCGACGGGACGACCTGCGGCACCGACCAGGTCTGCAGCGCCGGGACCTGCGTGGCCTGCGCCGCGGGCCTGGCCTGCACGCCCGCGAATCCCTGCCACCAGGGGCTGACGAGCTGCGCCACCGGGGCCTCGGTCTGCGAGGACACCGGGTTCACCCTCGCCGACGGGGCCACCTGCGGGACGGACCTCGTCTGCTACGCGGGAGCCTGCATCGCCTGCACCCAGGGCGCGCCCTGCACGTCGGCCAACGCCTGCACGGCGACCGCCACCTACGAGTGCTCGACCGGTGCGGCGGTCTGCACCGACCGCACCAGCCAGCCGCCCGGCACGACCTGCGGCGCGGGGCTGGTCTGCTCCGCCGCGGGCGTCTGCGACGCCTGCTCGGAGGGGGCCGCCTGCGCGTCGACCAACCCGTGCGGTCCGGCGGCGCGACCATCGCCTGCGGCTCCGGGGCGCCCGTGTGCGACGACACCGGCTTCCTCGCCGCGGGCACTTCCTGCGGCCCGGGCTGCGTCTGCAACGCCGCCCACCAGTGCCTCCCCTGCACGCCAGGGTCTGGCCTGCACCCCTCTGAACACCTGCCTGACGGGCGCGATCGCCTGCGGGTCGGGCGACCCGGTGTGCGTGGAGACGACCACCCCGGTCTCGAATGGAACCTCCTGCGGCGTGAACCAGGTGTGCAACGCCGGCGTCTGCACGGCGTGCACCCAGGGTGCGCTCTGCGCGGCGAGCGATCTCTGCGCCTCCACCGCCACCATCGCGTGCGGGACGGGCACACCCGTCTGCACCGCCCAGAGCTGGCTGCCGGCGGGGGCGGGCTGCGGGACCCTGCCCGACCTCTACTGCAACGCCGCCCATGTCTGCGGTTCCTGCACGCCCGGAGCGACGTGCACGCCGGCCAACACCTGCGCGGCGTCCGGCTCCGTCAACTGCTCCACGGGCGAGCCGGTGTGCGCCGACGGGCCGCTCCTCCCGGCCGGGACGGTGTGCGTCGCGGGCAGCGTCTGCAGCGCGGGCGGCGTCTGCACGGCCTGCACTCCCGGTGCAACCTGCACGACCACCAATCCCTGCGCGGCCGCGGCCACGATGGAGTGCGCGAACGGCCCGGTCTGCACCGACCGGACCTTCGTCGTCGACGGGACCTCCTGCGGCACCGGCCTCGCCTGCAGCGCCGGCAGCTGCGTCGCCAGCCGCACCGTGACCGGCACCCGCACGGTGACGTACTGGCCCGACGCGGGCGCAACCGCACCTGCGGCGCCGGCCAACGCCGCGAGCAGCGCCGTCGCCGCCCTGGTCCCGGCCGCCGGGGGGGCCTGGGGCTCGTTCCCGGGCAGCGTGAACGCGGCCGGGGCCGTCACCATTCCCAACGTCCCGACCGGGACCTTCTGGCTGCGCTTCCAGGCCCCCACCGACGCGTCTCCCACCTACCTCGACACCGCGGGCGGCACGACCCTCGATCTCGGCTACGATCAGCTCGGCCGCTCCGGCGTCACCCGCCCGACGGCATCCACACCGGCCACCCTGGCGCTCCAGGTCGCGAGCGCCTGGCCCGCCGGCAACGCCGACCTGATCCAGCTCGTCTCCTCCAACGCCGACGTCTGGGATCGGCTCACGCCGCCCACCACCCTGACCACCGGCCGGACCCGCGGTAACTGGACGGACAACTGGTTCACGAGCAACGGCACGGCCACGCCGCTCAACCTGCTTCTCGCGGGCGACTCCGTGACCATCTTCCACCTCGTCTCGGCCACGATCTCCACGCGATCCTACCTGGCGGCACGGAGCAAGTTCGACCGGACCGACTTCGCCATGTCGAGCGGGACGCCGTTCGCCCCCAGCCGGACCACGCTCGCGACGACCGGCCTGACGAACCGGACGCCCGCCACCGGGACCTGGGACCTCGTCGCGTTCGAGGCGCTCCGGCCGGCCATGAACCTCCCCGCCACGGGCATCGGGCCCGTCCACTCGCTCGTCATCGGCGCGAGCGTCGGGACGCTCACCGGGAACGGACCGGTCCCGCGCAACGCGCCTCCCACCCTCTTCTCGCTCCCGGTTCCGGTCGGAGCGACGGCCTCCACGAACCTGAGCCTCGGCACGGGCCTCACCTACGCCCGCGTGCTCAACACCACGCGCTGGAACGAGTGGCGAGAGGTCTCGTTCGCGGGCTCGCTCTCCTACGTCGCGCCCGGGGCGAGCACCGGCTTCACCCAGTCGGTGTCGGTCGGCCAGCGCGAGGCTGCGCCTTCCACGTCGGCGCTCGCGCCCATCCTGTCACCGGTCCGCAACCTCCGGGTCCGCCTGGGCGATGGATCGGAGCCCGCCGCCAGCGTGTCGCTCTCGGGGATCGGGACCACTCCCCTGCTCCTCTGGGATCCGCCCATCACCGGCTCGCCCACGAGCTACGTCGTGGAGGTCTTCCGCCTGGGGCTGAACGGCACCGCCTCCACGTCCACGAAGGTGGCGACCTTCCTCACCGGTTCGACGCAGGCGGCCGTTCCCACCGGCGTGCTCACGACGGGAAGCGCCCACTACGTTCGCGTGACGGCGCGGGTCATCGCATCGGACCCCTGGGCCACGGCGCCGTTCCGGCGCGTCGTGCTCGGAGCCTGGGCCGAGACCCTGAGCGGGACGCTCACGCCGTAGGACCGGGATGGACGGCGCCGTCGAGAACCCGGCCAGCCCGGCGCGCACGAGGTGGCTCATCGCCGCGGGGCTCTTCCTGGGCACGCTGGCCCTCTACGCGCGGGTGGGCGGCCACCCCTTCATCTTCTTCGACGACAACCGGTACGTCACCGAGAACCCCACGGTCCGGGCGGGCCTCACGTGGCAGGGAGTGACCTGGGCGTTCACCACGCTCCACGTCTCCAACTGGCACCCGCTCACCTGGCTCTCCCACATGCTCGACGTGGAGCTCTTCGGGGTGAATCCCGGACCGCATCACCTCGTGAACGTGGCCTTCCACGGGGCGAACGCGGTCCTGGTGTTCCTCGTCTTCCTGCGGATGACCGGAGCCACCTGGCGGAGCGCGCTGGTCGCGGCGCTCTTCGCGGTCCACCCCACCCACGTCGAGTCGGTGGCCTGGGTGGCGGAGCGGAAGGACGTGCTCTCCACCTTCTTCGGCCTGCTCGCGCTGCTCCTCCACGCGGGATGGGCGAGGCGCGGCGGCGCGGGGCGCTACCTGGGGGTCCTCGTCCTCTTCGCGGCGAGCCTGCTCGCGAAGCCGATGTGGGTCACCCTGCCCTTCCTGCTGCTGCTGCTCGACGTCTGGCCGCTGCAGCGGTGGGCGACGTCGCCGGTCCCGGTCGATCCGGAGCCGCCGGCATCCCCGCGCCGGGGGCTCGGGCGGATCGTGCTCGAGAAGGCGCCGCTGCTCGCGCTGTCGGTCGCGTCCTCCGCGGTGACGGTCGTCGCCCAGTCGAGGGGCGGGGCGGTCGTGAACCTCGACCTGGGGATGGGCGCGCGGATCGGGAACGCCGCGGTGGCCTGCGTCCGGTACCTCGGGAAGACGGCCTGGCCCGCCGACCTGGCCGTCTACTATCCGCACCCGGCCGGAGGGCTGCCCTCCTGGCAGGCCGTCGCCGCCGCCGCAATCGTGCTCCTCGCCTCGATCGCCGCCGTGCTCCTGTGAAGCGGGCCCCCTGGCTCGCGCTGGGCTGGTTCTGGTTCCTGGGGACCCTGGTCCCCGTCATCGGGCTCGTGCAGGTGGGCGCCCAGGCCATGGCCGACCGGTACACGTACCTCCCCACCATCGGGCTCTACGTCATGGTCGCCTGGGGTGGAGCGGCGCTCGCCCGCTGGGCCTGGGCCGGGGCGCGATGGCCGCGGCAGCGGTGGCTCTCCTGGCGCTCTCGGCGGTCACCTGGAAGCAGATCGGTCACTGGTCCGACCACGTCCCCTCTTCGAGCACGCCCTCGCCATGGAGCCGCGCAGCGGGGTCGCGGTGGGCGTGCTCTCGGACGGAATGCGGCGGGCGGGCCGGCACCAGGCGGCGAATGCCCTGGCGGAGGAAGCCGTCTCGCTCGCCCAGGCACGGCCCGTCACTGGAATAACCTTGCCGTCGCCTATCGAGAGACCAAGCGCTTCTCGGATGCACACCGCGCGCTCGCCGAAGCGCTCCGGGTCGACTCAAACTACGCGACGACCTGGCTGAACCTGGGGCTCGTGGAGATGGACCTGGGACGGGCCCCACAGGCGATTGCCGCGTACGAGGGAGCCCTGGCGAGGGGCGCGGAGAACCATCCTCCCTCGGGAACCTGGCCGTCCTCTACCAATCCGTGGGTCGATACCCCCAAGCCGGCCTGGGCTTTCGAGCGCGTAACCCAGCTCGACCCGACGAGCGTGGCCGTCTGGTGGAACCTGGGCGTGTTTCGCACCAAGGAGGGACGCCTCGGCGATGCCGAGGCCGCCTTCCAGCAGGCCCAGCGCCTCGACCCGGGCAACCTCGCAATCCGGAAGAGGCTGGAGGAGATCCGGGCCCGCACCGGGCGTTGAATCTGACCCAGAGGCGAGGGGATCTTTACAAGTGATCGGCCATCGGGCAGATTCGTCCCGGGCGCGCTTTCTCGATTCCCTCTCGGGCGAGCCTTTGCAGGGCCGGTCACACCGGCCCTGTTTTCATTTGGAGGGGGTCGGGGGGGGCTTGGCGGTGGCCGCCGGCTTCTTCTCCGCGGGCTTCGTGTCAGCCGGCTTCGCCCCCTTCATGAAGCAGACGTTGTAGCCGAAGCGCCCCTTGCCGGAGCGGATCTTCACCCGTTCGTCCTCGCAGTCCTTGTCGGACGCGCACTGGACGCACGCCTCCATGAACGCATCCTCGGCGTTCTTGAGCATCGTCACGAGTTCCTTGTTCCTCCGCGGCGACTCGGGATCGCAGTCCTCCGGCTTCGGGCACGACCCCATGGCCGCCATGAACTTCGCCTTGGTGTTGCTGACCTCGACAAGACGTTCCTGGGCAGGGGTGAGCTTCTTGGGGGGCGCAGACTTCACCGGCTTCCGGGGCGCCGGCGCGGGCATCTGTTCCTGTGCCAGGGCTCCCGTGAAGAACGAGAGGGCTGCGAGGGCGATGAGGATGCGCTTCATGGGGGGCGAATCGTAGGAGCGCGGACCGGGTGGCGTCAACCCCGGCCGGTCCTGGATCAGTGGCAGCCGAAGCAGCGGCCTTCCCAGGCTGGAGTGACGTCCACGACCCCGTTCACATGGCGCGAGGCGTCCGTGAAGCCCGCCCCGGTCGCGTCCACGCCCGGATGGCACAGGCTGCACGCGTTGTAGGGACCCCGCCGTGCGAACCGCTGTGCCAGGAGCCGCTCGGCGACGGCGGGACTCCGTGGCAGGTCCCGCAGGCGGCCTGGGTCCCGTCCACCTGCGTCCACCTCGGGGCGGCGTGCCGTCCGGCGTACGCAAAGTCGACCTGCACCTCCGTCCCCGCCCCGTCCTCCGTGAAGTAGGTGTAGGTCCCGCTGTACGCGCCGTGGCACCAGGACGTGGAGCAGGTCACGTTCGCGCGGCTCCAGCCCGGGTCCTTCACGAACTGGAGGCCCGGGTCGGCGCCGGTGTAGCCGGTGACCTTGGTGGTCCCGTCGAGGTGGCCGGGCGAGAAGACCTCGGCCGGCTTCTCGTGACAGGTGCTGCAGTCGTACCTCCGCGCGATGCCGGTCGCGCCGTCGACGTGCGAGCGGTGCGCCCCCACGCCGATCGCCGTCGTGGCGGTGTTCCCGTGCACGTCCTCGGGCGGCGAGCTGGTCGTGTCCGAGCCGTGGCAGCCGATGCAGGAGGTCGTCCAGTCGCCTCCTCCGGAGAGCGCGTCGTGGCAGCTCGCGCAGGTGACGGCGGAGACCCGGGCCGGCGCCTTCGCGGCGTGGCAGCCGAGGCAGGCGTCCACGCCCTGGAGCACCGCCTGGCCGTGGAAGGCCGGGTCGCCCTTCGTCGTCCAGCCGGCCGGGTGGCCGGCGAAGCCGTCGGCGCGACCGTTGAGGTGACGGCCGGCGGCGACGTCGATGGTGCCGTCCGGCTTCGCCGTCCCGTCGTGACAGGCGGCGCAGGTGGTCCGGTCGGATCCGGCGGCGAGCGCGGGGTGATCCGTGGGGGGCAGGCCGTGGCACGAGCCGCAGAAGACCTGGCTTCCGTCCACGCGGGTCCATCCTGGCGCGGCCACGGCGCCGCCGCCCAGCAGTGGCGATGCGCCGTGGCAGTAGGACGTGGAGCAGCTCGCCGTGCCCGGGTTCCAGCCGGGAGCCCTCACGGAGGCGACGAGGTCCGCGTCGGTCCCGGTGTAGCCGGTGACCTGGACCTGTCCGTCCATGTGCCCGGGGGCGGTGACGGCGCCGGGCGCCGGGTGGCAGGAGGTGCAGTCGAGCGGCGCGGCGAAGGCGTGCGTGCCGAGCAGGTGCGACTGGTGCGCGCCGACGCCCCGGCGGTCGTGGCGGTGTTCCCGGACAGGTCGCGCGGCGGAGCGAAGCTCGCCGCCGAGCCGTGGCACGAGTTGCACCTCAGGGTGAAGTCTCCGCTCCCGGCCTGGTCGTGGCAGGTGGTGCAGACGACGGTCGTGACGCGGGCCGGCGGGGCGACGGCGTGGCACGCCTCGCAGGCGGCGGTGTCGGTCCGGGCCACGGGGCCGTGGAAGGCGGGGCTCGTGGCGACCATCCAGCCCGCAGGGTGGCCGGCGAAGCCGTCGACGGCGCCGTTCACGTGGCGGCCGGCGGAGGCGTCGATCGAGCCGTCGGGCTTCACGGTCTCCGGGTGGCAGGCGGAGCAGGTGGCGGCCGTGGAGCCGGCGGCGAGCACGGGGTGGTTCGAGGGAGGAAGGCCGTGGCACGTGCCGCAGGCGGCCTGCGAGCCGTCGACCGCGGTCCAGCGGGGCGTCACGTTCGTGCCGCCCACGAGCGTGGCGCCGTGGCAGTAGACGTTGCTGCAGGTGGCGCTCGCGCGGTCCCAGGAGGGCGATGCGCCTCCCGCGGTGGCGAGGGGGCCCCAGACGATTTTCTGGGAGGGGTCCAGGTGGCCGGGAGCGCCGATGCTGGCCGGCTTCACGTGGCAAGCGTCGCAGTCGAAGGCGGCGGCGAGGGGCCCGGCCTTCACATGGGTCGCGTGCGCGCCCACGGTGACCTCGGTGGTCGCGGTGCGCCCCTTCAGGTCCCTGGGTGGCGCGCCCGTGTCGTCGCTCAGGCCGCCGTGGCAGGCGGTGCAATCCGCCGCGGCGGCCGCGCCACCCCGCTCGAGCGCAGGGCGAGCCTCCCCGCAGGCGGCGACGGCCCCGGCCAGGATGCAGGCGGCGAGGGCGAATGTGCGGTTCCGCATGAACAAATCCCCTCTCCGCCGGGCATCCTACATGCCGGCCGGAGAGGGGAGTCGAACTTTCGCAGGCGGGCGCGCTGCCCGGCGGAGGGTGCTAGTGGCAGCCGAAGCAGGCCGACCTGAAGTTCGCGACCACGCCCACCGTTCCGTTGGCGTGGAAACTGGCGCAGGGAACGCTGCCCGCCGGCGTTCCCGTGACCGGGAGGCCAGTGACCGGGTTGCAGTTGCCCGGCCTGAGCCCCGTGGCGGTCCCGTTCGTGCTCACCGCATCGTTGTGGCAGAGCTGGCACTGGTTGTTCGCGCCGGTGGGACCCTGGTTGCCGTGGAAGCCACTGTGCCAGACGTACGCGACATCATTGTACAAGGGCGGGTTGCCGTGGCAGGCGGCACAGCCCAGCGCCGTGTCGTACCACATCGGCGCCGCGGGAGCCCGAGGCGCCGCCGTAGGGCACCGTGTTGAGCGCGGGCTCCCCGTCGCCACCCGGGAAGTAGTAGCTGAAGGTTCCGGGCGGCACGCTGTGGCAGGCGACGTTCGAGCAGGTCTTCGTGGTCGCGTCGAAGGAGGGCGCGCTGGGAGTGCCCGTGGAGTTGGGCAGGTAGGCGGGGCCCGGATTCTGGAAGGCGAACCAGCCTCCGAAGGCGTGACAGACCTTGCAGTCGAAGGCGCCGTGCTTGGCGTGGGCGCCGGTGGGTGCGCAGACCTGGCCGTCCGCGCAGACCTGGCTCTGCACCAGCTTCGAGGTGGACGGCTGCACGGCGCGAAGCCCGCCCGCCGGCTGCGCCTCTTCACTGGTGGTGACCGGACCGCAGGCCGCGACGGCCGCCGCCGCGACGATGACGACGGAAAGCGCCAGCCAGCGCCGGTGGATCGAGTTCTTCACGGGGTCCCCTCCCTGTGTGGTCACGTGTGGACGACAGCGGGCATGCTTCCATCGCAGCCGCCGAGCGAGTATCCCGCACCTCCCCGACGTGGCGAAATTCCGCCCCGGGAGGACCGTCCCATGACCCAGATCAAGCGCGGCGCGCTCAGGGACCGTGAAGGAATCGGCCCGAGCGCATGGCGTCGATGACGGGGAGGAAGTACGGGGTCACGGTTGGGGATTCTAGCGTCCTCGTGGGTCGGGCGTCTCCGGGCAGCGAGGATCGGGGCGGGGTGATCTTGGCTTTCCCGGGCGCGAGGCTAGATCGTCGCCCCGACTGCCAGGGCGCGGAGCAGGTTGAATGCCAGGGCAGCGAGCAGAACGACGGCCTTGACCTTGTGTAATCCTCGTACGTTGAGGCGGTCGAGGCCGCGGTGGCTACGCAGGTCGGCGTTGGTGCGTTCGGCCAGGACACCGCGCTGGATGTAGACGCGCTTGGCCTCCTCGGTTCCCATGCGAATGCGCCAGGACGCCACGGCAGGGCTATCTCCGCGCTTCGGCGCATACCGGTCGATCTTCTCGTTCTTCGGCTTCGGCGTAGGTGCAAATGCCGTCGCGCCGCGTGACGAGAGCACCTCGATGTTCTCGTGGCTCACGTAACCGCCGTCCACGAGGTACTCCTGGGGCGTTCGTTCGGTGCGCTGCTGGATCTCGTCGAGCATCGTCTCGACGTGCGGCTGGTCGGTTCCACGGTTCGTGACGTCTGCGCCCACGATGAATCCACTCTCGTCCGTCGCGAACTGCACGTTGTACGCAGGCCGAAAGCCTCCGTCCGCCATCTTCATCACCCGGCACGCCGGGTCGGTCGTGCTCGCTCTTGCCTCGCCGCGACGCTTCGCGTCCGACGGCTTCTTCGCAGCCCGCTCGGCTCGTTCCTCGTCGATGACGTCGATCTCCTTGAGCGCCGCCTCTACGGCGGCCCGCCTCGCTGCCGCTGCGCGCTCCCGCGCTGCCGCCACCCGCCGACTCCCGGCCCCGGGATCGTCCGCGAGTTCCCGCTTCAGCCGCCGAACCTGCTGCTCCGCCTCCTTCAGCGCCCGCTCCAACGACTGCTTCCTCTTGAAGCTCGCCGCTCCTGCGCTCGCTCGCACCTTCATCCCGTCCTGCGCCACCCGCTTCAGCTTCACAACCCCCTGCTTCATCATCGCTGCGAGCACCTGCGTCAGCAGCCGGTCGAGCTTCTTCCCGTGCTTCACGCGGAAGTCCGCCAGCGTGTGGTGGTTCACCGACACCCCGCCGCAGATCCAACGGTACGGCGCGTCCCGCTCGCACAGCCGCTCCAGCAATCGCGCACTTCCAACGCCTTCTGCGTTCGCGAACAGCCACAAGGCCAGCTTCACCCCCGGATCCGTCGCCGGCCGCCCCGCCACGCTCCCGCGTGCCGCGATCTCGTCGTAGTACGTCGATAGATCCAGCCGCTCCACCATCGCCCAGAGCGCCCGCACCGGATGGTCGTCCGGCACCAGTGCCTCCAGATCCACCGGCTGCAACGACAACTGGTTTCGGACCGGCTTCACCACCCGCGGCGTGTCGTTCGCGCTCACCCCACCAAAAGATCACGACCGGTGCTCCCAGTCCATGGGGCACCGGTCGATTTCCTCACACGCTCTCAGGGACCGTGAAGGAATCGGCCCGAGCGCATGGCGTCGATGACGGGGAGGAAGTACGGGGTCACGGTTGGGGATTCTAGCGTCCTCGTGGGTCGGGCGTCTCCGGGCAGCGAGGATCGGGGCGGGGTGATCTTGGCTTTCCCGGGCGCGAGGCTAGATCGTCGCCCCGACTGCCAGGGCGCGGAGCAGGTTGAATGCCAGGGCAGCGAGCAGAACGACGGCCTTGACCTTGTGTAATCCTCGTACGTTGAGGCGGTCGAGGCCGCGGTGGCTACGCAGGTCGGCGTTGGTGCGTTCGGCCAGGACACCGCGCTGGATGTAGACGCGCTTGGCCTCCTCGGTTCCCATGCGAATGCGCCAGGACGCCACGGCAGGGCTATCTCCGCGCTTCGGCGCATACCGGTCGATCTTCTCGTTCTTCGGCTTCGGCGTAGGTGCAAATGCCGTCGCGCCGCGTGACGAGAGCACCTCGATGTTCTCGTGGCTCACGTAACCGCCGTCCACGAGGTACTCCTGGGGCGTTCGTTCGGTGCGCTGCTGGATCTCGTCGAGCATCGTCTCGACGTGCGGCTGGTCGGTTCCACGGTTCGTGACGTCTGCGCCCACGATGAATCCACTCTCGTCCGTCGCGAACTGCACGTTGTACGCAGGCCGAAAACCTCCGTCCGCCATCTTCATCACCCGGCACGCCGGGTCGGTCGTGCTCGCTCTTGCCTCGCCGCGACGCTTCGCGTCCGACGGCTTCTTCGCAGCCCGCTCGGCTCGTTCCTCGTCGATGACGTCGATCTCCTTGAGCGCCGCCTCTACGGCGGCCCGCCTCGCTGCCGCTGCGCGCTCCCGCGCTGCCGCCACCCGCCGACTCCCGGCCCCGGGATCGTCCGCGAGTTCCCGCTTCAGCCGCCGAACCTGCTGCTCCGCCTCCTTCAGCGCCCGCTCCAACGACTGCTTCCTCTTGAAGCTCGCCGCTCCTGCGCTCGCTCGCACCTTCATCCCGTCCTGCGCCACCCGCTTCAGCTTCACAACCCCCTGCTTCATCATCGCTGCGAGCACCTGCGTCAGCAGCCGGTCGAGCTTCTTCCCGTGCTTCACGCGGAAGTCCGCCAGCGTGTGGTGGTTCACCGACACCCCGCCGCAGATCCAACGGTACGGCGCGTCCCGCTCGCACAGCCGCTCCAGCAATCGCGCACTTCCAACGCCTTCTGCGTTCGCGAACAGCCACAAGGCCAGCTTCACCCCCGGATCCGTCGCCGGCCGCCCCGCCACGCTCCCGCGTGCCGCGATCTCGTCGTAGTACGTCGATAGATCCAGCCGCTCCACCATCGCCCAGAGCGCCCGCACCGGATGGTCGTCCGGCACCAGTGCCTCCAGATCCACCGGCTGCAACGACAACTGGTTTCGGACCGGCTTCACCACCCGCGGCGTGTCGTTCGCGCTCACCCCACCAAAAGATCACGACCGGTGCTCCCAGTCCATGGGGCACCGGTCGATTTCCTCACACGCTCTCAGCGGACCGGCTTCACGTGGCAGCGCTCGCACTCGGCGATCGGAAACGCCACCTTGGTGTGGCAGACGCCGCAGGATTCGCCCGACGAGATGGCGATCATCGAGGTCTTCTTCGTCCCGCTCCTCGTGCTCGGGTAGATCTCCGGGTGGCAGACCTCGCAACCGTTCCAGGCCGAGTGCTTCCGGTGGGAGAAGAGCACGTCGACCATCCAGCCCCTCGACTCGATGGCGACCTCCTTGTCCATCTTCAGCGGAGCGCGACGGATGGAGACGCCCTCCACGTGGTCGATGGGGCGGATGTGTCCCTTCGCCTCCGCGTCCTCCCAGTCGATTCCGCCCGACTGCCCCTTCCGGGAGAACCTCTGGGCGAAGGCCTCGTACTCCCGCTGGAGCCGCTCCGGGTCGGGCCTGGCGTGGCAGCGGCGGCAGGTGGGTGACTCGTCCACGTCGCGCCCCGCCGAGCAGGAGGCGAAGACCGGCTTCCCGCCCACGGCGGTCTTGCCGTCGTGGCAGGCGCCGCAGTGGTAGCCGGAGCGGTTGGTCGAGGCGGTGATGCCGGTCTGGCCGGCGGACATGGCGAAGCCCACGTCCACGTGGCAGAGGCGGCAGGTGAAGCGCGCGCGATGCCGCCAGTGGTCGAACGATACCGGAGGCACCTTGGCCGTGGCGGAGCGATCGCCGAGAAGGACCTGCCCGTATCGCGCGGCCGGCACGGCGTCGATGCACAGCGCCGCAGCCGGGGCGAGGAGCAGCGCCGCAGCGGCGAGCCGCCCGAGGAAGGCCATGCCGGCTAGCCCTTCTCCCGGGACTCGATGACGAACTGGTAGAGGTCGCGGCATACCTGGAGCCGCCGCAAGTACACCTTTCGCTGCGACTCGTCGAGCTTCTCGATCTGCGGCTTCAGCCGGTCGCTGCGGGCGACGAGGCTGCGGAGCTCCTCGAGGGGGAGCGCCATCGAGTCCTGGGTCTTGGCGCAGATCTCCTCGAACTCCTTCTTCCAGTCCTGCGCG
This sequence comes from uncultured delta proteobacterium, assembly GCA_963700085.1. GTDB lineage: Bacteria > Myxococcota > Myxococcia > Myxococcales > Anaeromyxobacteraceae > CAIOAK01. The sequence goes on from CAVOWI010000001.1 coordinate 29,821, forward strand.
GGGGCGGCCGGACCCTGCGCCTGTGCGGGCAGCGCGGGACCGGCGAGCGAGACGAACGCGCCCAGGGCTGCGGCGAGCGCCCAGCGCCTGCCGCGCATCACTGCACCGGCCTCGTGTGGCAGCGCCCGCAGTCGATGAGCGGGAAGGCCACCGTGACGTGGCAGGCGCCGCAGTACTTGCCGTCGAAGATCTCCACCATGGAGTACTTGGTGGCCCCCTTCTTCACGCCCACGAAGATCTCCGGATGGCAGAGCTCGCAGCCGTTCCAGACCGTGTGCTTCTGGTGGGAGAAGATGATGTCGGGCATCCCCTGGAGCTTGGCCGAGAGGGCGAAGTCCTTCTGCGCGGTGAACGACTTGCGCGGGATGGAAACGCCCTCGAGGAAGTCGACCGGCTTGATCAGGCCGTCCTGCTCGGCCTTCTCCCAGTCGACGCCGTTGCCGAAGCGCCCCCGGGGCAGCCCCTTCGTGAAGGCGTTGAAGTCGTACATGGGGGTGACGTTCTTCCCCACCGAGTGGCAGCGCAGGCAGTTGGGGCGGTTCTCCCCGATGAGCGCCTTGCCGCACGACTCGAAGACCTTCCTCCTGTCCACGACGAGCTTCCCGTTGTGGCAGGCGCCGCAGTAGAACCCGGCCTGGTTGTCCGCGGCCTTGATGCCGGTGGCGCCGGCCTTCATGGCGAAGCCGATGTCGACGTGGCAGAGGCGGCAGGTGTACCTGGCCCGGTGGAACCAATGGTCGAAGGAGACCGGGGCGAGCCCGGCCTTCTCCGAGGCGTTGTTGAGGATGACGCGCCCGAACTCGGGGGGCAGCGGCCGGCGCTTCTTGGCGGGCGACGATTAGCCAGGACGGGAACGGCGGCGACCGCGGACACGACGAGCAGCGTGACCCAGCGTCTCATGACGACCCCCTCGTGCCGCGAGCCCCACGGACCACCGGAGCGTGGCCGAGGGAAGCCGGCTTGACAACGCTCCATGCTAGGCCCCCGCGTTCTCCGCCCGAATCGACGAGGGGGAGCGCCGGCCGCCGGCGGCCGGGTGCAACCCGGTCCACGGCCCGATGCTCCCCCGCGACGGCTCGCGCCCGGCCGGGCTTCGACGCCTGGACCGGGCGCCCTGCTACGGCAGGTCCACGCCGCCCGCCTGCACCGGGGTCGCGGTGCGGAGAGCCGCGTCAGTGTCCAGGAGGTGTTGGATTTGCCCGCCAGAGAGGAGGGACCGATCCAGGCGGAACAGGCCCGTGAAAGTCATGGGGGCGGCCGTCGACGGCTCGGCGAAGGTGGCGACTCCCCCAGAGAGACGTCGGGCGGCCGCGGGCCGGCGGCGTAGGTAGGCGAGATCGCGCCGACGAGGGGTAGCGGAGACCGTTCACCGTGACCGAGAAGGTGAGGAAAGGAGGACCGAGCCCGACGAGATCCGGGGGAAGGTGTAGTCGGGAGCAGCGCCGAGACACCCTCCGGCAGCGCGCTCGTCCAGGAAGGGCAGGCGCTGCGCAGCCCGCCGCATGATGAACGGGGCCGGAGACGTGCGCCGCGGGACGTCGAACGTGCCGGCGGTCAGCCGGCCCTGGCGCTGTATACTTCGGGGCGTAGGTCCTGCCGTCGCAGGAAGGCTGAAGCCGGTCCCGGGGACCGTGAAGTTCCGTACGAGAGATCGTGGCCAGATACGAGATGAGGCACTGTTGTTCTGGAGATGCTCCCGGATAGGCCGCGCAGTCCGTGGCCTCGGTCGCCGGAGTGTACGTGACGGAGGAACTTATCTTTGTTGCCGTCATACGTAGCGACGGCGCGCCAAGACGGCCCTGGTCGTTTCAGCACCACTTTTACGGTCGACGCATCCACCTGCATCGACGCGACGGAACGACCCGCCACTCCGTTGCCGGGATCGCTGCATTTCGATCCCCCGCCTGGGTGCCTTCTGCGTGACACGATGCAGGAGCACGTGCGACCAAGGCGATTCGCTTTAACATGGTAACCCCCCTCGAGGTCTTGCATCAATCGATTTGAACTTCATGAACTCGTGAGACCTCATCCCCCCATGGAATGCGATGGCGAAGACGTTCTATCCAGGGTACCTGGGTTCGAATGCTGGGCGCTGGGATGGGGTCAAGCGGGCCTTGCCCCCCTGGAAAGGGGATGCCAGTGGCCCGGATCTCACGCCTTTCCCGTTCCCTGTAGGGAAGTGGGCGACATGCCAGCCGAATCTGGCCATGGACTCAATTTATCGATATTCTTGATGTCTTACGTCCCTGATGGGTTCCCTCCAGCGCCAGAACCCATATTGACCGACTTCACCATGCGTGACGAGAGGCCTTCATGGTTCACTGTGGGGAAACATGGCGAGGCGCGGCGGGGGCGCGGCGCCAACAGGTGTCGCCGTCAGGATGACCCCCGCGGCGATGTCGGCTAGCCTTCGCCCGGGGCCGTGGCGAAACTGGTAGACGCGGGGGACTTAAAATCCCCTGCCGAAAGGCGTCCGGTTCGAATCCGGGCGGCCCCATTCGCTGCCGGGGCGCGGCGCCGCCAGGCGTCCAGCGTGGACCGGCCGCTCCCGGCCGCCACGCCCCCACCCCCATCGGGATCGGCTGCCCGGCGTGGTACCTTGCCGCCGGCATGTTCGGTCGAGGCCAGACACCGCCGCCAGGCGAATCCTCGACCCGGACGCCCGTGGATCGCGCTGGCGCTCTTCACCGTCGCCGACCTGCCGTTCCTCACCAAGCCCTTCCACATCGACGATCCGGTCTACCTGTGGGTCGCCAGGCAGATCCAGTCCCGCCCCCTCGACTTCTACGGGTTCACCGTCAACTGGTACGGCACGGCCGAGTCCGTCGCGGAAGTCATGCAGAACCCGCCCCTGACGTCCTACTACGTCGCTCTCGCCGCGCTCGTCGGCGGGTGGGGCGAGGTGGCGATCCACCTGGCCATGCTCCTCCCGGCGCTCGGGGTCATTCTCGGGACGTTCCGGCTCGCACGAACCCTGGACGCCGACCCCCTAATCTCGGTCCTCCTCCTCGCCTTCACTCCCGCCTTCCTCGTCTCCGCCACGACCGTGATGAGCGATGTCCTCGCGCTCTGCCTCTGGGGTGGGCGGTCGATCTCGGGGTCCGGGGCCAGCGCGGCGATCGTCATGGGTTGCTCGCCGCAAGCGCCGTGCTGGCGAGCGCGGGATTCCTCACCAAGTACGTGGACGTCGCGCTCGTTCCCCTCCTCCTCGCGGACGGTTTCGCCCGGCGCCGGCGACTCGGCCGGTGGGTCCTCTGGCTGCTCGTTCCCCTCACCGTGATGGCCGCCTACGAGGCCTGGACGAAGGGACTGTACGGGCGCGGCCATTTCATCGGAGCGGTCCTGTACGCAAGCCAGAACGGCCCGGGGGTGGCGACCTCCGCCTGGCGCAGGGTCGCAATGGGACTCGCCTTCACGGGCGGCGCCTTCCTCCCGGCGGCCTTCTTCTTCCTGAGGGTGTGGCCCACCCGGCTTCTCCTGCACCTGGCCACGGCGGCAACGGCACTCTGCGTCGCGGTCGGCCTTGCGGTGTCCCTGGGAGGCGCATCCGTCCAGGATGCCCTCTTCGGCCTCGCATGGGGGAGCGCCGTCCAGCTCGTCGTGCTCGGATTCCTGGGCGCGCTCCTTCTCGCGCTTCCGCTCGCGGACCGCGACGGGACCGCAGCGCGGACTCGCTCCTCCTGGCCCTGTGGGTCGTGGGGGTCTTCGCATTCGCCGCCTTCGTGAACTGGAGCGTGAACGTTCGCTCGGTTCTCCCCATGGCGCCCGCCGTCGCGATCCTCCTCGCGCGCACGGTGGCCCCTCCCGGCGCCCGGAGGAGGCTCGCAGCTTCCATTGCGGCTGCCGCGTGTGTCTCGATCCTGGTGGCGTGGTCCGACTATCGATTCGCCGCCACCGCCCGGGATTCTGCCGACTGGGTGGAAGCCGTCGCTCGGTCTCGCACGGGCAAGGCGTGGTTCCAGGGGCACTGGGGGTTCCAGTACTCCGCCGAGCAGCATGGCCTCCTGGCCGTCGACCTCGTGCGCACGGTCGCACTCCCCGGTGACATCCTGGCCATCCCCGGAACGAACACGGGGACCTACGAGCTTCCGCGAGGCGCCCTCCGGCCTGGCGAATCGCAGCTTCGCCCAGTTCTCGTGGCTCTCCACCATGAGCCTGACCCTGGGCGCTGGATTCTCTCGGACGTGTACGGGCCGCTTCCCTTCGCCTTCGGAGACGTACCGCAGGAGAGGGTCCAGATCTTCGTGGTGGAACGCCGCATCGGGGCGCCGGATCCCTGACGGCTATCGCCCTGCCCTCACGCAATCGTCCGCCGCCGGCTTTCCGGCGAAGCGGTCGGCCATCCACGCCACCGCCTCGTCGGCGGAGCGGAAGGCGATGAAGAAGTGGGACTCGTCCGGCATCAACAGGTAGCGCACCGCCGTCCCCCGGGCGCAGACCCCGCCGGCGTACAGGGCCGTGATCGCGGGGCGCACCACGTCATCGATCGTCCCTGCGCGATGAAGACCGGCGCGCCGACGGGGGCCGCGCCCGCGGAGTTCTCCCTCATGATCGTCGCCCAGGGCTCGGTCCCGGTGATGTTCACGGAGAGGAAACCATCGCGGAGGGGGAGCGCGTCGGAGAACGCGGCCATCCCCTCGCTTCCGGTGCGGATGCAGTCGGCGGCCACCCTCTCCACGACCGGGATCGCGTCCGGGACGAGCACGCCCGACAGGGACGCGCCGTACACCCTCGACCAGGACCAGAGCGCCTCGGCGGCGAGCACGTTCCCGAGCTTCGTGCCCAGGTCGAGCGCGAGGAGCCTGGCCAGGTCCGTGGCCGGCGCCGCAGCCGCCACGCCCACGAGCTCGAGCTCCGGCGCGAGCGACCCGGCCAGCTGCCCGGTGAAGATCGCGGCGTGCCCGCCCTGCGAGTGGCCCCAGACCGCGAAGCGCTTCCCGGCCGCGGCCTCCTTCACGTTGCGTGCGGCCCGCACCGAGTCCACCACGGCCCGGGCCTCGCTGGCCCCGATGAGATAGGGGTGCACGCCCGGCGTGCCCAGGCCGGGGTAGTCGGTGGCCACCACCACCATGCCCGCCTTCACCATCCCGTCGAGGCCCGGGATGGTCTTCCGCCAGTTCGGCTGCAGCGATGGCGCGCAGTCCGGGACCACCCCGGTGGTGGGGTGGGCCCAGGCCACCACGCTCCGCCCCGCCGCCGGCGCCGGAGCGTCGGGGACGACGAGCAAGGCGGAGACGGCCTGCGGCTCCCCCTTCATCCCGGTGGAGCGGTAGAGGATGCGCCAGGACCGGGCGCCTTCGGGTCCGTCCGGGGCAGGCTCCACCCGCAGCACGTCACCGGGCTTGCCGGCCGGGATGGGCGTCGGAGGGGAGTAGAAGTTGTCGGGCTTGCGGGGGGCGCCGGCGCAGCCGAATGCGGCGGCCAGCGTCAGCACGGTCAACGGGGTCCGAAGGATCATCCGCCCATTCCTTCTCAGTTCGGGAACGGCGGGGGCTCAATCGTCACCCCCTCGATGGGCTGCCGCGACGCGAACCCCTCCTCGACCGGATGCCAGTGGGCCACCGCCGGCTCCCCGAACTGCCAGCAGAGGAAGACCGGCTCCCCCTCGCGGAACCCGTAGAAGTCCACCAGCCCGCCGTCGATGTCCTTCACGAGGCAGCCCAGTTCGTTCACCTGCTCGACGACGGCGTTGATCTCCTCCACCAGGGCCTGGAAGCGCCGGGCGTGCGGCTCGAGCCCGGGACGGGGATCCCCGCCGTTCAGGACCTCCATGGCCGCGTCCCCGCCGCCCAGCGCCTCGACGAGAACGCTCGCCTCGCCGCGCAGCCGGCCCAGGTGGCCGAAGGCCAGCTCCAGTTCGGGAACGAGGTCGTTCGCCTCCTCGACGGTGAACATCCGGGGCCCCTGTGGGGGCGGTCGCGGAGCCATGGCCGTGTTATAAGCCCCCTCCTCGAAAGGGTGCATCCCGAGATGCTGGAAACCGTCGCAAAAGGCTTCAAGGCCGCCAGGAACAAGCTCAAGGGGCGAACCGAGATCACCTCGGAGGTCGTCGACGACGCGCTGCGGGACATCCGCGTGGCGCTGCTCGAGGCCGACGTCTCCTTCGAGGTGGTGAAGCGCTTCGTCGCCCGGGTCCGCGAGAAGGCGGTCGGCGAGGTGGTCGAGACCAAGGTCAAGACCGGCAAGGGGACCGTGCGGGTCACGCCGCAGGACCACTTCGTCAAGATTTGCCACGACGAGCTCGAGGCCCTGATGGGCCCGGTCGACACCTCCCTCGCGGTGGGCGCGCGCAAGCCCACCGGCGTCATGATGGTGGGGCTCCAGGGCTCGGGCAAGACCACCACCGCGGCCAAGCTTGCCAACCGCTACCTCAAGGAGGGGAAGTCGATCCTCCTCGTGGCGGCCGACGTCCAGCGCCCCGCCGCGGTGGAGCAGCTCCGGCAGCTCGGCGAGAAGCTGGGCGTCCCGGTGTTCCACGAGACGGGCGTCGCCCCGCCCGAGCTCTGCCGCCGCGCCCACGAGAAGGCGTCCCGCGAGAAGACCGACGTCGTCATCTACGACACCGCCGGCCGCCTGGCCATCGACGACACGCTCATGATCGAGCTCGAGCAAGTGAAGAGCGCGGTCAAGCCCGAGAACATCCTGCTCGTCTGCGACGCCATGATCGGCCAGGACGCGGTGCGCACCGCGGCCGAGTTCGACCGGCGCATCGGCATCGACGGCTTCGTGCTCACCAAGCTCGACGGCGACGCCCGCGGCGGCGCGGCGCTCTCCATCAAGGAGGTCACGGGCAAGCCCATCAAGTTCCTGGGCATGGGCGAGCAGCTCGACAAGCTCGAGGAGTTCCGCCCCGAGGGGCTGGCCGGCCGCATCCTGGGGTTCGGCGACGTCGTCGGCCTGATGCAGGACTTCGAGGCCCACGTCGACGAGGAACAGGCCGAGGCCGACGCCAAGAAGCTCCTCTCCGGGGACTTCACCCTCGACGACTTCGTGAAGCAGATCCGCACCATCCGCAAGATGGGGCCCATCGGCGAGCTGATGGAGAAGTTCCCCATCTTCGGGGAGATGCCCGAGGGCTTCCAGTTCGACGAGAAGGCGCTCGGCCGCATCGTCGCCATGGTCGATTCGATGACCCCGGGTGAACGGTCGCGCCCCGACTCCCTCAACGAGTCGCGCATGCGGCGCATCGCCAAGGGATCCGGCCGCAAGGAGAAGGAGGTCCGCGACCTCCTCAAGCAGTACCACGGCATGAAGGGCATCATGCGTGCGGTGGGCTCGGCGCCCGGGCTGCTCTCGCGGCTGCCCGGCATCAAGCAGCTCGCCAGCCTGCGCAAGTCGAAGGGCCAGGGGATGGACGACGTGCTCGGCGACGACGCCGCGGCGGTCCAGCAGCTCATGGACGGCGGTGCTCCCAATCCCTCGCAGCTGGCCGGCCAGATGGCCGGGCTGCCCCGGGGGATGCAGCCGCGGCTGCCGGCCGGCGCGCTGGCCCGGGCCCGGCTCATGGGCTACGCGCCCGAGCCCATCTCCACCGAGAGCGCAGCCGATCGCGAGGCCCGCAACAAGAAGCGCAAGCGGGAGCGGCAGGCGCGCAAGAAGGCGCGCAGGAGGAAGTAGTGGAGCCGACGCCCCGCGCCCGGAGCTGGCTCGCGGGTGCCGCCGTCGTCGTCGCCGCGGTCGTCCCCTACATCCAGACCTGGGGCGCCGGGTTCGTCTTCGACGACCATGCGCTGGTCGAGGGCTCGACCGTACTGCGCGGGCCGCTCCTCGACATCTGGCTGGGACGCGGGGTCTACGACTACTGGCCCCTCACCTGGACCTCGCTCTGGGTCGACCTTCGCCTGTTCGGAGTCGACCCGGCCGGCTACCACGTCGGGAACGTGCTCCTTCACGCGCTCACCGCCTACCTGCTCTGGCGGGTGCTCCTGGCGCTGGGCGTCCCCGGGGCCTGGCTCGGCGCCACGCTCTTCGCCGTCCACCCCGTCGCGGTGGAGTCGGTCGCCTGGATCTCCGAGCGGAAGAACGTCCTCTCGGGCGCTCTCTTCGCGGGATCCGTCCTCACCTGGCTCCGGTTCGACGAGTCGGGAGACCGGCGCACCCTGGCGGGTTCCCTGGCGCTCTTCCTTCTCGCGCTGCTCGCCAAGACCTCGGTGGTGATGCTGCCGGTGGTCCTGCTGCTTCTCGCCCTCTACCGCCGCGGCCGCATCGGGCGCCGCGACCTGGCTCTGGCCCTCCCCTACTTCGCGCTTTCCCTCGCGCTGGGTCTGGTGACCGTCTGGTACCAGTGGACCCGCGCGGTGGGGGAGCAGACCGGGGCACCTCGGGACCTTGCCGAGCGGGTCGGCGCCGCCGGGTGGGCCCTGCTTCACTACGCCCGCACTGCTTTCTGCCGGTGAACCTGGGCTTCGTCTACCCGGAGTGGCCCGTGGCCCCGGCATCACCCTGGTTCTGGGCTCCGGCGTGCGGCAGTCGCAGGGGGAGCTGGTGCAGGCGCTGGGGTCGTGGCGGCGGCGGCGCGACCGCTGGCTTCTCGCATTCGCCTATCACGGCGCTCACTTTCCTGCCCGTTATCGGGCTTCTGCAACATCGCCCCCGGCATCTCGCCCGTGGCGGACCATCTCCAGTACCTGGCGTGCTCGCAGGGCCAGCGGCGGCTCTTGCAAGCGGCGATCTCTCTTCTTCACTCTGCGTTCCCTGGTCGCTTTCGACGAGCAGCCGCCACCCTGGCCGCTGGGGGACCGGCCATGACCCTGGCGGCTGCTTCTAGCCCTCGGGCCCTCGCCTTCGAGAGCGAGGGGCGGCCGCGGGAGCACGCCACGCGAGAGCAGCCCGGGGCGCGCTCCTTGCTGCCTGGAGAGCATGCCGATGAAAAAAAAGGCAACGGCCAGCGCGCCGAGGCTCTCCGCGCGCCGGGGATGCTTCTTCGCGGAGCGTGCCGACGACGAGCCGACGCGGCTGCGGGCGGGCGGGGCTCCGCGCCTTCCACGCGAACGAGCCCGGATCCGCCGTGGAGATCGCCAACAGGGCCTGGCGCCTCCGTCCCGCCTACACCTTCCAGCTGGACCTGGGCGACCTGCTCCTTCGCGCGGGCCGGCCCGACCTGGCGATCCAGGTGCTGGGTCTCCTGGTCGAGGAGGCACCGTCCTACGCGGACGCGCGGATCGCCCTCGCGACGGCGCTCCGCCGGGCGGGGCGCTCGCAGGATGCCCGGCGACTCCTGCTGGACGGAGCCTACCGTCACCCGGCCGACCGGCGCTTCACGACGGCTGAGTCGGCCGCCGACCGGGAGTGAGTTGCTCCCTCACACCCTC
>CAVOWI010000002.1:0-8984 GCA_963700085.1 uncultured delta proteobacterium
GAGTCGGGCGCACCAGTGATTTCTACCATTTCCGGCTACAATCTCGAATCACATGAAGACCAAGATCACCGAGATGTTCGGCATCCAGCACCCCATCATCCAGGGCGGCATGCACTACGTCGGGTTCGCCGAGCTGGCCGCCGCGGTATCGAACGCCGGCGGGCTCGGCATCCTCACCGCGCTCACCCAGCCAACGCCCGAGCTGCTCGCGAGCGAGATCCGCCGCTGCCGCGAGATGACCGACAAGCCCTTCGGCGTCAACCTCACCTTCCTGCCGGCCCTCGCCTCGCCCGACTACCCCGGATACGTCCGCGCCATCGTCGAGGGGGGTGTGAAGGTGGTCGAGACCGCCGGCAACAACCCGCAGCAGGTGCTGCCGCACCTCCACGCGGCGGGGATCAAGGTGATCCACAAGTGCACGTCCGTCCGCCACGCGCTGAAGGCCCAGTCGATCGGCTGCGACGCGGTGAGCGTCGACGGCTTCGAATGCGGCGGCCACCCCGGCGAGGACGACGTCCCGAACTTCATCCTGCTGCCGCGCGCCGCGGACGAGCTGAAGATTCCCTTCGTCGCCTCGGGCGGCATGGCCGACGGCCGATCGCTGGTGGCGGCGCTGGCGCTGGGGGCGGAAGGCATGAACATGGGCACGCGCTTCATCGCCACCCGGGAGGCGCCGGTGCACGAGAACGTCAAGCAGGCCATCGTGGCGGCCAGCGAGCTCGACACCCGGCTCGTCATGCGCCCGCTCCGCAACACCGAGCGTGTGCTCCGGAACGGCGCGGCCGACCGCCTGCTCGAGAAGGAGCGCGCCCTCGGGTCGAAGCTCACCTTCGAGGACGTCCGGGAGGAGGTGGCCGGCGTCTATCCGAAGATCATGCTGGAGGGGGCCATGGACGCGGGCGTCTGGTCCTGCGGCATGGTGGCGGGCCTGATCCACGACATCCCGACCGTGAAGGAGCTGATCGACCGGATCATGGCCGAGGCGGAGGCCATCATCCTCGAGCGGCTGGCCGGAGTCGTCAGGGCTTGACCGACCGGCGGCCGGCGATGACCTGCCGGTAGAGCTCGACGAGCTTGTCCACCGAGGCCTCGACCCGGTAGCCCTGGGCCGCCTCGCGGTAACCTTCGCGCGCGCGCTCGAGCCCGGCCGGGTCTTCGATTGACCGGTCGATCCGCGCGGTGAGCTCCTCGCGCGAGCCGGCCTCGAAGAGGAAGTCGTCGGACAAGGCGAACTGCGAGGTCGCGCTGAGAGGGGAGCGGGCGATGACGCAGGGGAGGCCGCAGGCCATGGCCTCGAGCACCGACATGCACTCGACCTCGACGTCGGCAGCGTGGACGCAGAGGTCGGCACCGCCGTAGTAGCGGATGAGCTCGTGCGGCTCGAGCCACCGGAAGACCGGCGCGTGGGTGAGCACCTTCCCCAGCTCCTCGAGCCGCGCCTTCTGCGGCCCGTCCCCGAGGATGACGAGCTGGATGCGCCCCTCGTGGCGCGACTTGCGGATGGCCTCGATCAGGAGGTCGTGCCGCTTCTCGCGGGCCAGGCGCCCCACCGACAGGATGGTGAACTTCCCCTCGAACCGCTCGCACTCCTCGCGGGGCAGCGGCCGGTACTCGGGGGGACGCCGTTCGAGATCACGGCCGAGGGCACGCGGAGCCCGTAGCGGCGAAGCTCCCTCTCGGCGAAGGCGCTCGGGCAGAGCACGGCGTCGGATCGGTTGTAGGTGGTGCGGAGGAAGAAGCGGTAGGTCCAGTCCACGAGCGTCGGGCTGCGCACCCCCACGTTGTGGAGCAGGTGCTCGGCCTGGACGTGAAAGGTCGAGACCACCGGCACCCCGGCCCGCTGGGCCACGCCGATGGCCTTGATCCCTAGATAAAACGGGAACTGGTTGTGGACGACGTCCTGGCGCCCGAGCGTCTCCTCGAGGATTCGCCGGTCGGGCCAGGCGAAGGGCAGCCGCATCTTCTCCATGATGTTGCCCGGCGTGGGGATGACGAAGGACTTGAGCAGGATCTTGCCCGGCGCGGGCACGCCGGTGGCGAGGACCTCCACGGTGTGGCCCCGTTCCCGGAGGAGCTCGGCGAACCGGCGGGTCGAGACGACCGCGCCGTTGTTCGCGTCGTCCCAGGCGTCGATGACCATGGCGATGCGAAGTGGGCTCACGGCGCTGCAATCTACTCCGGGGAGGCCCGCGCCGGTAGAATCACGCGGGAGGCAGGAATGGACGAGAAATTTCAGGAGGTCATGCGTCGCGTGCGTGAGAAGGCCCGCGTCCTCTACGAGGGGAAGGACGTTCCGCACCACAGCTGCGGCATCGCGCTGGCCGAGACCTTCTCCTTGCCCACTCGCCCGTACCAGGCGCTGCGCAAGGGCGGCATCACCGGCGAGGGTCTCTGCGGCGCGGTCATGGCCGGCCAGCTCGTCCTCGGCGAGCTGCTCGGCGACCCCGACCCGACCGGCCAGGTGACCCCCGCGCTGCGCGAGGCGATGGGGCAATTCCTCGCCGCGGTTCGCACCCGGGTGAATCGAGGAGCGAGCGCCACGCTCGTCTGCAACGACCTCACCGGGCAGTTCGCCGAATTCGGATCCGGGCAGAGGCTCTCCTTCTGCACGGACATCGTGGTCACCGTGGCCGAGGCCGTCGCCGAGGTTCTCGCAGCGCACGGCAGGGCGGTCGATCCGACGCCCGTCCGGTTCCCGGCCAACTGAGCAAAGCCGGTTCCGCAAAGTCGGTCTTTACAAGTTTTACATTGTCGCGATGCGTCATTTTCTTTCGTTGACAGGCTCGGGGGATTGGGGTTCTGTGCTGCCTCCACTGACCAGAGGGAGCACCGATGGCCACCGATTTTTCTCCGCCAAAGAACCTCGAGACCCCGAAGAAGAAGATCCGCAAGGAGGAGGCGCTCGCCTACCACTCCATGGGTCGCCCCGGGAAGATCGAGGTGGTCCCGACGAAGCCCTGCGCCACGGCGCGCGACCTGTCGCTCGCCTACAGCCCCGGCGTCGCCGAGCCCTGTCTCGAGATCGAGAAGGATCCGGATCTCTCCTACGCCTACACCGCGCGCGGGAACCTGGTCGCGGTGATCTCAACGGCACGGCCGTGCTCGGCCTGGGCGACATCGGCGCCCTGGCCGGTAAGCCGGTCATGGAGGGCAAGGGCGTCCTCTTCAAGAAGTTCGCCGACATCGACGTCTTCGACCTCGAGGTCGATGCCAAGGAGATCGACCGCTTCTGCGAGGTGGTGAAGGCGCTGGAGCCCACCTTCGGCGGCATCAACCTGGAGGACGTGAAGGCCCCGGAGTGCTTCGTCATCGAGGAACGGCTGAAGAGGGAGATGAACATCCCGGTCTTCCACGACGACCAGCACGGGACCGCCATCATCTCCGGCGCCGCGCTCATCAACGCCGCCGAGCTGGCCGGCAAGAAGCTCGACAAGCTGAAGGTGGTCGTCTCCGGCGCCGGCGCCTCGGCCATCGCCTGCACCAAGTTCTACCTGAAACTGGGAGTGAAGAAGGAGAACGTGCTCCTGGTGGACACCAAGGGCGTGGTCTACAAGGGGCGCACCGAGGGGATGAACGAGTACAAGGCGGAGTTCCTGGCCGACACCAAGGCCCGGACGCTCGAGGACGCCCTGAAGGGCGCCGACGTCTTCCTGGGCTGCTCGGCCAAGGGGCTCATGACGCAGGACATGGTCCGGTCGATGGCGACCAATCCCATCGTCTTCGCGCTCGCCAACCCGGACCCGGAGATCAGCTACCCGGACGCCAAGGCGGCGCGCAGCGACGTGATCATGGCCACCGGCCGTTCCGACTACCCGAACCAGGTCAACAACGTGCTGGGCTTCCCCTACATCTTCCGAGGGGCCCTCGACGTTCGCGCCAGGGGCATCACCGAGGAGATGAAGATGGCGGCGGCTCGCGCGCTGGCGCAGCTGGCCCGCGAGGACGTGCCCGAGTCGGTGTCCCGCGGCTACGGCGGCGAGCGCTTCAGCTTCGGCCGCGACTACATCATCCCCAAGCCGCTCGACCCGCGCGTGCTGCTCTGGGTCGCGCCGGCGGTGGCCGAGGCGGCCATCTCGAGCGGCGTGGCCCGGTTGTCGCTCGACCTGGCCGACTACCGCGAGAGGCTGAAGAAGCGGCAGAGCCGGTTGCACAGCGTGATGAGCCTGGTGCACGCGAAGGCCCGCACCAAGCTGGCCAAGATCGTCTTCCCCGAGGGGGACAACGAGAAGATCCAGCACGCCGCCCAGATCCTCCGCGAGGAGGGGCTCTGCGAGCCCATCCTGCTCGGGCCGGTGCAGAAGATCCGCGCTTCCATCGAGGAGCGGCGGCTCGACGGCCTCGAGGGCGTGCAGGTGATCCTCCCCGAGGACAGCCCGGACTACGACCGGTACGTGGCGCGCTTCTGGGAGCTGCGCGCCCGCAAGGGCATGACCTTCGCCGAGGCGCGGCGCCAGGTGCGCGCCCGCAACTACTACGCCTCGGTGATGGTGGAGCGCGGCGACGCCGACGGCATGGTCACGGGGCTCACCGTGGGCTACCCCGACGGCATCCGCGCGCCGCTGGAGATCATCGGCACGCGCAAGGGGCGCCGCGCCGCCGGCGTCTACATCGTGGTCACGAAGGAGGACTTCAAGTTCTTCGCCGACACCACCGTGAACATCGACCCGAACCCGCAGGCCCTGGCCGACATCGCGGTGGCCACCGCCGACCTGGCCCGCTACTTCGACGTCGTCCCGCGGGTGGCCATGCTCTCCTACTCGAGCTTCGGCGCCGCCAAGGGGGAGAGCCCGGCCAAGGTGCGCAAGGCCACCGAGCTGGTCCGCCAGATGCGCCCCGACCTGGAGGTCGACGGCGAGATCCAGGTGGACATCGCCACCGACGCGGAGCTCCGCGTGCCCGAGTTCCCCTTCTCCACGCTGAAGGAGGACGCCAACGTCTTCGTCTTCCCCAACCTCGACTCGGCCAACATCTCCTACCAGCTGCTCGAGGCCATGGGCGGCGCCGAGGTCATCGGCCCGGTCCTGCTCGGCATGGACAAGCCGGTCAACGTGCTGCAGATGGGGACGAGCGTGCAGTCGATCGTCAACCTGGCCGCCATCACGGCGCTGCGGGCCCAGGGCGAGCAGTTCGTGTTTTGACATCACCGACGCCGGGACGCGAGTCCCGGCGCCGGAATACCCGCCTCACGGGGGGCTATCCCCCGCCGCAAGGCCGATCCATCGGGCCGGTCCCACAATCGGGTCGGTCCTTCACTTTTCGTCACTCGATTCGGCGGACGTGCCCGCCGAGCGAAGCAACCAGCTCCGGGGGGCGTCGATCAGGCCGGGCCATGCGTCCGAGCTGTACCGATCCGTCAAGCCGCCCCGAATCTCCTCGCCGCACCTCCGCGCATGGTTCGCGAAGTTGCCGGCGACGTACGCCAGGGCCCGGCGCACCTCCGCCGGCGTCCGCAGCACGTGGGCGTGATAGCGGTCGTCGAGCACGGGGCCTTTCGCCCCCATGAGGCGGTTCATCCCCTTCGCCAGGCGGATGGCGAGGGCCTTCATCCCGCTCGTCAGCGCGCGACCGCTGCCGGCCTCGACGACCAGGTGGACGTGGTTTCCCTGGACGCTGAAGTGCGTGACGCGAAATCCCGTTCGCTCCGCCGCGCCGAGCAGGGCGGACTCGACGACGGACATCCCTCGCTGCGAACGGAGGCTCCACACGTGGGACCGCATGCGGATTGTCACGTGCACCGGGTGGTGCGGGGAGAGTCTTGGGCGCGCGGCATGTGGCCGCATGGGTGCATCGCCCTTCGGCTTCCGGCCCGCCCCGGGGCGCCGGCCGCCGCGGGTGGGAAGCGGCAGCTCGAACTGACGTTCACGCTCCGTCACTTGATTCGGCGGATGTTATTCGAGAGGTCTGACATCCACAGGCCATGGCGCCCCCTGCGGTATCAGGCGGATCGTGCGTCCTCCCCACGCCATCCCGGCCCTGCTCCTCCTCGCCCTCTCCGCCTGCGCCCCCAGGATGGCCGAGTGGTCCGCGCCCCTCACGCTGTCCGCGACGGCCGAGGAGCCGCTCGCCACGTGGGGCGGCCAGTGGTGCGCCGTCCTCGACGACGGCCAGGTGGCGTGCTGGCCGGAGATCGACCCCGGCGCGATCCAGGTCGTGGCCGGTCCGGCCGTCGCCGTCAGCGTCGGATGTGATTTCGCCTGCGCGGTCCGCCCCGACCGGAGCGTGACCTGCTGGCGCCAGGAATCCTCCCGCTCCTTCTCGGACCACGGCCAGCTGGACGTCCCCGCCGACGTCGGACCGGTGCGGAACGTCAGCGCCGGCTGCAGCCGGGCCTGCGCGGCGCGGATCGACGGAACCGTCGCCTGCTGGGGCAGGACCGGGTGCCGGGCGCTTCCCGGCTGGCAGTGAGCCTCCTCAGCGTCTGCGCGGTCCGCCCGGACCAGACGCTCCGCTGCTGGAGGTACGACTACTACGGCTCCTCGTACAGGATCCACCCAGGTGGGAGATTGGCGAGAGCTCGAGCACCCAGAGCTTCCCCTGCGGCGAGAACCCCGACGCAAGCCAGGCCTGCGTGTCGTACAGGCTCGTGCTCGTCCACGCGCCGTCCGCGCCGCGGATGGCCAGCGTGGCCGGGGAGCAGCATCCACCCGTCGTGAATCCGTTCCAGGCCACGGCGATGCGCGACCCGTCGGGAGACATCGCCGAGGTGAAGCTCTCCTCGCTCCCGTTGAACTGGCGGACACCCAGCGAGACCGGCGCGCCCCACGTCCCGGCGTCGCGGGTGACCGCGCTGACGTCGATCCCTCCCGGCACCGCCGTGAGGCCCTGGAAGATCACCTCCGTCCTGTCCACGGACGGTGCGTGGATGCGCAGGACGCGGGGAGCCAGGGCCACCGCCTCCGCTCCGAGCGGCGCGATCTCGTCCACCCATCCCCCCGGCCCGGGGCGGACCAGGTGCAGGTCGCTCGCGGTCGGGCTGCCCCCCTGCCGGGCGGGACCGGGCGCGGGGAGGTCCAGGCGATGCGGACGTCGCCGCCGGGCCCGGTCGTCACCGCGCAGCGATCCGCGGGGTCGGCGACCGGGATCGTCTCCACCACCCACGCACCGGAGGCGTTGGTGGCGTGGCGCAGGAAGCCGGACTGGCAGTCGACGAGCTGGAGCACCCCGCCGGGCCCACGACGGCGTCGGTGGGCTGGAGGCCGGACACGGACTCGGCGTGCCAGGCCCCGTCGAGCCACTCGCGCGTGAAGGTGGTGGGGAGGGGGTACAGGACGCGGTAGAGGAGCTCGAGCCCCCCGTCCGGCCGCAGGAGGAGGCCCGGGCCGGCCAGGTCGGGGTAGGTGGCCAGGACCGTCTCGTGGGCCTCCCACCCGCCGGCCGCCTGCCGCCACGCACTTACCGTGTACAGGTAAGTGGCGGCGGTGGCGAACCTCCCGGCCGCGTCCCTCACCGCCTTTGTCCCGCCGGGCGCGACGAGCGTGGACGTCGAGAGGGTCATCCCCGGGAGCGACGTGAAACCGACCACCGGTGCGCTGTCGGCCACGTAGTTCGTGACGTTGACGTAGTCCCCGACGCGCGCCGAGATCCGGTAGACGTACGCGCCCGCCTCGGGGACGGTGTCGACGTAGCCGTTCACCTCCGGGCCCAGCGTGGCCACCTCGGCCTCGCCGGGAGCCAGGCGTGCCGCCCGGATGACCACCTGCTTCGTCGCGTAGGTGCTCCGGGCCGTCCAGTCGAGGCGGATGGAGAGCGGACCGGCCGGGGTCGCCACGAGGCCGACCGGGGCGAGCGGCGGCGCCGCGTCGCTCGAGCCCTGCGCCGGGGTGCTCGCCTCGATCCCTTCACGTAGGTCACCCGGTACTCCACGACGGCACCGTCCACCCAGGCATCCGAGGGCCGTGTCCTCGACGGAGGTGGCGCCGAGGGGGACCCCCGGGAGCGGCCCAGGGCCCCGGCGCGCCTCCGTGGGGGATGATCCGGCGCTCGACCCGGATGGCGTCGGCCTGGGTCGAGCCGGCGGTCCAGTGGAGCCGGACGGACGGGCGGCGGGCCGGAACCGGCCGGTCACGAAGAGCCCGGTCGCCGGGCGAACCCGCGGTGGACGGTGACCTCGGCGCTCCACCCGGAGGACGCCGCACCCTTCACGCCGCGGATGCGGAAGCCGAAGTCGGCGGCCTCCGGTGCGTCCGCGGCGAGGGAGATCACCATGCCCGATGGCCTCGGCCGGGGCGTCCCCGATCACCTCCCAGGCGCCCCCTGCCAGCCGCCCCTGCAGCTGCACGCCGTCCTGGCCAGCGGGGTCGTCCAGGTGAGCTGGACGGTGTCGAAGCTCGTGAGCTCGGCCCGGAGATCCGTGGGCGTCGCGGCGCCGCCCCCGGGGCCGCAGCCCCCGGCGACGACGAGGAACGCCACCACACGACGGCGAAGGCGAAGCGAGGACGGGATCCATGGGGAGCCCCTCCAGAGTCCATCATAACGCCGAGACCACCTCCAGCCCCAGCGCCCGGCAGGCTGGTTCTCCGCCCGGTCCAGGGCGTCGCCAGCCCGCTCCCCGCCCTCATCGCCCCTTCGCGCCGCCCCCTCGCCCTTGTCCGCCCAATCCCGGGGGCGGTCGGGGGCTCCACGGTGGGCACCCAGACCTGGGTAGCACCCAGCGGGACACGACGTACCACGCGGCGAGCACCGCCCCGCCCACCAGCAAATAGTGCATCATCCGATGGCCTGAAGCGCCCGCGCCAGCCCCGCCTTGACCTCGCCCGCCAGCACGTTCAACCCCGGGTGCGTGCCCGCGATGGTGGCCACGGGGTCGATGGCGATGACCACCGCCTTGCCGTCGTCCCCCTCGTAGACCACCACGTTGCAGGGCAACATGACGCCCACCTCCAGCTCCGCGGTGAGCGCACGGAAGGCGAGCTTCGGGGTTGCAGGCGCCGAGGATGCGGTGGCGCCGGAAGTCGACGCCAATCTTCTCCTTCAGCGTCGCCTTC
>CAVOWI010000003.1:0-21246 GCA_963700085.1 uncultured delta proteobacterium
CGGAGCTCACCGACCAGAAGAAGCTCTGGAAGCTCCTCGACCCGGAGCGGAGCATCGGCGTCTCGCTCACCAGCGCCGACCAGATGGTCCCGGAGCAGTCCACCTCCGCCATCGTCCTGCACCACCCCGAGGCGGTCTACTACACCGTCAAGGGCGCGGTTCCCGGGGCCTGAAGCTCCGGCGGCCTGGTGGCCTGGCGCCCCTGGGGGCGTCCACATTTCGTCCACACCGGGACCACCGGATTTCCCCGGGATAATTCCGCCTTGTCCACCGGGCGCCGACGATGATCCCGTCGGACCCGCCTGCTACCATCCGCGCCTTCATGGGCGAGCCACTGACACTCCGCGGCGTCCGCGACCTACCCCACAACCTCGAGGCGGAGCAGGCGGTGCTGGGGGCCGTCCTGCTCGACGAGACCGCCTTCGACCAGGTGGCGGCGCTGCTCAAGTCGGAGGACTTCTATTCGCTGGCCCACCAGCACGTCTTCGCCACCTTCGAGGATCTGGCCAAGGAGTCGCGCAAGATCGACCCGGTGCTGGTGCAGCAGCGGCTCGACGCGAAGGGGCTGCTCGGCGCCCAGGTTCCCCGAGAGCTCGTCTTCGGCCTGGCCGCGTCGGTGGGCTCGTCCGCCAACGCCTCCCACTACGCCGAGGCCGTGAACGAGCTGGCGCGGCTGCGCCGGATGATGCTCACCGCGCAGCGCGTGGTGGAGCGGGGCTACGAAGCCGGGCCTCGCGTTCGCGAGTTCCTGGAGCAGTCCCAGCAGGACGTCTTCGGCGCCGCCCAGGGCAATTCCCTCGAGACCATGAAGCCCTTCGCCGAGGCGATGAGCGTGGCCCTCGACCGGCTGGAGGCCATCCACGCCCGCGCCAAGGCGGGGCTCTCCCACGTGACCGGCGTGCCCACCGGGCTTCCCTGGCTCGACGACCAGACGCTCGGGTTCCAGCCCGGCACGCTCGTCATCGTGGCCGCCCGCCCCTCGGTGGGAAAGACCGCGCTGGCCCTGAACATCGCCGCCCATGCCGCCACCAAGGGGGAGAAGAAGGTGGTCTTCTTCTCGCTCGAGATGCCTTCCGATCAGCTGGCGCTCCGGCTGCTCGCCAGCGAGGCCAAGCTCGACAGCGAGCGGCTCACCAAGGGCAAGCTCGCCCAGCACGACTGGGACCGCATCATGGTGCAGGGCGAGAAGCTCATGGGCGCGCCCATCTGGTTCGACGACAGCTTCATGCTCTCGCCGGTCGAGCTGCGGTCCAAGTGCCGCAAGCTGAAGCGGGAGAGCGGCCTCGACCTCGTGGTGGTCGACTACCTCCAGCTCATGCACGCGCCGTCGGCCCGCTCCAGCCAGTCGCGCGAGCAGGAGATCGCCACCATCAGCCGGTCGCTGAAGGCGCTCGCCAAGGAGCTCAGCGTGCCGGTGGTCGCGCTCTCGCAGCTGAACCGCGCGGTGGAGAAGCGCAAGGGGGAGCGCCCCATGCTCGCCGACCTGCGCGAGTCGGGCGCCATCGAGCAGGACGCCGACGTGGTCATGTTCCTCCACCGCCCCGAGCAGGAGGGCGAGGGCGGCCAGGACGCCATCAACGCCGACGTGCAGGACGTAGAGCTCATTCTGGCCAAGCACCGCCAGGGGCCCACCGGCCTCATGTCGCTGGTCTTCTTCAAGAAGCACACCTTCTTCGCCGAGAAGCGGCGCGAGGGGTAACGCCGGAGGGGGAGCTCCGCTCGTCCCGCGGTGGCTGGCCGGAGCGCGCTGCGCCGTCAGCCAGGACCTGTCCCCTCGCCAACGAACTCGCGCAGCCACTCGCGCACCACCTGGTACCAGTAGAGCGAGTTCTGCGGCTTCAGCACCCAGTGGTTCTCGTTCGGGAAGTGCACGAGCCGGCTGCGGACCCCGCGGGCCTGGAGGACGTTGAACAGCTCGAATCCCTCGCCGTCGGGGACCCGGTAGTCGAGCGCGCCGTGGATGACGAGCGTCGGGGTGACGAAGCTGCCGGCGGCGAGGATGGGCGAGACCTTCCGCCAGGTCGGCTCGTCCTCCCAGAAATCGCCGAAGCGCTTCCGGGACGCCCCGACGTCGGAAGCGTACTGCGCGTACCGGTCGGTGACGCCGGCGTGGACGAGCAACGTCCGGAAGGGATGGGGGCGCCCGAGAAGGACCGTCGCGAGATACCCGCCGTAGCTGCCGCCGCCCGCCGCCATGCGCGCCGGGTCGATCCAGGGCTGGGCCGAGAGCCAGCTCGCCGCAGCGAGGACGTCCTGGTAGGGCTTCGTCACCCAGTCCGGGTCGATGCTCTCGGTGAAGGGCGTGCCGAAGCCGGATGAACCGTGGAAGTTGGGCCAGGCGGTGACGTAACCCCAGGCCGAGAACACCTGCGCGTTCCACCGCCAGAAGAACCCATTGGTCATCCCCAGGTGCGGCCCGCCGTGGATGAGAAGGAAGAGCGGGTACCTCCTCGTCCGCTCGAAGCCCGGGGGAAAGGTCACCCACATCTGGACGGGCTGCCCGTCGGCACCGGAGTAGGTGACGCTCTCGAAGGCGCCCATGTCGACGCCTGCCAGCGCGGCGTCGTTGAAGGTCGAGAGCTTGGTCGCCTGTCCATTCCGGGTGTCGAGCCGCACCAGCGTCGGCGGCTCGGCGAAGCTCTCCCGCAGTGCCACGACGGTGCGTCCGGCGCCGGACGCCGCCAGGCTCGTGAAGCTCGGGGCCGTCGTCACCGGCGACGGCTTTCCCGAGACGGCGTCGATGCGGTAGACCCGCCGGGTGCCGGCATCGTCGATCGACCGAGGAGCGACCGGCCATCGGCGAGCCACACGAGGCCGGACACCGATCGGTCCCAGGCCTCGGTGACGACCCGGCTCGTGCCGGCGGCGCGGTCGTGGAGCGCGAGCCGGACCCGGTCGTAGTAGGTCCGGAGGACGTCCTGCCGGCCGTAGGCGATGGTCCGGCCGTCGGGCGAGTAGAGCGGCTTCGAGTCGTTCGCGCCGTTCGCAGCGGTGAGGTTCCTGGCGGCACCGCCCTCGGCGGGGACCACGTACAGGTCGAGGTTGGGTTCCACGCCCGTTCGGTCGCTGTCGGCGGCGAAGGCGACCTCCTTGCCGTCCGGGGAGATGTCGAAATCGTCCCGATCCGGATCGGCGTTCACCGAGCCGAAGGGCAGCGCCACGCCGGACCCCGGGGTGACGGGGGCGGGTTCTCCGCCGGAGAGCGGGACCGTGAAGAGGTGGGCGCGGCGCTCGTCGAGGAAGCGGTCCCAACGCCGCACCGGCGACTTGTCCCAGGTGCGCGCCGTCATCCTCGATTCCCTGCGTTCCTTGAGCCGCCGGGCCTGATCCTCCCATCCCTTCCAGTCGGGGAAGATCCAGGTCGCGAAGGCCACGCGCCGGGAGTCGGGGAACCACCTCGGGACGAGCGCGCCGCCCGGAACGCTGGTCAGGCGCCTTGCCTCGCCACCGTCCACCGGGATGACGTAGACCTGCGCGTTCTCGTCGTCGCCGCGCTTGCCCAGGAACGCGATCCACCTGCCGTCCGGGCTCCAGGCCGGGCTCGAGTCGGCACCACCGCGGGAGGTGAGCGGGCGAGCCTCTCCTCCGGCGCACGGAACGAGCCAGAGCTCCGACATGGCCTTGTCGTTCTTGACGTCGAAGGTCGTCAGGGCGAGGACCGCCCACTTGCCATCGGGCGAGACGGACGGCGGCCCGAGCCGTGCCAGGTTCCACATCGTCTCGGCGCTGAACGGCTTCCTCTCGGGAATACCCTCGGCGCCCCGGGCGGCGCCCGGAAGGAGAAGCAGGGCCGCAAGCAATGCCGCGGCGGCGGAATGACGAGGCACGAGGGTACCCTCCACGCGGGGAGTGGGCATCCCATCCGGTTCTCCCTTCCCGGGAAAGGCACGGCGCGTCATGGACCCTTCCAGCCGGGATGCCCGCAACGGGATGCTCGCCGCCCTTGACAGGCTCGCCGCCAAGCGTATTCTCCGATTAGACCGATCGGTCTAGTGGAGGGGAAACATCGTCGTCAGGAGGAGAGGCCAGCCATGCACGTCGCGAAGGAGAAGGTCGATGTCCAGATGCAGATTCCCGGTGCCGTGATCCGCCAGCGGACGAACTTTGGCGAGGCCGGCGGCTTCGGCACCATGAGCGGCGAGTACTTCACGCTCTCGGCGGGCGTCGACACCACCCCGCTCTTCCAGGGGCTGGAGGGCAACCTCTGCCAGTGCCCGCACTGGGGCTTCGTCCTGGTCGGGCAACTCACCACCACCGACGCCAAGGGCGCGAAGGAGACGGTCCGGACCCACGACCTGTTCTACTGGCCGCCCGGGCACAACGTGAAGGTCGATGCCGACGCGGAGATCATCATGTTCAGCCCCCAGCACCAGCACACGCAAGTCATCTCGCACATGCTGGCCAAGGTGAGCGGCGGGCCGACTTCCGGATGACGCACCCGACGAAGCAGCGCCTTCTCGATGCCGGCATGGCCATGCTCCTGGAGCATGGCTACAACGATCTCGGCATCGTGGCGCTGCTCTCGGCCACCGGGACCCCGAAGGGCTCCTTCTATCATCACTTCTCCGACAAGGAGGACTTCGCGCTCCAGGTCATCGATCAGTACATGGGCGGGGTGCACGCCGGCCTCGACGCCTGTCTCGGTGACCCGGAGCGGCTCCCGCTCGAGCGGGTGCGGCGCTTCTTCGAGATGACGGAGAAGCACTACCGGACGGAGGGGTACATGGGCTGCCTCCTGGGAGGCCTCGGACAGGAACTCTCGGGCGTGAGCGAAGTGTTCCGGCGAAGGATCCAGGCCTGCTTCGCCGAGATCGCGAGGCGCCTGGCCACCTGCCTGGAGGAGGCCAGGCTCCGGGGCGACCTCCCCGCCGACTCCGAGCCTCGGCGGATGGCAAACCTGCTTGTCGACTGCTGGGAAGGCGCGGCGTTGCGGAGCCGCCTGCAGCGGAACCCAGCGCCGCTCAGGGCCATGCTCGACTTCTACTTCCAGTCGGCCGGCGCCCGCCGACCCGCCTGAACGGCAGCTACCGGCCACCGCGCGCCGCGGCATCGAGGTAGCGCTCCACGATCCGCTTGGCTCGCCGAACCGACTCCTCCAAGTTCATGCCGCGGGCGAGGAACCCCGCCGTCGCGGACGCCAGCCGGCAGCCGGTGCCCCGCGCGCTTCCCGGCCGGCGCCGCCCGCGGATGCGGACCACGGTGCCGCCGCGGATGAGCAGGTCGACCGGCTCACCCTCCCGGTGGCCTCCCTTCACGAGCACTGCGCGTGAAGGCAGCTCCCGCGCCGCCCGCACGGCATCCTCCTCGGAGCCGAGCGAGCGCCCCGAGAGCGCCTCCAGCTCGGGCCAGTTCGGGGTGGAGAGCGCCGCACGGGAGAGGAGCGCGTCGAGTGCCGCGCGAGCGGGAATCGCGCCGTGCGCGTGGGCGCCGACCGCCCCTGCGTGGAGCAGCGACGAGGCCTGAGGAGGCGAAGAGCACCGGGTCGACGACGAGCGGCACCCGCCCGAGCGGCCGCTCCCGGAGTCGCGCCGAGAGCGCCGCCGCGTTCGCGCCGCTCCCCAGCATCCCGGTCTTCACTGCAAGTGGACGCTCCCGGGCGCCATCGATGAGCGCGACGAGCAGCGCGTCGATCTGGGCGACGAGCATCCGCGGCGTGGCCGACTCCATGGCCCGGGCGCCCTTCGCCCCCTGCGCGGTGAAGGCCGTCGCCACGGCCCAGCCCCGGGCCCCCGCCGCCGCGAGCGCCTCGAGGTCGGCCAGGAGCCCCGCGCCGCCGCTCGGGTCGAGGCCGCCGCAGAGGAGGACCCGGGGGCCGGTCACGGGGCCGGTCACCGGCCTCGCTCCATGCCTCGCTCCAGCGCCGCCAGGACGAGCCCGCGCAGGATGGCGCGGTGGCGGGGTTCGCGCCCGGCCAGCGCCTCCGGATGCCACTGCACGCCCAGGGCGAAGGGGTGGTCGGGCAACTCGATGGCCTCGACCACGCCGTCGGGCGCCCGCGCCGAGACGAGCACGCCCTTGCCGGGCCGGCTCACCGCCTGGTGGTGGGTGCTGTTCACCGCCAGGGGTTCCGGGCCGCACAGCCTGGCGAGCAGCGTGCCTGCCACGATCCGGACCTCGTGGCTCTGCGCCTCCTTGGGCTCCTCTTGCTCGTGGAAGACCCCCAGGTCGTCGGGGAGGTGCTGGTGCAGGGCGCCGCCGCGGACCACGTTCACGAGCTGCATCCCGCCGCAGATGCCGAGCACCGGCATCCCGGTGGAGAGGGCCGCCTCGGCGAGGCTGGCCTCGAAGGCGGTGCGCCCCGTTCGCGACGGCCCGCAGCCGGGGCGGCGCGGCTCGCCGTAGCGCTCGGGCGGGATGTCGAAGGCGCCGCCGGCGACGAGCAGGGCGTCGCAGAGCGAGAGGTAGTCGGCGGCGATCGCCGCGTCGCCATGGGGAAGCAGGAGCGGCAAGCCGCCGGCATCCCGCACCGCGTCGGCGTAGGCCTGCGGGAGCTCGTAGCGCCCGCACCCTTCCTCGAGGTCGAGCGGGATGCCGATGCGGGGGCGCGTCACGGGGTCCCCGGCGTCGCCGCGGCCGGCATGGCCCCGACCGGCATCGAAGCGGGCGGCGAGCAGCGCCGCGCGGGCCCGGACGTCGCCGCGGGAGAAGAGGTCCTCGATCATCGCCGCCGCCGCCGCACCGGCCCTGGCTACTTCACCCACGGTGTCGATGGTGATCCCGCCGATGGCCACCACCGGCGCGCCGAGAGACGCCGCCACCTCCCGGAGCGCGTCCGTCCCGCGCGCCGGAACGGCCAGCTCCTTCGACCGGGTGCCGAACATGGGGCCGAATCCCACGTGGTCGGCGCCGGCGGCGATGGCGGCGCGCGCCTCGGCGAGGGTGCGCGTGCTCCGCCCCAGGAGCAGCGCCGGCCCCAGGATCCGCCGCGCCTCCTCCGTGGGAAGGTCCTCGTCGCCGACGTGCACGCCGTCGGCCCCCGAGAGGATCGCCAGGTCGGCCCGGTCGTTCACGACGACGAGCGCCCTCCCGCGGGCCATGGCCACGATCTCCCGCGCGGCGGCGAGAACGGCACCGGAGGGCGCCTTCTTCATCCGGACCTGCACGACCAAGGCGCCCCCGTCCACGGCGGCGCGAGCCTGCCCGATGGGGTCCTCGTCGCCGACGATGGCGTATATGCCCTGGATCCGGGCGATCCGGGAGGCGTGCTCGGTTTTTGCGTCTGCCATGGCGCGGCAACTTTGCACCTGGCTTGACGCCCCGGCAAGCCGGGCCTATTTTCCCGCCTCCGCAAGACGAAGTCCGGAAGGAACCATGGCCGAAACCCTCGAGAACAAGCTCATCGACCAGCGCGTCGCCCAGCGATACATCCGCAAGGGACAGCTCGACGCGAAGGACTACGAGCGCTACTTGAAGTCGCTGCCGGACGTGGCCGACCAGGCCGTCCCGGTCGAGTCCGAGGTGGAGCACGTCGAGACCGGAGATGACGATTAGGGTGCGAACCGGCGCCGCCCTGTGCGGCGCCATCGTCTTCCTCTTCCCCCGGGCATCCCCGGCGCAGGCTCCGTCCGCGCTCCCGCGCGCCGAGCTTCGCCCCCCTGCCGAGCGGCGCAACCCCGTCGTCGTCGCCGCGGAGAAGTCCCGGGGTGCCGTGGTCAACGTGTCGGCGGAGGAGATGGTCCGGATGCGGGTGCCCGCGCCGGGCGCCGACATGGGGCAGCTCCTCTTCGAGGAGTTCTTCGGCAAGCCCCGCTACCGCAGCGGCTACGCGGTCACGTCGCTGGGCAGCGGCGTCATCGTCTCGCCCGAAGGGTACGTCCTCACGAACGCCCACGTCGTGGAGCGCGGCGCCCGCTACAGGGTCCAGCTCCTCGACGGGCGCGAGCTGCCGGCCCGCGTGCTCGGCGTCGACCCCGGCACCGACCTGGCCGTGCTTCGCATCGAGACCAAGGACCGCGAGAAGTTTCCCTTCCTCGCCGGCGGCCGCTCCGACGACCTCATGATCGGCGAGAGCGTGATCGCCATCGGCAACCCCTTCGGCCTCGCCCACACCGTCACCGCGGGCGTGGTCTCGGCGCTCCACCGCAAGGTGGGCGACCCGCGCCGCTCGCTCTTCGACATGATCCAGACCGACGCCTCCATCAACCCGGGCAACTCGGGCGGGCCGCTCGTGAACATCCAGGGGCAGCTCATCGGCGTGAACACCGCCATCCTCGGCGACCGCAACGCCGGCATCGGCTTCGCCATCCCCATCGACCGGGCGCTGCGCATCGCCGAGGACCTGATCCGGCACGGCGAGGTGCGGGAGGGCTGGACCGGGATCGCGGTGAAGGATCAGCCGGTGAAGTCGGACGTGATCGGCAGCGAGCGGGTCCGGGTCCTGGTGAGCTCCGTCGAGGCCGGGTCGCCCGCTGCGGGGGCCGGCGTCCGCAAGGGCGACCTCGTCGAGTCGGTGGCGGATGGCCCGGTGGAGAGCGCCGCCGAGTACCGCTTCCGCATCCGCGACGTTCCGGTGGGCGGAACGGTCCGGCTCGGGCTCCTGCGCGGCGACGCCCGGGTCCTGGCATCGATGCGAAGCGTGGAGCTATCCCCGGATCGGGCCGAGTCGCTGCTTCGCGAGCGCACCGGCCTCGTCCTCGGCGAGGAGCAGGTCCGGGGCGGGAACGTCGTGATCGTTCGATCGGTGAAGCGCGGCAGCCCCGCCGCGGAGACCGGGCTACAGGCCGGCGACTGGATCCGGGAGGTGAACTCGATAGAGGTCTTCTCCCTCGCCGAGTGGAGGAAGGCCGCCGTCCAGGCCCGCCGGACCGGGCGGCTCGTCCTTCTCGTGCAGCGCGGCCGGGCCGCAGAGCGCGTGGCCTTCGATGTGGATTAGGATGTGAGCATGACCGACGCCCATCACCCTGCCCCCGTGGACTTCGGCACCTTCGTCCTCTCCCTCGGCTCCTCGGCCCTCGTTCACCTCGGCGAGATCAACCATCCCGACACCGATCAGGCCAGCGAGAATCTCCTGCTGGCGCGCCAGACCATCGACCTGCTCGCCATGCTCGAGGAGAAGACCCATGGGAACCTGACCGGCGAGGAGACCCGCTTCCTCTCCGACCTGCTGGCCGACCTGCGGCTCAAGTTCGTCGAGAAGACGCGCGGCGCGACGGCGAAGTAGGGCGAGGCAGGCGCAGGCGGCGCTACAGCCCCGCCTCCACCAGCGAGGCGGCCAGCCGGCGGATGAGCTCCCGTCGCAGCACGCGCCGTGTCCTCGCGAGCGCGTCCGGGTCCTTCGACGGGCTTCGGGTCCGGCGTGCGGCGGCCTCCACCACCCAGGCGATGCGGCGGGGGTCGAGGCGTGCCGGCTCGCGCCTTCGCCTCTTCAGGAAGAAACCGATCCCCCGCTCCTCGAGAACGCGGTGGAGGGATCGCCGGGCCTCGGCGGCGAGGGTGAGGTCGACGATGTTTTCCACGGAGCGATCTCTAGGATCGATCGCCGCATCGATCCAATTTCCGGCCGGGCCGCACAAAACTGGACAGCTGCTCCCGGATCGAGGAGGACGGCCCACCGTTCACTTTTGGTGAAGTACCGGCGGCCGCCGCGCGAGAGGTCCGTGACGTGGCCAGATCGGGCGCCGCGGGAGCAAGGCGGGGACTCGCATCCCGGAGCACGATGTCCCGCGCGCGCGGGACGCCATGCTCCCACGCCCCAAGCGGGACGCGTGCGCTCCTGGATGACCAATGGTGAATTCGGGCGGCAGAAGGGCGGCGTGATCGACAGGCCATCTTGACCGGTGTCAATGAATTTTTTGATCCGAGAGGGAGTGAGTTCTGCGCCGCGCCCGGCTTGTCATTGACCAAGTGAATATCGGCCTCGACTGCATTTACTTGCGTGATTTTAGACAGTTGCGTGTCGCTGATATCCCTCGCTCAGGGGACAACCGAACTCCTGGAGGGGTGTGCAAGTGACCTGGGTAAGCGGACGTGGAGTTGCGAAGTCCACGTTCGACCTCGGGGGCAACATGAAGACCGTCCACACGCGAAAGATCCTGGGTTCGGCAGTTCACTTCGCGTCGATGGCGATCGGGGCGGGCGTCCTCGCCGCGCTGGCGGTCGTGCCGGCGGCCGCGCAGGCGGCGCTGACCTGCGCCGCGGGGACGATCTCCGCCGACGTCGTCGTCTTCGACCAGCCGCTCATGTACAACCGGCTCGGCGCACAGAACGTGAACGGCATCATGTATGCGCTGCGGCGCGACGTGGTCCCGCTTGGGTGCGCGACCGGCGCAGCCAGCTGCGCCCCCGGCCAGCCCCTTCTCCCCGGTGCCGTCGCGCTGCGCCCGGACAAGCGCCCGCGGCCGCTCGTGCTGCGCGTCGCGGCCGGCGGTTGCCTGAAGGTGACGTTCCAGAACCTGCTCGCCCCGCTCGCCAACACGACCAATCCGCCGGCCGGCTTCACCCTGCCGCCGGTGAACGACCAGGTGGCGAACCGATGGGCCGGATTCCACGCTCAGGGAATGCAGCTCGATACGATCGGCGACGACTCGTCGGCGGTCGGAGCGAACGGCATCAGCCTGTACGGGCCCGGCGGCGGCACCACCTACACCTTCTTCGCCGAGAAGGAGGGCACCTTCCTCGTCACCAGCCACGGCGCCACCTTCGGCGGCGAGGGCTC
Organism: uncultured delta proteobacterium; assembly: GCA_963700085.1. Lineage (GTDB taxonomy): Bacteria > Myxococcota > Myxococcia > Myxococcales > Anaeromyxobacteraceae > CAIOAK01. The sequence continues at coordinate 10,655 of CAVOWI010000003.1, forward strand.
GGCCGGCAACAGCGGCAACGGCATGTTCGCGGTGATCAACGTGGAGCCGCCGGGGGCGAAGTTCTACCGGAGCCAGGTCACCGAGGAAGAGATGCGCCTCTGCACGACCGCGTTGACCCGGCCGGCCAGCCCATCATCGACTACGAGGCGATCTACCCGGCCACGAACCCCGACGGCACACCCTCCGTCTGGGCCCAGGAGGGCAAGGGCGGACTGCCGGTGCTGAACATGTTGCAGGGGACGACGCTGGTCCACTCCGACCTGAACGCCGTCATCGTCGGCTCCGACGCCTCCGGCAACGGGAAGTTCCCGCCCTCCACCTATCCGCTGGAGAGCAAGGGCATAGGTGAACCCCACCGTTCCCAACCGGCTCGAGCCCTTCCGCGAGTACACGGTGGTCTTCCACGACGAGATGGCGGTGTCGAACGCCTTCCCGCTCTGGTTCCTCGACCCGGTCCTCCAGCACACGCTGGCCGCCGTGGGCGACGTCTTCCAGATCAACTACGGCTCGGGCGGCGTCGGCTCCGAGGTCATCGCCAACCGGCTCGGCGTCGGCCCCATGCACGACTGCCTCGACTGCGTGTACGAGGAGTTCTTCCTGACCTCGCCGGCGGTGGGCGACCCGGCCATGGTCGTGGACGTCCCCGCCAACTTCGGGCTCGAGGGCTGCGCGCCCTCCGGCGCCGGCTGCACGGCCACCGGTCCCAAGGCCACGCTCGCCTATTACCCGGACGATCCTTCCAACGTGCACCACAGCTACATCAACGACTTCGTGAAGTTCCGGAACGTGCACACCGGCAAGGAACACCACATCTTCCACCTGCACAACCACCAGTGGCTCTTCAATCCCGAGCGACGACAACTCCAACTACCTGGACGCGCAGGGCATCGGCCCGGGCGGAGGCTACACCTACGAGATCAACTTTGGCGGGTCGGGCAACCGCAACAAGAGCGCCGGCGACGCCATCTTCCACTGCCACTTCTACCCGCACTTCGCGCAGGGCATGTGGGAGCTGTGGCGCAACCACGACGTGCTCGAGACCGGGACGCCGCTCGAGGTCTCCGGCGGCGCCGCGGCGTTCCACTCCGTCCCGTTCGCCCTGAAGGACGGCACGCCGGCCGCGGCCTCCGCGCTACGACCATCGCCATCCCGGACCCGGCAGACCCGGCGCTCACCATCACGGTGCCGGCCGCCCGGGCGCGTTCGCTTCCCGACGGCGAGATCGCTGGCCGGCACGCCCATCCCGGCGCTCGTCCCGCTTCCGGGCAAGCCCATGGCCGTCCTGCCCGGGATGGTCACCGTGGTGCCGAAGATCTCGGCCGGGAGCACGGTGGGGAGCAACGCCAAGGTGGCGCGCCCGGTGACCGCAGGAGGGGTCGTCACCGGCTGCGACTCGGGCGACCTGGCGGCGGCCTTCTGCTCCGACCCCGCGCAGATCCACGCCACGCACAACCCGAACGGCATCAGGAACCCGGGCTTCCCCTTCTGGCTGGCCGGGGTGGAGAGCACGGTCGGACAGCGCATGCCCACGCCTCCGCTCGACATGGACCCGGCGGCTGGCGGCTTTGACGGCGGCCTGCCCCGCCACTCCCTCGACGGGCTACGCCGCCTCCGGCTGTGGCAAGGGCGCCACGCGCGTCGATGCCAACGGCGTGTCGAGGCCGGCCACCCGCGCCGACTGCGCCCACGAGCGTGCAGTCGAGCATCGACATGACGAAGGAACTGCACGATCGCCAAGCCGGTCTGGTTCGAGGAGGGCGGGACCGACCTCGAGAAGGCCGCCATGGCCTTCCACTCGGTGCGCGACCACCCGAGCACGGCGACTCTGGCTCGGCGGTTCCACCGTGCACTGGCTCGTTCGTGACCAACGGCTCGGGCCGGCCGGGGACGCCGGGTGCCCCATTCCACGAGCCGTGCGTGGACGACCAGGGCAACCGGCTCGGAGTGAACGTCAACGGCTTCTTCTTCGACTCCACCCCGGGCGGCACCGGCACACGAGGCTTCTCTGCCTTCAACGCCGACAGCCCTCGCGTCTACAAGGGCGCGAACATCCAGTTCGACGTGGTGCTGAACAAGCTCGGCTACCACTACCCGCAGGAGCGCATCCTCACGCTGTGGGAGGACGCGGTCCCGACCATCACGAAGGCGAAGGCTCCGGAGCCGATGGTGCTCCGCATGAACACCTTCGACTGCGTGATGTACCACCACACCAACCTGGTGCCGGCGGTGTTCGAGCTCGACGACTACCAGATCCGCACCACCACCGACATCATCGGGCAGCACATCCACCTGCCCAAGTGGGACCTCACCACCACCGACGGCTCGGCCAACGGCTGGAACTACGAGGACGGCACGCTGTCGCCCGACGCGGTGCGCGAGCGCATCGCACGCCATCAACGCCTACAACCACGCTGGAACCCGCCAACAGCCGGCGGCGCGGCCCCTGGTTGCGCTCGACCACCCCTACTTCGACGCCCAGCCAGCCCCGGCGGAGAGAACTGGCTGGGCGCGCGCACCACGCTGCAGCGCTGGTTCTCCGACCCGGTGGTGAACGTCGACGGGATGCACCGCGGCCTGGGCATCATCTTCACCCACGACCACTACGGCCCCTCCACCCACCAGCAGGTCGGCCTCTACGCCACCGTGCTCGTGGAGCCGCCCGGCTCGACCTGGGTCCACAACGAGACCGGCGTGCCCCTGCTACACCCGCGGCCGCGACGGCGGCCCCACCAGCTGGCAGGCGGCCATCCTCGACGGCGCCAACAGCTACCGCGAGTTCTACTTCGAGTACTCGGACTTCCAGCACGCCTACAAGCCGGGCGTCTACATCGGCCGCAACCAGGACGGCGACGCGTAGGCAATGGACCCACCGCCGAAAGCTTCCGCGACGCCGTGAACCCTCCGGTGAAGGCCATGGCGGCGGGCCCCTTCCCCGACCTGCTCGCCTTCCCGGCCACCTGCCCGGGCGGCGCGCCGCGCCCCTGCCCCGAGGCCATCTCGGCCGACGACCCTGGTTTCCTGGTGGTGAACTACCGCAACGAGCCGGTGGGCTTCCGGGTCTACGATCCGAACAAGCTCGGGCCGGACGGCAAGCGGGGCTCACAGGCCGACAGCTACGCCGGCGACCTCTCCTTCGCCCTGCAGAGCCGGACCGACCGCAAGATCGCCGCCCTGAACGTCCAGCCCAAGGCCGGGGCAGCCAACGCCATCAGCGGCACCCGGTTCCCGCCGCCGATCAACGCGGGCGGCGTCACCGCCGGCGACCCCTTCACGCCCATGCCGCGCGCCTACTTCGGCGACCCGGTCCGCATCAAGATCCAGGCCGGAGGCGACGAGGAGTCCCACAGCGCCTCCATCAACGGGATGAAGTGGCTCCAGGGCGGTTCGGGCTACGGCTTCGCGCCCAACTCGGGCTGGCGCAACTCGCAGCACGCCGGCATCTCCGAGCAGTTCACCTTCGCCTCTCCCACCATTCCCGTGCTGAACGGCGGCGTCCGCGCCGACTACCTCTACTCGATGAACCCCAGCATGGACGGCTACTGGAACGGGGTGTGGGGGGTCTTCCGGAACTACGGCACCGCCCAGCCGAACCTCTTCCGGCTGCCCAACGGCCCCACCCTGCCCTTCAAGCTGACCAACGCCGCCGCCTTCACCGGCATCTGCCCCGCCACCTCCGTCACCCGGAGCTACGACATCTCTGCGGTGCTGGCGAACGACGTGCTCGGCAACGCCGAGGCCGTCACCATCCTCCCCACCGACGGGTCGGACCGCATGAACGTCGGCCGGAAGAACGCCGCCGGCCGGTCCGCGCTCAATCCCGCCGGCGGGACGCTCGTCTACAACCCGCGCGCCACCCCCCTCGACAACGGCAGGTCGGGGCCGCTCCACGACCCGACCGCGATCCTCTGGGTGCGGACGGCGGACCTCGTGGCCCGCAACCCCAGCGGCCGAGGTCTGCCTGAACTCGAAGGGCAAGCTCGACCCGACCTTGCCGGCCTGCCCGGTCATGCTCAAGGCCGGCGCCGCGATCGAGCCCGTCGTCCTGCGCGCCGTGGCCGGCGAGTGCATGGGCGTCAAGGTTCGCAACCGGCTGCCTGCCCTCCTCCCCGACCTGGCCACCTACAAGCACCTGCCCGGGATCGTGACCCGCGACCGGGGCGTCGCCCGGTGCCGAGCTCACCACCTTCAACAACAACCTGATCCGCCCGTCGAGCTTCGTCGGCATCCACCCCGCGCTGGTCGCCTACGACGTGAACATCGACGACGGCATGGCCATCGGCGCCACCGGCGTCCAGAGCAACGGCTCCGGCCTGCTGGCGGGCCCCGGGCAGACCCAGTTCTACCGCTGGTACGCAGGCGACATCAGCCTCGTGCCCGCGGCGGGCGGCGCCTACACGGTGGTCGCCACTCCGGTGGAGTTCGGGGGCGCCAACATCACCCCTTCCGACGTCATCAAGCAGGGGCCGAAGGGGCTGGTGGGCGCCATCGTGATCGGGCCGGCCGGCACGACCTGGGCTGAGACCGACCTCGTGCCCGACCACCAGACCACCAACGCCGCCGCGCAGCAGCGCGCCACCCGGGCCAGCGCCACGCTGACCTCGAGCGGCACCCGCGACTTCGTGACCGTGGTCCAGAAGGGGCTCGGCCTGCGCTACAAGGACGGCACGCCCGTGGAGATGGTCGCCGCGGAGGGCAACATCGCCGAGGACGCGGAGGACTCGGGCCAGATGGCCATCAACTATGGCTCCGAGCCGCTCTGGTTCCGATTCGGACTGGCGCCCAACACGCCGCTCGTCCCGGAGGGTCCGGGTGGCGCGAGCCTGTCCGGCGTCACGGCCGCCCACGAGGCCTTCCTGAACGTCCGCGGGAACGGCGACCCGGTCACGCCGGTCTTCACGGCCGCGGCCGGGGCGCCGGTCCGGATGCACCTCCTGATGCCGACCGGATCCCCACGGGCATCGAGCTTCACCCTTCACGGCCACCTGTGGCAGCGCGCGCCCTACGTCTGCCCGAATTCAGCCAAGGACGGCCTTGCCGGCAAGTGCCTCGCCACCGGTTACTTCCCCACCCTGGCCGGCTTCGAGGTTGCCTCCAGGGCCATCGGCACTGAGCCCGCTCGGCGACTACACCGGATCTCAGGATCTGGTGATGCCGGGCTCGCACTGGGACATCGTGCTGCCCAGCGCGGGCGGCGCGGGCGGCGCGAAGGGCGACTACCTGTTCATGGACCGGGCCGGCCTCGGAACCCTGTCCGGCCTCTGGTCGATCCTGCGGGTGCAGTAGCCGTGGGACGGGAACGAAACGACCTGGCCCTGGCGCTCTCCCTCGCGGCCGTCCTGGCCGCGGGGAGCGCCCGGGCATCCCCGGCTCCGCCTCCGGCCTCGGCGGTCCGCGTCGAAGGCGCCGGCCGGATCGTGAAGGACGGCGTGGTGGTCGAGTTCACTGCTGGTTCATCTGGCACCGGCGGGAAAGGCCCGCTCGTCGAGGGGGAGTTCGCCGAGGTCCGATTCAAGATGACCGACGCGGCCAGCGGCCGTCCCGTTCCGGGGCTCAAGCCGGCGGCCTGGATGGACATGTCGGGCGTGGTCGGCGGCATGGCCGGCGAGCAGCGCGCCTGCAAGGACAAGGTGGCCCTGTATCTGCAGGGCAGCGTGGGCATCCGTCCCATGGTGGACCTGAACAGCTACTACCTGCTGGTCATGAACCAGGACGCGAGCGTGTCGGTCATCGACCCGGTGGTGAGCATGACCGGGAACACCAGCCTCTTCGCGTCCATCATCCTGCGGCGCCCCGCGGCCGACTGGGTGCGGAGCGCCGACCAGAAGCGGCTCTACGTTTCGCTCCCCCGCGCAGGCGAGGTGGCGGTGGTGGACGCCGAGACCTTCAGGGTGGTGGCCGGGAGCGGGACCGGCGGGGAGCCGATGCGCATGGCGCTCCAGGCCGACGGGCGCTACCTGTGGGTCGGAAACGACGCGAAGGAGCCGGGCCGGGGCGGCGTCACGGTCGATCGACACCGAGACGTCGAAGGCGGGCCGGGCAGGTCATCGACCGGCTCGGGGCACCACGAGATCGCGCTTCTCCGGCGACGGGCGCCTCGCCTTCGTCACCAACCGCGACGCCGGCACCGTCTCGGCCATCGAGGTCGCCACGCTGCGAGAAGCTGAAGGACATCGCGACCGGGCCCCTGCCCATCGCCATCGCCTGGTCGCACCACTCTCCCAGTCGATCTACGTGGCCGACGGCAAGACCGGCGACCATCTCGGTGATCGAACCCACCAGCCTCGAGGTGGTCGCGCGCATCGCGGCCAGGCCCGGCCTGGGCCCGATGCGTTTCTCCCAGGACGGCCGCTGGGGCTTCGTCGTCAATCCGTCCGAGCGGTCGATTCGTGGTCGATGCCCCGGAGAACCGGCTCGCCCACGCCATCCCCTGCGACGGGCAAGCCCTACCAGGTCGCCTTCACCCGCGCCTTCGCCTACGTGCGGCTGCTCGACTCGGAGCAGGTGAAGATGGTGAACCTGCTCGCGCTGGGCGGCGGAGCAAGAAGCCCATCGTGCAGGGCTTCGGCGCCGGGACCGGCGCGCCCGCGCCTGGCCGGCGACCTGTCCGCTCGCCGACACCATCTCCCAGGCCGCCACCGAGGCGGCCGTCTTCGTGGTCAACCCGGCCGACAGCAACACCTATTTCTACATGGAGGGCATGAACGCCCCCATGGGAAGCTTCGGCGGCTACGGCCACTCCGTCACGGCGGTGACGGTGGTGGACCGGAGCCTGAAGGAGATCGAGCCCGGCGTCTACTCCGGCAAGGTGCGGGTCCCCGTGGCCGGGCAGCTACGACGTGGCCTTCCTCCTCGACAACCCGCGCGTCCTCCACTGCTTCTCCGCCGAGGCCCAGCGCGAACCCCGCCGCGCGGAAGGGGCTCGAGACGGCCGTCGAGTTCGTCGACTTCCCGGCCCGGTGCGCGGCGGGCTCGACCGTCCCGGTCCGGTGCGGCTCACCGACCGGCCACCAGCCGGGCCGCGCGCTCGGACCTGGCCGCGCGTGAAGGTGCTCTACCAGTCGACGGCCGGGCGGCCCGAAGATCGAGATCCCCGCCGCTCGAGGTGGGCGACGGCGATCTACGAGGCGGTCGCTCGTCCCCGACCGGCCCGGCGTCTGGTTCTTCTTCGTCTCCGTTCCGTCGCTGAAGGTGAGGCCAGGTGACATGCCGTACCGGGGCGTCGTGGTCGAGGGACCCGCCAGGAGAAGTCGACATGAACCTCGCGCTCTGATCGTCCCCCTCGCCCTCGGAGGGCTCCTCCTCTCCCGGCGAGTCCGCGGCCGAGGATCCGGCTCCGCCCTGCCACGGGCGGAATCGCCGCCTCGGCCACCTCGCGAGCACCGCGCCACCGCCGAGCTGGCCCGCGTCGAGGTCCCCGACGTCGAGCTCGTCGACCAGGACGGCAAGCCGGTGCGGCTGCGCGCGCCCTCTCCGGCGGCAAGGCGGTGATGGTGAGCTTCATCTTCACGACCTGCACCACCGTCTGCCCGATGCTCTCGGCCATCATCTCCGCGATGCAGGAGAAGCTCGGCGACCGGCTGGGCAAGGACGTGACCTGCTGGTCTCGGTGACCGTCGATCCGGGCCGGGACACGCCGGCCAGCTCAGGGCCTACGCAAGAAGGGAAGGCCCGCCCGGGATGGACGTGGCTCACCGGGCGGCGAAGGGCAGGTGGACCAGGTCCTGAAGGGCATGGGCGCCTACACCCCAACTTCGCAGACCATCCCCCCATGGTGCTCGTGGGGGACGGCGCAGCGGCGGGTGGACCGGCTTGAACGGCTTCCCGAACCGGGACCCATCCTGGCCCGGGTCGACGAGATCACCGGCGGGATGCACGGTGGCCTCCCGGAAGGCGGACTGACGTGACCCGCTCGACGAGGCTCCTCGGCGCGCTCCTCCGAGTTTCGCCCTGGCCTGCCCGGCGGCGGTCGCCGCCGACCTGCCGGCGCCCACCACGCCCGCGAGCCGCCAGAAGAAGGCCCGCGACTACTTCACCGACACCGTTCTCGTCGAACCAGGACGGCAAGCAGGTCCGGCTCTACAGCGACGTGCTCGACGGCAACGTGGTCATCCTGAGCTTCGTCTTCACCCGCTGCATGGACGCCTGTCCGCTCATCTGCCAGAAGATGAACGCGATTCGCCGGGCCAGCTGGGCGACGATTCCGCGACGTGCGCTTCGTCTCCTTCAGCGTGGACCCCGAGTTCGACACGCCCCGCCGAGCTCGCCGCTTCGCCGCGAAGAGGAGGTCGGTCTACTCGAAGTGGACGTTCCTCGCTGGCAAGAAGGAGAACGTCATCGTTCGTGCTGAGAGAGCCTCGGGGAGGCGGGAGGAGCCCGGCGACCACACCACCGCCTTCATGGCCGGCAACGTGCGAACGGGCCACTGGACCAAGATCCGCCCGGAGCATGCCGGCGGCGGTCGCCGACACGCTGCGCCGGCTCGCCGACGAGGACCAGAAAAATGGATCGAAGCCGCCGCCCCAGCCTCAAGCCGACCCGCTGGCCCACCGCCCGCGCCGGGCGCACGCCGGATCGGCTGGGCTCGGCCTCGTCCTGGCCGTGGCCGTCGGCGCTTCTGGCGGCGTATCTCCTCGTCCGGGATCCGGACGAGCCCAACCCGGAGGCGACATAGATGGCGGCGCCCGCGCCGGCCAATCCGGCTCGCGAGCTCAGGCCGTCGGAGGTCGCCGACCCGCTCGAAGCCCGCAAGCTCGCCGAGCGCCAGGAGCAGCGCGCGAGCTTCGAGGCCATGCGCGACGGCTTCGCCGGGAGCCAGCGCGAATCCGCGGCTTCCCGCGCACGCCTCGAGCCCGCCCTGCGCGCCCTCTGGCCTGCCATGCCGCCCACCTTCGGCGCGACCTGCCGGGAGCGGCTCTGCCGGGTCGAGGTGCCGGGGGGCGCGCCCGAGGCCCGGGCGGCGCTCGTGGCCGACGCGGGCGTGCGCCGCGTCGCCGACGGCGTCTTCGTGGACCCCGACGACAGAGACCCGATCGCCTACGTCATGCTGGTCTCCCCGGGAGCGTCGCCGGGCGAAGATCTCCTCTCCGGGGTCGAGCGCGAGTTCTTCCTGTCGAGCGACGGGCGCGAGTGCCTGAGCAGCGCCGGAGCGGTCGGCTCGGTCGAGTACGAGCTGCGGGTCGACACCTCCGGCTTCACCTACCGCTCGCGAACCGACCTCCCCCGGCCGGTGCTCGAGTGCGTGAACGAGGCCCTCGACGGCATCATCGCCACCACCGAGGTGCCTCGGGGTGAAGTCGGCCTCCCGCACCTTCGCGCTCCGCCGCTGACGGGCTCGCCCTGCGCGCCCCGACGCCGGCTCTCGCCGCGCTCCTCGCCCTCCTGGCCGCCGCGCCGGCCCGGGCCGTCGATCTCAGTCCGCGTGAACACGCCGGCAAGCGCGTCTACCTGACCGGCGAGAGCCCCTCGGGCGGGGAGATCACGGTCAAGTGGGCCGCGACGGATTCGACCTTCCCCGGCACGGCCGCCGCCTGCGGGAGCTGCCACGGTGCCGACGGGCTGGGGCGCCCCGAGGGCGGCGTTCGCCCGACCGAGGTGATCTGGTCGGAGCTGGCCAAGGGCTACGGCCACTCGCATCTCAACGGCCGCAAGCACCCGGCCTACAACGCGCGCAGCCTGGCGCGCGCGCTGCGCGAGGGCTCGACCCGGGGGGCAATGCCTTCGACGTCGTGATGCCCCGCTATGCGATGTCGGACGCGGACATGGCGAGCCTCATCGCCTACCTGCTCGGTCGAGCGGGACCTCGACCCCGGGAATATCGGCGACGTCGCTTCGCATCGGGACGGTCCTGCCCACCGCCGGAGCCCTCGCCGACGTGGGGCAGGCGATGCGGGGCGTGCTGGAGGGGTTCTTCGAGGCGCTCGACCGGCGGGGCGGGGTCCACGGCCGGAAGGTCGAGCTGGTGGTGGCCGGATACGACAGCGACGGCGCGACGGGAGTCGATGCCGCTCGCAAGCTGCTGCGCGAGGGACGGGTGCTGGCGCTCGTCTCCGGCTTCTTTCCGGCCGGGGAGAAGGAGGTCCTCGCGCTCCTCGCCGCCGAGCGCACGCCGCTCGTCGGCCCCTTCGCCCTCTTCGCTCCTCCGGGCGACCCGGCCAACCCCTGGGTCTTCCGCCCGCTCGGCGGGGTGCGGGAGCAGGCCCGGGCGCTCGCCGCTTTCGCCGCTCGAGAGCCCGGGCTGGCGGGCAAGCGGGTGGCGGTGGTGCACGCGGCCGACGCCCCGTTCGCCGAGGCGGCGCGGGCGGCAGGCGCCGAGCTTCGCAGGCGCGGGGGCGGGACGGCCGAGCTCCTGCGCGTCGACGGAGGAGCCGCCGGGGACGCCGGGCTGGCCGCACGGCTGCGCGCAATCGATCCTGGCGCGGTGATCGTCATCGCCGGGGAACGCGCGCTCTCATCGGTGGCGCGCGACCTCGCCGCGGCCCGTCTCTCACCCGCCCTTCTCGCTGCGGGAACCCTTTCATCCCGGGACGCGGCGCAGGCCTCGGCCGCATACCGCGGGGCCATCTTTCTCGCCTTCCCGAACGCGCCTGGCGAC
>CAVOWI010000004.1:0-5065 GCA_963700085.1 uncultured delta proteobacterium
TTTTTCGTCGGGGGAGGGTACCCCTACGGTTCTCATGTGCCCTCGAACTGTGCCTACCCTTCCGGGTATGTCGGTCGGTTCGATCGCCCCTTCCACGACCGATTTCCCGGCCCACGCGGCGGGGTCGATCGCGAGCACCGCGCGGCACATCCCCTCCCACTGCATCTCCAGGCGCGTGTAGAAGTCGGCCGCCTTCTGCGGCTTCGGGTGGGTGATCAGGTTCACGTGGAACTCGCTCGCGTCGGCGCGGAGCGCGAGGTTGCGGAAGGTCGACCGGCTCTCGTACTGGCGCTGCTTCGGCAGGCCGAGGGCCCTGAGGTCCGCGTAGAAGTTCAAGAGCGTGGTGGTGACTCGTCGCTGTCCACCTTCGGGGCGAGGGAGGATGAGGTCGTCCGGGGTTGGGGCCCGCCTCATGAACCGCTCCCATCGGTACAGAAATGACCATGCTTCCGAAGAGGATGACCGCAAGCCCAACCCACGTGGAGACGGGTATCTGGTCCTTGAACATCCACCGGCCGATGATGACGCTCACGATTGCGAAGATCCCAACGTAGGCGCCCAGCAGTCTGGAGAAGTCGAGGTCGAGGAGGTTGACCACCACCCCGTAGGCGCCGAGCACGGCCATGCCGATTGCGACCACAACCACGCCGCTGCCGCGCATCCCCTTGCGGATGAGCGCGTCGCCCAGGACCTCCAGGGCCGCGGCCCCGACGAAGACGAGGATGGCTCCGAGCTTGCTGGCTCCGACGGGCGCCATGTGCATCCAGCCCGTCTAGTCGCGCTCCTTCGCGACTGCGAGCGTTCCCGCTGGCCTGACGGTCAGTTCCTAACCGCTTCAGCAGTGGCGGGGGTGGCTGGCGCCGGTCCAAGGAGTGCCTCCAGGCGGCTGGAGCCACGCGGCGGCTCCGGCATCCAGGGCAGCACCGTCACTCGAGGCGAGTGCGCCCGCACCTCTTCGATGTAGGGACGCTCCTCGCGGCGGCGTGCCGACAGGACCGGGTCCCGCGTGTAGACGGGCGTGAGGCTCTGGTTCACCACCCACGCGAAGGGCTGGATGCCGGCGCGGCCCAGGTCGGCCTGGAGCGCCTGGGCTTCGTGAACAGGGGTCGCCTCGGGGAGGGTGACGAGGAGCACTCGCGTGAACGCGGGGTCGCGAAGGCGCGGCAGGAGCTGGCGGACGGACTCCGGCATCTTGCTGCCCTGGCGCAGGACCTCGCGGTGGTACGACTCGGCGGCATCCAGGAGAAGGATGGTGTGGCCCGTCGGGGCGGTGTCGAGCACCACGAGTTCGTCCTGGCCGAGAGCCACCGTCCTCGCGAACGCCCGGAACACCGCCACCTCCTCGGTGCAGGGCGACCGGAGGTCCTCCTCCAGCAGGGCTCGCCCCTTGGCGTCTAGCTGGGTGCCGACCGATCCGAGAACCTCGGCGGAGTAGGCGGCGGTCTCGGCGGCCGGGTCGATACGGCTCACGGTCAGCCCCGGAGGAGGTTTACCGATGGCGTCGGCGACATGGGCAGCAGGGTCCGTGGTGCTGAGGTGGACCCGAATGCCACGCCGTGCAAGCTCGACGGCGATGGCGGCGGCGACGGTGGTCTTGCCAACGCCTCCCTTGCCCATCGTGAGAATGACGCCGCGGGGCGACGCCGCCAGGGCGTCGAGCAAGGGGCCGACCGACACCTCCTGCACGGGGACTTTCTCGGTCGCGTAGCCTGCCTCGATGGGCGCGTCTATCCGACGCAGGGCTCCAAGGCCGACCAGGGCGTGGGGGCGCAGCGGCACGATGGTCCGCGGCAGGTCCTTCAGTTCCGGTGGCATCGCGTCCATGGCCGCACGCCCTCGCCGGTCCATCGCGAGGGCCACGGGGTCATCACTGCGGGCCTCGAACACCCCGTTCACGACGAGGCGCTGGTTCACGACGCCGAGCCCGGTCAACTCGTGGCTCGTCCTCGCCGCCTCGGTCAGGGCCGATGGTTCCGGGCGGGTCACGAGCACGAGCGTGGTCCGGGCCGGGTCGGATAGGGCCTTCACCGTCGCCTCGTATAGGGCGCGCTGCTTCTCCAGCCCGGCGAGCGGGCCGAGGCAACTCGTCCCGAACGCGCTCTGGTCGACGAACCCCGTCCAGGCCGACGGGAGCGTGAGGAGGCGCAGCGTGTGGCCGGTGGGAGCGGTGTCGAAGATGACGTGGTCGAAATCGACCGTGGTGGAGGCGTCGCCGAGCAGCCGGGCGAACTCGTCGAACGCGGCGATCTCGACGGTGCAGGCGCCGGAGAGCTGCTCCTCCATGTTTCGGACGGCGGCCGGCGGCAGGAGGTCGCGGTACGGTCCCACCACCCGGTCCCGGTAAGCGCGTGCCGCCGCTACGGGGTCGAGGTTCAGCGCGGACAGGCCGGGAGCACCTGGCATCGGCGTGGGCGTCTGGCCCAGGCCTACGCCCAGCACCTCGTCCAGGTTGGACGCCGGATCGGTCGAGACCAACAGGACCCGCTTGCCTGCGTCGGCCAGGGCGACGGCCGTGGCGCAGGCGACCGAGGTCTTCCCGACACCGCCCTTGCCGGTGAAGAAGAGGTGCCTCGTGGGGTTCCGGGCCAGTTCCACGCGCGCCTAGCAGCACTTCTTGGGGGCGGTAGCGGGCTTTCCGAGGCTGACAGGAGCGGCCTCGACAGGCGAGCAGCACGCTGACGCCGTGCCTTCCGGGGCCGGCTGGCAAGCGTCGGGACCTTCCTTGGTGGCGATTTGGTTCCCAGGTACTTCTCCGCGAGTGCGACCACGGCCCGCGCCGGGGACTCCTTCACCATCTTGGCAGTGGTGACGGCTAGCGCCATGTCCTCCTTGGACACGCCGAGCTTCCGGGCCTTGTCGAAGTGGAACCGGAAGCAAGGCTCGCAGTTGGACGCGATGGCGGCGCCGATGGCCACCAGTTCTGCGACGGCCTCGGTGTAGAGGCTCTTCGGCGCTGTGAGACCGACCAGCCCGGCCAGGGCATCCCGCGTGAGGTACGTCCCCTGCGACACGATCTTGCCGTCGAGGAGGACGAGCGGGAGTGCGTCGTCTCGCCCCCTCATCGCCTCGGTGACGACCGTATGGGCAACGAACTTCGCCGGCTCCTGGGAGAGATTGAAACGCTCCACCTCGACGCCGTTCTCCTTTAGCCACTCCAGGTCGGAGGCGAACCGAACCAGAGCTGGGTCGACCTCGGGCCCGCACACGCCGGTCGAGCAGCACATCGGGGGATCGAACACCTGGACCTTGGACATGTGTCTCCTTCGTACGAGAGGCTACGACTTGCCGATGGCTGACAGCCTTCCCTGCAACGCCAACTTGTCGAGCTTAGCGAAGGGAAGACTCAGGAAGAGCTCGATGCGGCGGCGAAGGGCGGTGGCGGCCTTCCGGAACGCGACCCGCTTCGCCTCGTCGGCTCCCTCGACGGCGGCCGGGTCCTCGACCCCCCAGTGCGCGGTCATGGGGTGACCGATCCACACGGGGCAGACCTCGTTCGCGGCGTTGTCGCAAACGGTGAAGATGAAGTCCATCTCCGGCGCGCCCGGCTTCGCGAACTCGTCCCAGCTCTTGCTCCGGAAGTCGTCCGCAGGGAGCCCGGCCCGTCGGAGTTCCTCCAGGGCGAAGGGGTTCACGACGCCCTTTGGCTGGCTCCCGGCGGAGAAGGCCCGGAAGCGGCCCTTGCCGAGGTGGGCGAGGATGCCCTCGGCGAGGACGCTCCTGGCCGTGTTGCCGGTGCAGAGGAAGAGGACGTTGTACACACGCTCGCTCACGCGGGCCTCCGGTTTGACGATGGCGCCGGGAAGTCCCCGACGCAGTTCTTGACGCCCTCGATCCGGGCCTGCTCCAGCGGGAAGTACCGCTTCCGGAGCCACAGCGAGACGTTGACCAGGCCGATAAGCACCGGCACCTCGACGAGCGGGCCGATGACCGCGGCAAAGGCGGCGCCGCTCGACATGCCGAAGGTGGCGACCGCGACCGCGATGGCGAGCTCGAAGTTGTTCGATGCGGCCGTGAAGGAGAGCGTGGCCGTCTGCGGGTAGTCGGCGCCGACCCTCCGGCTCATGAAGAACGACGCAAAGAACATGAGCACGAAGTAGACGAGCAGCGGGATGGCGATGCGGACCACGTCGAGGGGAACCTGCACGATGGACTCGCCCTTGAGCGAGAACATGAGCACGATGGTGAAGAGAAGGGCGACCAGCGTGATGGGCGAGATGCGCGGGATGAAGACCTTCCGGTACCAGTCATCTCCCTTCCAGCGGCGCAAGAGGACCCAGCTCGCGAAGCCGGCCAGGAAAGGGATGCCCAGGTAGACGAAGACGCTGGTGGCGATCTCGCCGATGGTGATCTGGACCTCAGCGCCCGGGAGCCCGAGCCATCGCGGCAGGACCGTGATGAAGACCCAGGCGTAGACCGAGAAGAAGAGCACCTGGAAGATGGAGTTGAACGCCACCAGGCCGGCGGCGTACTGCCGGTCGCCGTCGGCGAGGTCGTTCCAGACGATGACCATGGCGATGCAGCGCGCCAGCCCGATGAGGATGAGCCCCACCATGTACTCCGGCCTGTCTCGCAGGAAGATCACGGCGAGCGCGAACATGAGGACTGGCCCGACGAGCCAGTTCTGGACGAGCGAGAGGACCAGCACCTTGCCGTTCTTGAAGACCAGCGGCAGCTCGTCGTAGCGGACCTTGGCGAGCGGCGGGTACATCATGAGGACGAGGCCGATGGCGATGGGGATGGAGGTGGTCCCCACGCTCATGCGGTCGAGCGCCGGGACGACGCCGGGCACGAGGTAGCCCAGGGCGACCCCCGCGCCCATGGCGAGGAAGATCCAGAGCGTCAGGTAGCGATCGAGGAAGGAGAGACGGCGGGCGACGGATCCAGGCATGGTCGTTCCCCGGCTAGAGACTTCCGACGAGGGCCTTGAGGCGGCGGAGGACGCGGGGCTCCACGCAGTAGCAGACGCGCGGGCCGTCGATGTCCCCCCGGATCAGGCCGGCGTCCTTCAGGACCTTCAAGTGCTGGGACACGGTCGACTGGGCAAGCGGAAGCTCGTCCACGATGT
>CAVOWI010000005.1:0-14904 GCA_963700085.1 uncultured delta proteobacterium
GCCGGGGTCAGGAGGAGGGCGCCACAGACCGCCGCTACGATTGCCGCCAGGAGGCTTCCGCTGTGTGTGTTCACGCGCATCGCAGGATTCCGTTGGGGCAGGTCAGCTGCCGATCCGGGTGAGGTAGGTCTGCACCGGGTGGACCTTCTGGAGCTTGGCGATCCAGTCCTCGACCGA
Organism: uncultured delta proteobacterium; assembly: GCA_963700085.1. Lineage (GTDB taxonomy): Bacteria > Myxococcota > Myxococcia > Myxococcales > Anaeromyxobacteraceae > CAIOAK01. The sequence goes on from CAVOWI010000005.1 coordinate 178, forward strand.
CCTCTGGACCGCCTCGCCGTAGATCTTCTGGAGGATGGCCTCGCGCGCCTCCTCGTAGGGCTGGGCGGAGGGGGGATGACCTCGGCGATCCTCACCGCGTAGAACTGGTTGCCGGTCGCGGCGTAGACCCGGACGTCGCCGGTCTTCGCGCTGTCCACGGCCTTGGCGAATTCCGGTGTCATGGCCTTGGCGCTCACCACCGGCGGAGGGCGCTCGGTGTCCTTGCCGAAGGGGAGCTTCCCGTCCGCGTTGGCGTTCATCCACTTGAAGTCGGTCCCGGCGCGGAGCTTCGCCGCCGCGGCCTCGGCATCCTTCTGCCTGGCGAACCCCACGGACTCGGTCTTGTAGAAGGCCGGGAAGCTGTAGTCGGCCTTGTGCCCATCGTAGTGGGCGCGGAGCGCCGCCTCGTCGACCTTCACGCCGGGCAGCACCACCTTCCGGACGAAGGTGCCGAAGACGAGGGCGTTGGTCTCCGCCTCCACGCGCCGCCTGAACTCCTCCGATCCGGGGAGCTTCAGCCGGTCGACCTCGAGCGCCACCACGGGAGCCGAGAGCATGGCGTCGAGGGTCGTGCCCTTCACTTTGTTGATCTTCTTCATCTTCGCCGCGTTCTCGACACCGTGGTAGAACTGCTCCTCCATCCGGGCCGCCAGTTCACCCACCGTGATGGAGGGCCTGCCCTCGATCCCGGACGCCACACCCGCTTGTCCCCCTTGAGTTCGGCGAAGCCCGGCTTGGCGGACTCGAAGTCGAGCTTCTTGAGGAGCTTCTCGTCGATACTGGCGTACTTCTTCACGAGACCGTCGTAGAACGCCTTGAGCGCCTTCTTCTGCTGCAGGGCGAGCGACTTCTGCTCCGCCTCGGCCCGGGCCTTGGCATTCTCGGGATACCGGACCCCCTCGACCTCGATGACCGCCCAGCCGCCGGTGACCTTCACGGGCGGCGTGGTCTTGCCCACCGCCGTCTTCTCGACGGCGGCGAGCACGGAGTCGATGAGCTTGCTCCTGTCGACGAACTGGCCGAGTTCGTTCCCCTTGGCCTTCTTGTCGGCGACGGCCTGCGCCGCGAGCGCGTCGAAGGGCTTCCCGCCCTTGATTTGCTTCACCATGGACCTGGCGTCGTCCTCGCGGGGAAGAGCACCGACTGCAGTTGCCACTCGCGGACGGCGTCCTGGAAGAGACGGGTCACCTCGGCGGGGTCGGGCCTCACCTCGCGCAGCACGCGCTCCTTGAGCATCTCGCGGCCGGCACGCTCCTCGATGGCCTTGATCCCCGAGGCGACGTCGGGGAGCTCCTCGAGCCCCATGGCGCGCCCCTCGAGGACGATCAGACGGGCGTCGACGAGCCGCCGGAGGATGGCGGTGGGGTCCTGCTTCCCGGCCTTGGTGGCCCCGCCCTGCGCCCCGTGCGAACCGGCCAGCGCGAAGTTGAGATTGTCGATCGTGAGGACGTCCCCGCCCACCGAGGCCACCGGGCAGGTCCCCGAGCGGGGATTGAAGAGCCCGACCTTGACCTGGCCGCTGCCGGCCGGCTGGGCGCCGGGGCAGGACGACGGGGCGCCGGGGAGCGATCCCTTCAGGAACGCCCAGGTGTCACCCGCATCCGGCTGCTGCGGCGCCGCACCGGGGTCGGCCGCGAGGACCGGCAGCCATGGGACCACCGCGCTCAACGCTACCAGGATCAGACGCTTGGCCAAGTACTCCTCCAGGATGGGCCGGACCGATTCCCGGCTCGAATGCTCGTCGTTGCCCCGCCACGACTGCAACCCGCGTGCCTCCACCAACCGGGGCGACTTCGATTCAATCGCCCGAAGTTCGGTCGAGTTTCGGCCGTGTGCTCCATGCGGGTGCGCACTGATTGCGCACCCCGTCTGGGGCGGCGGTCCTTTTGCGCTTCACCTGGGACCGGCGAGGGCCCTCGCCCCCCGCATACCGTCGATGGCCTCCCTGGCCATGCGGCACGTCAGCATCGGCGCGGTGCCCACGGTGTTGAGGCCGAACAGGCTCTCGGAGTCCGTGCCCCGGTTGTAGGAGGTGGATTCCCAGACGATCCGGCCGGTCTTGCGGTCGATGACGAGCACCGTGAAGTTGACGAAGGGCGGGCCCGCGGCGTCCTCGTAGTCGAAGACGTAGCCGGCCATGACCAGATCCGCCTCCATGGTCGCCGATATCATCCTCGCCTGGTCGAGCGAAACCCCGTCCTCCATCACGATGCGCCGCCGGAGGAGCTCGTCGCGCACCGTCCCGGGCTCGAGCAGGCGGAAGCCCTCGGTGACCGCGATTCGGCGTGCGAACCCCAGCGCCGCGATCTCCCCGGCGCCGCGCCTGCGGGTCTGGTTCACGAAGGGCAGGACGGCGACGGTGCTCACGGGGCGTTCATCGGGACGGGCCCGGTACGCGACCCGCGGCCGGAACCAGCCTCCCGGCGAGCAGGGAGCGGCGCGGGCGATCCGGCCCGAGAGGTATCCCTCGAGGGACGCCTGCATCTCACCGAGTGCCTCGGAGAGGAAGGCCGGATAGTCGAACCTGAGCCCCAGTCCGAGCAGGCCGGGATTCTCGTCGCCGGCGCGGGAGAAGCCGTCCATCCAGAGCACCGGCGTGTCGGGGCTGGTGCCCACGAGCCGCATGGTGAGGGCCACGCGCGGCGGGGCCTCCCCTGCGAGCTCGACCGAGGTGACGAGGACGACGTCGGCGCTCAGGTCCTCCCGGGCGGCCCGGACGGCGTCGGCGTCCACTCCACCCGTGTACCGGATGCGGTACCTGGCCAGGTAGTCGTCGAGCCGCTCCCCTCCCACCACGTCCGCGCCCGCCATGGCCACGAGGCGTTCGATCCGGCCGGTCCATTCCCGGATCGGGAGAGGTCCCCCGTTCAGGTTCTCGGGCGGCAGGACGAGCACCGTGAGGCGCGGCCGGCCAGCGTCCTCGGCGAGGACCGGCGGGGGGCGGGATCCCGCGCAACCGGCGACCCATGTCGCCAGCGCGACCGCGGCGATCCTACTTGAAGAGCTTGTTGAGCAGGTCATCGACCGCCGCTTCCGTGAGGTGGTTCACGGGCTGTCCGCCACCGCCGAAGAGCCGGTCGGAGAAGCCAACGCCGCCCTTGGTGGTCGTCCCGGTCCAGATCACCTTCCCCGTGGCCGTCTCGTGCATCTGCACGCTGAGGCTGATGACGTTGGCCGCGGCGGTCCCGGAGCGGACCTCCCCGTACTCCTTCACCGTTCCGGTGATGAGCCCCTCGGCCTTGAGCAACTGCCCGAGCTTCAGGATCTCCTCCGTGCTGGGCGCGGTGGGGTTGGGAACGTTGGCCCTCCCGATGGCCCGCGCCACCTCCCCGTTGGGAACCACGTAGACGGCCTCGGAAGCCAGGAGCGCATTCTGGAAGACGTCGCGAACCCGGTCGGCCGCCAGGTTGTCGCGCGACAGGTTCTGGAAGGGCAGGACGGCCACGGTCCGGAGCGAACCGAAGTCCATGGTCCTGTCCTGGTACCGCTGGCCGGACGACGCGCATGCCGCCATCGACGCGATCAGGAAGGCGGCGACGGCGATTCTCGGGGTCCTCTCGCTCATGGTCTCGTTCTCCGGATGAGGTATGCCTTCGATCAGTTCAGGTTGACGAACAGGCTTGCGAGCAGCGTCCGGGCCTGGGTCAGGAGGGCGGGCTGGATGCTGTCGTTCCAGGTGTAGGACACGTCGAGGTAGGTGCCGGTTCGGATGTTCCACCGCAGCCCCGGCCCGAAGACCCGGTTGCGCAACTGCGAGGACGAATCGAGGTTCTCGTTGTAACTGAACCGGAGCAGGAGTTGCCCCCCGGCGAAGGGGGAGAATCCAGCGCCGAAGTTGGTGAGCGTCTGGGATCCCTGGTTGGTTCCGGTGGACCGGCTGATTCCCGCGGAGAAGAAGAGGGCGGGGACCGGCGTGAAGGTGGCGTTTCCCTGGAGGAGCGAGGTCTGCTGGCTGGGAGTGGCGGCGAGAGAGCCCAGGACGAAGGAGTTGCCGACGTTCCACGAGCCGGAGAGCGTGAGGGCCGGGAACGGAACGACCGTGGCGCCGAAGGACGCGTTCACGCCGTTCTGCTGGCGCCCCAGCACGTCGAGCGCCCAGGTGTAGCCGCCGACCGCCGTCAGGCTCACCCCGGTGTAGAGGTCGACCCGGCCCGTGAGGCTGAATCCGTTGCTGAGCGTCGTGCCCATGGCGAGCTGGGTCTGGATCCCGGTGTAGGTGACGGAGAGCCCCAGCGTCGGCAGCGGGTCCCAGGCGAGCTGGGCGCTCCAGCGGTTCTGCGACTCGTGGGGCCGCCCGGGAGAGCCGGAGTCGGTGCGGTCGACCCGCGCCGAGAACGCCAGGGTACGACCGATGGGCTTGGCGGCCGAGATGGCGTTCAGGACGCTCCAGTCGCCCGGAACGAAGTCGTCGTCGTGGGAGGTATTGAGCGCCAGCGTGTACGTCAGGTTCCACGGGCGCCACATCAGGACACGGGCCGACCCGTTGAAATTGCCACCCGTCTGGGTGGTCCGCCGTGGGACCTCCCCGGCAGGCGCCACCAGGAAGGCCTGCAGCTCGGTCACGAGGATGTCGGCGTATCGCGGGTCCACCGTGACCGAGGGGGGCAGCGGCTTGGTGACCACCTTCACGTATCGGGCCTGCGTCCGCGCGATGGGGATCTCGAAGCGGTTGTCGAAGACGCCGAAGAGGACGGGGCCAGCCACCGGCACCGGGGCCCAGGTCACGTTGTCGTCCGATTGCCATGCGGTGAAGGTGTATGCGGCCCAGACCTCGGGGGGCAGCTGCCGGTCCACCCAGAGCCGGAGCACGGTGACGGGAGTGGTGGTGTTCCCGAAGAGGACGCCCATGTCCCGGAAGTTCTGGTCGCCGGCCAGCGAGGGGGCGAAGCCGATGTCGATGCCCGCGCTGGCCGCCGTGTCGCCGTCGATGAGCGCGGGGTTCGGCAGCAGGGTGCCCTGGGAGGGCGTGGAGGGGAAGGTCTCCACGAGCGACAGCCCCCCGATGGGGAACTGCTGGAGGGTCACGGTCCCGCCGCCGGGCGCCACGACCTCCGAGATCCGGACTCCCACGTTGTAGTTGATCGACGTGGTGAGGACCCGGTCCCAGAAGGCCCCGGACCAGATCACCTGCGCCCCCTGGACGAGGTCGTTCGCGCGCACGTCGGTGAGGAGATCCGTTGCCTTGCTCCAGCGCAGGGCGTATCGGAGCGAGAGGTTCTGAACCTCCAGGTAGCTGGCGGCGAACTGCAGCTCGTCGCTGCGCGTGTTGAAGATCGAGCGCCCCAGGTCGAAGTTCTCGGTTCGCCCCAGGCGCAGCGAGAGCGCGGGCAACCCTGCTGGATTCCAGCCGGAGAAGAGGCCGAAGGACTGGCTCACCGCCACGGGAGAAGTGCTGGCCACGGACCCGGTCGTCTGGGTCGCGAACTCCTGGCGCCGGCTGTAGTAGGGGGTGAAGTTGAGGATCGGCGGTCCCACGATCACGGCGGCATAGACGTTCCAGCGCCGACTGTCCTGCTGGGTGTCCACCCCGTTGACGTTCCCCCAGCCCGGCGTCCACTCGAAGCCTCCCGAGGCAGTCACCGTGACGAGCGGGAAGAGCTGCTTGTCCAGCGTGAGCCGGTACCGCTGTGGCACACTGCTCGCGAGGGTGTCGATCATCCGGCCCGTCGCGTCGGTGAGGGTGAGCGTGCTCCTGGAGTAGGTGATCTCGGCGGTGGCCGAGAGCCCATCGGCGTGCGCGCCCGCGGCGGCGGCGACCAGCGCCGTCGCCGCGAGTACCCGCCGGGCGGGCCATGGCAAACGAGCCCCTGGCATCAAGCGTCTCAGCGCCGGTCCCCTGCGACCACCGCCGCGTAGGGTGAACGCCCCGCCTCGAGCATGGGCAGCACCTTGCGGCTCGTGATCTCCATGGAGGCGACCCCTCCCTTCGACGGGATCACGAGCAGGAGCCGGTTGAACGTGTCGTCGATGGCGAGCCAGGTGGCCGGTCCGGGCAGGGCGACGCGTCCGACGGGGAGGGGCGTGAGCGGGGCGAAGAGCTGCAGTTCGCCCGTGTCTCCCATCGACACGTAGGCAAACTCCGTCCGCGGGTCGACGTGGACCGACGAGGCGCCGAACCCGACGTAGACCCGGCTCTGCGTGGCGTGGGTGGGCAGCGAGAGCACGGTCATGTAGGCGGAAGAGGGCGACACCACGTACATCCGATCGCCTGCCCGGTTGAAGGCGCCCCGCGCCGGCGTACCCTCGGTGGGAATGGTCCCCGCCGCGGCCCGGGCAGCCAGATCGACCACCGTGAGGTTGTTCGACCCCTGGTTGAACGCGTAGGCCCGCTTGCCGGACCGATCGACCAGCAGAGCGGTGGGCTGGATTCCGGTGCGGGCCCGCTCGACCTCCACGAGCGAGGAGGGGTCGACGAAGCTCACCGAGTTGCTCCCCGCATTGGTGGTGACGAGGAGCCTTCCGTCGCCGCTGAGGGCAACCTCCTGCGGCCGGTCGCCCGGCTGCAGCCGCGCCCGCCCCAGGTCCTCCCCGGTGAGCAGGTCGTGGCAACCCACCTCGTCGGCTCCGGAAAGCGCCACGAAGACCCGCCCGCGGAGCTGGTCGACCGCGATGCCGAGCGGATCCCTGCCCGTGGGCAGCGCCGCGACCACCTGCATCGTGCTCTTGTCGAAGACCACGATGGAGTCCGACCCGGTGTCGGTGGCGAAGCCGAGCAGCTGGGGAAGGGGCATGGCCGGCACCGTTGCGAGGAACGACGGCGTGAATCCGAACCCCTTGTCGAGGGAGCGCTCGTACTGGAGCTTGAGCGACACCACCTTCGCCCGTGCCCTGGACACCGCGAAGGGAACTGCGATCCTGACCGCCTGGGCGGGGACGAGCAGGTTCGCCGGCGCCCCCTCGTCGCCGGCGAGCGTGGCGTTCTTCACCCGGAGCGAGAGCCCCACGTATTCCCCCGGTGCGATGCGCCCCCAGGCGATCCGCCTCTGGCGCGCACCGTCCGCGCCGGAGACCTCGGACACCTCGAGAGCGAGCGGGATCTCCGAACCGTCGGCGTGCGTGGCTGCGACCGACTCGATGGTGAAGCGGAGGCGGGACGCCTGGAACGGCAGCGATTCCAGGTAGACCCAGGCCTCCGCCTCGGAGTCCAGCGGGGGCGGCTTCAGGTTACGCGTCGCCATCTGGCAGCCCGTGAGGAGGGCTGCGGCGGCCAGGCAGGCGATGGTGCTGGTCCTCATGGCGACGGGCTGTGCAACCGATGTGCCCCCTCCCCTTGGGCGATGGGTCTTGGCCAAGTCCCTGAGATCACACGGCCTGGAACGTGACCCCACTTCGGCCGCGACGCAAGCCTTGCGAGGGGGGGGGCGAAAAGGAGAAGGGGGGCCGCTCGCGCGACCCCCCCTCGGTTCATCAGCCGGCTAGATGGCCTGCTTGCCTAGTCCTTGGCGTGGCACTTGTTGCAGTAGCTGCGGGCGTACGGGCCGAACTTGGTGGCCGGACGGTCGTTGTAGGCGCGCGCCTGCTGCGCAACGTTGTAGCCGAAGTTGATCTTGTTCTCCGTCGTCGACGAGTCGTACAGCGCAACGCTGGCGGCGTCGGAGACCGTCATGAACTCGTTCAGGTAGAAGAAGCGGAGAGCCGAGTCGAAACCTCCGGCGTGGGCGCGGTGGCAGGAGAGGCACATCACGTTGTTGGTGGTTGCGGCGGCGGGCATCGAGGTCGCGCTGGTGGCGGCGGTCCGGAGGTCGGCGTAGTTGTTGGTGCCGAGCTCGAAGGGAGCCAGCGTGCTGAAGGCCGCGGACGCCGTGACGTTGGTCATGATGCCGGACGAGACGTAGGCGTTGTAGTTGGCCGCGACGTCGGCGGTGAGCTTCGCGTTGTTGCCAGTCGGGTGGCGGAGGCCAGCCATGCCGGAGGTGTAGCTGTTCTGGAGCATGCCGGAGTGGCAGTTGGCGCACCACTCGGACATGTTGTAGCCATAGGCGATCGGGGTCTGGGTGAGGCCCTCGCTGCGGTTGTAGGTCGAGGCGACGACCGCGTCGGGAGCCGCGGCGGGGAAGGCAAAGCTACCGGTCACCGACTTGGGCTGGTAGCCCACGCCAGCGAGGATGCGGTACACGCCAGCAGCCGACAGGCCAGCAGTCGGGTAGGTAGGGCCGCCCTGGGTTGCGACGTTGGAGGGGTAGGAGCCCGAGCCGAAGATGGGGAGGCCCGTGACGGCCTGCGAGCCATCGGCGAACCGGCGGTAACGGCCGTGCGGGTCATGGCAGGAGCTGCAGGCGAGGTTGGCGGCCGGGTAGGTTCCGCCCGGGGCGACGGTGATGACCTTGTCGGCGGTGTAGCCGAAGTCGCCGGCGATGATGTTGTGGCCGTGCCGATCGCCCTCGTTGCCGTTGGGGACGACTGTCTTGCGGATGGTCGTGTTCATCGTCTTCTTGAGCCAGGAGAAGTCGCCGCCCGGGGTCATCTGCGCCGGGTTGGTGCTGTCGTAGGGGTTGATGCCCTCGGTGGAGACGTGGTAGCCGCTCAGGGTGGTGCCGGCGCCGTGGCAGTTGAGGCACGAGCCCGACTGGTCGTTGGCCTTCAGGAGGTAGATGCCCGTGCCAGCGGCGAAGGTGCGGCCGGTGACATTGGGGGCGCCCTCGAAGGAGTTGTGCATCGAGTGGCAGCCCTCGCACTCGGCGACGCCGCCGGAGTGGAACGCGTAGGCATTGCTGAACGTCAGCGCGAAGACGGCCGCGACTGCGAACTTGAGGAACTTCATCTGTTATCCCCTCTCAGGTTGAACTGCGGTGTTGCGTCAGGCTTCCAAGATCCCCGGGAGCATCACTCCCGTGCGGAGGCCTTGTGCAGTCGCTGTGCCACTCCGCGCCCACATCCGCCTTCCTCCAACCCCCTGGATCTTCAACCCATGGGTTCCTGGACGGGTCACGGGGGCATGGTGCAGGTCCCCCACCCACTGGGTGAAATCCCCCGATGTGCGTGCACATCCACACCCATGTCCGGGTTCCCCCGAAATGGTAGGGCGATGTAAGCGGATGTGGGTGGTCAACCGCCGAGGAACGGCGATCAGGGCGCTTCGGGGACCTTCACCTCGAAGACGCTCACGCCCTTGCGCGCGAACTGGGAGACGAAGACCTTCCCGTCGCCCGCGGCGACGTCGATCGGGGCGAACAGGCTCCCGGGCTTGTTGCCCCGATACCCGAACTCCTTCACCCACCGGAAGTTCTTGTCGAAGACCAGGACCGCGGACTTGAGGATGTCGGCGACGTAGTAGAAGCCCTTCTCGTCGACCGCGATCCCCGTGATCACATTGAACTTCCCGGGCGCGCTTCCGCGCACGCCGAACGGACGGAAGGCACCGTCGACCGACAGGACGTAGGCCTTGAACAGCGGCTGGACCGTGAAGAGGATGTCGCCGTTCGGCGCCACGCGAAATCCCTTCACGCCGTGGTCGGCCCGCTTGTCCGCCACGTCGCAGAGCTTCGCCAGGTCGTGGAAGGCCTGAAAGGCCCCGTCCATCCCCAGGACCACGACGCGCATTCCCGACAGGTCGGCCAGGTAGATGCGCTCCCTCGCCCAGCCGATCGCGCTCGCCACGAACGGGCGCGGAATGGAGGAAGGAAGCCCCGTCGGGAGGATGCGCTCCTTGAACTCCCCCCGGAAGTTGGCCCTGACGACGGAGGCCTCATCCTGCCACACGGAGAGGAGCAGGAAATCCCCGTCGGCGGTGACTGCCGCCGCCATGATCCCCTCCCAGCTCCGGGTCATCGCCGAAGGAGTAGGTCTCCATCCCGGATCGGTTGAAGATCCGGATTCGCCCCTCCCCGACGACGATGGTCTCCTTCGTGACGGGGTCGACGTCGACCTTGAGCCCGGTCGTCGGAATCACGCCCGTGGTGCTCGAGAGCTTGTACAGGAAGCTCGTCTCGACGAGCTGCGCGCGCACCGCTGCCGGCGACGCAAGCGCGGCGAAAACGGCGGTGATGGCGAGCCTGCGGATCAGGATGTCCCTTTCAGCTAGCAATCTCGATGCCTAACCGAACCAGGCGGGGAAGTCCGTGCATTCCCGGCGCGGTCGGAAACGTATCGCTCCTCGTGGCCTCCTACCTTCTGGGCATCCCGCGGAGGACTTGCGCCTACATCCTCCCTTTCGGCCCTTCTGCGCAAGGCTTGCATGGCCGTCCCGCTGGGTCGGCGAAAGTGCCTTGAATTCACTGAGCCATCGAGCGGATGACCCATTATGGGCGGGCACGAGGGTTGCAGCGGGGAGACCCGCGAGGGGCCCCACGAAATCCATCATGACCACGCTCCGGCTTCTCTTGCCAGTGATGCTGGTAGCAGTGGCTCAGCCTGTGCTCGCCTTCCACTCAGGGGGCGCGGGTCCGTGCGAGGGCTGCCACTCCATGCACAATTCGTCCGGCGGGGTTGCCGTCACCACGAGCCAGCCCCAGTTTTCCTCCAACGCCTACCTGCTCCAGGGAACGGACCCGAGCTCGCTCTGCCTCCACTGCCATGAGGCCGCCGGAACGCTCGTCCCCCGCGTCCACTTCGTCTCGACGTCGGCGGCGAATCTCGGCCCGGGGACGGCGCCCCAGCAACTCTCCCCGGGGGGCGACTTCGGGTGGCTCCAGAAGACCTATTCCTGGATTCCTTCGCCAGGCGCGGCTGCCGTCACGAGCCCCGGGGAGCGTCACGGGCACAACATCGTCGCCGCGGAATACGGGTACACGGCCGACTCCACCCACGACGTCGGCCCGGGTGGGACCTACCCGAGCGGCAGCCTGTCCTGCACGAGTTGCCACGATCCTCACGGGAAGTTCCGTCGCCTGCCCGGCGGTGCGATCGCGACGAGCGGCCTCCCCACGGTGGGGAGCGGTTCCTATGCGTCGAGCCCCGACCCGGTTCCCGGCGTCTGGGCCGTCGGAGCCTATCGCCTCCTCGGCGGGGTGGGATACCAGCCCAGATCCCTGTCGACGGGGTTCTCGTTTCCGTTCGGCCCGCCCGACGCCGTTTCACCCGACGTGTACAACCGGGCCGAGGCGGTGACGCAGACCCGCGTGGCCTACGGCCGCGGGATGTCCGAGTGGTGCGCCAACTGCCATCCGGGGATGCTCCAGGCTGGCGTCACCGCGAACATGAACGGCCTCCGCCACCCGGCCGGGAACGACGCCAAGCTGCCCGGCTCGTTCCAGACCAACTACGTCGCCTACGTGAATACGGGGAGCATCGGGAACACCGATTCCGCGCGCGCCTACCTGTCCCTGGTGCCGTTCGAGGAGGGCACCGGGAGCTACACCACGATGAAGATGCACGCCCGCAGCGACGATTCGTTCCTGAACGGGCCCGATTCCCAGTCCAACGTGAGTTGCATCACCTGCCACCGTGCACATGCGTCCGGGTTCGACGCCGGCACCCGGTTCCGGGTGGGAAACGCCTTCATCACCGTGGGCAACGGCACGGGGGGCGCAAGCTGGCCCGATCCCTACTCGTCACCCGCCGAGTCCCAGGGCCGTACCGCCGCCGAGACCCAGCAGGCGTACTATGGCCGCAACGCCAGCACCTTCGCGCCCTTCCAGGCCACGCTCTGCAACAAGTGCCACGTGAAGGACTAGCGACATCCGAGGAGGTCCCCGTGCGACGTCACATCGTCCCCGTTCTCGCCGTGCTGGCAGTCGCGCTCTTCGTCGGGGCGAGCATCGCCCGGGCCCGCCCGTACGAGAGCTTCACGCTCGAGGCGGGTGACCGGATCATCGCCGAGACGCCCGGGTGCTACGCCAGCTGCGCGCTCCAGGGCAACCGGCGCAACTGCACCGTGAAGGACTTCGACTGCAAGGCGGTCTGCACCGCGATCCAGGAGTGCAAGCCCGACGGCATCCGGCCCATCAAGGTCTGCGCCGTCATCCGCGAGAGCAAGTGATGCGGGCGCGCCTCTTCCATCCTCTCCTCGGCGCCTTCCTGGCCGCCGCATCGCTGGCCGGATGCGGCCCCTCGAAGTCGGACGGCGGAGGAGGAGGCGGCGGCGGGTCGGGATTCCCGCAGCCTGGTTTTCCCGGGACGCCAATCGGCGACCCCACCGTCGAGCCGGTGGCTCCCACGGGCGGCGTGCTCGCCTCCCCCGATGGCTTCCTCTTCGTCGAGGTTCCTCCCGGCGCGGTGCCGGCGGGCGCCCAGTTCACGGTGCAGGAGGTGACGAACCTCGCGCCGGGCGGCATCGGGCCGGCCTGGAAGCTCGGCCCCGAGGCAACCACCTTCGCGAAGCCCGTCACCCTCACCTTCTTCTCGGGGGCCACCGGCCGCCCCGTCGACGAGCTCACGGTGGCCTGGCAGGACGACCAGGGCTACTGGCATCGCGTCGTCTCCCAGGCGGTGGGGCGCGACCCAATCGCGAACACCCTCACCGTCCAGACCAACCACCTCTCCTCCTGGACCCTCACCACCACGCCCACCGCCAGGGACTTCAAGGGCGCCTTGTCCATCGGCTCGAGCGTGAACGGCCCCTTCGTCGCCCAGGGCGACGCCACCTTCACCTTCGCCGGCGAGGACGCCGACGCCACCTACTTCCTCCTCTCCGGAACGCTGGTGCTCCCCTCCACGCTCGGAACCACGACCTGCACGCCCATCGCGCCGGACACCGAGACCTTCCCGCTCCGCACCAACGTGGCCGAGCTCTCGAAGACCGTCCCCGCCCGGTTCGACTGGGGCGCGAGCGGCGCCTGGCACGTCTCCTGTCTCGACGGCACGACCCGTCTCGTCACCGTCGCCTTCGACACCGTGGGCATCGGGTTCACGGGCTGCACCCGCGTGGTGACCCGCGGCGAGGTGGCCGGTCTCGACGCGGCGCTCGGCGGCGTGTCGTGGGACTGCACGGCGCGGGGCCTGGGCCAGACCTCCGGCTCCTGGGACTACGTGTCGGCGGTCTGCGGAACGGCCTGCGTCCCGGTGAATCCCTGCAGGACCGGGACGGTGACCTGCGGCACCGGCGCCGCCGTCTGTACCGAGAGTGGAAACGTCCTCGACGGCGCCACCTGCGGCACCGACCAGGTGTGCAGCGCGGGCGCCTGCGTCTCCTGCACCGCGGGCGCCACCTGCACGCCGGCGAACCCCTGCGTCGAGGGGACGACGAGCTGCGCCACGGGCACGTCCACCTGCGTGGAGAGCACCACCCCGGCCACGCCGCTCGCCGATGGAGCGACCTGCGGGACCGACCAGGTCTGCAGCGCGGGCGCCTGCGCCGCTTGCACCGCGGGCGTCGCCTGCACTCCGGCGAACCCCTGCCACCAGGGGCTTTCGAGCTGCGCCACCGGCACCTCCGTCTGCGAGGACACCGGCTTCGCCCTCGCCGACGGCTCCACCTGCGGCACCGACCTCGTCTGCTTCGCCGGAGCGTGCATCTCCTGCACCCAGGACGCGCCGTGCACCTCGGCGAACGCCTGCACGGCCACCGCCACCTACGAGTGCTCGAGCGGCGCCGCGGTCTGCACCGACCGGGTGACCCAGCCCCCCGGGACCGCCTGCGGCGCGGGGCTGGTCTGCTCCGCCGCGGGCGCCTGCGACGCCTGCCGGAGGGCGCGCCCTGCACGCGGCCAACCCGTGCGCGACGGCGGGGACGACCTCCTGCGCCTCGGGCACGCCGGTGTGCGTGGACGCGGCCTTCCTGCCCGCGAGGCCCCTGCGGCACCGGCCTGGTCTGCAACGCCGCCCACCAGTGCGTCCCGAGCACCTGCGCGGCGGGGCTCGCCTGCACGCCCCTGAATCCCTGCATGAACGGCCTGACCACCTGTCCCTCCGCCCTGGCGCCGCCGGTCTGCGTCGAGACGACCACGCCGGTCGCGAACGGGACGGATTGCGGCCCGAACCAGGTGTGCAACGCCGGCATCTGCACGGCGTGCAGCCAGGGCGCGCTCTGCACCTCCGCGAACCTCTGCGCCTCGGTGGCCACCATCGCCTGCGGGACCGGCACGCCGGTCTGCACCGACCAGAACTGGCTCCCGACGGGAGCGTACTGCGGGCCCGCCGGCAGACCTCTATTGCACGGCCGCTCACGTCTGCAACTCCTGCACGCCGGGCCTGGCCTGCCCCCCCGTCGGCCCGTGCGCGGCCACGGCCGCCATCCAGTGCGCCACCGGTGAGCCGGTCTGCACCGACCAGACGTCCAGCCCGCCGGCTCCACCTGCGGCACGAACGCCGTCTGCGACGCAGCGGCGCCTGCGCGTCCTGCACGCCCCTCGCCGCCTGCACGTCGTCCAATCCCTGCGCGGCCACCGCCACGATGGAGTGCACGAGCGGTCCGGTCTGCACCGATCGCACCTTCGTCGCCGACGGCACCACCTGCGGCACCAACCTGGCCTGCACCGCCGGGGCGTGCGTGCCCGCCCGGACGGTCTCCGCGACGCGCACCGTGACCTACTGGCCCGACGCCGGCGCGCGGCCCGCGAGCCGCGCCCGCGGGCGTCGACGGAAGCCGGTGGCGGCGCTGGTCCGGACGCGGCCGGGGCCTGGGCCACTTTCTCCGGAAGCGTGGCGGCGTCCGGGACCTGTCCCATCCCCAACGTCCCCACCGGCACCTTCTGGCTCGAGTTCCAGGAGGCTCCGGGCCGAGCACCCCGGCCCGCACCTACCTGGATACCGCCGGGGGGACGCGCATCGACCTCGGATACGATCAGCTCGGGCGCTCGAACGTGACCCGGACCAGCACGACCACCCAGGTGACGTTCCCGGTGACGCTGG
>CAVOWI010000006.1:0-10823 GCA_963700085.1 uncultured delta proteobacterium
GATTCGTTCCCTGAGCCGCGACCTCAGGCGAGGCTCGCCGTGCGCATCCGCCTCCAGAGCGTGCTCCGGCTCACGCCGAGGGCGCGGGCGGTGGCCACCCGGTTCCACCGGTTCTGCTCGAGCGCCACCCGCAGCTCCCGTTCGGCTTCAGGGTGGGGCGCTGCGACGGCGCGCGGCCGCGATGGAGGCACCGACTCCTCGGGGGGGAGCGCCCCGGCGGGGAGATCTCCGGAGGCAGGTCCTCGGGCTGGAGGGTTTGCCCCTGGCACACCGTGGCGGCGAACTCGAGCGCGTTCTCCAGCTCGCGCACGTTGCCTGGCCATTCATAGGAAAGCAGAACCCGTACCGCCTCGGGCGACAGACGGAGCGCTCTCCCCGTGCGGGAGCCCACCCGCGAGAGGAGCAACTGGGCCATCGGCTCGATGTCCTCGCGGCGGCTGCGCAGCGGGGGAAGCTCGATGGGGAAGACGCGGAGCCGGTAGTAGAGGTCCTCGCGGAAGCGCCCGTCGGCCACCAGGCGGCGAAGATCGCGGTTCGTCGCCGCGATGATGCGGGCGTTGGTTCGCCGCGTCTGGCTGTCGCCGACTCGCTCGTACGTGCGTTCCTGAAGGACGCGGAGCAGCTTGACTTGAAGATGCAGCGGTACGTCCCCCACCTCGTCGAGGAAGAGGGTTCCGTCCTCGGCCGCGTCGAAGCGCCCGGCCCGATCGCGGACCGCACCCGTGAATGCACCGCGAACGTGGCCGAACAGCTCGCTTTCAAGCAGCTCGCCTGGAAGCGCGGCGGCATTGACGGCCAGGAACGGCCCGGACCTGCGTGGGGAGTGGGCGTGGATGATCCGGGAGATGACCTCCTTGCCGGTGCCGCTCTCGCCGGTGACGAGGACGGTGGACTCGCTGTGCTGGAGCACGTCGATCATCCGGAAGACCCGGGTCATGGCGGGGGATCGCGCAATGAGGCCGAAGCCAGCGATGGGCCCGCGGGCCTCGATGGCCGATTCGTCCTCCGGGCGCAGGACGACGAGGTAGCGGGCAGCCGGGTCGCAGACCCCGAGCCGGTCGTGTAGCAACGGCGCCGCGGAGACCGACATGAGACGCGCCGGGCCGTTCGCGACCTGGAGCATGGCGCGCCATCCCTCCCGCTTCTCGCCAGATTGCAAGGCCTTGCGGAGCGGCCCGTCGGGCCCGAAGAGTTCAGCGCCGAGCAGGGACTCGATCGAGGTCCCTCTCACCTGGACGGTCGCCTCGACGCCGAGGAGCGAAGCGAGCAACTCCGACGCGTAACGGATGCGAAAGTCTGCGTCGAGAGCCATGCAGACGCGCCCGAGGGAGCCAAACGCGGCATTCACTGCCGAGAACGCGCGCTCCTGGTCGGCCGACCCGGGAGAGCAGGCGGTAGACTCCTCAGAAGATCCGAGCGACGTCATGTGTCACTCCCGTGTGCGACGAAATGTTTCGTTCGAGTGAAACATAACGTCTCCAATGTTTCACGCCATATCTCATAAGTACATGAATTCACGTGTTCTCGGTTCAGGCACGTTGGACGCAAAGGTCCTCTTGCGAGCATCGCGCCGTCCTCTGCCTTCGACTGGACCCCCCGTGACGAAAAAGTACCTGCTGATCGGAACGACCTTCATTGCCGCCATCGCTGCCGTGGTGGGCGTCGCCGTTGCCCTTCAGACCCCGCCGACCCTCCCCAGGCTGCGCCCGGTTTCTCGAAGCGTGCCCGGCCCCATTTCGACCACGCGCCCGTGACCCCCGCGAAGTTCGACGGCCCCCAGGCCGTGACCCGATCCTGCCTGGGATGCCACCCGGACGCCGCGCACGTGATGAAGACCTCGCACTGGCAGTGGCTGGGCGAGGAGGTCGTCGTCCCGGGCCACGAGGGCAAGACCCGCATCGGCAAGAAGAACCTGCTCAACAACTTCTGCCTGGTGAACCGGGGAAACGAGAAGACCTGCACGAAGTGCCACATCGGCTACGGCTGGGCCGACGACTCGTTCGACTTCAAGAACCCCGAGAACGTCGACTGCCTGGTCTGCCACGAGAAGACCGGGACCTACGTGAAGGGGATGTACGGCATTCCCACGAAGGAGTCGGACCTGGTCGCGGCGGCGAAGTCCGTCGGCACGCCGCAGCGGGAGAACTGCCTCGGTTGCCACGCCTTCGGCGGAGGCGGTCAGGGCGTGAAGCACGGGGACATCGACTCGTCGCTCGCGCATCCCTTCGACGAGGAGGACGTCCACATGGGCCGTCACGGCTTCCTCTGCGTGGACTGCCACAAGGCGCCCGATCACCAGATCAAGGGGCGTGCCTTCTCGGTGGGCGTCGAGGACTCGAACGGCGTCGCCTGCACCGACTGCCACGACGGACACAAGCACACCGACGCCCGCGTCGACACCCACGTGAAGTCGGTTGCCTGCCAGACCTGCCACATCCCCGAGTTCGCCGGGCAGCTCCCCACCAAGGCCTGGTGGGACTGGAGCAAGGCCGGAGATGCGGCCCGGAAGGAAGACCCGCACGGCTACCTCAAGATCAAGGGCGAGTTCACCTACCAGCAGGACGCCGTGCCCGAGTACCGCTGGTTCAACGGCACCGTCGGGCGATATCTATTGGGTGACAAGATCGACCCGAACAAGGTCACCGTGCTGAACCCTCCACTGGGCGGCATCGACGATCCGAAGGCGAAGATCTGGCCCTTCAAGATCCACCGCGGCAAGCAGCCCTATGACGCTGGGTTCAACTACCTCTTCCCGCCCGTCACCGGCGGCAAGGACGGGTACTGGACCACCTTCGACTGGGACAGCGCCTTCCGGCTGGGATCCGAGGCCTCGAAGATCCCCTACAGCGGCAAGTACGGCTTCGCGCCCACCGAGATGTACTGGCCGCTCTCGCACATGGTCTCGACGAAGGAGAAGGCCCTCGCCTGCACCGACTGCCACGGCGAGAAATCGCGCATGGACTGGAAGGCCCTCGGGTACGCCGCCGACCCCATCAAGACCGGAGGCCGCCCGTGACCCGCCTTGCCGCCGCGCTCCTCGTCCTGCTCGCACTCGCGGCCGCCGGGCCTGCCTCGTCGCAGCAGCCCGTGAACCCGATCCACCCGTTCTTCGCGCCCCTCGATGCCGCTGGAAAGAAGGTGCGCACCGCCGAGGAGATGAACCCGGACAAGACCTGCGGGGCCTGCCACGACGCCGTCTACATCGCAGCCCATACCGATCACCGGCCGCCGAAGTCGGCCGCCACCTGCGTCCAGTGCCACGTGGACGGCGGCAAGCTGGACATCCGGCCGGAGCGGCTCGACGCCGAGGGCAAGCTGCGCCGGGACTCGATCCGCATCGGGACGCCCCGGGCGGCCAACTGCGGCGTGTGCCACGGGCTCGTTTCCGACGGGAAGTCGTCACGTCTCGTTGCCCCCCACCTTCGAGGGCTCGCCGGCGCCCGGCCACACCTGGTCCCTCACCCAGGGTGAGGGCGCGATCGTCGCGCCGCAGCGGATGTCCGATTCCTTCCTGGACCTGGAGGGCAAGGAGTCGCTGGCTGCGCCGTGGGACGTCCACGCGGCCAAGCTGGTGGACTGCATCGCCTGCCACTACGCGGCCAACAGCCCCGCCCGGACCGACGGGAAGAAGGGCGCGCTGCGCTACCTCACCGCCGACCCGCGCCGGCAGACCCAGGCCGAGTTCCTGGTGCGACCGGACCATCGGCTCGCCGAGCAGGACTGCCGGGCCTGCCACGATCCCATGAAGGCCCACGCCTTCCTTCCTTACCGGGAGAGGCACATGCAGGTGCTCTCCTGCGCCGTGTGCCACGCCTCCGGACTGATGGGTCCTGCGGCGGAGATGGTGGATGCCACCGCGGTCACCGCGGCCGGAAACCCGGCCGTGCGCTACCGCAACGTGGAGAGGCGCGCCGGCGACACCATGAACACGGCCAGGATCCGGCCCCTCAAGCCGCTCCTCGTCGAGCGTGTCGAGTCGGACGGGGTGCGCCGCGTGGCCCCCGTGAACCTGGTCAGCCGCTACCGCTGGGTCTCCCGCCTCGACGGCACGGACGTCCCCTTCGAGACGGTGGCGCGTGCATGGCGAGAGGCCGGTGAGCACGCCCCCGAGGTCGTGGCGGTGTTCGACACCGACCGGAGCGGCCGGATCGACGAGGCCGAGCTTCGCCTCGACACGCCCCAGAAGACGGAGTTCATGGCCGCCCGTCTGCGCGCGCTGGGAGTGAACGATCCGGTGGTGGTCGGGCAGCTCGATGCGCACCCGCTCGCCCACGGCATCTCCACCCGCGACCGCGCGCTCAAGGATTGCACCGCCTGCCACGCCGAGGACTCGCGCCTCGCCGACGAATACGTGGTCGCCGCCTACCTGCCCGGCGGGAGCCCACCGCGGCCGCCCGACGGGGCGCGCGTGGCGCTGTCCGGGCTCCTTGCGCCCTCTGATGGCGGAGGGCTCGTCCTGCAGCGGGACCGCGACGGTGCGCCCGGCGGCCTCCACGTGCTCGGCCACTCCCGCCAGGCCTGGACGAACCGGCTCGGCTTCCTCTCCTTTCTCGCCGTGCTGGTGGGCGTGGTCGTCCACGGCGTGATGCGCTACGCCTTCCGGAGGAAGCGGGGCCACGTGGCGCACCCCGCGGGGGAGAAGGAGTACGTCTTCGGCCGGTACGAGCGGCTCTGGCACTGGACCATGGCGGTGAGCGGCATCGCTCCTCATCGTCACCGGCCTCGAGGTTCACGGGGCGGGGGCCTGGGCTTCATGAGCCTGCCCACCGCGGTGGCGATCCACAACGCCTTCGCCGTCATCCTCATCGTGAACGCGTTTCTGGCGCTCTTCTACCACCTGGCCACCGCCGCCATCCGCAACTTCATCCCGCACCCGAAGGGTTTCATGGCCAATGCGCTCGAGCACATGACCTACCAGGCGCGCGGCATCTTCTACGGGGAGTCACACCCCAGAACGCCGCCGGTCAGAAGCTGAACCCGCTGCAGCAGATCACCTACCTGGCGCTCCTGAACGTGCTCTTCCCGCTCCAGATCGTCACCGGCTCCCTCATCTGGGCGGTGGGCAAGTGGCCGGCGGTGGCGAATGCGATCGGCGGTCTGCACCACGTCGCGCCGATCCACAACGCGGGCGCGTGGCTCTTCCTCACCTTCTTCGTCCTGCACGTCTACCTGGTCTCGACGGGCCGCACCCCCACCGACCACCTGAAGTCGATGATCACCGGCTACCAGCACGTCGACACCGACGAGGCCGCGCCGGAAGGAGCCGAGCCATGAGCACGACCCGTGAACCCCGGCCGTACGCCAACCCCTACGTCGCCGGCACGCTGCTCGGCGTCGTCCTCTTCGCGAGCATCTTCGTCACCGGAGGCGGCCTGGGCGCCTCGGCGGCCATGAGCCGGGTGCAGACGGGCGTCCTCGACCTCTTCGCGCCAGGCCACGTGGACCGGGTGGCCTACTTCGCCGAGATGGCCGGCGGGCCCGCAGCCCCTGGGCCCACTACGCCGTCTACATGCTGGTGGGAACCATCCTGGGAGGGTTCGCCTCCGGGCTCCTGAACCGGCGCGTGAAGCTCGAGACCCGCAAGGGGCCGCGCATCTCCGTGCAGGCCCGCTGGGGCTTCGCGCTGCTCGGCGGCCTCATCATGGGCTACGGCGCGCGCATGGCCCGCGGCTGCACGTCGGGCCAGGCGCTCTCCGGGGGAGCGGTCCTCTCGGTGGGCAGCTGGGCCTTCGCGATGGCCATCTTCGCGAGCGCCTACGCGGTGGCCTGGTTCTTCCGCCGGCTCTGGACCTGATCACCGGGAGACATGCACATGGCACCCTTCGACCTCGCAGCATCCCTCGGCCCCGTCGCCTTCGCGCTCGTCTTCGGAGCCATCGGCTTCGGCTTCGGCGCCGTCCTGGAGATGGGGGGCTTCGGCGACACCCGCAAGCTGGCCGGGCAGTTCTACTTCCAGGACATGACCGTGCTGAAGGTGATGTTCACCGGGATAGCCGTCGCGGCGGTCCTGATGGCGCTGGCGACGTCCTTCGGCCTGCTCGACATGAGCCGCGTCTTCGTCAACCCGACCTACCTCTGGCCTGGGATCGTCGGCGGCCTGATCATGGGCGTGGGATTCGTCATCGGCGGCTTCTGCCCGGGCACGTCGCTGGTGGCCGCCTCGACCCTCAAGATCGACGGGATGGTCTTCCTGGTCGGGGCGCTCCTCGGTGTCTGGCTCTTCGGCGAGACGGTGGGGAGCTTCCAGGGGTTCTGGCTCTCCTCCTACATGGGGCGCTTCACGCTCCAGGAGTGGCTCGGGCTGCCCGTGGGCGTGACCGTGCTCCTCGTGGTGGTGATGGCGCTCGCCCTCTTCTGGGCGGGAGACCTGGCCGAGCAGGCCTTCGGCCAGAAGAAGCCCTGGGCCGAGGTGAGGCGGGTTCCCGGGCGTGGTGCGCTCGCCTTCGCGGGCACGCTCGTCGCCGTGAGCCTGGTCCTCGTCGTCCACGGCCAGCCGACCCCGAGGCGAAGTTCACGCTCCTGGGACCGGAGGTGCGCAGTCGGTGGAGGAGCGCGGCG
Organism: uncultured delta proteobacterium; assembly: GCA_963700085.1. GTDB lineage: Bacteria > Myxococcota > Myxococcia > Myxococcales > Anaeromyxobacteraceae > CAIOAK01. The sequence goes on from CAVOWI010000006.1 coordinate 6,559, forward strand.
ATCTTCGTGGATCCGGCCGAGGTCGTCGCTCTCCGGAAAGACATCGGCGTGAAGGTCGCCATCCTCGACCTCCGCGACGAGAGGGACTTCAACCTCTTCCACGTCGGCGGCTCGCGCCGCGTCACGCTCGAGGAACTGGAGACCCGGCCCGGTTGAAACACTCCTCGATCAGCCCCCGAGCACCGTCACCTTCCTCGTCGGGAACGGCGAGGTCTCCGCGCTGAAGGCCTGGAAGCGCCTCATCGCGCAGGGAGTGCCCAACCTCTACGTGATCGACGGGGGGATGAACCGCTGGCTGGAGCGATACCCGGTGGACGCCTGCGTCGCCGAGCGGGTGGGCCGGCGGACGGGCGCGACGGCCAGGCCTGGCGATTCCTCTATGCCACCGGCAGCACCCAGCCCGCTGCCTGGCCCGAGATCGAGACCTCCCGGTCGTTCCGTTCGCCGTGCGCGGAGCCCGAGGCCGACGTCCACGGGGCGCGCACCAGGCGCACGCTCCTGGCCGGCCTACGCCTACACGAAGCGGGTGAAGCTCAAGTCGAAGGCGGCGGTCAAGGGCGGCTGCGGGTAGGCTGACCTCCATGGCGGACACCCGCGACTTCGATTCCAGGGCGCGCAGCTGGGACTCCGACCTGGCCAAGGTCGAGAGGGCGCGTCGCGTCGCCGGGGCCATCGCCGCCGGGGTGCCGGATCTTCTCGCGCCGATCGGTGCTCGACTACGGGGCCGGGACCGGGCTCCTCGGGTTCGCGGTCCTGCCGCGCGTCGCCCGGGTCACCTTCGCGGACGTGTCGAGGGGGATGCTGGAGGTCGTGGAGGAGAAATTTCCCGCGCCCAGGCCGGGAACGCCACGGCGATCCTCCTGGACCTGACGAGCGACCCCTTGCCCGCGGTCCAATTCGACCTCGTGTGCAGCCTGATGACTCTGCACCACGTCCCCCGACGTCGACGCCATCCCGGGCGCGTTCCACGCGCTCGTCGCGCCGCTGCGGGGTGCTGTGCATCGCCGACCTGGACGCCGAGGACGGGTCGTTCCGCGGACCCGGAATCGACGGGCACCGGGGCTTCGAGCGGGACGACGTGGCCGCGAAGATCCGGTGGCGGTCTGCGATGCGGAACGCTAAAATACGTCCTGGCGCGTGCGGAACCGGACACGTCGAGGAGCTCGGATTAACGATGATTTTGTACGTGCTCCCCCGAGCGAATCCGCTGACTCCGCTCCAGACCTCGCGCCAAAGCCGCCCCTTGAAGAAGAGCAGCCGGGGCCCCAGACGTCGAGGAACCAACCACGGGGAGGTCCAGGACCGGATGGGACCTCCGCCCGGGCGAAGTTTCGCGCGTCGACTGGTGCACGGGCAATCACCGGCGGCGGCTCAATTCGGGTCGAGAAGAAGAAAAGGCGATAAAAAAAAAAAAAAAAAAAAAAAAAATCGAGAGCAAGCCCATGGAGTGGTTTCTTTCACATCCCGGCGAAGAGCATCCCGCGGCTCAGGATGACGCCACCGAACGCCACGAGGAGCAGGCCCGAGACCCAGCGGACGGCGACCGGGTGGGAGGCCACCAATCGAACCCGCTGGCGCAGGGCCTGGGAGCAGTAATCGACGGCCAGCATCGGTACCGCGAATCCGAGCGAGTAGACGAGGAGCAGGACCACGCCGGTCGACATCGACCCCTTCGAGGCCACGAGCGCGAGGACGCTGGAGAGCATCGGGCCGACGCAGGGGATCCAGACGATGCCCAGGCTCAGCCCCAGCAGCAGGCCGGACCAGCGTCCGCGACCAGCCGCCTGGATGCCCTGGCCCCAGGTGATGCGCTTGAAGGGATTCACGTTGGCCAGCAGCAGCAGGCCGAATACGACGACCATGACGCCGAAGACCTTCTCGAGTGCAGGCAATACCGGGCCGACGGCGCTCCCGAAGAGGCTGGTCACGATGCCCATCGCCACGAAGCTCGCGGCGATGCCGGCGACAATCAGCGCGGGACGGGATCGGTGGTCCTCGGCCGTCCGGCTTCAAAGATGATCGGAACGACCGGCAACACGCACGGGCTGGCCACGCTGGCGAGCCCGGCGCCGAAGGTGAGCGCGAGGGAGGAGAGTCCGACGTCCATGGCGGTCAGTGCGGGAAGAGCTGCCGGACCTGGGACGCCGACTGGATGCCTGGCGTCGCCCGGCGGATCTCCTTGCCGGATGCGTCCGTGACGATCAGCGCTGGAAGGGATCGGATGCCGTACTGCTGGAACTTCGCGATGTCGCCGCGACGGTGGTCTTGTAGTAGACGACCTCGGCCTTGCCCTTCAGCTCGGGGGCCATGTCCTGGAGGATGCGGTCCTGCAACTGGCAGGGCGCCCGTCGGGGTTCATGAAGAAGACCAGGCGCGGAAGGGCGGCGGCAGGGCGGCGACGAGGCCGTCGTCGTGGAGGCCGGACGGGGCGCCTCCGCCAGCGCCGCGGGCGCGGTGACGGCGATGGCGAGGGCCAGGGCGGACAGGCGGGCGAGCTTCATGGGTGATCTCCGATGGCAGGGACGGCTTCAGCCGTCACACCTCTGGGAGCCAGGCCGGCCCGAAAGGGTTCGCCTCCGCGCGTGCCGGACCACGAGGAGGTCCCCGAGTGCGGTAGCCTGGCTCGTGGCCGGGCAATGCCACCGCGCCACCCGCGACTCGACTCCAGGAGGTCAGACGGATGAAGCGCCACCTGCTCGCATTCACCCTGCTCTCGCTCGCTGCCGGATTCGCCCGGGGTCAGGAGAAGGTGCTCGTCTACGGTCCGGGAGGCCCGGCCCCCGCCGTGAAGGAGGCGGCGGAGGTCTTCTCGAAGGCCCGGGGGGCCAGGGTCGAGGTCACCGCCGGACCGACGGACGCGTGGATCGCCACGGCCCGCCAGGACGCCGACGTCATCTTCAGCGGCGCCGAGTACATGATGACGGACTTCGTGAAGGCGATGGAGGGGCGGATCGAGGAGAGCACCATCGTCTCGCTGTACCTCCGCCCGTCGGCCATCCTGGTTCGCCCGGGTAACCCGAGGAGGATCTCGGACTTCCCCGAATCTGGCGAGGCCAGGGGTCAAGGTGATGGTGGTCCAGGGCGCGGGCCAGACGGGGATGTGGGAGGACATGGCCGGCAAGCAGGGAGACATCCGGCTGGTGCGCGACCTGCGCCGGAGCATCGTGCTGCACGCGCCGAACAGCGGCGCGGCGAAGCAGGCCTGGATCGACAGGAAGGAGATCGACGCCTGGATCATCTACAACATCTGGCAGGTCGCCAACCCGACGCTGGCCGACCTCGTCCCCGTCAGCAAGGAGTTCGGCGATTTACCGCTCCTCGGGGGCCGCGCTGACGCGGAAGGGAACCGAGCGGGCGCTGGCGAAGGAGTTCGTCGCATTCCTCCAGTCCCGGGAGGGAGCCGCCATCTTCCGCAAGTGGGGCTGGATGACGCCGTGACCGGAGCGGGATCCGGAAGCAGGGCCGGGTCACTCCCAGCGCCAGACCACGCTCGCCGAGGCCGAGGGACCCGAATAGGTCCCGTCGGGCGTGTCGGTGCGCCGCCACGTCGCGCCCAGGTCGAGCGAGAGTCCGGCGCCGAGCCCCTGCTCGAAGCCCAGGCCGATGCCCAGCGTGGTGGCCGCAGACTGGTAGGGCTCGAAGATGGCAGCCGATGCCGCAGTAGTCGTCCCCTCGTTGCCGGTCAAGGCAGCGGAGCCGGTCGAGGTGAAGGGCGGGATCTCCCGGTAGAACGTGAGGTCGCCGCGCTCGACGAAGGTCGCGACCGACAGGCGCAGGTGTCGCGCGCCAGGCGGGACTCCACCTCGGCGAAGACCCGGTCGAAGCTGGCTCCGTACACCGGGTCATTCGCGGTCCGCAGGACGTGGGCGTAGCCGAGACGCGTGGTCAGCCAGCCCGCCGGCCGGTAGCGCAGGGTGGCTCGCCCGGTGATGCCGCGCCGCTGCGGGCGGGGTCGGCGTACCAGGCAAAGCTCGCGGTGGAGCCGAGCACGAGCGCGAGCGGGCCGACGATGTCGACGAAGAGGCTCGCGCTGGCGCCGGCGGCGGTGCGGTCGAGGTCGGAGAGGGTGGCGAACCGGGCTCCGTCGAGGGCGGCGCCCACGTAGAGGAATGCCGAGTCGGAGAGGTCGATGGCGGCGCCACCGGTGGCCGACAGGGAGGCGACGGCGGAGCCCAGCCCCTCCTCGCCCGGGATCACGAGCAGGTTCGTGTCATAGCCGCCTCCGGCGGCGACGGACCCCTCGAATCGGAGTCCGCCGCCGTCCG
>CAVOWI010000007.1:0-24876 GCA_963700085.1 uncultured delta proteobacterium
GTCGGCGTAGTGCCAGTGCGTGAGCAGGATGGCCGCGACCTTGATCTTCCTGCCCAGGGTCCGCTCGAGCATCTCCCGCATCTCGCCCGCCGCGCGCGTGGAGTCGCCCGTGTCGACGACGATCCAGCCGCCCGGGGCCTCGATGGCGAAGCTGCTCGCGATTCCCCAGCCCCGTAGCGCATACACGCCCGGGATGACCGTCTCCACGACCTTCTTGTCGGTGATGCCCCACAGCGCGTTGGCCCCGAGGGCCACACGGGTCGTGATGACGCCGTTCGGCCCCGTGACGGTCTCCATGGCCAAGGACGGGCTGTGCCAGGAGGTCTCCGTCGCTGCGGCGCGGTCCTTGCTCACCGCGTCATCGGCGCGGGCAACGGGGAATGTTCCCAGCACGGCTACGGCGCAGAAAGTCATCACGGTCTGACGGTGCGTGTGGTTTTCTCGCTCCCCAGGCGCCAAGGCATGAAGCCCTTCTGTAACGCCTTCGCCTCACCATGCAACCACTTGCAGACGCTCGCGGGAGCGGGGTCGAAGGAGTGGGCCGAGGCGCGAACGGAGCTCGACGAACTCGTTCAAGAGCTCGACGAGACGAGGCCCGACAATCACCCAGGACCTCCTCCCGCTCCGTTCGCACCCAGGAGAGCCCGGATCACTCGCGTCCAGTCCTCTTCCGCTGCCAGCGCGACCCGCCCCCGAAGGCCGAGAATCGGGCCCATGCTATCGTTTGGCGCCGTGCGCTCCTCTGGGACAGGTGGACACGACGACGATGGCCCCGTTCGACGGCCCGCTGGCCTCGAAGCGAGGCTCGCCGATGCACTCGTGACGCGCCTCGTGGAGTCCCGATTCTCCGAGGCGCTCATGGAGCAGGTCCTCGTCGCGCTCACGGAGAGTCGAGACGTCGAGCAGCTGGTGGTCCACCTGCTCCGGCAGCCCGAGGTGAACGGAACCGTCGACGAGATCGTGGACCGGCAGCTCGAGCGGGTCCTTCAGGAATTGCGTGGCAGCGAGGCGGTCCGCGATCTGGTGCGCGAGCAGGTCGACATCTACCTCCAGCACCTCACCGAGCATCCGGAGCCCGTCCGTCAGCTCATCCAGGACCAGAGTCGCGGGATGCTGCATGACATCCAGGCGACCGTACGCGCGAGGGCATTCGTCGCCGACGATGCGGTGGACGCATGGATCGGCCGCGTGCTGGGGCGACCATGAACCGGCGCTACGCAGGATTGGCGAGCCGAGGAATCGGACGCGCCCTGGACATGGTCCTGCTCGCTTTACTCATCACCGGAGCAAGCTGGCTCGTCCAGCAGTTCTTCGGCATCGACCCCGAGCACTGCCCTCCGGACACCCAGTGGTGGCACTTGCGGGCGCGTCTGTGCCGATACTTCCCCTACGTCGTCCCGTTGGCCGGAGTGACCATCCCGCCGCTGTACCGCGTCCTCTTCTTCTTCGTCGCCGGGCAGACGCCCGGGATGGGGATCGATGGGCCTCCGCCTGCTTCGCGAGGACGGTCGGCGGGTGCGCCTCCGGCAAGCGCTGAAGCGTGTCGCGACCTTCTACGTCACGTTCGGGCTCGGGTCCTTCCTCATCCCCGTGACGGCGCGTCGCAGGGCGCTCCACGACATCGTTGCCGGAACGGTGGTGGTGTACGACTGGGGCGATCACGAGGTGGAGGTCCGACGCGCCATCGAGCAGGTGCGGTCCGCCGACGCCTGACCGCGCCCGGTGGGCTCCACGGCATCACCCTCCGTGGATCAGGGCGTCGGGCAGGAGATAGGTCTCGTTCCCGTCGATGCCCACGACCCAGTTGTCGTCCTGCCGCCGGGCGTCGATCTTCCCGACCTTCGGTCGTGAAGGCCTTGCCCGCGTAGCGCAGGAAGCGCCACGACGGAGTCGCCGCCGTTCCGGCCCTCGCGATCCACACGTCGGCCGCCCCCCTCGGCAGGTCCCGGACGACGCGGAACGCGCACTGCTGGTCGAGCGGGAGGCCGCCCTTCGAGCACTTCACGTTCCCCGAGGCGTCGACCTTCGCGGGCGGCTGGACCGCGGCGGGACCCGCCTCGGCCTTCTTCGCCCCGCCGGACACGCCCACCTCGAGCGTGTAGCTCGCGCTCTCGTTGCGGCGAGCGGCGTTCCGCATGAGGTACACGCGGACCGTGTAGGTGCCGTCGGCCGGCAGGGTGCCCTCGTATCGGTTGCCCGAGGTGGACCCGATGAAGATGGCTGCATCGGAGCCGGGGGGCAGGACGTTGAAGTAGGCCGACGAGTTGCCCGGCTTGAACACGATGATCATCGACTGCCCCGCGGCGGCCCGCACCTTGTAGTCGACGATCTCGTCGCCCTTCAGCTTTCCCTTCAGCGTTGCGCCGGTCTCGCCCTTCGGGAACTGGACCTGCACCTCCCGGATCTTCGGACCGGCGGCCTGGGCGACCGTGGCAATCCAGCGCCCAGGACGACGACCCCGAACTTCGCTCTCATGGCTCGGCTCCTCCTCGAAGGTGGGGCGGGCGTACTAACCTGGGCCGGGACGGAGCGCCGGGAGCGAGCCTTACCCGTTGGGGGCGTTGAGATAGCCCGCCGAAGTAAGTGCAGCCGTTCGACTGGGCTGCCCTGGTGGGCCGCCCAATTCCCCAACCGAGAGAAAGGATCAGATGACCTCCATCCGGAAGCTGTCGCTCGTCGCTGCCCTCGTCGCACTGCCCATCGCCGCTCGCGCTGAAGCAACCCTCGACGAGACGAGCAAGGCCATCGCCGCCATGAAGAAGGCCGACCCGGGCCTCTCGAAATTCTTCGACAAGGCCGCAGGCTACGCGGTGTTTCCCGACATCGGGAAGGGCGGGTTCATCGTCGGCGGCGCGGGTGGCTCGGGCTACCTGTTCGAGGGCGGCAAGGCCATCGGCAAGACCACCATGGCCCAGGCCACGATCGGTGCCCAGGTAGGCGGGCAGACCTACTACGAGGCGATCTTCTTCGAGACCAAGGAGGCGCTCGCGGCCTTCAAGAAGGGCGAGTGGACCATGGCCGCCCAGGCCAGCGCCGTGGCCATCAAGTCGGGCGCGTCGGCCGATGCCAAGTACGCCGACGGGGTCGCCGTGTTCACGCTCACCAAGGCCGGCGCGATGGCCGAGGCCAGCGTCGGCGGCCAGAAGTTCACCTACACGCCGCTTGGCGCGAAGAAGAAGTAGGGCCAGCACATGTCCGGGACCGGCCCGTCGAGGTTGTGGAAGTGGCTCGGCGGCGCCGCGCTCCTCGCGGTGGCGCTGGCGCTGGGGGCGGCGGCGCTCGTCGCCTGGGTCGTTCCGGGCATGGCGAAGCGGGAAGCCTCGAAGGGGTTCGAGCAGGCCACCGGGCGCAAGCTCGCCATCGGCGACATCTCCATCCACCCCTTCACCTGGAACGTCGAGATCCGGGACCTCTCGATGTCCGAGGTCGGCGGAACGGGGACCTTTGCCTCCTTCAAGCGGGCCGAGGCCACGGTGGGGCTCTCCTCCCTGTGGAAGGGCGCGCCCGTCATCTCGAAGGTGCGTCTGGAGGAGCCGAAGTTCAACGTCATCCGCACCGGCCCGAGCACCTACAACTTCTCCGATCTCCTCAAGTACCTGATGGTGCCTGTGCCGTCGATCCAGCTGAACGACGTGGCCATCACCGGCGGGACGATCGACTTCCACGACCGGGCGCTCCCCAAGGAGGAGCTCCACACCATCCGGAACGGGGAGCTCATCGTCCCGTTCCTCACCACCATCCCCGACCAGGCGAGCGAGGTCGGAAACCCCCGCTTCAGCGCCGTCATCGACGGGGCGCCGCTCGTCATCGAGGCCAAGGTGCGCGGCCTTCCAAAGGCCGCCGAGGTGAGCGCGGAGGTGGATCTGAGGGACCTCTCGCTCCCGGTTTACCTCGCTTACGTCCCGGCCGAGATTCCGGTCAAGGTCGAGTCCGGGAAGGTCGCCGTGAAGGGCACCGCCAGCTACCGGATCAGCAAGGAGCACGGCGGCGAGGCCGGCTGGGACGGTTCGGTCACCCTCACCGAGATCAAGATCGCCGAGCAGGGGGGGCCGGCGCGATTGAGCCGTCGATTCCGTGACGGTCCGGTCCCGGGCCACGAGCGGCGAGAAGCGCGGCCTCCTCCTGGAGGAGGGTTCGCTGGAGATTCGCAAGGTGAGCATGCCGTTCGGGGGGAAGGACGGTTTGTCGCTCGGCCTGCTCGCCTTCCAGGGAGCGAAGTACTCGGAGAAGAAGAACCAGCTCGAGCTCGCCGCCGTGCTGCTCGACGACGGCCACGTCCGCGTTTCCCGTGACCGCAAGGGGACCTTCTCGCCCCAGGTCATCGCGGACGGCTTCGTGAGGAAGCTGCCCAAGGCCAGGCCAGACGACCCTGGCGCAGCCGCCGATCCAGTTCCGCATCGCCAGGGTCGAGGGGAAGGGCATCGACATCGCCTTCACCGACGGCACGCGGAAGGAGTTGCCTGCCTTCTCCGTCACCGGAGCCCACTTCCTGGCCCAGGACGTGACGGGTCCGGGCTTCGGGAGGATGCCGTTCGAATTCAATGCCAGATTCGGGAAGGACACCAAGATCCGCGCCAAGGGTTGGGCGGTCCCCACTCCGCTGGCGGTCGACGCCGAGATCCAGATCCAGGGCTTCGACCTGGCGAGCGCCGGCCCCTACGTGAACGACGACGTGCAGATCGTGGTGGTCGGCGGCCGCTTCGACGCCACGCTGGCCGCGAAGCTCGAGACCCGGCGCGACAAGCTCGGCGGGACCTTCCAGGGCTCCGCCGCGATCCGGTCCCTCGAGGTCCTCGACCGCAAGAAGGGCAAGCTCCTCGCCTGGGAGGCGCTCACCATCGACGGCCTCCAGGGAAGCGTCGACCCGATCAAGGTGCAGGTCGGGAAGGTGGCGCTCGCCGGACTGCGCGCGAACATCGTCATGGACCAGGACGGGAACTCCAACCTTCCCGGGGGCAAAGCATCCAGGGACGCCGCAGCGAAGGTCCCGGTGGCGTCCGATGGGAAGCAGGTGCCAAAGGGGAAGCAGGGGGCTTTGGTCGAGGAGCTACGCGTCGACGACTTCCACCTCACGAAGGGAACGATCGACTTCACCGACAAGGGAGTGCCAGGCGACTTCAAGGCCCAGGTGCGTGACGTCGACGTGCAGCGTCACCGGCGCGTCCAGCGTGCCCGGCAAGATGGCCGATCTCCGCGCCCGCCTGGTCATGCCGAAGGGCGCGCCGCTCACCATCACCGGGAAGGTCGCCCCGCTGAAGGAGCCCGCGTACGCCGACATGGACCTCGTCCTGGACAAGCTCGACCTCACGACGGCGACCCCGTACGCGGCGACGTTCCTCGGGCTCGAGGTCGACAAGGGCACGCTCACCGTCAAGTCGCGGGCCAAGATCGAGAAGGGCAACATCGCGGCGGAGAACCGGATCTGGGTGGAACAGCTCACCTATGGCAAGCCGGTGAAGAGCGACAAGGCCACGATCCTGCCGGTTCGCCTGCTCACCGACATCCTCCGGAACAAGGACGGCGACATCGTCATGGTCCTGCCGGTTGCCGCGCGCACCGACGACGAGAACCTGGTTGGCACCATCGTGCTCCAGGTGGCGAAGGACGTCGTGTTCCCGCCCGGCTCCCCGCTCAGGAGCATCCCATTCGATGGATGCTCGGCCGAACTGACCACGGATGCTCAGGATCGGCTGCGGAAGCTGGCCGACGCGCTGCAAGAGCGGCAGGCCATGAAGATCGTCGCCATCGGCTACGCCGACAGGGAACTGGACGAGAAGGCGTGCGTGGCGCGACTGGCGGCGGAGCGGGAGAAGGTCATCGCCTCTGCCACCAGCAAGCCGCCGCCGGGCCCGATCGTCGCCGCGCCGCCCGTGCAGGCGCCGCCGACGTTCCTCTCCCTCGATGGGGAGGCGCGCCTTCAGCAAATCGCCGCCTCACGTGCCGAGACGGTCCGCGTGTTCCTGGTGGGAGAGGGGAAGGTGGGCCCGCCCCGGGTCGTCGCGAAGGCGGGGGACATCCACGCGGTGCCCACGAAGAAGGGCGACGCCCAGCCGCGCGTCGAGTTCGCCCGGCAGGGGGACTGACAGCCAGGTAGTGGAGACGGGCCCCACCCATCTGAGGGGATATCGATCAGGCCAGGGCCGATTGGGTGCCACCCTCAAGGGGCGTCGAGCCGTCTCGCGGCTCGACGCGTCGGCTGCCCGGACCGAAACCGGACCGGCGAATTGACGACCTGTCCTCTCGATGATCCGCTGGGAGCAGGGAAGCCCAGGCTCTCGATACCGTTCCCGCGGTCACCAGTGACGGAGGGCCACGTCCGGGCGCAACACTCCCGCGAATGCGATTGGCTGGCTCGAGCGAACTGCCGGCAGGAGGCCTGGTTCGAGCCGAAGTTGAGAACCGGGCTCTTCGTGCACGCCTTCTCGCGGGCGCGAATATCGGAACCGCATGGCCCTAGGTCCGTCCGAGTCACTGGGCAGTGGGCCATCAACAGGCCCACAACCTTGAAGGGGCTTGGGTTTACGACCCATCCAGGTGTCGAGGCGCCGAAATTCCTTAAGAGATGAGCCATTGGCAGGCCAAAGGTAATGATATTACTTTACACCCCTATCGAGGGGCTTGTTGCCCATGCCTATTTTGGGGCACAAACACACACCTCAGGTCGCTGCAAATTTCGCACGCATTTTTAGCCGCTGGGATCCCAAAAGGAGAAACACGAATGGACAAGTCGACTTCCCTGGTCTCCGCCATCGTGCCAAGGCGAATGGCCGCGGTGCTGGCGGTCATCCTGGCGCTCACGATCGGCACCACGGTACTTGCGGCAGACGTTTCCCGCCTGGCGCTGCCCAACGGGCCGGTGACCCAGGTCGCTCCGGACCGACTCTCGCTGCTTCAGGCCATGAGCCCCTCCAAGATCGACCCGAGCCTCGCAGGCGCCCAGGGCACCGTCGAGGTGTGGGTGAAGCTCTCGGCCCCGTCCGTCGCGGCGGCGAACGGCGACAACGCCAAGACGCGCGGCGCGTTCCTCTCCAAGGAGCAGCGCAACGCCCACAAGGAAAGTCTCGATCGGGGACACGATGACCTCGCCGCATCGGCGCGATCCCTCGGCGGCCAGGAACTCGGCCGCGTCACCCAGGCCCACAACGCGATCGCGGTGAGCATCGACGCGTCCCGGCTCGCCGAGCTCGCGGCCCGGCCCGGGGTGGAGCAGGTCCGCCCGGTCATTCACTACGAGCTGATGCTCTCCGAGACCGTGCCCTACATCGGCGCGGCGGCGGCGCAGGCGGCCGGCAAGGACGGCACCGGAGCTCGCGTGGCCGTGTTCGACTCCGGCATCGACTACACCCACCGCAACCTGGGCGGACCGGGGACGCTGGACGCCTACGCCACGGCGGTGGCGACGTACCCGAACCCCTACTTCCCGAGCGCCAAGGTCGTCGGCGGCTACGACTTCATCGGCGCGGCGTGGCCCAACGGGCCGCGCACCGAGGACCCGAACCCCATCGACGACGGGCGCCGGCGGAGGGCACGGCACGCACGTGGCCGACATCATCGGCGGCCGCAGCCTCGACGGACTGCACAAGGGCGTGGCCCCGGGCGCCCAGCTCTACGCCGTCAAGGTGTGCAGCTCGGTCTCCACCTCCTGCAACGGCGTCGCGCTCCTCAAGGCGGTGGACTTCGCCCTCGACCCGAAGGGCGACGGAAGCTTCGACTCGGTCGACGTCATCAACCTCTCGCTGGGCTCGAACTACGGCCAGAAGGAGGACGATCTCTCCGAGGCGCTGAACCAGCGCCTCCGCCGCGGGCATCGTCGTCGTGGCCGCGGCCGGGAACGCCGCCAACCGCCCCTACATCGTCTCGTCGCCCTCCATCGGCCCGCCGGTGATCAGCGTGGCCCAGACCCAGGTCCCGAGCGCGAAGGCCTATCCGCTGGTCGTGAACAGCCCGGCCTCGATCGCCGGGACGTACGGCAACACCGAGACGGTGGAGTGGGCCCCCGTGAGCGGAACCGTGACCGGCGACGTGGCCTACGTCGGGCGCGGCTGCCCGGCTGGCTCAATCGACCGCCTCCAACCCGGATGACGCCTACCTGGCCAGCCCGGCCGGGAAGGTGGCGCTCATCGATCGTGGGGCCTGCTCGGTGAGCCTCAAGGTCGACCGCGCCGCCAAGGCAGGCGCCACCGCAGTGCTCATCGGCCTCGTCGCGGCGGGCGACGCGGTCTCCTTCAGCTTCGGCGGCGGCGACTACCTTCGTTCCGACGCTGGTCATCATCCAATCCTACGCCAACACTCATCAAGGCCAACATCGCCGCGCCGGTCAACGTGACCGTCTCGGCGGCCATCAGCATCCCCCTCGTCGGCAGCATGGTGGGCTCCTCGGCGCGCGGCCCGAGCATCAGCTACCAGACCATCAAGCCGGAGATCGGCGCCCCGGGCGCCTCCGTCTCCGCCGATGTACGGGACCGGAACGGGTGAGATCGGCTTCGGCGGGACCTCCGGAGCCACCCCGATGATCGCCGGCTCGGCGGCCATCCTGATCGGCGCGAACCCGAAGCTCGAGCCGGCGCAGGTGAAGGCGCTGCTCATGAACACCGCCGAGACGCAGGTCTTCCACAATCCGGCGCTCGCGCCCGGGAAGCTCGCCCCCATCACCCGCATCGGGTCGGGTGAGGTTCGCGTGAACAAGGCGCTCGCGGCCCGGTCGGCTGCGTGGGTCGAGAAGGACCAGTCGGCTGCCATCTCCTTCGGCTACCGCGCCACAGGGCGCACGACGGAGATCGAGCGCGAGGTCCGCGTGGAGAACTACGACAAGAAGGCGAAGACGTTCCAGATCTCCTCCGCCTTCCGCGTCCCGGCCAAGGGCACGACCGGCGCGGTGGAGATCCGGGCGCCGCGCTCGATCCGCGTCGGAGGGCGCAGCGCCGAGACGTTCCAGGTCAGCGTCGTCATCCACCCGGAGCACCTGCCGGACTGGAACATCAACGGAGGACCCAGCGGCGGCAACGGGGACATTCTCGATGGCCTGGAGTTCGACGGGTACGTCACCCTGACATCAGGCTCTGAGAAGCTGACCCTCCCGTGGCACGTCCTGCCGCACAAGGCAGCCGACCTCGAGGCCGACCATTCGGTGCGGGTGGGCAAGACCCTGGAGATCAAGAACGACGGCGCTGCCGACGGGCTGGGTCGAGGTCTTCTCGCTCACCGGCACGAGCCCCAAGCTTCCGAAGTCCGCGTTCCCGAAGCCCGGTGACAACTTCGCCGATCATCGATCTCGAGGCGGTAGGCGTGCGGGTGCCCGAACCTGCGATACCTCCAGTTCGGGATCAGCACCTACGGCGGGCGAGCCCACCCGAACTACCCGGCCGAGTTCGACGTGTACATCGACACCAACCTCGACGGCGTCGACGATTTCGTCGTGTGCAACGCGCGAGAACGGGGGCTTCGGCGTCGACCGGGCAGAACCTGGTCGTACGTGCACGAACCTGGCCACCGCAACGACCAGCGGCCTACTTCTACACCGACGCGGACCTGAACTCCTCGAACGCCATCTTCACGGTGCCGCTGGCTGCTCTCGGCATCACCGCGGACACGACGCTCGGACTTCTCGGTGTACGCGTTCGACAACTACTTCACCGGGAGCCTCACCGACGCCATCGAGGGCATGGTCTACACGCCCTCGAAGCCGCGCTTCGCCGCGACGGATCTCCCGGCTGCCGGCATCCCGCCCCACGCCAAGGTCAAGCTGACGGTCACCGCTCCGGCCGGCGGCGCGGCGGCATCGCCGTCGCAGACCGGCCTGCTGCTCCAGTACCGTGACTCGGACGTCAAGAACGAGTCGCAGGCGGTGGAGGTCAGGTAGTCCTCATCGACACGGGCAGTGACACGGGGGCGTCGGCCGAGATCTCGGTCGGCGCCCCTTCCTCATCTCGGCCTCGGCCCCTGGTCGCACAGGACGAACGAACCGCTGGCGCGTCACCCGGTAGTCGTACTCCTTGCCCTCGACCACCAGGACCACCCGGTAGCCCGGCACGGTTGCCTGGGTGTAGCTCTGCCCGGGGCGGCCGCATCCCAGCGACCCATCGCCGAACACGACCTCCTCGGACCGGACCACCTTCATCGCCTCGGGCTTCGCCCCTGTGCGCTTGCCGAGGTCGGCCCTCACGGTATCGAGAACCTTCTCCGGCACCTCACCGGTCACCGGGGCGCTCTCCGGCTCCGGCACCCTCTCCGGCAGCGGGTTGCGCACCACGGGGCGGGAGGGGACGCTGGACGCGGCCGCCACCCGGAACTTCTCGAACTCGTCCCCCTTGGTCCAGACCGGCATCGCTCGGAGCATTGCCGATCCGCAGGCCGAGCAGCAACTGGAGCTGGGCATCCTCCACCGCGCCGGTCAGGTCCCACGACCCGGGCGAGGGCGGATAGGCGTCGCTGGGCTGGTGATAGTCGTGCCGCTCGTACGCCTCCTGCTGCTCCCTGCCCCAGCCCTCCGGCCTGCCGATGAAGGTCGGACCGCCGGCGATGCGCGCGCCGGGCACGCCCACCTTCGCCAGCTCGAAGCTGTCCGAGCGATAGAAGAAGCCGCGATCGAGGAAGGGGTCCGCGTGAACGCTGCGTCCCTGCGCCGCGGCAAGCGATCGGATCACGTCGTCCACCGAGGACTTGCCGAGACCGATCACCCCCAGGTCGCTGGTGCGCCCCTTGTTGTTGACGCCGTCGAGGTTGATGTCGACCGCGATCCGGCCGGGAGGGATCGTCGGGTGCGTGGCGAAGAAGCGCGACCCGAGAAGCCCCTGCTCCTCGGCGGTGACGAAGGCGATGATCGTCGATCGCCTGGGCGGCGAGGGAACGGCGGCCCGCGCGATGGTCAGGACGACGGCGCAGCCCGAGGCGTTGTCGAGCGCGCCCGAATAGACGTTCCGCTCGCCCGCAACAGGCGGGCTTCGCTGGCCGAGGTGATCGTGGTGCGCCGTGTAGAGCACCGCCTCGCTCTTCAGCCGGGGGTCGGTGCCGGGAAGGATGCCGATCACGTTGGCGCTCTCGATCCGCTCGCGCTTCACCGGCATGTCGAGCGAGGTCGTCACGCCCAGCGGCAGGCTCGGGGCGCCCCGGGTCTTCGTGTCCTTCGCGACGGCCTCGTCCGCGGCGAAGTCGCGCCCGGCCAGCTGGAAGAGCTTGCCCACTCCCTCGCGGGAGATCCACCCCTGGAAGTCGAGACGAGGCTCGCCCTCGGGCGGGAGCGCGAAGGCCTCGGGGCGGTTGGAGGTGACGACCACCTGCCAGGGATAGCTGGCCGATTCGGTGGTGTGCACGAGCAGCGCGCCGACCGCGCCGTGGCGCGCGGCCTCCATGTACTTGTAGTCCCAGCGGCCGTACCAGAGCCGCACGCCCTCTTCGGCGAAGGGCGGGTTGAAGTTGAGCAGCACCACGACCTTCCCCTTGACGTCGACGCCCCGGTAGTCGTCCCAGCCGTGCTCGGGCGCGACGATGCCGTAGCCCACGAAGACCAGCTCGGCGCCGCGAACGTCGACGTGATCGGTGTCGCCGATCGAGCGGATCGCCACCTCGGCCTTCATCCCCGGACCGGTGGGCAGCACCAGCGAGTCGGCGCCGCGCTTGAAGGTGATGTCGGCGGGGATGGAGGTGGTGTACTTGACGAGCGGCACCGGCTGGAACCAGGAGGCGGGCTTGCCGCCCTGTCCGGGGACGCCAGGCTGGTACCCCATGGTCTCGAGCTGCGCGGCCAGGTACCTGATCCCCACCAGCTCCCCCCGGGTGCCCGGGAAGCGCCCTTCGAGCAGGTCGTCGGCGAGGAAGCGGGTGTGGCCGGAGATCTCGGCCGCGCTGATCCGCGCCGCCGCCGCCTTCTCGGCAGGCGTGAACCCGGGCTTGGGTCCAGCCTTCGCGACGCCAGGGATGGAGAGGAGAGAGGCCAGCGCCAGCGCGAGGCTGGAGCGGAGAACCGGGAGACGCGAGAAGGGAAAGGGCATGCGCGTCACCTTACCCCGCTTGCGGGCGGGGCGGCACGTCGCCGCTACCTCCGGAACCCGCCGCCGCCGAGCACGCCGGGGTCGGTGCCGGGCACGATGAGCGACGACGATGACTGGCGGCGAAGTTCCTGGAGCTGCTGGATGGTCCTCTCGACGCCGGCCTTGGCGGCCTCGCCGTAGGCCGCGACCGCGGCGGACAGGCTCGGCGCGTCGATGTCGAAGCTCACCGGCAGCGGACCGGCCTGCGTCACGATCTGGGCCTCGCCGATGTAGAGCACCTTGCGTCCCAGGTCGGCGGCGCCGTCGGCGGTGACGGGGACGATGGCCCGGATCGTGCCGATCTTGCGGTCGGTGTAGACCTCCTCGCGGTACAGCGAGGTGGGGTCCATCTGGATGTCCAGCTCGGGCATGTCGGCCATTCTCGGCTCCGGTTCGTTTGGGGACTGCCTGGGATATCACGGAGGAAGGACGCGGAGGAACTCCGCTGCGAGGCGGGTGGCCTCCGTGCCGGCGCTCTCGCTCGCGTGAGGTGCGTGTCCGGACTTCGACCAGGCGATGCGGGCGTCGGGCAGCGCGTCGCACGCGGCCTCGATCTCTCCGGGCTCGGTGCGGGGGTCGTGGACGCCGTGGAGCAGCAGCACCGGGCACGTCACCTCGCCGAGCCGTCCGTCGTAGAGGTCTCCCCCCTCGCGCTCTCCGCGCGAGATGATGCGCAGCCAGGCCCGGGCCCCGTCGCCGATGATCTCGCGCCACCTCGGGTCGCCGTGGTCGCGTCGCAGGGCCTCGACCTTGTCGGGGCCGAAGTCCTCCGGCGTCGACGCCGCTGCCTCGAAGAAGGGGCGAGACGCCGACTTGGCGCGCCAGAAGTGGAAGGCCTCCAGCACGACGCCGCGGACCCTCCCCGGCGCCTCCATGGCCATGAAGGCCGCCACCACGGCGCCGTCGCTGTGCCCCCAGAGCGCGGCCCGCTCGATCCCGAGGGCGTCCATCACGCCCAGGCACTCCTGCGCGAAGAGCCGGTGGTAGCCGTCGGGGAGGGTGAGAAGGCGGGGCGATGCCCCGTATCCCGCCCGGTCCGGCGCCACCACACGGAACTCCGCGGCCAGGGAGTCCAGCTGGGCGTCGAACGGGTAGGCCTCCCAGCCCCACCCGCTGTGGAGGACCACGACCGGCGGACCGGCTCCGACGTCGCGCACGTGAATGCGCGACCGGCGGCCCGGGAGCATCGGCGTCTCGATCTCGAGGAAGGGCATGCGAGGAGAGGGTTCTCACTCCCCAATCTAGCGCGGAGACTTCCGTGGCACACGGCTACACTTCCTGCGTGCGCATCCTCTATGGAGTGGTCGGCGAGGGCATGGGGCACGCCATCCGGTCCCGGGTGGTGCTCGACCAGCTCGCCCTCGAGCACGAGCTTCAGGTGGTGGTGTCGGGGCGGGCGCACGACTACTTGAAGGCAATCGAGACCGACCGGCTCGGGGTGAACCGCATCTGGGGCCTGTCCATCGTCTACGAGGACAACCGGGTCCGGAACTTCCGCACCCTCCTCGCCAACGTGAAGGGCGCGCTGGTGAAGGGGGGATGGCCCGAGAACATCCGCGCCTTCTTCGACATCGCCGAGCGATTCCGGCCCGAGGTGGTGATCAGCGACTTCGAGTCATGGAGCTACCTCTTCGCGAAGGCCCAGGGACTTCCGGTCCTCTCCGTCGACAACCAGCAGATCGTGGCCCGGTGTGACCTCGCGCCCCAGGTCCTGGCCGGCCACGAAGCGGACTTCCAGCTCACCCGGGCCATCGTGAAGGCGAAGCTGCCCGGCTGCTTCCACTACCTCGTCACCACCTTCTTCCACCCGCAGGTCGTGAAGCCCAGGACGACACTCGTGCCGCCCATCCTGCGGCCACGGATCCTCGAGGCTCGGCCCGAGGAAGGGGAGCACCTGCTCGTCTACCAGACCTCCACGAGCTACGGAGACCTGCTCGAGCACCTCCGGCGCACCGGCCTCGAGTGCAGGGTCTACGGCGTGCGGCGCGGGATTCGAGAAGGAGGAGCGCGACGGGAACCTTCGATTCATGCCCTTTTCGGACTCGGGCTTCATCGAGGACCTCCGGACCGCGCGCGGGGTGGTTGCGAACGGCGGCTTCACGCTGCTGGGCGAGGCCGTCTACCTGCGCCGCCCGGTGCTCTCGGTCCCGGTTGGCAAGCAGTTCGAGCAGGTGGTGAACGCTCGCTATCTCGAGCTCGAGGGCTACGGCGTGGCAGCAGACGAGGTCACCGGCCCCGTCCTGGGAGATTTTCTATCTCGCGCCCCGGAGCTCCGGCGGAACCTTGACGCGTACCGTCAAGACGGGAACGAACGACTGTTCGCCTGCCTGGAGGAAAGGCTTGCGGCCGCGGTCGTCGGCGGCGCCAGCGCGGAGGGATCTGCCGACGGATAGCAACGCCCCGAATTGGCCGGCTCGCCACCTTGCCACGCGCTCCCACCCTGGTACCTTCTGCGTCGGTCCGTGGGGGACGGTGGGAGGCGGCGATGGGCGTGGAGGCGAGGGCGATGAATCCAGTCGTGGACGTGCCGGGGCTGGTCGATTCGATCATCCGGCAGCACGGAGTACACCCCAGCGAACAGGTGAGGTCGCTTCTGGCCGCCGCCGCGGAGCAGCGGATGCGCGAGTACGGGGAAGCCCTCGGCACTGCGGTGCCGCGCGCCATGTCGGCGCTGGTCACCGCTGCACGGCGCCGCTGAAGGTCTGGAGGGGCCGCGTCGTCGCGGTCACTTCCCGGCGAGCAGCGCCTCCTTGAGGTCCTCGAGCCCGCCGTCGGTGGGCTTCGGGCCTAGCCAGACGCGGAACAAGGCGTCCGCGAAATCCTTGCCCTCGACCGTCAGTCCCTTCGTGCCCTCGACGGCCAGCGTGCTGCCCTGGCCGGGCACGTAAGACACCATGAACACCTGCCCTTCCTTGAACTCGGCCGGGAAGGACTCCTCGACCAGCTTCAGCTTCGGCGCCAGCGCCGCGGCCTGGGTGGGGGAGTTGCTCTCGAAGCCGTCCTTCAAGGCGCCCAGCATGCTCGACCGGTCCACGTCGCGCATCAGGGTCATGCGGATGGCCTTGGGCGCGTCGAGGGCCACGATGGCGGCGGCGTCGGTGGAGCGCTGCGTCACGTAGAGCGCGCCGACGTAGACCTTCACCTTGAGGAAGGACTTGGTCCGCAGTCCGGCGCCGTTCAGGACGAGCGCCTTGCCGTCGAGCTGGATCGAGTCGGGCACCTTCACGCCAGCGACCTCCAGTGCGGAAGCGGGGGAGGCGGCGAGGAGCAGGGCGAGGGCTAGGCTTCGCATGTAGGACCTCCGAAGGGTGAGTGGTGCAAGGCACGATAGGATGCCCGGATATGAAGAGCCAGACCCGTTACCTGACCTTCGAGACCCGGCGCCGCCGGGAACTGGTGCGCATCACCGGCGAGGTGGCGTCGCTGGCTGCGGAATCCGGCATCCAGGAGGGAATGGTGCTGGTCTCGGCCATGCACATCACGGCCGGGGTGTTCGTGAACGACGACGAACCCGGGTTGCATGCCGACCTCGAGGCGTGGGTCCAGAGGCTCGCGCCCGGGCCCTCGGCCGACGATTGGACGCCTGGCCCCGACTACGCGCACCACCGCGGCGGGGAGGACAACGGCGACGCCCATCTGAAGAACCTGCTCATCGGCCACCAGGTCATCGTCCCCATCACGCGGGGGCGGCTCGACCTCGGCCCGTGGCAGCAGGTCTTCTACTACGAGTTCGACGGGCGCCGGCCGAAGCGGCTGGTCCTGAAGGCGATGGGCAGTGATGGCCTCGTGCTTGGTGCGAGCCGCCGGTGATGCTCTGCGGGGCGCTCCTCGCCGCTGGAGGCGCCTCGGCCCAGGAGTTCGAGGATTCGATCGTGAAGAAGGGGCTGCTGCGCGGCGACCAGTACCTGGCCGGTGGAACGGTGGACGTCCACGGAAAGGTGGAGGGAGACCTGATCATGGCGGCGGCCCAGGCCGGCCTCGACGGGATCGTCACCGGCGACGTGGCCGCCGTCGGGGCGCTCGTCCACGTGGGTGGCATCGTGGGCGACGACGTCCGGGCGCTGGGCGGGCGGGTGATCGTGCAGGGCATCGTGGGCGACGGGCTGCTCGTGGGCGGCGGGGAGATCACGCTCACGCGGGGCACGCGCATCGGCGGCAACGCGATCCTCGGGGGGCGCCGGGTGATGGACCTCGGGGACGTGGACGGCGACCTGCTCGTCGCGGGGCAGTACGTGGAGATCGCCGGTGACGTCCGCGGCCGGACGACGATCCGGGCCGAAGAGGTGGTCATCGGGCCGAAGGCACGGCTCTTCGGCGACCTCGTGGTTCGCAGCCCCAACCCCCCGCGCATCGCCGACGGGGCGCAGATCGTCGGGAAGGTCGTGCTCGATGCCCCCCCGGCGCCTGGCTTCGGGCAGTGGCTCGGCGGCGTTGCCTGGGCGGCCGCGCTGCAACTCGGGCTGCTCCTGGTCGCGTGGGCGTGGATGTTCTTCGCACCCCGCCTCTCCCGGGAGGCGGCCGTCCTCGAGTGGCGGAAGATGGGGCTCGTCCAGGGCATCGGCGTCGCCGTGGTCTTCGGACTGCCGCTCGTGGCGGCGCTCCTCGCGATCACCGTGGTCGGGATCCCGCTCGCCATCGGGGTCGCGGCCATCTGGGCGGTGCTGCTGCTGGCTGGCTATGCCTCGACCGCGATCTGCCTCGGCAGCTGGCTGCGCGCGCGCCGGTTCGGAGGACGGGGTGGAGGCCTCTCCGACGCCAGGCTCGGTGAATCGCTCCTCTGGACGCTGCTCGCGCTCCTGCTCCTCCGGGCCGCCGAGGCGATCCCCTGGATAGGGCCGGTGGTGACGGCCGGCGCGGTCTTCTTCGGAGCGGGCGCAGTGGCCCGCGCCGCGCAGGTTGCGCACGGGCGCGGAAGCCTCAGCGGTGGACCGCCCGGCCCAGCCGCCGCATGAAGTCCATCTCGCCGTCGTCGAGCGCCCCCCGATCCACGGCGGCGAGGTCCTCCCGCAGCTGGGCGGCGCTCGCGGGCGAGCAGAGCACCACGTCCACGCTCGGGCTCGACAGGCAGAACCGGTAGCACTCGGCCGCCGTCGCCGCCCGCTCGGTCCAGCCGCGAGGGGCGCGAAGAAGCCTGCGCCAGGCCGTGGCCGTGTAGGCGATGACCGCGGGACGGCGGCGCGCCAGGCGGGGAAAGATGTCCTTCTCGGCTCCCGGGTGCGCGGCGTTGTAGCGGATCATCAGGAGATCGAGAACCGAGTCCTCGGCAAGGCTCCCGGCGCGCTTGCGGTCGTGGATCGACACGCCGATGGCCCGGACCTTCCCCTCCTCGCGAAGGCGCGAGAGGACTTCCAGGTTTGCCTCGGAGAGCGCCGAGGAGACCCCGACCCAGTAGAGCTGGAGCACGTCGATGTAGTCGGTGCCCAGCATGCGGAGCGCTCCCTCCACGCGCCGCCGGATGGGGCCGGAGAACCAGCCGAAGGTGGGGCCGGTCGCCACCACGTATCGCTCCCTGTCGCGCGCCAGCGCCTCGCGAAGCGGGGCGACCATCCGGCGGGCCGTCGGAGTCCAGAACACGTAGTTCATCTGGCCGTCGAGCGCCTCGCGGATGCCGGAGTCGTCGAGCCCGTGGGAAACGGCGAGCCCCAGCCGGAAGACGCGCTTGCGGAACGCGGGCACGTCGCGGTGCTGGAAGTCGTCGGCCATGAACGGTCTCCGGACGGTGGTGTATAGGAAGAGGGGTGAAGGCCGCAATTCTCGCCCTGTTGTTGGCCGCCGGCGGGAGCCCGGCCGAGCTCTCCGCCGTCACGCGCTTTCTCTCGTCGGATCTCCTCGAGGGTAGGGCAACCGGGACGCGCGGTCACGAGATCGCCGCCCTCTTCGTCGCCACCCGGATGCAGGCCATCGGCCTGGAGCCGGGTGCCGGGGAGGGGCGCTGGGAGCAGGCGGTCCCGATGCGCGCCTGGCGTGTCGACCCGGAGGGATCGAGCCTCACCCTCCACGGGCCCGCCCTGCCACCGCTGCGGCTGGTGCGCGACGTGGACTTCGTGGCCTTCTCGGACGGGGAGCACAGCGACGTGGAGCTGGACGGCCCGCTGGCGTTCGTGGGGTACGGTGTATCCGCTCCCGAGTTCGGGTACGACGACACGAAGGGGGTCGATCTCGCCGGCAAGATCGCGGTGGTCCTCTGGGGAGCCCCCTCGTCCGATCGTCCCAACTTCTTCCCCCCCGCCCCCCGCGCCGTCCATGCCGACCTCGCCGGCAAGATGGGGCGCCTCGCCGCCCGAGGCGCAGCCGGCGTGCTGTTCGTCTACACGCCCGAGGCCGAGGAGTGGCTCCCCTGGGAGGACTTCGTCCGCAGCACGAGGCTCGACGGGATGGGGTGGGTGGAAGGGGCCAGGCTGGGGGACGGCGTGGAAGGCCTGCCGGCGCGCGCCGTGCTCTCGATGCGGGGCCTGGAGAAGGTGGCGGTTTCGGCCGGTGTCGCCGGCGGTGCCCGCGGAATCCTGGAGAAGGCCGGGGCCAACCGGCTGGCCGCGCAGGACTGGCCTCTCAAGGCGCGCATCGGCACCCGGGCCGAGCTCCGCCAGGCACGGTCCGTCAACGTCCTCGGTCTCCTCCGCGGGTCCGATCCGGTGCTTTCGAAGGAGACGCTGGTCGTGACGGCGCACCTCGACCACCTGGGCGTCGGCTCCCCGGACAACGCCGCGGGTGTGGCGGTCCTCCTGGATGTGGCGCGAGCCTTCGTCGCGTTGCCTCGACGACCGGCCCGCTCGGTTCTCTTCGCGGCCGTCACCGGCAAGGAGAAGGCGCTCCTCGGCTCCTCCTACCTGGCGCGCCACCCGGTGGTGGACCCCGCCGGGATCGTCGCCGACCTGAACATCGACGGCGCGCCGACGGTCTTTCCGTTCGTGGACGCCGTGGCCCGAGGAGCCGAGCACTCCACGCTCGGTGCAGTGGTGCGGTCTGCCGCCGGCGAGCTCGGGGTGGCGCTCTCGCCGGACCCGATTCCGCGGGCCGGCGTCTTCACCGCGTCGGACCAGTGGAGCTTCGTACGGGTCGGGGTGCCCTCCCTGTTCGTGACGGCCGGGCGGAGGGGTCTCGACGGGGCGGACGCCGATACGCGCCGCCAGGAGCCCCGGAACGAATGGGAGGCGGGCTGGCGCTGGGAGGACACCGCCCGGTTCGCGCGCCTGCAGTTCCTGGTGGCGCTGGCGGTGGCCGACGCGCCTTCGCGCCCGACCTGGAACCCGGGTGACTTCTTCGAGAAGTTCGTCCGGCAGTCGCTGCCGCGTAAGACCCTAGCTCTTGCTCCGCCGGTGAGTGGGGCGGGCCAAGGGGGCGTGCTCGACGCGCTGGAGGTGCTGCGTGAGCGGCCGGTCGTTCGCCTCCATGTGGAAGCGAAGCCACTGCTGCAGCCGGACGGTGGCCCACTCGAGGACCCGCGGCGAGACGCCCGAGGTGGCGATCTCCTGGGCGGACAGGTGGAGGTCCTGGAGGAAGAGGTCGTGGGCCGCCCGGTGGGCCCCGCGCTCGGGGTAGCCCGTGCGCTCCATCAACTCCTCCTCGAAGGCGAAGTGGAGCGCGGTGGCGTCGAGGAGCCCGTCGAGGATCGAGGCGACCTTGCTGGCCTGCCGCGCACCCGCGGCCTGAGGCCAGCTCGGCCGCGCGATGCAGCATGTCGGCGTGGGGCGCGTCTAGCCCAGGGAAGTCGAGCACGGGTCCGGCGATCCGGGTCACGGGGTACCTCCGTTCACGGCGCGCCTGGCGCGCGCCTCCTTCAGGATGGCCGAGATGGTGTTCTCCTTCAATATCGCGGACGCGCACAGGGCGGCGCCGGCCAGGGCGCCGGTCACGCCGCTCATGGCGGCGTCTGCGCCGGTGAGGAACAATCCGGGCAGCGGGGTGCGGACCGGGATGCTGGCCGAGAAGCGACGCGGGGTGGCCGCGAGGCCGTAGATCTCGCCGCTGGGGTGTCCTGCGAAGTGGCGGGTGGAGAGCGGCGTGGAGAGTTCGGCCACCTCGATGCGCCCCTTCAGCTGGGGAAGACGGGACTCGACGATAGCCAGCAGGCGCGCCCGCAGCCGCTCCTTGAGCGCCGCGTACTCCGGGCCACGGTGCTGCCAGCGCGAATCCGCCCAGGGAGCGAAAGGGGCCCAGGGGCCCATGGTGACCGCCTCCATCGTGGCCTTTCCGGGGAAGCGGTCGAGAAAGGTGGGGTCCTTCGCCGAGGCGAACGAGAGGTAGACGACGGGAAACGGCGCGTCCGGGTCGCGCTCGAACCGTTCGAAGCTCCGATCCAGGTCCGGGCTCTCGTAGATCCAGAGGTTGGTCCCGGTGAGACCCAGCTCGGCAGCCGTTCCACGCAGCCCGACGTAGAGGGACAGGTGGGCGGAGGAGGCCGGGATTCCTTCGAGGGATGGGAATCGGGTGCGCCACTCCGCCGGGACGAGGCGCTCCACCGTGCCTGCCCAGCCGATGTCGCTGACGACGATCGGGGCGCGGACCACGCTCCCGTCGGCGAGCCGGACTCCGGCCGCGGCGCCGTTCTCCACCACCACGCGATCGACGTCCGCGGCGATGGCCACGTGCCCCCCGGCCGACTCGATGACGGGCAGGATGGTCTCGGCGATGCGGCTCGACCCGCCGACCGGGTAGGCCGCGCCGTCGAGGTAGTGCTCGGCCACCACGGCGTGGTTCCCGAAGCTGGAGAGGGCGGGCGGCAGCCCGTAGTCCCCGTACTGCCCGGCCAGGACCGCCCGGAGCATGGGATCCTTCACGTGGGAGGCGATGACCTCGGCGGTGGTCCTCCGGGCGTGGCGGAGGAACCCGTGTCGCATGACGCCGCCGAGCAGGGAAGCCACGCGGGGAGGCAAGGGCCTTGGTCGCGAAGTACGGGCCGGCGGCACGCGCACAGGCCTTCACCTGGGCGACGTAGCGCAGGATCCCGTTCCGCTCGGCGGGGAAGCTCGCGGCCAGCCCGTCGACGAAGCGCTCCTCGCCGGCGGCGAAGTCGAAGGACCGGTCCCCAATCAGGATCCGGTCGTACACCTCCGGAAGCGGCTCCCAACGGAGTTGACCCATGGTGATGTAGTCGAAGAGGCGGGCGACGACGCCGCGGCCGCTCGCGACCTTGCCGACGTAGTGGACGCCCACGTCCCACTCGAAGCCGTCCCGCTCGAAGGTGTGGGTGAAGCCGCCGGCGGTGTAGTGCCGCTCGAGCACCAGGGTCCGAAGCCCGCGGCGCCGCGCCAGCATGGCCGCCACGCCGAGGCCGCCGATGCCCGACCCCACCACCACCGCGTCGAAGGGACCCTCGACGGGGTGTTGCTTCCAGGAAGTGCCGATCCGCCTTGCCAGGATGTGTCCCTCCGGCCCGCAGCGTATTCGAACACGAAGGCGACCGGCGCGGGATTCTTCAGACGCTCCGTCGAGGGAGGGAGTCAGGCGCGCTGCGCTGGCGTGCGTCCACGTCGAGCCAGGCGGGGAGCGGGGCACCGGGTCACACGGACAGCGTGCTTGGCAAATCCAAAGTCGGTCGCGATCATGTGAAAGCGGATGAAGTTCGGGCAGCCGGTTCAGCGCCCACGACGCGATGTCGGGAGTCAGGGAGTTCACGGCGACGTGCCGCTCGAATCGACGTGCCTGGGCCAGCAGACGAGCGTGACACTCCGCGTGACGGGCGAGGTGCGGCCAGCCCGCCGCCCGCATCATCTCCTCCTCGTCGACGAAGTGCTCGCCGAGCTTCTCGACGAGCAGGCAGGCACGGCCGCGGACGAGCGCCACATCTCTCGCCCGCACGGCCTCGGCCAGGTCGCGAAGGCAGCGCTCCAGGTCTCGATGCGGGCGGTCGAGCGGCGCCAGTCCCATCTTCACGAACGGGGTCAAGCGACTTCATTAACGAGTTCTCATGAACGTGCAACGGGAGACCTCGGCCAACCGGGGTGCCTC
Source organism: uncultured delta proteobacterium (assembly GCA_963700085.1). Classification (GTDB taxonomy): domain Bacteria; phylum Myxococcota; class Myxococcia; order Myxococcales; family Anaeromyxobacteraceae; genus CAIOAK01. The sequence continues at coordinate 21,975 of CAVOWI010000007.1, forward strand.
TAGACGAGGCTATTCCCCCACGTGGCGCAGCGCCGCCGAGTTCATGCAGTAGCGCAGCCCGGTGGGCGGAGGGCCGTCGGGAAAGACGTGGCCGAGGTGTCCGTCGCAGCGGGCACAGCGGACCTCCGTGCGGGCCATGCCGTGGGAGCGGTCGACCACGGTGGCCACCGCGTCGGGCCCCACCGGCTCGGTGAAGGAGGGCCATCCGGTGCCCGACTCGAACTTCCGGCCCGACGGGAAGAGGGGGTTTCCGCACCCGGCGCAGACGTAGGTCCCGGCTTCATGGGTCCCGAGGAAGCAGCCGGAGAAGGGGCGCTCCGTGCCGTGGCGGCGAAGCACGTCGTAGGCCTCGGGGGAGAGGCGGGCGCGCCACTCGGCGTCGGTGAGGATGAGCTTGTCGGCCATGCCGCACTTCTATCCGGCGACCGGTCCGCCCGCCCGTTAGGCCAGAGGCATGTCCTTCCTGGATTGGCTGGGGTTGAAGCCGCCTCGCGAACGAGACCCGGAGGCCGAGGTCGTCCACCGGATCTCCAAGCAACTCGACTCGATGGACCCCGCCGAGGCGCGCCACCTGGCGCTCTTCGCCTTCCTGCTCTCGCGCGTGGCCCACGTCGACATGGTCACGGAGTCCGCCGAGATCGCCGAGATGGAGCGACTGGTGGCCACGCACGGGAGGCTCTCGGCGTCGCAGGCGGCCATGGTCATCGAGGTCGCGCGCGCCACGCAGAAGCTGCTCGGGCCGACGCACAACTTCCTGGCCACGCGCGAGTTCCGCGACGCGACGACCCCCGAGCAGAAGCTCGGGCTCCTGCACTGCCTCTTCGCCGTGGCCGCCGCGGACGGTTCCATCACCGGCGACGAGGAGGAGGAGATCCGGACCATCTCGCGCGGACTGCTCCTCGAGGACCGCGACTACCTTGCCGTGCGCAGCGCCTTCGGCGAAAAGCGCTCGGTGATGCAGGGGCGGCCGGCGACGTAGCGCCAGCTCTCGGATCGAGCCCCCTTCCGGGTCCGCGCGGGGTATCCTGCTGCGCGGATTCCCGACGGAGGTGCCATGGATCTCGCGCAGTGGATGACAGCATTCAGGGTGCTGCACGAGAAGGCCAAGCGCGGCGCGCTCCAGGGCTCGGAGGAGCGGGACTACAAGGCCGGTCGCGAGGAACTGGCCCGCGCGCTGGTGGCGGCGCAGCGGCTCACGGTGCAGCCGGACCAGTCGCCGCGCATGGCGCTGCGGGTGGCGCGCGCCATCCAGGTGGGGCTGGAGAGCCGGGTGCGCAAGGAGCCGCTCACCACCTTCGAGCTCTCGCTGGGTGGCTTCTCGGCGGCGATGGCTCGCGCTCCTGCGCCGGACGAGGAACTGACCGCCACCATCCGGCTCCCGGGCATGGATCCGCTTGCGACGCAGGTGAAGGTCGCGGGCGTGAAGCAGCAGGCGGGCAACGTCCGGGTCTCGTTCGCCTTCGACAGATTACAAGGTGCAGCGGCCGAGCGGCTCGAGCTCGCCATCTTCGACATGGTGCTCGGCCAGCTCGGGAAGTAGCCGGCGCCGAGCGCCGGGCCTTGCCGGACCTGGATCTCAGTTGGCCACGAAGCAGTAGAACAGGCCGGCGCCGCCGGTGCTCTTCAGCCCGTCCTGGCTGCAGCCGCGCGTGCCGTGCGAGGAGTTCCAGGACATCATGTGCCAGGTTTCCTTCAGGCCGATGCGGTCATGATGACCGACGATGGCCGATCCCTCGCCGCTGCTGCTCCAGTTGACGCATGTGGTGTCCCCCCCGGCCGTCGAGAAGAATCCATTCGGGTCGGACCCGGTCAGGATGTCGTGCATGTTGACCGGATCGCCCCGGCCGCTCACGACCTCGCCTTTTTCCGTGAGGGCGGTCTTCTTGTTGATGTTGACGTTTGCCGAATGCAGGTCGTCCACGTTCCTTGCCACCACCTCGCCCTTGGCGTTCCGCCACGGTCCCTTGCCAACGCGTTCCCGCGCGCTCACCCGGCCGCTCCACCGGGGGCGGTCGTGCTCAGGTAGGCCCGCCAGCTGGTTTGCTTCGACCCGGCCGCCTTGGCGAGCGCCAGGCAGTGCGCGTCGGCACCTTCCAGGCCGCCGAATCGGCGCCCTTGCCCTTGCCGGCGCTGGTGACGAAGAACGTCATGTCGTTCGTTCCGGTCTGTGCTGCCGCGGTGAGGCTCGCGCCCGCCAGGAACATGAAAACGACGATGCGTGCACCAATCGGTTCCATCGATTCACTTGGTCTTCTCCTCGGGGGAATGAGAGGTGTGCCCGGGAGCCACGCGCCCCGCCAGCCGGTGGACGGTGTCGAGAACCTCGTCCACCAGGAACGGCTTCGGACTCACTGCCGTCGCCGGCGGAGAAGACCTCGTAGCGCTCGCCTTCGAGCACTTCGACGAGAAGCTCCCGGATGTCCCGGTCATCGCCGACGACGAGCACCCGCGTGGCGCCGCGCGTCTGGTCGTCGGTCTCCGATGATCGAGTTGCGTCTGCATCCCGGACCTTCCTTGCCCTGCCATTCAGGTAGACGCGGCCAGGCTCGCGGACCCGGGAAATCTGGGGCGTAAGCGGAAGTTCCGGCTACCGGAACGTGGATCGGTGGCCCCGGTACTTGCCGTAATCCAGGAAGCCGGCCCCAGGGTGCCGCTGCCTCCCGCGCCACCGGCACGTTCCTTGCCGCACCGCCGGTGAACCGGTCCATCCAGTCGTCGCCGTACACCTGGCGCGCGGCGAGCTGGTTATGAACGCGGCGCAAAGCAATCTGTCGCCCATCGACCGTGGAGGCTCCGCCCTGCCTCGCGGACGACGTGGTCAATCTCGAGGCGCAGCGTGGAGCCGCAGATGCCGCCCGAATCGAGCGGCCACGTGCACTTGCCCGTCGTCGCGTGCCCACAC
>CAVOWI010000008.1:0-73411 GCA_963700085.1 uncultured delta proteobacterium
CCCGCACGTGCAGCCGGAGCCAGGGCGCGAGCCGCGAGGAGAGCCAGAGCTTGAACATCGGGCTAATCCCCGCCGCGGTGAACTCCTTGCGGGCCCGCTCGAAGTCCTTCAGGTAGGCCTGGTGTGCGTCCTGGTGGGCGGCCGTCCCACGGAATGCGCTCGCCTTCATGAGCGCCTCCTCGGCCGTGAAGTGGCCGCGGGCCTCCTCGATGATCGCCCCCAGCGCCGCCTCCACGGCCGGGACGCTGCCGAGCCTCCGACGCCTCCAGGGCGACCAGGACCATGTCGTCGATGCGGTGGTGTGCATTGTCGAATCTCCGGAACGGATGACGTCGAGGTCGGGTCCAGGGTTCCATCGGTCAATCTCCCGGGTGAACGGAATCGCCTCCGGGTCGATCCGGATGGCGCGCGCTCCGTTCGTCTCCTGCATGACCCGGGCCCGGGCGGCGACTCCGCTCGCCAGATCCACCGTGGCGAGGCGCCAGGACGTTGACGTCCGGCTCCGGGCGGAATCAATCGACTTCGGATCATGTCCCGCAATACGCTGAAATATCTGAAGAAACGGGACGATAAGGGATCGCTTATTCCGTGGCTTCCCTCTTGCAGTGGCCTCCTCCGACGAGTCAGACCGGACGAGGAGGCGAGCATGGTGGCGATGGCCGCGGTCGTTCCCAGGGGACAGGTCGTACAGGGCGTGAACTCGATGCTGCCCGATTCCCGCGGCGCCGCCCTGCCGCTCCCGCCGGAATGCCGGTCGCGCGACGCGCTCACCACGGCTCGCCAGGTCTTCGAGTCCTGGCTCCGGGCCTACCTGCGTCCGACGTTCGGCCGGGCCGACATGGCCATGGCGGGCGAGGTCCCGACATCGAATCATCCTGCACGACGTCGAGAAGGTCCACCTGCCCTCCACACCGAACGCCGAGTCCCGGAAGCTGTTCCGGGAGCTCGCCGCCCGCCTCGACGGGCTCGAGGGGCTCGTCGAGCGCGGCCGGAACCCCCAGGGCGCCGTCCCGGAGGCCGGCACCGACGTGCTCGACGTCGGGCTCGAGATCCTGGCCGTGTTCACGAAGCTCGAGGCCGAGCGCGCCGCGACGCTCGCCGCGGTGGATCCCCTCACCGGCCTGGGTGGACGGCGCGCCATGGACGAGCGGCTCCAGCAGGAGAAGGCCCGCATGGGACGTGAGGGGCGCCGCTGCGCCATCGCGCTCATGGACGTGGACCACTTCAAGCGGGTCAACGACTCCCACGGCCACGCGGCCGGCGACAAGGTCCTGGTGCGGTTCGCCAGCCTCCTGCAGGGAAACCTGCGCCCCTACGACGGCGTCTACCGTTACGGCGGGGAGGAGTTCGTGCTCTGCCTCCCCGGCGTGGAGGCGCAGGTCGCGCAGCGGATGGTGGAGCGCATCCGCGCGGCCTTCACCCGCACGCCGTTCGAGTCGCCCTCGGGGAGCAGCTTCTTCGTCAGCTTCTCCGCCGGGATCGCCGAGGTGAAGCCCGACCTGGCCACCTCGCAGACCCTGAGCCTGGCCGACGGCGCGCTCTACCGGGCCAAGTCGGCCGGCCGGAACCGGGTCGTCCTCTCGGACAGCCCCTCCGCGGCCTGATCGCCGCGTCAACGGCGCGGCGCGCAGGATGTGGGCGGGTGTGCTCCGCGGGGGCACATCGCGCGCGGACTCCCACCGGCGAATTCACGTCCCGTGAAAATGGGACAGCTGGCGCGATCGCCTGCGATCCCGCGTGGTTCCGGCGAAATCGTCATGGGTCCGTCCACCCACCGGCGGTCCCCTCACACCCACCCCGTGCGGATCGGGCCCACCTTTCAAGCTATGAAGATCACAGGCCGTCAATCCACCGGCGTCAACGGCATGCCCGTTGCTTCACTCGCGTCAACGACTCGACGGCGCGCCCTCGGGAGGGACGGATGGACGGGTCAGGAATCGAAAGGGCGGAAACCATGTCGAGACAGGCCGTCGTCCATGCCCCGAACTCTCCATCGTCGCCGTGATCCGCTCCTGCGAGCGCATCGCCCAGAGCGACGCCACCGTGCTCATCACGGGCGAGACCGGAACGGGCAAGGAGGTGCTTCGCCCGCCTGATCCACGAGCGCCAGCCCGCGCGCCCACCGCCCGTTCGTCCCCGTGAACTGCGCCGCCATCCCCGAGGCCCTGCTCGAGAGCGAGCTCTTCGGCCACGTCCGGGGCGCCTTCACCGGCGCCGTCTCCACCCGCCGCGGCCGGGTCGCCGCCGCCGAGGGCGGGACCCTCTTCCTCGACGAGATCGGCGACCTCTCGCTGGCCCTCCAGGCCAAGCTCCTGCGCGTCCTCCAGGAGCGGGTCTACGAGCCGGTCGGGCTCGGCCGAATCGATGCCCGCCGATGTCCGCCTGGTCGCCGCGACCAACCGCGATCTCGCGCTCGAGGTCGAGGAGGGACGGTTTCGCGCGCGACCTCTACTACCGGCTGGCGTCTGTCCCGGTGCGACCTCCCCCCGCTCCGGGAACGCCCGCAGGACGTGGCTCCCATCTTCGAGCACTTCTGGAAGCAGCGCGGCGACGGGCGGCCGGTCGAGCCGGGCTTCATGAAGGCCCTGGACGACCACAGCTGGCCGGGCAACGTCCGCGAGCTCGAGAACCTGGTCGAGCGGCTCTCCGTGTGCACCGACGGCCCCGTGATCGGCGTGAGCGACCTGCCCATCCATCTCCGGACCGCCCGCACGTCCCGGACCGCCCCTCCTCCGCCCCCCCTCGCGGTGGTTCCTTCACCCCCCGTGGACTTCACGCGCATCCCCGGCGGGACCTCGGCCCCCACCACCTGCCCTCCGTCCGGATACGAGCGGGAGCAGCGGTTCCCCCTGTTCCACGTCGAGTCGGACGCCCCTCCGGCTCGCCCCGAGACGGACCGGGCTGCGCCCCTCGACCTGGACGGGCGCGCGGTGGACCTCCCGTCCCTCCTGCGGCAGATGGAGGAGGCCTACATCGACGCCGCGCTGGCCAAGACCTGCGGAAACAGGAAGGCCGCGGCGGACCTCCTGGGGCTCCAGCGGACCACGCTGGTCGAGAAGCTGCGGCGCCGCGAGCGCGACGCGTCCGTCTGTTGACGCGGGGTGGATCGCGGAAGTCCCTGTTTCCTCAGGGAGCCGCCTCACCGGGAACTGTGCACGGCGGTTGCAGTGAAGTCGCTTCATGGGGTCCTCCGTCGCGTTGCTGACGCTTCTCGCGCCCGTCCTGGTCACCGCGGCGCTCGACCTGACCGAGCTGGTCGAGCGCTTCCCGCTGAAGGGCGCAATCCAGGTCACGGCCGTCCGGGCCCAGCCCATCGCCGGCCGCATCGTCATCGAGTCGAGCAATGGCTCGGCCCTGGCCGCGGAGCTCCGCTCGCCAACCCGGGACCCTCTGCACCGAGGTCTCCCAGGAGTACGGCGCCGTCGTCCTCCGCTGCCCGTCCCGCTACATCGCGGCGTCCATGGTCCGTCACGCCGGCGGGCAGAGCCTCGAGGTGCGCGTCCTGCGGGTGGCCCCCTGGGCCGGGCGGGACGGCCTGCCGTCATCCCCTTCGACCCGTACCGGCTCGGGCTGGGCGACGGTTGCCCGGGCGACACGCCGGCGGGGCGCGGCGAGTGCGCCATCGCGGCGGGAAACTTCAAGGAGGCGCGGGAGCAGTTCCAGGGTGCCACCGAGGGCGTGGGCGCCGCCCTGGCCACGCTGCGGCTCGGCGACCTGGCCGCCCTCGACGACGATCTCCCGGAGGCCGTGCGCATGTGGCAGCAGGTCCCCGCCGGCTCGCCCTTCCGGCGCCTCGCCTCGGCCCGCCTCTGCGAGACCGAGCCACCTGCCTGTCATCCACCCGCACCTCCATCCTCTACTCCCTCGCCAAAATCGACGCCCCCCTGCACGCGGACCTCGTCCTGCGGCGGGCGCGGGTGGACGCCTTCGCCGGGAGGTCCCTCGAGGCCGCCCAGTCCCTCTCGGGTGAGCACGCCCCCGGCGGCGCGTGCGTGGCGGAGCCGACCCTCTGCGGCGACATCCTCCTCGACGCGCTCCGGCAGCCGGCGGCTCGCGGGACCCAGGCGCTCGCCGTCTACCTCGCCACCCCGTCGCGGGACCGCGGGCCGGTGGCCATCGACCTGGCGCGGGCGGCCTCGGACCGCTGCGCCACGAGCGGCGCCCCGGTGTTCGCCGCCAATCTCCTGTCGGCCGTCACCGGCGGGGTCGACGCGATCCGAGCTCCCCAATCACCTGGCCCGCACGGCGGAGCTCTACCTGGAGGGCAACGACCCCGTCCGCGCATCGGTGGTGGTCGAGTCGCCGCTCGCGCCTCACGCCGGCGCAGCTCGCCACGCCGCGGTGGGCGAAGATCGTGAAGGGCGCCGCGAGCCGGCCGGCCGCTCCGGCGCCGGTGGCCCGCCCCCCGCGGATCTGAAGAACCTCGAGGCCGACCTCGGCGCCGCCAAGCGCACCGTGGCCGGGTCTCGCGAGCTGGCGCCGGAGGGCGCACAGTGAACGCGGCTTTCGCTGCCCACCGGCTGGCTGCCGCCCCTCCCGCTTCCCGCCGACCCGGTGGTCGTCTTCCCGGCCATGCGCGAGATGATGGCGGCGGTGGACGACGTCGCCGCGACCCCGACCACCGTCCTCCTGCTCGGGCGAGAGCGGCACCGGCAAGGAGGTCGTCGCGCGCGCTCATCCACGCCGCTCCGCCGCGCGCGACCGGCCCTTCGTCGCCGTCAACTGCGCCGCGCTTGCCGGACGACCTGCTCGAGAGCGAGCTCTTCGGCCACGAGCGCGGCGCCTTCACCGGCGCCGGCGAGCGGCGCAAGCGCGGCCGCTTCGAGCAGCGCCGACGGCGGCACGCTCTTCCTCGACGAGGTCGGCGAGATGCCGCCTCGCGCTGCAGGTGAAGCTGCTGCGCGTGCTCCAGGAGCGGGAGTTCGACCGGGTCGGCGGGCGACGCGCCCGTCCGGTGGACGTGCGCATCATCGCCGCCACCAACCGCGACCTCGAGGCGGATGGTGGCGCGGGCCGCTTCCGCGACGACCTCTTCTACCGCCTGAACGTCTTCCCGGTGGTCGTGCCGCCGCTGCGCGAGCGGCCCGAGGACCTCGCGCCGCTGGCCCTGCAGCTCGTCGCGCGAGGCGGCGGCGGGCTCGGTCGGGCCCCGCCGGAGCTCGACGCCGGAGGCCATGGCGGCGCTGCGCCGAGCTGGCGCTTCCCCGGCAACGTCCGGGAGCTCGCGAACCTGCTCGAGCGGGCGCTGGTGCGCTGGCACGGGGCGCCCGGCTCGACGTGGCGCAGCTCCGGTCCGATCCTCTCCGGCGCCCACGGACGCGCGCTCCGCAGGCGCGCCGGCACTGCCCCGGACGATGCCCTCGACCTCGCCATCGCTGGAGCGGCTCGCCATCGAGGAGGCGCTGCGGCGCGTGAACGGCAACCGCACCCACGCCGCCCGGCTGCTCGGGATCGGGCTCCGCACCCTGCGCAACAAGCTCCGGGCCTGGCGCGACGGCGAGCGCCGCGGATCGGCGGCGACCCGTGCCGATCGGCACTTCCTGCCGGGCGAGACCTGCCTCCCGCCCGGCGGACGGCGCCTTCCTGGCGGCTGCTCGGCCGGGCACGGGTCTCGCAAGGAGAGGGCAGCATGAGGATCTTCGACCAGACCTTCGGAACCCTGGAGCGGGCGCTCGACGTGCGCCTGTCTCGCCAGGGCGTCCTGGCCGGGAACCTGGCCAACGCCAACACCCCCGGCTTCACGCCGCGCGACGTGGACTTCGCCGCCGCGATGGGCCGGGCCGGCTCCGCCGGCCGCATGCGACGCGCCTCGCCGCGTGCCGCTCGCCGGCGGCGCGCCCCGGCAGGGGGAACTGCCGCCGGGCCGCCTCCGCACCCGCGCCCTCGCCCCGGAGCACCGCGCCGTCTGGGTCGGCCATGGCGGGGATCTCCGGCGCCTCCGCTCGCCCGGCCTCGACGGCAACGCCGTGGACGTCGACCGGGCGCTCGTCGGCCCTGGCCAAGAACGCCCTCCAGTACGGGGCCGCCGCCAAGGCCGTCGTCCAAGAAGTCGCCATCCTCCGCTACGTCGCCTCGGACGGCAACGCCTAGTCCCTGAGGAGCCCGCCATGGACTTCTTCTCCGCCCTCCGCATCAGCGCCTCCGGCCTCTCGGCCGAGCGCGTCCGCGTCAACCTGGCTGCATCCAACCTGGCCAACGCCGAGTCCACCCGCGGGCCCGACGGCAGCCCTACCGGCGGCTCGACCCGGTGCTCGAGGCCGTCCCCTTCGGGCGACCTGGGCGCCGCCCCAGCCGGGCCCCCGGCGCAGCAGCGCCGCTGGGCGTCCGGGTGGCCCGCATCGCCGAGGACCAGGGACCCGGCAGCAGGTCTACAGCCCCGCCCACCCCGACGCCGACGCCGACGGTTACGTGACGCTGCCCAACGTCAACCCCATCCACGAGGTCGTGAACCTGATCTCGGCCTCGCGCGGCCTACGACGCCAACGCCACCGCCGTCGACACGCCTGAAGGGCATGGCCCAGCGCGCCCTGGACATCGCGAGGTAACCATGGACGCCATCCGAGCGCGTCTCCGTCGACATCCCGGCTGCCGCCGCGCGAGTCCCCCGGGCGCCGCCCCGCCGGCGGCGCCGGCTTCGCCGACGAGCTGGGCACGGCGCTCGGCGCGGTCGAGACAGCTGCAGCTAGCCGCCGACCGCCAGGCCGAGACGCGTGGCCCTCGGTGGCGGCAACCTCCACGAGACCGCCATCGCGCTCGAGAAGGCCGACATCGCGATGCGGGTCGCCACCAAGGTCCGCAACAAGCTCGTCGAGGCCTACCAGGAAGTCATGCGGATGAGCGTCTAGACCGGAGCCCATGGAACCGCTCCTCCAGCAGCTCCGAGAGCTCCCCGGCAAGCTCGCCGCCCTGCCCGTCCGGCTGCGCATGCGCTCCTGCTCGTCGCCGCTGGCCGCCGCCGTCGGGGCCGTCGTCGTGGACCGCGCGTCCAGGCGCGAGGCTACCAGTACGCCTTCACCAACCTCACCCCCGAGGACTCGCGCCGAGGCCGCCGTCGACGCTCAAGGGCGCCAGCATCCCCTTCCGCCTGGAGGCCGGCGGCTCCGCCCTGGCGGTCCCCGCCGCCAAGGTCTACGACGCCCGCCTGCTGCTGGCCGGCGCCGGCCTGCCGCGCGGCGGCGGCGTGGGCTTCGAGATCTTCGACCGCGGCGACCTGGGCGTCTCCGAGTTCACCCAGCGCGTCAATCTGCGCCGCGCCACCGAGGGCGAGCTGGCCCGCACCATCGTCCCGGCTGGCCCAGGTGCGCACGGCCCGCGTGCACCTCACCCTGCTCGAGAAGGGGCTCTTCCGCGACGAGGACCGCAAGGCCTCGGCCGCGGTGGTGGTGAACCTCCAGCCCGGCCGCACGCTCGACGAGCGGGAGTCGCCGGCATCCGCCACCTGGTGGCCTCGGCCGTCCCGGGCCTCAGCCCCCGGCCGGTCACGGTGGTGGACGGCAAGCGGCACCGTGCTCGCCGCCGACTCGGCCTGGGGCGAGGCCCCGGGTACCAGCGCCGGCTGGAGCGCGACCTGGAGCGGCGCGTGGTGGACCTGCTGGAGCAGGCGGTCGGGCCTGGGCGCCGTGGTGGCCCGGGTGACGGCCAGCGTGGACGCCTCCGAGGTCGAGCACCAGCGCCGAGATCGGTCGACCCCGACGCACCGCCGTGCGGAGCGAGCGCCGGGTCTCCACCAGCCCAGACCCAGGACACCTCCGGGCCCTCCGGGCGTGGCCGGGGCGGCGGCCAACCAGCCGCTCCAGGCCCCGGCCTCCAGGCGCAGGGCCCCGTCAGCAAGGGCAGCTCCATCCTCGCAGGACGAGGTCCGCAACTACGAGGTCTCGCACGCACCACCCGACCACCTACAGCGCGTGCCCCGCCTCAAGCGGCTCTCCGTGGCGGTGCTGGTGGACGGCGTGGGCGGCAAGCCGCGACCCGATGCCGAGGTGGCGCGGCTGGGCGAGCTGGCCCGGCGCGCGGTGGGTTTCGACGCCGCCCGCGGCGACGAGCTCGACATCTCGAGCGCCCCCTTCGCCCGTTCCGGCCGAAGGCGCGTCCTGGCCGCGGCCAGGCGGCCGCCGCCGCCGCGTCGTCCCCCAGGAAGTGGACCTGGATCGGCGGGGGCGCGGCGGGCCTCCTGGCCGTCGTGCTCGGCCTGCTCGGGCTCCGCCGGCCGTTCCCGGCGGCACGGCCCCGGTTGCCCTCCTCCTGGCGCCGGGCGTGAGCGTCGCCCAGCTCGAGGCGGCCTGGCCGACCTCGGCCGCGGGTCCATCCCGCCGCCGCCCATTGCGCCACGCCCCTCGCTGCCGGTCGATCCCGGCGCGGCCATGCGGGAGCGCGCAAGCGCGCTGGCGGACAGGACCCCGAACCGCGCCGCCCTGATCCTGAGGGCCTGGATGCAGGAAGACTCCAGTGAAGGGGACCACCATGGCTGAGACGAGGCCGGCAACTCCGACGCGGCCGCATGGACGACCGGCGCCAGGGCTCGCTGCGCGCCGCCGCCGTCCTGCTCGGGCTCGGCCCCGACATGGCCGCCAGCATCTTCCGCCAGCTCGGCGAGGGCGAGGTCCGCCGCGTGGCCGCCGGAGCCAAGGGGCTGCGCACCATGAAGCCGACCACCCTCCCCGAGGCGCTCGGCGCCTTCGTGAACGCCATGGAGTTCGTGGGCGGCGACGCGGCTGCTGGCGACGACCTGCTCGCGCGAGGTCGCGACGCGCGCCCTCGGCTCCGAGGCCGCCCGCCGCGCCTTCGACGGCGTGGTCCCCCCGCCTCCGCCCGACGAGGTCCTCGGCCCGGTGTCCCAGGCCGACCCGGAGTCGCTGGCCATGGTGCTCATGCACGAGCAGCCCCAGACCATGGCGCTCGTGCTCTCCATCGCTCGACGCCTGGCGCGCCGTGGCGGTGGTCGATCACCTCCCCGAAGCGCCGCGCCACGAGGTGCTGCGCCGGATGGCCACCGTCGAGTCGGTGGCGCCCGAGATCCTGCGGGAGGTCGGGCAGGCGCTCTCCACCGAGCTGCGTTCCCTGGTCGCCGGAGGGATGCGGAAGGTGGACGGCAAGCTCACCGCCCTGCAGATCCTGCGGCGGTCCGGCAGCGAGGACCAGGCGGCGGTGCTCGCGGAGATTGAGAAGGACGACCCGGCGCTGGCGGCCGAGCTCAGGGGCAGCTCTTCACCTTCGGTGACTGGTCAACCTGACCGACCGCGACCTCCAGGCACTGCTGCGGGAGATCGACACCAACAAGCTGGCGCTGGCGCTCAAGGGCGCGACCATCGAGGTCCGGCAGAAGCTGCTCGGGAACCTCTCGGCGCGCGCCGCGGAGATGCTCAACGACGACCTCGCCGCCATGGGGCCGGTCAAGCTCTCCATCGTCGAGTCCGCCCAGAACGAGATCGCCAAGCAGGCGCAGGACCTGGGCACGCAGGGGCGCATCACCATCATCAGCGGCTCCGAGAAGCTCGTCTAGGAGCGCCCATGTCCCGCCCGGAACCCAGGCTCCCCCGCTTCCTCCAGACCGCCCCGGCGCCGGGCGCCGTCACGCCGTTCGCCTTCACGCCCACGGCCGTCCCCGAGCCGGCGGCCCCCGCCGGCCCTGCCTCCCCGGAAACCCCGGTCGAGACGGCGCCCCCGCCGGCCCCGGCGGTTCCACCCGACCTGCTGGAGGCGCGGCGCGAGGCGATGGCGCGGGTGGCCGAGGCGGTGCGCGCGCTCTCGCAGGAGGCCGAGCGGCTCGCCGAGCAGGCCCGCGGCGACGCGATCGAGATTGGCTTCCAGGTGGCCAGCCGCATCCTCGAGACCGAGACCCGCTCCAACCCGGAGGCCATCTTCTCGCTGGTGCGCTCCGCCCTGCGCAAGGCAGGCGACTCGCGCCGCGTGGTGGTCCGCGTCTCCCCCGGCGACGCCGGCGCGCTCGAGACCGGCCGGGACCGGCTGGGCGACGGGGTGCTGGCCGCCGCGCGCGTGGAGATCGTGGCCGACGCAACGCTCGGGCCCGGCGACTGCCTCGTGGAGACCGACTTCGGCCAGGTGGACGGCCGGCTCGCCACCCGGCTCTCCGAGGCCAAGCGCGCCGTGAAGGCGGCCATGGACGGGGGAGCCGCATGATCGCCCGCGACCTGGAGGCCATCCGGAACTGCCTGGCGGAGAGCGATCCCGTCCTGCTCACCGGCACCGTCCAGAGGGCCACCGGTCTCGTCGTGGAGGCCTCGCTGCCCCGCGTCCCGGTGGGAACGGGATGCGAGATCGTGGCCCGGGACGGCTGCGGTCGTCCTCGCCGAGGTGGTGGGGTTCGTGGGCTCGACGGCCCGGCTCATGGCGCTCTCCGACGTCCACGGGGTGAGCGAGGGCTGCGTGGTGATCCCGCGCGAGAGCGCGAACCACGTCCCGGTCGGGACCGGCGCTGCTCGGTCGCGTCGTGGACGCCGGCCTCCACCCGCTCGACGAGGGGCCGTCGCCCCTCCTCCACGATCGGGCCGACCTGCACGGCGCGCCGCCCGGGGCCATGACCCGGCGCCGGGTGACCCGCCCCGTCTGCCTCGGCCTCCGCGTCCATCGACGCCTTCCTCACGGTGGGTGAAGGGCAGCGGCTGGCGGTGATGGCCGGACCGGGCGTGGGCAAGAGCGTCCTCCTGGGGATGCTGGCCCGCTCGGCCCAGGCCGACGTGGTGGTGGTGGGGCTCATCGGGGAGCGCGGGCGCGAGGTCCGGGAGTTCATCGAGCGCGACCTGGGCAAGGGGCTCGAGCGGGCGGTGGTGGTGGTCTCCACGAGCGACGAGTCGCCGGTGAAGCGGCTGCGCGCGGCCTTCGTGACCACCTCGGTCGCCGAGTACTTCCGCGCCCAGGGCAAGCGCGTGCTCCTCCTCGTGGACTCGCTCTCGCGCATCGCCATGGCCCAGCGGGAGATCGGCCTGGCCGCCGGCGAGCCCCCGACGACCAAGGGATACCCTCCCTCCACCTTCGCCCTCCTCCCGCGCCTGGTCGAGCGGGCGGGAAACGACGCGGGGCCGGGCAGCGTCACCGCCTTCTACACCGTGCTCGTCGAGGGCGACGACCACGCCGACCCGGTCGCGGACGCCGCCAAGGCCTCGCTCGACGGCCACATCGTGCTTTCCCGCCGCCTCGCCGAGACGGGCAGTACCCGGCCGTGGACATCCTGGCCAGCGTGTCGCGCGTCATGAACGACATCGTCGAGCCGGTCCACCTCGAGCTGGGCGCGGCAGGGGCGCGAGGTGCTCGCCGCCTACCGCGAGGCCGCCGACATCATCGAGGTGGGCGCCTACGCCAAGGGCTCCAACCCGCGCGTGGACCGCGCGCTGCGCCTGCATCCACGCGCTCGAGGCCTTCCTGCGGCAGGACCCGGCCGACCGGACGTCGCTCGCGGACACCCTGAACCGGCTCAAGGCGCTGCTCACCACGCCCGGCGAGGTACGCCATGCTTGACCTCCTCCTGGCCTCCATCCTCGCCACCGTCCAGCCGGCCGGACCGGCCGAACCGGTGCACCCGGCCGCGCCGGTGGCGACGGCGGCCGTTCCACCGACGGCCGCCCCGCCGGTGGCCACTCCGCCGGTGGCCGCCCCGCCGGTGGCCGCTCCGGTGGCCGCTCCGCCCGCCATCGGATCCCCGATGACCTCGCCGCCCCCGCGGCGGCGCCGCCATTTCCGCGACCCGGGCCTTCCTCGACGAGATTCCGCAACGCAAACCGGGATCTCAAGCGCACCTCGCACAAGCGTGGCGAGGAGGAGCGCGCCCGGCTGGAGAAGGTGGCGAAGGAGATCGCCGAGGGCGCGCGAGGCGCTGCGCCAGGAGACCGCCCGGCTCGAGAAGCTCGCGAAGAGACCGCCGTGGCGCGCGAGGCGCTGCGGATGGAGATGGTCCGGGTCGAGAAGCTCACGAAGGATGCCGAGGCGGCGGCTGGCGCCGCGGCCGGCCCCGCGAAGGCCAGCGCCTCGGCCGCAGCGGCCGGCAGCCGCGACGCCCGCGCCGTCTCCCGTGAAGCTGGCCCACGAGGCGCTCGCCAGGACGCTGAAGGGGATGCGCCCGGAGAAGGCCGCCGACGTGGTGTCGCGGCTCGAACCGTCGCTGGCGGTCTCCTTGCTGCGAAAGGCCAAGCCCGGCGACGTGGCGGCGATCCTGGAGAAGCTCAAGCCGGAGGCCGCCGCCCATCTCGTGGCCCGCCTCGCGACGCCGGAAGCGGTGACCCAGTGAAGGCGCTTCCCATCGACCCCGCGGCCGTGTCCACCGCCCGGAAGGCGGCGAGGCCCTCAGCGCCCCGCAACGGCGACGCGCAAATGCAGGGGGGCCGTGGATTCGAGGGGCAGCTGCGCGACGCGGCGAAGGAGCCTTCGCGCGCCGCCGCCGACCACGCCCGCGCATCCGAGACGACCACGGAGCCTGCACGGGAAACGGCTCGTGGATTCCAGGGCACGGCCCGCCTATTCGGCGCCGACCGCCGAGACCTCTGCCACGCCCCACCTCCGAGGAACGCCCGGGCCGGTCGAGGACGCGGGTTCCGGGAAGCCCGGCCGTGAGCCCGGAGGGCCAGTCGCTTCGCCAGGCCGCGCTCACCGCGGCCGGGCTCGGGCCGAGGTCCCCGGGCCCCCCGACCGGGCTCCGGGCAGGTGGACGGGGCTTCCGCCGCCGGCCAGGCCGGCACCGGCGGGGCCGACCCGGGAATCGTCTCCCTGGATGGCGGGGTCGATGCCCCTCCCGTCCCCGAGGACCCGCGCCGCCCCCTCAACGAGGTGGTGAACATGATCCCCGGGCGGAAGGAGCCGGTCCTCCCGACCGCGGCGGCTCCGCTCCCGGGCACCGTCGGGCACAACTCACCCACGGTCAAGTCTGCGCCACCGGGCCCCGCGACCACCGAGGAGCTGGCTCTCCACGCCGCGGCCGCTGCGGTGGACGGCGCCGGGGTGGACGGGGCCATCCTCCGGAGCGCGGCCCACCTCCGGATCGAGGGCGTTCCCGGCGGGCTCGGCGACGTCGAGCTGCACCTGCGGGTCCGCGGGGACGTCGCGCTCCTCCGTGTCGAGGGGGCCGGCGCGCCGGCCATGGGCGGCCGGGAGACCGAGCTCGCCTCCGCTCTCGCCTCCGCCGGGCTCTCGCTCGGACGGCTGGACCTCCCGCCCGTCGCGACGGCCACCGGCGCCCAGGCGGGGAGCAGCGGCCACCGGGGCGGCGCCGACGCCGGCCCGGGCGGCTCCCAGACGTCGCCTCAAGGACAGCCCGAACCGCAGGAACGTGGGGCGGCGCACCGCCCGCCGGAACCACGCGACGAGAACGACCGGAGCGGCCGGAACCCCGCACGCGGCGCCCGCGTGCACGTCGAAGCCTAGGAGAGTCCATGCAGACGAACGCAACCCAGTCCACGGCAGCCTCGAGCGGTACGACCGGCACCGTCGCCGCCGCGGCCACGAAGGACCTCGGCAAGAACGAGTTCCTGAAGCTGCTCCTGGCGCAGCTCGCCAACCAGGACCCGACCAAGCCGGTGGACAACCAGGCCTTCGTGGCCCAGCTCGCCACGTTCTCCCAGCTCGAGCAGCTCCAGGCGCTGGGGGTCAAGCTCGACACCATGACCATCGCCCAGGCGTCGTCCACCCAGATCCAGGTTGCCGGGCTCGTCGGCAAGCAGGTCGAGTACCGCACCGACACGCTGCGGCTCGACGGGAAGCCGGTCGTCGCCCAGCTGAATCTGGAGTCCAACGCCGACTCGCTGGTGGCGGTGGTGACCGACCCGGCCGGCAGGGTGGTCCGGACCCTGGCGCTCGGCGCACGGAACGGGGGGGCGTCCACGTTCACCTGGGACGGCCTCGACGACAGCGGGTCGGCGCTTCCTCCGGCGACTACAACGTGTCCATCAACGCGAACCGGGCCGACGGAACCAGCGTCCCGTCCACCCTTCGCGCCGAGGGGCCGTCGACGCCGTGTCCTTCGAGGGCGACTCGCCCGTGCTCCTGGTGGGCACGGTGCGCGTGAAGCTCGCCGACGTGTCGCAGGTCCTGAGCACGCCCGCCGTCGGCATCTGACGCGGCCGCTCCCGAACATCTCCAACGAAAGGAAATGCCATGAGCCTCCTCACCGCGATGTCCTCCGCCAACACCGGCCTCGAGTCCGCCAGCACCGAGCTCTCGATCATCAGCGACAACATCGCCAACGCCAACACCATCGGCTTCAAGGCGGAGCGCGCCGCATTCGAGGACGCGCCTCACGCAGTCGATCCTGAGCGGCGGCGGGCGAGATCGGCCTGGGTTCCCGCCTCGAGGCGGTGCAGCGGATCCTCACCCAGGGCGCCCTCACCTCCACGGGCATCAACACGGACCTGGCCCTGCAGGGGTCCGGCTTCTTCGTGTCACCACGGCACCCACGGCGGGCAGGAGGGCGAGTTCTTCACGCGCGCCGGACAGTTCAACGTCGACAAGGACGGGTTCCTGGTGAACCTCGACGGGCTCCGCGTCCAGGGATTCCCGGCCGATCCCAGCGGCGTCGTCTCCACCATCCCCGGGGACCTCCTCGTCGGAAACGCCCAGGCCAACCCCATCCCGACCAGCGCGGTCACGATGAAGGGAAATCTCCAGTCGAACGCCGCGGTGATTGCCGCCCCGTGGGACCCCCTGAACCCGTCGGCCACCTCCAACTTCGCCACCAGCATGACGGTGTACGACGCGCTCGGGAGCCGCACGCGGTCCAGGCCTTCTTCCGCATCACCGCGAGCGGCCAGTGGGACTGGCACGCCATGACCGACGGCAAGGGCATCACCGGCGGAACCCCGGGCCAGCTCACCGAGATCGCCAGCGGCACGCTGTCGTTCAGCTTCGACCGGAGCCCTCACCGCGGTGACCCAGGCCTCCAACTTCAACCCCATCGGGGCCGTCAACCCACAGCCGCTCACCTTCGACTTCGGCGACCCGACCGGGTCGGGCGGGACCGGCTTCGCCGGGATGACGCAGTTCGCGAGCCAGTCGGCTGCGACCTTCGTCGGCCAGGACGGGTACCCGTCCGGGCAGCTCTCCGGGGTACAGGTGGAGCAGGACGGCGTCATCTCCGGGGTCTTCTCGAACGGCCAGCACCGCATCCTCGGAGCGGTGGCGGTGGCCGGGTTCCCTGCGGCCGACCAGCTCCAGCGGATCGGCGGCAACCTGCTCATCGCCACGGTGGCGGCTGGCCAGGCGGTCATCGGGGGCGCGGGGGAGGGAGGACGGGCCTCCATCATCTCCGGCGCCCTCGAGCAGTCCAACGTGGACATCGCCGACCAGTTCGTGCGGATGATCGCGGCCCAGCGCACCTTCGAGGCCAACGCCAAGACCATCACCACCAGCGACCAGCTCCTCTCGGAGTTGATCAACCTCAAGCGCTAGCGCTGAAGAAGTCCGCGGTACGTGACGAAGAGATCATGGGCGGAGGCCCCCCATGATCTTCTCTCACCCGGCTCGACGGCAAGGACCTGGTGGTCAACGCCGACCACATCCTCACCGTCGAGCGAACGCCAGACACCGTGCTCCACCTCACGACCGGCCTGCGCCTCATGGTGCGCGAGCCGGTCGAGGACGTCGTGGAGAAGGTCGTGGCCTACCGGCGCAGGTTGCAGGGCGGCCCCGACGTCCGCCGCGCCGTCGTCCCATTTCCCCGAAGCGTTCCCGACCCGCCTGCCGCGGAGTGACGAATGGACATCACCTCAGTCGCGGGCATCGTCGCCGCCATCGGCTTCATCCTCCTCGGGCAGGCCCTGGAAGGCGGGCACGTCGGCTCGATCCTCCAGGCGACCGCCGCGCTCATCGTCTTCGGCGGGACCGTCGGCGCCACGATGGTGGCCTACCCCACGAAGGACTTCGATCCGGGGCTTCAAGATGCTCGGGCTCGCCTTCGGGAACCAGAAGCACGACCTCCCCGCCCTGACCAAGCAGATCGTGGAGTTCGCGAGCATCGCCCGGCGCGACGGGGTGCTCGCGCTCGAGAGCAAGCTCCCCGAGATGAAGGACCCCTTCCTCCGCCGGGCGCTGCAGTTCGCGGTGGACGGCGTCGACGGCGACGTGACGCGGGACTCCCTGGAGACCGCCATCGAGGCGGAGTTCCAGGAGCGGGTGGTGGGCGCCAAGGTCTGGGAGACCATGGGCGGCTTCGCCCCCACGGTGGGCATCCTCGGAGCCGTGCTCGGGTCTCATCCACGTGATGGAGAACCTGAACGACCCGTCCAAGCTGGGCGGCGGCATCGCCACCGCCTTCGTCGCCACGGTCTACGGCGTGGGCTCGGCCAACCTCCTGTTCCTCCCCTTCGCCACCAAGCTGAAGCGCAAGCTGACGCTGGAGAAGGAGCGCAAGACCATCATCGCCGAGGGCGTGCTCTCCATCCAGGAAGGGCTCAACCCCCGGGTCCTCGAGGAGAAGCTCCGCGCCTTCACCGGCGAGGAACCCGCCCCCGCGGAACAGAAGAAGGCCGCGTAGGCGGGGAGGTCGATCGTGTCCGGCCACCGGAAGAAGAAGCACCACGAGGAAGAGCACGAGAACCACGAACGGTGGCTCGTCTCGTACGCCGACTTCATCACCCTGCTCTTCGCCTTCTTCGTGGTGATGTACTCGGTGAGCAAGGTGGACAACAAGAAGCTCGCCCAGGCCGCCGAGGGCATCCGCTGGGCGCTGCACATGTCCGGCACCGGCGGGTCCGGCGCCATGCCCATCTTCGACGGCACCCCATCCGAGGGCGGCTGCAAGGTGAACCCGGGCTCCGGCGCCCGGCTCACCGAGCAGGCCAAGGCCATCGAGCAGGTCCGGCAGCGCATCGAGCGCAAGGTGATGCCGTACGCGATGACCCGGGCCGGCCCGGCCACCGTGATCGTCCGCGTGGAGGAGGGGCGCAAGCTGGTGGTGCGGCTCGCCTCGGCCGAGTTCTTCGACACCGGCCAGGCGGTCATCCGGCCCCAGGTTCTCCCCGCGCTCGACGCCCTGGCGATGGCGCTGCAAGGAGCTCGACCGCCCGATGCGGGTCGAGGGGCACACCGACGACAGCAAGGTCGTGGGCGGCCTGTTCCGGGGAAACTGGAGCCTCTCGGCGACGCGCGCGGCGAACGTGGCCGCCTACCTGGAGGACTGCCCACCGCGTACCGCCCGGCCACCTGTCGGCGGTCGGCTTCGCGGGAACCCGGCCGCTGAGCCAGGACACCACGCCGGCGGCGCGGGAGATGAATCGCCGGGTGGAACTGGTCGTCGAGTTCCAGGCCGACGATCCACTCCTCCACCCCGGCGAGGCGCTCCACCCCGGCACGGCGCGCCCGGAGAGGGCGCCCCGGTAGGGCGCCCCGGCGGTCCGCCCTGCCCCTCGGGTCAGGCCGTCGGGCGGGCCCGGCTCAGGTCCTGGACGTCGATCCCGACGCGGGAGGCCAGCGCGCGGAGCGGCGGTCGGTTCGAGGTCGCGACCCACATCGTCGCGCCGCCCAGCATCCGCTCCCAGCCCTCCGGGCTCGCCGGAGCCTCGGTCAGGAGCAGGTCCACCCCGGCCCTCTGGGAGAGCGGTCCGAGGAACTCGGGTGGGGACTGGAGGAGCGGCAGGGGAAGGGCCACACCCACCGTGACCCCGTCGCCGGGGCCGAGCCCGTCCACGATGGTGCCCAGGGCCTCGCCCCAGACGTCCTCCGGGTTGCCCACCTCCGGGGCCACCAGGACCTTCACTGGCTGTGAACCGCGCCAGGGATCGAGGATGGCGGCGGGCCGGGTGCCGAACCGCTCCACCGGGCGAGCCGCCAGGACCACCTGGCTCGCCAGGGTCTCCCGCCGGAACCGGTCGGGGTCCCCGCCCAGCGCCTGGACCACCGCGGCGACCTGCTCGATCTCCGGCGAGGTCTGCGAGGCCACCCCCTCGACGGGACCGTCCGGCTCGAATCCCGCGTCCCGCAACCCCTGGAGCATGGAGGCGGGCGTGAAGAACCGGAGGTGGGTCCGGTCGAGGATCCCCGCATCCACGTAGTCCCAGCGCCCGTGCACGAGCAGCGGCAGCAGCACCGAGGCGTGCCGGACGTTGGGGATCGAGCAGACGATGCGCCCGTCGTCGGCGAGCCACCGCCGGAGGTGGCGCAGGACCGCGACGGGCTCCTTCAGGTGCTCGAGGACGTCGGCCAGCGCGATCACGTCGAAGTAGCCGGACGGGAAGGGAAGCTCGGGGAGACGGTCGAGGTCGTAGCCGAAGACCGAGGTGAGGCGGCCGCGCGCGATCGAGGCGGCCGGGGCGTGGATCTCGATGCCCACCACCTCGGTCGCGCCCGCGCCGAGCATGGCCGCTCCCATGGCGCCGGCCGCGCACCCGACGTCGAGGATCCGCTTCCCCGAGGGCGTGGCGCGGGCCACGATCTCCGGCCGGGTGTGGTGGAAGTAGGCCGGGACGTCGAGTCCCGCGGGCGCGGCGGTCTGGGTTTCCATGGGTGACCTCTCCTCTGCTGTCCGGGTGGCGGATCGATCGGTGGGGGGCGCTATTCCGAGCGCCGCGGCGACGCCCACCCGGGGGTCGCGCGACGAGATGATGCGGAAGCCCTCGTCGCCGAAGCGCCGGCGCTCGGCCGGGTCCCCGCAGAGCCGGACGCAGACCCCGACGAGGTCGTCGTACCAGGCGAAGGCGACGCCCCCGGCGAACTCCCGCTCCTCGAGCGGATTGGCGCCGCGCTCGGAGACCACGCAGCGCCCGTTGGCGAGGAGATAGGAGACGCGGACCACCTCGAAGACCTTGGCCTCGTAGAAGTGGACGTTGAGCACCAGCTTCGAGCGGGCCACGAGCCGGTCCCGCTCCGCGCCGTAGACCCCGAAGGCCGCGTGGACCACGAGCCCGCGATCCTGGAGCGCCCGGAGGACGGCGTGGCGCCGCTCGTTCATGGACCCGTAGAAGAGGACGTCGATGTCCTCGGGGCGCCGCGCGGGATCCGCGAGAGCTCGGGGACCCAGCCGATCGGGACCACCCTGGGGACGGGCGGTCCCAGGCCGGCGTATCGGGCGGCGTTGGCGGCGCTGTAGTCCCAGACCTGGTGGGAGCGGAAGAGGGCGAGCAGCGTCGGGGTGAGCCACTCGGACCGGGAGTCGATCTGCTCGAGGTTGTAGAGGATGGTGTCGGGCGGAAGCGTGATGGGATGCTGCGCGAGCAGGTTCGACCCGAGGAGGATGGTGCGCCTGCCCGCGACGGGCGCGTCGGCGGCGCAGGCGTCCTGGCCCAGGGCGCGAAGGGCGTACAGCAGCGTGTCGGCCACCTCGCGGAAGGCCTCGCTGTGGACGTAGCCGGGTGGGCGGACGATGACGACGGAGTAGCGCTCGGGCACGTCGGTACCCTCTGCAATCCGGACGCCACGCCGACGACGCCCTTCCCGGGGCCACGCTCGTCAACGCCGTGACCTCGCACCGGCGATCACCCCCGGCAGGGTGGTCCGGGCTCCTCCCTCCCGTCAGCCCGATGACGCCGGGGGCGCTCTTCACGAAGTTCCGCCCCCGGGAGACGGCACGCGACTTGCTCGATGACCCCGGAGAGGACTCTATGGCCGATCCCAAGGAAGCGAAGGCAGCCGCCCCTCCCGCCGATGCAGCGGCGAAGAAGCCGGGCAGCTCGAAGCTCGTCATCATCCTGCTCGCCGTCAACACCCTCCTGACAGGGGGCGTCCTGGCGTACCAGTTCCTCCGGCCTGCAGGCGGCGCCAAGGGCGCCCCCTCGGAGAAGGAGGAGAAGGCGCACGCCAAGGCAGCCGAGGCCAAGGCCAACGCGGTCGGCCCCACCATCCGGCTCGCCGACTTCACCGTGCACCTCCGGGACACCGACGCCGACCACTACGCGCGCGTCACCTTCGACCTCGAGGTGGCCACCGACGAGGACAAGAACCGGGTCTCGCTGGCGATCCCGCGCCTCCGCGACGTCGTCATCGCCTACCTGGCCGACCGCTCGTTCGACGAGCTGCGGGGCAGCGACGCCCTGGTGCGGACGAAGGAGCACCTCCTCGAGAAGATCAGAGCAGACGCTGCCGGGGACCGTGGTGAAGGGGCTCTACATCAGCGACATCGTCGTCCAGTGAGGATCCAGCCGTGCCCCCTACCCTGACCCCAGACGAAGTCCGCGCCCTGATGAACGCGGTGCAGGAGGGGCGCCTGCCCCCCGAGGAACCGGAGACCCGGTCTGCGGCCGTCGGCTACGACCTGCTCAGCCAGGACCGGATCATCCGCGGGCAGATGCCGACCCTGGACGCCATCAACGATCAGGTGGCCTCCATGTTCGGGATCGGGCTGGCGGGGCGGACGCGCCTCCCGCTGCGGGTCTCCTCCTCCCCCACCACCCTGCTCAAGTTCGCCGACCTGGTTCCCCTCCTCGCCCCGCCGGCCTCGGTCTGCGTCCTCGGGCTGGGAGCGGCCCACGGCTTCGCCCTCGCCGTCCTGGAGCCCGGCCTCGCCGAGGCCCTCCTCGTCGCGGCGCTCGGCGATCGGCGCGCCCGGCCGGCCGACGCGCTCCCCGAGGGGAGGCGCGAGTTCACCACGGTGGAGCAGCTCGTGCTGCGCCGCCTGCTCTGCATCCTCACCGATGCGATGCAGGCCGCCTGGGGCTCGATCATCCCCATCCAGCCCGAGGTGCTCCGCTTCGAGCTCGACGCCCGCATGGCCACCATCGCCCCGCCCAGCGACGTCGCCATCGTGTCGGCCTTCGAGCTGAAGGGCGGCATCGAGGGGCGCCTGCAGCTGGTCATCCCCTACTCCACCGTCGAGCCCGCCAAGAACCGCCTCTCGCAGCCCCGGCGGCTCTCCCAGCGCGCCGACGAGCGCTTCACCGACGCGCTGGCCCACGAGGTGTCGCGGGTGACCGTGGACGTCCGCGGCGTCTTCGGCCGCACCTCCATCCCCTTCGCCCGGTTCCTGGACCTGAAGGAGGGCGACGTGCTCACGCTCGACAGCAGCGAGAACGGGACGCTCCCGGTTCTCGTCGAGGGGCGCGAGAAGCTGCGGGCCACACCCAGCGTGTCGAGCGGGAGCATGGCGCTCATCGTGGTGCGCGGCCTCACCCTCCCCCAGGACTACACGAGGCACTGAAGCGACAGGAGCAGAAACATGGAAACCGGAAACCTCGCCATGAACGACACCTCCCAGCGCCTCGACCGGCTCCTCGACGTCCCGCTCAACGTGGACGTCGAGCTGGGCCGGACGCGGATGACCATCCAGGACCTGCTCGCGCTGGGACCGGGTCGAATCATCGAGCTCGACAAGGTGGCCGGCTCCCCGCTCGACATCCTGGTGAACGACCGGCTGCTGGCGCGCGGCGAGGCGGTGGTCGTGAACGACAAGTTCGGCATCCGCATCACCGACATCGTGAGCCCCCAGGAGCGGATCCAGCGCCTGCGCTGACCTCACAAGGGAAAGGTCCGGCACTCCATGAGCCATCTCCTCCTCTCGCTCGCGCTCCTCGCCGCCCCCGGGACGCCGTCCGGCGGCCCCGGCATCGATCCCCTCCCGCCTGCGGTGTTCGCGGGCGTCGTGAAGCCGGACGACCCGGGTGCGCAGGCAGCCGTGGCTACGGCCACCCCCGCCGCCCCTTCACCAGTGGTCCAGCTCGCGCCGCCGGTCCCCCCGGCGCCGAGGCCGCTCCCCGCTCCCGCCCAGGAGGCCCCGCGGGTCGTCACCTCCTCCGGCTCCCCCTCCCTGATCTCGGTCCTCCCCGTGGTCTCCGCGCTGGCCGCGCTGGCGGGCATCGCGCTCTTCGTCTCCCGGCGCCGCCCCCGGCCTGGACAGCGGCGGGTGGAGATCCTGGAGACGGCCAGCCTCGGGCCGAAGCGGCAGCTCGTGCTGGCGCGGATGGGAGGGCAGCTGCTCCTGCTCGGGTCGAGCGAGGCGGGGGTCACCCTGCTCTCGACCCAGCCGGCCGCGGATGAGGCCGCCGCCGCCATCCCCGAGCCGGTGGCCCAGCCGGTGGCCGAGCCCGCTCCCTCCGGGATGCAGGCGAATCTGGTCCCGCTTCCGCACCGCGCCAGACGCCCCGGCCCGCTCGTTCGACGACCTCCTCGCCGAGACGGCCGACGACCTGGAGCTCCGCCGCAAGCTCGCCAGCGGCCGCCCGGGACGGGTTGCATGAACCCGCTGCTCGCCGCCGCCAACGTCCCGGATCCGGGCGTCACCCTCAGTCTCCAGGGAGGTGGTTCGGCGGCGGTCAAGCTCTTCCTGCTGCTCTCCGCGCTCTCCTTCGCGACGGCGCTCCTCGTCTCCATCACCTCCTTCACGCGAATCGTCATCGTCCTCTCCTTCCTGCGCCAGGCGCTCGGCACCCCCAGCTGCCGCCCAACCAGGTGGTGATGGGTCTCGCGCTCGTGCTCTCGGCGTTCGTGATGGCGCCCACCGGGAGGCTGGTCTGGGACCAGTCGCTGAAGCCGTACCTCGACGACAGAATCGACGCCTCGCAGGCCATGGACGGCGCCGCCGGTCCGGTCCGCACCTTCCTCCTGCGCCAGACGCGGGAGGAGGACCTGGGGCTCTTCTACGAGATCTCCGGTCGCGAGCGACCCACCCGCGGCGACGAGATCCCCCTCACCGTGGCCGCCCCGGCCTTCATGGTCTCGGGGCTCACCACCGCCTTCCGGATGGGGCTCTTCCTCTACATCCCGCTGCTCCTCGTGGACCTCCTCGTCGCCGGAATCCTGATGTCGCTGGGCATGATGATGGTCCCCCCCACCGCTCATCTCCCTGCCGGTGAAGGTCGCCATCTTCGTCATGGCGGACGGCTGGCGGCTCGTGGTGGCGTCGCTGGTCCGGAGCTTCCAGTGAACCCCGGCCTCCCCGCCGCGGTCTTCCGCGAGGGACTGGTCCTCGTCGCCACCGTCGGCGGCCCGCTCTTCATGGCCATGCTGGTGGCCGGACTGCTCATGGGCGTCCTCCAGGCCGCCACCCAGGTGAACGACCCGGCCGTCTCCTTCCTGCCCCGCGTCATCGTGGGCGGAGTCGTGCTCTGGCTGGCCGGCGGCTGGATGATGGAGCGGCTCTCGGGATTCCTGGCCCAGTCCATCGGGCGCATGGCGGGGGGTTAGCCGCGATGGACGTCCTGGCCGGCCAGGGATGGGGCTTCGCTCTGGTCCTCCTGCGCACCGCGGGGCTCCTCGTGACCGTGCCCATCCTCGGCGCCCGCCTGGTCCCGGCGCGCATCCGCCTGGCGCTGGCGCTCATCCTGGCCTTCGTCACCTACACCGGGGCGGGTTCACCGCTGGTGGCGCCTCCCGACGACCTGGCCGGCCTCTTCCTGGTCTCGGTCGCCGAGACCGCGCTCGGCCTCCTGGCCGGCCTCTCCGCCCGGTTCGCCCTCGACGCCGCGCTGGCCGCCGGCCAGCTCATCGGGATCTCCATGGGCGTGGGCTTCGCCGCCCTCGTCGATCCGACCAGCGGCGCCGAGTCCAACGCCCCGGGCGAGCTGCTCCTGACCCTGGCCCAGCTCTCGGCCATCGCCCTGGGCTTCCACCGGGAGGCCGTCATCTGGCTGGCCCGGTCGGTGCGGCAGTTCCCCCCGGGAGGGCAGCAGGGGCTGGAGCAGCTCGGCATCCACGCCATCAACCAGGCCGTGCTGGGCGTGACCCTCGCGGTCCGCATCTCGATGCCGGTCCTGGCGGCCGTGGTGGCCGCCTACGCCATCACCGGCATCCTCAGCCGGAGCGCGCCGCAGCTCTCGCTCGCCAACGTGGGGTTCTCCATCGCCATCCTCGCGGGAGGGGGAGCGCTCTACCTCGTCGTGCCGCAGGCGGCGGAGCTGGTGGCCCGCTCCACCCTCGCCGCCCTGCCGCACTAGGCCGCCGTGGAAGACCAGGACAACAGGACCGAAGCTGCATCACCGCGACGACTCGACCAGGCGCGGGAGAAGGGGCAGATCGCCATCGGCCACGACGTGGCCACCGTGGCGGCGATGATCGGCGGGATCTGGGCGTATCCCTCCTGGCCGGCCACTTCCAGTCGGGCGTCCTCTCCATGGTGACCGGCACGCTCCGGAACCTGCACCAGACCCCGTTCCAGCAGATCCCCCACATGGTCACCGGCCCGGCCCTCGCCGTCCTGGGAGCGGTGGCGATGGCCGCGCTGGGCTCCGCGGCGGTGACCATGGTCCAGACGCGGGGCGAGGTCTGGCCGCACCTGGCGCTGCCGGACCTGCAGCGGGTCTTCTCCGGGGCTCGCTTCTCCCGGCTCCTGTCCAGGGACTTCCTCGTCGACCTGGCCCTGGCGCTCGTCAAGGTCGTGGCGCTCGGATGGGTCGGCTGGGTCTCCGTCCGCGACGATCTCATGGCGCTTCCCAGGCTCCTCGGCGCCGGAGCCCCCGACCAGCTGGCCCGGACCTGGGGAATCGTCTGGACGGCCAGCGTCAGGATGCTGTCGGTGGCCGCCCTCCTGGCGGGCGCGGAGCTTGCACTGCAACACTTCCGGTTCAACCGGAAGATGAAGATGACCAAGGCAGACGCCCGACGGGACATGAAGGAGGACGAGGGAGACCCCCTCCTCCGCTCCCGCCGCAAGCGGCGCCACCGGGACATCTCGAAGGGCATGGCCGCCGTCGAGGTCCCCCGCGCCGACGCCCTGGTCGTGAACCCGACGCACGTCGCCGTGGCCATCCGGTACCGCAGGGACGAGGCCGGGCTCCCCGGGTCACCGCCAAGGGCAAGGGGGCGCTCGCCGAGTACATGCGCGACCTGGCCCGCTCCAACGGGATTCCCCATCGTCGAGGACATCCCGCTGGCCCGCCTCCTCTACCGGAAGGTCAAGGTGGGGCGCACCGTCCCGGCGACGACCTTCAAGGCCGTGGCCGCCATCCTGGCATACGTGTACCGGCTGACCGGGCGCTCGTCCGGGCGTGAGGCCTCGCCGTGAGCGAGCAACGCATCGGCGGCGGCCGCGCCGAGACCGTGATGGCCTTCGCGGTCCTGGGCATCCTGGCCCTCCTCGTCGTGCCGGTGTCGGCCGGCGTCCTCGACGGCCTCCTCGCCGTCTCGATTGGCATCGCCGTCCTGATGCTCCTCATCTCCCTGGGGCTCAACCGGGCGCTCGAGTTCTCGGTCTTCCCGTCCCTGCTGCTGGTCGTGACCCTCTTCCGCCTGGCCCTGAACGTGGCCACCACGCGGCTCATCCTGCGCGGCGCCGAGGGTCCCGGCGCGGCCGGCCACGTCATCGAGGCCTTCGGCCGCTTCGTGGTCGGCGGCAGCCTGGTCGTCGGCATGGTCATCTTCCTGATCCTGATCGTGGTGCAAGTTCGTGGTCATCACCAAGGGCTCGGGCCGCGTGTCGCGAGGTCGCCGCCCGGTTCACCCTCGACGCCATGCCCGGCAAGCAGATGGCCATCGACGCCGACCTCAACGCCGGCCTGATCGACGACGACGAGGCGCGCGCCCGGCGCGAGACGATCGAGCGCGAGGCCGACTTCTACGGCGCCATGGACGGCGCCAGCAAGTTCGTCCGCGGCGACGCCGTCGCCGGCCTCGTCATCACCGCCATCAACATCATCGGCGGCCTGGCTCATCGGCGTCCTGCGCGACCCATGTCGCTCGGCCAGCGCCGTCGAGACCTACACCATCCTCACCGTCGGCGACGGCCTGGTCGCCCAGATCCCGGCCCTCCTCGTCTCCACCGCGGCCGGGCATCGTGGTGACCCGCGCCGCCGGCGCCGACCTCGGCACCCAGGTCGGCGCGCAGATCTTCGGCCGCCCCAAGGTCCTGAAGACCACCGCGCTCGTGCTCGTCTCTCTGGGATTCCTCCCCGGGATGCCGCTGCTCGCCTTCGCCGCCCTGTCCACCCTCCTGCTCGTCGCCGCCAAGCGCGCCGAGAGCCGCCTCCTCCGAGGCGCGCCCAGGGCCCGCCGCCGAGTCGCCGGAGCGCCAAGGGACCGGAGCGGATGCAGCGACCTCCTCGCCGTGGAGCCCTCGAGCTGGAGGTGGGCTACGCGCTGCTGCCGCTCATCGAGCTCGACAAGGGGGGAGAGCTCCCCGGCCGCGTCACCGCGCTGCGGCAAGCCAGATCGCCACCGACCTGGGCATCGTGCTCCCCTCCGTGCACCTGCGCGACAACCTGCGGCTCGAGCGCCAACTCGTACCGGGTCATGCTGCGCGGCATCGGAGATCGGCAAGGGCTCGGCGTGGCCTGGACCGGCTCATGTGCGCTCGACCCGGCCGGCGGAGCGCCGCGGCTCGACGGCATCCGCGGCAAGGACCCGGCCTTCGGGCTTCCCGCGGTCTGGGTGCCCTCGGCCGAGCGCGGGAAGGCGGAGGCGCAGGGCGACACGCTGGTGGACGCCTCGTCGGTGCTCACCACCCACCTCTCCGAGCTCCTGCGCCGCAACGCCCACGAGCTGGTGGGCCGGCAGGAGGTCCAGGAGCTGCCTGGCCGTCTGCGCCCGGGAAGCGCCCAAGCTCGTCGAGGACGTGGTGCCCGGCAGCGTGAGCCTGGGCGACCTCGTCCGCGTCCTTCGCGGGCTGCTCCGGGAGGGCGTGTCGGTCCGCGACTCTACGGACCATCCTGGAGGCGGTCGCCGACGCCGCCGCGCGCAGCAAGGAGACCGGCTGGCTCGTGGACCAGTCCGTCGCCGCCTGAGCCGCCACATCACCGCGCGCGTGGCCGGACCCGACGGCGTGGTCCACGCGCTGACGCTGGACCGGTCCCTGGAGGACACGCTGCGGTCGAGCCTGGGTGCGAACGAGGGAGAGGTGGCGCTGGCTCCCGACCTGGACACGGCCCGCCGGCTCATCGCCGCGCTCGAGACCCTGGCGTCGCGGATGGTCACCTCCGGGCAGTCGGTGGTCCTGCTCTCGCCGCCGGACCTGCGCCGCCCGCTCCACGACTTCGCCTCGCGCTTCGTCCCCGAGCTCTGGGTCGTGACCGCCCGTGAACTGGTCCCAGGGACCACCATCGAACCCGCCGGAGTCGTCCAGATCGCGCTTCCCGTCGCAGCCTGACGCCTGAATGGAGAGCTGCCCAGCCATGACCCCCAACGTCCAGACCTTCCGTGGAAACGACGCCTCCGCAGCGCTGTCGGCCGCCAAGAGGGCGCTGGGCCCCGACGCCGTGGTGCTCGACACGCGCTCGATCCCGGGAACGCTCCTGCGGCGGGCCGAGGTGGAGGTCGTGGTGGGCGTGGGCCCGGCTCCTGCGCCGCGCCCGCCGTGCGGCTCGCCCCCAGGCCCCCGTCCAGGCGCCCGCTCCCGCCCAGGCTCCGGCCCGCGCCGCGATCCCGGCGCCGGAGCGGCCGCGCGCCCCGGAGGCCCGCGCGGCCCGCCAGCAGGACGAGGACGTGTCCATCGACCTGCGCCGCCTCCTGCGCGAGGTCGGCGAGGTCCGCGCCTCGCTGGGCGGGCTCACCCGCGCCAGCGTGGCCGCGCACGAGCTGCAGTTCCCCCCGGCCGCCGCCGCCACCTACTCCGGCCTCGTGGACCGGGGCGTCGAGCCCTTGCTGGCCGAGGAGCTGGTGCGTCAGGTGCTCGCCGGCCGCGCCCCGTCGGGCGTGTCGCAGGGCGTGCGCGACCTCGTGGAGGGGACGCTCCTCCCCTGCCGGGCCCCCTGGCTCCACGACGAGCGGCAGGTGGTGGCCCTGGTGGGACCGACCGGCGTGGGCAAGACCACCACCCTGGCCAAGATCGCGGCCCGCGCCATCCTCGACACCCGCAAGCGCGTCGCGCTGCTCACCATCGACGTCTACCGGATCGGCGCACAGGAGCAGCTGGCCAGGTACGGCGAGATCATGAACGTCCCGGTGCTCGTCGCGCGCGACCGGGCCGAGCTCCTCCGGGCCGCCGACCGGGTTCGCGACGCCGACCTCGTGCTGGTGGACACCGCCGGGCGGTCCACGCCGTCGGACGTCGAGCGCCAGGCGGAGCTGGTCCGGTCAATCCCGGGCGCGGTCCTCCACCTCGTCCTCAGCGCCGCCACCGGGCACCAGCAGCTCGCCGCCGTCGCCGAGGCCTACCGCTCGCTGCGCCCGGACCGGCTCATCTTCACCAAGGTGGACGAGGCCGCCGGGCCGGGGGCCATGCTCTCCGCCGCCGCCCGGCTGCGCCGCCCGGTGGCCTGCTACACCGACGGCCAGCGCGTGCCGGAGGATCTCCACACCGTCAACGGCCGTCACCTCGCCGACCTGATCGCCGGCCCCACCGAGGAGGCTCCGGGCAACCGGGAGCCTTCACAGGAGCGAACGTGGACCAGGCAGACACCCTGAGGGACCTCCTGGGACGCCCGGTCGGACCGGGTGGACCCCTGCGCGTCGTCGCCGTGACCAGCGGCAAGGGCGGCGTGGGAAAGACCAACGTCTCGGTGAACCTGGCCGCGGTGGCGGCCTCGCAGGGGCAGCGCGTCCTGCTCGTCGACGCCGACCTGGGGCTGGCGAACTCCCACATCATCCTGGGGGTCTCCCCGCGCTACCACCTGGGGCACCTGCTCGACGGCACGGCGTCGCTCGAGGACGTCCTGGTTCCGGGGCCGCACGGCCTGCGCGTGCTCTCCGCGGCCAGCGGGATCCAGGAGATGACCCGCCTCGACGACACCCAGAAGCTCCGCCTGGTCGCGGAACTGGACCCGCTCGAGGACCGCTTCGACCTCGTGCTCATCGACTGCGGGGCGGGCATCGGGGACAACGTGGTCTTCTTCGCCGGCGCCGCACAGATGACCCTGCTCGTGGTCACTCCGGAGCCGACCTCGCTCTCCGACGCCTACGCCACCGTGAAGGTGCTCTCGCAGCGCGCGGCGGTGCGCCATTTCTCCGTGGTGGTGAACTGGGCCGGGGAGGAGCGCCAGGCGCGGGACATCTTCGAGAAGCTGGTGCGGGTCACCGACCGCTTCCTGCAGGCCAGGATGAGCTACGCGGGGAACATCCCCCGCGACGAGAACGTCCAGCGCTCCGTCATGGCGCAGCAACCGCTCGTGGACCTGTACCCCCAGAGCCCGGCCAGCCGGGCCATCGGCCACATCGCGCGCGGGCTCCTCGGCTGGACTCCCCCGCTCACGGTGGATGGCGGGATGAAGTTCATGTGGCAGCGGATGCTGCGGGATCAGCAGCCCGCGGCCTGAGCCGCACGGAAGCGCCATGTACGATTCACGCGCACGCTACCTGCCTGGCCCGGGAGACTCCGACGAGTCGATCCTGCAGCGCCACGGCGTGCTGGTGGACCGCATCGCGCGGCGCTTCGCCTCGCGGTCCGGGCACACCGTCTCGGCCGAGGACCTCTGGTCGGCGGGCGCGATCGGGCTCATCGACGCGGCACGCCGCTTCGACGCCTCCCGGGACGTCCGCTTCGAGACCTTCGCCGAGCACCGCATCCGCGGCTCCATCATCGACGAGCTCCGGCGCATGGACCACCTGCCCCGCCGCCTCCGGGCCCAGGTGGAGGCGGTCTCCACCGCGCAGGGAAAGCTCGGCCAGGACCTGGGCCGGGAGCCGACCGTGGAGGAGGTGGCGGAGTCGGTGGGCATCGAGCCCGAGGAGGCCGAGGGGCTCTTCGCGCTGGCCATGCCCCAGCTCCAGGTCAGGCCCGACCTGCCCGACGAGGCGGCCGCCCCCATCGATCGCATGGAGCGGGCCGAGGCGGCGGCGGCGCTGGCCTCGGCGGTGGCCCGCCTCCCGGAGCGGCTCCGCATCCTGCTCGGCTTGCACTACCAGGATGATCTCACCTACCGTGAAATCGCCGGCGTGCTCGGCGTGTCGCAGCCGCGCGTCTGCCAGCTCCATGGCGAGGCGGTGGCGGCGCTGCGGCGCGAGCTGCGGCGCTAAAGCGGCGCCATCAGGCCAGCGCGCCGGCCAGGGCGCGGGCCCGCGCGACGCGGTGCGGGGCGACGAGGCCTGCGCCGATCCGCATCTCCGCTCCGGCCAGGAGGTCCCGGGCCACCCCGGCTCCACCGGCAGCGAGGCTCGCGGCGGCGGCCAGGATCCAGCCATCCGGTCGCGGTCCGAGGAGCGGCATGAGGGCGCGGATCGCCCCCGGGGCGTCTCCGCCGTCGAGCATCGCCTCGGCCTCGCCGAGCCGGGACTCCAGCGGATCGGGGGCCTTCGCCGCGGCGGCCCGGAACTCCTCCGCCGCCGGCCCGGGCTCTCCGAGGCGCAGGAGCGCCGTGCCCAGCCGGACCCGCGCGGCCCAGCAGGACGACCCGGGCACGACCCGGAAGGCGCTCTCGCCGGGCCGGGGCAGGAGCGCGACCCGATAGGCCTCCACCGCGGCCGCGAGCTTCCGGCGCGCCTCCTCGCCTGTCACCCGCAGTGACTGGAGCTCGAGGGCGCACCCGGCCAGGTAGCGGAGGTCGCTGGTGGGCCCCTCCCGGCGCTCGGCCTCGGCCGCCGTCTCCAGGACCACCTCGGGCAGCCCGGAGGCGCTCGCCACCTGGGCGCGCAGGACGGCGAGCAGGTGGACGGACCTCGTCCTCGGCTGGCTCTCCCGAATCGCCCAGCCGCGCTCCACCGCCGCGCCCGCCTCCTCAATCCGTCCGGACTGGTACAGGTGGGCCGCCAGGAACGCGATGGGGGCGATCGAGCCGGGCTCCATCCGGCAACGGAGCTCCATGAGCCGGAGGTTCCGCTCGTCCTTTCCCCTGGCCGCGCGCACCTCGGGAATCCCGCCCAGGTGAACGATGTCGGCGGCGACGTCGGTCGCCACACCTCCGCGCTCGGCGAGCCACTCGTCCACCGTCTCGTGCACGAGGCCGCGGTAGCGCAGGCCGGGCAGGCGGCGGAAGAGGCGCGGCAGGCGCATGGGCTCCCCGACCCTGGCCGCCCCGGAGACGACGTCGGCCAGGGAGGCGTCCACCCGCGACGCCTCGTGCAGGAGCAGCATCCCGAGGTCCACCTCCGGCCGCGCCATCACGGCGCGAAGCCCCTGCCGCGCTCCGGGCGCGAGCCTCTCATCGGCATCCAGTTGCAGGATCCAGTCCCCCCGGGCCCGGTCCACCGCGAGGTTCCGCGGGGCGGAGAAGTCGTCCGCCCAGGGGAGCCGTTCCACGCGGGCCCCGAACGCGAGGGCGATCCGGATGGTCGCGTCGGTGGAGCCCGTGTCCACGAGGACAATCTCGTCGACCACGCCGGACACCGATTCGAGGCAGGCCGGGAGGAACGGCTCCTCGTCCCGGGCAATCATGCAGAGGGAGAGGCGCATCCCGTCACCGCCCCGCCCGCGCCGACGGGGCGGGAGGCGCGCCGCCCGGGGGAGCCAGGAGCGACAGGTGGCGAACCGCGCGGTGCGGCCCGACGAAACCGGCCCCCACGCGCTCCGCGGCCCGGTCGAGCATGGCCCTGGAGTCGGGAGCCGCGCCCAGGACCCGTGCCGCCGCGGCCGCGAGCACCCATCCGTCGGGGACGCCGCCGTGCTCGCGGAGGATCGGTTCCAGCCGCTCGAGCGCCTTCCCGGGCGCGCCCGAGTCGAGGAGCGCCTCGGCCTCGCCCAGCAGCGCCTCGAGGTTCCCCGGCTGGTCGGCGAGCGCACGGCGGAAGTGGGCGATGGCCTCCCCGGCCTGGCCGAGCAGGAGGCTCACCGCCCCGAGCCGCGTCCACGCGAACCATCCGTCCGAGCCGGCGACGCAGACCCTTTGCTGGCTCGCGCCGCCGGGAGCCAGGGCCTCCCGGAAGGCGGCCGCGGCCGCCTCGAGCCGGGACTCCCGGTCCGTCCCTGCGAGGGCCCGCGCCGAGATCTCGCGCGCCAGTCCGCGGAGCAGCGCCGCGTCGCTCCCCGGCCCCTCGCGATGGACGAGCACCTCGACGGTCTCGGCCATCGCGGCGTGCTCCCCCGCCCTGGCCTGGCACAGCGCCCGGGCGACGCCGAGCAGGTGCGCCAATCGGCGAGGAGGCTGCCCTCCAGGATCTTCCAGCCCGTCTCCGCCGTCTCCCTCGCCTCGGCAATCCGGCCTGCCTCCAGCTGTTCCATGGCCAGGAAGCCGAAGGGCGTGATCGAGTCCGGCTCGAGACGGCAGCGGCGCTCCAGCAGCGCGACGTTCCGGCTGCGCTTCCCCAGCGTGGCCCGCCGGTCGGGAACGGCCCCGAGGTGGACGATGTCGGCATCCACGGCATCGACGCGATGGCCTCGCCTCTCCAGCCAGGCCTCCACGCTCTCGTGGACGATGCCGCGGTACGCGAGGTCCTCGGTCCGGCGCATCAGCCTGGGCACGAGGGTGGGCGCGCCCATCCGCTCACGCCCGGAGACGACCGCGGCCACCGGGGCGTCGACGCGCCGGGCATCGTGAAGGCGGAGGGTTCCCAGGTCCAGGTCCTCCCGCGCCATCGCGGCGCGAAGTCCTTCCGCCGATCCCGGCGCGAGCCGCTCGTCGGCGTCGAGCTGCAGGACCCAGTCGCCCGTCGCGTGGCGCAGGGCCAGGTTCCTCGGCGCCGCGAAGTCGTCGTCCCACGGACGCTCGAGGACGCGGGCCCCGGCGCGGCGGGCCAGCTCCCGCGTCGCGTCGCTCGAGCCGGTGTCCACAATCACAATCTCGTCCACCACGCCCCGGACCGACTCGAGGCAGGGAGGGAGCATCTCCTCCTCGTTCCTCACGATCATGCAGAGGGAGAGGCGCGGACGGCCCGGCGCGCACAGGGCGTGGAGCCTTTCGGCCCGGTGCGAGGCGACGAACCCCCGCGGCTCCAGCGCCCGGGCGCGGGCCAAGAGGCCGGACACCACCTCTCCGGAGCCGGAGGCCTTCACCGACGCGGCGGCGGCGAGCATCCACCCGTCGGGCCGCTCATGACCTCCATCGAGCAGGGGCGCGAGCCGTTCCAGCGCGCCCGCCGCGTCCCCGAGGTCGAGCGCGCTCTCGGCCGCGCCGAGGATCGCCTCCTCGTTTCCCGGCACGGCGGCGAGCGCGGCCCGGAACTCCTGCTGCGCCTCGCCCGTACGGCCGAGCTGGAGCAGGACCGTGCCGGCCCGGATCCGTGCGCCCCATCCGGCCGCGCCGTCGATGCAGCCGCGCTCCTCCGGGGGAAGCACGGCGCCCGTGAGCCCGCGGTAGGCGGCGACCGCAGCCTCCAGCGGCTCGCGGCGGTCCCTGCCCGCGCTTCGCAGGGCGCGGAGCTCCTCCGCGACCCCGGCGAGGAAGGAGAAGTCGCGACGCACGCCCTCCCGCCGCACCATCCTGGCCAGGGTCTCCCGCAGCCCGGCCTCGTCCTCCTCCTTCACCTGGGAGAAGGCGCGAACCACTCCCACGAGATAGGCCGACCGGTGGACCGGCTGGGCGTCAATCATCTGCCAGGCGCGCTCGGCCACCGCCCGGGCCTCCCCGAACCGGCCCGACTTCCAGTACTCCATCGCCAGGTAGCCCATGGGAACGACGGACCCGGGCTCGATGCGGCAGCGCTTCTCGAGCAGCAGGACGTTCCGCTCCCGCTTGCCCCGGGCGTCCCGCAGCGCCGGGACCGCTCCCAGGTGGACGATGTCGGCGTCCACGGCGTCGAGCCCCCCTTCCGTGCCGCGAGCCAGTCCGCGACCTCCTCGTGGACGATGCCGTGGTAGCGGAGGTCGGGCGTCCTGCGCAGGAGGCGGGGAACGAGGTTGGGCTCGCCCAGCCGGGCGGCGCCTTCGAGTACCTCGGCCGCCGTCGCGTCGGCCCGCGCTGCATCGTGAAGCCGCAGCAGGCCCACGTCGATGTCGCGCCGCTTCACCGCGCGTCGAATGGCGCCGAAGCCCGCCGGCGCCAGCCGCTCGTCGGCGTCGAGGACGAGGATCCAGTCGCCCGTGGCCCTCTCGATGGCGAGGTTGCGGGCGTGGCGAAGTCGTCGTCCCAGTCGCGGGCGTATACCCTCGCCCCCCTCCCCTCCGCAATCTCCCGGGTGGCGTCGCGGGATCCGGTGTCCACGAGGACGACCTCGTCCACCAGCCCTTTCACGGAGTCGAGGCAGCCGGGGAGCATCCGCTCCTCGTCGCGGGCAATCATGCAGAGGGAGATCCGGGCCACCCAGGGAAACCTAGCAACCAGGATGCCGACGGAGCGCTCCGTGCCTACCCCCGTACGGGTCGTGAAACCTGGGGGCTTCCCCACCTCGACGGAGGGCCGGCGGCGGCAACCTGACGCCACGCCATCCGGACCGCCGAAAACGTCAGCCGTGTGACGCGCGCGCGGCCCGGTTGCGCTGGTGACCGACCGTCCCGAGCTCGTCGAGCTGGCGCGACTCCAGCTTCTGGGCGTCCTTCAGTTGCTCGGCGCGCTTGCGATCGGCGACGCGGCGCACCACCTCGGTGTCCCGGTGCGCGTCGACCCAGCCCTCGCGGGCCGCAGCCTCGGAGGCCGCCGCCTGGGACACGTCCACCCGCGCGGTGCGGGCGACCTGGAGTGCGCGGCGATGGGCAGCCTCCTCCACCACCCAGAAGGCCGAATCGGCGACCGCGCGGTGATCGGCGCGTGACTGCTGGATAGCGCCTGCCAGGCGGTCCTGGGCCACCCAGAGGGCCCTGCGGGCGCTGGCCAGATCGGACAGCGCGCCGTCCTCCGTCCTCTTGCGGACACCCACCAGCCGGTCGAGTCGGGTCTTTGGAAGGAGCACGTAGAATCCTCTCGTCACTTTTTCCGGGGCCGCGAAGCCCGGCCCATCCTGCCCCCCGGTGGGCAACTCCTGCCGAGGGCAGTGATGACCCAATGCAATTCACGCGCCCCGCGTTCTGGCCTGGCACTTGCTCTGTCTCCTCGACGGACACCTGGAGGAATCACCATGGCGGACGGGATCTACGTGAGCATGTGCGGCGCTGTCGCACGCACCGATCTGCTCGATTCGGTTTCGGACAACCTCGCCAACATCCAGACCCGTGGGTACAAAGCGTCCCGCCCCGCCTTCGAGTCCTTCCTTCCCAAGGGCGGGGGGTACGACAAATCCTACCCGGCCACCTCGGCGTCGGTGGTGGACCTCCATCGGGTCCCTCCACCACCACCGGGAACGCGCTCGACGTGATCCCCCAGGACGGCGCCTTCCTGGCCATCGAGGGGCCGGGGGGCGTGAAGGGCTTCACCCGTGACGGGCACATCACGCTCGACGCGCAACGGCGCCTCGCAATCTGGGGGCACCCCCTGCTCGACAAGGGTGGGCAGCCCATCGTCGTCCCCAGCGGGTACGTCCCCCAGATGCTCCCCAACGGAACCGTCCACGCGGTCCTCCCGGGCGGCGACCAGTCCGGGAAGGTCGACGACGTCGTGCTGGGCGAGATCGGGACGTTCGGGCTCCAGGGAGCGGTGGACCGCGCCGGCCCGGCGCTGCTCCGCCCCGGCGAGGGCGGCGGCGTCGTCCCGAAGTCCGACACCCTGGTCCGGATCGGCGAGCTCGAGCTGGGCAACGCGTCGCCCCTCGAGACCACGGTCCTCTGGTCAGCGCGCAGCGCACCTTCGACGCCTCCATGCAGGCCATCCAGACGTACCGCCGCTGGACCAGAGCGCCGCCGAGCTGGGTCGCACCCGCTAGCCGGAAAGGACCCGACCGATGCTCCGATCCCTCTACACCGCCGCCACCGGGATGGAAGCCCAGGCGCTCCGCATGGACGTCATCGCCAACAACCTGGCCAACACCAGCACCACCGGCTTCAAGAAGGCGCGGGCCGAGTTCGAGGACCTGCTCTCCGAGACCATCCGGGGCGCGGCGCCCGGACCCCAGCGGCGGCGGCGATTCCCGCCCCGCTCCAGGTCGGCCTGGGCGTCCGCACCGGCGGCACCACCCGCTCGTTCTCCCAGGGCGACATGATCGACCACCCACAACTCGCTCGACGTCGCCATCGAGGGCGCGGGCTTCTTCCGCGTCCAGCGCCCGAGCGGCGAGTTCGCCTACACGCGTGCCGGGAACTTCCGGGTGGACGCCACCGGCCGACTCGTCACCCAGCACGGCGAGATCGTCGAGCCCGGAGATCAGCTTCCCCCGGACCGACCAGCATCGCCATCACAGCCGGACGGGATCGGTGCTGGCGCCAGCGTCGCCGGCACGACCGAGGCGACCGAGGTCGGGCGCGACTCGAGCTGCACGTCTTCCCGAACCCGGCCGGGCTGGAGGCGCTCGGCGGCAACCTGTTCGCCGAGACCGCCGGGATCGGCGAGCCGACCCAGGGCGCGAAGCCCGGACGAGCCGGAACGGGCGCCCTCGCCCAGGGCTTCCTGGAGGGAGCCAACGTGAAGGCGGTGGAGGAGATGATCGACATGATCGCCACCCAGCGCGCCTACGAGCTCAACTCCAAGGTCATCCAGACCGCCGACCAGATGCTCCAGCGGCTCACCAACATCCGCTGACGCCCATGCGCGCCCACCCTGCCGCAGCCCTGCTGCTCCTCCTCGCCGCGCCGGCGCCGGCCGCCGCGCTCGCGCCCGCGCCGGTGATCGAGGCCGTGGAGCGGGCCATCGCCGGTCCCGGGCACGCGCGCCGAGGTCTCCGACTTCCGGCCCGAGCTCGCGGCCGGCTGCCGGTGATCGGCGCCGAGCTTCCCGGGCCGCTCTCCGCCTCGGGCAGGGTCCCGGTGCGGCTCTCGGGAACGCTCCAGGCGGGCGGTCCCTGCGACGGCTGGGGATGGGTGGCGGTCCGCCTCGTCGGGACCGTGCTCGTCGCCAGCAAGGCGGTGGCGGCTGGCGCTCCGCTGCGGGACGCGGTGGCTCCGCAGGAACGGGAGCTCCGGTCCGGGCGCGCGCCGCTCTCCCGCCTCCCCGACGACGCCGTCGCCGGGCGCGCCATGGCCGCCGGCCAGGTCCTGGAGGAGCGCGACCTGCGCGTCGGACCCGTCCTGGGCGACGAGGTCACCGTCGTCCTGCGCCGGGTGCGGTCAAGGTCGAGCAAATCGGCCGGGCCGTCCCCTGCAGCCGCGGGCGCGCCTGCGCCCTGCTGCCGTCCGGCAGGCGCGTCGAGGGATCCTGGCAGGGCGGCCGTATTCACGTGGAGTCGCGATGAGACACCTCCTTCCACGCTCCGTCCCCTCGATCGCGACCCTCCTCGTCGGGTACGGCCTGCGGCACCGCCCACATCGGCTCCTACGAGCCCGAGGAAGCGCGACTACGTCGGCCCCGGCCCCGGAGGACGCCGACCACGCCCGGATCGCCCGGGCAGCCTCTGGCCAGGCCGGGCGCCGGCGCTGCTCTTCGCCGACGCGCGGGCGCTGCGCGAGAACGACCTGGTGGTCATCAAGATCGAGGAGGTCGCCGACGCCACCCGCGCGGCCGACCACCGACATCTCCCGCCGAGCAGCATGGCGGCCGCCGCCTACGCGGCGATGAAGGCTCGAGCCATGATCGACTTCAAGCTGAAGGGCTCGATGGACTCGCCTTCGCCGCCAAGGGCTCCACCGGCCGCACCGAGCAGCTCGTCGCCACCGTCCCCGCGCTGGTGAAGAAGGTCCTCCCCAACGGCAACCTCTTCGTGGAGGGGCACCGGGTGGTGCTGGTCAACAACGAGGAGCAGCACTTCTACATCTCGGGCGTGGTGCGCCCCATCGACATCGAGCAGGACAACAGCGTGCGGAAGCTCCAAGGTCGCCGACGCCGAGATCGAGTTCACCGGCCGTGGCGTGATCAGCGACAACCAGAAGCAGGGCTGGCTCTCCCGGTACCTGGGCTGGATCTGGCCCTTCTAGGTGGACCCCATGGATCGCCATCCCCACGCCGGACCGGTACGCCTCTCCCGCGCCCTCGTCGCCGCGCTCCTCCTCTGCACGGCGGCGACCGCCTCCGCGGCGGTGCGGGTGAAGGAGCTCGCCGACGTGGCCGGGACCCGGAAGAACCAGCTCTTCGGCTACGGCCTGGTGGTGGGGCTCGCCAGCACCGGCGACTCGGAGCGGGTGCTCTTCACGCAGCAGTCGGTGGCCGACCTCCTCGGCCGCCTGGGCATCCGGCTCGACCCGGCCCAGGTGCGGGCGCGCAACGTGGCGGCGGTGATGGTCACCGCGAGCCTCCCCGCCTACACCCGGCCCGGCGAGACCCTCGACATCGCCGTCGCCTCGATGGGCAACGCCACCTCCCTGGCCGGCGGCGTGCTCCTCATGACGCCGCTCGCCGCCGCCGACGGGCAGGTCTACGCGGTGGGCCAGGGCTCGGTCCAGGTGGGCGGCTTCATCGCCGGGGACATGTTCTCCTGGGTGCGAAAGAACACGCCGACGGCGGGGCGCATCCCGGCCGGCGCAATCGTGGAACGCGCGGTCACGCCGCCCTTGCCCACCGACACGCTGCTGCTCGGCCTCCACAAGCCCGACTTCACGACCGCGAGCAGGATCGCGGCCGTGATGAACCAGGCGCTCGGCGAGGGCTCGGCCAGGGCGATCGACTCCGCGGCCGTGGAGGTCAAGGTTCCGGAAGCGTTCAAGAAGGACGCGGTCGGACTGATGGCGAAGATGGAGGTGCTGGAGGTCGAGGCCGACGGCCGCGCCATCGTGGTGGTGAGCGAGCGGACCGGGACCGTCGTGGCCGGGGAGAGGGTCCGCATCCGGCCCGCCATGGTGGCGCAGGGCGGGCTCCGGGTCTCGGTGGAGCGCGTTCCGCTGGTCTCCCAGCCGGCGCCGTTCTCCTACGGGACCACGGCCATCGCCCACCAGACCATCACCACCGCGGAGGAGGAGAGCCGGCGCGCCGTGTCGCTGCCGGGGACCGCCACCGTGGACGACCTGACGCGGGCCCTGAACCTGCTCGGCGCCAAGCCGCGCGACCTCATCGCGGTGCTGGAGGCCTTGAAGGCCGCCGGCGCCCTGGACGGCGAGCTCGAGGTCCAGTGAAGATCCCGGCCGCCACCGCTTCCGGCTCCACGGCCCCCGACCCCCGGCTCCGCGAGGCTTCGCGGGCGATGGAGTCGATGCTGCTGAAGCAAATCGTGGTGTCGAGCGGCGCCTTCAAGGGCGGCGAGGGCGCGGGCTCGGCGGTCCGCGCCGACGTCTTCGCCCAGACGCTCGCCGACGCGCTCTCGAAGACCGGCGGGATCGGCCTCGCCTCCATGCTGGAGCGCTCGCTCGGCGGCGGCCCGGGGATGCCCGGCATCGACCCTTCCGGGGCTCCGGGCCCTGGTGGCGGTGTGCCGCGTCTGCCAATCGTGCCCGTTCGCCGGGCCCCCCCGGCCCCCGTCGCTTCGCTGGACCCGCTCGCCCTGTCGTCCCCCGTGGCAGGAGCACCCACCTCGAGCCCGTTCGGATCCGAAAGACCCCTTCACGGGTATCGCGGGCCAGCACGCCGGCATCGACCTCGCGGCGCCCGAGGGCGTTCCGGTGGAGGCGTCGGCGGCGGGGGTGGTGGTCTCGGCAGGACCCCGGGGCGGCTACGGCCTGGCGGTCGAGATCGACCACGGTTCCGGGATCAACGGTACGGGCATGCCTCCCAGATCCTGGTCCAGCCGGGCGACCGGGT
The DNA here is from genome assembly GCA_963700085.1 of uncultured delta proteobacterium. Classification (GTDB taxonomy): domain Bacteria; phylum Myxococcota; class Myxococcia; order Myxococcales; family Anaeromyxobacteraceae; genus CAIOAK01. The sequence continues at coordinate 39,282 of CAVOWI010000008.1, forward strand.
CGAGCGGGGGCGCCGATCGCGCTGGTGGGCGAAACCGGTCGTTCGACGGGCCCTCACGTCCACTTCGAGGTTCGCGGAATCATGGGAGTCCCTTAATTGACGACAGGCCCTTAGTGCCTACCGACTTCGTGCCGAGAAGACATACGGAGGCAGTCGTGTCGCCTCCGTGAGGTCGCCATGAAGGTAATAGTCCAGGTGAGGTCCGGCCAGTCGGCGCCAGGAAGACGGACGAGCCGCTCCGGTCGTCCGCCGCAGGTCGTGCACAGGCGCCGCCCGACACCGTCAGCACGGAGGAGAGCACCAAGCTCGCCGCCGCCATCTCCGCCATCCGGAGCCACGCCACCGCGGCACGCTCCGTGCAGTTGCAAGCCATCGAAACTGCGGTCCGGCAGGGTACCTATCGTCCCGACCCCGCCCGGATCGCCCAGCAGATCCTGCAGGACGCCGAGATCTCGGCGGCCTTCCAGGCCATGCTCAAGAAATAGGGGCGATACGGAGTCGAAGTCGTGCTCGCCGAGGCCGTGAACTCCGCAGAGCTGTTGCGTGAGGCCCTGGCCCGCGAGGTCGATGCGGCTCGGGGTGAGCGCACCCTGCTCCGCTCTCTCGACAGCCATGCCCTCCTCCGCCGCGCGGCGTCGCGCGCCGACTTCCAGGCGCGGGTGGCGCGGCTCGAGGAGCAGCTCCACGCGGCCCTCGCCGCCTCCGCCGAGCAGCTCGGCCTCGAGGTGGTGACGCTCGCGACGCTCGCCGAGCGGGAGCCGGAGGCCTCGGCGACCCTCTCCCGTGTCTTCGGGGAGGTCCGTTCTCTCGCGGCGGCCCTGGCCGAGCTCGACCGGATGAACCAGTTCCTCGCCTCGCGCGCCCTGCGCATGGTGACCTCCTACGTCGAGGCGATCGCGCCGGCGCCCAGCGCCTACGACCGGCGCGGCCTTCGTGCCATCTCCTCCGCCGGCGCCGTCGTCTCGAACCGGGTCTGACCATGCCCATCGACCTGCTCTCCATCCTCTCCTCCAGCGGCACGAGCCTGGCCGCCCACCGCGCCGCCGTGGCCGTGGCCAGCCACAACATCGACAACGCCAGCACCCCGGGATACGCGCGGCAACGGGCCGACCTGGTGGCCGTGGCCGCCGGCGACGCCGGAAGCGGTGGGTTCATCGGATTCCGGCGTCCGCCTCGCCAACGTGACGCAGGTGAGGGACCGCTTCCTCGAGTCCCAGATCCCCGCCTCGCTGGCCGGAGCCTCCCGGTCCTCGGCGGAGGCCGACGCGCTCGAGGCCGTGTCGGTCCTCGACCCCCAGGCCACCGGCGGCCTCGGGGACGCGATCTCGAACTTCTACTCCTCCCTCCGGGCCCTGAACCAGAACGCGGGCAGCATCATGCTCCGCCAGGCCGCCATCTCCTCGGCCCGGTCGCTCACGCTCGCATTCCGCCAGGCGGCCGGCTCCCTCGAGCAGGCCAGGAGCGGCCTCGACGCGCAGGTCCAGGGTCGGGTCGTGGACGTGAACCAGCTCGCCAAGGAGGTGGCGGGGCTGAACGGCGCCATCCGCTCCGCGCGCGCCACCGGCGCCGAGCCCAACGACCTCCTCGACGCCCGGCAGAAGGCGCTCGACCGGCTCGCCGAGATCGCCGGCGCCGTCCCCGTGCCCGACGGAAGCGGCGACGTCAGCGTCACGCTCGGTGGAGGGGTCGCGCTGGTCACCGGCACCCTGGCGGGAAGCCTGGAGACGATCCCCGACCCGACCAACAACGCCCACCTCTCCATCCGCGCCGTCCCTCCGGGGAGCTCGAGCGCGATCCCCGTGTCCGCCGGGGCGCTGGGCGGCGAGATCGGCGGATACCTCGACGCACGCGACGGCGCGCTCGCCACTGCGGTCCGGAGGATTCGACGGGCTCGCCTTCGACCTGGCCGGCGCCGTGAACGTCGTGCACCAGGCCGGCTTCGGCCTGGACGGCGGCACCGGGCGGACCCTCTTCGACGTGGGCACCTCCGCAGCGGGAGCCGCGACGCGCATGGCGGTGTCTGCCACCGTGGCCAACGACCCCCGCACGCTGGCCGCCGCGTCCGCGGCGTCGGGCCTTCCGGGCGACGCCACCGCGCTGCAGGCCATCCTCGAGACCGAGCGGCGGGCGCTCGGGGCCTCGGGACTCGACCCGACCTCCACCCTGGCCGACCTCACCTCCCAGTTCGGCGGCGCGACGCGGAGCGCCCGGGCCATCGCCGACCAGGACGGCTCCCTCCGGGACCACCTCCAGACCATGCGCCAGGCCGCCTCCGGCGTCTCCCTCGACGAGGAACTCCTCGCGCTGCAGAAGGCCCAGCGGGCCTACGAGGCGGTGGCGAAGGTGATCCAGACCTCGTCGGAGATGCTGGAAACCCTGATGAACCTGCGTTGAGGCCGACCATGCGCGTCACAGACCAGATGATGTTCGAGCTTTCGGCCCGCTCCGCCGCACAGGGGCGCACCCGGGTCGCGCACGGGATGCAGGAGGTCTCCACGGGCCTGCGGGTGATCCACCCCGGCGACGACCCGGGCGTCGCGGGGCTCCTCGTCCAGAGCCACGTCCTCCAGGATCGCTTCGAGGCCATCGGCACCGCCGCGGGATTCGCCGACAGCGAGCTCACCGTCGCCGACACGGCGGCGCAGGGAGCCAGCAACGCGCTGGTCCGGTTCCGCGAGCTGGCCATGCAGCTCGTGAACCCGATCTACACGGCCTCGCAGCGCGCGACGGCCGCGTCCGAGGCCGAGCAGATCTTCTCCCAGGTGGTGTCCCACCTGAACACCCGCCTGGGCGACCGCTACATCTTCGCCGGCAACCGGGACGGCACGGCGCCCTTCGACGCCACGGGCAACTACCTCGGCGACACGGCCATCCGGAAGGTCGAGGTCGCACCGGGAGTCCTGGCGGCCGCGTCGGTCCGCGCCGACGTCGCGCTCAAGGGCGTGGATCCGACCACCGGCGCGCAGACCGGGGTGGACGTGCTGGCCACGATGCAGGCGCTCTCGGCCGCCCTCCGGGCCAACGACGTGGTCGCCATCCGGGCCACGCTCGACCCGCTCGACACCGCGCTCTCGCAGGTCTCCGCGCTGCGCGGCCAGATTGGGGACGCGCAGAACGCCATGACGACGGCGGTGTCCACGAGCGAGGCCGCGCTGGCCGACGAGCGCATCCGGGCCTCGGCGCTCGGGGACGTCGACATCACCTCCGCGGCCACGTCGCTGGCCGAGGCCCAGCAGGCCCTGCAGGCCTCCCTCGCCGCGTCGGCGGGCAGCCTTCGGCTCACCCTCCTCGACTACCTCCGGTAGGCCATGGCCCCCGGGACCGCCTCGGCGAGCGCGCCTGTCGTCCTCGACGCGCCGGGCGCCGACGAGGGGTCGATCCGCGAGGCGGAGGCGCTCCTGCGCTGGCGGGCCCGCTCCCTGCGCGACCAGTTCCCGGTCCGCGAGGCGGAGGCGGCGCGGCTCTTCCCGGTCATGCTCCACGCGAGCTTCAAGAACTCGACCCTGACCGCCGACCCGCCGGGGGTGCCGGGAATGGCCTATCGCCGCTCCTGGGTGGCCTGGGCGGCCGACTTCGGGTTGTCCCCTCCCTGGCGGATCCAGAAGGGCGAATGCCTGGCGGAGGCGGTCTTCGCCTTCTCCGGCGCCTCCGGGCTCGAACTGGTGGTGATCGCCCCGGCCGAGGCGAGGGGTGGGGCCCGTCGCATCCTGGAGGAGAGGGTCGACCTGGCCTCCGGAATCCTCCGGACCGCGAAGGTCGCCTGCGTGGCCGGCGTCCTCGACGTGGACGCCTTCTGCAGCGCGAGGTCCGCGGCCCGGCTGCTCCTGTTCGGCTCCATGCTGGCCGGGCGCCTCTCCCCGGCGACCTGTCGCTCGCTCCTCCGGGCCTGGCGCGCACCGCTCTCGTCCGAGGACATCGCCTGGATCTTCGAGGGCGCGCCGACTTCCCTCTCCTCCCTCGCCGTCGGCATCCTCGCAGCGGGAGGGGTGGCGGGGCCGATGGACGCGATCGAGGAGTGCATCCGCGGCGGCGTCCCGGCGCGCGCCCTGGCCGCCCCCGACGCCGCGCCTGTCGCCTGGGCGGGCGCGGTCACCCCGACGGGACCGGACCTCGACTTCGTGCTCGGTCTGCTGCGCCCCGGCAGCACGGTCTACCCACGCCCCGCGGGGGCCGGAAGGGTCGTGCAGCCTCCGGCGCGCGACCCGGCGCTGGCGGTCCAGGTCGGAGGCAGGCTCGCGCTCGCCTTCGTGAAGGCGGTCCGGCGGTCGCGCCCGCTCCGCGCCTCGGATCGCCGGCGGGAGGTCATCGGCGCGGGCGGGCCTCGCGCGCTGCTCCCCCTCATCGGCGGTGGGCTCCGGGAGTCTGCCGCGTCGGGGGATCCTCCGGCCCGGGCTGGAGCCCGGACCCGGGAAGGGGGCCTTCGAGGTCCAGCTCGGCCCGGGCGCGCACGCGCGGGGCGCGACGTCCGTCCAGGCCCGGGTTCGCGCGCTCGCCCTCCTGGCCGAGGCCGGGGACTCGACCATGCTCGCCACCCTCGACCCACAGTGGAGGGTGCTCGCGACCCGGCTGGCCCGGCCGCGGGCGCGCCCTGCCCTGCTCGTCGTCGTCGAGGATGCGGTGGGAAGCGAGCCGCCCCTCGACCCCATCAACCGGGGCCCGCGTCGGGAGGTGGCCTTCCCCCCCGCGCTGGTGATTCACCACGGGTCTACCCGCCGCCCTTCCGGCCGCGTTCTCCCGGCCGACCAGGCCGTCGAGGCCCTGATCCGCGCGGCCCACTCCGGGGACGACGTGGAGGTCATCCCCTCGAACGGCACGGCGCTCAAGTCTGCGCTGCGGCTCACCGACGTGGCGCGGATGCTCGCGCCCGGTGCCAGCTTCCCCGACGCCCCGAGGGGTGCGAACCTGCTTCCGGTGGCCGTCCAGGCCGGCGGCCGGGTCTACCTCACCGGCAGGCGGAAGATTCCGCCGGTTCCCGCTGGAGAGCTTCATGAACCGGCCCCGGGCCTTCCTCGCCGACCCGGACGCGCCCGACCTGGTCGCGGCGCCCGGCGACCGGTCGGCGACCGGGCGGGACGCCAAGGGGATCATCCAGCTGCGCACCTCCCTCTCCTCCGAGCCCGGGATGGCCTGGCTCCTGTACCTCGACGGGGCGGCGCGGTTCCGGGAGCACGTCGCCCTGCAGGAACTGGAGGAGCACATCCGTGACACGCGAAGCGTGCTCCAGGACGTCCAGGCTGGCGCCGCACTGGCCCTTCGGAGTGACCCCGAGATGGAGGCGGCCCGCCGCCGCGCCGGCGCCGGGCGCCAGTCCCGGCGGTTCGAGGTCGAGATCCGTGGAGAGCTTCCGCACCGGCTCCAGGTGAGGGTCGCCGTGCCCAACCAGCTCAACGCCTGGTCCGGAAGCGAGTGGTACGGAGCCCCTGGATTCGCGGGCTGGGAAGCGGCCGCGCTCTCGGCGATGGCGCACTGGGTGCCCGGGGAGGAGGGGCGCATCGTGTGCCGGCGTTCCAGGGTGGTGACCCGGCCGGGGTGCCCCGTTGGGCTCGTGTCGCTCTACGCACGATCGATCGTGATCCGTAGGATGACGGCGCACATCCGGCGCCTGATGGTTCCTTATCGGAGGGTGGAATAGAGCCGAAGAGGTCTTCGAGGCGGACGTGGGTTCGCCCAAACCAGATAGGAGATTTCCATGTCGGTCTCGATTCGCACCAACGTCGCTTCGCTGAACGCCCAGCGCAACATGGCCCAGACCCAGACGATGCTGGACTCGGCCCTCGCCAAGCTGTCGTCCGGCTACCGCATCACCCAGGCCGGCGACGACGCCGCCGGACTCGGCATCAGCACCAACCTGGCCGCCCAGATCCGCAGCTACAGCCAGGCGGTCCGCAACGCCAACGACGGCCAGTCCCTCATCCAGGCCGCGGAAGCCGGCCTCAACAACTCCGCCAACATCCTCGCCCGCATGCGCGAGCTGGCCATGCAGTCGGCCTCCGACGGCGTGGGCACGGCCGAGCGCGCGTACATCCAGACGGAGAACGCGGCCCTCATCTCCGAGCTCGCCCGCGTCGCCGCGGTCACCGAGTACAACGGCACCGCCCTCCTGAACGGCGTCACCGCGACCATGGACTTCCAGGTCGGCGTCCGCGGCACCGCCAACGACCGCATCTCCTTCGTCACCATGGACGCCACGACACCGCCCTCGGCGTCGCCAGCCTCAACCTCTCCACCAAGACCGGCTCGCAGTCCGCCCTCACCACCATCGACACCGCGCTCGGCATGGTCTCGACGTCCCGTTCGGTCATCGGCGCCGCCGGCAACCGCTTCAACGAGACCATCACCACCATCCAGGCCTTCCGCGAGGCCCTGTCGGCCGCCAACAGCCGCATCCGCGACGTCGACGTCGCCGAGGAGACCTCCAACCTCACCAAGGCCCAGATCCTCGCCCAGGCCGGCATCTCGGTCCTCGCCCAGGCCAACCAGATCCCGCAGCTCGCACTGAAGCTCCTCAGCTAGCCGAAGTTCCTGCTTCACCATCAGGCCGCCCCGTGGCCGAGCACCACGGGGCGGCTTCGGAGTCTAGATGGCATCGACCTTTCAGGCGGGCGGACTGGCGTCGGGGCTCGACACCAACACGCTCATCGACAAGCTGGTGCAGACCAGGTCGTTGCCGCTCACCCAGCTCCAGAAGCTCCAGGCCGGAGTGCAGTCGCAGATCTCGATGGTCGGAACCATCGCCTCGAGGATCGCGGACCTCGACACGGCCGCCCGCGCCCTCTCCACCGGCGGGGTGCTCGCCTCCAAGGCCACCAGCACGAACACCTCGTTCTCGGCCAAGCCGGAATGGCGCAGTCCCTGGCACGTACGCGGTGCAGGTCCTCACCCTGGCGACCGCGGCGAAGGCCCGATCCCAGGCGTTCGCCTCCACGGACCTCGTCCAGGGCGGCACGCTCGACCTGACCGTGCAGGGTCAGCTCTTCAGCGTCACCCTGACCGACGGCTCGTCCCTGGACGACGCAGTGGCGGCCATCCGCGCCTCGGGCGCCCCGGTGTCGGCGGTGGTGCTCGACGACGGCACGAACCGCTACCTCTCCATCACCAGCACGGCCTCGGGGCACTCGCTCACCGGTGTCCCGGCCGACGCGCTGTCGATCGTCGAGACCTCGACCGGGACGGGCGGCAAGCCGCTCGGCGCGACCATCACCCAGGCCGCCCAGAACGCCACGCTGACCGTGGACGGCCTGCTCTTCACGCGGCAGTCCAACGAGGTCTCGGGCGCGGTCCCCGGGACCACGCTCTCGCTCGTCTCCCAGGGCGGCGCCGCCGAGACCCTGAACCTGAACAGCGACGCCGCCGGCACGTCCGCCAAGCTGAAGACCTTCGTGGACGCCTACAACGCCGTCATCGGACTGGTGCAGGGGCAGCTCGCCGTGGCTCCGACCACCGACCGGAATTCCACGCTGGCCGGCGACCTCTCCATCCGCACGCTCCAGTCGCAGCTCCAGGCCCTCACCTCGGCGACCGTCACGGGCCTCGGCAACGTGCGCACCCTGGCCGACATCGGCGTGAAGACCAACCGGGACGGGTCGCTCGCCATCGACGACACCGTGCTCGCCACGGCCATCGCACGCGACCCGGCGGCGGTGAACGCCATGTTCTCCACGGCCTCGACCGGCATCGGGGCCCTGGCCTCGACGCTCGCCACCAACTACACCCGTCCCACCGACGGGATCCTCACCGCACGCTCCTCGAGCCTGGCCACCAAGGCGACGGACATGGCGTTCCAGGCGACGCGCCTCCAGGCGCAGCTCGACGCCTACCGCACGCTGCTCGTCCTCCAGTTCACGGCCATGGAGCAGCTGATCTCGAACCTCAAGAACTCGGGCACGTTCCTGGACTCCATCGGGTCCGGAATGCCGTCGTCCAGCAAGTGAGGGCGCCATGGGCTTCGCCAACCGCTACGCGCAGGCCGCCGCCGGAACCGCCTCCCGGGAGCGGCTCATGGTCATGCTCTTCGACAAGGCGCTCGCCGACATCCGCTCCGGGGCCGCGTCGATGGAGGGGGGACGGCCCATCGAGGCGCGCCGCTCGATGGTGAGCGCTCTCGAGATCGTGGCCGAGCTCCACGAGACGCTCGACCGCAGCCGGGCGCCGGAGCTCTGCGATCGGCTGGGCGACATCTACCGGTTCGTGTGCACCCGCCTGGGCGACGCCAGCCTGAGCGGCGACGCCCGGCTGGCCCGCGAGGCGGAGCGGGCCTTCGCCCCCATCGCCGAGGGCTTCGGGAAGGCCGCCTCGATGATCCCGCAGGTGGAGGAGAGGTGAGCCTGGCGCTCCGGCTGGAGCAGGCGCTCACGGCGGTCGCCGAGGCGCTGGAGTCCGGCGACGCGCTGGCCGCAGCGGCCGCGTCCGAGCACTCCTCCCGGATCTGCCTGGAGGCCGAGGTCGCCGGGGAGCGTGTGTCACCGGAGGCCTTGCCCGCCCTGCTCCGCGCCCAGGCCCGGGCCGACGCGGCGGCGCGGGTCGCCAGCGAGCGCCTGGCCCACGAGATGGATTTGGCCTCGGCGGGACGACGGGCCACCGAAGCATACGGACGGTGAAGCTGGCCTCCCCTTAGCACCCTCCCCGGACGTGACGAATCGAATAACAGGAGTTCTACCGGCGGACGTGGGTTCGCCCATGCGAGATAGGAGATTCCCATGTCGGTCTCGATTCGCACCAACGTCGCTTCGCTGAACGCCCAGCGCAACATGGCCCAGACCCAGACGATGCTGGACTCGGCCCTCGCCAAGCTGTCGTCCGGCTACCGCATCACCCAGGCCGGCGACGACGCCGCCGGACTCGGCATCAGCACCAACCTGGCCGCCCAGATCCGCAGCTACAGCCAGGCGGTCCGCAACGCCAACGACGGCCAGTCCCTCATCCAGGCCGCGGAAGCCGGCCTCAACAACTCCGCCAACATCCTCGCCCGCATGCGCGAGCTGGCCATGCAGTCGGCCTCCGACGGCGTGGGCACGGCCGAGCGCGCCTACATCCAGACGGAGAACGCGGCCCTCATCTCCGAGCTCGCCCGCGTCGCCGCGGTCACCGAGTACAACGGCACCGCCCTCCTCAACGGCGTCACCGCGACCATGGACTTCCAGGTCGGCGTCCGCGGCACCGCCAACGACCGCATCTCCTTCGTCACCATGAACGCCACGACGACCGCCCTGGGCGTCTCCGCCCTCAACCTCGTCCACCAAGACCGGCGCCGCAGGCCGCCCTCACCACCATCGACGCCGCGCTCGGCATGGTCTCGACGTCCCGTTCCATCATCGGCGCCGCCGGCAACCGCTTCAACGAGACCATCACCACCATCCAGGCCTTCCGCGAGGCCCTGTCGGCCGCCAACAGCCGCATCCGCGACGTCGACGTCGCCGAGGAGACCTCCAACCTCACCAAGGCCCAGATCCTCGCCCAGGCCGGCATCTCGGTCCTCGCCCAGGCCAACCAGATCCCGCAGCTCGCACTGAAGCTCCTCAGCTAGCCCCGTGGGCTCCTCCGAGATCATCCTGGGCGTCGATCTCGGCACCTCCTACTCGACGGCTGCCGCGCTGGTCGGGGGCAAGGTCGTCTACGCACTGGATGCTCGGGGCGAGGCACGCGTCCGGAGCGTCGTCCACTTCCCGAAGCGGGGCCTCCCCGTGGTGGGCGCCGAGGCCGAGAAGATGCGGGCCCCGGACCCCGAGAACACCATCTTCGGGATTCAGCGGCTGGTCGGCCGGGCCGCCGACTCCCCGGCCGGTCGCCTGCTCGACGCCAGCCCGCCTTCAAGATCCGGGCGGGCCGTGGAAACGAGGCGTCGGTCCTGATCCGCGGGTCGGAGCTCCAGGCCAGCGAGATTGCCTCCATCATCCTGCGCCACCTGCGCGACCTGGCCGAGGCCCGGCTCGGGCGGGGGATCCGGAAGGCGATCCTCACCTGTCCGGTCTCGGCTACCCCCCAGGTCCGGGACGCGCTCGCCCGGTGCGGGAAGATGGCAGGGCTCGACGTCCTCGGCATCGTGAACGAACCCTGCGCCGGCTCGCTGTCGCGGGGGCTCGACGCCGCTCCGCCCGGGGGGGGCCCCAGCTGGTCTACGACTTCGGCGGTGGCACCTTCGACGCGACGGTGGTCCAGCGGGTCGGGGGGACGATGAAGGTGCTCTCCACCGGTGGCGACGAGTGCCTGGGCGGCGACGACCTCGACCTGGCCTTCGCCCGCTGGATCGGGGACGGGATCCACCGCATGCACCACAAGGACGTGGTCCACGACGCCGTGCTCTGGGATCGGTTGCAGCGGACCTGCGAGCGGGTGAAGCGGGCGCTGTCGGTCCGGACCGAGGCGCGCCTCGTCGTGCCGGACGCCTTCGCCACCGCCGGGAAGGATCAGGACATCGACACCGTGGTCCGGCGGGAGGTCGTGGAGCGGCTCTGGAAGGAGTTCGTGATCCGGTCGCTCCAGGTGTCGGTCGAGACGGCGCGAAAGGCCGGAGTCCTGGCCAACGGCCTCGGCTCGGTCCTCCTCATCGGGGGAACGAGCTTCGTGCCCCAGGTGCGCTCGTCGGTCGAGGCCATCTTCCAGCTGCCCACCCTCCTGGAACCCGATCCCCAGACTGCGGTCGCGCGGGGAGCGGCGCTCCTCGCCGCAGAGCCGTCCCTCCTCACGACGTGATAGCGCCGCCCGGTTGGCCCGAGCCCGTCGCGAGGCACACGATGCCGTCGGCGAGCCGGGCACCCGACGACGGAGCAGCGGAGGCGTGCCAGTCAGGCACGTCGAGCAGCGGACGGAGGAGGCTGCCCGGCGCAGCAAGGCAGCGTGCGCCGCAGCAGGGATCTGGCCAACCGGTCGGCGCTAAGCCAGGGCCCCGACCGCTGCGAGAGCGGCCGAGGCCCCTTCGTTCCCGGAGCGCCCGGGACGAACTCCTGGTGCTATGCCTGGACTACTGGGCTGCGCCGCGGTTGACCGTGCCGTTGTCGTGCGTCCCCGAGACCGGGTACGCGAGGCGGCAGGTCGGTCCCCGAGAGGCTGGCGGTCATCCCCGTGGACGGCGTTCCCGATCCGTTGTTGACGGGGCCGTGGCAGGTGGCGCAGGTCAGGGCCCTGCTCGCGTGAGTGCCCGTGCCGATGGCCCCGTGGCACGTGCTGCAGGAGGGAACGGCCGTCGCGAGCGTGCAGGTCGGCGTCGGCGGCACGTAGATGCAGGACTGCGAGAGGACCGGCGTGCCGCCCGTGCAGCCCGTCGGGGACGAGGTCAGCACGGTCCGCGTCTGCGTGTTGTTCGACTGGCAGGCGCCGAACGCCGAGTAGGTGAACGACGTGCAGGTGACCACCGGGGGCACGTAGGTGCAGGCCTGCGTGAGGACCGGCGAGCCGCCCGTGCAGCCCGTCGGGGACGAGGTCAGCACGGTCCGCGTCTGCGTGTTGTTCGACTGGCAGGCGCCGAACGCCGAGTAGGTGAACGACGTGCAGGTCGACCGCCGGGGGCACGTAGGTGCAGGCCTGCGAGGGACCGGCGTGCCGCCGGTGCAGCCCGTCGGGGACGGAGGTGAGCACGGTGCGCGTCTGGGTGTTGTTGGACTGGCAGGCGCCGAAGGCCGAGTAGGTGAACGACGTGCAGGTGTTGGTCCCGGCGGCACGTAGGTGCACGACTGGGAGGTGACCGGCGTGCCGCCGGTGCAGCCCGTCGGGGACGAGGTCAGCACGGTCCGCGTCTGGGTGTTGTTCGACTGGCAGGCGCCGAACGCCGAGTAGGTGAACGACGTGCAGACGTTCGCCGGCGGGACGTAGGTGCAGGCCTGCGAGAGGACCGGCGAGCCGCCGGTGCAGCCCGTCGGGGACGAGGTCAGCACGGTCCGCGTCTGCGTGTTGTTCGACTGGCAGGCGCCGAACGCCGAGTAGGTGAACGAGGTGCAGGTCGTTCGCCGGCGGGACGTAGGTGCAGGCCTGGGTGAGGACCGGCGTGCCGCCCGTGCAGCCCGTCGGGGACGAGGTCAGCACGGTCCGCGTCTGCGTGTTGTTCGACTGGCAGGCGCCGAACGCCGAGTAGGTGAAGGAGGTGCAGGTGGTGGATCCACCCGGCCCGGCCGGCATGTTCCCGGGGTGAAGATCCCGTCGGAGAGGTGACGCAGGGATCCGACGAAGATGACGCCACCGGTGGCCTTGTTCGTCACCGTGACGACACCCTTCGTGACCGAGAAGGTCACGTCGCGGAGCAGCGCGCGGAGGTTTCCGCCGTCGTGGTCATCGTCGTCGTCCCCGATTGTGGTTGATCCCGTAGAGGTCGAAGAGCGGCTTCAGCACCGTCCGGAGGCTCTCCAGGACCTTCTCGATGTTCTCATGGGAGTCGTGATCCCGGCCCGACCACCCCTCCTCGCCATCCTCCGAATCCTCGTCCGACGAGGCGCCGGCGCACGCCGCCGTGGTGATCGGGTTGATGTCGGTCTTCCCGGCCGCGGACGCGATGGCGTACTCGGGACCGGAGGCGGTCTCTGCCTTCAGGAAGAAGGGAGCGGTCAGCCCCGCCGTGTCGAAGGTGAAGCTTCCGGAGGCGTCGGGCACCGACGTCCGGAGGACCGCCGGGCTCGAGGAGTCCTTGAGGGAAACGGAGGTCGCGGCGGACTTCGGAAGAGGCGACGCCGGTGACCTGCGCCCCGGTGTCGTTGCTGTTGCTGGATCCACATCCGACCGCGATCAGGCCGGTCACGGCTGCGAGAACGAACGATTGCATCGAGATTCTTGTCATCTCTGCTCCTTGATGTTCCTGGGTGAGGGAGTACGTGGACGGGTCGACGTCCCTGCGACGGTGCATCGGTCGTGCCCCGGGACCGCCCGATCCAACGTGCCGTGGTTCCGACGAACGGCGCCCCCGACGGCCGCCTTTCTCCGTTCACGAACGTTCGCCAGCCCCGATCGTCGTTCACAGAAAGTGAATGCCTTCCAATGAAGGGGGCCGCTACAGGTTGCCCCGTATTCACAGAACGGCGCCCAGGCTCTATTGCTCCATCCATGAGACGACTGCGCACGGATGGCTTCTTCGAGGTCGGGTCCCACGCCCTGCGGATCTCCGAGGTGAAGGAGAGACTGGATCGCCAGCGGGCCGGCGTCCGGAGTTCCCTGGCGCCGGTCACCGCGCTGCGGTGGGCGGTGACGGTGGACAGGATCCCGGTGGAGCGCCTGTTCTCATCCAGGCCGGACGCATGGACCGCGGCGTGATCGAGGCGGACCGTCTCGACCACCTCGTGGCGCCGCCGGGAGCGACGGGGCCAGTCCGAGGCCGTCGCCCGCCAGGGCCTGAAGTCGAGGCCGTCCGCGGTGCTCCTCCGCAGCGGCCTTCCGGGTCTACGGGCTTCCCCGTGCTCCCTCGCCCCCACCCGTCCCCTCCTTGACGGATTCCCGCTTCGGGCCCACGGTCATGTCGTGAAGCGAACTCGTTCGACGATCTCCGGGACGGGACCAAGGAGCTTTCCCGTGGTCTGCGTGGGCGGCTCGGCCGGTGGCCTCGACGCCTACATCCGGCTGCTCGATCACCTTCCGATCGACATGGGCGTGGCCATCGTGATCGTCAACCACGTGCGGAACACGTCGACGAGGCTCCACGAGATCCTCCCCGCCCACACCGCGATGCCGGTGGAACTCATCACCGACCGGCTGGACATCCAGCCCAACCACGTCTTCATCATTCCCTCGCAGCGCGACCTCCACGTTCAGGACGGTGAGTTCCGGCTCAGGCCGGTCTCGAAACCCCGGGGATGGCCGGACGTGATCACGGTCTTCCTGAAGTCCCTGACTGCCCACTGGGACGGGAAGGTGGTCGCGGTGATCGTGTCGGGCTACGACGGCGATGGCGCCGAGGCCCTGGCTGGCATCCGGCAGGGGGGAGGAATCACCATCGCCCAGCGGCTCGACACGGCCAAGCAGCCGGACATGCCGGAGAGCGCGATCGCCAGCGGGTTCGTCGACTTCGTGCTCTCCCCGGAGGAGATCGCGGTGAAGATCGTGAAGATCGCCCACACGGAGGCGGTGGCGAACTAGCGGCACCGATCGTCGTTCACGCAGGGCAACGGCGCCGCAACCGGGCAGCGGGACGAGGCTCCATCCCCGGCGACCCGCGGCTCCGCCAGCGCGCGCACCGTCATGGCGAGGATCTCGCCGGCGTACGCCCGCAGCGCAGGGAGCGGGATGCGTTGCGCGCGCCCCGCCTGCTCGAGGAGCCGCGCGAGCCACCGCTCCGCGTCCGCGAGGATGGCCTCCCCCCGCTCCCGGAAGAACGGGTGCGATCCGAAGGGCCAGTAGTTGCACGGGCTCACGGCCAGGTGGGTCCGCATCTCGTCGTCGCTGGGATGCACGCCGGCCCAGGCCAGGACCTCCCGCCGGATCCGGGTGCTGTCGGATCCCAGGTCGTCCACCATCTCCACCGTCATCTGCCCGGTGTGGATGCGGTAGCGCATCACCACCGGCTCGACGTTGCCCACCCGGCCCAGGCGCATCGCCGCAGCCGAGAGCGCCCAGTCCACCCCGAGCCGCAGCCGCTCGTCGAACCGCACCGCGTGGCGGGCCATGCACTCCCGGTCGAAGGTGATGGCCCCGGAGATGACCTCCGACTTGAAGAGGGTCCGGGCGCGGACCGCAGCGTCGGAGGTCGCGTAGCGCCACACCCTGCCCTCGACCCGGTGGCGGTCGCACAGGGTGACGACGGCGCCGCCCAGGAGCACCAGGCCGGGATCGCGCTCGAACGCCGGGATCTGGAGCGCGAACCGCCCCGGGGTGGCCTCGTCGTCGGCGTCGAGGACCGCGAGGTAGCGCCCCCGGGCCCGATCCAGCCCGGCGTTGAGCGCCGCGGCCTGGCCCCGGTTCCGTTCGAGCCGGACCAGCTGGAAGCGCGGATCGGCCCGTGCGAACCCCTCGGCCACGGCGGAGGTCCCGTCGGTCGAGCCGTCGTCCACCACGATCACCTCGAGGTCGTCGAGCGTCTGGCCGGCCAGCGAGGAGAGCGCGCTCCCGAGGTGACGGGCGGCCTGGTGGGCCGCCACGACGGCGCTGACGAGCGGGCGGCGCGCGGTGCTCATCGACGACGACGCCGGGTCAGGATCTTCTCCATCCCCATGGCCGGGAGGATCACCACCGCCACCAGCGCGGCCCGGCCGAGGTCGGCGAGCGCGAGGGGTGCGGTTCCGAAGACCCGGTGCATGAAGGGCGCGTAGACGAAGAGCGCCTGCAATCCCAGCAGGGCCGCCACTCCCGGCAGCACGGCCGGGTTCTCCCGGAGGCTGCTCGCGAAGAGCGACCGGTCGAAGGATCGGGACTCGAGCAGGTAGAACACCTGGAAGAAGATCACCGGCGGTGACGGTCAGCGTCTGCGACTCGGCGAGGGCCAGCGGCGGCGCCACCCCGGCGGCAAGCTCCCGGTGCCACTCCCAGAGGAAGAGCCCCACCGCCCCGGCCGTCATGAGCAGCGCCGCGAGCGCGGTCCGGCGCAGGACCATCCCCGAGAGGATGGGCTCCCCGGCGGGGCGGGGGGGGCGACTCATCACCTCCCGCTCCTTGCCCTCGAAGGCCAGCGGAAGGGCCAGGGTCACCGCGGCGACGAGGTTGATCCAGAGGAGCTGGGTGGGGCGCATCGGAAGGAGGAGCGCCTGCGTCGCCGCGTCGAACGGGAAGGCGAAGACGGCGCAGACGAAGATGAGCGCCAGCCCCAGGTTGGTGGGGAGGACGAACGCGAGGGCCTTGACCAGGTTGTCGTAGACCCGCCTCCCCTCCTCCACCGCCGCGACGATGGTGGCGAAGTTGTCGTCGGTGAGCACCATGTCGGCCGCCTCCCGGGAGACCGCCGTGCCGGTGATCCCCATGGCCACGCCGATGTCCGCCTGCCGGAGCGCCGGCGCGTCGTTGACGCCGTCTCCGGTCATGGCCACCACCTGGCCGTCCCGCTGCAGCGCGCGGACCAGCCGGAGCTTGTGCTCCGGGGAGACCCGGGCGAAGACGCTGCCGCGCGCGGCCAGGGCTCCCAGGTCCTCGTCCCGGGTGGCGGAGAGCTCCTTGCCCGCGATCGCGACCTCGTCCGCGCCCAGCAGCCCGAGCTGGTGTCCGATGGCCTGGGCCGTTCCCGGGTGGTCGCCGGTGATCATCTTCACGCGGATGCCCGCTGCGCGGCAGGCCGTCACGGCCGCGATGGCCTCGGGCCGCGGCGGATCGATCATCCCCACCAGCCCGAGCAGGAGGAGCCCGCTCTCCGCGTCGGCCGGGGAGAGGGCGTCGCGAGCCGCGTCCCAGGGGCGCGCCGCCATCGCCAGCACCCGCATGCCCCGCCCCGCCATCGCCTCGACCTCGGCCAGCACGGCGCGGGCGTCGAGCGCACCGCCACCGGCCAGGGACGAGCAGCGGCGCAGGACCGCCTCGGGCGCCCCTTTCACCAGGAGTCTCCGGGTCCCGTCCGGCCACCGGTGCAGCGTGGCCATGTACTGGTGCTCCGACTCGAAGGGCAGGACGTCGAGGCGCGGCGCCTCGCCCCGCAGCGCCTGGGCCTGCAGCCCGGCCTTCCCCGCCGCCACCACCAGCGCCGCCTCGGTGGGATTGCCGGTCACCGCGAACCCGGCGCCCGCGCGCTCCACGTTGGCGTCGTTGCAGAGCGCCCCCGCGCCCATCAGGTCGAGCGCCCCGGCATCCGGCGTCACCGGAACGCCGCCGGAGAGGAAGCGCCCCCGAGGCGCCCAGCCGTTTCCCTCCACATCGAGCGCACCGGCGGGCGTCCAGAGCGAGAGCACCGTCATCTCGTTCCGGGTGAGCGTGCCGGTCTTGTCGGAGCAGATGACGGTGGTGGAGCCGAGCGTCTCCACGGCGGGCAGCTTCCGGACGATGGCGTGCCGCGCCGCCATCCGCTGGACGCCGATGGCCAGCGCGATGGTGACGATGGCCGGCAGCCCCTCCGGGATGGCGCCGACCGCCAGCGAGATGGAGAAGACGAGCATCTCCCGCAGGGCCTCGCCCATCGGCACGCCCTGGCCCACGCTGCGCCAGGTGCCGACCGCCATCATGACCGCGGTGAGCGCGAGGATCCCGATGGTGATGGTCTTGCCCACCTGGGCGAGCGCCCGGGTGAGCGGCGTCGCCAGCACGTCGGCCTGGCGCAGGAGCCCCGACACCTTGCCCAGCTCGGTGCCGTCCCCGGTGGCCACCACCACCCCGATGCCGGTCCCCGAGACGACGAGCGTGCCCGCGAAGGACAGGCAGCGCCGGTCGCCGAGCTCCGCCTCCGCGGGCGCCGCGGCGGTGCCCTTCTCGGCGGGGGTGGATTCCCCGGTGAGCGCCGCCTCCTCCACCCGCAGCCCCTTCACGGCGAGCAGGCGGAGATCGGCCGGGACCTTGTCCCCCGAGGCGAGGGCGACGATGTCGCCGGGGACCAGCTCGGCGAGCGGCACGGCGCGCCGATCCCCGTCGCGCAGCACCGTGGCGCCCTCCGGAACGAGGCCGGCCAGCGCCTCGATGGCGCGGCTGGCCCGGAACTCCTGGAAGAATCCGATGAGCGTGTTGACGACCACCACGGCACCCACCACCGCCGCGTCGGTGACCTCGCCGAGCAGGGCGGCCACCGCAGCAGCCGCCAGGAGGACCAGGATGAGCGGGGAGTCGACCTGGCGCCAGAGGATGCGCCAGGCGCCCTCTCCGGCGGTTCGGGCGAGCAGGTTCGGACCGTGGGCGGCCAGCCTGACCACCGCCTCGGCAGTGGTCAGGCCTTCCGGGCCGCTCTCCGTCCGGGCCAGGGCCTCGTCGGCGGACAGGGCGTGCCAGGGAGTCTCGATGGCGTCACCCCTCCGTGTGGTGGACCTTCACGCGGGAGCTTACCGGACATGCCGGGTCTCGACGCGGCACGTCATCTCCCCGGGCGGAAATCGTACCCGGAAGGGTGGTGTCGGGATACCGGCCTGACGTAATCTCCCGCCTCGGTCCTTTTTTGAGCCCCAGCCCATTCGCCGGCCCCGCGCCGGTTCGGAGGAAGCGCATGTACGGGACGATCCGGCGTTACAAGCTGTCCAGGCCCAAGGAGTTCAACGACGCGGTGAACGGCTCCTTCATCAACGTCGTCCGGAAGGTCCCCGGCTTCATCTCCTACATCGCCATCGACGAGGGCGACGGCTGGTGGGCGTCGCTCAGCCTGTTCGAGACCCGCGAGGGCATCCTCCAGTCCGATCGGGTCGCCGCCGAGTGGGTGAAGGGCAACGCCGCTGGATTCATCTCCGGGCCGCCGGAGATCACCGCCGGCCCCGTCGTCGTGAAGTAGCCGACAGGGACGACCGTGCTCAACATCCACTCCACCGAGCAACTCCTCAAGGCGATCGCGCTGGCCAGCGCCGCGCTCTCCGTCTTCATCGGGATCTGGTACATCATCCGCCGTCCCCACCTGAACCGCGGCACCAAGTCCATGCTGCTCCTGGGGCTGGGCGCCTTCCCGCTCATCGTGTCCCTCACCGGCAACATCGCCAGCTTCGAGTACACGCTGTCGCGCCCGTTCTGCGGCTCCTGCCACGTGATTGGCCCCTACCTGCGCGACGCCGAGGATCCGAAGTCGAACAGCCTCGCGGCGATGCACAGCCGGAACCACAAGTTCGGCGAGAACAGCTGCTACACCTGCCACGCCGACTACCAGATGTTCGGCGCCATCACCACGAAGCAGAACGGCATGAAGCACCTCTTCAAGTACCTCACCGAGTACGCCAGCACCGGCCCCGACGGCGAGGGCGGCCCGCCCATCCACCTCTACAAGCCGTTCAAGAGCGGGGCCTGCATGCAGTGCCACTCGGCGACCGCCAAGAAGTGGGTGGAGGTCCACGCCGACTCGGCCGAGGCCATCCGCTCGGGCGAGATGAACTGCATCGACTGCCACAACGAGGTCCACCCGCTCGCGCTTTCCCGCAGGCCCAAGACCGCGATGGGGGTCGTCCGATGAAGCACGAGATGGCAAAGAAGATGGTCCTCTTCTCGGTGATCGGGACCATCGTCGCCATGATCTTCATGGCCTCGTCGATCGTCTTCCCGCACCCGCTGCTCCTCGTCCTCGCCATGAGCATCGGGCAGGGCATCGCCATCTTCGCGCTGGTGCTCTACCTGCTCGCGGTGGCCCTCGACCTCCAGTCCAGCGGGGAGATGTACATCCCCGTCGAGCAGGCGCCCGCGGTCGAGGCGCCTCCGCCGGCGCAGGGAAGCGAGCCACCTCCGGCCTAGCGTGCGCCGCCTCCTCCTCACCTTGCTCCTCGCCTGGGCCGCCCTGCCGGCCCCGTCGAGGGCGCAGGGGGCAGGGGGCGCCCCGGCCGCCCGTCCGGAACCGGGTTTCCCGGCGGTCACGCTGGCGGCGCGGAGCATCGGCTCGCGCCGCGGGGATCCGCCGGAGAGGCGGGCGCACGCGGCGCTCCTCGTCCGGCTCTCCGACGGCCCAGGCGGCTTCATCCTGCAGGGCGGCAAGGAGCCGGTTCCGGGCTGGCTGCCGGGGCGGGCCCGGGTGGTGGGCTACGTCATCCCCTGCCAGGACCCGGCGATCGAGTTCACCCGCGCCGCGGGGGCGTGGTGGGGCGAGTCCGGCGTCCGCGACCTTCCCACGCGGGTGATCACCACCTTCGTCGAGCCGGGGCTCACCGAGGCGCGCATCCGCGCCATCGTGGACGCGCTGAACGAGGAGTTCCGGACCCGCGACTACCGGCTCGAGGGCGGCCCGAGCTCCAACAGCTTCGTGAGCAGGTTCCTCGAACGGCTGGGGCGCGAGCCTCCGGCCACCGGCGACGCCGACCTCCCCGGCTGGGGGTGGAAGCCGTGAAAGGGCCCGGACATGGCTGAAGCCCCGCGCCGCAAGATGTGGCTCGACTGGCAGCGCGGCCTGGCCGTGCTCTACATGCTCCAGTGGCACACCTGGGACTCCTGGCGCGCCGACGCGGTCGCCACCGGCCGCGTCCACGATCTCCTCGGCCTCATCGGCGGCTTCGCCGCGCCGTCCTTCCTCTACATGGCGGGCATGTCGCAGGTCCTCGGCGACGCCGCGCAGGAGCGGAAGGGCGTTCCCGTGGGCGTCCGGCGCCTGGGAGCGATCCGGCGCGCGCTCTGGCTGCTCGGCGTGGCCTACCTGCTCCGGGTGGTCTGGTTCCTGGCCGGCGGGGCCTGGCGGGTGCCGGACGGGTGGCACGGGATCCTGAAGGTGGACGTCCTGAACGTCATCGCCGTCTCGCTGCTCCTGTCGGCCCTCTTCACCGTGGGTGTCAAGCCCCGGCTCCACGCGGTGATCGCGGTGGCGGCCACGGCCGCCGTGGCCCTCCTGGCTCCGGTGGTGGCGGGCTGGCAGCACCCGCCGAGCCGCATCCTCGACTACCTCTACTCGGAGTGGCCGCGCGGCATCTTCCACCTCTTCCCCTGGGCGGCCTTCTGCTTCGCGGGGAGCGCGCTGGGGCGGCTGGCCATGAAGGAGTCGAGCCCCTTCACCTGGATCGGCATCGGGGTGGCGCTGGCGCTCGCCGGCTGGGCCGGCGACAGGCTCCCCACCTTCTACGCGCACCAGGACTACTGGCGCGTCTCTCCCAGCTGGGTGGCCATCCGGCTCGGCGGCGTGGTGGCCACGAGCGGACTGCTGCAGCTCGTCCCGGCCTCCGCCGACCGCTGGCTGGCCTGGCTCCGGCTCATGGGGAAGCACAGCCTGCTCGGCTACTTCCTCTCCATCGAGCTGCCCTACGGCGTGCTTTCCCGCCCCCTCCACAAGCAGCTCGGGACCTACGCGGGGCTCGCCGGCGTCGTCGCCATGACGGTCCTCATCTGGGCGGCCTCGGCGGCGGCGGAGCGTTACGACGGGTGGAAGGCGCAGCGCGCGCGCGCGGCCGCATGAGCCGGCTCCGGACGGCGGCGGCCCTGGTTGCGCTGGTGCTGGCCGGCGACGCCGGGGCGGCACCCGACCTCCGGGGCGGTCCGCTCGTGGCCGCGCCCCTCGTCTCGCGCGAGAAGCGGGTCGCGTCGAGCCCGGGGGGCGGCAAGGTGGTGGTGGACGGGGTCTACCGCACCAGCGCCTCCTGGGCCGGGGGCCGCCCCACCCCGGCGAAGCCCTCCTGGGTCGCCATCGACGTGGGTTCCGGCCCCCGGCGCCTCCTGGTCTCCTGGACCTCGTCGGGCAACCACGACTACACCGACAGGAAATACGGGGCGCCGGTGGACTACCGCATCGAGACCTCCGCCGATTCCACCGACGGTTCCGACGGGAAGTGGCGCACCGCCGTCACCGTCACCGGGAACCCGGTCCGCTCGCGGGCCCACGCCGTGGACTTCGCCGGCCAGCGCTGGGTCAGGATGGTGGTCACCGGTCTCTCTCCCGACGTCTTCGAGTGGGGGCTCTACCTCGACGAGATCGACGTGCACGACCTGTCGCGCGGCGGCAACGACGTCTGGGTCTTCCTCGGCGACAGCATCACCTCCCAGGTCTTCGACCGGGCGCCGTCGCACCAGCCGGGCTTCGCGGAGACCATCGCGCGCCTCCACCCGGGCTTCCACCCCGCGGTGATTGGCGCCGGCTTCGGGAGCCTGCACCACGCCGACGCGGCGCGGCGCATCGACGAGGTCCTGGCGCTCAACCCCGACGCGAAGGTGGTCGCCCTGGCCTTCGGCTCCAACGACTGGGACCCGGTGGCCTTCCGGGCCGACCTCCTCGAGGTGATCCGCAAGGTTCGCGCCGCCGGACGCATCCCGGTGGTGGCGCGGATCCCCTTCCGGGCCGACAGCCCGGTGGACTACCCGGCCCGGCTCAACGCGGTGGTGGACGAGGTGACCACCTCTCTCGGCCTCCTCCCCGGCCCCGACCTCCACGGGTGGTTCAAGACCAACCGGGCGCGCCTCACCGACGGGCTCCACCCCGACGCCGATGGTCGCGGGAGATGATCCGCCGCTGGGCCGAGGCGGTGGCGCCGCTCTACCCGTGAAGGTTCCGCTTCACTCGCACCGGTAGTCGATGGGCCCGACGCGGCGACAGCCGTCGGGCGGGCCATGCCGATCCCAGTACGCGGCCAACCCGACCTTCCGGGCGAACTCCGGAAAGGCCGGCAGCGCCCGGGCGGCGCGTCCGTAGGGGCCCCAGAGCACGCCGAAGACGAGCGCGTCGTTCCCGGTCGGGCCCTCCCGGAGGATGGCGAGGGCCCGCTCCGGCTGCCCCAGCCGGATGAGTGCATACGGCGCGATCCCCGGGACGACGGCCGGCCTCGTCGCCAGGTAGCCTTCGACGAGCGCCAGGGCCTTCGTGCGCGCGGCGTCGTCGCCGAAGATCCCCCGTGCCAGCACCTCGGCCGAGCCGGGCGCGAAATCGCCCAGGAAGACCCGGAGCGCCGGGATGAACCGCTCGACGGCCTCCTCCTTCCGGCCGCGCGCTTCCGACACCGAGGAGAGCCCCAGGCCGACGTAGAAGAGCCCGAGGTCGTTGGCGCGGCTGAGCAGGCGTTCCGCGGCGTCGAGGTCACCGTTGTTGAAGAGCTGTATGCCGCGCCACATGAGGGCATTCGGCAATATGGGGTCGAGCACGAGCACCCGGTCCAGGACCTCGGCGCCCCGCCGGGCGTATCCCTCCACGATGAGCGTGGTCGCGTGCCAGAAGTTGGCGGTGATGTCGTCGGGGTCGAGCGCCAGCGCGCGCTGCGCTTCCGCTGCTCCCTCCTCGGGCGCCCGCCTCGCTTCGGTCTCGGCGCTCTCGTGACGTCACCACGCCTGGGACGGGCACTGGTGACCTCCTCTACGCCATCGCCTCCGTCGCGCTCTTCCTGCTCGGCCTCCCGGTGCTGCTGACCCACCCCAAGCTTCGCCACGGCATCGCCCAGCGGCTAGGGATCTCCAGGCGCTCCTGGATCTGGGTCACGGCCGTCCCCGGATCTGGCTCCACGGCGCCAGCGCCGGCGACCTGCTCTCCCTCCAGCCCATGATGAAGGAGCTCAAGGCGAGGAGCCCGGGCTGCTGCATCGTGGTGAGCACCATCACCAACAGTGGCCAGGAGATGGCGCGGCGCAAGCTCGCCGAGGCCGACGTAATCCGCAGCTTTTGAGAACTCACCCATGTCCCTTCTCACCATTCGCATCGAGGGCGGCCTGCTCTCCCCCGATTTTCTCGAAGCCGTCCACGACCAGCCGGGGCAGAAGCCGGCCGACTTCGGCCTGGACGCCCGCCGGCCGCTGATCGACGAGATCGCCGCCGTGTGGAGCGACGTGCGCACCTACTGGGAGGCGTTCGAGCGCCGCCGCGCACGGGCCAAAGATGGCGAATCGCTGACCACGGCGACACGCGAGGCATGGGTGATTCCGCTGCTCGAAGCGCTCGGCTATTCCCTCACCTTCCAGCGCCGCGCCCTTGTCGCCGATGGGCGCAACTTTGCGATTTCACACCGGGTCGGCAGCGGGCAGAAGGCAGAGGGTAGCGGGCAGAAGGCGGAAGGCAGTGAGGAGACAGGGACGCCCGTACACATCGTCGCCTTCGACCAGAAGCTGGGCGAACGGCCACCGAGCGGCCACGGCGCCGCCTCGCCCCACGCGCTGCTGCAGGACTACCTCAACCGCAGCGAGGACCTGTGGGGCATCGTCACCAACGGCGCGGTGCTGCGCCTGCTGCGCGACTCGGTCTACTTCAGCCGGCCCGCCTATATCGAGTTCGACCTGCAGGCCATGCTGGAGGGCGAGCGGCTGGACGAGTTCATCCTCTTCTACCGGCTGGCGCACCGCACGCGCCTGCCTGCCGGCGAGCAATCCGACCACTGCCTGCTCGAAACCTATCACCAGGCCGCGGTGGAACAGGGCGGGCGCATCCGCGACGGGCTGCGCCAGGCGGTGGAGAACGCCATTCTGACGCTGGGCAACGGCTTTCTGGGCCACCCGAAGAACGAGGCGCTGCGCAAGGAGCTGGCTGCAGGGACGCTGACGCCCAATGCCTTCTACCAGCAGTTGCTCTATCTGATCTACCGGCTGATCTTCCTGATGGCGGCGGAGGAGCGAAATTTGCTCCGGCTGCCGGGCGCCGCGGATGAGATCACGAGTCAGGCGTCACGAGTCACGAGTCAGGGCGATGGCGACTACTACGCCGGCCACTACAGCATCACGCGGCTGCGCCGGCTGGCCGACGCGCCCCTGAACGCGCCGCAGCGCTTCGACGACCTCTACCTGGGGCTGCGGACGCTCTTCCACATCCTCCGCGACGAGAACTGGGCGCCGGCGCTGGAGATTCCGGCGCTCAACGGCGAGCTCTTCGACCCCGATCGCATGCTCCACCTGGAGACGGCGCACCTCAACAACCATGACCTGCTGGCCGCCATCGGCCAGCTTTCCCATTTCACCCCGGCCAACGAGCGGGTGCGCCGCCGCGTCAACTACGCCGCGCTCGACGTGGAGGAGCTGGGCAGCGTCTACGAGAGCCTGCTCGACGAGCACCCCGTCGTCAGCCTGGCGCCCAACCAGCGCGCCCGCTTCGCCTTTGTCCACGGCAGCGAGCGCAAGACCACCGGCTCCTACTACACGGCGCGCGAGCTGGTCAAGGAGACGCTGGATTCGGCCCTCGACCCGGTGATCGCCGAGCGGCTCGGCGCGCGCCGCCGAGTCTCTGCGCCCGGCCAGGGCCGCCGGCCGAGCAGGTGCGGCAGGCGCAGATCGCCGCCCTGCTGGCCCTGCGCGTCTGCGACAGCGCCTGCGGCTCCGGCCATTTCCTGCTGGCCGCGGCGCGGCGGATCGGCCGGGTGCTGGCGCAACTGGCCACCGGCGAGGACGAACCCGCGCCCGAGGCCGTGCGCCACTGGACGCGCGAGGCGATCATCCACTGCATCTACGGCGTGGACAAGAACCCGCTGGCCGTGGACCTGTGCAAGGTGGCGCTGTGGGTGGAGGGGCACGCGCCGGGCAAGCCGCTCACCTTCCTCGACGCGCACATCAAGTGCGGCGATTCGTTGGTGGGCGTCTTCGACCTCCAGGTGCTGGAGGAAGGCATCCCCGACGACGCCTACAAGCCGGTCACGGGCGACGACAAGCGGGTGGCCAGTGCGGTCAAGGCGCGCAACAAGGCGCAGCGCGCCGGCCAGCTCGTCGCCGCCTTCCCGGCCGAGCAGGGCGTCTTCGACCAGGCGGTGCAGCACTGGCAGGCGGACCTGGCCGCGCCCGAGGACACGCCGGCCCAGGTGCGCCAGAAGCGCGCCGCCTATGCCAGGCTGCAGGAGCAGGAGCGGGGGCAGCGCCTGGCCTGCGACCTGTGGACGGCGGCCTTCTTCACGCCGCTCACGGCGGCCAACGACGGCGCCGGGCTGATCCCGACCACGGGCGTGCTGGAGGAATACCGTCGCCACCCCAGCGCCGTCCATCCGGTGTTGGCGGGCCACGTGCAGGGGATTGCGCTGCGCACCCAGTTCTTCCACTGGCCGCTGGAGTTTCCCCACATCTTTGCGGCGGGCGGCCCTGCGGCGGGCTCAGGGCAAGGCTTCGACGTGCTGCTGGGCAACCCGCCTTGGGAGCGGATCAAGCTGCAGGAGCAGGAGTTCTTCGCCGCGCTCGACCCGGAGATTGCCGGTGCGGCCAACAAGGCGGCGCGGCAGAAGCTGATCGAGGCGTTGCCGCAGCGCAACCCGGCGCTGGCCGCTGCCTTTGCCGAAGCCAAATATATCGCCGAGGCGCAGAGCCGCTTTGTGCGCGAGTCGGGGCGCTTCCCGTTGACGGGTGTCGGGGACGTGAACACCTATGCGCTGTTTGCCGAATTGGTCAGGAATCTGCTTTGGCGCCGATGGGTCGGGCTGGGATCATCGTCCCGACTGGCATTGCCACGGCGGACACGACAAAGCGGTTTTTTGAATCAATCGTGAGCAGTGGCTCGCTGGTCTCGATTCTCGGACTTTCATAATGAGGCGCGTGATCTTTTCGGGGCTCGAGAGCCGCGATCCGTTTTGCATTCTTCACCCTTCGCCATCATGAAACAGGAAGACAACACGCCCTCGGAGTTCGTTTTCAAGATGCTGTCGCTTGAGGACACAAAGAACAAATGGCGGCGCGTTCAGATTGCGTGCGAATGATTTTGAGCTGTTCAATCCAAACACGCGCACTTGCCCGATGTTTCTACACCCATGTTGACGCTGACTTGAACGAGGAATCTACTCGCGCGTACCGATCCTGATAGATGAAGGCACCAAGACGAATCCGTGGATGGCGTCATTTCATGTACGTCTGTTCCACATGGCAAATGACAGCTTCCTGTTTCAGGGACAGCCGAGCCAGGACTGCTACCACTTTATGAAGCCAAGATGATGCATCAGTTTGATCATCGGTGGGCTACCATATGAGAACGGAGTGCGTCCTCACGAATCTCACGTCAGCTGCCAAAGCTGATGCAACCTGCACTGTGCAGACCGCGCTACTGGGTTCGCACTCATGCGAAGTTGAGCTCGTCGTCTTAGGCGAGATGGAAACACGGATTTGCTCATCGGCTTTTCGAGATGTCGCCAGACAATGACGAACATACGGCATCTTCTCAGTCGTTCCCAGAGTTGGTGTTGGTCACAAAGCTCCGCTCTGATTTTCCTGAAGCAGGATCAGCCTGTCTTGCTGTCGTCATGTTTCCTTGCCAATGCTAAACAGCCTGATTCTTGACTATCTGGCGCGCCAGAAAATCGGCGGCACGTCACTGAGCTATTTCATTCTCAAACAACTTCCCTTCCTGCCGCCTACTGCCTACAGCCCACTCGCTACTGCCTTCATCGTCCCCCGCGTCCTCGAACTCGTCTACACCGCCTGGGATCTGGCCCCCTTCGCCGCCGACCTGTGGGCCGACGCCGACGAGGCCCTGCGCGCCCGGCTCCAGGCGCAGCACGACGCCAACCGCGCCGCCACCGGGGGCCATCCCTGGGCGCCGCCGGCCTGGGCCAACCTGCCGCCTGACTCCCGACTCCCTCCTCCCTCTCTCCCCCTTCAAGTGGGACGACGACCGCCGCGCCCTGCTGCGCGCCGAGCTGGACGCCTACTACGCCCGGCTCTACGGCCTCACCCGCGACGAGCTGCGCTACATCCTCGACCCCAAGGAGGTCTACGGCCCCGACTTCCCCGGCGAGACCTTCCGCGTGCTCAAGGAGAAGGAGGAGCGGCAGTTCGGCGAATACCGCACGCGGCGCCTGGTGCTGGCGGCGTGGGATCGCCTGGAGGCCGAGCTCGGCCCCGTGGTCGTGCGCAACTACCGGGAGGAGCTGGCCGCCGCCAGGCTGGCCGAAGCCGGGGCGGGGGATGCGGGCGAGACGCCCGCGCTCCCAGGGGCGTCCCGTCCGCAGTTTGGGGCCGCAGCGCCGGCCAAGCCTGGCACGCCGCGCCGCCGCCGGCCGCCGGCCAGCCGGACCTGTTCGGCACCGCCGCGCACCGCATCCGCGCTCCGTCCGCGTCAATCCGCTCCAAATCCGCTGACAGCCATCCGCTCCAATCCGCACCGAATCCGCTGACAGCTTCTCCGCGGTCGCGCCTGGAGCGCATGAACCGGCTGCTGGCGATCAGCAAGGAGCGCACGCCCGCCGCCATCGGCGAGCTGGTCGCCAGCCTGGGCGATGAGGACGAGCAGGTGCGCTGGCTGGCGAGCATGGCGCTGAGAGCATCGGCGGGCCGGCGGTGGTGGCGACGTTGGAGAGTTATCTGGCGCAGGGGGCGACGGGGGTGGCGCGGGAGGAGGCGGAGAGGTTGTTGGCGCGGGTGGGAACTACAACGGATGGAGACCGGAACGGATAAGGCGCCGTGCGCGAAAGGATGTTGTGAACTCATCTTCATTTACCTGGCTTGATTATGCCGAGCAAGACCGCCAGCGCATGTTGGATGTCATTGACTTGCTCGGCAAGGAACAGGACACCCGCGATGAACTCGGCATCGGTACGATTCGCGACGCTCTGGCCGATCTGCTATTCCCTGGCACTAACACGATCCAGACTCGTCTTCGCTATTTCCTGTTCATTCCCTGGATATATCTGGAATTGGAGGGTAAACGGATCAAGTCAAGCGACATGGCTCGACGTGCACGCGAGGCGGAGACTGCGCTCATCGAACCACTCAAGCGCAGTAACGAGAGCGGAATACTGGGGCGCGACGCTGGGGTGCGTCTTCAGCGACTGCCATCAAGCGTTTATTGGTACGGATTGTGGCGTTGGGGAATTCGGGTCTATGATGGTGCACAGGTCGATTATCATCGCTGGCTGGATCGTTATTACGTTGAACTCGCTGCCCAACGCGAGAGTGACGAACCAGGAAGTAGACCGACTAACTGGCATACAGGTTTGCCGAAACGACCTGCCGACTTCCCTAACAACGTTAATTTCGATCTTACGCGGGCCGAAGCCGAGTACCTGTGCGAGCGAATCATTGTGAGTGCCCGCGGCAGCGTCCTTGCGTTTCTTGCTGCGTGAATCGGTTACTACAACAGAGAATGAATTTGTCTGGCGCCATCCGTTGGCGACCAGCATGCCCGATTTGCTGCGTGGTCAGATCGAACACGCCCACAACTTCTCTCAAAGCATGCACGGCGCTGCGTTGCTCTATAACCTGCTGTTGGCAGAAGCTCGGGGTGCGAGGAGCCGATTGAAAAGTACCGCAGACGCGTACGGAATTGGGCGACAGCGATGGAGCAGCGCGAGCGCCGACCTGTCAACCTGGAATCGACAATCATTCTGGGCCATCGTGCTACAGCAGAACCCGAATGTCCCCTATTCGACGCGCGCCTTTGTCGACGCCTGGCTGGATCTGGTTCATCACGCCTGCTGCCACCACCATTGCTGATCACCAGGGCGCACGCCGCCTGATTATCTGAACGCGAGCGACGGCTCAAAGGTGGACGCGCACGGCTTCACAACCAGCGCACGCTGGAACTGTGGAGCGGCGCGGCTGGCGTTACGCAGTTGGATTACCGCTGGTCCACCGTTGCGACACTTCTCCGTGATCTTGCCGCTGGCTTGAAGAGCGAGGCGCCCAATGCTTGATCCACGCGATCGACGTGCTCTCCTCGAGGCGTTGCGCCCCGAGGCAGGCTATACGTTTGATAGGGCCATCGGCACCACCTTTTCGTTGGACCTGTTGGCACTATTGACTGCACCGGTGGCCTTTACCTTCTTTGGCCTGCGCGAAGAGGATGCGCCGCAGAACATCGATCCCATCGCGTTGCTCAACGCCCTCACACGCTATGCGCGCCGCATTCATCTGTTTTGCCAGGTAGGGCGAATTCAGGCGCCAGTCGTCAGACATCCTTTGTATGCGTTCTTGGAAAGCTCTGTGATTCAGGTGCGTGCACCGAAACAACGACGAGTGTTTCACCCGAAATTATGGGTGTTGCGTTATACGCCGCGCCAAGCCGGCGATCCTGTGCGCTATCGTGTGCTCTGCCTGAGTCGAAACCTGACCTTCGATCGCAGCTGGGACACGGCGCTTGATACTGAGTGGCCAGTTGTGCAATGGCGAACCGCCACGGGAAAACATGCTGCCGCTCAGCGAGTTTGTCGCCGCTTTGCCGCAGCTTGCCATCTATGATGTTTCGCCGGAGGCTGCTGCGGACGCGTCGCTTTTGGCCAACGAGTTGCGCTATGTTCAACTAGAGATGCCCGAGCACGTAACGGATCTCAGATTTATGGCATTGGGGCTTGGTGACGAGCCAACCTGGCCCTTCGACATCGGGCTGGAGCATATGGCTGTGATCTCACCGTTCGTTCGGGGCGACCTATTGCAGCGGCTGGCCGGCAAAACTCAGCTTCGCTTTGTCGTTGCGGAACTCTCTGAGCTACAGAAGCTACCGCCAAAGGCATTCACCTCCATTGAAGCTGCCTACACGCTGGCAGATGAAGCCCTGCCCGAATCGACTGACACGGAAGCTGCGCAAGGGGTGGAGGCGAGGAACAGGCGACAGCGCATCGATCGTCCGAATTACGTGGACTCCATGCAAAGCTATACATCGGTGAGAAGGCAGGCGATGCGTACGTGTGGACGGGTTCAGCCAATGCCACCAGCGCAGCATTCGACGGCAATGTCGAATTCTTGGCCCGGCTGACTGGCCCACGTCAGCGATTGGGTATCGATGCATTCGTGAATGGGCGCAACGGGGACGGATTCAATAAGTTCTTGAAGCAGTTCTGGCCGGCGGAGGCACCCGCAACAGATTCTGTCCAGGAGTCGATGGACAAGTTGCTCGACCTCGCCCGCGAAACGCTCGCCAACATGGAACTGCATGGGCGTGTGGCCACCTTACCCGACGGAACTTTCGCGATCGACATCGTCTCCAAAACGGACCGGTCCCCATTGCCGTCCACGGTCACAGCCCGTTGCTGGCCGATAACGCTGCGTTCTGATCGGGCAGGCGAATTCGCGCCCGATACCAAAGGGCAATCATCTGTGCGCTTTTCAGCGCTCTCAAAAGAGGCGTTGACCACATTCTTCGTCTTCGAACTGGCGACGCGAAATAACGACCGCAAGGCTGATCTATTGTTTGTTCTCAGCATTCCGCTGAGTGGGCTGACGGCCGATCGCGAAACGCAGTTATTGAAAGCGATTTTGAGTGATCCGGACAAACTGCTGCGACTCATCGCGTTGCTACTGCACGACGCGTCCGAAGATTTGTCTGGTTTCTTCCAGGCTTTCGGTGCAGATGCGTCCGGCCATCAGACAAGGGACTGGCACATTTCCGGCATTCCATTGTTTGAAGCGATGGTGCGCGCGCTGCATCGTGATCCAAGTCGGATCGACACCGTAGCGGATCTAATCGCGCGCCTGCACGCTGATCCTGACACGGCGCCTCTATTGCCCTCCAATTTCGATGAAATCTGGCAACCGGTCTGGCAGGCACGTCGAGAACTCAATCATGACTGATGACATTGCCGGGTTTGACCCGAGCCTTGTACTCGCACAGTTGAAGGATTTCCAGCGCAAGACGGTCGACTATGTCTTTCGTCGTCTCTATTTAGACGATGATGCCAGACGGCGCTTTCTAATTGCGGATGAGGTGGGCTTGGGCAAGACGCTTGTCGCACGTGGTTTGATCGCCAAGGCTGTTGCCCATTTGGAGAAGTCTGTCCCACGCATCGACGTCGTCTACATCTGTTCTAACGGTGATATTGCCCGCCAAAATATCAATCGACTGAACATAATGAATAATGACGGCTTTGTGCTGGCATCGCGGATTACGCTGCTGCCACTGCGTGTCAAAGCACTCAAGCAAAATCGCATCAATCTAATTTCGCTCACGCCAGGGACGTCGTTCGATCTGAAGTCATCGCTTGGTATTGCCCAGGAGCGTGCCCTGCTCTTCCATTTGTTGCGAGACGCGTGGTCGCTAGATGACGCTGCGCTGGACTTTTTTCGTGGCTATGCGGGCGTTGAGAGCTTTCAATACACTGTACGCTGGCTCCCGTCCATCGATGAGGGATTGGCTTCGGAGTTCCTTGCCTGCTTGAACATGGTAGACCCGATCTTTCGGCACAGGCTGGCGAGCTGATTGAGTCCTTCGTCGTGCTCGGGAGCACAGACGAAATTCCTAGCCAGCTTCACGATGGGCAAGCGAAGGTAATCGGAGATTTACGCGAACTGCTGGCGCAGGCATGTATTCAATCGATCCAGCCTGACTTGATCATTCTGGATGAATTCCAGAGGTTCAAGACACTACTCGAAAACAAGGATGGGGCGAACAGCTTGAGTGGACTGGCCCATCAGCTATTCAACTATCCTGAAGCCAAAGTGATCCTGCTGTCAGCTACACCATACAAAATGTACACGATGGCCCATGAGGCGGACGAAAATCACCATGCCGATTTCCTGCGCACTCTGGACTTTTTGTTTGACGACTCTGCGCAGGTCAATGAAATGCGCCAGTTGCTGCGGGACTATCGGCAAGAACTGCTCCGCGGCAACTTTGATCTGCGCTCGCTGCGAGCACTGAAGGCCCAGATTGAATCAAGCCTGCGCAGGGTCATGGTTCGGACAGAAAGACTTGCTGTGACAGCTGATCGCGACGGCATGTTGACGTCAATGCCGATGGCCGGTCTTCGCCTGGCCTCAAGCGATTTGCAGGGATATGTTGCCCATCCGCGGCTTGCGGAAGTACTGCGCGTCAACGACGTTGTCGAGTACTGGAAATCCGGCCCCTATCTGCTGAACTTCATGGAGGATTACCAACTCAGCAGATCGCTGCGGCAACGACTGGACGTTCCGTCACAGGACGGCCTGGCTGCTGCGCTTGACGATCTCAGCCCATACATGTTGAGTACGGAGGAGATCCGAAAATACGCCACAATCGATCCCCAAAACGCCCGGTTGCGCAGTCTTCTCGCCGACACGATCGACGGCGACCTGTGGCAACTGCTGTGGCTTCCGCCTTCACTTCCTTATTATCAGTTGGGTGAGCCATTTGCTTCGCTCGGCCGCATCTCAACCACCAAGCGGCTGGTCTTCTCATCTTGGCGTTTTGTGCCCAAGATGATCGCGGCTTTACTCAGCTATGAAGCTGAGCGGCGAATGCTCACGGCATTCGACCACAATGCAGACAATACGCAAGAAGAACGCAAGAAGCGGACTGCGCTCTTGCGCTTCAATCGCAGCGACGGTCGCCTGACAGGCATGTCACTGCTTGGTCTTGTGTATCCCAGCATCTCCTTGGCAAAATTCGATTTCTTCGGATCCGCTCTTCTACCGTTACTCTGCTCAACTGAATGGCCAGATCCCTATCAGCTCCACACTGTGCTTGAGGAGATTGAGAAGAAAATCGAGCGTCTGTTCTTGCCCGGGTTGAAATCGTACCAGACTCAGACTACCGGTCCAGTTGATGAAAGCTGGTACTGGGCCGCCCCGATTTTGCTCGACCGTCAGCTTTGATCCTGAAGCAGCAAATAGCTGGTTGAACAATCCACAGCTCGCGACTTTATGGGCGCAAGGCACCCATGACAGTGATCCGGACCTCACAGAAAATGGTGAAGACTCGACGGCGCCGGCATGGCACGATCACGTAGCTGAAGTACGGAAACTGGTGAATGGAGGCTATCGCCTGGGGCGGATGCCTGACGATTTGCCAAGGGTTCTCGCCTTGCTTGCAGTAGCCTCCCCTGCTGTTGTGACTTTGCGAGCACTAGCGCGCATTGCTGGCAGCGAGATCCAGCCAGAGGCTCGCTTTGCGGCCGGCGCCGTGGGCCATGCATTCCTGACGCTGTTCAATCAGCCGGAAAGTATGGCTCTTCTGCGCAGCCAAACCCTATTGCCTGGTTCCGGGTCTGACGAGTCTGTTCCCTACTGGCAGCGAGTCTTGCAGTACAGTGCCGCTGGCTGCCTACAGGCAGTTATGGACGAATATGTCCATGTCTTGCGTGAATCGCTCGGCCTTGTTGGCGACCAGCCAACCGCACTGGCCGCGCAAATTGGCGCCACCATTACCCAGGCACTGCGAATCCGCACCGTTCCTCTCTTTGCCGATGACTTGACCAATGAAGAGGGGTTTCGGCAGATCACCAAATCTGCCTTCAGTTTGCGCAGCCGTTTCGCCATGCGTTTCGGCACCGACCGCGGCGAAAACGAACAGCAACAGGTTCGAGCAGAGCAGGTGCGCATTGCCTTCAATTCACCCTTCTGGCCCTTTGTGCTGGCGACGACGTCTGTAGGCCAGGAAGGTTTGGATTTTCACCAGTATTGCCACGCAGTCGTGCACTGGAATCTGCCCTCGAACCCGGTCGATCTGGAGCAGCACGAGGGGCGTGTGCATCGTTACAAGGGCCATGCAATTCGAAAGAATCTTGCACTAGTTCCACAGCGGGGCCATTGGCGACCGCGATTCAACACCGGAGCCATGGACAGCGATGTTTCAAGCTGCACGGAATCAATCTGACTCCGACCTGGTTCCCTTTTGGGTATTCGCTCTCGACCAAGGCGCCAATCGAAAGATATGTGCCTGCGTTGCCATTCAGCCGTGATGCACAACAGCTGCGAGATCTTCAGAAGTCATTGGCAATCTATCGAATGGTCTTCGGTCAGAGTCGCCAGGAGGACTTGTTGGCCTACTTGCAGGAATGCGTTGATCCTGCTGACATTGAACAACTGGAGAAGGAGTTGCGAATCAACCTGGAGCCAGTTTCCTAAGCTGTATACGTCCGTTGCTACCTTCCGGCT
>CAVOWI010000009.1:0-51978 GCA_963700085.1 uncultured delta proteobacterium
CTCGCTGCTCGCCGTCGGCTGCGCTGCGCTTGTCTCCACCTTTGCTTCCGGGTGCTCCAAGTCGTCCGGGACCAGCGGCTCCTCGCTGCACGTCCCCTCGCCGGCCTGGGAGGACCAGGTCGTCTACTTCGTGATGACCGACCGCTTCTCGAACGGCGACCCGTCGAACGACGATCAGAAGAAGGGAGAGTACGATCCGACGAACTCCGGCAAGTACTCGGGCGGCGACCTGCAAGGGGTGATCGACAGGCTCGACTACATCCAGGGGCTTGGGGCCACCGCCGTGTGGATTACCCCTCCGGTCGCAAACATGTGGTGGGACCCGCTCCAGCAGTCGGGAGGGTACCACGGCTACTGGGCGCGGAACCTCAAGAAGGTCGACGAGCACGTGGGCACGCTCGACACCTACAAGGCGCTGTCGGCGGCGCTCCACGCGCGCGGCATGTACCTCATCCAGGACGTGGTCCCGAACCACATGGGGAACTTCTTCCAGTACGAGCCCTACGACCCCGCCTGCGCCCCGGCCACGAGCGACGCCCTCTGCGCCACCGGTACGGCCATCCCGGGCTGCGACGTGACGAAGGGGTTCGTGAAGAACTCGGCCGCGGTGCCGACCTCGAAGCCCGAGCAGGCTCCGTTCGACCAGGACGACGCCACCGATCCCGTGCAGCGCGCGGCGGCCATCTACCACTGGACCCCGGCCATCTCCGACTACACGAACGCCTGCCAGGAGGTGGCCTACCAGATCTCCGACCTCGACGACCTGAACACCGAGAACCCCGTGGTCCGCAAGGCGCTCCGCGACTCCTACGGTTACTGGATCAAGGAGGTGGGCGTGGACGCCTTCCGGGTGGACACCGCCAAGTTCGTCCCCCACGACTTCTGGAACGACTTCTTCCAGTCCACCGATGCGGACGCGCCCGGGATGATGGCGGTGGCAAAGGCGACGGGACGCGACCGGTTCTTCGCCTTCGGCGAGGTCTACGAGATCCCCGACCCGATGACCGACGCGCTCGAGCGCAAGGTGGCGAGCTACCTCGGCACCGGCGCAGAAGCCCGAGCTCCCGAGCGTCCTCGGCTTCCCGCTCTACGGGGAGATTGGCCGGGTCTTCGCGGGCGGGCAGCCCACCTCCTTCATGACCTACCGGCTCGGGAAGCTCATGGACCCGACGCTCTACCCGAACCCGAACGTCATCCCCACCTTCATCGACAACCACGACGTGCGACGCTTCCTCTCCATCTCCAGCCCCACCGGCGAGGACCTGCTCCAGGCGCTCTCCTTCCTCTTCACGATCCCGGGGATCCCGGTCGTCTACCAGGGCACCGAGCAGGGATTCACCGAGACGCGCCAGGCGATGTTCAAGGGAGGCTACCTGGCCACGGCCGACGCCTTCAATCCCGGTGCCGCCGTCTACAAGCGCATCCAGAAGCTCGCCGCGCTGCGAAAGGGGAACGCCGCGTTCACCCGCGGCGCCCTCGACGTCGCGTCCGACCAGGTGGCGGGCGCGGGCGTCCTCGCCTACCGGCGCACGAACGGGACGGAGACGGTGCTCGTGCTCATGAACACCGCGCCGCAGGCCGCGCTGGTGGCCTCGCTCGACACGAAGCTCGCCGCTGGCAGCGTGCTGCAGGTGCTTCACGACGAGCAGGGCCCGCCCGCCCCGCTGGTGGGGCCGGGCGGGAAGCTCACCATGGAGTTGCCCGCCAAGGCCGTGATCGTGGCGCGCGCCACGGGCCAGGTCGTGGCGCCGCCCGCCGCGGGGGCCGCCATCGCGGTGACCACGCCGATCCAGGGCCAGACCTTCACCGCCGACGTCACGGTTGCCGGAACGGTGAGCCCGGCCAGTACCCGGCTCCAGATGGTGCTCGACGGGAACCTCGCACGGGCCACGAACGTAGCGGTCGCGGCCGACGGGGGCTGGTCGGTCGTCCTGCCGGTGTCGTCCTTCGCCACCGGTAGCTACCAGCACGACGTGGCCTTCTACGCGCCCGACGCGAAGGTGGCCACCTCCCCGGCGCGCTTCACGAGCAACGTGGTCTTCAATGGCCAGACCTACGTCGTCGCCGACCCGGCCGGGGACGACAAGGGCCCGAAGGGAACCTACACGTACCCCACCGACGCGACCTTCAAGCGCCAGATGGACATCACCCAGGTGAAGCTGGAGGTGGGGGCGACCACGCTGAACGTGAACGTCACCCTCGCCGACCTCAGCACCGTGTGGAACCCGCCCAACGGGTTCGACCACGTGGCCTTCTCCATCTACTTCTCCATCCCCGGGCAGGCCGGCACGAACGTGATGCCGAAGCTCTCCGCCACCACGCCCGCCGGCTTCACCTGGAGCCTGAGCCAGTTCTCCTACGGCTGGGACAACGTGATGTACACGTCCAACGGCGCCACTTCCAACGCGTACGGAAGCATCTCCAGGGCGCCCACCTTGAAGGTGGACGTGAATGCGAGGACGGTGATCTTCACCTACGACCGGAACCAGTACGGCCTGGCGAGCTGGTCCGGCGTGAAGGTCTACGTCACAACCTGGGACTTCGACGGCATCGGCGCGTCCTTCCGGCCGATCACGAAGGACGGTGGCCAGTGGCGGATGGGCGGGGGCGCCCCGCCCTACACCGCCGACGCCACTGACCCCACCGTCCTCTACTCGGCGGACCCCAAGGTGATGGACGACGTGCCGCCCATCGCCATCCCCTGAGTCGCGTCTAGATGCTCACCCGGGTGTTGCACGCAACCCCGGCGCCCTGGGGGCCGGTCTGCATCTGCTCGAACACCGCCGTCGTCCGGGCCGGCACGGTGAACGTGCCGCCGCTGAACGTGGCGGTCTTCACCACTGGGTCGGTCGACCCCTGCTGGATCGGGTGAAGCGTGAAGCCGGTCGCCCCGGCGATGGTGTAAGAGCGGGAAACCTTGTCCGCGTTCACGATCACCACGAGGGCATCACGGGTGGGATCGAGGTCGGCGCCAGCGCAGGTGCCGTCGGTGATGGTCATGACGATGAGCCCCGGGGTCTGGGAGGCCCCGACGTTCAGGAAATCGACCCGCTTCGTCACGTCGGCGCCGGCTCGCAGCCGGAACAGCGGTGAGCTCTTGCGGATCCGCAGCATCTCCGCCACGTGGGCCGAGGCCGAGGCGATGTTCGCCGGCCCGACCGCCGCCGCCCCCACAGCGAAGAAACCCTGGATCAGGGGCCAGTCGCCCTGGTTGGCTCCGGCGGGGGGGAGGCCCGACTTCCACGCGCTGGTGTTGCCGGTCCAGTCGACGCGGTTGAACCAGTCGCCGGAGTCGTAGCTGTTCCGGTCCTCGCTCTTGGAGCGAAGGAGGTCGTCTCCGAGGTGGAGGAAGGGCACGCCCTGCCCGAGGAGGACGGTGTCGAGCGCCACGTTCTGCATTCGCACCCGGTCCGCCGTGGCGGTGGTCTTGGGCAGCTTCAGCTGGGAGATGTCCCAGAGCGTCTGGTTGTCGTGCGCCGAGACGTAGTTGACCGACTCCTGGGGCTGCAGGGTGTAGCCCGTGGCGGCGCCGCTGTAACCGATCCCCTCGGTCCGGATCGTTGTGCCGAGCGAGTTCATGATCACGAAGTCCTTCAGGCCGCCGGCCATGCCCGACTTGATCCAGTCGGTGTCGGCCAGGAGGATTCTCCGCGACTGGGCGTCGGCGACGTTCATCTCGTTGGGATCGGTCCAGAGCCCGGTCGCGTAGCCCTGGCCGGCGCAGACCGTGTACGCCGTGCATGACCCCAGTGCGGGAGGTTCCGGAGGGGTCTTCACGAGGGCGTCCCCGCTGTCGAAGGGGCTGCCGCCGCGCACGCCGTCCCGGATCCGATCGTTGAACGTCCCGATGCCCGTCCCCGCCATGTTCACCTGGGTCGCGTTCTGGCCGCAGGAGTTCTTCACGACCTCGCCGAAGTCCCAGCCCTCGCCGTAGAGGTAGATCTTCGAGCCGTCCACGCCGTCGGTGGCCGGCGTCAGCGCCTGCAGCGCCGCCTGGGCGTTCAGCATGTTGTACTTCATGTGGTGGCCCATCAGGTCGAAGCGGAACCCGTCCACCTTGTAGTCCCGGGCCCAGCGGACGAGCGTGTCGATCATCAGCCGCTCCATCATCCGGTGCTCGGTGGCGGTGTTCTGGCAGCAGGTGGAGGTCTCCACGGAACCGGTGAGGACGTTGAGCCGGTGGTAGTACCAGGGGACGACCTTGTCGAGGACCGACTTGTCGGCGAGCCCGGACGCGTTGGTGTGGTTGTAGACAACGTCCATCACCAGGCGGAGGCCGGCCTGGGCGAGCCCCTGGACCATCTGGCGGAACTCCACGATGCGGGCAGTTCCCTCGGCCGTGGAGGCGTAGCTGCCCTCCGGGACACCGAAGTGGAGCGGGTCGTAGCCCCAGTTGTAGGAGTCGAGGTTCTTCATGTACCCGGCGATGGCCTGCTGCTGGTCGGAGTCACCGGCAAAGCTCGCGATCGCTTCCAGGACCGTCTTGCCGGCGAACTGGCCGCAGAGCACCGTGGGAACGGCGGCGTTCTTCGCGCAAAGGGTCGTGAACTGAGAGTCGATGTCCACGCGGTTGGCCGGTTCCTCGTCGACGGTGGCGATGTCGAAGGCCGGGAGAAGGTGAAGGTGGGTGAGGCCGGCCGAGGCGAGGGCTGCCAGGTGCTTCATGCCGTCCGAGGCCAGGTCGGTGAAGGCGAGAAACTTGCCGCGGTGCGCGGCCGGCACGGTCGCATCGAAGACGCTGAAGTCGCGGATGTGCCCCTCGTAGACGGCGACGTCGGTGGGGTGGGCCAGCGGGGGCTTCGCGAGCGTTCCCCAGCTCGCCGGCTGAAGGCTCGGGTCGGCGAGGTCCGTCACCTGTGCGTAGAGGCTGTTGGTGGAGAGGCTGGTGGCGTAGGGGTCGGTCACCGTCAACGTCTCCACCTTGCCGGAGGCCGGATGGTAGACCTGAAGCTCGTAGCGGTAATAGTTCCCGTACCAGGAGGCCGGCCCGCTCGCCGTCCAGAGACCCAGCGAGCCCGCCGTCGTCCCGGCGGTCATCGTCACCGGGCTCCCGGTGACCTCCGCCTTGGCGGCGTCGTAGACGTGGAGCTTCACGCTCTGTGCGGTGGGGGCCCAGAGGCGGAAGGTGGGCGCCCCGGCGACCGTCGCGAAGGAGAGTCCGAGCGGCCCCTCGTAGGCATAGAGGTCGTCGAGGGCGAAGGCGGTCTGGACCTGCGTCGCCTGCACCACGCTGCCGTCCGCCTTGCGGGCCACGGCCACGAACTGCCCCTTCAGGGCCTCCGGGATCTTGGCGAGGTCGGCGGGGGCGATGTCGAAGGTGCACCATCCCTTGAGACGGGGGATCTTCGCCTCCAGCGCCGTGCCGAGCCCGGCGGGGCGGAACGTCAGCCCGATCACGGACCCGCCGGTCACGTCGGTGTCGGTGGCCTTGATCGCCGCCGTGGCCGAGTAGCGGAGCTCGAGAGATCGCCGCCGGGTCCACGCAGTTCGCCACCGCGCCGGTGACGGGGTCGCGGTTCGCGTTCCAGGCCACCGTGTCCCGCGTGACGAGGTGGGCGCTCGCCCCCGAGATGCTGAGCGCGCCCGGCTTGCCGGGAGCGCTGGTGATCGTCGGCGAGCCGCTGGTCACGAAGACGATGTCGCCGAACTCCGACTTCTTGAAGCGCATGTCCGGGCCTGGGTCCTTGTCCGAGCCCTTGTGGACGATGATGCAGATCGAGCCCACCGGACAGTTCCCCGCCACGCCGGGCTTCAGATCCACCAGGAAACCGGCTCCCAGAACGGGATCGGTGCCGACCGGCAGCAGCGGGACGCCCCAGGAGGTCTCGGTGACCTGGTCCCCCCAGGTGTGCAGTCCCCATCCGGTGTACGTCTTGTCACTACGGGTGTAATAGACGGCGACCTGCCCGCTGCCCGGGATGGCGGGGGGCTTCGTCGTGGTCGGGGTCCCCGAGCCGGAGAAGCTCCAGGCCTCGCGCACCGCCCCCGAGACGTCGATCGTGATCGGCCCGGCCGGATCGGTTTCGGTACCCTTCTGAGTCGTGTAGGTGAGTGCCGTCGCTCCGGACTTGAGCGTGATCGTGTAGATCGCCCCGAACCCGTCGCCGGTAGCGGCCGCGCTCACGGAGGACTCCACGGCGCCCGCGCTGGGCACCACCGTCCACCCGGTGTAGTCCGCGAGGGCGCGGTGGTAGTGGAGCGTGAAGGTGCTGGAGACCGGCGGGGGCGTCGAGCTGCTCGAGCTGGAGCAGGCGGCGGCCAGGGAGGCGACGAGGACGGCGGCGATCCGGAGGCGGAATGCCGAGGAGATGCGGGTCGGGGTGCGCATGGCACCCGGAATAGGACACCGGACCGGCCGGCGCAAGCCCTAGCGGCGCGCCCTCAGACCCGCCCGGGCCAGCTCTCTCCGACCCGTCGGTAGGCGGCCCGGAGGGCCTCGGTCACCGGTGGGTCGAGCGGACCCCGCTCCACCGCGTCGACGACCTCGGCGAGATGGACGGGGTTCGCCGTGCCCACGAGCACGGCCGACACGCCGGGCGCGTGGGCGGCGAAGCGGGCGAAGAGCTCCGTCCACCCGGCGGCCGGAGCGGGGAGGGAGAGCGCGGCGAAGCGATCCCAGGCCTCTCCGACGTCCGGCTCCGGCGGGCGGATTCGCGAAGCGCCACGGTGCGTTGCCGAGCGCTCGCTTCCCGAGAACGCCGATGCCCCTGTCGCTCGCCTCCGCCACAGGGCCGTCGAGAACCCCCTGGTCGACGAGGCTCACCGAGCACTGGATGGCGCCGAAGGCCCCGGACCGCACCGCCCAGGCCAGGGCCTCCCCCTCGCCGGAGTACGCCATCACCCGGACCTTCCCGGCCTCGACGGCCCGGACGAGCGACTCCACGACGTCGCCTCGCCGGAGCACATCGACCGGGCAGGAGTGGAGGTGGACGACGTCGATCCATCTGGTGGCGAGCCGCCCCAGCGCCGCGTCCACCCCGGCCGCCACGCAGGCCCCGCTCCAGTCGGGCAGCCCCGGCACGCCGTAGCCCACCTTCGTGGAGAGGACGACCCGCTCGCGCCGCCCGGCGAGCGCCCGACCGAGCCGCTCCTCGGATTCACCGTAGCTCCGCGCCGTGTCGACGAGCGTGACGCCGGCGTCGAGCGCGGCGCCGACGAGCCGGTCGATGTCGGCATCGGAGACGTCCGGGCCTCCGATGCGCCCCGCCCCGAGCCCCACCGGCGAGACGGAGAGACCTGTCCGGCCGAGGGGCCGGGGCCTCACCCCTGGCCTTCCGCGGCCCGAGGGACGCCCCAGGGCGCGGTGAGCCCGCCCGTCGCCTCGAGCCAGTCGGCAATCCGGTCGGCCGCCTCTTCCGCCTCGAGGTCGGAGACGTCGAGCTCGAGCCAGGGCAGGGACGACGCGCCCACGAGGCGCCGATAGAGCTCCTGCTCCCGGATGAACGGCCCGAGGTCGTCGTACTGCCCGGGGTTCCCGGACACGGTGAGCCGCTCCGCGCGGGCCGCCTCGAAGGTTTCCGGGCGGCGGACACAGAGGACGTGGCGGAAACCGAGCGGCCGCAGCCTGGCGTCGAGCCAGGTGAGGTCGGGGTCGGGGCGGCCGGCCTGCTGCTGGAAGGCGCGCGTGGAGACGTGGAAGCGATCCACGATCCACGAGTAGTAGGGGAGCAACTCGAAGAGGTGCGCCCAGGTGGCGTAGGTCTCCATGGCCCGAGCTGCCTCGTCGGGCGCGTAGTTCACGAGGCCGCGGCCCCAGGGAACGTTCGTGAAGGCGCACCACTCGGCCGAGATGAGCGGTGAGTGATAGCGATAGCTCCGCGGGCCGACCACCCGCGGGTGCTCGTTCAGAGCGAACGCGATCTCGGTCTTCCGGGTGAGGCGCGTGCCTTCCAGGATGATCTTCGGACAGAGCTTGTCGCCCATGACCGGAATTCTATATGAAGCGAAGCCATGCGCCTCCGTACTCCCCTCACTGCTCTCGCAGCCGTCCTCCTTTCGACAGGCGCCGCCTGCGCCACGTCGCGCTCCGGCGCCTCCGCTCCGGGCCCCTCCGCGGCCCCAGCGCCAGCAGGACCGGCGCTTCGCACCTGGGCGAACGGAGCGGTCTTCTACGAGGTATTCGTCCGCAGCTTCCAGGACTCGAACGGCGACGGGAAGGGCGACCTGCAGGGACTCATCTCCCGGCTCGACTACCTGAACGACGGCAACCCGGCGACCGACGTCCGACCTCGAGGTCGACGCGCTCTGGCTGATGCCGGTCTTCGCCTCGCCGAGCTATCACGGCTACGACACCACCGACTACGAGAACATCAACCCGGACTACGGGACCAACGCCGACTTCCAGCGACTGCTCGACGAGGCGCACAGGCGCGGCATCAAGGTCATCGTCGACCTCGTCGTGAACCACACCGGCTCGGGCCATCCGTGGTTCGTCGAGTCCGTCCTCGTCGCCCGACTCGCCCCGAAGCGCGACTGGTACGTCTGGAGCGCCACCGACCTGGGATGGGCACAGCCGTGGAACGCCGGCCAGCCCCACCTGGCACAAGAAGAACGGCGCCTGGTACTACGGGATCTTCTGGAGCGGGATGCCCGACCTCAACTTCCGCAACCCGGCCGTCCGCGCCGAGGCGAAGCGCATCGCGGCGCTCTGGCTCGAACGCGGCGTGGACGGGTTCCGGCTCGACGCGACGCGCCACCTCATCGAGGACGGCCCTGGCGACGGCCAGAACGACACGACGGAGACCCACCAGTTCCTGAAGGAGTTCTCGGCTTACGTCCGCTCGGTGAAGCCGGACGCCGTGCTGGTCGGCGAGAACTGGACCGACACCCAGCACATCGCGCCCTACTACGGCTCCACCGCGAAGGTCCCGGGCGGCGACGAGCTGCCGATCAACTTCGACTTCCCGCTCGCGGGCCGGATCATCGGCGGCGTCCGGGCAGGCGAGGCCTCGGGGATAGCCGGCAAGCTCACGGAGATGAAGCGCGCCTACCCGCCCGGCGCCACCGACGTGCCCTTCCTCACGAACCACGACATGCGCCGGGTGGCCTCGGAGCTGAAGGACGACCCGGGACGTCTCCGGAGCGCGGCCGCCGTGCTC
Organism: uncultured delta proteobacterium; assembly: GCA_963700085.1. Classification (GTDB taxonomy): domain Bacteria; phylum Myxococcota; class Myxococcia; order Myxococcales; family Anaeromyxobacteraceae; genus CAIOAK01. The sequence goes on from CAVOWI010000009.1 coordinate 9,099, forward strand.
CTCACGCTTCCCGGGACGCCGTTCCTCTACTACGGCGAGGAGGTGGGGCTCCAGAACGGCACCACCGAGGACGACGAGGCGAAGCGCACGCCCATGCCCTGGGACGCCACGCCCGGCGGGGGCTTCACCACCGGCGACGCCCTGGCACCGCTTCGCCCCGGGGCGCGAGACGGCCAACGTCGCCGCCCAGACTGGAGACCCCGCCTCCCTGCTCTCCCACTACCGGAAGCTGATCCGGGCCCGGCACGCCTCGCCCGCGCTGGCCCGCGGCGAGCTCTCGCTCCTCTCCAGCGAGGGGCCGCTCCTCGCATTTGTCAGCACCGATGGGGTGGAGCGGGTCCTCGTGGTCCACAACCTGGGAGCCGAGCCGGTCCGGAATCTGCTGCACGTCGCGGCGAAGGGGGCTGCCCCGCTCTTCGCGACCACGGGGGCGTCGGTCACGTTCCGGGGAGGGGAGACGGTGGTGGAGCTTCCGGCTCACGGAAGCGCGATCTACCGGCTCGACTGAACCCAAGGACTCGCTTGCCTTTGGGCCTCCGAGGGGATTAGCTGTTTTGCACCTCCGGATCGGAAACGTCGACAAGCTGGCTTGGCGGCAACGAAGGGGGACGGGTTCGTGCAGCGACCGGCGTCACTTCGGGCGACATGGGTGGTCCTGGCGGCGGCAGCGGCCGCCTGCGGGGGCGGGAGCACGCCGGCCCCGGCTCCCACCCCGAACCAGGGCTGGTGGCGCGACCGGGTTGTCTACGAGGTCTTCGTCCGTAGCTTCGCCGACTCGGACGGCGATGGCGTGGGCGATCTGAAGGGGCTGACCGACCACCTCGACTACCTGAACGACGGGAACCCGGCGACGACCACCGACCTGGGAGTCGACGCGATCTGGCTGATGCCCATCTTCCCGTCGCCGAGCTACCATGGGTACGACGTCACCGACTACCGGAACGTGAACCCGCAGTACGGCACGCTCGCCGACTTTGACGCCCTCGTCGCGGCGGCGCACCAGCGGGGGATCAAGGTGATCCTCGACATGGTGCTGAATCACTCCTCCTCCGATCACCCCTGGTTTGTGAGCTCGCGCCAGGGCCCCACGGCCGCGCTGCGCGACTGGTACGTCTGGAGCGCCACGGACCCGCACTGGCCGAGCCCGCGCTCCGGCGGTGGGCCGCCGTGGCAGCCCTGGGGGGGGCCTGGTACTACGCGGTCTTCTCACCGAGCCAGCCCGACCTGAACCTGGGGAACGCGGCCGTCGAGCAGGAGCTCGTCGACACGATGCGGTTCTGGCTCGCCCGGGGCGTGGACGGCTTCCGGCTCGACGCCGTCCGCTACCTCTTCGCCTCCGGCCCGCTGTGGCAGGAGCAGCAGGACCTCCCGGAGACCCACGCCTTCCTGAAGCGGGTACGGGCCGCGCTGCAGCACGATTATCCACAGGCGCTCCTCGTGGCCGAGGCCTGGGCGCCACAGGACGTCGTCGCCACCTATTTCGGGCAAGGCGACGAAGTCCATCTCGCCTTCGCCTTCGACCAGGCCGATGCCGCGAAGTCCTCGATCTCCACCGGGGTGAGCGACGGGCTCGTGAACAGCCTCGCCATCACCGAATCGACGCTGGGGGGCAAGGACCGCGGCTTCGACGCGCCGTTCCTCTCGAACCACGATCAGGTTCGCGTGGCGCGCTCCCTCGGTGGCGACGCCGGGTCCCTGCGCGTCGCCGCGGCCACGCTGCTCGCCCTTCCGGGAACTCCCTTCCTCTACTACGGCGAGGAGATCGGGATGCAGGGTGGGGCCGGTACCCCGGACCAGGGCAAGCGCACGCCCATTCGATGGACCGCGACTCCTCCGGTGTACGGATTCACGAGCGGGAGCGCCACCTGGTACGGAATCACCACCGAGGCGCCCGGCGTCGACGTCGCCACGCAGCGAGCGGACGCGGCGTCGCTGTGGAACCTCTACCGCTCGCTCATCGCGCTCCGCCACTCGACCGCGCCGCTCACGGCCGGTGACACCGTCCGCCCCGCCGTCACCGGCGGCGGCCCCGGGGTCCTGGCGCTCGTCCGGAGCGCGTCGGGGAAGCGGGTCCTCTTCCTCGCCAACCTCGCCGCCGCGGCGACCGGCGCCCTCGCCGTCGACGTCGCGGGCACGCCCCGGACCCTCCTCGCCGAGGGGCTGGCTGGAGCGCCGTCGGTGGCGGGTGGCAAGCTCTCCGTCCCGGGCCTCGGCGCCCACGCCTTCGCCTTCTTGCAACTGGATTGACTTCGCAGACCGACCAGGAGAATCCACATGAAAATCCCCGACGCCTGCAGGATCCTCGCCGCCGTCGCCTTGGTGGCGGGCGGCAGCGCCCTCGCCGATCCCGGCCAGGCCGCCGCTCCCGCCCCGGCCGCCGCAGCGGCGCCAGCCTCCGCCGCGACACCCGCGCCGGCCGCGAAGGCGCCTGCGGCCCCGCCGAACGCGACCTGCAAGCCAAATGGCGCCTTCACCTTCCAGGACCCGACCGGCGACGACGACGGGCCCGGGACCTACAAGTACCCCACCGACGCCGTCTACAAGCCCGGCTCCTTCGACATCACCGAGTTCCAGGTGCTTCCCTCCGGCGACCAGGTGGAGTTCCGCGTCACCGTGAAGTCGCGCATCGAGGATCCCTGGGACAGCCCGGCCTGGGGCGGCAACGGGTTCTCGGTGCAGATGGTCTTCATCTTCATCGACACCGACCACGCTGCCGGCAGCGGCGTTCGCGACGGGACGCCCGGGCTCAACATCCGATTCGCAGCCGACGAGGCCTGGGACAAGCTCGTCATCATCTCGCCGCAGCCGGTCGCTCGCGTGAACTCCGAGATCGAGCAGAAGGCGGCGCAGTGGAAGAGCCGCATCATCGTCCCCCGGATCACCCGGGCCCAGGGACGCACGCTGGTGGCAGTGGTGGACAAGGCGCAGCTGGGCGGGATGCCCACGCCCGACTGGGGATACCAGGTGGTGATGCAGTCGAACGAGGGGTTCCCAGCGAAGGGCGACCTGCTCACCCGCAAGGTGAACGAGTTCGAGGGGCAGCACCGCTTCGGCGGCGGCACCGACTACGACAACGACCCGCACGTCATCGACATCCTCGTGCCGGCGGGTGGAGACCCGGTGGCGAAGCAGCACGAGATCCTCTCCAGGTACAACAAGACCGCCACGACCGAGGTGAAGCCCGATGACCTCGCCGTCGTCCCGATGGTCTATCCTTGCGCGAAGTGAGGCCCGGCATGTCCACGGGGACGAAGGCGCTGCTCGTCGCTGCGATGATCGGGTTTGCGCCCTCGGCTCGCGCCGAGAAGCTGAACCTCGACATCACCGGCCAGATCTACATGAAGTACATGTACCAGAACAACAACACCCAGGGCTGCCTCTCGATGTCGAACCCGTTCTGGGTCGACAACATCGGCGGCAGCAACGGCGTCTGCAGCGAGGCCGCGCTGATCGTGACCGCGAACCTCGGCCCCAAGGTGAGCGCCGGGCTCGTGATCCAGAGCCGGTGGGGCGCGCTCTGGCAGGACTGGTGGGAGAACGGCGACCTCAAGCCGGGCATCCAGGACACCTCCGGCGCAAGCCTCGGCATGGACCACGCCGCCTACATGAAGCTGCGGTCGGTCTGGATCCGCTTCGCGCCGCCCATCCCCACCGTTCGCTGGGTCACGGTCGGCTCGTCCGACTTCTCGATGTGGAACGCCTGGACCATCGGCAAGTCTCGCTACATCGACCGCTACAACGGCGGCGGCGTCTTCATCGAGGGACAGGCCGTGCCCAACGACCTCCTCAACTACACCATCGGCGCGATGGGCCTTCCCAAGCTCTGGGCCGGCCCCGGCTGGCAGACCGGCCTCAAGAACAGCGACCCGCTCGCCTACCTGTGGGGCACCGACTGGGCCTTCGCCGCCAAGCTCGGGAGCCGTCCGTTCCAGGACCTCCGCCTCACCCTCGTCGGCGCGCTCATCAAGGACTGGGAGGCCGATCGCTACAGCCCGATGCTCACCGGGCCCCCCAACGCGGCACGGGGCGCCGACATGTCGATCGGGCTCGTCACCCGCTTCACCGGGATGAACGGCACGCTGGAAGCCGCCTACGCCCCGTCGAAGCTCGACTGGCTGTCCTTCACCGGCCTCTTCGCCGCGTCCTCGAACTACGTGAACCCGGCCTACGCGACCAACATGGTGCGCAACGGGCAGGGCTTCTCGCCGGTGGTCTTCAAGACCGACAAGAACCTGGCGCCGGTCGCCTCGAACGGCCTGGCCGGCACGATCACGGCGTCGGCCTTCGACCCCCTCGAGGTGGGGCTCTCGCTCCAGGTCCAGTACTTCAACATCGGCTCCGAGTACAACGCGATCATGGGCTCGCGCCGCGAGGCGGACGTGCTCCTGACCGACGGGATCATCACCGGCGGATTCACCCGAGGTGGACAGCTCCCGACCCTGAACATCGCCAACGAGTTCCAGGACTGGGACGAGCCCTGGTACGAGTCCTGTATCGGCTGGAAGGGCGTCACGGGCGTTCTCGAGTACGTGAACGGGCCGCTCAAGGCGAGCGGCGAGTACACCTACATCGGCTACAACACGAACATGCAAAACCGGGACGTGAAGAACCAGTACCCGGACTTCCTGTACACGAACGGATTCACCGACACGACCGCGTTCACCTCCCAGGCCGACTACGCGAACGTCTACGACCGCGGAAAGGATCCCCGCAGCGTCTACGCCCAGTACCAGGAGCGCCACACCAACATCGCGGTGCTGAACCTCCAGTACCTGCTCCCGGTGCTCCCCGGCGCCGTCCTCAACGCCAAGGGGAAGTACATCAACGACGTGGACAAGCGACTGCTCACCGACCCGAACAGCATCTACAACGGCACCGCCTGGCTCGGATACCTCGCCGTCACCGTCCAGCCGCTGCCGGAGCTGAAAGCCACCCTCGGCTACGAGTACACCCACTGGTACGAGACCGGGCGCGAGGGGACGATCCAGGCGGGCTTCACCCCGGCCACCACCGTGCGGCAGACGATGCAGGCGGGGTTCGCCTACGCCTTCGGTGGCGTGCTCTTCAGCTACACCCTCCAGTACTTCCACAAGAATCTCTACCGGACCGCTCCCCTCTACGACATGCTCTGGAACGTCTGGCGGTCGAAGGCCACGATCGAGGTGGCCTTCTGATGGCGCCCCGGCGGCAAGCCAGAACGGGCGACAGGCCGTTGCACGTCCCCGGACTCGGTATTATTCGAGCGATGGGAAGGGAAGCCCCTTGTGGGTTGTTCGATTGCGAGGCGGACGGCGCCGCCGAAGCCAACCTTGCGGCATCGCCGCACTGGGTGAGGTAATTCGAATGACACGGAAGACCCTGGGCCTGGCAATCATCGCGACCGGCTCGATCGCCGCCTGCGGCCTCGAGAACCTGTTCGGAACGCTCGGCCAGGGCGAGCACGCCCGGCCAGCCTCCACGGTCCAGGGGTTCTTCCCCGGCCAGGGTCTCAAGACATCCGACTTCTCCCTCTCCGACGGCGGAGGCACGACGGTCGTCCCCTTCGACACCACGAGGTCGACCGACACCTTCAACGTGCGTTTCCCATCTTCCAAGTACTCGATGGTGACGTTTCACGCGCGGGCCGGGGAGATGGAGCGTCGCGCCATCGTCCCGACGCTGCTCGAGGAGTCCACGGCCAGCGGGGTGGACCTCGACACCCGGAACATGACCGAGTCCCTCATCGTGGAGGCGCGCCTCAGCGCCGATGGGCTCTCGTTCAAGAAGTTGACGCCGGACGCGTACCTCGGGACGCGCCAGCTGATCCAGGCGGCCATGGACGTGCCTGGGCCGACGCAGGACCTTCTCCACATGGTGGAGCAGCTCCTCCCGGCCGCGAACCCCGAGGTGAGCGTCACCGACCCGTCCCTCTTCTTGACCCCCGTGTTCACCAAGGACACGCAGGGGAACTACCAGCGCAAGACGAGCGCCATCGACCCGTCGTGGATTGCCCGACACCCCATCGACTACGCACAGACCGGGATTGCGCAGAGCGACAGCCAGCTCTTCGACGCGAAGCTCGCAGACGTTGCCAAGAACGCCCCGGACCCGGCCGGCTGCCCCGACCCGAAGAATGTCCGGCTCGTCTTCTCGGTGGACTTCAACCAGGGTGCCCTCAACGGGAACTGCGGCACCATCGACCGGTTCAAGTGGGCCGTCGACAAGCCGGGCAAGCGGATGTTCTTCGTCGGCTGGATCCACGTGGAGTCGCCCTGGCAAGACCACGATGGGAGCACGGTGAACGCGATGCTCGGCGCCAGCACCCCCAACCAGATTCCCATGTACGACGACGGCACGAACGGCGATGAGGTGGCCGGCGACGGCATCTGGACCGTCACCTTCGACGTGCCCGTGGACCCAGCCAAGGTCCTGCGCATCGGCTACAAGTACACCTGGGGTACGCAGGGCGCCCCCTGGACAGGCAGCGAGGAGTGGCCTGGCAACTCGCGCATCCTCGAGGTCGTGGACGTGAACCGAGACGACTTCGTCCACCGGCGCGACGTCTTCGGCGACGAGGCAACCAACAAGGACAGGTCGAACCTGAACCTGACCGGTACCGGTGTCATCACGTGGACCACCGAGCTGCGCCCCGGGTGCGGCCCCGAGGCCCGCGAGCAGAAGTCCACTCTTCACAACGCGTGCAAGTGCGACGAATGGCTCACCCCACAGTCGATCGGGCCCATCAAGGTGGCCTGTACCCAGTGACTCGCGCGCACGGACGTCCGTGCGCGCGCAACCCGCAACAAGGAGCACCGATATGAACATGAAGATCCTAGGCGTGGCAGGCCTCGCGGTCGCGCTGGCCGGATGTGGCGACAGCAGCAGCACGCCCCCTCCTGCCGGCTTCACGCAGCCGGCCGGCACGGTGGCAGTGAATTTCACGGTGGACGACACGGCCAACAAGGTGTGGAAGTCCGGCGAGCTGGAGTGGAAGGGCTCGATGAAGTACGACAGCACGACGCGCGTCGTCACGTCTCTACCTTCCTGGCTCCCGGGCCCCTGGGCGAAGCTCTATGACGACGGGCCGTGGAGCACGGGCGGCCACGAGCCCGAGGGTCGGTCGCAGGCGACAACAAGCTGGGCGTGACGGTGTTCATCGCTCCGCCCGCCACGGGTTCCACGACTTACGAGTACGGCCTCCGGGACGCGACGAATCCCGATATCGCCAACGGCGGCTGGGTATGGATTGGCAACAACGGCAGCTTCGTCGTCACCGCCGGCGACACCTTGGCGAAGACCGCCCAGGGCCTGGCGTTCCCTGCGCACGGCGCAGTGGACATGAAGCTGACCATCGACACGAAGGCGCTCGGCGCCGGGACGTGGGACACGACCCGTGTCGCCGTGAAGGGCTCGGCCTGGGGCTGGACCGAGATTGTCCTGACCGACAATGGAACGAAGGGCGACGCCACGGCCGGCGACGGTATCTACACGTTCCAGCTTTCGGCGGCCATCGACCGGACGAAGCCTCCGTACCCCGGACTCACGAAGTCCGGTGACAAGCCGGAGTTCATCTTCACCTTCGGCCCCACCAGCAAGGAGTACAAGGACGCGGGCGGGATTGCCCTTTCCACGGGCGTGACCGCCGGGACCAAGGCGGCCACCGCGACGACCTTCACGACCGCGACCATTGCCCTGACCGGCGGCACCGGCCTCGGCTCCGGAAACACCTACATCACGGTTCCGTAGCACCCTGATGTACCCTGGGGCCGGCGGGAGTCGTCTTCCGCCGGCCCCTCTTTTTTTCTCGCATGGACTTCCGCTCCCGCTTCTTCGCGCAGGCCCTCCTGTTCTCCCTGGCATGTGGAGTGCCTGCGGAAGCCCTGGCTGCGAGAACGTCCCCCCGCCTCGTCGCCTCCTTCGAGGACGCCGCGCACGACGCCACCGGGCCCGGCACCTACCAGCCGCCCGGGGATACGGAGTTCGAGGACGGCGACTTCGACCTTCGCCGCTTCGCGGTCTACAGCGACGGCGAGGACGTGCTGTTCCAGGTGACGCTGAGCGCGCCCTTCCGCGAGCCCAGCATCACGCAGCGCACCAACCTGATCCCGCTCGCGCTCGACAACCGGATTCTCTTCCAGAACATCGACATCTACGTGGACACCGAGCCCGGATCGACGAAGGGGTACTCGGTCTGCATCCCCGGCCGGCGGGTTCGCTTCGAGGAGGAGCGCACCTGGAAGGTGGCGGTGATCCTCACCCCGCAGCCCGTGCCTGCCCGCGCCATCACCGCGTCCGTGTTCGGGGAGGAGGCCATGCGGCACGTCATCTTCGCCGAATCGCTCGACGTTCGCGGTCGCGTCGTCACCGTCCGGGTCCCGGAGTGGTACTTCGGAGGGCCGCCCCGCCGCGAATGGGCCTACTCGGTTCACGTCTCCGGTGCGACCTGGGAGCGAAGCTTCTCCGCCCTCGACCTCCTCCGCAGCGGCAAGGAGGCGAACGCCTTCACGATGCCGGTGGTGGGGATGCGCGAGGCCTGGGCGTTCGGAGGGGCCCCCTCCGGCGAGGCGCACCCCCGCGTGGTCGACGTCCTCCTGCTCCCCGGCACCGACCAGAAGGAGGTCCTGGGCTCGTTCAACGCCACGAGCGGCGAGTACGCGCGTGTTCCATTCGTCTCCCTGGTGCCGGCTCCCGCGCCCGCCCCTCCGGCGGCAGCCGTACCGGCCCCCGCGTCGAAGCCGGACGCCACGATGGATGCATCGGCCGCGGCGCCGTCGTCGGCCGCTCCCGCTGCGTCTCTCGCGGGCCCGGTTGCCGCTCCCGCCCTGGTCGTGGAGGCCGCACCGCCCCCGCCCGCACTGACGGTCGTCGACGTGTCGGAGGGCATGATCTCGGTCTCGGGACCGGTGGCCGGGATCAAGGCCATGCAGCTCGGGCGGGTCCTCGGCCCCACCGGCCTCACCGTGGCCCGGCTCGTCGTGATCCAGGTGTTCGAGAAGGGGCTCGTCGCCCGCGCGGTCGAGGGGGGCGCGAAGGTCGAACGCGGGGCGGCCGTCCGGTTCGACGGCGCGGGGCCGTGAAATCCGTCCCGGCACCGGGAGCTCGCTGGCTCGCCATCCCGCTGCTCCTCGCCGTCGCGGCCTACGCCCGCGTGCTTCACGGCGAGTTCCAGCTCGACGACTTCGGTTCCATCGTCGAGAACCCCGGCGTGAAGGACCTGGGGCGGGCGCTGCACGGGTTCTGGCCGGCCCTGGCGCGGGGGGGCCGTCCGCTCACCGACCTCACCTTCGCGCTCGACCACGCCGTCTCCGGGCTCGACCCGTGGCGCTTCCACGTCACGAACCTGGCGCTCCACCTCGCAGTGGTTGCGCTCGTCTTCCTGTTCACCCGGACCGTCCTGCGTCTCGCCGGCTCGGGCGCCGCGACGGGGATCGCGCTCGCGGTGGCGGGGATTCTTCGCGCTCCACCCGCTGCAGACCCAGGCGGTGAGCTACGTGGTCCAGCGGGCCGAGGTGCTCGCCTCCGGCCTCTACCTCGCCGCGCTGCTCCTCCTGCTCGCGGCGGAGCGGCGGGGCCGGACGGCGGCAGGTGTCGCGGCCTGGGTCGGCGGGCTCGCCGCCTTCGCGCTCGGCCTGGCCGCGAAGGCCATCGTCGTCACCTTGCCGGCCGCCTACCTGCTCCTCGCCGCGATGGTTCCCGGCGGTTCGGCGCGGAAAGGGCTCGCGACCTGGCCAAGGCGGCTCGCGATGGTCGCGCCCTGGGTCGTCGTCGACGTCCTCTTCGCCGCGGCAGCGATGGGGGCGTGGCCGGGACGGCCGACGCCGGCTTCTCGGTTCCGGGGCTCTCCCCCTGGAGCTACTTCCTGACCCAGTGGCGCGTGCTCGTCACCTACCTCGGGCTCCTGGCGGTGCCGGCGGGCCAGAGCGCCTACTGGGTGCTGGCACCCTCCCGCAGCCTCGCCGAGCCTGCCGTCCTGGCCTCGGGGCTCCTGCTCGGGGCGCTCGTGGCCGGGGGCGCGCTGCTCTGGTGGAGGTCCCGGGACCGGGGCGGGGAGGGTGGGGCCGCCGGCCGCGTGGCCGCCTTCGGAATCGCCTGGTTCTTCCTGGTCCTGGCGCCGACCTCCAGTGTTTTCCCCATCGCGGACCTTCTCTTCGAGCACCGCGTCTACCTCGCCGCCTGGGGCCCGTTCGTGGCCCTCGCCGCAGGCGCCGAACGCGCGCCCGCGCGCCTCGCCACCCGCCGGGCGCTCGCCGGCCTGCTTCTCACCGGCGCGACCTGGGCCGGGCTTGCACTGGCGCTCCACCGGAGGAACGCGGTCTGGGAGACCCGCCTCGCGCTCTGGAGCGACGTCGTCTCGAAGGCCCCCCGAGCGCAGCGCCCCCGGCTGAACCTGGCCCTCGCCCGCTGGGAGCGGGGGGAGAACGACGAGGCGATCCGGCAGTTCCACCTCGCGCTCGAGTACGGCGGGCGGGGCTCCCCCGCCGACGAGGCCTTCATCCTGAACAACCTGTCGGTGGCGCTCCTCTCGGCTGGCCGGACCGGCGAGGCAGCGTCGGCGCTGCGCCGGGCCGTCGCGCTCGAGCCCGGGAACGCCACGGCCCACGCGAACCTGGCGCTCGTGCTCCTGCGCCAGGAAGACCTCGCCGGAGCCGAGGAGGAGGCGAGGAGGGCGCTGGCGATCCGTCCGGAGGAGGGCGGCGCCTGGATGGTGCTCGGCGGCGTCCGGATGGCCCGGGGAGACGCGGCGGGCGCCATCGAGCCGCTGGAGCGGGCCGTCCGGCTCGATTCCGACGACGGGGCGCGGTGGCTCGACCTCGCCGGTGCGAACGAGAAGGCGGGGCGCCTCGCCGAGGCCTGCGGTGCCTGGCGCCGCATCGAGCGGCTTCCGGTGGCGGCGGACCTTCGCCAGGCGGCGGCGGCACGGGCCACGGCCGCCGGCTGCGCCGGTGCTACCCCTTCACGCTCCCGGCGGTGAGGCCGGCCACCAGGTACTTCTGCAGGTAGAGGAAGAGCACCACCACCGGGATGGAGACGATGATCGAGCCGGCCGCGAAGTAGCCCCACTGCTGCGAGAAGCCGCCCACGAAGAACCGCAGCCCCACCGGCGCCGTGTACATCTCCTCCTGGTCCATGAAGGTCGCGGCCAGGATGAACTCGTTCCAGGCGGTCATGAAGGAGAAGAGCGCGGTGATGGCGATGGCCGGCTGCGCCAGCGGCAGCACGATGCGCCAGAAGATCTGCCGGCGCGAGGCCCCCTCGATGAGGCCGCCTCCTCGAGCTCCTTGGGATGGTGTCGAAGTAGCCCTTGAGCATCCAGACGCAGAAGGGGATGGAGGTGGTGGCGTAGACGATGATCAGGCCGAGCGTGTCGAGCCCAGCCCCAGCCACTGCACCATGATGATGTAGAGCGGGATCAGGGTGAGCGCGCCGGGGAACATCTGGGAGACGAGGAAGGCCATCATCCCGGCCCGGCGCCCCGGGAACTTGAAGCGGGAGAAGGCGTAGGCGGCGGTGCAGGAGAGGAAGACCCCGCCAGCGTGGTGGCGAGCGCCACCACGCGCTGTTCAAGCAGCCAGCGGCCGAAGGGCTGGTCGGCCAACACCGAGACGAAGTTGGTCGTCGACCAGCTGCGTCCGGCCAGGGGATCGACGGCCCGCAGCCGCTGCCAGAAGCCGGGTCGGCCGGGAGGTCGGCGATGGCGAGGCTCTGCCGCCCGGAGAAGGCGATGGTGACCACCCAGAGCACCGGGTAGACGGTCGAGAGCGACGGACGACCACCAGGAAGGCGTGAAGGGCGCGTGCGGCACTTCTCCGGTCGCGTGCGCGGCGCCGACATCAGATCGGCCTCCGTGGCCGCGGGTAGCGGTTCTGGAAGATCCCGTAGACGAGCAGGATGCCGAAGATCATGGTGGCGTAGGCCGCGGCGTAGCCGTAGCGGTACTTCTGGAAGGCGAACTTGTAGGCCTGGGTGATGAGGATCTCGGTGGCGCCGCCCGGCTCGCCGCGCGGTGACGAGGAAGATGATGTTGAACATGTTGAAGGTCCAGACCACCGAGAGGATGACCGCCGGGACCAGCGCCGGCTTGAGCGAGGGCAGGGTGATGGGCCGGAACTGCTGCCAGCGCGAGGCGCCGTCGACCCGCGCCGCCTCGTAGAGGTCGGCCGGGATCGACTGCAGGGCGCCCAGCGAGACCACCATCATGAAGGGGAAGCTGAGCCAGGCGTTGGTCGCGTAGCGCCGTCAGGAAGGAGGTGAACGGGTGGTCGAACCAGGACACCGGCGCGAGGCCGACGACCTGGAGCACCTGGTTCATGACCCCGAACTGCTGGTGGAACATCCCCTTCCAGATGAGCGCCGTGATGTAGTTCGGCATCGCCCAGGGGAGGATGAGGAGCACCCGGTAGGCGGGCCGGAAGGCCAGCGCCTTGGTGTTCAGGATCAGCGCCAGGATGAGCCCCGAGGTGACGCCGATGGCGACGTTGGTCACCGTCCAGAAGACGTTGAAGAGGAGCGTCCAGTAGAAGCTCAGGTAGTTGAAGACGAAGCCGCCCTCGGTCCGCTTCGGCGAAGGCGAAGTCGCCGAGGATGTCGGCGTAGTTCCGGAAGACCGACCCAGAGCTCGGAGAGGGGCTTGTTGCGTGTTGTAGATGTTCGAGTCGGTGAAGGAGAGGGCGATGCCGTAGCTGAAGGGGTAGAAGACCAGCACGAGCATCCCGACGATGGCCGGGCGCGATGTAGAGGTAGGCCTGCCGGTTCCGGACAGCGTCCGCCCCAGCCGGTGGAACGCGCCCAGCCCGACGAGGAGGAGGAGCACCACGGCCGAGCACCGCGCCGGCGGCGAGCGAGCGGCGCAGGTGGCGGACGGCCTCCTCCACCGACTCGGCGAGCCGCTCCTGGCTCAGCGGTGCCGTCGGCCGCGACCTCCGCCGCGGGCGGCGGAAGGCGTCGGCGTCCCAGGCGGCGCTCGTCGCGGCGACCTCCGCGGGGAGCCCCTGCCGCGGCGGCCACGGCCCGGACCCGCGCCACCTGCTCGCGCGACCCGCTCCGCCACCGCGCGCGCGCTCGCGCCCGCCGGTCGTCGGCCACCCGGGCCGTGGAGACCCGGACGAGCGAGCAGCATCGACAGCGCCAGGCAGGCCACCGCGCGCAGCGCCAGGAGCCAGGCCGGCGCCCCGGTCGCCCAGGACCAGCGCGAGGAGCCCGAAGGCTGCCACCGGAGCGACCACCGCGAGGAGGAAGCTCCACCAGGAGGTCGCGGGCGGCGGCGGCAGCGCGGCGGTCTCGATCTCCAGCACGCCGGCGGGGCCGCCCTCGGCGCCGGACGGGCCCGCCACGGAGAGCCGCCGCCCGGGAGCGGCGCCACCTCGATCTCGTCCTTGCGACCGCCCTGCTCCTCGCGGTTCGTCTGCACCGCGGTGGCGATCCGCTGGGCGCGGTCGTAGAGCGGCTTCTCCTCCCGCGCCAGCCGGCGCGGGGCCGCCCGCTCGCCGGTGTCGCCCGGAGCGGAGGAGGCCTCGAGCTGCATGCCCCGCGCGAGCCGCACCTGCGCAACGCCGGGGTGCCCTCCTGCCAGGCGCCGAGCGCGCGCCGGACCGCGTCGCCCGTCCGCTCGGCGCTGCTCGACCAGCGCCCCGGCGGCCTGCAGGGTCACGGTGGCGCGCCGCGCCTCCCGGTCCTCGGCGATTCCGCGCGCCGGGCGTCGCCCACGAAGCCGTGCGCGAGCCAGGCCCCCAGGGCGGCGCCGAGCGCCACCCTGCGAGGAACCGCCAGCGGTGGGAAGGCGCCCTCATCCGCGCTACTTCTTGTGAAGCTCGGAGAGCGACTTCACCACCTCGGCCTGCGCCTTGTCGGCGGCCGCCTTGGGCGGAGTCGACCGCTTCGCCACCGACGCCATCATGATGGTCGCGGGCGACCAGACCATGGTCATCTCGGCCAGGTTCGGCATCGGGACCGCGACCTCCACCTGCGTGCGGAAGGCCTTCAGGACCGGGTCGCCGCCACCTGCGGGTCGTCGTAGACCGCCTTGTTGGACGGGGTCTGCCGCCCCTCCAGCGCCATGATCCGCGCGGCCGGCTTGTCGGTGAGGTACTTCACGAACTCGAAGGCCTGGTCCTTGTTCTTCGAGGGCGCGGCGATGAAGGCGCCCTCCACGGTCATCCAGGGGCGGAGCGGCTGGTTCCCGGCCTCGACGATGGGGGGCAGCGGCGCCAGGCCGTAGTCGATCTCCGGGGCGATCTCGCCCAGGAACCAGGGGCCCGTGAAGACCATGGCCGCCTTGCCCTGGTTGAAGAGAGCGGTGATGAGCGCCGTGGACGGCTCGGCCGGGAGGAAGCCCTGGTCGATCCAGGAGCCGAGGTAGTCGAGCGCCTTCACGTTCTCGGGCGCGTTCAGCACCGGCTTGGAGGTGCCCTTCTCGAACACCCGCCCCCCGAACGCGTTCTGGACGGCCGCGTGGTAGTAGTAGTCGCTGTACCAGTAGGCGAGCCCGAAGCGCCCGGCCGACTTGTCGGTGAGCTTCCTCGCCAGTGCCACCAGCTCCGTGGAGGTCTTCGGGGGCCGGTGACCAGCTTCTTGTTGTAGATGAGCGTGATGACCTTGTAGTTCACCGGGAGGCCGTAGACGGTCCCCCGGTAGGTCACCGCGTCCATGGTGGTGGGGATGAAGCTGTCCTTGGTGGGCTTGTCGAGGAAGAAGTCCACCGGCTCGACCGTGTTCCCGGCCTCGATCCAGCCGCCCAGCCGGTCCTGCGCGTAGATGAAGACGTCCGGCCCCTTGCCGCGCGGGACCGCGGCCGAGATCTTGTCGGCGAAGGCGTCGTAGGGGACGGCCAGGGTCGTCACCTTGACCCCGGGGTGCGAGGCGCCGTAGGCGGCGGCGACCTTCTCGATGGCGGCCTTCTCCGCTGCCGCGGTAGGCGTGCCAGACCACGATCTCCGTCTCGGCCGCGGCGCGCGCGCCGGGGCCAGCGCGGCGGCGAGCGCGAGGAGGGCGGAAAGAAGGCGGGCGGGGACGTTCATGGATCTCCTCCGGGTGGACCGGCCGGGCCGGTCAGTCGAGAGCGCTTCTCGGTCTCGGCGTCGAAGAGGTGGAGCCGGTCGATCTCGACGAGCGCCTGGACCTTGGCGCCCATCGCCGGCGGGCGATGCGGGTCCATCTTGAAGGCGATGGCGTCCTCGCCCGGCCGGCCGTGGACCACGACCTCGTTGCCGAGGGTCTCCGCGAGCTCGGCGGTGAGCTCGAGACGGGGCCGTGGCGCCGCGGGTGGTACGCCGGGGCTCCACCACGTGCTCGGGGCGGATGCCGACGACGACGGTCTTGCCGACCCGGCGGCGAGGGCGTCGCGGGCCGTCGCCGGCGACGGGCAGCGAGAAGCCCGCGCCCGCAGCGAGGCGCCCCCGTCGACCACGGTGGCCGCGGATGAAGTTCATCGGCGGGGTGCCGATGAAGTTCGCCACGAAGAGGTTCGGCGGGCCGCTCGTAGACGTCCAGCGGGGTGCCCACCTGCTGGAGCTTCCCGTCGTGGAGCACGGCGATGCGGTGGCCCATGGTCATGGCCTCGACCTGGTCGTGGGTCACGTAGATGGTCGTGGCCTGTAGCCGCTGCTGGAGCTTCGTGATCTCGGCGCGCATCTGCACGCGCAGCTTGGCGTCCAGGTTGGAGAGCGGCTCGTCGAAGAGGAAGACCGCCGGCTTGCGCACGATGGCCCGCCCCAGCGGCCACGCGCTGCCGCTGGCCGCCGGAGAGCTCCTTCGGGCTTGCCGGGCCAGGAGCTCCTCGATGCCCGAGGATCCGGGCGGCCTCGGTCGACCAGCCGGTCGATCTCCGGCCGCGGGCGTCTTGCGGAGCTTGAGGCCGAACTCCAGGTTCTCCCGCACGTCATGTGCGGGTAGAGCGCGTAGCTCTGGAACACCATCGCGATGTCGCGGTCCTTCGGGCGGAACGTCGTTCACCACCCGGTCGCCGATGGAGATGGTGCCCGAGGTGATCTCCTCGAGCCCGGCGATCATGCGGAGCAGGGTGCGACTTGCCGCAGCCCGAGGGCCCGACCAGCACCACGAACTCCTTGTCGGGGATCTCCAGGTCCACTCCGGTGATCACCGGAGGGTTGTCGCCGTATCGCTTCGTCACGCCCTGCATTGTCACGCCGGCCATGGGTCAGCGCAGTATGCCAGGGATGGCTGAAAAGCGGGGGCCGCCGTCGGGCGGCCCGAGGCTACTTGCAGAGATCGAAGGGAATCTGGGGCGGTGCGTCGGCCATTCCGCCCAGCCGGACCAGCCCCGGGTCGGCCTGGCCCAGGGCGCGGAGGTCGAACCGGTTGCATCCCGAGGTCACCTTCCAGTCGAACCCCTCGACGTCGGCCTGGGTCGGAAGGGAGAACTCGATTCCCTTGTCCGTCAGCGCGACCTGGGACGACCGATTGTTCTCCTTCATCGGGCGAAGCCCCTCGATCTGGCCGCCGATGGGGGAGATCACGCCCGTGAAGGACAGTAGCGGACCCGCGGAGGTGGTCCGGAGGTGCCATCCGGCGTCGTCGGCCCAGATGAAGAACCCGCCCGACCTCCCTCGAACGTGGGGCGTCCCGCGCTGATGTGGGGAGGGGCCGAGGCCCGCTGGGCCGCAGGGGTGGGAGAGCTGGTGGCGGTGGTGGCGCAAGCAGCGGCGAGCAGCAGGGCGGGTACGAGCAGGATTCTCATGCGTCCATCCTCCTTCACCGGGAAGCAACAAGAAGACCACGACTCGGCTCGTCCGTCGAGGGGATGACCCCGGGTTCGCACTTCCCTCAACCGGAGGAGCCCAGACCGCTCCGGTGGTTGGCCCCGTGACCCTCAACAACGAGTTCACGTCCGGGGGCGTGGACTACGTCCTCAGCTTCAACCTGAAATCGGTGGCCACCGTGGGGCTGAATCCGTTGGTCAACACGCTCTTCTCGACGACGGACTCGGGGGCGACCTACGCCGCGGTGAGCGACGCGAGCCTCGTCCTCCTCCCCTGCGTCCCCTCGGCCTCCCACTGCGCCTCGGGAAGCGTGAATCCTGCGTTCGCGTCGGACGCGACGTACAATGGCCAGGTGAACTTCGACCGCTCCGGAAGCTGGGTCACCGAGGTCCAGGTGAAGCGCGGCGGGGCGGCAATCGGTTCGGCAAGCTTCAGCACCACCTTCTGACCCCGAGCAACCCCACATGAACGACTGCATCGCCGTGATCCTCGCGGGTGGCCGCGGGAGCAGGCTCTTCCCCCTCACCCAGAAGCGCTCCAAGCCGGCCGTCCCCATCGCCGGCAAGTACCGCCTCATCGACATTCCCATCTCGAACTGCCTCAACTTGGGGCTGCGGCGAATGTTCGTGCTCACCCAGTACAACTCCGAGAGCCTGAACAAGCACATCAGCCAGACCTACAAGTTCGACGTCTTCACCGACGCCTTCGTCACCATCCTGGCAGCGGAGCAGACCGAGGACAGCCCGGAGTGGTTCCAGGGTACCGCCGACGCGGTCCGTCAGAACCTTCGCCACCTCCGCGGCCAGCGCGCCCGCGACGTGCTGATCCTGTCCGGCGACCAGCTCTTCCAGATGGACTTCCGAAAGCTCCAGGAGACTCACCGCACCTCGTCGGCCGATGCGACCGTGGCGGTGATCCCGGTGTCGCGGGAGAAGGCCTCGAGCTTCGGGATTCTCAAGGTCGACGGCAAGGGCGGATCGTGGAGTTCGAGGAGAAGCCGCCGCCCGAACGGCTCGAGGCCCTCGAGTCCGACATTCCCGGATACGGGCGGGGCTTCCTGGCCTCGATGGGCATCTACATGTTCGGGCGCGAGGTCCTCGAGCGGGCGCTTCCGGGTCGGACCTCGCCGACTTCGGGCGCCACGTCATCCCCAGGGCCATCGGCGAGATCCGGGTCCAGGCCCATCTCTTCCGGGGCTACTGGGAGGACGTCGGGACGATCGCCTCGTACTTCCAGGCGAACATGGAGCTCACCAAGCCCATCCCGCCCTTCGACTTCTACGACGTGCAGCGCCCCGTCTACACGAACCCCCGCTTCCTCCCGGCGACGAAGGTCGAGGGATGCACGCTGCGCGCCGCCCTGGTCTCCGAGGGCTGCATCCTCATGGGGGCCGAGATCGAGCGGTCGGTGGTGGGCATCCGCAGCCGCGTCGGCGCCGGCACGTGCATCCGCGACACCCTGATCGTGGGCGCGGACTACTACGAGACGCTCGACGAGATCGACCAGGCGCGTTCCCGGGGGCTGCCGCCCGTGGGCATCGGCGGCGACTCGATCATCGAGCGGGCCATCGTCGACAAGAACGCGCGCATCGGGCGCGGTGTCCGGATCCTCAACAACCAGGCGCGCGCCATGGAGGAAAACGGGGCCGGCTGGTACGTCCGCGACGGGATCGTGATCGTTCCGAAGAACGGGGTCATCCCCGACAACACGCTGATCTGACCTGCCGCCTAAGGCGTCACCATCTCCCGGCACAGCGGGGCGAGCTGGCTGGCGCGCGAGCGCAGGCAGGCGATGAGCCGGCCCTCCCCGCGCGGGACCTCCTTGCACCATCGGTCCAGGTCGCCGGCGCAGATCGACCTGAACTGGTCGTACTTCTCCTGGGCCACCCACATCGCGTCCTGGCAGGCCGGGGGCACGTCGGCGTATCGCCAGCGCATGCACTCGAGGGTCGCGACGCCGGAGGTCCCTGGACAGAGCTTCTCCGCCGGTGCCTTGCAAGCCTGCGCCAGTTCCGCCTGGGCCTGCCCGGTCGGCTCCACCGCCAGCTTGCAAGACGCGGAGAGTTCGGCCTGGCGGCCGCGAAGGCAGGCGAGAACCCGGCCGGCCCCCGGCTCCACTCCGGGGCAGAGGCGCGCAGCGTCGGCGGTGCAGACGTCGGCCGCCACCGACGAGGGGGGGGCGGGTGGGGCGCTGGCGCAGGCGGCGAGGGCCAGCAGGGTGGTGGCGGCGAGTCGATTCACGGGTCTCTCCTTGGGGGCGGAAGCCTAACCCGTCTCCACCGCGCACGCGACGGGTAAGGGCCGGCGCGCACCCGCCTGGCCTGGAGAGCGGCCGGCCGGATCGACTTGATGTACAACCGGATCAGAATGGCGAACCTCATGTCCCGGACCCCTTCCAGTCGATCCCTCGCGCTCTTCTCGATTCTCGTGGCCGGCGCGGTCACGACGGCCCCGGCCCGATCCCGGGCGCAGGGTCCAGCCGCCGGGACCCAGCCACCCCGCATCGTCTTCGTGGAAGCCCCGGCCGCGGTCGTCATCATCGATGGGGAGCCGACATGGCGCCCGGTGGAGAAGACGTCGCTCGAGCGCGTCATCAACACGCGCGTGCTCGTCCTGCGCGATACGGAGGCCGGGGTCGTGCTCATTCACCTGCTCGACGGCTGGGTGGGGGCGCCCTCGCTCGCGGGCCCGTGGGTCGTGGCGACCAAGGTGCCCTCCGACGTGAACGAGGTGGCGAAGGAAGCAGGAAGGACGGGTACCGCGGACCTCATGACCGGACCCGAAGATCCCAGGACGAAGAAGCGGCCGTCGCTCTCGTCCGGGATCCCCCCATCGTCGTGTCGAACCAGCCCGTCGAGGTGATCCAGTTCGAGGGCAGGCCGAACTGGGTCTCGATCCGGAGGACGGACCTCCTCTACGTGCAGAACACGAACGCCAACGTGTTCCGGGACGTTGCCGTCCAGATGGCCTTCGTCCTCATCTCGGGCCGATGGTTCACCGCTGTGTCGCTGGCTGGCCCCTGGACGTACATCCCTGCGACCGAGCTGCCCAGGTCCTTCGCGACCATCCCCGACGGCCACCCCAAGGAGAACGTGAAGGCCTTCGTGCCGGGAGCACGTTAGCTGCGGCGAATCATGCTGCTTACCCCTCGAATAAGGCTGGCCACAGTCCGCGGCTTCCACGGTCACCGACCTCGGGGATCCCATGAAGAAGCTCGACCAACGCGAGTGGTGCGCATGGTCGCCTCGCGCGGACGGAACCGAGAAGCCCGACTCCTTCAAGTGGCTGATGACGCTGTTCGTGGGAGACAGGGAGCGCTCATACGGGAGCGCCGGACCCAAGCTCGTCGAGCTGACAAGGATGCGCCCCGCCAGGGCCCCCGCTCGGAAGGTCCAGGAGACGGCCGCGTAGCTCCCGAACCGGGTCGGCGCCGACTTGCTCGCCGCAGAGCGCGAGCTGGCGTTTCCAGCTCGAGCCAATCTGGAGCGCTCAGCGGATCAGCAGCGCCGGCAGCACCTCGGACAGTCGCCGGCACAGGTCCCGGGGCATCGCTCCAGCGCATCGCTCGACGGTGGCCGCAGCGATGGCCGGCCACTCCTCGTAGATCCACCCACTGCTGCGCCGGCCGCCCTCGGAGTGGACGCGCTCCATGGTGGCGAACAGCTCCAGACGGATCGCCTCGGCAATCTCCTCCCGATGCTCCGGTTCGGCGCCGGTCAGGTGCGCCACCTCGCCCGTCAGGCGCACCGAGAGAATCCGTGCTTCCACGAAGGACAACGTCATCGCCTCGGCTGCCGTGAGCCACGGGTCGCCTCGGGGGCGCGCCGCCAGTTGCGTCTCTGCCTGGTCGGCCGCGAGGAGGCGCGTTCCCTTTCCCAGCACGCCGAAAGCCAGGACGTTCACGTTGTTCGCGTCGGCCGTGTCCTCGACCTGGAGCCAGAAGAAACGGCCCGAGGAGTCCACCCGGGAGGAAGCGACGCCGTCGATCGCATCGAGACGCGCCAGCAGGGGCGCGAGAACGGTGCCTCAGTCGAGGCCCCCGACGGGGCCTCAGCCGAATCCGGAGGCGTACAGGACGAGCGATTCCACCCGCCGATGATACCCCGCCGGCGACGGGCAAGGCGGCAGCGCGACGCCGGGGGCAGGCGCCCCATCGCCCGCCCCAACCGGCAAATCGAGGCGAACTCGGGTTTCCTCTCCCGTTAGGGGGGTGCGCGCTCCCCGGCCGAGTCTCATATTCTGGAGCCCCCGATGGCCGAGCTGCCTCAACTCAGGCTTGTGGCGCCCCTGACCGCCGATGGGTCGGCGACTCGTCGCTCGTCGACGTCCCGTCGTGGCATGCGCCCAGGGCGGATCGTGTCTGTCGGTGGCGGCAAGGGCGGAGTCGGAAAGAGCCTCGTCGCGGCGAGTCTCGGGATCGAGCTCGCTCGCAGGGGCTGCCGGGTGGTTCTCGTCGACTGCGACCTGGGTGGCGCGAACCTCCACACCTGCCTGGGGATCGATCCGCCGCGGCGGACGCTCTCCGAGTTCGTGAACCACAGCGTCGAACGGATCGAGGAGGTCTTCGTTTCCACGGGCATCCCCAACCTGTCGCTGGTGTCCGGGGCGCTCGACCACCTCGACGCCGCGAGCCCCAGCCATGGCCAGAAGCTGCGTCTCATCCGGCATCTCCAGTCCATGGACGCGGACTTCGCCATCCTGCATTCTGGCCGCCGGAACCCAGAAGAACACGCTCGACTTCTTCCTGCTCGCCGACCACAAGGTCTTGGTCCTGGCTCCAGAGCACAGCGCGATCGAGAACGCCCACCGCTTCGTGAAGGCCGCCTTCTGGCGGCGCCTGCGGGCGGCGTCCTCGATCTTCGGGGTGGCACACCTCCTCGACGAGTGTCTCGAGGGCGGCCGATTCCGGGGACCCGCCGAGATCCTCGAGGCCATCCAGGGGGCCGACGAGGAGGCGGGGAGCCAGCTCCGGGAGCAGATGGCGGCTTTCCGCCCCGGGCTGGTGGTGAACCAGGTCCGCACGCAGGAGGATACGGAGCTGGGGCTGGGGGTCGCTGCGGCGTGGCGGCGCCACTTCGGCATCGAGATGGACGTTCTAGGCACGGTGGACTACGACGACGACGTGTGGCGCGCCGCGCGGGAGCGGCGGCCGCTGCTCCTGGCCCGCTCCGAGGGCCGGGCTGCTCGGTCTCTGGCGCGAATCGCCAGCGTGATCCAGGCGCTCGGCGGGATGGCGGAGACGGGCAGGTGAAGCGCCTCTCCGAGCGGTCCTTCTACGAGATCCTCGAGGTCCGCCGGTCGGCCACGACCGAGGAGGTGCAGCGGGCCTACGAGCGGGCCCGGGCGCTCTTCGGCCCGGGATCTCTTGTGTCCTACACGCTGCTCGACCCCGACGAGGCCGACGTGCTCCACGACCGGATTGAGGAGGCCCGATTGGTGCTGCTCGACCCCCAGGCCCGGGCCACCTATGACGATCGGCTTCCTGCGGAGGGAGAGTCGAAGGGACGACCGGCGACGGGGTTTCAGGCCGCCAAGCCTCCGGTGGCGCCCGGCGCCCAGTTCGTTGGGACTTCGCGGGCCGCCGTTCCCGAGGTCGACTTTCACCCGCCGGAAGGAACACCGTGGACCGGCGACCTGATCCGCCAGGCTCGCGAGGCCCGAGGCCTGAGCATCCTGCAGCTCTCGGAGAAAACCAAGGTGCAGCGGTCCCACCTCGGCAACGTCGAGTCCGAGCGCTTCGACCAGCTTCCGCCGGCGGTCTACTTGCGCGGAATCGTCCTCTCCATCGCGTCCGCACTGCGCCTGGACGGCGAGAGAGTGGCGCGGTCCTACATGGAGCGCGCCGCCGGGGCCGGGGCGCCCGTCAAGGGGCGGTGACCGGGCCGGGTCGTGACCCTCCGGCGCGTCCGCTTCGTCTGCCATCCCCGGCGGCTCGTCGGGATTCCCCGACATCCCACACCCGCAAGCCCTCGAAACTCCATGGCCCCGAACTTGGCAGGCCGGCTGCACTACCTCCTCTCGTCTATCAACCCTGACTGAATCCAAGGAGAACACCATGAACCGCAAGACCCCCAGCATCGTCGGCGCCGCAATCGGCCTCGCCCTCTTCCTCGCCATCGCGCTGCTCCCGGCTCTGCTCTACGGCGGCTACGCGGGCGTGCTGCTCGCCGGCGGGATCTTCGGGACGCCGCTCCAGGCAACCTTCGCGGCTCGGGCGCTGATCGTCTTCGGGATGGTGATGGGCGTCACGGGCGTCGGCGCGCTGTTCGCCGTCGGTGGCGCGGTGGCCGGCGCTGCGGTGGGCGTCCTCGCCGGTGCCCCGGCCGCGAAGGCTGCGGTCGACGCCAACAAGGCGTAGGCGAGACGTTCGCACCGGGCCGGAGGCCCGACAGGAAAGAGAGGCCGGTCCGCGAGGGCCGGCCCTTTCCATATTCACGACCCTTGCCGCGCTCCGCTGCCGTGCTCGTTATCGTTCCGCTGACTGGCAAGGCCGGGTCCAACCCTCGGGCACGGTGAACTCGGCCTGGAGAAGCGTGAAGGTGGTCCTGGCGACGCGGGTGGCGATGTTGCCACCGACGTCGAATCGGAGATCGAGGGAGAGCCGCCGCCCCGGAGCGTCCACGCCCCGACCGAAGCTGGGCG
Source organism: uncultured delta proteobacterium (assembly GCA_963700085.1). Lineage (GTDB taxonomy): Bacteria > Myxococcota > Myxococcia > Myxococcales > Anaeromyxobacteraceae > CAIOAK01. Next base: position 32,434 of record CAVOWI010000009.1, read on the forward strand.
GTGACGCGCCCGCGCGCGTCCAGCGCGAATCTCCACGATGCAGCTGGCTGGCGTCGACAAGCCAGGACACCGCTCCCGGATGCGAGGCACCCAGGACGCTACGCGCCCGCGCGACTCGAGCCGCAGGGAGACGCGCCCCGGAGCAGGGGCCGCTCGACCGTGAGCGCATGTCCCCCGGATGTCCCTGACCGGGAAAGGGCTGACCTGAACGTGCGCCTTGCCGACCAGGAGATAGACGCCGTGCACGTCACCCGCCGCGCTCGCCTGGGAAGCGGGGGCCGCCACCCAGCACGCGAGGACGATCCACCGCCTCATCCCGGGGCCGGTGCGTCGGGTCCGCTCGCGGCTGGCTCGCTCACCTCGCGCATGAGCCCCTCCTGCGCCACGCTCGCAACGAGACGCCCGCCGCGATCGTAGATGAGGCCCCGCGCCAGGCCGCGCGCCATCTGGGCGGACGGTGAGTCCATCACGTAGAGGAGCCACTCGTCGACGCGAGCGCTCCTGTGGAACCAGAGGGCGTGATCGATCGACGCGACGATCATCGAGCGCTGGTACCAGCTCCTGCCGTGCGGCCGGAGCGCGGTCCCGACCAGGTGGAAGTCCGACGCGTACGCCAGGATGCAGCGGTGCAGCTGGGGATCGTCGGGGACGCGATCGACGGCGCGGAACCAGACCGTCTGGCGAGGCTCACCCGGGACCGGGCGGAGCAGGTTCAGCGGCTCGACGGCGCGGAACTCGATCGCGCTCGGCGATCGCAGGGCCTCGGCGATGCGCGGCGAAACCGGGCTGGCCTCGGAGATCCACCGTTCATGGAGCTCGGGTCGACGGGGTGAGCGCCTCGGGTGGCGGCACTTCCGGCATCTGCGAGGCGTGTTCCAGCCCCGTCTCGGGCCTCTGGAACGAGGCGATCATCGAGAGGATGGGGCGCCCGTGCTGGATCGCCTGCACGCGCCGGGCGGAGAAGCTCCTTCCGTCGCGAACGCGCTCCACCTGGTAGATGATGGGAGCGCCGACGTCACCGGCCAGCAGGAAGTAGGCGTGCAGCGAGTGGGGAACCCGACCCTCGACCGTGCGCTCGGCCGCCACCAGCGCCTGCCCGATCACCTGGCCCCCGAAGACCCTGGGCGATCCCATGTGTCTCGACTGGCCGCGGAAGAGGTTCACCTCGAGCGGCTCGAGGTCGAGCTGGCGAATCAGCGCGTCCAACGTCTCGTTCACGCCCTGCCTCCCGGAAGGCCCGTTTCTCCAGGCCGATTGGCGGCCGAGTGTAGCCCACGCCGCAACGATGTCGTCGCGGGCGAGGGTCGTGAAGCGGGGCTCCAGGTAAAAGAGGTTTGATCTCGATCTTGATGTGCATCAAAAGACCGTTGCCCGATCCGCGCTACCCCATGGGGCTTGAAACCGTCGTTGCTGCTCTCGCTCCTGGTAGCCGTCGCCTGCGGCCACGTCCCGACCGGACCGGTCGCGCGCTCCAGCCTGACCGCGCAGGTGGACGAGACGAGAGTGGAAGTCCGTCACGGCGACGAGGATGCCGCGGTCGCCGATCAGGTGCGGCGTGTCCTTCCACGCGCAGTTCGGGCCGCCTCGCGATGGGGTTCGCTCCCCGTCTCGGTCACCGTCAGCATCCACGCCACGCACGCGGATCTGGAGGTCGCCACGGGGCGCACCGGGAACGCCTGGATGCGGGCCTGGGCAAGGATCGGAGCGGTGGACCTGCAATCTCCAAGTACCTGGTCCCGGGGCTACGCATCGGACGACGCCCTGACCCAGATCCTGGCACATGAACTCACCCACTGCGTGCTCTTCCAGGCGGTGGGACGGGACGGGCGCGCAAGGGAGATCCCGACCTGGTTCCAGGAGGGCATGGCGAGCGTCGCCGCGGGAGAGGGCCACACGCTGGCGCGCGCGGACGCCGTGTCGAGCCCGGCGCCCTTGCTCCGGTCCGACCCGACACTCGTCTACGGGACCGCGGACCGCGCCTTCCGCGACCTGATCCTTCGCTTCGGTGAGCCGCGCGTCCGGCTGCTCCTCGCCCGCCTCGGCGAGGGCCACGCCTTCGCCGCCGCCTTTCGCGACGCGACGGGCGTGACGCTCGCCGAGTTCGAGGGCGATTTCTCGCGTCGCCTCTCGGCCGTGGCCGTCAGCGGCTAGCCGGCGGTGTTTCTAGGGCGAACTCCAGATCGACTGCACCCAGGCCTGCTCGTCCTTGGTCCCGGGTGCCTCCTCGATGGCCTGCGCCGGTTCCGCGCTGGCTGCTCCTGGCTCGAAGACATCCTTGCTGGGCGCTGGTGGCATCGCCGTGACTTCCTGGCCAGTGGTCGGATTCGTCGCAGACGGTTCTTCGTCCGCCCTGGTACCCGTCCAGGCTGTGCTGGACGCCAGCGTCACTGCAACAATCACTCCCAGTCGAATTGCCCTTCTCATGATGTTTCCCTTTCCTGGCCCGTGTGCCGGGCAGTGGACGTCGCTTCCTCACAGACACAGACAATCGGATAGGGAAATCGTTACCCGCGTCGCCCGGAAAATACGGGGCGACCCGGAACGGCGACGCGATCCGGGTGACAAAGAAAGTTGACCACCCCGGATCGACCCGTCGACGCAGCACGGTGCGGCTCCCCAGGAGCGCCCGATCCTCGGGTCCGGATCACCTGACCCGGTAGACGATCATCCCGCCGACGATGGTCTGTTCCGCCCGGATCTCGTCGATCCTCGCCGGCGGGATGGTGAGGATGTCGTCCGACAGCACGGCCATGTCGGCCAGCTTGCCGACCTCGATGCTGCCCCGCTCGGCCTCGAGACCGAGCGAGCGCGCTCCCCAGATCGTCCACATCCGCAGGGCGTCCTCCACCGAGATGGCCTCCTCGGGCTGCACGATTCCGAAGTCGCTCTGCCGCGTCACTGCCGCCTTCATGGCGATGAAGGGGTTCACGGCCTGGAGGTAGACGCCGGTGGTGTCCGACGAGGCGGCGGGCATGAGCCCCTGCTTCACCATCGTCCCGTAGCGGAAGCCGGTCGACGCCCGCGCGTCGCCGAGCAGGTGATAGGTGGACTTGCCGAGGAAGAGCAGCCACGAGGGCTGGGTGATCACCCGGAGGTCGAGGTCGGTGACGATCTTCCGCTGGGCGTCGGACAGCCCCATGAACTGACCGTAATGCTCCATCCGCTGCAGGGTGCGCGGCCGCCCCTTGGCGGCTGCCTTCTGGAAGGCCTGCAGCGCGACGTCGTAGGCGGCGTCGCAAGTGGCGTGCATTCCCACCGCCAGGCCGGCGGCGTTTCCGCGGTCGGCGAAGGCGTCGGCCTGGGCCTGGGTGGTGACCTGGATGCCCGCGCCCGCCGTCCGGGACGCCGGCCGGGTCGGCGTAGGGTTGCGCGCAGAACCCGGACCCGGCGTCGACCTCGCCGTCGATCCAGAGCTTGATCCCGCCGGTCCGGTAGAAGTCGGCCGGGGCATTGGCCGGGATCCGGACCTCATCGAGGTTCTCCGGCATTCCCGCGCCGTTCGGCTCGGCAAACGCGAAGCTCACGTAGCGCACGGTCGGCCGGAACCCCGACGACGCCACCTTCCGGAGCACGGCCACCTCGGGAAGCTCGAACATGCCCGCCACCGTGGTCACTCCGTGTGAATTCCAGAGCGCGGGGATGTCCTTCTTGATCCAGCCCTCGATGACGGGCGGCGGGTCCAGGATGGGCGCGTTGGCCTCGGCCTCGAACATCTGGCCGGTGGGCTCGCCGCTCGCGTCCAGGACCACCCTGCCACCGCGCGGAAGGCTGGGGTGAGCCTTCGAGACGCCCAGCTTGGCCATCGCCGACGAGTTGAGCACCTCGCCGTGGGTCCCGTTCCAGAACCAGACCGGGTTGTCCGGCGCCGCCCGGTCGAGCTCCGTCCTCGTCGGCAGCCGCTTCTCGGCGAACTTGGTCTGCGAGGCGGACGCGGCGATCACGAAGATCCAGTCGCCCCGGGGCGTGGTCCGGACCCGCGCAGCCAGGTTCTCCATGGCCTTCGCCACGGACGGGACGCCCGGCGCGCGGGCGTCCACGGACGTGGTGAACAGCATGGTGGGCATGGGGTGGCAGTGCGCGTCGATGATGCCGGGGATGACGGTCTTGCCCTCCAATTTCACCACCCGTGTTCGGGGGCCCACCAGCCTGCGGATGGCGTCGTCCGACCCCACGGCGACGAATCGCCCGCTCTTCACGGCCGCCGCCGACGCGATCGTTCCCTTCGAGTCGAGCGTCACGATCTTGCCGTCGAGGAAGACCACGTCGGGAGGAGCAGCCGGGGAGGCCCACGCCGCCGAGCAGGCAAAGGCGGCGGCCAGCGCTCCTGCCCTCAACAGGGTCGGGCGCTGAAGACGAAAAGTCACCATAAGTCAACTCCCCCGCTTGAAGTCGTCCGACCGCAGGCCGTGCTTCTTGAGAAGTCGGTGCAGGCTCTCCCGCTCCAGGCCGGCCCGTGCGGCCGCCCGCGTCACGTTGCCGTGGAACTCGGTGAGGAGCGCGGCCAGGTACTCGCGGGAGACCCGGTCCTGGGCCTGCTCCACCACCTCCCGGTAGGGCATCGCGGCCAGCGCCGGCCCGGTGGAAAGCGGCGACGCGTGCGAGGCAAGCTCCGCGGGCAGATCGCGAGACAGGATGCTGGAACCGGTGGCGATGGCGACCGCGCGCTCGATCGCGTTCTCCAGCTCGCGGACGTTCCCTGGCCAGGGATGGGAGGCGAGGAGCCGCAGGGCGTCCGGGTCGAATGCCCCGATCTCGCGCCGCATGGCCCGCGCGTGCTTCTCCAGGAAGTGGGAGGCGAGCAGCGGCACGTCCTCGGCCCGTTCGCGAAGGGGCGGAAGCCGGATGGGGAAGACGTTCAACCGGTAGAAGAGGTCCTCCCGGAAGCGACCGGCCTGGACCTCGGCCTTGAGATCCCGGTGGGTGGCGGCGATGACGCGGACGTCCACCCTGGTCGCGACGTTGTCGCCCACCCGCCGGATCTCCCTCTCCTGGAGCGCCCGGTTGAGCTTCACCTGCGTGGCGAGCGGCAGCTCCCCGATCTCGTCGAGGAAGATCGTCCCGCCCTCCGCCTCCTCGAACAGTCCGGCCTTGGCGGTGGCCGCCCCGGTGAAGGCGCCGCGAGCGTGGCCGAAGAGCTCGCTCTCGACGAGGTCGGGAGGGAGGGCGCCGCAGTTGACCGGGACGAAGCGCCGCTCCTTGCGAGTGGAGTGGTAGTGGATGGCGCGGGCCGCGAGCTCCTTCCCGGTGCCGGTCTCGCCGCCGAGGAGCACGGTGATGTCGAGGCCGGCGGCCTGCTCGAGCAGCCGGTACACGTCTCGCATCCGGTCGCTCTTGCCGACCAGGTTGTGGAAGGAGTGGATTCCCTCGAGCTCCCGCCGCAGGCTGGCCGTCTCGTCCCGCAGTCGCCTGCGCTCCGCGGCCCGGGCCACGGTGAGCGCGGCTGCGTCGGGATCGAAGGGCTTTTCGAGGTAATCGTAGGCGCCGAGCTTCATGGCCCGCACCGCGTCCCCCACGCTGGCGTAGCCCGTCATCATGACCACCTCGGTGGAGGGGGAGCGGGCCTTCACCGCGGCGAGCACCTCGAAGCCACCGGCGCCGGGCATGCGGATGTCGGTGACGACCACGTCGAACTCCTCGGTGGCGATGAGTGACAGGGCGCGAGCCCCGTCGAGCGCGCTCGTCACCTGGTGCCCCTCGGCGAGGATCTTCGCGAACAGCTTGAGGATGTTCTCCTTGTCGTCCACGACCAGCACGCGCACGGGGGCCATCACGCCGCCTCCTCGACCGGATCGCTGGGCAAACGGAGAGTGAACCGGGCTCCGCCGCCCGGCAGGGTCTCCCCGTCCACGTCCCCGCCGTGGGCCCGTGCGATGGCCCGGGACACCGCGAGCCCCAGCCCGGTCCCTCGCTCCTTGGTGGTGAAGAAGGGCTCGAAGAGGCGGGCAGCCGAGCCTTCGTCGATGCCAGGACCGCTGTCATCGACCTCGACCCGGACGCCGGCCGGCTCCTCCTTCACCCGCACGGTGACCTGGCCGCCCGGGCCGGCGGCGTCTGCGGCGTTCCGGACCAGGTTGGCGAGGACCTGGCGAAGCTTGGCCGGGCTGCCCGGGACCGACCCGGCGCCTTCGACGTGGAAGATCGCCGGCTCGACGGCAGTGGCCTCGCGGAGCCGTCCCACCACCTCGTCGCAGACCTCGCGCAGGTCGACGCGCTCCCGGCTGGCCGGGAGCGGCCGCGACAGGTCGAGCAGCCCCTCCACGATGTCCCGGGCCCGGATGGCCTCGTCCTCGATCACCTTGAGATCTTCGGCCAGTGAACCGTGCGCCTTCTTCTGCAGCAGGCGCGTGTAGCCCAGGATCACCGCGAGCGGGTTGTTGATCTCGTGTGCCACCCCGGCGGCGAGCCGCCCGATGCCGGCCAGCTTCTCGCTCTGCACCAGGCGGTCCTGGTGCTCCTCGATCGAGGCGGTCATGGCGTTGAACTGCCGGGCCAGGGCCCCGAACTCGTCGGGCGTGTCCACGTCGATGCGCGTGTCGAGCCTGCCGGCGGCGAGGCTGGCGGCGCCCTCCTGGAGGCGGGCGATGGGGCGGGCGATCGAGCGTCCGATGTAGAGGCTCACCGCGCCGGCGAGGAGCGGAGCACCGAGCAGGAGCGCCACGATCCAGGTGAAGGTCCGGTGCTCCACTCCTTCCACCTCGGCGCGAGCCGAGGCGATGGAAGCCTCGGAGCGAGCCACCTGCGCCTCGGCGAGGTCCTGGATGCGCGTGACCAGGAGCTGGGCCCGGGCGTGCTCCTCCTGCACGAAGGTCCGGTCGCCCCGGACCACCGCCGGGACGATGCTGCGACGGAAGATGTCGTCGAGCTCTCCGCTGGCCCGCTCGACGTCGTCCACGGAGGCTCGGGCCTCCGGTGAGGCGCTGCTGGCCCGCAGTTCACGGGTGAGATCGAGGACGCGGCGCTGCGCCTCGGAATAGAATCCCAGGTGGCTCTCGTCGCCGATGATGATGGTATGGGCCTGATGGGCGTACTGGTCGCGGACGGCGCTGGCAAGTTGCAGCGCCACCCGCACGCCCTCTTCTGCGGTCTTCATGCGGGCCACGGCGTCCTGCGTCCTGCTCAGTCCGGAGAGCGCCACCCACGACGCCAGGCCGAAGATGGCGACCATGGCTCCGAACCCGAGGAGGAGCCTGCGCGCCGTGCCAGACAAGGTGGTCATCATCCGAGCGTAACCGTCACGGTCACACTGTAATCCCGAAGGTGACCCGCTGTCCCGTCTCACGGGCGGCTCCGGGGGAGGCCGATTCCAGGGAATCCGGGCGGATGGGTCAGGAGGGGGAGGGGAGCCATGACCGGCATGCTTGCTGCTTTCATGCCGGGGACATGCTCTCGCTCCTCGCTTCACTCGTCGTCGCGGCGGCCCCCGCCAGTGCCCTCGCGGTGCCCTCGCCCATCCCCTTCGCCGAGGACCCCACGGTGGCAGCGCTCGTCGCCGAGGCGCTCCGCAATAGCCCGGAGATCGGCAGGGCCGACGCCGCCGCACGCGCGGAGGTCGACCGGGCCCCTCAAGCTGGCTCGCTTCCCGACCCCACCCTGACGCTGGGCATCCAGAACGACGGCTTCAACGGGATCCAGATCGGCACGATGGAGACCTCCTACTGGCAGGTCATGCTGACCCAGCCCATCCCGTGGCCCGGAAAGCTCTCGGCGCGGGAGGCCACGGCCCGGGCCCAGGCGGGTGTCGCTGCCGGGGAGACGGCGCGGCTCCGGCTCGCAACCACGGCAGAGGTGGAACGGGCCTACGTGGACCTGTGTCTCGTCCGCGGACAGATCGGCATCCTCGCGAAGCTCGAGGTGCTCTGGACCGAGGCGGAGGTCATGGCTCGGACCCGCTACGAGGTCGGCCAGGGCGCCCAGTCGGACCTCCTGCGCGCCCAGCTCGAGCGAACCCGGCTCAAGCAGCGACGCGTCGCGCTCGAGGGGGAGGAGCGAACCCGCCTGCAGGCGCTGAACCGGCTGCGGGTTCACCCGCTCGACGAGCCCGTGCCCACGCAGCGCCCCCTGGCCGCGTTCTCCGATCCGGCGCTGCGCTCCGCCGAGATGGCGGTGGCCGACGCGGAGCAGCGCAGCCCGGACCTCGCCATCGCCGCCCTGGCGGTCCAGGCCGCCGATCGCCGGGTCGACTCGGCCCGCAAGGACTGGTTCCCCGACTTCGCCGTCACGGCGGGCGTCATGCCCCGCGGGTCGATCGAGCCGATGTGGACGGTGCAGCTGGGCATCACGCTTCCGGTGTGGGGCGCAACCAAGCAGTCCAGGGGCGTGGACGAGAGTCAGAGCCGCCGGGAGGCCGACCTCCGTGGCGAGGAGGCGATCCGCCTGCTGGTCCGGCTGCGCGCGCAGGAGCGCCGGACCCTTCTCTCCGCGGCCCTGCAGACGCTCGACATCTACCGCGGCGGTATCCTCGTGCAGTCCGACGCCGCGGTCCGCTCCACGATGACCCAGTACCAGGTGGGCAAGGTGACCTTCCCGTCGGTGCTGGAGGTGCTGCGCGGCCTGGTCGTCGACGAGGGCGGCTACCTCGACGCGCTGGCGGCGACCCAGAAGCTGGCCATCGCCGATCGCGAGGTCAGCCTGGCCCCGCCCGACGGGCTCTCGGCCGGTGGCTCGGCCGGCTCGATGCCCGGCGCCGCGTCCGTGTCCACCGCGGGACGCGCCGGCGGAGCCGGGGGATCGCCCCAGCCCGCCGCCGTCCCAGCCGCCTCCGGTATGTCTTCAGGCATGTGACTCCATTGGAGAACTGACGATGAGTGAAATGAACCCCCCTCTCCCTCCTCGCCGTTTCGGCGTCGGAACGATGGCCCTCGTCCTGGCCGCCGGCCTCGCGCTTGGCGGCGGGGCGGCCTACCTCCTCGGCCGCGCCACGCCTGGTCACGATCACGCGCCCTCCGTCGAGGCGAAGACCCGCTACACCTGCCCGATGCACCCCACCATCGTCTCGGACCATCCGGGCGACTGCCCGATCTGCGGCATGGCGCTCGTCAAGGCCGGCGAGGCGGGCGGCGGCGCGTCCCCGGTGGAGGGATTCGGCGACCGTCACCATCGACCCCCAGCGGCAGCAGCTCATCGGGCTGCGCACCGCCGAGGTGACGAGTGGCCCGGTGGGCGCGAGCTGGAAGACGGTCGGAAAGGTCGCGGTCGACGAGACCAACGTCCACCACGTGAACATCAAGGTGGGCGGGTTCGTGGACACCGTCTACGTGGACTACGTGGGCAAGGCCGTTCGCCGCGGCGAGCGGCTCTTCTCGATCTACAGCCCGGATCTCCTGAGCGTGCAGCAGGAATACCTGCTCGCACTTCGCACCCGCAAGGCGCTCGCCGAGGGCGGCGTGGCCAGCCGGCGCCGGTGACGACCTCGTCGAGTCGGCGCGGGAGCGGCTGCGCCTCTGGGACATCCCCGAGACCGAGGTCGAGCGCCTCGAGAAGTCCGGCAAGCCCACGAAGAACCTCACCCTCTACTCGCCCATGACGGGCGTGGTGACGAAGAAGGAGATCGTCATGGGGCACCGGTTGAACGAGGGCGACATGCCCTACGAGATCACCGACCTGTCCAGGGTCTGGGTGCTCGCCGACGCCTACGAGACCGACCTTTCCCGCATCCGGCTGGGCATGCCGGCGACGCTCTCCCTGCAGGCCTTCCCGAACCGGATCTTCAAGGGGAAGGTCATCTTCATCGACCCGATCCTCGACCCGAAGACCCGCACGGCCAAGGTGCGCATCGAGTTCCCGAATCCCAAGGGGGAGCTGAAGCCCGAGATGTTTGGCGAGGTGACGCTCCAGACCGAGAAGCGGGAGGGGCTTCGCATTCCCGCCGACGCCGTCATCGACTCGGGCTCGAAGAAGGTCGTCTTCGTGGCGCTGGGTGAGGGAAAGTTGCAGCCCCGCGAGGTCCAGGTCGGCCCCGTGACCGGCGACGCGGTGGAGGTCCTCTCCGGCCTCGAGGCCGGGGAGAAGGTGGTCACCCGGGCCAACTTCCTCGTCGACTCCGAGTCGCGGCTGCGCGCCTCGCTCGCGGCCATGGGAGGGAAGTAGCGATGATCCAGCGGATCATTCGCTTCTCGGCGGAGAACCGCTTCCTGGTCATTGCCGCGACCATCGTGTTGCTGGCGCTCAGCGTCTACACGATGCGGAACATCCCGCTCGACGCGCTGCCCGACCTCTCCGACACCCAGGTCATCGTCTACTCGCGGTGGGACCGCAGCCCGGACATCATCGAGGACCAGGTGACCTATCCCATCACCACGGCGCTGCTCGGCGCGCCGAAGGTGAAGGCCATCCGGGGCTTCTCCGACTTCGGCTTCAGCTACGTCTACGTCATCTTCGAGGACGGCACCGACCCGTACTGGGCTCGCACCCGGGTCCTCGAGTACCTGTCCAAGATCACCGGGCAGCTGCCGGCGGGCGTGAAGACCGAGCTCGGCCCGGACGCCAGCAGCGTCGGATGGGTGTTCCAGTACGCGCTCGTGGATCGGAGCGGGAAGCACAGCTCGGACGAGCTGCGGTCCTACCAGGACTGGTTCCTCCGCTACGCCGTGCAGTCGGTGCCCGGGGTCTCGGAAGTCGCCACCGTCGGCGGCCAGGTCCGCCAGTACCAGATCACCGTCAGCCCCACCAAGCTCGCCGCCTACAAGCTCCCGCTCGAGGCGGTCATCACCGCCGTCCGGAAGGGGAACAACGACGTGGGCGGACGGCTCGTCGAGCTGTCCGGCCGCGAGTACATGGTGCGCGGCCGCGGCTACGTGAAGTCCATCGCGGACCTGGAGAAGCTGGTCCTCAAGGCCGAGGGGGGCACGCCCATCCAGGTGAAGGACGTCGCCACGGTGGCGCTCGGGCCGGAGATCCGCCGCGGCGTCGCCGATTTCAACGGCGAGGGGGACGTGGTCGGCGGCATCGTGGTGATGCGCCAGGGCGAGAATGCGCTCGGCGTCATCGAGCGGGTGAAGGCCAAGCTGGAGGAGCTGAAGCCGTCGCTCCCCGAGGGCGTGGAGGTGGTCACCACCTACGACCGCTCCGAGCTCATCGGGCAGGCCATCACCACCGTCAGGAGCAAGCTCATCGAGGAGATCCTCATCGTCTCGGCGGTGATCCTCATCTTCCTCTGGCACATCCCCTCGGCCATCGTGCCCATCGTCACCATCCCGGTGTCGGTCGCGCTGGCCTTCATCCCCATGTACGCGATGGGGATGGGGGCGAATCTCATGTCGCTCGCCGGCATCGCCATCTCCATCGGCGTGCTGGTGGACGGCGCCATCGTCGAGGTGGAGAACGCCTACAACAAGATCCACCACTGGCAGAAGGACGGATCGAAGGGCGACTTCTACCAGGTGAGGCTCGAGGCGCTCCTCGAGGTGGGACCGGCGGTCTTCTTCTCGCTGCTCGTCATCGCGGTGGCCTTCATGCCGGTCTTCACGCTGGTCGACCAGGAGGGGCGTCTCTTCCGGCCGCTCGCCATCTCCAAGAACCTGGCCATGGCCATCGCCGCGGTGCTGGTGATCACCCTCGACCCGGCCATGCGCATGCTCTTCGCTCGCATCGAGCCCTACCGGTTCAAGCCGAAGGCGATCGCCTGGCTCGCCACCCAGGCCCTGGTGGGCACCTATCACTCGGAGGAGCGCCACCCCATCAGCCGCGTTCTTCACAGGATGTACGAGCGGCCGTGCCGCTTCGTGCTCCGCCATCCCGAGGGCGGTCATCGCGGCGAGCCTGCTGCTGGTGGCCGCCACCGTCCCCGTCTACCTCAAGCTCGGCTCGGAGTTCATGCCGCCGCTCAACGAGGGGACCATCCTCTACATGCCGTCGGCGGTGCAGCCCGGCATGTCGGTCGCCGAGGCCCAGGCCGCGCTGCAACTCCAGGACAAGATCCTCCGAACCTTTCCGGAGGTGAAGAGCGTCTTCGGCAAGGCCGGGCGCGCCAACACCTCCACCGACCCGGCGCCGTTCGGAATGATGGAGACGACGGTGGTGCTGAAGCCCGAGGAGGATTGGAGGGAGAAGCCCCGCTGGTTCTCCGCGTGGGCGCCCGGATGGCTGAAGGCGCCGCTGCGCTCCTTCTGGCGCGACCGCATCACCGAGGAGGAGCTCAAGAGCGAGATGGACGCAGCGCTCCAGCTTCCCGGCATCTCGAACGCCTGGACCATGCCCATCAAGGGGCGGCTCGACATGCTCTCCACCGGCATCCGCACGCCCATCGGCATCAAGATCTCGGGGTCGAAGCTGCCCGAGATCGAGCGCATCGCGCTCGAGACCGAGGCGGCGCTGCGCAAGCTGCCCGACACCCGCAGCGTCTTCGCCGAGCGGGTCGCGGGCGGCTACTTCCTCGACTTCGTGCTGAAGCGCGACCAGCTCGCCCGCTACGGCCTCTCCATCGACGACGCCAACATGATGGTGATGACCGCGGTGGGCGGCGACGAGCAGGGGGTCACCGTGGAGGGGCGCGAGCGCTACTCCATCAACGTTCGCTACCAGCGCGACTACCGGGAGGACCTCGACGCCCTGAAGCGGGTGCTCTTGCCGCTTCCGCGGGGTGGACAGATTCCCATGGAGGAGATCGCCGACGTGCTGCTCGTCTCCGGGCCGTCGATGATCCGCAACGAGAACGGGCTGCTGGCCGGATACGTCTACGTCGACTTCGACACGTCGAAGGTGGACATCGGCAGCTACGTGGACGAGGCCAAGAAGGCGGTGGCTTCGGTGAAGGTGCCGACCGGCTACTCGCTCACCTGGAGCGGCCAGTACGAGAACATGCTGCGCGTGCGGGAGCGGATGAAGGTCGTGCTCCCCATCACCATCGTCCTCATCTTCGCGCTGCTCTACATGAACACGAAGTCGGCGATCAAGGCCAGCATCGTCATGCTGGCCGTCCCGTTCTCGGCCATCGGCGCGGTCTGGCTCATGATGGCGCTCGGCTACAACGTGTCGATCGCTGCCTGGGTCGGGATGATCGCGCTCATGGGGCTCGACGCCGAGACCGGCGTCTTCATGCTCCTCTTCCTCGACCTGTCTCTCGCCGACAGGACGAGGCGCGGGCTCATGAACACCCGCGGAGATCTGGTCGAGGGGATCGTGCACGGAGCGGTCAAGCGGCTGCGGCCGAAGGCGATGACCGTTTCAGCCGCCTTCATGGGCCTCCTGCCGATCATGTGGTCCACCGGCACCGGCGCCGACGTGATGAAGCGCATCGCCGCGCCGATGGTCGGCGGGCTCGTGACGTCGTTCATCCTGGAGCTGCTCGTCTACCCGCCCGTCTACCTGCTCTGGAAGGGGAAGGGGCTGCCGAGCGGGCCGCCCACGCCTGCGGCGGCCATGGTGGAGTGATAGAGTTCCCTTCCCGGGATCTCCGACCCATGCCCAGCGTCCTCCTCGTCGACGATGACAAGCTCATCGCTACGCGTCCTGTCCGACATGCTGAAGCGCGGCGGGTTCGAGGTGAGCTGCTATGAAAGGCCGCTCGAGGCGCTCGCCGCCGTCGAGCTCGAGCGACCCGACGTGATCATCGCCGACTACGTCATGCCCGAGGTGAACGGGATCGCGTTCCTCGAGCTCTCGATCACCAGGAGCCCCGAGTCGGCCAGGATTCTCTGCAGTGCGCACACCAACCTGGACGTGGCCCTGCACGCGGTCAATGCTGGGCAGGTGCACCGCATCATCCCGAAGCCCCCCCGGGAGGTGGAGTTCGTCTCGGCGGTGAGGCAGGCGGCCGAGACAGTGGGGCTCCGGCGGAAGAACGAGGAGCTGGCGGCGGAGTTGCGGCGTCAGAACCTCCACCTGGAGGACATCGTCCGGGAGCGGACCGAGGCGCTGCTGCAAGGGTTCGTCGCCTCCCTCGACGCCAGGGATTCCGGCACCCAGTGGCACTCCCAGCGGGTGGCGAGGTACGCGCGACGGCTCGCCAGCCAGCTGGGACTCACCGACCCCGACTTGACCATCATCGAGCGAGGGGCACTGCTCCACGACATCGGCAAGATCGGCGTCCCCGATCAGATCCTGCTCAAGGAGGGGCCGCTTTCGAGCGACGAGTGGCTGAAGATGCGGGAGCACGTCCAGATCGGATGGGCCCTCCTGCAGAAGGTGGACTACCTCCGGATCGCCTCCAGCATCGTGCTCCACCATCACGAGCGATGGGACGGAAAAGGCTACCCCGCGGGGATCTCGGGTGACCAGATCGTGATCGGCGCGCGCGTGTTCCAGGTGGTCGATGCGTACGACGCCATGACGACGGATCGTCCCTACCGGCTCCGCATGTCACACGACCAGGCTTGCCAGCGGATGGCGGAGGTGAGCGGGACGCAGTTCGATCCCGCGGTCGTGAACGCCTTCCTGTCCGTCCCTCTCGAGGAGTGGCTGCGGATCCGCAGCGCCATCGACCAGATCGCGGCGCAGGGTCACGCTGCCTGACGCCTGCGGGACCTCCTGCCTCACTGGCCCTGCGAGAGGAGCGCCAGCATCGCCTCGACGTCGACGATCTTGTCGCGTGGGGCGCCTCGCCGCTCCCCGCGCGCGACCTCCACGTCGTCGAGCCGCTTCCAGTCGTCGAACGAGACCAGTTGCACGCCCCGTTCACGCAGCAGCGCGTCGATGGCGTTGCGCCGGGGCAGCACCCGGGCTTCGAGTCCTGCGCCATCTGCGATCATGTGCTCGACCACCTGCGCCGACGCGCGCTTGTGCTCCCCGATCAGCCCCTGCGGTCCGCTGCGCGCCCAGCCGACCACGTACTCATCCGGGATCACCCTGCGCAGGGCCGGATCGACGACCCGCCCGTCCTCGTTGGCGATGATCCGCGCCTTCTCGTCGAAGGGGACGCCTGCGATGCGTTCGGCGGCAAAGCCGATCGCCGGCACCACCATCCCGACCTCGAGCACCTCGACCTCGCCCGTGCCGCGGGCGGCCAGGGTGCCGTCGGGGCGCGGCTCCAGGCGGTTCTTCTCGAGCGCGAGCCCGGCGACCTTGCCGGCGGCGTCGGCGACCACCTCGGTGGGCGACAGGAGGAAGCGCAGGTGGAGCTTCTTCGCGCCCTCGCGCGGCTGACGCGACGCGAAGGAGCGGAGGATCTTCATGTTCCCGTCCGCATCCGCACAGCCCGCCAGCTCGCCAGGGTCGACGATCGGGTCCGCCGCCTCCATGCTGCCCAGCTCCTTCAGCTCGGACGGCGAGAAGGCGGCCTGCTCCGGCCCCCTTCGACCGAGAAGGAAGACCTCGCGGACCTGGCTGTTGCGCAGGGAGTCCAGCGCGTGGGCGGCGATGTCCGTCCGTTCCAGCTCGGCGCGAGAACGCATCAGGATCCGGGCGACGTCGACCGCCACGTTGCCGTTGCCCACCACCGCGACGCGGCTCACCGACAGATCGATCCTGGCATTGCGGTAGTCCGGATGTCCGTTGTACCAGCCGACGAAGACCGCGGCCGGCGTGCAACCGGCGATGCCCTCGCCCGGAATGCCGAGGCGGCGGTCCGACTCGTTGCCGGTGGCGTAGACGATCTGGTGGTAGTGCCGACGCAGCTCCTCCACCGAGACGTCTCGCCCGAGCTGCACGTTTCCCAGGAAACGGAAGGTGGGCCGGGCCGCCGTGCTCGCGAAGACGCGGACGACCGCCTTGATCTTCTGGTGGTCGGGCGCCACGCCGCCGCGCACCAGGCCGTACGGCGTGGGGAGGCGGTCGAACACGTCGACGTCGACCGGCGTGCCGGCCCGCTTGAGCAGCGCCTCTGCGGCGTAGAAGCCGGCTGGGCCGGAGCCGATGATCGCGACACGCATGAGCGGCCGCAATTCTACCCTGCCCGGATCATTTCCGCTTATGAGTTCCCGATGCTCGCGAGCGCGCCTTCGCCAGATCGCCACTTTCTCCGCACTCGCCGGCTGATCCTGGGCGTGGTCCTGGCGAGCTACGTCCTGTCCTTCTTCCACCGGACCGCGCCGGCCAGCATCGCGGGCGAGTTGACCCGCGCCTTCGACATCCCCCGAGCGGTGCTGGGAACGCTGGCGGCCACCTACTTCTACGTCTACACGCTGCTGCAGATCCCGGTTGGCGTCCTGGCCGACACGTTCGGTCCCCGCCGGCTCCTGACGGCGGGCTCGCTGGTCGCAGGTGCCGGATCGCTCCTGTTCGCGTTCGCGCCCGTCTGGGAGATCGCGGCGGCCG
Source organism: uncultured delta proteobacterium (assembly GCA_963700085.1). Taxonomy (GTDB): domain Bacteria; phylum Myxococcota; class Myxococcia; order Myxococcales; family Anaeromyxobacteraceae; genus CAIOAK01. The sequence goes on from CAVOWI010000009.1 coordinate 48,622, forward strand.
GCCGGACGCTGGTGGGGGTCGGCGTGTCGGTGGCCTTCATCGCCGTCCTCAAGGTGAACGCGGTGTGGTTCCCGGCCAACCGCTTTGCCACGCTGAACGGCGCGACGATGTTCGCAGGGAACATGGGCGCCGTGATTGCCGGTGCGCCGCTCGCCTGGGCGGTCACCCAGGCCTCCTGGCGTGGGCGTGTTCGTGGCGCTTGCCGCGCTGTCGGTGGCGCTCGGAATCGCCTCGTGGTTCGTCGTGCGGGACAGGCCCGAGGACGTCGGCTTCGCGCCCGTGAATCCCGGGAAGGAAGGCGGAGGTCCGCGGCAGGCCTGGACGCTGGCGCTCCGCCAGGTCGTGGCGAACCCGGCCACCTGGCCAGGCTTCTTCGTCAACCTGGGCATCGGCGGAAGCTTCCTGGCCTTCGCGGGACTGTGGGCCGTGCCGTACCTGGTCGAGGTCCACGGAATGGGCCAGGTCGCCGCAGCACAGCACGCGAGCGTCCTCCTGCTCGGCGTGGCCATCGGCGCGTTGCTCATCGGCGCGGTCTCCGATCGGCTCGGGAGCCGACGCGGCGTGATGCGAGTCTATGCACTGCTCTACACGCTCTCCTGGACGCCGTGGGTCCTGGACGTCAGGTGGCCGCTGCCCGCCACGCTCGCCTGGTTCGCGTTGATGGGGCTCCTCATCCCGGGATTCACCCTCACCTGGGCGGTCGCCAAGGAAGTGAACCGGCCCGAACACTCCGGCATCGCCACTTCCGTCGTGAACGTGGGGGTCTTTCTCGGCACCGGCCTGCTCCAGCCGCTCATCGGGTGGCAGCTCGACCAGGGGCGGGCGTCGGGCGACCTCGCCGCTGCCTGGCCCCGGGCGATCCTGTTTCTCGCCGGGGCCGCGGCCTTCGGTGCGATGTGCAGCCTGCTCGTTCGAGAGCGGCCGAGGCGACGCCTGAGGTCCGAGGCGGGCGCGCGGCGAGAGATGGCCGACGCCGCTCGAAACTGTTATCGGTGGACGATGGATGCCGGGTCTCGTGGCTCGGCCGAGGAGGAACAGTGCCGTACGTCAACATCCGCATCACCCGTGAAAAGGCCACCGCCCAGCAGAAGGCGGCGATCATCCGAGGGGTCACCAACCTGCTGCACGACATCCTCAAGAAGAACCCGGCCACCACGGTGGTGATCATCGACGAGGTGGACACCGACAACTGGGGAATCGGTGGCGAATCGGTCACCCTCCGGAAGAAGCGACGAAAAGGTTAGCGGTCCGGAGACCGGGAGGCGCGATGGACCTCCGGAACTCGGTCGCCCTGCTGACGGGAGCCTCGCGCGGTATCGGGCCGCACATCGCACGGGCGCTGGTCCGCGAGGGAGCCCATGTCGCCGTCGCCGCGCGATCCTTGCCCGCCCTGGAGGCGGTGGCGGCCGGGTTCGCACGAGCTCCCCCGACGGATCCCGGCGGCGCGATCGGCCTGCACCCCGGATCGAGACTTGGCGGGACATGTGCCCGGCTCGCGTTAGAGCGGAGGTGCGAGGTGCCATGGCCCACCGATTCCGACTCCTGCTTCCCGGCTTGACCCGGCGCACGATCGACGTCCCGCGCCGCGACTTCCACGTGCAGAGGTCCGCGCGCGAGGAGATCGGCGCCGACGACACCTTCTTCACCGCGCGCGGCGACGTGGTCTTCCCCACCATCGACCGCAGCCAGCTCTTCGCAGAGATGCTCAACACGCGGCGGCGCCTCGCCAGCGGGAAGGCGCTGCAGGCCTCGCAGGTCAACGCCATGGGCCTGCTGCACGAGGTCTTTCACGCGGTGATCGCGGCGTTCTGCACGGGGGTGGCGCCAGAGGCCTTCCGCTCGCTGCGTGCGCACCTCTCCGGGCAGATGGGCGCAGCGCTCGACGGCACGTTGCTGCGCTTCGTCGAGACCTTTCCCCCGCCGGCGGTCTTCGGCGGCCAGGAGACGCCCGCCCAGTACCTGGAGGGCAGCGACGCCGGGACGCCGCGCCGCGAGGTGGTGCTGGAGGAGCTGATCCTGCTCTGGCTGGGAAACCAGAACCCCGCCTACGCGCCCATCCGCGAGCTGATCTCCGACGAGCCGATGCGGCGCGACCCCGGGTATCTCCGGATCGTCCAGTCCGTCAACGAGCACTTCGCGCGCGAGCCGGGATTCGGGCCCGACGGGCAGAGCCTGCTCGAGTTGCTGCTGGCGCCGATCCGTCACGCGCCCGACGACCTGGTCGCGCAGCTGTCCTTCATGCGCGCGCGCTGGGGCCTGATGCTCGGGGGCAACGATGAGCTATTGCGGCTCCTGCTCGGGCTCGACTTCCTCAGCGAGGAAAACAGGTGGCTGGCGCGGCGCGGGCAGCAGGCCCCGCAGACGCACGACCCGCAGCTCTCGCCGCAGGTGTTCGCCGGTGCCGACTACGAGATGGAGCCCGAGAGCTTCAGCCCCGACCTCGACTGGATGCCGCGGGTGGTGATGCTGGCCAAGAGCAGCTTCGTCTGGCTCGACCAGCTCCGCAAGCAGCACGGTCTGCCGATCCACACCCTCGGCGACATCCCCGACTCCGAGCTCGAAGTGCTGGCGCAGCGGGGTTACACGGCGCTCTGGCTGATCGGCCTGTGGAAGCGGAGCAAGGCGTCGCGGACGATCAAGGTGATCAACGGCAACCCCGACGCCGTGGCCTCGGCCTACTCGCTTCACGACTACGAGATCGCGCCGGAGCTGGGTGGGCACGCCGCCTACGAGAACCTGCGCGACCGTTGCTCGCGCCACGGCATCCGGCTCGCGAGCGACATGGTGCCGAATCACATGGGCATCGATTCCAGATGGGTGATCGAGCACCCCGATTGGTTCCTGCAGACCGATCACCCGCCGTTTCCCGGCCATACCTTCCACGGCCCCGACCTGAGCGACGACCCGCGCGTCGCGATCCAGATCGAGGACGGCTACTGGAACAAGACCGACGCGGCGGTGGTGTTCAAGCGCACCGACCGGCACACGGGACAGGTGCGGTTCCTCTATCACGGCAACGACGGCACCAGCATGCCGTGGAACGACACCGCACAGCTCAACTACCTCGAGGCCGAGGTGCGCGAGGCCGTGCTCCAGACCATCCTCCACGTCGCGCGGCTCTTCCCCATCATCCGATTCGACGCGGCCATGACGCTGGCCAAGCGGCACTACCAGCGCCTCTGGTTCCCGGTTCCCGGCTCGGGTGGCGACATCCCCTCGCGGGCGCAGCACGCCATGACCAGGGAGCGCTTCGACCAGCTCTTCCCGGTGGAGTTCTGGCGCGAGGTCGTCGATCGCGTCGCGCGCGAGGTGCCGGACACCCTGCTGCTCGCCGAGGCCTTCTGGATGATGGAGGGC
>CAVOWI010000010.1:0-184006 GCA_963700085.1 uncultured delta proteobacterium
TCACGTAGGACAGCTTCTCGCTGATCAAGCCGTTCTTGACCGTGAAGAGGTCGACTCCCCGCACATGTCCCTTCTCTCCGGCCGCGTCCACCCATTCGTAGCGCCAGCGTACAACACACTGCAAGCCTAGACCGAGGATCTCCTCGACCTGGATGTGGGCCTGAGGCGACGCGCGGAAGAAGTCCTGCCAGAACTGGGTGACTGCTTCTTTGCCCGAGTAGACGGTGCCGTCCGGGGCCGGGCTGGTGTTTTCGAAGACGCAATCGTCGCTCATCAGCAGCATCATGGCTGCGACGTCATGGCGGTTGAAGGCCTGGTTGAACTCCAGAGCGACGCGCATGGCCGACTCTATCTTCGCCATTTTCATTGTGAAGTCATACCTCCACGCATACGTGTCTTCGTGAATACGCCATTGCCCGCGCGATCAACGCGCCAGCAGCCGTAGGCCGGCCTGATCTCCACACGCTTCGACTCGCCAGGTGCTAACGCAACGCGCTCAAAGCCCGGCAGGCGCAGGCGTGGTCACCCGCAGTCTGGATGAGATAGACCTGCGGCACGCCTGCGCCTGGCCGGGCTTGTCCATCAATCGCGTTCGTCGATCGGCACGTAGTCTCGCAGCCACACGCCGTCGTAAACCTGCCGCGGGCGGGCGATTTTCTGCTCCGGGTCGTCGATCAACTCCCGCCACTGGGCCAGCCAGCCGGCCGTGCGGGGAATGGTAAACATAACGGTGAACATGCTGTCGGGCAGGCCGATGGCGCTGTAGATGCAGCCGGTGTAGAAATCGACGTTGGGGAACAGGTGGTGGTCGACGAAGTAACTATCCTGCAGGGCGAGGCGCTCCAACTCCAACGCCACGTCCAGCCGCGCCGTCTGGTTGCTGGCTGCGATCACCTCGTGGGCCAGTTTTCTGACCAACGCCACGCGCGGGTCGTAGGTCTTGTAGACGCGGTGGCCGAAGCCCATCACCAGGCGTCTATCACGCTTAGTCGCCTCGATAAAGGCCGGCACGTTGCTGGGATGGCCGATCTCGTCGAGCATCGTCAGCACCTTGCTCGTGGCGCCGCCATGTTTGGGCCCGCGCAGCGCGGCAATCGCCGCGGCCACGGACACGAACGGATCGGCGCGCGAGCTGCCGACCATGCGCATGGTGGTGGCCGAGGTGGACTGGCCGTGGTCGGCGTGCAGGATGAACAGGATATCCAGCGCCCGTTGCATGAGGGGATTGGGTTGGTAGCTTCGCTCCATGCGCTTGAACATCATGCGCAGAAAGTCACCGGTGTAGGTCGGCTCATCGGCCGGGTAGACGTAGGGCCGTCCCAGTGAATGGCGATAGGCGAAAGCCGCGATGGTTGGCATCTTGGCGATCAAGCGCCGCGTTTGCAGCTCGACCAACTCCGGATCCGAGACGTTCCGCGCGTCCAGATAGAAAGTGGATAGGGCGGAGATCACGCCGATCATGATGCCGATCGGGTCGGCGTCGTGGGGGAAGCCGTTCAGGAACTGCAAGATGTTCTCGTGCAGCAGCGTGTGATGCTTGATATCATACACCCACTGGTCATGCTCCTCCTGTGTCGGCAGCTCGCCGTAGATCAACAGATAGGCCGTTTCGAGGTAGGTCGATTGCTCGGCCAGTTGCACGATAGGATAGCCGCGGTAGCGCAGAATGCCCTCTTCGCCCTTGATCTCCGTAATGCTGCTGCGGCAGGAGGCGGTGTTGAAGAACGCCGGATCGTAGCTCATGATGCCGAAATCGTCGGCGTCCACTTTGATCTTACGCAGATCGTTGGCCTTGATCACGCCGTCGACGATGGCCAGCTCGTAGACTTTGTCCGTGCGGTTGTCGGTGATGGTCAGGCTGCCACCCGGCTGCGGTATGTGCGGCGCGGCTGTTGCGCCTGTAAGGCGTTGGCCGATGGGCAGATAATCGCGTTCGGCGGTGCCGGCATAGTATTCGGCGGGCCGCGAGATGCGCTGTTCGGGATCGGCCAGCCCTTCCCGCCACTGCGCAATCCAGCCGACCGTGCGCGGGATGGCGAACATCACGGTGAACATGTTGGTGGGCAGGCCCAGCGCCTGGTAGATCACGCCGCTGTAGAAATCGACGTTGGGATACAGCTTGCGCTCGACGAAATACTCGTCGTTCAAGGCGATGGTTTCGAGCTCGGTGGCGATGTCCAGCAGCCGGTTGCGCCCGGTCACCTCGAAGACCTCGTAGGCCACACGCTTGATGATGCTGGCGCGTGGGTCGTAGTTCTTGTAGACGCGGTGGCCAAAGCCCATCAGCCGCCGATCGCCCCGCTTGACGCTCTGGATGAAATCGGGGATGCTGGAGACGTGGCCGACCTCGTTCAGCATGCGCAGGACGGCCTCGTTGGCGCCGCCGTGCAGCGGCCCGAACAGGGCCGAGGCCGCAGCCGCCACGGCCGCGTAGGGATCGGCGTAGGTGCTGCCCACCACGCGCATCGTGCTGGTGGAGCAGTTCTGTTCGTGGTCGGCGTGTAGAATGAACAGCACCTCCAGCGCCCGCTCCAGGACCGGATTGGGATGATAGTTCTCCTGCTGCATCTTGAACATCATGCTCAGGAAATTGCCGGTGTAGCTGAGGTCGCTGTCGGGATAGACATAGGGAAAGCCCATCGAATGGCGATAGGCAAAGGCCGCCAGGGGTGGCATCATCGCCACCAGCCGCAGCGTGTGCCGTTGAATCACTGCCGGGTCTTCGACATAGTGGGCGTCCGGATAAAACGTCGACAACGCGGCCACCGTGCCGACCAGCGTCCCCATCGGATGGGCGTCGTAGCGAAAGGCGTTGAGGAAGTGGCGAATGCTCTCGTGCAGCATCTCCTCGCTCTTGACCTCGTTCACCCATTTACCCAATTGCGCCTGAGTCGGCAGCTCGCCGTACAGCAGCAGGTAGGCCGTTTCCAGGAAGGTGGACTGCTCGGCCAATTGCTCGATGGGATAGCCGCGATAGCGCAGGATGCCCTTGTCGCCGTCGATGTAGGTGACCTTGCTGCGGCACGACGCGGTGTTGAGAAAGGCTGGGTCATAGGACGTCAGCCCGCGGTCATCCTCGCCGGTCTTGATGTGGCGCAGGTCCATGCCGCGGATCGTGCCGTCGACGATCGGGAAGTCATAGGATTGCCCGGTTCGGTTATCAAGGAAGGTCAGCGTTTCATTTTGCATAGGATTGCCTCGCAGTCGGTGGTATGAAGAGTCTCTAGCAGAGGTGCGCGACGATAATAACGCATAGGATAACCGCAAACCTGCCAGTTGTGCAAACCAAGGAATCCGGGATCGGCGCGATGCCATGATAGCTGATAGTGGCTGCACCAGGATTGTGACCGTTTGCGACTTCCGAGGTCTTCCTCGACCTCGGAAGTCTGTTCAACCAAATATCAGTTCCCGCAGCATTCTTGCCCGACTGTGCAACGCTCTGAGATGCCGGACGGGCGTATGAGATCGTCAATGCGATTGGTTATGTTCGATGGTTATGACGACTTTTCCTCGGGCGTGTCCTTCTGCAAGATAGCGCATCGCTTCGGGCAATTCACTCAACGGGTAGCTTCTATCGATGACAGGCGCCACTTTGCCGGCTTCAAAAAGCTCCGTCAATAAAGCCAGATCGTCTTTGTCGTTTGGTTTCCACTCCCCGATAGCCACTTTCTTGCTCCCGCTCTTTGAAATCAACGGTCCCAGGAGCAACGCCTGGAAAATCACAGCCGTGGAGCCTCCGACCGGGACATAGGTTCCCTCGGGACTCAGCGCACGCCTGGTATCGAAGATCGAGCGATGGGCCACAATGTCGAGGATCAGGTCATAACGCTGCCCATTGTGGGTGAAATCCTCTTGACGCGTAATCGATGACATGGTCTGCGCCGAGCGAGCGCAGCATGTCCAATTTCATTGCACTGTCCACAGCAGTCACTTCAGCCCCATCGAGTTTGGCAAGCTGAACTGCAAACGTACCTACCCCACCCCCTGCACCATTGATCAAGACCTTCTGTCCTGGCCGAATCGGTCCTTTGCAGCGAAGTTTCTGCAAGGCGACGACTCGCTGCTGTAGGTACGGCGGCGGCTTGCTCGAAGGTCATGCTGGCCGGTTTCAGCCTCAAAGCACTTTCAGGAATACATACGTATTCGGCAAAAGCGCCATAGCTAAGCGGAAAGGATAAGTCCCCCCAGATCTCATCGCCTGGCTGGAACTGCTTGACGTTTCTGCCAACCGCTTCAATCCGCCCGGCAAAATCAGACCCGAGTATCTTGTGCTTTGGCTTTCGAGGCGCGGTCATGCGGACCACGAACTCACCTCTCAGGGTCTCAAGATCAGAAGCATTCAAGGATGTCGCGTGAACCCGTACGAGTGCTTCATCCTCCTTGGGCACAGGTTTGCCTACCTCTTTGAGCTGAAGGACATCGGGTGATCCGTATTCCGTGCATACAATCGCTTTCATGAGGATTCCTTCTTTGCATAGGCGCTTGCTTTGATCTGCTGTTTGGCATCTGGCACGGGCGTGCGGATCTTTCTCTTGTGCAGACGCAGATCGTCGTCATCGCCTTCATCCATCACGCTCGAAATGCTGCAACACCCGCAACGCGCGCAAGGTATTCCAGCGGCTAGGCTGGCCAGGGGTTTCCATGTCGAAATGCGTCTGGCCGGGATGTTTGGCCTGCAGCGGCCAGGCGCCATCCCTGCGACGTTTTGCCTTGAGGACATCCAGCGCATCCTGCATCCTGGGATCGTAGCTGGCTTGCGCGTCTCTGAAGTAGTCCAACGCCCGCAGGACATCGTAGAACCAGCGGGACGGGTAAGACAACAGCAGAAAGCGGGGATTGATGATCTGGCCTGTCCGGTCGGACTTGTACAGCCGGTGCTGCAGGATGAACTCGCGCGCTTCCGCGGCTGCTTGCTCCAACTCCACCGCGCGATAGACGTATCCGCGGCGCACGTATTCCAGAATACCCTCCAGAACTGAGATCGTCGAGTGCAGCGAGCTGTGCCGCGCGCCGAAGCGGTCGCGCTCGCAGTTGAAACCGCCATCGGCCATTTGCTGCGCCAGGAGGTGATCCGCGACCGACTCCAGCAGCTCAGGCGGCGCGCCGAAGTAGCTGGCATAGTTCAGAGCCATGCCGCTGACGCACACGTCGCTCTCGGTGCTGGTTTTCGCCGGATTGACGCCGCCATCCGCCCCCTTGTGGTGAGTCAGAACATAGACAACGCTCTCCAGAATCTGCGCGTGGTCGGGCGCGATGCAGAGATGGCGCAGATCCAGCAGCGTGTAGTGCGTCGAAGTCCATTTGGGCTGGTAGAAGCCTCGGCCCCAGTGGCCGGCCGGCTGGCGCGCGGCCAGAAACTGCGCACCCCAGCCTTCGACGGCGATGCGCGCCTGCAAGTCAGGTCGTTCCTGCTCGAGCAAGTCACGGTAGACCTGATACTGGAGCGCAACATCGCCGTCCAGGAGCCAGGCGATCAGCGGGTCGAGGGTGGTTGTTGGGGTCATGGCAGTCTCCGCATTTCAACCCGATTCTGCCACGAATTTCGCGAATTGAGCGAATTCTCCCTCCTATCTGCTAGCCGGGTTGGCTGTGTTCGACGAGTAGGACGACCGCCCCTGTTCTTGACCCCCAACTCGACGTAGCGGTGTGCTTGGGCGGCCTGCTCCAGAGGAAAGCAGCGGTCGATGACGGTTTTGTAAGCGCCCAACTCGGCCAGCTTGCCGACGAACTCGAGATGCGCGGCCTTTTCGTCGGCAAATGCACAGATCACCTTCTGGCCTGTCTGCCGACCAGGCAGGCTGCCCGACATCTTGGTTCGCAGCATCTGCAGCAGGGCTTTCGTCTTGAAGCTGGCCAGCAGATAGATGCCGTCGGGCTTGAGCGAGTTCTTGCACTGCGCAAACGAGCTCTTGCCCAGGACGTCGAAGATCAGGTCGTAGGTCTCGCCGTTTTGGGTGAAGTCCTGTTTGGTGTAGTCGACGACGTGATCCGCGCCCAGAGCTTTCACGTATTCCAATCGCGGCGTGCCGCAGACGCCGGTGACTTCTGCGCCGTAGTGCTTGGCAAGCTGGACCGCGGCCGAGCCGATGCCGCCGGACGCGCCGTTGATCAGCACCTTCTGGCCGGGCTGGACGTTGGCGCGCCGCAGGAGACTCGTCGCCATGATCGCTCCATATGGAACGGCCGCGGCTTCGTCATGCGTCATGTTGGCCGGCTTCAGGGCCAGCGTGCCCTCTTCGGGCATGCACACGTACTCGGCATAGGCGCCCATGCGCTGGCCGAGATAGCCGTAGACCTGGTCGCCTGCCTTGAAGCGCGTGACCTGCTTGCCGGCTGCCTCGATCTCGCCGGAGAACTCGCTGCCCAGGATGGTGACCTTGGGTTTGGCGAAACCAAAGTCCATGCGCATGGGGAGCAGAGCGGCAGCGGCATGTTGAACTTCGCGGCCAGAGACATCCTTGAAGTTGCGCGCCAGCAAATCCCCGTAGGCTACTGGCGTCGCATGCACGCGAACCAGCACTTCGTTGTCTTTCGGGGTGGGCGTCGGGACGTCGGCGACGTGGAGAACTTCCGGCGGTCCGAATTCAGTGTAGACTATTGCTTTCATCATGGTTTGTTACTCCGTCCTTTTGCTATGCCACGGTGAGCACGACCTTGCCGCGCGCGTGCTCCTCTTCGAGATAGCGAAAGGCCTGCCGCGCGTCGCGCAGCGGATAGGTCCGGTCGATGACGGGCTTGACCTTGCCGGCTTCGATGAGCTCGGTCAGAGCCTCCATGTTGGCGCTGTTCGGCTTGGCGTCGAACATGCTGCCCTGCTGGCGCATGAACGGCGCCAAAGCGAAGGACTTGATGACATAGCTCATGCCGCCATGGCCGCTGTTGGGCAGGATCAGTCCCTGCGGGGTCAGCGCACGCCTGAGATCGCCGAACGAGCGGCTGGCTGCGTTGTCCAGGATCAGATCGTAGCGCTGGCCGCTGCGGGTGAAGTCCTCTTTGGTGTAGTCGACGACGTGATCTGCGCCCAGCGAGCGGACCATCTCCACGTTGCGCGTGCTGCACACGCCGGTGACCTCCGCGCCCAGCGCCTTGGCGATCTGCACGGCGAAGGTGCCCACGCCGCCCGATGCGCCGTTGATCAGCACCTTCTGCCCTGGCTGCACCTTGCCCACATCGCGCAGCCCTTGCAGGGCCGCCAACCCGGCCGTCGGCACGGCCGCAGCCTGCTCGAAGCTGAGGCTGGCCGGCTTCAGGGCGACGACGCTTTCCTTGGCGCGGGCGTAGTCGGCAAACGAGCTGCTGCACGCGCAGTACACCGCATCGCCCGGCTGGAAGCGCGTCACGTTCTTGCCGACTGCTTCGACCACGCCGGCCGCGTCCCAGCCCAGCACGTGGTCCTTCGGCCTGGGAAGACCGGTGGAGAGGCGGGCCAGCCAGGGGCTGCCGCGCATGGTGAACAGGTCGCCTGCGTTGACGGAGGCCGCGTGAACCCGCAGCAGCACGTCGTCATCCTGCAACACCGGGAGGTCGATTTCCTTGTATTCGAGCACTTCGGACGAGCCGTAGCGGTTGTGAACGATTGCTTTCATCTTGTTCTCCATTTGGGTCGAAACTCTACGCCGCCGTCACGACGACGTTCTCCGTCTTGCGTCCGGCGTCGACTGCGACCGGCTTGCTGCGCAGCAGGACGATCCCCACCCCAGCATACCAGACCATCTGGCTGAGGCCAAACAGCGCCACCAGATCGGTCAGGCCGGGGAGCAGGGAGATGATGCCCACGACGCCGGTCAGCAGGCCCAGGACATTGAGGCCCTTGGGCAGCGCGCCGCTGCGCAGCGCCGCCAGGCTGACCAGCAGGATCCACACGCCGCCCAGGATTTCGCCATTCCCGTTGCCGATGCCATCGGCCACGATCTCGACGCCCTGCCAGGTCAGCGCCGCCTGCGTTGGGTCGACGGCGTACAACGCGGCCGTGGGGACAAGCCCGGCATTCGAGATCATGCCGCTGGCAACCAGCGAGCCGGCCCAGATGATGCCGACCACGGTAGCCACCTGCATCAGCGCCGGCGCGGCGGGCTTCAGGCGATCATACAACGCCAGAGCCAGGATCACCAGCAAGATGCCAAAGAACACGTACATCAACAGGTTGGTCGCAAAGAAGACCATCTGCTTCTCGACGATCAGGGCCACCTTCTGGGCCGCATCGGTGATGTTGGCGTAGTCCAGGACGACGATGAACAACACAAGCCCCACCAGGTAGGCAACTGCCAGGTAGAGCGCGGCCAGGCCGCCAGATCTCTGTAGGGTTTTCATGCTTGGCTTTCCTTTTTGGGGTGACTTGGATGGGCGCCCTTGTCGGTCGCCGCGACACATTGAACCGCCAGCAGGGGCAATCCCAAATCGCGCACTTTCTTCAGTATGCCGTGCAGCGCCGCCTGGTCCACCACCGGGCCGGTCAGGAGCGTGTCGCCGTCCTCGGTCAGGTCGACGGCCATGCCGCCAAACCAGTCCGCCCACTCATGCCCCAGGTGGCCCTTGAGCCTGATCTGATAGAGCGGCGCTTGATTGGGTGGGTTGCGGTGTCGTGGTGCTGGGACATGGGCTTGACCTGGTGCGGCGAGGCGGCATTGCCGCTGCCATTCGTTCACTGCACCCCCAGTATGCCAGATTGCAGCCCCACTGCAAAGACACTAAAGTGTGAGACGAGGTGTTGTTTTGGTGGATCTGCCGGTCTACAACAGACCCAGCTCGCGCGCGCGGGCGACCGCTTCGGTGCGCCGCTGCACTTGCAGCTTGTCGAAGATGTGGCGGTTGTGCCCCTTGACCGTATCCAGCGCCAGGAACAGCCGCTCCCCGATCGCCTGGTTGGACAGCCCCTCGGCGATGAGCTGCAGCACTTCCAGCTCACGCTCGCTCAGCGGCTCGATCAGCGGCTGGGCAGGCGTCGAGGCGGGAGGATGCGCGCCGCCGGCCGGCTGCGGTGCATCGGCGGCAAAGGCGGCCAGCAGGCGGGCGGTGTAGTCCGGCGCCATGCCGCGGGCCGCAGCCTGAGCCAGCAAGCGCGCCATGGGCGGCCCCTGGTCCACGAAGAGGCGGATGGCGCCCTCCGCTTCGGCCAGGGCCAGGGCTCGCGCCAGCGACGCCAGCGCCAGGGACCGATCGCCCTGCATCTCGTGCGCCAGCGCCTGCAGCGCCAGGATCTCGCTGGCGTTGCCGGGCCTTCCCCCGCCTCCGCCGCGGCCAGGAGGCGCTCCAGGAAGTCGATCACCGCGCGCACCGAAGGCGCCCCCGGAACCGTCGTGTGGCCGGCCAGGTGCGCCCAGGCCAGCGTGATGTGCTCGAACTCGCGGCCATAGCTGGGCTCGTCGTCGAGCGACAGGCCCCGCTCGCGGCGCCCACTCCAGGGCTGCCGCCACGTTGCCCTGCCTGATCCACACCCGCGCCTTCAAGGCCGCGATGGGACGATACTCGGGCGTTGGGCCGCCGGCAGCCAGGCGTTCGGCCTGATCGAGCAGGTCCAGCGCCAGCTCCAGGTTGCCCAGCGCCGCCTCGAGGCGCGCCTTGGCAACATGCCAGCGATGCCGCGCTTCCTGCAGCGTGGCGACTCACCCAGTTCCTTGCTCCGCAGCAGGTGCTGGGCAGCAGCTTCCAGATCGTCTTGTTCGAGGTACACTTCGCTCAGGATCACGTGCAGATCGGCCGTTCCCTGCGTCAAAGGGTCGCCCTGCTCCGCCACAAGCCGCAATCCCTGCTGGCACGTGCGCATGGCATCGCGAAGCCGGCCTTGCGCCAGCCTGATGTCGGCCAGCAAGAACGTGAAGCTGGTGGTCGCGCTGATGCCGCTGGCCATCCCCGTGCTGGCCATGCCATCGGCGACGGCGCGATGGGCCGCTTCCAGGTCTCCGCTGCGCCAGGTCGCGATCCCCAGCAGCGCGGCGGCCGCGCCGCGCCAGAACCAGTCGCCGGCGGGCAGCAGGTCCAGCGCCTGCCGGGCATAGCGCAGCGTGCCGGCCAGGTCATCCAACGCCCCGGCGCAGTAGGCGCGGGCAATGGAGATCGTTCCCGGCAGCGAGCGAAATTCCTCCTGGTTGACGACGACCATCCCCTGGCTTTGCCCACGCGCGCCGCGCCCAGCGGCAGGATCGGCCTCAGCCGCCGGGGCTGGCGATCGCTCACGAAGGTCCGCCGCCGGCTGCAGCCACCGTTCGGCGTCTTGCAGCCGCGCTTCGGCGGCGTCCAGCTCGGCAGGCAGCAGCGCAAAGGCGTAGTAGACGCTGAGCACGGGCCGGGCGCGCACCAGCTCGGCCGGCAGCGCCTGCACCCAGCCCTTCCAGAGCGCCTCCTGGCTGCCAGCCGCGCATCATGCCCGTTTGCAGCTCGATCAGGCCGGCGGCTCGCTCGAAATCCTCGGCGGCCAGCGCGTGGCGGATGGCAGCGGCCGGCAGGGCGTTGCGCTCGTACCACTCGCTGGCCCGGCGATGCAGGACCGGCGCGCGATCCGGCAGCTCCCGCAGCAAGCGCGCCTGCAAGACCTCGGCGAAGAGGTGGTGATAGCGCACCCACTGGCGGCTGTCGTCGAGGGGCACGATGAACAGGTTGCCCCGCTCCAGCTCCTCCAGCACGGCTTCGCTGCCTTCCTGCCCGGTGACGGCGTCGCACAGCGGGCCGCTCAGCCGGTCCAGGATCGAGGTCTGGAGCAAGAAGGCGCGCACGCGTTCCGGCTGGCGCAGGAGCACCTCTTCCACCAGGTAGTCCAGCACGAAGCGGTGGCTGCCGGCGAAGGAGCGGACGAACGCGGCGGTGTCGGTGCGCCCCTGCATGGAGAGCGCGGCCAGTTGCAGGCCGGCAATCCAGCCCTCGGTGCGGGCCTCCAGGGCGGCCATCTCGGCGGGGGAGAGGTTCAGCCCCATCACCTGGTTGAGGAACTCGGCCGCCTCGTCCGGGGTGAAGCGCAGGTCGGCGGCGCGCAGCTCGGTCAACTGGCCGCGGGCGCGCAGGCGGGCCAGGGGCAGCGGCGGGTCCTCGCGGCTGGCGATGACCAGGTGAAGATGGGGCGGCAGGTTTTGCAGCAGAAAGGCCAGGGCCTGGTCCACCGCCGGAGCGTCGACGGCGTGGTAGTCGTCCAGCACCAGGAGGAGGCGGTCGGGCAGGGCCGCGAGGTCGTTGAGCACGGCCGTCAGGATCGCCTCGGCTGGCGGCGGCTGCGGGGCCTGCAGCGCGGCCAGCGCGCCCTGTCCCACGGACGGCGCGACCGTCTGCAGCGCGGCGATCAGATAAGCCAGGAAACGAGTGGGGTCGCTGTCCCCTTCGTCCAGCGACAGCCAGGCGGCCGGCAGGCCGCAGGCGGCTGCCCATTCGCTGACCAGCGTAGTCTTGCCAAACCCGGCGGCGGCGGAGATCAGGGTCAATTTACCGGGCAATCCTGCGTTCAACTGCTCGAGCAGGCGCAGGCGCGCGACAGTCTTGGGCCGGGCTGGGGGCTTGTATACCTTGGTGGCTAAGATGGGCGTGGGCACGCGTCCATTATAGCGCTATTCCGGTGTTTCACGGCATAACGCATTCGGGTACGCTGTGTCTTCCTTATGAAGACAATCTAAGGTCTTTATCCGCCATACCTCCGAAGTCGAAAACAGTCATTTCCTCATCAGCTACTTCAACGAAACCCAAATGCCTGCCTTGCGGATCGCCGTGGGAACGTGCCCGGTTTCCACGCGGCGCCAGCCGCAGCTGCCGCTCCGGCGTAAGCACCACGAAATTCACCAACTGGAAGCCCGCCTTTTCAATACCGCGTTGGGAGGCGTCATTATCCGCACGATGCCCAATCCAGAACTTTTCCGCTTCACTTTGTTCCGAGCGAAGGATGGCTTGAAGCAGGCGGGGGTAAATCCCGCGCCCACGCGCCCCCTCCAGTGTGAAGAAATCCCATAGACCACGATCGGGCGGTGTTATCGGCCAAAAAATGTCAGCCACTCCCACAGATTTGGCGCCACTCCAACCGTACCCGACAGGCTCATCTTCGATATAGGCGACATACGCCGTATTTGCATCGTTTAACCGTGCCTCAATCTTCGCAAGGTTCACATTGTGCAGATCAGCCAATAACGGCACATCCGCCACGCGCGCACAGCGAAATTCTGGCAGGGGGAGCAACAGGGGGAGGTCATCGCCGCGCCACCAAGTATAGGTTTTCGCCAAAATCGAATGGGTCATTCTGTTTCCTTCTTTGGACAACACTCAAACGTGAGCATCCGATATCTCACTGATTTCCAGAACAGCTCTTACCGGTTCAGCCGCCAAAAACCCCATTCTCAACGCCTCCTCATCAATCGTCTCCGCCAAATGGTGGATAATCTTGGCCGCTTGCCGATACGCCTCCCGCGCCTGCGCTATCTCTCCTTGTTCCCCATACAATCTGCCCAACTCGCCTCGGATCGGCCACTCCTCCCCCGGCAGGCCCATTTCCTGCGCCAGGGCGAGGGCGGCTTGCAGGTGTGTAATGGCTTGGTCCACATCGCCGTCCCACTGCGCCAGCACCGCTTGCGACCGCAGCAGGATCAGGCGATAGCGCCTGTTAGTACCCACCGCCTTACTTAAACGGGCAACGCCTGCCCGTGCCAGATCGCCGTCCCCACCGCGCAGCAGCGCTTCGGTTTCATACCACCCAGTCAGGTTGAAGGGGAGCAATGGCTCATCTTCGTGCATAGGGTGGGTAATCTGTCTGGCATACGCATAGGCTTGCTCCCAATCGCCAACGGACGCGTAGAGAGCGCATAATTCGGGCGCCTGGTCTGTCCAGCCAATCACGCCTTCTGCTGGTGTTTGCTCAAAAAGCGCCAATAATGTCTTCTCGGCAGATTCCCAATCCATAACCGTGCGCTGAACAATACCCCACGCCGACCGTGCCAGTAAATGGACTAAGGGACGACCCAAGGCCTGCGTCTGCTCAACAGCCTGTCTGCCTAACTTGATAGCCGCGCCATAGTTCCCCGCTTCCAGATGGGCGCGTGCCAGTATCCAGGCACTGTCCGCCTCACCTATCAGGTTCTCAATTCGCTGACTAAAGGCAAAAGTTTCTTGTAAGGTGTCTAAACTTTCCGCAGGATGACCCGAAAATATCTGCAAAAAGCCAATGCCGCGCTGGCTGTTGGCCGCCAGCACAAGATCACCGGCAGCCAGATACATCTGGTGCGTTTCCAGGACATAGGGTAGTGCTTTGTCCCACTGGCGCAGGAAGGCGTAAGCCTGTGCAGTTGACGTCAGGCAGCGTGCCAACAAGTGCGGATGTCCTAGTTCGTGAGCGATGGCTAACGCCTGTTCACTATGGTGGAGAGCCAGTTTCGCATGTTGCGCCTGAATAGCGGCCATTGACAAATTCCATTCGGTTTCGGCCAGCCCACGCCTATCGCCGCTTTGTTCGGCCACCCGGTGCGCTTGTTCCAAGATTTGCAAGGCTTGAGGCCTGTCGCCCAGGCCATTGAGGTAAACCGTTGCCAGATGATTGAGCCCCAGACATTCTATCGCGGTGGCTCCCAGCGTTTGGGCATAGGAAATCATGGCTTCGTAAGTCTTCTGTGCCTCGGGCCAGGCTTCGGTGAGCTCATAGGCGCGGCCCAGAGTGCTGTAGAGGGTTTGCCTGTCTGCGCCGGAGATTGTCTCCGGCCATCCTTGCTGTTCAGCCAGTTGCCACGCTGTTTCATAGTGGGTAATGGCGACGCGGAAGGCAAAGATCGCCATCGCTTCGTTGCCGGCAATGAGGCTGTGGTGAATGGTCTCGGCCAGCAGCCCCGCACGGAGAGCATGATCAGCCAAAGCCGCGGCTGGCGTCGCTGATGTTCGCAATGTCTCGAGGGCGCGCCGGTGCAGCAGCCGCCGGCGGGCGGCGCCTGCCTCGGCATAGACAACCTCGCTCACCTTTTGATGGGAGAAGCTGTAAACCGGGTCGTGAGGGGGTAAGGTCAAGGCGCTGTCTGCTTCTTGCAACAGTTGTTTGCCCAGCAGGTCATCCAGGGCTTCGATGGCCTGTGTTTCCCCCAGCCCAGCGACGCGGCAGAGGTGATCAAAGGTGGCTTGTTGGGCCAGGACGGAAACGGCCGTCAACAACTCCTTCGCTGGGGGTGGTATCCGAGCCAGCCAGCCTTGAATGATCTCCTGCACCCCGTGCAAAACAGAGCCTGCACTGAGCCTGCCGAAGTGGCCGCTCGCCCCCCGTTCAGCAAACTTCGACCAATCAATGCGCCAGGCGGCCTGCCCTGAGCGGCTCAACGAGGTTGAGCTCGCCGAAGGGGCTGGGGTCGCATTGGGTTGAACCAGACCATCTGCAATCAGCGCTTTGAGCGTCTCCGTCAGAAAGAGCGGCTGACCATTCGTTTCGGCAAAGAGCCACTCAGTGAATTGAGGCAATGGGGTGTTTCTGTGATCAATTTCTGGCTCTAGCAGCATTCGAATGAGCTGCTCTGTATCATGCTGGCTGAGTTCTCTTAACGGCAGCGCCAGGGTATCTGTCGCGTGACGCAGCTTTGTCAGCCAACTTTGCAACTCAGGCGACTCGCCGATCGCTTCCTGGCGCAGGGTGAGGACAATGAGAATCGGCAGCTTTACTTCCGAACAGCGCACGGCGGCATAGTGCAGCAGATCGAGCGAGGCGGTGTCCGCCCAGTGCCAGTCATCAACAAAAAGCAGCAGCGGCTGCCGTGCGGCCAACGCCAGTATCAGTCGGGTAACCGCCTCGAATAAATGCTCCCGGGCCGTGTTTTCTTCCTGGGTGGGTTCAGGCAGGTCGGGATAGCGTTCACGCAGCTCTGGCAGGAGACGGGTCAATTGGGAAAGCCAAAAATCGGCCAGTAAGTCTTCGGGGGCGTTTTCCCGTTCCAGCCGCAAGCGCAGCAGGTGGGTGATGGGTTGGTAGGAGAGGCCGGCGCTGGTGGCAAAGGAGCGGCCGATGAGCACATCAGCCCCCTGCGATGCCGCCCATGTCGCGAATTGTTCGGTTAAGCGCGTCTTGCCAATTCCCGCCTGGCCTTGCACCGTCACCAGTTGCAGTCCATGCTGTCTCGCCCGCTGATACGCCTTGATCAGCGTGTCGTACTCTGCCTGGCGCCCGGCGAAGGGGATCTTCAGCCGCTGCCGCGCTGTGGGGTCGGCCGTTTGCTGGGCTGACTGCGCCAGGTGCGCCTCACGAATGCGTTTGACGAGGTTGATGGTTTCGGGGGACGGGTCTACGCCCAACTCCTCGGCCAGGGTAGCGCGACAGGTTTCGTACTGCGCCAGCGCCGCCGTGCGCTCACCCAGCGAGGCCAGGGCCTGCATCAGTTGGCGATGGGCTTCTTCGCGCCACGGTTCCAAGACGAGCTGTTGTTGGGCAAATTGCCTTGCCGCTTGGAAATTGGCCTGGCTGAGGCTGCCGGCGGTCAACTGATTCAGAGCCTCTAACGCCTGCCGATGGTACTGCTCCCGCGTTTGCCGCAGCCAATCGTCGAAGGGGAGGCTGTCGCAGCTAAAGCCTGTCAACAGTTCGCCGCGGTATAGGGAAACGGCCGTTTCCAACGCCCCCTCCGCCAAAGCCGCCAAAAAGTCAGCCACATCCAGGCTGTAATTGCTAACCGGGTTGAATTGCACCGTGGTACGGGTTACCAGCAGGCGCCGATCGTTATCGGAATCGCCATCTCCCAACACCGTTCGCAGTCGAAAAAGCGACTGGCGCAGATTCAGCTTCGCCGCCGTTTCTGGTTCATCCGGCCAAAACAAGGTCGCCAGCACGTCGCGGGCGTGGGTGCGCCGGGGTGTCAGCGACAGGTAAATCAACAGCCCCTGAACCTTGGCCGAACGGAAGTTCTCCAACGGCTTGCTGCCCAGAGTCGCTTGGAAGACACCAAAGAAAGATAACGTTAGCAGATCCATTGTGGTTAGTATACCATCATTCCAGGCGCCAGAGCGAGGAAAGCAGTGAACTGATCGAGCCGGCCGCCAAAGCGCTAACGATCTGGTCACGTTGCTGTGGTATAGTAGGCTCAATCGATGTTGGCGACTATAATCAATCACAAGGAGATGCACCATGTCAGCTAGCTTGTATTTTCAGTTCCAAGTGGAGAATTTCGATTCATGGCTGAACCCTGATCCCGATGGTCTGGCCCAGATGTTCAAAGAGCAAGGGATGTCGGCCTACAGCCTGGCTCGCAACTCAGATGATCCGAATTCAGTCATGGTTCATATGCAGTTCGCGGATGAGAACACCTTGAACTCGTTTTTGGCCTGGTACAAAGGGTCGAAAGTGGAATGGGAAAAGCAATACGCTGGCAGCAAACATGACATCGTATTGTCGTGGGTCGGGCAGGACATACCAGGCTACACCAGAACCCTGTAACATTCTGGTCGTCATCGGGCCGAATGCCAGTACGGACGGATAGAAACAGGTCACAACTTAAGAAAGCCCTTCTAGATGCACAACAAGCATTTCTAAGGAGGGCTTTCTTCTCTAGGTGTGGTCTTCAACGAACTCTAGTTTCACAACGAATCACAAGGAGATTCAACATGGCCAGAATGGTAGTTACACATGCTGTCAAGGACGTCGGGCAGTGGTTGGCTTATCGCGCCAAGTTCGTGGAGGCTTTTGCCCCCTACGCCACGGACCTCGTGCTCTACACGATCCCTGAAGGGGGCAACAATGTGGCCATTGCCATGAATGTGCATGACATGGAGGGCATGTGGGCGGCGACTCAGACTCCAGAGCACCAGGCATTGACGGACGCAGCGGGCATCATTCATCCGCCGCACGCCATGTATTTTGAAGCGGCTGGCTAACGCACAGGAACGGCTGGGCGACAAGCATCAGATTCATGGTCTCGGAGATCTTGGCGGCCCAGGCCAATCAGGCGCAGAATGATGATGTATCTATACGTTCGGCAAGCTGTCAGCGATTATGCGCAGTGGAAAGAAGGCTTCGACATTCATTTTTCTACGCGACAGGCGGGGGGAGCCACCCGTGAAGCATTGGTGCTGCGTGATGTGGAACACCCACATGAGATTATCGTGATCTTAGGTTGGACCGATCTGGCGCAGGCGCGACTGTTTACAGAGTCAGTCAGTTGGCAGGTAGCGCTGGAACGGATGGGGGTGGTTGGTGTGCCGGAGGTGCGGTTTTTGGAGGCGGCCATGTAAAGGCGTAGACAACCATGGATCGCCAGTGTCATGGCTCGCCAGTCAAAAAGCCAGGGCGGGCATAGGCTGGGTCGGGATAGGTGTAGAAGCCCCGACCTGTCTTGACGCCCAGCCAGTTCTTGTCCACGTACTGCTTCAGGAAGTCGGCATTGGCCTGGAGCTGCGCATCACCCGTCGTCGCGCCCCAGTACTGGGTGATGTCCCAGACAGTCTTCAGGCCGATGCCATCCAGCCAGCCAAAGGGGCCGAGCGGCATTTTCATGACGCCCATCCAGGCGCGATCGACGTCCTCCGGCGAGGCGACGCCATTGGCAGCCAGCGCTCACCGCCGCCGTGTTCAGCTCGTTGAACATGGCGTTGAAGACGTAGCCGTGGTTCTCCTTCTAGAGCACGATCGGGATCTGCCCGATGCGCCTGGCAAAGGCCTCGATCGCTGCCACGGTTTCCGGAGCGGTGCCGGGATGCGGCATGATATCCACCACATTGAGTCCCACACAAGGCTGTGAAAGTGCAGCGCCGCGAACTGGGCCGGGCGGCCGGTCGCGGCGGCAAACATGGAGGGGACGAGAGACGAGCTATTCGTCGTGAAGATCGTGTGGGAGGGACAGATCTGATTGAACTGGGCGAACACTTTCGCCTTCAACGCCGGATCTTCGGGAACCAATTCGCTGACCAGGTCCGCCTGGGCAGCATCGGCCGGGTTGGCTGTAAAGCGAATGCGGGCCAGGGCAGCGGTTGAGTCAGCCGGGGGCAGGCGGATTTGCGCGACCAGTTGGGCGGCATAGGCTTTGATCTGAGCGTGAGCGGTCTCCAGCGCGTCGGGCGCGATGTCGTAGACGATCACCTCAAAGCCGTGCATGGCGCACTGCAGGCCGATCTGTTGCCCCATGGTGCCGGCGCCTACGATGAGCACACAGCGAATATCTGCATTTGGTGCGGATGGCATGGTTCCTCCTGCCGGTTTGGACTGGCGATGGCGGCAATGCTGGTTTGGTCGATAGCGAATATTGTACCAGACGTGATCGTCTTGTCGCAACCCAGGTGGCACATGGAGATCATGCTCTGATACCAGCAGGGGGAGCTTAACCCGCCTGGCCAACGACGAGATCAGCGAGGCCGCGCTGGCTCATGGCGCTATCATCCTGGATGTCATGCCGTCCTATCCTGCCGCGGCATGCTCAGGCGCCTCGACGACGAATTCCACGGCTGCCGTGCCTCGTATCGTGAAATGGGAATCCGGGAACGCAGTTAGGACTGCGCCAACGCCTCGATGATCTTCGCGCAGCCTCCCGCGCACAGATAACTGGCATGGTCGTGGACATCCACGAACTTCCTGCCGGCGATCTTGGCGCACTCGAATTCACAATCGGTGCTCTGCACGAAGCGATCGATCGCCTCGGTGGCTTCGGGGCTGTTGAACTCGACGTTGCCGCTTCCTTCCGTCACGCGAGCCATTTCGATCAGCCAGATCGCGGCGCCCAGCGCGCCGCACGCGCCGCCGCTCAGGCCAATGCCGCCTGCCAGCCCGGCCGCCATGACCGCGTGCATGTCGTCCGCGCCCATCTTGCGCGCCAGCAGGGCTGCACAACTGACCGGAGGCTCCGGCGCTTCGAGCTCATCGTCCGAAAAGCTTACGTCGATCTCACGGCGTGTCGCCCGCGCATAGCCGGCAGTCATGGCGAAACAGCGGATGGGCCCGCCCTTCAGGAAGAACTTCAGAACCTGCTTCCCCTGGGCGTTCTTCCAGTCCAGCTCGATGACTTCGGAGCAGTTGATGCTCTTGTAGCTGGTCTGGAAGGAATCCACCAGCCGCTGGACGGCGATGACGGCCGCAGCCTCGGCGCGCGGTCCCGGCCCGAACAGCCGATACGCCTCCGCACCTGCGGCCAGCGCCGCACCCCAGAGCTGGCCGCACTGGAAACCCATCTGCTCCATGCCCCCGGCCAGCGGCATGGTGGCATGCTCCTCCAGCGCCAACGGGTGATTGAACGAGTCGTCGACGACGCTCATGACGGCTTCTGATCAGGTCCCGACTTTCAGAAACCGGCGCACGGTGGTCAGCGATGAGATGTTGGGCGTTGCATTGTTCAGATGGCTTCTCCTGTGTGGTAAGGCCGGTCTGGCCTACTGTGATGACGACATTGCCCCGCTTGTGCCCTTGATCGACATAGCGGTGCGCCTCGACGATCTGCTCCAGGGGATAGACCCGATCGATCACCGGCCTCAGCTTGCCTGCCTCGATCAGTTCCTTGACCGCCAGCAGCGCTGCGCTCCTGACCTTGGCTGACGCGTCGCTGTGTTTGTGCACGTTGAGATAGACGCCGGTTGTCTTGAGCGCTTTCTTGGCGTGGGAAGGGGCAACCTTGGCCACCGCGTCGAATACGACGTCGTAGATCGGGCCGTCGCGGGTGAAATCGTCCCGGGTGTAGTCGATGACCCTGACGGCGCCCAGCGAGCGCACCAGGTCCAGGTTCGCCGTGCTGCACACGCCGGTCACCTCTGCGCCCAAGTGACGGCTGGCGATCTGCACCGCGTTGGTGCCCACGGCCCCGGACGCGCCGTAGATCAGCACGGTCTGGCCGGGCTGGATGCGGCCTTGCTCGAGGCAGCGCAAGGCGGTCATACCGCCGCCCACGGCCGCGGCGGCTTCCCCGAAGGTGAGATTGGCCGGCTTGATGGCCAGCAAGCCCATCCTCGGGCAGGCATTTGTACTCGGCATGGCCGCCGAAGCCCACCTCGAAGGTCGAGGCGAACACCGCATCGCCCACCTTGAAGCGGGTGACGTCCTTGCCGACGGCCTCGATCTCGCCGGCCAGCTCCATGCCCAGGATCGGCCGTTTGGGCTTGCGGATGCCCAGGTAGATGCGCGCCGGCAGCCATTGGCCGCGCGGAACGGTGAAGCTGCGCATCCGCGTGTCGCCGACGGTCACGGTGGTCGCGTGAACCTTGATCAGGACTTCGTTGTCCTTGGGAACGGGTTTCGCTATTTCGGCGATACGCAAGACCTCGGGCGGCCCATAGTGGGTGTAGACAACCGCTTTCATGCATTCATCTCCTTTGCCTGCGCATGGTTGCGCATCTCAGCCGGCGGTTTCGCGCGCTTTCAGGTGCCTGTCAAAAAAGGCGATGATCCGCCGGCGAGAATCTTGCGCGGCCGACGGGTTGAATTCTCCGCCGCCGAACAGGAACGAGATCACGTGGATCAGAAACGGTAGCCTTGTCTGCCGAGTGGTCATTCATGAAGGCGTGATCCGCCTCCGGATATTCCTTGACATCGTGGTCTATGCCGGCGGCGGTCAGGATGCCCTCCAGCCGCGCGGCTGCGCCCTTCAACGTGCGATCTTTGGCGCCGTAGCTGGCCACGATGGGACAGGCCTGCTTCAGAAACTCGTCGGCGTTCTTGGGCAGGGCGCCGTAGTTGACGCTGGCGGCCGAGAATTCGCCGCGCGGGGCAAGCAACAGCGCGAAGCCCCCGCCAAAGCAGAAGCCGATCACCCCAACCTTGCCCGTGGAGTTCTCATGGTGTATCAGCCACTGGCGGGCCGCTTCGACGCGGTCAAAAAGCGGGCCCTCGCCACGGCTGAAGTCGCGCATAATGGTGCGCAAACAGCCGAGAAAGCTGCCGCCATCGAACAAATCGGGCGCGGCCGCGAGATACCCTTCACCGGCCAACCAGTCGGCCTGATTGCGCAGATCCTGGCTCATCCCCAGCGCATCGTGGATCACGCACACGCCGGGCCAGGGTCCTGCACCGTCAGGGGTAGCCACATAGGTGGAGAGTTCACCACCCGGGAAGTTGATCGAAACGGTTGCCATTCTGTTCCTCCTTGGCGCTGCTATGCCACGGTGATGACCACCTTGCCGCGCGCGTGACCCTCGGCGGCATAGCCCAGCGCGGCCGGGATCTCTTCGAAGGGATAGGTGCGGTCGATCACCGGCGTGACCTTGCCGGCTTCGATCAGCTCCTTCAAGGCGACCATGTCCTGGCCGTTGACTGTGGCGAAGAGCGGCTTGTCCTGCTGGCGCATGAACGGCGCCAGCAGAAAGGCCTTGATGACGTAGCTCATGCCGCCGTGGCCGCTGTTGGGGATGATGCGGCCCTGGGGCGTCAACACGCGCCGCATATCGGAGAAGGCACGGTTGCCCACGTTGTCGAGGATCAGGTCGTAGCGCTGCCCGCTGCGGGTGAAGTCCTCCTTGGTGTAGTCGACCACGTGGTCCGCGCCGATGGCGCGCACCATCTCCACGTTGCGCGTGCTGCACACGCCGGTCACCTGCGCGCCCAGCGCCTTGCCGATCTGCACGGCGAAGGTGCCCACGCCGCCGGCCGCGCCGTTGATCAACACCTTCTGCCCCGGCTGCACCTTGCCCGCATCGCGCAGCCCTTGCAGGGCCGTCAGCCCAGCCGTCGGCACGGCCGCGGCCTGCTCGAAGCTCAGGTTGGCCGGCTTCGGCGCCAGCTTGCTGGCGGTTGCGACGACGTACTCGGCGAAGGCGTGGCTGACTGCGCCGAACACGGCGTCGCCGGGCTGAAACTGCGTCACCGCGCTGCCCATCGCCTCGACGCGGCCGGCCATGTCCCAGCCCAGGATGTAGTCCTTGGGCTTGGGAAATCCAACCGAAAACCGGACAAGCCAGGGGCTGCCGCGCATGGAGAAGTAGTCGCCGGCGTTGATGGATATGGCATGGACGCGCACCAGCACCTGGTCGTCCGTGATCGCCGGCTTGGCGACTTCTTTGAGTGCGAGGACATCCGGGGAGCCATAACCGTTTTGCACTATTGCTTTCATAGGGTTGCTATCTTCCTTCTCGATCAGTTCTGTCTTTGCGCCTACTGCTTGCTTTTGTTTATCCGGGCGGGCAGCAGGATGATCGCCAAATGCTACATCATCAGCCTCACACGCGGCCAAGCCACCGGCGGACTGAGGCTGCATACTGGGCGTACTCGATGCCGAATTTGGCGGCCAGGTACCTCTCTTCCGGCGCTACGAGAAGGTAGTGGCAGGCGACGAAGGCCGGGAGGAGAAGAACCAATGACCACGGGAGATTGAGCACAAGCGCAATCCCTGCCAGAAGGCAAACGCCGCCGAGGTAGAGGGGATTCCTCGAGACCGAGAAGACGCCTGTGGTGACGAGCTTGCTCGTAGGCAGTCCGGGGTCGGTCGGCTGGCCATGGCGCGCCAACTCCCGGCGCGCCAGGACGATGAACGTCAAGCCCAGAACGACGAGGACAACGCCTCCCAGGACGATGACGAATGCATACAACCCGCGGGGCGCGAGACAGGCGCAGCGAGCTGCAGGCCGATGCCGGCAAGAAAAGGCACACCAAAGATCACCTCGAAAATCTGCCACCAACGCTTGTGGGCTGCATTTGTCGACATTCGGAGTGCAATCCTTGACGTGGTTCGAGGCCGTGGCCTGCCCCGAACGGTTTGTATCAGCGTGAAGTTGCGGCTATGCGGTCTGTCATTCACCGGCGCGCGCAACCGTGATCACGACATTGCCCTTCTTGTGTCCCAGGTCGACATAGCGATGAGCTTGCAGATAGCTGCTTTCAAGGCGTTCCTCCCGCGCCCTGGCGCATCTGGGCTCCGGCCGGCCGAGGGACAACTGCAGTGGCATTGAAGCCTTTGACGATCAGCCAGATCCCCATGACGATCTCGTTCAGGATGATCGGCAACGCGAAGATCATCGCCACACTCAGGTCGAACTCCACGAACAGCGACACGAGATTGAGCGTCAAGACCAGCGCCGTCGCCAGGAGACCCCAGAGTGAGATAAATCGTGGCAAGAGTCGTGTCTGGTACAGCGCCGTGTAGAGCACCGCGGCGCCCAGACAGAAGAAGAGCGGGATCAGCAGCTCGACGATGCTGGCGCGCAGCGCCATGGCCAACGCACCCACGGCGTCGATGGCATCGGCGCCCAAGGCAGCGGCTTGCGCAGGGTTCTGGCTCAGGATCAGGAGCGCCAACGGTCCAATGACAATCGCGCTGCAGAACACGGCCTCGACAACCCTGAAGCCCAGGTAGCCGCGCGCCATGGTTTCGTTGTACGATCCCAGGATCGGAACCATCAGGATGCCAATGCCGAGAACAGCGACGGCGTTCACCAGCTCCAGGAGCAAGCCGGCAATCAGTTGCGTTTCGTTTGCGGCCACCGCGGCCAGATAATGCGGCGCAGAGATGGCGGACTCCACCAGACCGCCGCCCACCAGAACTCGCGGCCATGGCCGTCAAAAAGAGCGCGCCGACCAGGATCGCGGTCCTTCGATAGGTGTTCATCGTCAACTCCTTGGGTTACTTCTTTTCCAGGAACACCAGCAACGCGTAGACCAGGAACGCCGGCCAGACGAGGCCCTTGGCCAGGCCCAGGGCGCGCTCCTGGTTGGTCGTGGCGCGCTTGAGGTAGTAGACCCACGCGCCGATCACGCCAATGCCGTAGACGGCGTCGCCGCCGCCTGAGATCTTCACCGTTGGTTTCTGTGGCTCTTGGGGGGTCATCATGGTTCCTCTCCTGTTGTCTTCGACGGTTCGTGCCGCATTTCGTTGATCGAGACCAGCGGCAAGCCCAGATCGCGCACCTTTCTCAGCAAGCCAAACAGCGCCGCCTGGTCCGCCACCGGGCCGGTGAGCAGCGTGTCGCCGTCCTCGGTCAGGGCCACGGCCATGCCGCCAAACCAGTCTGTCCACTCTCGCCCAAGGTGGCCCTTGAGCCTGATCTCATAGAGCGGCGCTTGATCGGCAGGGGTTGCGGTGTCGTGGTGCTTGGACATGGGCTTGACCTGGTGCGGCGAGACGGCATCGCCGCTGCCGTTTGTTCACTGCACCCCTATTATGCCAGATCGCAGCCCCACTGCATAGACACTTTGGTGTCAGTCGAGGTGTTGTTTTGGTGGATCTGCCAGATCTACAGCAAGCCCAGCTCGCGGGCGCGGGCGACCGCTTCGGTGCGCCGCTGCACTTGCAGCTTGTCGAAGATCCGCCGGTTGTGCCCTTTGACCGTGTCCAGCGCCAGGAACAGCCGCTCCCCGATCTCTTGGTTCGAGAGCCCCTGGGCGATGAGCCGCAGCACTTCCAGCTCGCGCTCGCTCAGCGGCTCGATCAGCGGCAGGCCAGGCGTGGAGGCGAGATGATCAGCGCTGCTGGCAGGCTGAGGCTGTTCGGCAGCAAAGGCAGCCAGCAGCCGGGCAGTGTATTCCGGCATGACGCCGCGGGCGGCCGCCCGGGCCAACAACTGCGCCATCGGCGGTCCCTCGTCCACGAAGGCGCGCACGAAGCCGCCGGGCTGAGCCAGGGCCAGCGCCTCAGCCAACAGGTCCACGGCCCTGTCGCGCTCCCCATGCGCCTGGTAGGCCAGCGACTGCAAGATCATCGCCTTGAGCCGTTCGTCGGCCCACCCCTTTACCTCGGCCTGCTGGCGATGCGCTGCCAGCGCGGCCAGCGCGGCGGCTGTGTCGCCCTGGGCGAGGTAAACTCGAGCCTGGCTGAGGGGCAGGTCGTGGGCCTGCGCCGCTTGCGCTGCGGCCGCCAGATCGCGCTGGCGGAGGGAGACAAGCACGTGCAGGGCGGCGATCTCAGGCATCTGCCGGACGAAGCTCTGCTGGCGCGCCGCCTGCTCAGCCGCGGCCAGCAGCGCGGCCGCGCCCGCCGTATCTCCCTGGGCCAGCTTCAGGCGGGCCAGGAACAGCTCGCAGGCCACGAACCGGTCCGTGTGCTCGATCTGCCGCGCCAGGTGCAGGCTTTGCTGCCCATGCTGCTGCGCGGCGTCCAGGTCATTCCACTCGTAGCTGATGCGGGCCAGGCCCAGGTGCGCGTCGCAGGCCACCGGCAGCGGTGGATCCCCTGCCAACTGCAAGGCGCGGCGGTAGGTCTCCGCTGCCGCGGCAAGCTGGTTGTCTGTCTCCTGCAAATTGCCCAGGCCCAGGGTCGACATCAGCGTGATGATGAAATGCCCCATGGTCTCGCTGGCCGCCAGCGCTTCGGCATAGGCCCGGCCGGCCGCGGCGCGGTCGCCCTGGAGTTGGTGCGCATAGGCCAGGGCCCAGGTGGCGGCAGTGCGCACGGGCAGGTTGTCGGGGTGCAAATAGGCCAGGGCGCGCTGCGACTGGGCGATAATGGCTTCTGCATCGTGCTGGGTCACGGCCACGGTGGCCCGAATGGAGGCGATATGGCCGATCAGGTCACGAATCTTGTCGTCCGGCTGGACGTCCCGCAGCGCGGCCTCGGCCGCTTGCAGCTTCTCCTCCACGCCGGCCACCTGCTGGATGAACAGCAGCGCCGAGGCATAGGTCACCCACAGCGGCGGGGTGCGCATCCAGCACCGCGGCCGGCAGCGACGCCAGCCAGCGCAGGATCGGCCGCGCGGCGCCGCGGAAGAGCAGCGGCATGCCCCGGCCCTCCAGCAGCCGCTCGGCGCGGTCGATGTCATGGGCTGCGGCGGCGTGCTGGAAGGCTTCCAGCTCCAGGTCGTTGGCTTCGTACCAGACGCTGGCCCGGATGTGCAGGCCGGCGATGGCGCCAGCCGGCAGGTGCTGGTGCAGCCGCTGGCGCAGCAGCTCGCCAAAGAGATGGTGATACCGGTACCAGCGCCGTTCGTTGTCCAGCGGGACGAGAAAGAGGTTGGCGCGTTCGAGGTAGGCCAGGGTGTCCTGCCCAGACGCTGAGGCGTTCTGCAGTCACGGCGTCGCACAACGGCCCGCACAGGCGGTCGAGGATCGCAGTGCGCAGCAGGAAATCCTGCACGCCGGCCGGCTGGCGCTGCAAGACCTCCGCCACCAGGTAGTCCAGCACGAAGCGGTGGCTGCCGCTGAAGGTCTCGACGAAGGCGGCGGTGTCGGTGCGCCCCTGCATGGAAAGGGCCGCCAGGTGCAGACCGGCAATCCAGCCCTCGGTGCGGGCTTCCAGCGCGGCCATCTCGGCGGGGGAAAGGCTCAGCCCCATCACCTGGTTGAGGAACTCGGCCGCCTCGTCCGGGGTGAAGCGCAGGTCGGCGGCGCGCAGCTCGGTCAGCTGGCCGCGGGCGCGCAGGCGGGCCAGGGGCAGCGGCGGGTCCTCGCGCGTGGCGATGACCAGGTGCAAGGCGGGCGGCAGGTTTTGCAGCAGAAAGGCCAGGGCCTGGTCGACCGCCGGAGCGTCGACGGCGTGGTAGTCGTCCAGCACCAGGATCAGGCGATCGGGCAGAGCCGCGAGGTCGTTGAGCACGGCCGTCAGGATCGCCTCGGGTGGCGGCGGCTGCGGGGCCTGCAGCGCGGCCAGCGCGCCCTGTCCCACGGACGGAGCGACCGTCTGCAGCGCGGCGATCAGATAGGCCAGGAAACGGGTGGGGTCGCTGTCCCCTTCGTCCAGCGACAGCCAGGCGGCCGGCAGCCGGCAGCTGGCCACCCATTCACTGACCAGGGTGGTCTTGCCGAAGCCGGCGGCGGCGGAGATAAGGGTCAACTTGCGACCAAACCCGTGCTCCTGGCGCAGCTCGGCGTTCAGCCGCGCGATCAAGTGCGGGCGGTGGACCGCCTGGGGCCGAAGTGGCGGGATGTACAACTTCGTGGCAAGAATCGACGCTGGCATGGATCAATTATAAGGTACTCCCTAGTTTCTGGACAAGCTCATCACAGATCGCTTCAGGCGTTTTGTTCTTCGTGTAGATCACCAGTTTGGCCAAACGACGGTTCGCACTATGTTTAACAAAGGTTTCGTTCAATTCGAACAACACATCGGTAAACTCCCTTCCCTCGTTGGTTAACTTCTGTGTCAATCGGTTCCTCAAGATCTCCGCCAACTCATCCATATCCGGCGATGGCAGAAGCAAGACGACATTGGGATAGGGCGCCAGAGCCCGTTCAACCCGAGCCAGTTGTTCCTCATCATCATAGACCGAGTTGCTGGCTCCGAAATCGATGATGCCGTGATGGTCGGCCAGGACCAACTCCACCATCCGGGCTTCAAACGGTTTGCTATAGCGCATTACGCCTTGGATGCCCTGATCGGATGCGGCAATCCGCGAGGCTAAGGCATCATCGTAGCCAACTTCCTGGTAGTATGCCCAACGAACCCTGTCTACAGAACAATAGGGCAGCCCCAGTCTTTCAGCTAACAAAAGTCCCACGGTGGTCTTGCCCGCACCGAGCGGGCCGATCAAGATAACGGTTGAGTTCATTTCATGGTGACCAACACCCGATGTGTGCCTTTCAGTGACACGTCGTATCGGAAAGAAAGCATGCCAGTGGGATGTCCCTGCTTGATCGCAAGGGTTCCACGTCACTGTGCGACGTTCATGATGGGCATTCTCAGGATGCAGCAGACTTCCAGGCCAACTGCTCACGAATCCGCTCTTCCAGCGCTCCAACATCTTCGGGACAGAGTTGGCGCATCCTGCCGTAGCGCTGAGCGGCTTCCTTGGCTAGCATATATTGATCCTTGCGGAAATCTTCTGGAATCACCAGCACGTTCATATCAGTGCTCCCCGTTGACCATGAAGGATGCGATGTTCTCGAACCAGCCCGAAGCCAACAGGCCGCCGACGTCCTTTTGTTCGATGACGCGCAGCGCTTCGTCGGGCAGCGCACCCAGTCGTTGGATTTGGGCGTCGGTTTGGTCGGCCAACCGGTAGATCAGCGCAGCGTTGGCGCGGCTGGTGGGGTTGAGCAATCGCAGAAGCTGGGGCGAGTGCGTCGTGGCCACAATCTGCATGTCACCTCGGGCAACCCGTCTCTCGATCAGGTCGATTAGCAGGTGAAGCCTAGCCGGGTGCAGCCCGTTCTCCAATTCCTCGAAGAAATAGAGCTGTGCTGGTTCTGGTCCTAACAAGGCAGCCAGTACTGCCAGGAAACGCAGTGTGCCGTCAGAAGCGCTGTAGGCTGTGACTTCGCGCCCATCCTCTTCTCGCAGTGTCACCAACACACGGCCAGTCTGATCAGTCGGAAAGGCGAAGTCCGCCACATCCATTGGCGTCAACTCGCGCACCCATTCGACCATTGCGGCACGGCGTTCTTCGTCTTCGTAGATGGCCTGCAACACCGATGAGAGATTCTCGCCGAGGCCGCCTACCGCAATGCTGCAGAACAACCTGGACCCCGAGGTTGCCTTCAACCCCGACAACCTGATCGTCTATGGCGGCCAGACCGACACCTGCACTTGCAGCGCAGGCGCAAGTGTGGCGCAGCTTCTTTTATAGCCCTATCAATGACACCGTTATTCCACCACGATGCCCAGTTCAGCCTGCCATGGCTCATCCTCCCAACCCGGGCCGCGCCATTGGTACACCTTCAGGTTCACCTTGTCTTTGACAAACACGATCCCCTCTTGCTCCAGCAGTAGGCGTTGTCGCTGTGCGCCGGGCCGGTCGCTGATCTTCCCCTGCGCATTGATGACGCGCTGCCACGGCACATCATCGGGACAGGCCGCCATCGCGCTGCCTACCCAACGCGGACTGAGCGCCTGGTAGGTGTCGAGGTCCATTTCCTCGGGCGGAGAAAGCATCTGGGCAACCTGGCCGTAGCTAACCACCTTGCCGCTCGGCACCTGGCGGACCAAACTCCACACCTGTTCGTAGAAGGCATGCTGGTTGGGAGGGGTTGTGTCAGGCATGGATCGGTTTTCTGTCACTGCACGTGGTGTCGGTTGTTCATCCCAGAGGTCAACTCAGCGCCAGCGTTATGCCTCGCCGGTCAAAAAGCCGGGGCGCGCGTAGGCTGGATCGGGATACCTGTAAAATCCTTTACCCGTTTTGACGCCCAGCCAGTTCCTATCGATGTATTGCTTCAGGAAGTCGGCGTTGGCCTGGAGCTGCGCGTCGCCCGTCGCCGCGGCCCAGTATTGGGTGATGTCCCAGACGGTCTTCAGGCCGATGCCATCCAGCCAGCCAAAGGGGCCGAGCGGCATCTTCATCACGCCCATCCAGGCGCGATCGACGTCCTCCGGCGAGGCGACGCCGTTGGCAGCCAGGCTCACGGCCGCCGTGTTCAGCTCGTTGAACATGGCGTTGAAGACGTAGCCGTGGTTCTCCTTCCGGAGCACGATCGGTATCTGCCCAATTCGTCTGGCGAAGGCCTCGATCGCTTCGACGGTTTCCGGCGCGGTGCCGGGATGCGGCATGATGTCCACCACATTCGAGTCCCACACGAGGCTGTGAAAGTGCAGCGCCACAAACTGGGCCGGGCGGCCGGTCGCGGCGGCAAACATGGAGGGGACGAGAGACGAGCTATTCGTCGTGAAGATCGTGTGGGGGGGACAGATCTGATTCAACTGGGCGAAAACTTTCGCCTTCAAGGCTGGATCCTCGGGAACGGATTCACTGACCAGGTCTGCCCTGTCTGCATCCGCCGGGTTGGCTGTATAGCGAATGCGAGCCAAGGCAGCGTTTGATCCGCTCGCGGTCAGGCGCATGTGATCGACCAGCTGCGCGGCATAGGCGTTGATCTGAGCGCGAGCGGCCTCCAACGCGTCCAGCGCGATGTCGTAGACGATGACCTCATGGCCGTGCATCGCGCACTGCAGGCCAATCTGTTGCCCCATGGTGCCTGCGCCGACGATGAGCACACAGCGAATGTCTGCGTCTTTCGTCTCGGACAGGGATTGTTCCTGAGGCGGGCGCCGCTCTTTCGCGCTGAATGCGCCCCCAAGGTCAAGTTCGGTGGTAGTGAGAGCCGGTGTCGCAGATGGTACGGCTGGCATGGTTCCTCCTGCCGGTTTGGACTGGCGATGGCGGCGATGCAGGTTTTGTCGATACGGGTATTGTACCAGACGCGATCATCTTGTCGCAATCCAGGTGTTGAAGTATGCTGAGGCTGATCCCATTTGTCAGATTGGCGCAAGGAGGTCACGCCCTGATCACAGCGGGGGGCGGTTAACCTGGTATTCGTCGTTTAGCTCACCCGCTTAACTCGTCTACTCTAATGAACTCGTCTATCGACAGTCCAGCTTCGCGGATGATGGCGCGCAGCGTTCCTCGAGCGATAGTCCCCGGATGATTCGGCACAGTGGTGCGTCGATGCGTGTCTGGGTTGTACCAGATTTCATGGCTCCCCTTCGCCTGGCGATCAAACACAAACCCAGCCCGGCGCAGTCGGGCAATTACTTCGCGATAGGTGAGTGTGGGCAGCCGGCTCATGCTCCGAGCGCCTCCGGGGCGACGCCCACGGGTATCCTGATCTTGGTCCGCCGTTGCGGTTGGTGCAGCATGGCGGCGATTTTCGTGGGCAACGGATCGCCATGTTCGAGATAGGACTCGATCAACTTGCGCGCTACGTCTTGGGCAATTTCCAAGGTCTCAGCCATAGTGCGGCCCTGGGCGATTAGACCCTGCAGATCATCACTGGTCGCCAAATAGCCGCCTTCTTCCAACGGCTCGATGCTAATCGACAAGAACAACTCACTCATGGCAGATCCCTTTCACGCACGCTAACTGACAGGATGTGGCTGACTGGATTGTACCATGTTGCTTCAGTTCTGGCAACAGCCTTGCCGTGCCCCGTATCGTGAAATGGGAATCCGGGAACGCAGTTAGGACTGCGCCAACGCCTCGATGATCTTCGCACAGCCTCCCGCGCACAGATAACTGGCATGGTCCTGGACATCCACGAACTTCCTGCCGGCGATCTTGGCGCACTCGAATTCGCCATCGGTGCTTTGCACGAAGCGATCGATCGCCTCGGTGGCTTCGGGGCTATTGAACTCGACGTTTCCGCCTCCTTCTGTCACGCGAGCCATCTCGATCAGCCAGATCGCGGCGCCCAGCGCGCCGCACGCGCCGCCGCTCAAGCCAATGCCGCCCGCCAGCCCGGCCGCCATGGCCGCGTGCATGTCGTCCGCGCCCATCTTCCGTGCCAGCAGGGCTGCACAACTGACCGGAGGCTCCGGCGCTTCGAGCGCATCGTCCGCAAAGCTCACGTCGATCTCACGGCGTGTCGCCGCGCAAAGCCGGCAGTCATGGCGAAACAGCGGATAGGCCCGCCCTTCAGGAAGAACTTCAGAACCTGCTTGCCCTGGGCGTTCTTCCAGTCCAGCTCGATCACCTCGAAGCAGTTGATGCTCTTATAGCTGGTCTGGAAGGAATCCACCAGCCGCTGGACGGCGATGACGGCCGCAGCCTCGGCGCTCGGTCCTGGCCCGAACAGCCGATACGCCTCCGCCCCCGCGGCCAGCGCCGCACCCCAGAGCTGGCCACACTGGTAACCCATCTGCTCCATACCCCCTGCCAACGGCATGGTGGCATGCTCCTCCAGCGCCAACGGGTGATTGAACGAGTTGTCGACGACGCTCATGACGGCTTCGGATCAGGTCCCGACTTTCAGAAACCGGCGCACGGTTGTCAGCGATGAGATGTTGGGCGTTGCATTGTTCATGATGGCTTCTCCTGATTCTCAGGGTCGATCTGTCCTACTGTGATGACGACGTTGCCCCGCTTGTGCCCTTGATCGACATAGCGGTGCGCCTCGACGATCTGCTCCAGGGGGTAGACCCGGTCGATCACCGGTTTCAGCTTGCCTGCCTCGATCAGCTCCTTGACCGCCAGCAGCGCTGCGCTTCTGACCTTGGCTGGCGCGTCGCTGTGTTTGTGCGCGTTGAGATAGACGCCGGTTGTCTTGAGCGCTTTCCTGGCGTGGGATGGGGCGACCTTGGCCACCGCGTCGAACACCACGTCGTAGATCGGGCCGTCGCTGGTGAAGTCGTCCCGGGTGTAATCGATGACCCTGACGGCGCCCAGCGAGCGCACCAGGTCCAGGTTCGCCGTGCTGCACACGCCGGTCACCTCTGCGCCCAAGTGACGGCTGGCGATCTGCACCGCGTTGGTGCCCACGGCCCCGGACGCGCCGTAGATCAGCACGGTCTGGCCGGGCTGGATGCGGCCTTGCTCGAGGCAGCGCAAGGCGGTCATACCGCCGCCCACGGCCGCGGCGGCTTCCCCGAAGGTGAGATTGGCCGGCTTGATGGCCAGCAAGCCCATCCTCGGGCAGGCATTTGTACTCGGCATGGCCGCCGAAACCCACCTCGAAGGTCGAGGCGAACACCGCATCGCCCACCTTGAAGCGGGTGACCTGCTGGCCTACGGCCTCGATCTCGCCGGCCAGCTCCATGCCCAGGACCGGCCGTTTGGGCTTGCGGATGCCCAGGTAGATGCGCGACGGCAGCCATAGGCCGCGCGGGACGGTGAAGCTGCGCATGCGCGTGTCGCCGACGGTCACAGTCGTCGCGTGGACCTTGATCAGGACTTCATTGTCCTTGGGAACTGGTTTTGCGATTTCCGTAAGGTGCAGGACTTCCGGCGGACCGTATTTTGTATAGACAACTGCCTTCATCGTTCACTCCTTTGGGCCTACTTCCAGGCATACCACATGGTCAGCATGTTGAACCCCAGCCCAACGACGATCAGGAACTTGTCGCAGGCGCGGCCACTGTGATGACCACCTTACCGTTTTGTACTATCGCTTTCATATCTTGATTCCTTCATCAGTGTCGCACGCGGCCAAGCCACCGGCGGACTGGGCTGCATATGGACGTACTCGATGCCGAATTTGGCGGCCAGGTACCTCTCTTCCGGCGCTACGAGAAGGTAGTGGCAGGCGACGAAGTGCCGTGGCATTGAAGCCTTTGACGATCAGCCAGATCCCCATGACGATCTCGTTCAGGATCATCGGCAGCGCGAAGATCATCGCCACACTCAGGTCGAACTCCACGAACAGCGACACGAGATTGAGCGTCAAGACCAGCGCCGTCGCCAGGAGACCCCAGAGTGAGATGAATCGCGGCAAGAGTCGTGCCTGATACAGCGCCGTGTAGAGCACCGCGGCGCCCAGACAGAAGAAGAGCGGGATCAGCAGCTCGACGATGCTGGCGCGCTGCGCCAAGGCCAACGCACCCACGGCGTCGATGGCATCAGCGCCCAAGGCAGCGGCTTGCGCAGGGTTCTGGCTCAGGATCAGGAGCGCCAACGGTCCAATGACAATCGCGCTGCAGAACACGGCCTCGACAACCCTGAAGCCCAGGTAGCCAGCCGCCATGGTTTCGTTGTACGATCCCAGGATCGGAACCATCAGGATGCCAATGCCGAGAACAGCGACGGCGTTCACCAGCTCCAGGAGCAAGCCGGCAATCAGTTGCGTTTCGTTTGCGGCCACCGCGGCCAGATAATGCGGCGCAGAGATGGCGGACTCCACCAGACCGCCGCCCACCAGAACTCGCGGCCATGGCCGTCAAAAAGAGCGCGCCGACCAGGATCGCAGTCCTTCGATAGGTGTTCATCGTCAACTCCTTGGGTTACTTCTTTTCCAGGAACACCAGCAGCGCGTAGACCAGGAACGCCGGCCACACCAGGCCCTTGGCCAGGCCCAGGGCGCGCTCCTGGTTGGTCGTGGCGCGCTTGAGGTAGTAGACCCACACGCCGATCACGCCAATGCCGTAGACGGCGTCGCCGCCGCCTGAGATCTTCACCGTTGGTTTCTGTGGCTCTTGGGGGGTCATCATGGTTCCTCTCCTGTTGTCTTCGACGGTTCGTGCCGCATTTCGTTGATCGAGACCAGCGGCAAGCCCAGATCGCGCACCTTTCTCAGCAAGCCAAACAGCGCCGCCTGGTCCGTCACCGGGCCGGTGAGCAGCGTGTCGCCGTCCTCGGTCAGGGCCACGGCCATGCCGCCAAACCAGTCTGTCCACTCTCGCCCAAGGTGGCCCTTGAGCCTGATCTCATAGAGCGGCGCTTGATCGGCAGGGGTTGCGGTGTCGTGGTGCTTGGACATGGGCTTGACCTGGTGCGGCGAGGCGGCATCGCCGCTGCCGTTTGTTCACTGCACCCCTAGTATGCCAGATCGCAGCCCCGCTGTATAGACACTTTGGTGTGAGTCGTAGGTGTTGTTTTGGTGGATCAGGGTGCCAACTCGCCTACAGCAAGCCCAGCTCGCGGGCGCGGGCGACCGCTTCGGTGCGCCGCTGCACCTGCAGCTTGTCGAAGATCCGCCGGTTGTGCCCTTTAACCGAGTCCAGCGCCAGGAATAGCCGCTCTCCGATCTCTTGGTTCGAGAGCCCCTGGGCGATCAGCCGCAGCACTTCCAGCTCGCGCTCGCTCAGCGGCTCGATCAGCGGCAGGCCAGGCGTGGAGGCGAGATGATCAGCGCTGCTGGCAGGCTGAGGCTGTTCGGCAGCAAAGGCAGCCAGCAGCCGGGCAGTGTATTCCGGCATGACGCCGCGGGCGGCCGCCCGGGCCAACAACTGCGCCATCGGCGGTCCCTCGTCCACGAAGGCGCGCACGAAGCCGCCGGGCTGGGCCAGGGCCAGCGCCTCAGCCAACAGGTCCACGGCCCTGTCGCGCTCCCCATGCGCCTGGTAGGGCCAGCGCCTGCAAGATCATCGCCTTGAGCCGTTCGTCGGCCCAGCCCTTTACCTCGGCCTGCTGGCGATACGCTGCCAGCGCCGCCAGCGCGGCGGCTGTGTCGCCCTGGGCGAGGTAAACTCGAGCCTGGCTGAGGGGCAGGTCGTGGGCTTGCGCCGCTTGCGCTGCGGCCGCCAGATCGCGCTGGCGGAGGGACACAAGCACGTGCAGGGCGGCGATCTCGGGCATCTGCCGGACGAAGTTCTGCTGGCGCGCCGCCTGCTCAGCCGCGGCCAGCAGGGCGGCCGCGCCCGCCGTATCTCCCTGGGCCAGCTTCAGGCGGGCCAGGAACAGCTCGCAGGCCACGAACCGGTCCGTGTACTCGATCTGCCGCGCCAGGTGCAGGCCTTGCTGCCCGTGCTGCTCGCGCGGCGTCCAGGTCATTCCACTCGTAGCTGATGCGGGCCAGGCCCAGGTGCGCGTCACAGGCCACCGGCCGCGGCGGATCCCCTGCCAACTGCAAGGCGCGGCGGTAGGTCTGCGCTGCCGCGGCAAGCTGGTTGTCTGTCTCCTGCAAATCGCCCAGGCCCAGGGTCGACATCAGCGTAATGATGAAATGCCCCATGGCCTCGCTGGCCGCCAGCGCTTCGGCATAGGCCCGGCCGGCCGCGGCGCGGTCGCCCTGGAGTTGGTGCGCATAGGCCAGGGCCCAGGTGGCGGCAGTGCGCACGGGCAGGTTGTCGGGGTGCAAATAGGCCAGGGCGCGCTGCGACTGGGCGATAATGGCTTCTGCATCGTGCTGGGTCACCGCCACGGTGGCCCGGATGGAGGCGATATGGCCGATCAGGTCACGAATCTTGTCGTCCGGCTCGACGTCCCGCAGCGCGGCCTCCGCCGCTTGCAGCTTCTCCTCCACGCCGACCACCTGGCTGATGAACAGCAAGCGCCGAGGCATAGGTCACCCACAGCGACGGCCGGGCATCCAGCACCGCGGCCGGCAGCGACGCCAGCCAGCGCAGGATCGGCCGCGCGGCGCCGCGGAAGAGCAGCGGCATGCCCCGGCCCTCCAGCAGCCGCTCGGCGCGGTCGATGTCACCGGCCGCGGCGGCGTGCTGAAAGGCCTCCAGCTCCAGATCGTTGGCCTCGTACCAGATGCTGGCCCGGAGGTGCAGGCCGGCGATGGCGCCAGCCGGCAGTTGCTGGTGCAGCCGCTGGCGCAGCAGCTCGCCAAAGAGGTGGTGGTAGCGGTACCAGCGCCGTTCGTTATCCAGCGGGACGATGAAGAGGTTGGCGCGTTCGAGGTAGGCCAGGGTGTCCTGCCCAGCGGCGAGGCGCATCCTGCAGCACTGCGTCGCACAACGGGCCGCACAGGCGGTCGAGGATCGCGGTGCGCAGCAGGAAGTCCTGGACGCCGGCCGGCTGGCGCTGCAAGACCTCCTCCACCAGGTAGTCCAGCACGAAGCGGTGGCTGCCGCTGAAGGTCTCGACGAAGGCGGCGGTGTCGGTGCGCCCCTGCATGGAAAGGGCCGCCAGGTGCAGGCCGGCAATCCAGCCCTCGGTGCGCGCTTCCAGGGCGGCCATCTCGGCGGGGGAAAGGCTCAGCCCCATCACCTGGTTGAGGAACTCGGCCGCCTCGGCCGGGGTGAAGCGCAGGTCGGCGGCGCGCAGCTCGGCCAACTGGCCGCGGGCGCGCAGGCGGGCCAGGGGCAGCGGCGGGTCCTCGCGGGTGGCGATGACCAGGTGCAAGGCGGGCGGCAGGTTTTGCAGCAAGAAGGCCAGGGCCTGGTCGACCGCCGGAGCGTCGACGGCGTGGTAGTCGTCCAGCACCAGGATCAGGCGGTCTGGCAGGGCGGCGAGGTCGTTCAGCACGGCCGTCAGGATCGCCTCGGGTGGCGGCGGCTGCGGGGCCTGCAGCGCGGCCAGCGCGCCCTGGCCCACGGACGGAGCGACCGTCTGCAGCGCGGCGATCAGATAAGCCAGGAAACGGGCGGGGTCGCTGTCCCCTTCGTCCAGCGACAGCCAGGCGGCCCTCGCCCTGGCCCTAGCCCAGGGGGCGAGGAGCTTGCAGGGGCGACCCATGCGCTGACCAGGGTGGTCTTGCCGCAGCCGGCCGCGGCCGAGATGAGGGTGAGTTTGCCGTCCAGGCCCAGCGTCGAGCCGCTCGATCAGCCGCGGGCGGGGAACGACCCTGGACCGGGGCGCAGGCATGTACAGCTTGGTGGCTAAGATCGGCGTGGACATGGCGCAATTATACGGCAACCCGCCAGATTATGAAATAACGCGTCCAACTCACCGCACAGCTACATGAGCAGGTCGATCTTCGGTCCGGATGGATTTGGGCTACACGCTGGGATAATCCATGTTTCTTTCTGACGCATAGGCGACGCCGTGACAGGAAGGGGCGCGTCGGTTTGAGCCAGTCTAGTCGCGGTGGGGCAGTCACCAGCCCCTCGCCCACCTCCAGGTGATCCGCCGCCGGGATGCGCTGGCATGTGGCTTTGCCGAGCACGTTGAGCCGCAGACTGTCGAGGCGCACGACGCCCTCCCGCTGGAGCTGGCGCTCGGCCCAGAGCGTGGCGACGCCGGCAACGTGGGTGTGGCCATGCTGGTGCCACTTAGGGTGGTATAGCCGCCGCCCTTTTGCGTGGAAGTATAATGCCCACTCTCGGCGTGGCGACGCTGGCGCGAATGTTGGAGAAGGGTGCGACGTTGAATTGCTCGTGCGGCGGGCCGGCGGTGGCGAGCGCGGCCACGGCAATGACGCCATCGGCGGCGGCCGGCGGCGCGACTTCGATGGTGTAATCCGCGCGGAGGTGGCGCCGGCTCTCGTTGCGGCGGCAGCGACGAGCAGCGCGCCGCTGTGCTGCGCCGCCCGCGCCGCGACGAAGGCACTCAATGTGTCGAAGAGGCGCACGTTGTCGCGGTACTGCGCCAGCGCCTTGAGGTCGCCAGGTCGGCCTCCATGCCCTGCTGCACCCACCAGCGCGCCAGGCCGGGAAAGTCGAGGCCCAGCGACATGTTGATGACCTGCGTGCCCGGTATTGACCGCCCACTGGATCGCGGCGGCCAGCTCGGCGGTGGTGGCGGAGCGCTGCCTCCCCAACACCTTGCCGATGAGCGCCGCCTGACGACCGGCGCGACGCCGATGCGCACCTCCCCCACGGTCTGCCCGAAATCGTGCCCGCAACGTGGGTGCCGTGGCCGTGTGGTCGCCGTCGCCCTCGCCAGTAAAGTCCTTCTGGATCAGCGTGACGCCGCGGAAGGTTCGTGGCCGGCGTCGATGCCGGTATCCAGCACCGCCACGGCCACGCCGTACCCGCCGAGGGGCTGCGCCGGCGTCCGGCGGCATAGACGCCCCATGTGGCGCCGTGGATGTGGGGCGCACCCGCCGGTCGCCCGCTCCCGGCTGGCCGCCGCGAGCCACGGGTTCGATCAGGCGCAGCGGCATCGGCTGGGCGATGGCCGCCACCTGCCGGTCGCGGCGCGCCTGGTGATACCTCGCGTCGAGGGCCTGCGTTTCGAGGCGGTAGTCCGGCGCGGGCGCGGCCTAGGGCGTATCTCGGAACGCCAGATCGACGGGTGCAGCGGGTCGTAGCCCTCCGCGGCGGGTTCGGTGAGCCGCAAGATCAGGTAGGTGAGTTTTTCCATGTTCTAAAACCTGTCAGGCCGGCCGTTGCACCAGCTCCAGGATGCGGCGCACGAGGGCGGCGTCCTGGTCATCCATGCCGGCGGTGAGGGCGGCGGGGTCGCGTTCGCCGGCCCAGAGGCGGTGGGCGGGGTCGCGGAGCCGCCAGCCCTTCTCCTCGAGGTCCGCCAACACCGGCTCGAGTTCGGCGCGCATGTCCGCGTCGCTCCGGCGGCGGCAATGCCTTGCAGCAGCGGCTCGAACTCGCGAATACCTGCGCCATGTCGGGGCCGGTCTGCTGCGGAACCTCAATACCCGCTTCTTGTGCCATGCCCATCATCTGCGCCATAAGCGCCTGCTGTTGCTCCGGCGACATTTGCCCCAGGGCTTGCGCCAGCGCCGCCATAGCTTGCTCCTGGTCTCCACTTTCCAGCGCGGCCATCACCTCCGGCGGCAGTAATGAAGTAACTGCCTCCAACATTCCTCTGCGCCTCTGCGCCTCTGCGCCTCCGCGTTTTTTCTCCTCCCTACCAGCTCCCACACTGCCGCAATCGCGGCATCCCCGTCCGGCAGGCGGCGGGGGAGGCGTTCGAAGAGGGCGGCAAAGCGCACGCCCTCGATGGCCTCCACCGCGCGACGACCTCGGCAAAGGACGGCGGCGCAGGCGGCAGGGCGGCGTTTGCCAGGTGGCGCAACGCGACGGGCAGTTGCCCCGATTGCGTTTGCAGCCAGATGACAGCCGCCGCCAGCCGGTGCGCCAGGACGAGGGCGGGGTCGGCGCCCTGGCGTTGGAGGTAAATCGCCAGGTTGTGGTGGCTGATGGCGCAGTCCTCCGGTTCGCCGGCCTGGTAGGTGTAGCCCAGGGCCGTCTGCTCGAAGCGCACGGCGGCGGCGCGGTCGCCGGCTTTGTCTTCCAGGTCGGCCAGGGCGCCGTACACCTTGCCCAGGTTCGGGGACGTCCCGCTCCGCCTCGAAGACGGCGCGGCAGTCCCGCAGCAGCGCACGCGCCGCGTCGAAACGCCCAGGCACAGCAGCGGGCCGTAGTCGTTGAAGCGCTTCCGCGCCACTTCGAGCGCGTCGGCCCCGCGTTCCTGCGTGTACCTGAGGATCTCGGCGTTGAGCGCCAGCGCCCGCTCCCACCGCTCGCTGTACACGGCGGCAGTGACGACCGGTATCCAGCAGCGCCTCGCGCACGTTCCAGGGGTAGACCGTCCCGGGTCCGCCTCGCTCGCCAGGGCAGGGCGGCCAGGCGGGGCGCAGCGCCTCCACCGCGTCCAGCACCTCGTCGTACTTACCCATCGCCGCCAGCACTTGCAGGCGGCTGGTCTCGTCGGCCAGTTGCGTCCACCGACCCAGGCCGGCGCGGCGGGTGTAGCCGGCCATTTCCCCGGCCACGGCCAGCGCCTCCTCCAGGCGGCCGCCGGCCCGGAGCAGGTTGAGCAGGTCGCCGGCACGGCAAAGGCCACGCGGTAGTTTCCCCCGGCGGCGGCGCGGGCGATGAGGTCGCGTCAGCGCCTCCGCTTCGGCGGGCCGGCCGGCTCTCATCAGCGCGTTGGCCAGGCCGCCAGCCGCCAACAATTCCTGTTCCGTGCCCACGGTCGCCTCGGCGATGCGGCGCAGCAGCGGCAGGGCGAAGGCGAGCGCGGCCGGGCTTGCGTCGCGCGGGAGATCTGTTCCAGCAGCGTGGACGCCTCTTACCAACGATTCTGGCGCAGCAGGTAGGGGGCGGCGTGCCGCGCGCTGGCGGCGATGGCGCTGCTCATGCCTTGCATTTCGCGCTTCGGGCCGTGCTGCGATGCGTAGTGGATTCCCCAATTCCACGTCCGCCGCGTCCAGCACGGCGGGGTCGGCCCCGGCGCGGACGGCTCGGCCACGCCCGGGTGGAGGGTGTAGGTCGCGGTCCCGGCGCTCAGTTGGGCCAGAATGCCTTGCAGGGCGGCGAGGGGCAGTCCGGCCTGTTCGGCCTGCGCCGTCAACTGCGCCAGCATGTCGTCCAGTTGCGCCGGCGCGGCGCGCTCCACGCCCACCAGCCCGGCGGCTGCCAGCGCGTCCAGGGCCGGCGCCCAGGCCGCGTCCGGCCGGCCCAGGCGGGTCAGGAAGTGCGGCCACACGGTCTCCACAATCTGCTCCTGGCGGTCTTCCGGCTCCAGGCGGCTCAGGAAGGCCAGCAGCAGCCCGGCCGCGGCGCCAGGCCCCCGGCCAGTTCGCGTGCCCAGCCGGCCAGGACGCGGCTGAAGCCGGCCTCGTCCTGGCGCGTCTCGCCGTCGCGGTCGCCGGGGGCGAAGAAGGCGTCCAACACGCCGGCTTCGGCGCCGGGCTCGGCGGCGGCGCACGCGCCTGCAACGCGGCGCGGTCACCGGCCAGGCCGTCGGCCAGCTCCAGCAGTTTGGGATGGCCCTACCACGCGGAAAGGTGGCGCGGGAGCAGAGCCAGGCCGTCCGCGTCGTCGAACAGGCGGCGCAGGCGAGGCAGCTCGTGGGCCAGCAGCGCGCTCTCGGCCAGCACAGCGTGTGGACGGCCTCCACGTGCAGGCGGGGTGGCCGTCCAGGCGGCCGGCCGGCGGGGGAGGTGAGCACACGTGCGACGGCCCTTGTGGGCGAGCAGCGCCTCCACCAGGTCGCCCCACAGCGGGTCGCGCGAGTCGCCGGAGG
The DNA here is from genome assembly GCA_963700085.1 of uncultured delta proteobacterium. Classification (GTDB taxonomy): domain Bacteria; phylum Myxococcota; class Myxococcia; order Myxococcales; family Anaeromyxobacteraceae; genus CAIOAK01. Next base: position 40,723 of record CAVOWI010000010.1, read on the forward strand.
CGGTGAGAAGCGTCTCCAGGTTGTCCAGCACCAGCAACAACGAATTCTCTGCAACAGGGGAGCGGAGGCGGGCAGGATAATATTGGCGGAAGCGTGTTCGTTGTCGAGGGCGGTGGTCAGCCCCAGGCCGTGCTGTTGAGCTGGCGCTCGATTTCGAAGAGCACAGGGGATATTCACGTATCGTCAAATACGTGCAAGGACGTGCAAGCCTGTGCAAGTACGGCAAGTGTGTCCGACGAGAAAAGCCAAGAATGTGCAAGACCATGCAGGATTGAGCAAGAATCTTGCTGGATCCTTGCTGGACGGAAAGGCGGCGGATGGTGAAGACGGCCGTTCGGTCCGTCCGCTGCTCTCCGTCCGCCAGGTGGCCAAGGTGCTGGGGGTGTGCCCGGCAACGGTCTACGCGCTCTGCGAGCAGAGGAAGTTGCCCCACTTCCGGGTGCTGAACGCGATCCGGATCGACCCCGAGATCTGAAGAAGTTCCTCGCCCGAACTCGGCGGCGGGGCTTGCCCGCACGCCGGAAAACCCTATACTAGTAATAAATGTACCAACTCACCCAGGCCCTCTTCCCCACGCGCGCCCGGAGGGCGGTGCTCGAGGCCTTCTTCGGCCCGGGCGCCCGATCGGCTACCGTGAGCGAGCTGGCGCGCCGGGCCGATCTCACGCCCCGGGCGGTCTCGGTCGAGGTGAAGCGGTTGCTCGCGGCCGGGGTCGTGGAGGTCGAGGCAGAGGGGGCGGCGGATCGGGTCCGCCCGAATCCAAGGCACCCGGCAGCGCGAGTGCTCAGGGAGCTTCTCCGGAAGGCATCCAGCGTCCCGACGCGGTCGCTGGCCGAATCCGCGCCCCTCGCTCGCCGCCTACGGCGCCCCGCTCGCCGGTGTCGAGCCCCGGGTGGAGATGAGACTGGAGGCCGCAGTCGTGGAGGCGCTGGCCGAATCCCGACGCGACGCGACGCTGCTAAGGGTCCTGCCCGTCGTGCTGCTCAAGAACGAGGCTGACTTCGACTGGGAAGCACTCCTGGAAATGGCAAAGCGAAGGAAGCTCAAGGACGAGCTGGGCATGATGCTGGAGCTCACAGCCGAGGCCTCCGGGCGGCAGAGCCTCGGGAAAAGGGCGGCGGGCCTTGCCGACGGGCGTCGCCGGGTGCCGCGCTACCTTCCGGAGCCGGCCAGCAACTACGAGCGGGCGCTCGCAGACCAGCGGACCCCGGCCGTGGCGCGCCGCTGGGGACTCCGGATGAACATGTCGGAGGAATCGGTTCGCGAATTCGTGAGGAAGCACCTTGCGTAAGATCCCTTCCGGCGATTTCGAGAAGTTCCTGCGCCTCGTGGACGCGGAACTCGCGGAGCCGTTCACCATCATCGTCGTCGGAGGAGCGGCGATCGGGATGGCGTACGCCCCGGACCACTCGACCAGCGACATCGACCTGATGCCCCTGCGGAGCAAACCGTTCTGGGACGCCGTGGAGCGCGCACAGCAGCGACTTGCGGTGAGGGTGCCGATCCAGGCGGTCGGGATCGTCCAGCCGCCCTACGAGTACGAGGACCGGTTGCGGCTGCTGCCGATCCGAGGGCTGAAGCGGCTCCAGATCCTGGTACCCGAGGCCCATGACCTTGCGCTCATGAAGGTTGCGCGTGGGGAGGCTCATGACCTGGAGGCGATCGAGGAGATTCACCGCATCTCACCGCTCTCGCTGGCGACGCTCGTATCCCGATACGAGGAGTCGAGGCCCCAGTTCATCGGGCACCCGGCAAACCTAAAGCTGAGCTTCCTGGCGCTGGTGGCCAGGCTGTTCGGCGAGGAGGAGGCGAGGAGGGTGGAGCGGGAGATTCGCTGAGGGTGAGGGAAGATGGTTGCATCCGAATTGGCCTGGTTTCCAGGGAGCAGGTCACTTCGCTCCAAACTGATCGGCATTGTGCCTAGACTGGGGGGCTGGAGTTTCGGGGGGGCTGGAGGCCGGGCCTGTCGGAATCCCCGACGGGACGCTGGGACGGGCGACGGCACCGGCGTCGTCGATCTGGACGCCCTTCACCTCATCCTTGCCCTTCTCAATCCCGACGAAGACCCGGTAGGAGGAGCCAGCGCGCGGACGGGACGCCCCATGGCATCCTCGGGTCATGGGCCGAGCCCCGTTCACGATCAGGCCATTCCCGAGGGAGCGACACGACATCGTCGATGCGCTCGAGGTTGGCGTCCGCCGCCACGTGGTGCACGCGTTCCTCGAACTCGACGTCACGCGCGCCCGCCAGGCCATCCGCGACCACGAGGAGGCCACCGGGGAGCGGCTCTCCTTCACGGCCTTCATCGTCGCGAGCCTCGCGCACGCCCTCGACGCCGACAAGCTCCTCCAGGCGTACCGGGACTGGCGGGGCAGGCTGGTGCTTTTCGACGACGTCGACGTCGTGACCCTCGTGGAGTCGGAAGTCGATGCCGTCGCGATCCCACACGTCATCCGCGCCGCGAATCGGAGGACCCTCCGCGAGATCCACGACGAGATCCGGCGAATCCAGGCCGAGCCGAAAGCCAGCGCGCAGCGCTCCGGCTTGCTCGCCCGCCTGTCGTACTACGTTCCGGGCCTCGTCCGGCGCCTCTTCCTCCGCGCCCTGCGCAGGTGCCCACACTGGCTGAAGCGAACCGCTGGCACCACACTCGTCACGGCCGTCGGCATGTTCGGGGGCGGCACGGGCTGGGTCGTGGGCATCGCCCCGCTGCACACGCTCTGCCTCACCGTGGGAAGCGTCACCCGGAAGCCCGGACTCGTGGAGGACCGCATCGAGGTTCGGGAGTACCTCGCGGTCACCGCGAGCATCGACCACGACGTGGTGGACGGCGCTCCGGCGGCCCGGTTCGCGAAGCACCTCCGGGAACTCATCGAGGGCGCGGAGGCGCTGAAGGACTTCTCCCGGTGAGTGTCGATGGCCGAAGGCGTCCGCTCGGCGGTTCGCCGGTACGCTGGCCCGCAAGGCAAGCCCCGGCTCGCACTTGGAACTCTTCGGCACCGGCGATTGGCCCGGCTGGACAGTCTGGGGAACGGGGCGTGGAGAAGGTGAATCCGCAGAACGACACCAGCCAGGGCGAGGGGGCTCAGACCCGAGTGAGCTCCACCATTCCCCGAACGCGCAGCGCCACCTCGCGAGCGATGGCTTCACAGCGAAGGACGCACCCGCTCTCGGCGTAACTGCGAGCGCTAGCCGGGGTCGAGAAGTCGCAACCTGGGCGTGATCCGCTTCCGAAGACAGTTTGACTACGCCGCTTGCCTCGACCGTGCTGCCCTCTCGAACTCGGCCGGGCTGACGTAGCCGATGGCCGAGTGGGTACGCTGCTGGTTGTAGAACACCTCGATGTAGTCGAACAGCTTCTCCTTGGCCTCGCCGTGCGTCTCGAACCGCTCGCCCAGCTCGGACTTGAGCGTCGAGAACCAGCTCTCCATCGCCGCGTTGTCGTAGCAGTTGCCTCGGCGACTCATGCTGCACGTGATCCCGCTCGCATCGAGGACGCGCTGGTAGTCGTCCGCCGCGTAGGTGCTGCCTTGGTCCGAGTGGTGGACGAGGTAGCCCGTCGGGCCGCGACGCTGCAGCGCCATCTCCAGCGCCTTCAGCGTGAGGTGCCGGTTGTTCGATGCGGAGAGCGCCCAGCCGACGACGAACCGCGAGAAGAGGTCGACGATGGCGGCCAGGTAGATCCGGCCCTCGCTGGTGATGAGCTCGGTCGTGTCGCCGACCCACTTCTGGTTCGGCTCCGTCGCCTGGAAGTCCTGGGCGAGGATGTTCGGTGCGACCGGCTGGCTGTGCTCGCTCATCGTCGTGGAGCGGTACCGGCGGCGCTGACGACCCACGATCTTCTCGGCCTGCATCAGGCGAATGACGCGCTTCCGGCTCACGAAGACCTCGTGCGCGATGAGGTCCTTGTGGATTCTCGGGCTGCCGTAGTTCCTGCGGCCGCGCTCGTGGGCTTCACGGACCAGGACCGTGAGCCGTGCGTCCTCGACTGCACGCGGAGACGGTGGCCGACCAAACCAGGCGTAGAATCCCGCCCGAGAGACCTTCAGCACGCGACAGAGCATCGTGATGGGGTAGTGGGCCTTCTCCGCGTCGATGAACGAGAACCTCACTTGCTCTCTTTCGCGAAGAAGGCCGCCGCTTTTTTTGGGATCTCCCGCTCCAGCCTGAGCGTGTGCACTTCCTTCCGCAGCCGGGAGAGTTCTTCCTTCTCGGCCGACGTGAGCACGCCTGGCGGCCCCTTCCCCGCATCGACCCGGGCCTGCTTCACCCAGTGACGAACCGCCGTCTCGGTGAGGTCGAGATCCCGCGCCACCTGGCCGGCCGTCTTGTGGCCGGAGAGCACGAGCTTGACCGTCTGGGCCTAGTACTCGTCCGTGAACCTACGCCGCCGCCGCCGACGGACCTTCCCCTGGCCTTCTTCCATGATGAACACCGCAAACGCCTTTCGTTCGGCGTCAACGGAACCGGATCAAGCCCAAGTCTATCAGGCCACCGCATCAGGTCGACTGCCCAGCGTTCAGGTAGGCCACCTGCGGAGGTGTGACCCGATCAAGATCCTGGCGTGGCTTGCCGTAAATAGCTCAACTTCGGTGTCCGCCTCGTCTATGCGGACTAGCCCAGCCCACGGAATGGCTGGACTTCAATTCTTCCGCAAGTATGTGATGTGCCGGTGGTATCCCAGGAAAGGAGGCGAGCCATGAAGAGACTACCGATGGCCGTTCGAGGCGCGCTGGTGTTGGCGCTTGCGATCGTAGGCTTCCCCGACGACGCCGATGCGGCCGGGAACAGGGCCTGCGCATTGCTGACCCCGGCGGAGATCCAGGAGGCGCTCGGTGCGAAAGTCTCAGGCCTGGACGGCGGGGGAGCTCAGGGGGATGCGGCCATTTGTACGGGCAACATCCCCACGGGAAAGGTGATGTTGCGCACGGCGACGAGGAAGGCTGGGGAGGAGCGGAACATCGAGGCAGAGGGGATCAAGATCGCCGAGAAGATGGGAGCCAAGGTCGAGGTGAAGACCTTCGGGGCCATCACCTGCTCGACCCTGATTCCATCGAAGAGCATGGAGGAGCTGGGGTTCAACACAACGTGCGCCGTGCTCAAGGGCACGCGGGTCGGAGCCGTGGAGGTGACGGCGAAGGCCCAGAAGGACATGGTCCCGATCGAGAAGTTGCGGCCGCTGGCCGAGAAGATCGCCGACCGCCTCTGAACCCCGCTCTCCACCTGTCACCCCCTGCTTCGCTGCGCGTCCTGGCGCGACGGGTGGTAGGTCTGCGCGCAGGCGACCGGGATTGGATGCGCCACCCGGATGACGCCGACGTCGAGGTGCGGCGCGAGCACGAGCGGGCCTACGTCACGCTCAAGCTGCACGAGATCGGCCGGTTCCTCGTGAAAGTTCCCAAACAGTGGAGGGCGCTTTTCGCGATGGCCCTCTTCCTCGGGCTCCGCAAGGGGGAGCTCTTTGCCCTTCAGAAGTCGGACATCGACTTCGTCGCCAGGACGATCACCGTCCAAAGCTCCCACGAGCGCGCGACAACGAAGGGCGGCCACATGGAGACGCTACCCATCCCCTGACCAGTTCGTACCCTTCCTGAAGCACACAGTGGAGAAGTCGGGATCGGAGTTCGTCTTCCCGACGGAGGACGGCAAGCGGCATCCCTCCTCTACCAACCTGGCGGTGCTCACCCGCAGGATCCTGGCCCGTGCCGGAATCGTCGAGGGCTACGACCACGTCTGCCGTCGTTGCATCGCGAAGGGGAGGGAGGACTGCAGCGGGCGCTTCCCCGACGACGCCGAGCGTCGCTGCAAACGGTGCAAGATGAAGGTCTGGCCGCGGGCCATCCCGAGGCCGATGCGGTTCCACGACACCCGCCACACCTTCGGAACGCTGCTCGCCCAGGGCGGATTCGACGGCGTCCGGCTGCAGCGGGCGATGCGCCACCGCCACTTCAAGATGACCGCCCGTTACGTGCACACGAACGTGGACGACTTTGGGGCCGTCACGGACATCCTTCCGCGCACCGGCCCGGTTACGCTTGTTGGATCCTTGCTGGACGGCACGAAAAACGAAGGGCCGGGCTCCCCGGAAACCTCCAAGGACAACCTGGCCCTTCAACTGGCGCGCCCTAGAGGATTTGAACCTCTGGCCTTCGGATTCGTAGCAGTACAAACGGTCTTACGGCAGGCGGGCGTCTTTGTTGGGGTTTCCAGGATTCACGCGGAGTTGCTGAGGAAGTCGAGTGCACGCCAGTGCACCGGAGTGCACGGGAGTGCACGCCAGGATGGATGAGATCTGGATGAAGGCATGGATGAGATGTGGATGAAGCCGGCTGGCGGATCGACAGGCTCCACCTCCGGCACGTGGGTCGCCTACGCCACTTGTGCGGAGAGTTTGACGCCCAGCGCGCGCGCCACCTTGAGGATGGTATCGAACCGGGGCTTGGCGCCCGGGGCCAGGGCCTTGTAGAGGCTCTCGCGACCCAGTCCCGAGTCCTTCGCGATCTGAGCCATTCCGCGGGCGCGGGCGATGTCCCCGAGAGCAAGAAGCAATAGATCGGGGTCCCCGGACTCGAGGACCGCGTTCATGTACTCCGCTACCGCGGCGTCGTCAGTCAGATAGCGGGCGGCGTCGAAGGGTAGGAGCTTGCGATGGGTCTTGGTCTTTCTCATGGCTCTGCTCCCAATTCAGTGGCGATGCGCTGGGCACGCTTGATGTCGCGGGACTGCGTGGACTTGTCACCCCCCACGAGCAGGATGACCAGGACGCCGCCGCGCCTCGTGAAATACAGCCGGTACCCCGGGCCGAAGTGAACGCGCATCTCGGATACTTCGCCGCCCACCGACGCCCAATCGCCCAGATTTCCGCCCTCGGCCATCCTCAGGCGAGCAACGATGCGAACCTGCGCCCGTCTGTCCGACAAGGCATCGAGCCACCGCTGGAACTCCTCGGTGAGGCGAACGGTGAACACGAGGCGAATGTATCTATATGGATACAGAAGTCAAGTGAACCCAAAACTGCAGAGGCTCCACGGAACGGGAGCAACTCCAGGGTTCCTCCACTCCAGCAGCCAAACCCCGTCGCCGAGACGCACGTTACAGCGACGCCGGCAGTCAGAAGCCACGGGTATCGAGCCCGTGGCGTTGCTCCGCTCAAGTCGCCATCTCCAGGGAACTGGACCTGCCGAGTCCAGACGCCCCCGCCTGGTTCACTCCCAGAGGTGGCCCCATGAGGTCGAGCCCCCAGCCATTGCTGCCACCGCGCAGGAGGCAGACCCTCGCTGACGGGGGTGCCCGTGACCGAAGGCGCGGTGGATGTCAGTGCGCCATCGACGGGCGTGAAGCCCGGCGCGCTGTCGGCCCTCCTCCAGGAAGTCGCCGCCACTCCCGAGCCACGCGAGATCGAACTGCCGTCGCTCCCGCCCGGAACGGTCGTCGGGCGCTTCGAGATAGTCCGCGAGCTGGGTCGCGGCGCCTTCGGCGTGGTGTACGAGGCCCGGGACCGCGAGCTGGGTCGCATGGTCGCGTTGAAGGTCGTGCGACCAGGGCGAGCCGAGACGAGCGAGTCGAAGGTCGCTCGCGAGGCCGAGGCGATTTCACGGCTTTCCCACCCGAATCTGGTGACGCTCTACGACCTCGGGCACAGCGACCATGGGCCGTACCTCGTGTTCGAGCTCCTCCATGGAAGGACCTTGCACGAGCGGTTGGCCGAAGGTCCGCTACCGGTCCAGGAGGCGGTGCACATCGCCGTGGAGGTGGCGCGCGGCCTTGCCCACGCCCATTCCGAAGGTGTCGTGCACCGGGACCTGAAGCCCTCGAACGTGTTCGTGACGAACCGGGGACAGGTGAAGATCCTCGACTTCGGGATGGCGCACGCCTTCGGCCGAAGAAGGGTCAGCGGCGGGACGCCCGCCTACATGGCGCCGGAGCAGTGGGAGGACGATCCGGAGGACGAGCGGACGGATGTCTTCGCACTGGGCGTGATGCTCTACCGGATGCTGTCTGGGGAGTACCCGTTCCCGGAGGATGAGGGGCGATGGTCGTCCGGCCTTGCGGCCGCGGCAAAGCTGGACGTGCCTGGAGCGACCGGGCTCGCGGATCTCGTGGGTCGGTGCCTGGAGAAGGCCCCCAAGGCCCGCCCCCGTGACGGCGCTGCGGTCCTGGCGGCGCTCACGCCCATCGAGGACGCGCTGCGGACGAAGCCAGCGGACGGCGCGCCGCCGGCGCACGCCACCCGGCGGAAGGCGACGCTCGGCGACCTCCTCGCCGAGATGAAGCGGCGGCGGGTGTTCCGGGTGATGATCGGGTACGGGATCCTCGCCTTCGCCGTGCTCCAGATCACCGAGCCGATCATCCAGGGCGCGCACCTGCCGGAGTGGGTGCTGACGGCGGTGCTCGTGGCGCTGGGCGTCGGCTTCCCGGTTGCGGTGACCCTGGCGTGGCTCTTCGACCTCACGGCGCAGGGAGTCAGGCGAACGCATTCGGCCTCGGGGGCAGGTGCCATCTCCTTCTCCCGACGCCGTCTGGCGGCTCTGCTGGTCGTCTGGGGGCTCGTCGTGGCGCTGCCGGGAGTCGCCTGGTACCTCTGGAAACAGTCCGGCGACCGAGGACAGGGATTGGCAGCCCCGGTCGCTGCTGCCTCCATCGCGGTGCTTCCCTTCGCCGACATGAGCCCGGGCAAGGATCAGGAGTACTTTGCCGACGGCGTCGCGGAGGAGATCCTGAACACGCTGGCTCGACTCGACGGGCTCAAGGTCGTAGGACGCACGTCATCCTTCTCCTTCAAGGGCAAGGGAGAGGCCGCCGCCGTCATCGCCGGCAAGCTGCAAGTCGCCCATCTGCTGGAAGGCAGCGTTCGCAGGGACGGGAACCGCGTGCGGATCTCCGCGCAGCTCGTGAGTGCGCGAGACGGCTTCCAGGTCTGGGGCGAGTCGTTCGACCGGGAGCTCACCGGGGTGTTTGCCATCCAGGACGAGATCGCGCGGTCAGTGGTGAACGCCCTGAAGGTGAAGCTGCTCCCGGGCAGGGAACCGGCCAGCGCGCCTCACCGCCCCGCGAATCCGGAGGTGTACTCGCAGTACCTCCTCGGCCTCCAATACCTGCGCCGCGGGGCAAGCGATCGGAACTTCCGGCTGGCCGCCGAGGCGTTCGAGAAGGCTATCGCGCTAGACTCCAGCTTCGCGCCCGCCTGGGCCAACCTTGCCTATCCCTTGGGCTACTTCGCCGGCATCGCGGCGACGCCGTCGGCCAGCGCCGAGGGGTGGAAGCGAGCATTCGCGGCGACCGAGAGAGCGATCTCGATCGACCCCTTCCTCCCCGAAGCGTATCTCGCGCGTGGCCGGAGCCGGTGGGCAACCTGGGATTGGGCGGGCGCCGATGCGGACGTCGATCGGGTGCTTGCGCTCGACCCCAATAGTTCGAAGGCGCATAAACTGCGAGGGAACATTCGCACTACGATGGGGCGCCCCAAGGAGGCCATCGCCGAGTTGCGGAGGGCGATAGACCTGGACCCGCTCGACTACCAAGGGTGGCTATTTCTCAACCAGCCGTACAGGGTCCTGGGGGACATGGGCAGCGCCCGGGACGTCCTGACGCGCAGCCGCGAGCTCGCTCCTGAAGGCTTCTACATCTCCCTCCAGTTCGCCGTTCAATCCCTTATGGAAGGCCAGCCGGCGGTGGCGCTGGCGGAGTTCGAACGCTTGCCGAATGAGGCCTGGCGGCTGTTGGGTACGGCGCTCGCACGCCAGTCGCTCGGGCAGGCCGCGGAGGCACGGCAGGCTCTCGACGCCTTGAAGGACCGGTTCGCGGATACGATGGCGTACGACATCGCGTCACTCCACGCTCGGTGGGGAGAGCGCGATGCCGCCTTCGAGTGGCTCGATCGCGCCTACCGACAGCACGATGGCGGACTCGTCAACATAAAGATCGCCATCTCCCTGCAGTCCCTCCGCGACGATCCGCGCTACATCGCGCTGCTCCGGAAGATGAATCTGCCGGTGGATTGAGGGGCGCGGGCCGCCCGGCGGTGCCACGACCCGCACCAGCGCCCTGTAGAACTCGCACTCGACCTCGTCGCCGTCCTAGAGGTGGCCGACCGGCAGGAGCGAGCCAGTACAGTCGAGGGGGATCGGCACGATCGACAGGCTACCGCACGCCTCGGGCCACAAGTGTCGAGCCCGCGACCAGATGCTCCGTTCTCAAGTCGCCATCTCCAGGGAACTGGACCTGCGGAGTCCAGACGCCCCCGCCTGGTTCACCCGGGGAGGCCGCCCCAAGAGGCATAGCGTCCACGGGATTGTTTCTTCCTCACGGGAGGTGAAACCTAACCGACAGGGGGAGCCTCCATGGCCGCTGGTCCGGTGAGAGCCGCAGACCGCGCACGCCGTGAACGCCGACATCTTCGGCAGGCTCCCCTCATTCATTTCCGGCTTCGCAGCATCAACGCGGGCGGCCCACCAGCAGGGAGGCAGGTATGAAGCGTCAGATCCGGCTGGAGCCATCGCCGACGAAGGAAAGTCGGAAGGCGTTGTTGTTTCGCCTCCAGCGGGGCGTCGCCGTTTCGCTCGCCATGCTGTTGGCGATCCCGTCTGGCGGGTGTTCCTGGATCGGAATCACCAAGCCACCATCGAGACCGATTGACGCGACGCCACCCGTTCAATGCACGACCGGCGTTGCAGCGCCCGTGGGAGACACAATCATCGGGGTGCTGACTGTCGCCACCGGCGTAGCGGTGGTCGCGTTTGCGGCAAGTATGGGCTCGAACAAGGATAGTGCAGGAGCCATCGTGGCTGGGGTTGGAGGCATCGCGCTCGGTGCCACTGCACTCGCCTCGTCTATTTATGGTTACAACTGGACCGCCGAGTGCCGAGAACTCGAGGAACTCCAGAAGAAATGCATCGCGGGCGTGGAGGCTTCCTGCGCGGCGCTTCGTGCGGAGCCATCGACTTCCGAGGGGCAGGACAAGCCGCGTCAGTAGAAGATCGAGAGTCTCCACGAAGGTAAAGCGGGCGGTCCTGGCGACGCGGCCGCCCGCTTCCGCCCCCCGTTCCACGGGCATGCGGCCTGTGGCCTTGCCGTAGCCAGAAACGGTGGTCTCCTATCCACGTACTGTCGTGCCCCCGTCTCGGAGACAGCGACTGCTTGTGAAGCCAAGCGCCAGTGCCGTCGGACGCGGAATCCGACGCGCTCGGTAGGAATCGGCCTTTCGTAGCCAAGGTCGCGTTCGAACCGCGGGGGACCGCGTCCAAAGTCGGCCGGCACCGGCCCACGCCGGATGGTGAAGAACTGGATGAACGTCGACGCAGCCCGAGATGGCCGCTGGCCAAGCCAGCAAATCCACTGCGGAAGTGCAGACACCGGCCTTCGAACTTTCAATCCGAAGGCCGTATAGCACTGAAAGTAAAAGCCCCGCGAGCTAACCGCCCGCGGGGCCTTCACTTTCTGGCGCGCCCTACTGGATTTGAACCAGTGGCCTTCGGATTCGTAGAGGGAGAAGACCAACCGGGCAGACGGGCGTCATCTCTACGGAATCTTGAAAAGACGCGGAGTTGGGTAGTCGAGGCAGTCCACGCGAGTCTACACAGGGCTACCCAATTCCACGTCAGTTTGGACGCGTTTTGGACACAGTTTCAGACTGGCCCGCCTTCGGATTCTCAATCGGACAATCCTGGGCCAGCCCCGCCGTCGAAGCGCTCGCAGCAAGAAGAGAATCCGCGTGAGCTGCAAAAAGACGCGCGGCGACCTTCGTCTCAAGAATCCGATGCGCCCAATCGGAAAAGTCCGTCTGTAGAAGGGCTTGGCCTCAAGGCACGGGAATCCGTGTCCAAGGCGAGTCGGATTAGTCAACCCACCCCATGGCCCAAAACCGGTCCATTCGAGGCCGATAAAGGACGCGTTATGGACACAGTTGATCGAAGCCAGCGAGTCGCTATGGCAGCAGCTCGCGACGCTGCAGGGAAGGCTCGTGCGCTCGCGGAAGGTCTCGAGGCGTTGGTACGTGCGCTGGACGCGCTCGTGGTGGAATTGCCGCAGGCGGGCTCAGCCGTTTCCGGTGATAGACCGCCGCTCGCCAGGGAAGGGGAGTTGTGGACCGTTAGTGAGGTTGCTCGCTTCCTTAAGACCAGCAAGTCGTGGGTCTACCAGGCGACCGCATCCGGTCGTCTGCCCAGCGTTCGTGTGGGCCACCTGCGAAGGTTTGACCCCGCAAAGATCAGGGCGTGGGCCACCGCAACTACCTCTCGTTCGGCGTCCGCGTAAGCGGATAAAGCCCACGCTGCTAGGTCGTGGGCATGACTACGGTCGCCCTCTGATCGACATGGCTACAGGAACCTCCGGACGGCTTCCTCGGCGGTCTGGCGGCGGCAACACCATCCGTACATCGGTCCAGCGATCACCATGGCGACGCTCTCCACCGTGTGTCCTGCACGGGCCTGCACGGCATAAGCCTCTGCCTCCCAGCGCACGCGCCACGGGTTCCACCCGATGGGCAGCAGGAAGAGGTAGCTCACCCAGAACCAGATCGGGTGCTCCGCCTGCTGCCGGACGTGAACGAGTTCGTGCGCGAGGGTCACCTTGCTTCCCGGGTCCCGCATGAAGACGTGTCGGCCGAAGGTGATGCCGAGCGCAGGGAACCAGGACCATAGACGATGGACGGTGTAGGGGTTCATCGGTAGAGCCCTCCGCCAAAGACGCTGTTGCCAACTGCGGCCACCGAGACCCCCTAGTCGAAGCGCCGGCAGTCGGCCCAGATTCGTGGACGACGATCACGCCGATGTCGCAGATGACGTTGTTGGGGTTGGGCTTGATCCTATCGCGCGGACAGTGTGCCTGAGTCGGACCTCGCGTCCCAGCCCCAACTCGGATTGGAAACCCGATGTACTCGCATCAAATCGTCGGTCCCCAGACAGGAATGCGCTGAAGACGCTGCAAACTGCGTCCAGATCGAGCCAGGCTGGTCCAACGGTGAACTGCTACAGTTGGCCAAGGCCTCGTGGTCGAACCCTCCTGTGGTGAAGTTGCCGAAGCGAATATCAATCCTGATCCGCGTCGCAACGTTCCAGCCCGTGTGGCGTTCCATCTGTCGGCGTGACAAGAGTCCCCGAATCGCTCTCATCCGGAGGAAGCAAGCATGGCCAACGTGAACACCGGCAAGAAGCGCATTGCTATCCTGACCGGCGGCGGTGACGTGCCCGGCCTGAATCCGGCGATCCGCGCAGTGACGATCCGCGCGCTGCGGGAGGGCTACGAAGTCATCGGCCTGAGGCGCGGCTGGGCGGGCGTGATCGACATCGTGCGCGAGACACGACTACGACAACAGCAACAACTTCCAGCACCTGACGGAAGAGATCGTCAATCGGGCCGGGCGCACGGGCGGCACGTTCCTGCACACGTCGCGCACGCGGCCCAGCACGGTCAAGGCCGACGCGGTGCCCGAGCACCTGAAGGATCAATACAAGGAGAAGACGAACGATTTGACGCCGGAGGTCCTGAAGAACCTCGACTGGCTGGGCATCGACTACCTGATCCCGATCGGCGGCGACGACACGCTCAGCTACGGCGTGCGCATGTACAAGGAGGGCGTCAAGGTCATCGCGATCCCCAAGACGATGGACAACGACGTGCCTGGCACCGACTACTGCATCGGGTTCAGCACCTGCGTCACGCGCACGATCGAGATGGCAAATCGACTGCGCACGTCGGCGGGGTCGCACGAGCGCCTGCTGGTGCTGGAAGTGTTCGGCCGCTACGCGGGCTTCACGGCGATGCTGCCCACGATGGCGGGCGCGGCCAATCGCTGCGTGATTCCCGAGCACAAATTCAACATGGACAGGCTGACCGAGCTGCTGATGTACGATCGCGCGCGGAACCCCAGCAAGTACGCCATCTGCCTGGTTTCGGAAGGCGCGATGTATGAAGGCGGCGAGATGGTGTTCCAGAGCAGCACCACGGATGCTTTCGGACACGCCAAACTGGGCGGCATCGGCGATCTGGTGTCGGCCGAGATCCAGAAGCGCACGGCGCAGTACAACAAGGGCAAGGAAGTCAACATCATCAACCAGAAGCTGGGCTATCTGGTGCGCGGCGGCGATCCGGACGCGATCGACTCCATCGTGCCGATGGCCTACGGCAACCTCGCGCTCGACTTGCTGCTCGACGGCATTCACGGCCGACTGGTCGTGCTGAAGAACGGCCGGTACGACAACATCCCGCTGGATATCGTGACGAGCACCAAGAAGGTGGTGAACGTCGATCGGTTCTACAACACAGATCGATATCGGCCGCACTACAAGAGCTTTGAGATGACGCCGTTGTTCATCATGACCAGCGAAGGGTGATCTGGCCCTGACTTGAGCCTGGTCAGGTCACCGTCCCTCAAGGGGGGTTCTCGCGGCAGCTACCTGGTCCGGAGAGATGGCGTTGCCGGGACGGTCTGTGCAGCTTGGCGCCAGCCCCTGCTTCTTCGCCTTCCGCCAGCGCGCCCCGAAGCCGGACGCGGAATCCGGCGAGACGAGCCATCGGACACGGAATCCGATCGCCGACAATGGAATCCGAAGTCGTCAAGACGAGTTGGGGCAGAGGAGCCGGGGACGATGTCCGGTTCGAGTCCACAGGAGTCGAACCTCTGGCCTTCGGATTCGTAGAGGATATTCACGTATCGTCAAATACGTGCAAGGACGTGCAAGCCTGTGCAAATACGGGAAGTGTGTCCGACGAGAAAAGCAAAAATGTGCAAATCCATGCAAGCTTGAGCAAGGATTTTGCTGGATCCTTGCTGGACAGAATGGCGGCGGATGGTGAAGACGGCCGGTCGGCCCGTTCACTGCTCTCGGTGCGCCAGGTGGCCAAGTTGCTGGGGGTCTGCCCGGCGACGGTCTACAGGCTCTGCGAGCAGAGGAAGTTGCCCCACTTCCGGGTGCTGAACGCCATTCGGATCGACCCCAAGGCCGTGAAGAGGTTCCTGTCCAGGGCGCGGCGTTGAAGACCTCGGGCGGTATCGTCTATACTGATACTACCATGTACCCCCGGGAGACCCTCCAGGCCTTCGATCGGCTGCTCGCCCAGCGCGGACTGCGCCTGGACGCCATCGTCGTGGGCGGAGCGGCCCTCAACCTCCTCGGAGTCATCTCCAGGGAAACGAAGGACTGCGACATCCTGCACCCGTCCCTTGGGGACGCCATGCAGAAGGCGGCCCGCGAGTTTGCGATGGGCATCCGGGCGTCGGGCGGAGTCCTGGTCGACGAATGGCTGAACAACGGCCCCGCCACCCTGGTCGGTGACTTGCCCCCGGGTTGGCAGGGGAGGGTGCAGATGGTCTTCCGTGGGGAGGCCATCGAACTCCATACGCTGGGACGGAGCGATCTCCTCAAGGCGAAGGTCTTTGCCCTCTGCGACCGGGGCTTCGACCTCCCCGACTGCGTGGCCATGAATCCCACTGCCGACGAACTCGCCGATCTGCTGCCGTGGCTGGAGGTCCGCGACCTTCATCCCGGCTGGCCAGACCACGTTCGTGCCACGGTCTCCGACCTCGGCAGGAGGCTCGGTCATGGGCTATAGCCGGGCCGTCGCACCGGCCAGCCCCCCCGAGACCGACGCCCTGACCGAGGACATGGCCGGGATCGGGATGAATCTGGGAGGCCGAGCGAACCACCGGGCGAACATCGAGAACACGCTCTTCTTCGCTTCGGAGGAAGGAATGGACCGGGCCGACCTCCGGGTCCTGTCCGTCCTGGTGACCTGGCTCGGCGTCCATGGCGCCAGGGTCAACGTGGACCGCCTTGCCAAGCTCATCGAAGCGAGTGGCTCGAAGCGAGTCCGGGCGTTCTGGGCGGCGGTCGGGCGTTGGCTCGCGAAGGACCGGCGGTACTTCCGCCTCATTCGCCTCTACACGGCCAAGCCCCTTGACCTGCTCGACGTGGGAACCGAGTTCCAGATTCGACGTCACGGGGAGGACCGCCGGTTCGAAGGGACCGCTCTCCGCGTACCGGGGAACGTGCTCCGCGATCGGCCGGCCGACGTCATGACGCCGGAGCTACTCGCGCGCCAGCATCGCGCCTACTCCTGGCGCATCGTCATCGGCCCAACCTTCCGGGCCGACATGTGGGCGGAGATGGAGGGCACGCCCGGCCTGAAGGCAGCCGAGATCGCCCGGAGGACCTACGGCTCGTTCGCCACCGCGTGGCAGGTGAAGCGGGACTGGTCCACCTGGGCGGGCAGGACCGGCAGGTGAGCGGCTTGCCCGGCTTCCAGCGGGCGAATCCGAGAATCCAGCCTGTGGGTGGCGGCATCGGCCGACCGTCCGGTTAGGGATG
Source organism: uncultured delta proteobacterium (assembly GCA_963700085.1). GTDB lineage: Bacteria > Myxococcota > Myxococcia > Myxococcales > Anaeromyxobacteraceae > CAIOAK01. Next base: position 57,027 of record CAVOWI010000010.1, read on the forward strand.
CGGAAGGAGGCTTCCCGAATGCCGACTGACCCCGCCGTCCGCCGTGCCGCCTTCCGCCGCCTGCACGAGGGCGGCTGCTTCGTGATGCCAAACCCCTGGGATGTGGGCTCGGCGCGCGCCCTGCAACACCTGGGGTTCCCGGCGCTTGCCACCACGAGCGCGGGGATGGCCTTCTCCCTGGGGTTGCCTGACGGCGGCGTGGCCCGGGCCGGCGTGCTGGAGCACGTCCGGGCCATCGCCGGGGCGGTCGAGGTCCCGGTGAATGCGGACTTCGAGTCAGGATTCGCGGACGATGCCGCCGGTGTGGCCGAGAGCGTCCGGCTCTGCGTCGCCGCCGGCGTTGCCGGCCTCTCCATCGAGGACTCCACCGGAGACAGGACGGCGCCACTCTTCGAGCTTGATGTGGCGGTGGAGCGCCTCCGGGCTGCCCGGGAGGTCATCGACGCATCCGGCACCGGCGTGGTGCTCACCGCGCGGGCCGAGTGCCACCTGGTCGGTCACCCTGACCCGCTGCGCGAGTCGATCCGGCGTCTCGAGGCCTACGCCGCCGCCGGGGCTGATTGCCTCTACGCCCCTGGCCTTCGGACACCGCAGGAGGTCGCTGCGGTGGTGAAGGCGGTGGCGCCCAGGCCGGTGAACGTGCTGGCGGGAGCGTCCGGGTTCTCGGTAGCGCAGCTTCGCGATCAGGGTGTGCGCCGCATCAGCGTGGGGGCAGCCCTGGCGCGCGCCGCCTGGGGTGCATTCCTGCGCGCCGCCGAGGAGATTGCCGGGCCTGGGACCTTCCAGGCCCTGGCGGAGGCGGCGCCCTTCCCTCGGCTGAACGCCTTCTTCACCGAGGACGTCAGGCGGCGGGAGAGGTGACCGAAGTGCGGTGCGTCACGTGCCTGACGGCACCACCCGAACGGGCGCGCCACACGCGTAAAGGGACGCAATGTGTCCCTTTATGCATATCCGCTGCATGACGAGGGCCGGCCGGGGAACAGCCCCAAGTGCCCGTATCCACTACTTGGCGCGCCCTACTGGATTTGAACCAGTGGCCTTCGGATTCGTAGCATTACAAACGTCTTACGGCAGGCGGGCGTCTTTGTTGAGGTTTCCAGGTTTCACGCGGGGTTGGCTCGGGAGTCGAGTGCACGGCAGTGCACCGGAGTGCACGCCAGTGCACGCCAGGATGGATGAGATCTGGATGAAGTGCGATCTCGCTAGTAAAGCGCGCTTTACTTTCTCCGTCTCCAAGGAAAGAATCCATCCCTAGCGAAGGGAGGCCGTCGTGGAGCGGAAGACAGGCGAGTTTCGGAGGAGCACCGTCGCCGGCGAGACGGTCGACGCGTTCGTGCCGGGTGCATTGCCGCCCGCCGACCCGTCCCTCGCGCTGGACGGCGACCTCGCCCAGGTTCTCGCCCGGGCCGAGCACGCAGTGGCGCGCCTGGATCTCGCCGGCGAGATGGTGCCTTCGCTCGACTGGTTCATCTACGCCTTCGTCCGCAAGGAGGCCGTGGTGTCGTCCCAGATCGAGGGGACCGAGGCGACCCTCGAGGATCTGCTCACCTTCGAGGCGACGCCTGAAGGCACCAAGCCCGGCGCGGACATCGAGGAGGTCTGCAACTACCTGGACGCGCTTTCCTGGGCTCGGCGCGAGCTCGCCCGGCCGAAGGGGCTGCCCCTGTCGATGCGCCTCGTTCATGGCGTGCATCGACGGCTGATGCGTGGAGTTCGCGGGGCCACCAAGCAGCCGGGCGAGGTCCGGAGGACGCAGAACTGGGTAGGCGGGGCGCGGCCGGGTCTCGCCACGTACGTTCCGCCGCCGCCCCAGGAGGTGAACCGTCTCCTCGGGGATCTCGAGCGATACATCCACGCGAAGGGCAAGCTCCCTCCGCTCGTGCGGGCTGGCCTGGTCCACGTGCAGTTCGAGACCATCCACCCGTACCTGGATGGCAACGGGCGAGTCGGTCGCCTTCTCATCGCCCTCCTCCTCGAGCACTGGGGGGTCCTGCACGCGCCACTGCTCTACCTGAGCCTCTTCTTCAAGCGCCGGCGCCCCGACTACTACCGCCTCCTGAACGAGGTGCGACGAAGCGGCAACTGGGAAGGCTGGACGGAGTACTTCCTGGAAGGGGTAGGGGAGATAGCCGAGGAGTCGGCGAACACCGCGCGTGACCTGTACCGGCTCGTCGCGAAGGACCGCGTGCGGGTGGTGGATGCGAAGAACTCGTCGCTGACCGCGGTTCGCCTCCTGGAACTCCTGCCGCGTCACCCCGTGGTGACCATCCCGGGCTCGATCCGGATGCTGGAGACGACGAAGCCGACGGCGACGAAGGCCGTGGGCTTGCTCGAGTCACTGGGGATCCTGAAGGAGACGACTGGCCGCAAGAGGGACCGAGCGTACAAGTACGTGCGCTATCTCGACCTGCTCAGGACGGGAACGGAATTGATCCCCGCGCGGGGCAACCGGCCCTGACGCTGTTCGAACCCCGGTGCCTACGACCCATCAGGAATCCGGCGGGCGCAGAGAACGGCCAGGGCCAGGGTTCCTCCACTCCAGCAGCCAAACCCAGTCGCCGAGACGCACGTCACAGCGACGGCGCCAGTCAGAAGCCACGGGTATCGAGCCCGTGGCGTTGCTCCGCTCAAGTCGCCATCTCCAGGGAACTGGACCTGCGGAGTCCAGACGCCCCCGGCTGGTTCACTCCCAGAGGTGGCCCCATGAGGTCGAGCCCCCAGCCATTGCTGCCACCGCGCAGGAGGCGGACCCTCGCTGACGGGGGTGCGCGTGACCGATGGCGCGGTGGATGTCAGTGCGCCAGCGACTGGCGTGAAGCCCGGCGCGCTGTCGGCCCTCCTCCAGGAAGTCGCGGCCACTCCCGAGCAACGCGAGATCGAACTGCCCTCGCTCCCGTCCGGAACGGTCGTCGGGCGCTTCGAGATCCTCCGCGAGCTTGGACGCGGCGCCTTCGGCGTGGTGTACGAGGCCCGGGACCGCGAGCTGGGTCGCATGGTCGCGTTGAAGGTCGTGCGACCAGGGCGAGCCGAGACGGGCGAGTCGAAGGTCGCTCGCGAGGCCGAGGCGATTTCGCGGCTTTCCCACCCGAATCTGGTGACGCTCTACGACCTCGGGCACAGCGACCGTGGACCGTACCTCGTTTTCGAGCTCCTCCATGGAAAGACCTTGCACGAGCGGTTGGCCGATGGCCCGCTGCCAGTCCAGGAGGCGGTGCACATCGCCGTGGAGGTGGCGCGCGGCCTTGCCCACGCCCATTCCGAAGGTGTCGTGCACCGGGACCTGAAGCCCTCGAACGTGTTCGTGACGAACCGGGGACAGGTGAAGATCCTCGACTTCGGGATGGCGCACGCCTTCGGGCGGCGCCGTGTCAGCGGCGGGACGCCCGCCTACATGGCGCCGGAGCAGTGGGAGGACGCTCCCGAGGACGAGCGGACGGACGTCTTTGCGCACGGCGTGATGCTCTACCGGATGCTGACTGGGGAGTACCCGTTCCCGGAGGGGCAGGGGCGGTGGTCCTCGGAGCCGGCGACGGTACGGAAGCTCGACGTGCCGGGCGCCCCGATCTCGCGGAGCTGGTCGAGAAGATGCTCGACCCGACGCCGATCCGGAGACCTCGTGACGGCGCAGCGGTCCTGGCTGCGCTCACGCCCATCGAGGATAGGCTCCGGGCGAAGCCGGCGGACGGCTCGCCGCCGGGACACGCGAAGAGGCGGAAGGCCACGCTCGGGGATCTCCTCGCGGAGCTGAAGCGGCGGCACGTCTTCCGGGTGATGGTGGGGTACGGGATCTTCGCCTTTGCCGTGCTCCAGGTCACAGAGCCGATCATGCACGGCGCGCACCTGCCGGAGTGGGTGCTCAAGGTCGTGCTCGTTGCCCTGGTCCTTTGCTTCCCGGTAGCCGTGATCCTGGCGTGGGTCTACGACCTGACGGCGCAGGGCGTAAAGCGGACGCCGTCGGCAATGGCCCCTGGGGCGCCTCGCTTCGGCAACTCCCGTCTACTGCTGCCCCTCGCGGTGTCCGCAGCCGTGCTCGCCATCGCCGCCGGTGGAGCCGGCGCCTGGTACGCCTGGAAGCGGACTTCCGAGCAGCGTTCCGCCGTTGCGGTGGGCATCGCGCCGTCCATCGCCGTTCTCCCCTTCAAGGACCTCTCCCCGAGCCACGACCAGGAGTACTTCTCCGATGGAATGGCCGAGGAGATCCTCTCGGCGCTCTCGAAAGTCCATGGGCTCCGCGTCCCTGGGCGGACGTCGTCGTTCTCATTAAAGGGCAAGAACGCAAGGCTCGAACAGGTGGGGAGGGAACTCAGGGTTGAGCACGTGCTGGAGGGCAGCGTGCGTCGTTCGGGGAGCAAGGTCCGGATCTCGGCCGAAGTGGTGAAGGTCAGCGACGGAGAGAGGCTCTGGAGCCAGTCGTTCGACCGGGAACTCACCGACGTCTTCGCGGTGCAAGACGAGATCGCACAGGCCGTCGTAGATGCGCTCCGGGTGAAGCTGCTACCGAGCCAGGCGCCGCTGGTGAAGGAGTACCGCACGACCAACAAGGAGGCATACGAGAGTTACCTGCTCGGCAAGCACTTCGCCCAAAGCTTGACCGAGGCCTCCCAGACGCGAGCCTCCGTGGCGCTGGAGAGAGCGGTGGCGCTCGAGCCGGCCTGGCCACAGGCCTGGGCGGCCCTGGCTCAGGTCCGGATGGGCATGGGGATGCTCGACTTGGTTCAGTGGGACGAGGCCCGTCGTGGCAGCTCGGCCGCGGCGAGCCGGGCGGTCGAGTTAGCCCCGGACCTCGCCGAGGCGCTGGCGGCCAGAGCCTATGCCCGCCTCTATGAATGGGACTGGGCTGGCGCCAAGGCCGACATCGAGCGGGCGCTGCAGCGAGCTCCCGAGGATTTGCAGGCTGTCGGTACGATGGCCTTCTACTTCGTGTCACTGGGGCGACCGGCGGAGGCGATCGGCTGGGCCCAGCGGTTTGTTGAGAAGGACCCCCTCTCAGGCTACGCCTGGAATCGCCTGGGCGTGGCCCTCGCGAATAGCGGGAGATTCGAGGACGCACGCCAGGCCTATCTCAGAGCGCTCGAGGCAGACCCCCAGAGCGACTTCATCCCAATCAACCTGGGCTACTCCCTCATCGGGGCGGGCCGGGCGCCGGAGGCTCTGGCCGTCTGCGGACCACTCGGCCGGGGAGGCCTCACCTGCATGGCCCTCGCTCACCACGCCCTCGGCCAAGCGGCGGAAGCCCAGCGAGCGCTCGACGAGTTCCAGGGGAACTCCAGCGCCAACGCGCTCGTGCCGATCGCCAGGGTCCACGCCTGGCGCGGAGACGCGGAGCGTGCCTTCGAGTTGTTGGAGCGGGCCCGGGTGGCCCACGCCCGTCTGATCAACAACGTTGCGAGCGATACCTTCTTCCGCCCGCTGCACGGCGATCCGCGCTGGAAGCCCTTCCTGCGGAAGCTCGGCCTCCCAACCGATTGACCAGCGACCCCGGGGACAGGGGATAGGACATTCAACCCTGTCCCTCGCCAGAACTCCGTCCGCTCTGGAACCATTGACGATTCTTCCCAGGGCCGGGATTCTCACCGGCTCGATGTTCCGCCTCCTCGTAGCCCTCCTGCCGACGCTCCTCTCGGCCATGCGTTCTCGACAATCTCGTCCTTGAGAGCCTGGCCCTCCGCCAACAACTCGTCACCCTAGCCGGGCGGAGGAACCCTGACATCCGGCCCGCGGAGCCACGGACACCGCGAGAACTACGTCAACACGTACGTTCTCGGACATCGTAAGGAGCCCGGCGTCAGACCACGGGCATGCGGACTGTGGCTTGTGGCCGCAGCCAGAAACGGTGGTTTCCTATCCACGTACCGTCGTGCCCCCGTCGAAGACAACGTCGGCCTGTGAAGCCCAGCGTCGGGTGCCATGGGACGCGGAATCCGAGCCGCTCAGCAGGAATCGCCCCCTCGTAGCCAAGGTTGCGTTCGAACCGCGAGGGACCGCGTCCAAAGTCGGCCTAGACTGGCTCACGCCGACTGGTGAAGAACTGGATGAACGTCGACGCAGCCCGAGATGGCCGCTAGCCAAGCCAGTAGATCCACAGCGGAAGTGCGGACACCGGCCTTCGAACTTTCAATCCGAAGGCCGGGTAGGACTAAAAGTAAAAGCCCCGCGAGCTAACCGCCCGCGGGGCCTTCACTTTCTGGCGCGCCCTACTGGATTTGAACCAGTGGCCTTCGGATTCGTAGTCCGACGCTCTATCCAACTGAGCTAAGGGCGCCAACCCTTGCTTGAATCTTGAATCGTGAAGCTTCAATGGCGGAGAGGGAGGGGTTCGAACCCTCGATACAGGTCACCCCGTATACTGGTTTAGCAAACCAGCGCCTTCGGCCTCTCGGCCACCTCTCCAGAATCCTCCTGATGATGTCCGTTCTGCTGGCGGAGGAGGAAGGATTCGAACCTTCGGAGGGGTTGCCCCCTCAGCGGTTTTCAAGACCGCCGCCTTAGGCCGCTCGGCCACTCCTCCCGAGCCTCTTCCGCGATACGCCCCTCGGCCAAACCGGCTCCGGGACCGCCCTTGTAAGGCACGTGGGCCTTCCGGATCAAGCCTTTCCGATCCGGGCGACCCCCCAACGGTGCCCTGCTTTCGGGACGGTCCGATGTTACCTTCGAACCCCGCCATGCGCAGACTCGCCACGAAGGCCGCGGCCGCGGCATTGCTGCTCCTCGCGGCCCCGGCCCTCGCCGCCCAGGCCATGCCCCCGGAGGTCGGCGCCCCGATCACCTTCGACGAGGCCCTGGGGATCGCCGCCCAGGCCCCGGCCGTTACCGGCGCCGAGGCGGCCGCCGCCGATCAGCGCCGCATCGGAGACTCGGTCTCGTCCGTCATCGCGAACCCCACCCTGAACGTCCAGCCCGGTGCCGCCAGGGACCCGATCGACAACCAGTGGAAGTACATGGGCGAGACCACGCTCATGCAGGGCTGGAACCTCTCCGGCCTCCCCGGGGATCGAAAGGCCGCGGTCAGAGCCGAGGGGGAGCAGCTGCTGGCCGAGGCTCGCGCCGCCGCGCTCTCCCACCGCCTCGCCGCCGCCCAGGCCTGGATGGAGCTGTGGGCCGCGCAGCAGTCGCTCGCCGACGCGCTCCAGGAGTCGGAGCTGGCCAGCGAGTTCTCCACCAAGATGGCCCGCGCCGCGGCGGCCGCCGCCTTCACCCGCGCCGAGGCCGCCGACGCCGCCACCTACGCCGCCGAGGCCCACGTCCAGGCGCTCGCCGCCGAGGGCGAGGTCGTCGACCGCGGCTACCAGCTCGCCGTCGCCATGGGGCAGGAGGCGGAGAAGGCGCTCGTCGCCGCCGGCCCGCTGCCGGCGCCGCCCGCGCCGAGGCGCGCCGACTGGCCCGCCATCCTCCAGGCCGCGGGCAAGCTTCCCGCCGTCGCTGCCCACAAGCTCGCCTCCGACGCGAGCCGAGCCCGCGACGTCGAGGCCCGCTCCGCGCGAGGCTGGGGGCTTGGCACGGGCGTGAAGGGCACCCGCGACTACCTGGGCACCTGGGGCGCGCAGGCCGTCGTCGAGTTCTCCTTCCCGGTCTTCGACCGGGGCGAGCGCGAGGCTGCGCCGCAGGCAGCAGCCTCCGCCCGCGCCGATGGCGAGTTCAAGGAGGCCCGTGCCGTGGCCGCGACCGAGCTGGCCCGCTCGCTCCACGAGGTGGAGCACACCGGCGAGGTCCTCGACGCCATCGAGAAGGAGCTCGTCCCCGCCGCCGAGGCCAATGCCAAGGCCCGCGACGCGTCGATGCGCGCCGGGGAGACCACCGTCCTCGAGGTGCTGGTGGCTCGCCGGGTCTGGGCGGCGGCGCGCCAGAAGCGCACCCGCGCCCTCGCCAGCCACGCCTGGGCGGGCGTGAAGGTCTGGATGCTGCTCGCCGACATGACGCCGGGAGGCGCGAAGTGAAGATCCCCTCGACCCGTATCCTGGCGCTCGTCGTCGCCGTGGCGCTCACCGCCTGCAGCAAGGGGGGGCCCGCCGCCGAGGAGGCGCCGCCCGTTCCCAGCGCTCGTACACCCTGGGTGAAGGCACGCTCCAGCGAGGGCGTGCCGCTCCTCGAGGCCCCGGCCCAGGTCCTGCCCTCGCCCGAGGGGCAGGCCGCCGTGGTCCCGCCCTACCGGGCCCGCGTCCTCAAGGTCTTGGTCCGCCCCGGAGAGCGGGTGAAGAAGGGACAGCCACTCGTCGAGGTGGTGATGCCCGAGGTCTCCACCGCGGCCGGCGCCTACGTCGCCGCCTCCACCCGCGTGGACGCCTACGGGCGGCGCAAGGCCCAGCTCGAGGCGCTCAAGGCCGACGGGCTGGTCCGGCTCGCCGACGTGCTCGAGGCCGAGACCAAGCTCGCCGAGGCCCAGGCCGACCAGCAGTCGGCCGCCGCGGCGCTCCGCACCGCCCAGATCGAGCCCTCCCAGGCCGCCGACATCGTGGCCGGCAAGAAGCCGGTGGTCCTGCGCAGCCCCATCGCCGGCGTGGTCGTCGCCGTCGGGGCCGGCGTGGGGGACAGCCGCGAGCCAAGTGGCGAACCGGTGGTCCGGGTGGCCGGGGAGGGCGACTCCCGCGTGGAGGCCCGCTTCGCGCGACAGGTCGACCCCGGGAATGCCGCCTTCGAGTTCGTCGCCTCGGGCGGCATCCGCTTCCCGCTCACCTTCGTGGCCATCGCGCCGGTGATCGACCCGCGCGACGGCACGCTGGCCGTCTGGCTCGTCCCCGCCGCGGGCACGAAGCTCCAGCCCGGACTCACCGGCCGTGTCGTGGTGACGCTCCCCGACGTGGTGGGGGCGTCGGTGGTGCCGGCCCGTGCCGTGGCGCTCTCCGATGGAAAGGCCTTCGTGGTGGCCCGCCGGGACGGCAAGGCGGAGAAGGTTCCGGTGGAGGTCATCGCCTCCTCCGGCGCCGAGGCCCTGGTGATCGGGGTCGCCACCGGCGAGGAGATCGCCGCCGACGCAGCGCTCGCCGAGGCGCCCGTCGAGGCGAAGGCCGAGCCGGAGAAGAAGCCTTGATCCAGGCCATCGTCCGCTGGTCGGTTCGACACCGGGTGCTCGTCGTCGGCACCACGCTGGCGCTCATGGTGGTGGGCGCGCTCATCGGCGTGTTCCTCAAGTTCGACGCGCTTCCGGACACGACCAACAACCAGGTCCTGATCCTCACCCGCTCTCCCGGCCTCACGCCGGAGGAGGTCGAGCGGCTCGTCAGCCGTCCGGTCGAGGTGGGCCTTGGCGGCCTGCCCGGCCTGGTCGAGCAGCGAAGCCTGTCGCGCTACGGCATCTCGTCGGTCACCGCGGTCTTCGAGGACGGGGTCGATCCCTACCGGGCCCGCCAGATGGTCCAGGAGCGGCTCACCGGCCTCACCTTCCCCCCGGGCGTCTTCGCGCCGGAGCTCGGGCCCGTCACCGGAGGTCTGGGCGAGATCTTCCACTTCACCCTCGACTCCCCGCGCCGAAGCCCGGCCGAGCTGCTCGAGATCGCGCAGCTCAAGGTCGCCCCCATGCTGCGAAGCGTCCCGGGCGTCGTGGAGGTGAACACCTGGGGCGGCGAGCAGCGCGTGCTCGAGGTGAAGGTCGATCCGGTGCGGATGGCCGCCCGCGGCCTGACGCTCGACGACGTGCGCGACGGCCTCGAGAAGGCCACCGGCACCGCTCCGGGCGCGTCGCTCCCGGCCGGCTCCGGGCAGACGCTCCTTCGCGCGGTGGCGCTCCCCCGCACCGCCGGCGACCTGGGCTACGCGCTCGTCTACCGGCGCGGCAGCGACAGCAACCCCGTCCGTCTCTCCGACGTGGCGGAGATCGGCATGGGGGCCACCACCCGCATCGGCGCAGCCAGCGAGAACGGCAAGGGCGAGACGGTCTACGTCATGGCCCAGATGCTCCGCGGCGAGAACGCACTCGACGTGATGAAGCGCCTGAAGAAGCAGATGGTCGAGGTGCGCAAGGCCGTTCCCGAGGACGTCTTCGTCGACGTGGTCTACGACCGCAGCAAGCTCGTCATCGGCACGCTGGAGACCGTGTTCAAGAACCTGCTCGAGGGCGGCCTGCTCGTCATCGCCGTGCTCTTCCTCATGCTCGGCAGCTGGCGGGCCGGGCTGCTCGTGGCGTCGGCCATCCCGCTCTCCATGCTGGGCGCCACCGCGGCCATGGTGGCCCTCGACATCCCCGGCAACCTCATGTCGCTCGGCGCCCTCGACTTCGGCCTCATCGTGGACGGCGCCGTGGTGATGGTCGAGGCGGTCTTCCACGGGGTCGACCGGTCGGCCTATCCGCTCGCCGACAAGAAGCGCTGCCGGACGCTCTGGGTCCGCCACGTCGAGAAGGTGACCGGTCACGTGGCCCAGCCGGTCTTCTTCTCGGTGCTCATCATCCTGCTCGTCTACGTTCCGGTGCTCTCCCTCACCGGCGTGGACGGCAAGATGTTCCGCCCCATGGCGCTCACGGTGGTCTTCGCGCTGGCCGCCTCGCTGGTCCTCTCGCTCACCTTCATCCCCGCCGCGACCGCGCTCTTCCTTCGCCCCCGCGACGTCCCGGAGCGGGCGCCCCTTCGTCATCCGCTGGATCGAGAAGGCATACCTGCCGCTCCTTCGCACGTCCGAGCGGCGTCCCTGGGCGGTGGCGATCGGGTCGGTGGTGCTGCTCGTGCTCGGCGGGGTGCTCTTCGGGCGGGCCGGCAGCGAGTTCGTGCCGCAGCTCGACGAGGGCGACCTGGTGGTCCAGGTCACCCGCGCCGCAGACGTCTCGCTCGAGACCGCGGTCTCCGAGGCCACCAAGCTCGAGGCGGTCATGATCGAGAAGGTGCCCGAGGTGAAGGAGGTCGTCTCCCGCATCGGCAGCCCGGCGGTGGCCACCGACATCATGGGGCTCGAGCAGGCCGACGTCTTCGTGCTGCTGAAGCCGAGGGACAAGTGGCGTCCCGGCGTGGACAAGGCCCAGGTCATCGCCGACATCGACAGGGTGGCGAAGACGGTCAACGCCAGCGCCGAGATCTCCTTCACCCAGCCCATCCAGATGCGATTCAACGAGCTGCTGGGAGGCTCGGTGGCCGACGTCACCATCTCCATCTACGGCGACGACCTGGCCGAGCTCGACCGGGTCGCCGCCCGGACCGCCGCCGTCGTCGGGCGTGTGCCCGGCGCCGACGACACCCGGGTCATCGCGCCGCCGGCGGTGTCACTGCTCGAGGTCCGGCCGCGCCCCCTCGACGCCTCCCGAGCCGGCTTCACCGTGAAGAGCCTGCTCGAGGCGGTGCAGGCCATCCGCACCGGCCTCGAGGTCGGCGCCACCTACGACGGCTCGCTGCGCATCCCCATCCTGCTTCGCCTGGGCGGTGGCGCCAACGCATTCACGTTGAGTGACCTGTCGATCCCGGCCCCCAGCGGGGGGCTGGTGCCGCTGGGCCGGGTCGCCGACGTGGAGATGACCACCTCCCCCAGCCTGGTCTCCCGCCAGAACGGCGAGCGGCGCATCGTGGTCGGTTTCAACGTCCGCAACGCCGACCTGGGATCGGTGGTGCAGCGCGCCGAGAAGGCGGTCGCGGCGGAGGTGAAGCTGCCGCGGGGCTACCGCTTCGAATGGGGCGGGCAGTACGAGACCCTGGAGGCCGCCAGGCGCCGGCTCGCCATCGTCATCCCGGCGGTGCTGGCCCTCATCGTGGCCGTGCTGCTCTTCGCGTTCCGCAAGCTCCGCCCGGCGCTGCTCATCTTCCTGAACGTCCCCTTCGCGTCCGTGGGCGGGATGATCGCGCTCTGGCTTCGAGGAATGCCGGTGTCGATCTCGGCGGCCGTCGGCTTCATCGCGCTCTCCGGCATCGCGGTCCTGAACGGCGTGGTGCTCATGTCGCGGCTGCTGGCGCTGGAGGAGGAGGGGAAGTCGCCCGCCGAGGCCGCCGTCCTGGCCGCAAAGGAACGGGCCCGACCGGTGCTCATGACCGCGCTCGTGGCCGCGCTGGGCTTCGTGCCCATGATGCTCGCGAGCGGCGTGGGAGCCGAGGTGCAAAGGCCGCTCGCCACCGTGGTGGTGGGCGGGCTCGTCACCTCCACCATCCTCACGCTCCTCGTGCTGCCCAGCCTCTACCCCTGGCTGTCGCGCATCGGCCCGAAGTCGGAGCCGGAGGAGGACGCCGAGACGGCGAGCGAGGTTGCCGGCGGCTGACTATCGCTCGACGCCGCGCGGGAACTTCTCCGGCACGATGCGCTCGAGCCCGCCCATGTACGGGCGCAGCGCCACCGGGACGAGCACCGAGCCGTCGGCCTGCTGGCACTGCTCCAGGATGGCCACGACCGTGCGTCCGATGGCCACGCCGCTTCCGTTGAGCGTATGGGCCAGCCGGGGCTTTCCCCCCTCGCCGCGGTAGCGCACCCGGATGCGCCGGGCCTGGAAGTCCTCGCAGTTCGAGCAGGAGCTGATCTCCCGGTAGGCCTCCTGGCCGGGCAGCCAGACCTCGAGGTCGTAGGTCTTGGCGGACGCGAAGCCCATGTCGCCGGCGCAGAGCTGGATCACCCGGTGGTGCAGGTCGAGCCGCTTCAGCACCTCCTGCGCGTCCTCCACCATCTTCTCGAGCTCGGCGAAGCTCTCGTCGGCCTTGGCGAACTTCACGAGCTCCACCTTGTGGAACTGGTGCTGGCGGATGAGGCCGCGGGTGTCCTTGCCGGCGGCGCCGGCCTCGGCGCGGAAGCACGGGCTCCACGCGCAGTACGAGATGGGGAGGTCGCCCGGCTCGAAGATCTCGTCCCGATGCATGTTGGTGACCGGGACCTCGGCGGTGGGAATGAGGTAGAGCGGCGTCTCCCCCTGGGTGCGGAAGAGATCCTCCTCGAACTTGGGCAGCTGGCCTGTGCCGGTCATGGTCTCGGCGGTGACGAGGTACGGGGGCAGCACCTCGCGGTAGCCGCGGGAGGTGTGAACGTCGACGAAGAAGGACGCCAGCGCCCGCTCCAGCCGAGCCCCCGCCCCCTTCGAGATGGTGAAGCGGGTCCCCGGAGATCTTGGCCGCCTGCGGCCACTCCAGGATGCCGAGCGACTCGCCCAGCTCCCAGTGGGGCTTCGCCGCGAAATCGAGCGTCGGCTTCTCGCCCCAGGTCCGGACCACCACGTTGTCCTTCTCGTCCTTGCCGTCCGGCACCGAGTCGTGCGGGACGTTGGGCACGACGAGGAGCACCTTCTCGATGGCCGCCTCGACCTGCGAGAGCTCCAGCTCCGACGCCTTCACCTCGTCGGAGAGGACGCGAGCCTCGGCGCGGGCCGCCTCGCCGGCCGCCTTGTCGGTGCGCATGAGCTGGCCGACACGGGCATTGGCCTCCGACTGCCGCTTCTTCTGCCCCTCGAGCGACACGTGGAGCTCGCGGCGCCGGACCGCCAGGTCCTTCACGGGGCGAAGTGTGGCCACGGCGTTCTCGCCGCGGCGGCCGAGGCGGCGCTCCACGCCGTCGAAATCCTGGATCACCGACTTGAGGTCGAGCATGGAAGGGGCATGTAGCCTTTAACTTCCGGGCGGGCAAGGGGTCGGACGGCTGGGCCCCGCGGTATAGTGCCCGTCGAAGGGGTGGGAGATGGCGAACCGAAAACGCGGGAAGGGTGGGGACGAGCCGCAATCGTCCGGGTACGAGGGGCCCGAGGTCCTCACCTCGCTCCTCGCCCGGGCCGGGTCGCCCCACGGTGCCGAGGAGGTGGCCGAGCACTTCCGGGCCGCCTGCGCCGCCGGGGAGCCCCGCGGCGACGTCATCCCGTCCCTCTTTCCCGAGGAGCCCCGCTTCGAATCTCCCGACGCCGCGCACCGCCTCTACGCCAACCTGTTCGGGCTCTGGGAACGGGTCGAGGCAGGCCTCGGGATCGACGCAGACGAGCCGGTCGTCGCCGAGCCGCCACCCGCGCTGCCACCGGAGCGTGGCGCCGTCGACGGCCGGGTGCTGACGCCTCCGTTCGTCGAGGTCGCCTGGCGCTGGCTGGCGGCCCTTCCCGAGCGGGAGACCACGCGGCTGCGCGATCGGTTCCAGAACCTGCAGCCCGACCTCGACGCCTGGCTGGGCGAGGTGGAGTTGCCCGAGGTGGGCGGGCTCGCCGCCCACGACCTGATCTTCGAGGCCTGGGTCATGTTCGATCGGGCCTTCGACGATCGGCTGGGCGACGTGGAGTGGAAGGAGCTTCGCGAGCTGGAGGCCGAGCCGCCCGCGCTCGAGAGCGTGCAGCCGGCGCTCGCCGGTTACGTGGCCGAGCAGCTCGACAACCTGCAGGACGAGGAGCCCAGCTTCGGCGCATCGGAGCGGGCGCAGGTGGAGCGAGTCATCGCCACCGCCGGCGCCGTGCTCACCCGGGTGGTGGCCGACGACGGGATGTCGTAGCGGCGAGGCCCGGTCGCTACTTCGGAAGCCCGGTCACGAAGTCGTGGAGCGCCAGGTCGAAGGCGGACGGGTTCTCGATGTTGGGCAGGTGTCCGGCCCCCGGGATCCTGGCCAGCTTCGCCCCCTTGATTCCCGCCACCATCTTCTCCGCCTCGGGGGGCGGGGTGAGCGTGTCCTCTGCCCCGACCACGACCATCGTGGGGCAGGAGATGGTGGCCATCGTGGGCGTCGAATCGGGGCGTCGCGCCATCCCGCGCTGCGCCGCGGCCACGCCGGCCGGGGTTCCCTGGCCGATGAGGGCGCGCACCTCGCGCACCGCCGCGGCGTCGGGCTGGGGCTTCAACAACTTGGGGGTCATCTCGTCGGCGACCCAGTGAAGCCCCTTCTCGATGGCGCTCCTCGCAAAGGTCTCGCGGTTCGCCGCGCCCTCCGGGGTGTCCGCGCCGGGGCGGGTGTCGCAGAGGACGAGGCCGCGGAAGAGGCCGGGGCGCTGCCGGTAGATCTCGAAGGCCAGGTAGCCGCCCATCGACAGCCCCACCACCACCGCACGATCGACCCGCAGGCTGCCGAGCAGCCCGAGCACCTGCTCGGCCAGCACCTCCATCGTGGAGGGCTCCGGGCGCGGCGTGCTCTTGCCGAGCCCGGGGTAGTCGGGCGCGATGACGCGGAAGCTCCGCGAGAGGGCTGCGATCTGCCGCGACCACATGCCCGAGTGGAGCGGGAAGGCGTGCAGGAGAAGGACGACGTCCTTGCCGCTTCCGACGTCCTGATAGTGGATCTTCGCGCCGACGAGATCGCTGGTGGGCATGGAGGGGGCTCCTCCTCGGAGCCCCCTCATCATGGCCACGGCTGGAGCCGCGGAGCAAACCCTCGGCGCTACTTCGCCCTGGGCGTGACCACCTTCACGACGGCGGTCGACCCCGGGACCTTGTCGCCGGCCGGAAGCGGCTCGATCCTGCCGCCCAGGCATTCGGCCAGGAAGCCCTCGGTTCGCGCGTTGAAGTCGATGCGGTTCTCGGGCCGTGCGAAGCCGTGCCCCTCGTCCGGGTAGAGGACGTAGGTGACGCCGCCGCCGTTCTTCTCGATGGCCGCCACGATCTGCTCCGACTCGGCCTGCTTCACGCGCGGGTCGTTGGCGCCCTGCCCGATGAGGAGCGGGACCTTGATCTTGTCGGCCGAGAAGAGCGGAGAGGCGGCCCGCAGCAGCGCCTCGTCGGTCTTTGGATCGCCCATCCGCATGTGGAACTCGGAGACGATGGGGGCCCAGTAGGGCGGGATGCTCTGGAGCAGCGTGAAGAGGTTGGAGGGGCCGACGATGTCGACGGAGCACTTGAAGGCGTCGGGCGTGAAGGTCACGCCGGCCAGCGCCGAGTAGCCGCCGTAGGAGCCGCCCATGATGGCGACCTTCTTCGGATCGACCCAGCCTTGCTTCACCACCCAGTTCACCGCGTCGAGGAGGTCGGTGTGCATGGCCTTGCCCCACTGCTTGTTGCCGGCGTTCAGGAACTTCTTGCCGTAGCCGGTGGAGCCGCGGAAGTTCACCTGCATGACGGCATATCCACGATTCGCGAGCCACTGCGCGTACGAGTTGTACCCCCACCTGTCGCGGGCCCAGGGGCCGCCGTGCACGAAGAGGACGAGCGGAAGTCCCTGCGCCTTCACGCCCACCGGCAGCGTCAGGTAGCCGTTCAGCGTGAGGCCGTCGCGGGCCTGGAAGGAGACGGCGCGCATCTCGGCGAGCGGAAGCCCTTCCAGCTTGGGCTGGTGCACGAAGAGGAAGTTGCCCTTCTTGGTCTCGCGGTCCCAGGCGTAGTAGCGGATCGGTCCGCGGTCCTCGTTGAAGGCGACCAGCCAGACCTTGTCGTCGCGGTCGCGGTTCACGACGTTGAAGTCGCCGTCGCGGAGCTTCTGGATCCCCTCGAACTCGCCCAGGATGAGCGGGTCGACGACGAACCAGGCCTGCCTTCCGGCCGGGAAGTCGACCGCCTGCACGGCGTGCTTGGTGGGGTGGATCATCACGGTGCCGGCGTCGACGTTCGGGTTCTCGGCGATGACCACCTCGGTGCCGGTGGCGATCTCCTTGCGGATCACCCGGCTGGTGTTCGAGCCGAGCGTGGACTCCAGGAGAACCCCGGCGCCGTCGGCCGTGATGTCGAGGACGCCGACGCTGTCTCCGAAGGGGGCGGTGAGCAGGGTCTTCCACGGGGCGGCCGGGCCCTCGCGTACGCGGATCTCGGTGCTGGCGTCCGGCTTCTGGGCCTGGGCGACCTTCACCTCGAGGTCGTCGGTCGAGGTCCAGCTGACGACGTCGCCCGGATTCTCGGCCACGAGCTTCACGGCGCCGGTCTCGAGGTTCACCTCGTGGACGTCCATGAAGCGCCGGTCGCGCAGGTTCATGGTGACGAGGATGCGGTCCCGGACCTTGTGACTGACGTTCTGCGGCTCGGCGCGAACGCCCTGGAATGGGGTCAGGTCGCGAACGTTCCCGGAGGCGAGGTCCACGCCGTAGACGTGGAAGTTCTCGTCGCCGTCGGCATCCTGGAGGTACAGGAGGGTCTTGTCGTCCTGCGCCCACAGGTACTGCCGGATGCCGCGCTTCTTGTCGGCGGTGACCTTCTTGCCGTCCTCCTGGCCGATGGTCTTCACCCATACCTGAAGGACGTTCTTCTCGTCGGGGGCGATCCAGGCGAGCTTCTTGCCGTCGGGCGAGAGCTTGGGGCTCACCCGCTCCGGGTTCCCGAAGAGGATCTCGCGGGAGATGACGGGGATCGCGGCCGGTGCGGCGTCGGCGGCGAGGGCGGGAGCGAACGGGACGGCCAGGGCCACGAGCAGGGCGGCGATCGCCACCCTGGGGGTCACACGGTGCATGGAGCCTCCTCCGGAAAGTCGGGTCTTACTCGAACCGCCTCCTTATATTTCGTATTCCACGACCAGGGCGAGACAGGGGCAGGGATGGTGATGAATTCGGGCGCCGCGCGCACGGGAATCGGCTACTTCGACCGCTTCGGCGTCACCGAGCGGATGCTGCGGGAGGCTCTTTCGGCGGCCCTCTCCCGGGGGGGCGACTTCGCCGACGTCTTCTTCCAGCACCGCGTCGAGACCGACCTGGCGCTCGAGGACGGGGCCGTGAACCGGGGGTTCGCCTCGGTGGAGCTCGGCGTGGGCGTGCGGGTGGTGAAGGGAGACCAGACCGGCTACGGGTACACGGAGGACCTGTCGCTCCCCGCCATCGTCGCCGCTGCCCGAACCGCCGCCACCATCGCCGACGGGGCTGCCATCGACGCCCCGGCCGTCCTGCACCTGGCTCCGCGGCTTCTCCGGGCGCTACCCGGCGATCTCGCCCGGGGAGGGCGAGGGGGCAGCCGCGCGCCTTCCGATCCTGGAGCAGGTGAACGCCCGGTTGCTCGCCGCCGACCCCAGCGTCCGCAAGGTGAACGTCCACCTGCACGACGAGACCGGCGCGATGCTCGTCGCCGACTCCAGCGGCCGGGTGGTCGAGGACCTGCAGCCCATGGCGCTCCTCTCCGTGTCGGTGCTGGCCGAGCGCGGCGGGCGGCGAGAGCAGAACGGCTACAACGTGGCCGGGCGCGCCGGCCGAGATTTCTACTCGAAGGACCGCATCGACCGGCTGGTGAGCGAGGCCTGGGCCCGCACCGCCATCCTCTTCGACGCCGACCAGCCACCGGCGGGCGAGATGCCGGTGGTGCTGGCCGCGGGGTCGTCGGGGATCCTGCTCCACGAGGCCATCGGCCACGGCATGGAGGCCGACTTCAACCGCAAGGGCACCTCCATCTACGCCGACAAGATGGGCAAGGTCGTCGCCGCCCCGTTCGTCTCCATCGTCGACGACGGGACCGAGCCCGGTGCGCGCGGCTCGATCCACGTCGACGACGAGGGCAACGCCGCCGGCCGCACCGTGCTGGTCGAGAACGGGGTGCTGGCCTCCTACCTTCACGACGCCATCTCGGCCCGCCACTACAAGGTGGCGCCCACCGGAAACGGCCGGCGCGAGAGCTACCGCCACCCGCCGCTGCCGCGCATGCGCTCCACCTACATGCTGCCCGGCCCTCACGAGAAGGAGGAGATCATCCGCTCGGTGAAGCGGGGCATCTACTGCCAGACCTTCTCGAACGGCCAGGTCCAGATCGGGGCCGGCGACTTCACCTTCTTCGTGAAGAACGGCTGGCTCATCGAGGACGGCAAGCTCACCCGGCCCATCAAGGACGTGAACCTCATCGGCAACGGGCCGAAGGCGCTCGAGAAGGTGGACATGGTGTCGAACGACCTGGCGGTCGACGAGGGAGGCTGGACCTGCGGCAAGGACGGCCAGAGCGTGCCGGTGTCGCAGGGGCTTCCCACCGTGCGGGTCTCCTCCATGACCGTGGGCGGAAGGGGTTGACCGTGGGTGACACATTGCTGGAGGCCGCGCGCGCTGCGGTGCGGCTGGCGCTGCGGAGCGGGGCCCAGGCAGCGGCCGCAGCGGCCTCGCGTTCCCGGCAGGTCGAGCTCTCCTGGCGGGACGGCCGGGTCGAGACCGCCAGCGAGGCCACCACGCGCGGCCTGGGCATCGACCTCTACGTCGACGGCCGCTACGCCTCGGTCTCGACGAGCGACCTGCGACCCGAGGCGATCGAGCGGCTGGTGGCCGACGGCGTGGCGCTCACCCGCACGCTGGCCCCCGATCCCTACCGCCTGCTCCCCGACCCGGCGCTCTACGCCGGGCGCGCCGACGTCGATCTGCAGCTCGCCGACCCCGAGTACGACCGGCTCGATGCCGCCGCCCGCCGCCGGTCCGCGGCGGAGATCGAGGAGGCGGCGCGGGCCACGCCCGGCGCCGAGCGCATCCTCTCGGTCTCGGCCAGCGTGGGCGACACCTCCGCCCAGCGGGTCTTCGTCACCTCCAACGGCTTCGAGGGGGCGCGGAGCGGCACCGACTACGGCATCTCGGCCGAGGTGAGCGTCAAGGACCCCGACGGCCGCCGCCCCGAGGACTGGGACGCGGCCACCGCCCGTTTCCTCTCCGACCTGCCCGCTCCGTCGGGAATCGGACGCGGCGCCGCGGAACGGGCGCTCTCCCGGGTCGGCTCGGAGAAGGGGGAGTCGGCCGTGACGCCGGTGCTGGTGGACGCGAGGGCGGCCGGTCGCCTCGTTGGCGCGCTCTTCGGCGCGCTCTCCGGCGCAGCCCTGCAGCAGAAGCGCTCCTTCCTGGAGGGGAAGCTGGGGCAGCCGGTGGGGAGCGAGTGGCTCGACGTGTCCGACGACCCGCTGGTGGTCCGAGGGCTGGGGTCGCGGCTCTGGGACGGGGAGGGGATCGCGGCCCGGCCCTTCCCGGTCTTCGAGCGCGGGCTCCTGCGCAATCACTACGTGGACACCTACTACGGGCGGAAGCTCGCGATGGCGCCCACCACGTCCCGGGTCTCGAACCTGGCCTGGCGCATGGGCCCCGAGGGGCGAGACGGGCTCGCCGCCCGCATGGGCGACGGCCTGCTCGTCACCGGCTTCCTGGGCGGCAACTCCAATTCGACCACGGGTGACTTCTCGCTGGGTGTACAGGGCTTCCGGGTGCGCGCCGGCCGCCTGGCCGGCCCGGTGGGGGAGATGAACGCATCGGGCAACCACCGGGAGCTCTGGACGTGCCTTTCCGGCGTGGGGAACGACCCGTACAGGTACTCCGCCATGCGAACGCCATCGCTCCTGTTCTCGGGCATCCAGATCGCGGGGCGCTGAGGATCGAGGCGCCGAGGCGGCGCTCGGTCGCACGCCTCATCCGGCGAGCCAGCGCCAGGCCGCCTCGGCTTCCCGCCGGAGCGATCGAAGGTCCTCGAGGAACAGGTGGGTGGCGCCGGGCACCACGAGGAGCCGCCGTCGGTCGTCCGGCCCCGCCATGAGCCGTCTCACCTCCTCCACCGATCCGAACTCGTCCTGGTCGGCCTGCACCGCCGCCACCCGCTTCGGACAGCCGGGAAGGAAGTCGAGCGAGAGCGTGCGCGAGGCCACGCCAGCGGCGAGCACGCCCTCGACGTCGGGCTCGGCGCACCCGAGCTGCAGCGCGATCCAGCAACCGAAGGACATCCCGCCGGTGAAGAGCGGGAGGCCGGGAAGGCGCCCGGAGAGCCAGAGGAGCGCAGCGCGCGCGTCGGCCAGCTCGCCCGGACCGCCGCCGTGCTTGCCCTCCGAGAGCCCCACGCCGCGGAACTGGATGCGAAGCGTGGCCCCTCCGGCCTGCCGCGCCGCTCCGGCGATCTGGTAGGTGGCGTGGTTGTGCATCGTTCCGCCGAAGAGCGGGTGGGGATGGAGCACCAGCGCCGCGAAGCGGGGGGAGGGGGGCGACTCGAGGATCCCCTCGATGCGTCCGGCGGGTCCGAGCAGGTCGACGTGCATGGGGTGGCGCGCGGCCAGTAGAACCTGGACCCCCGTCGGCGTCCACGCCCGATCGGTGCTATGCCTCGGGGGATGGATGCCCTCTCCAGCTCGGCGCCCGAGCTGGCCATCGCCGCGGTGGCCCTGGTCACGCTGCGCGCCACGGCGGCCGCCTTCGAGGCGGCGCTCACCGCGCTCGGGGTGCCGCGAGCCGAGGCGCTGGCCGCCAATCCTGAGGCCGGGATACGGGCCAGGACGCTGGGGCGGCTGGTGGCCCGGCCGGAGAGCACGGCCGCCGCCATGCGCCTCTTCGTGGCGCTGGCCTCGCTGTCGGCGGGCGCGCTCCTGGCCGCCACGGCGGCGGCGCTGCGGACCGGACCGGTGGGGATCTCGATGATCGGCGTCCTGGTCCTGGGCGCGTTGTTGACGGTGGGGCTCGCCTCGGCGGGGCGTCGAATCGGAGCGTCCCACCCCGAGCCGGTGGCGCTGGGGCTCGCTCCCGTGGTGGGGGTCCTCTCCCTCCTGTTCGCGCCCGCGGCCCGCCTGGTGGGACTGGCGGTGGCGCCGCTGGCCGGTGGCCCGGGGCGCTTCACCCTGCCGCTCCCGCCGCTCGAGGAGGTGGAGCGCGCGCTCGCCGCCCACGCCCGCTCCCGCGACCCCGCCGACCACACCAGCGAGCTCATCCACCGGGTCTTCGAGTTTCGCGCCAAGGTGGCTCGCGACATCATGGTGCCGCGCACCGACGTGGTGGCGCTCGACGTGGACACGCCGGTGCCCGAGATCCTCCGGCTGCTCGCGGAGGAAGGGCACTCGCGCGTCCCGGTCTTCGAGGGAAGCCTGGACCGGGTGGTGGGCATCCTGCACGCCCGCGATCTCGTGCCGCTGCTCGCCAACCCCGAGCTCATCGTGTTGCGCGACCTGTTCCGCCCGCCCACCTTCGTGCCCTGGTCCACCCCGGTGCAGGTGCTTCTCCGCGACATGCAGCGAAAGCACCAGCACATGATGATGGTGGTGGACGAGTACGGCGGGATCATGGGGGCGGTCACGCTCGAGGACGTCCTCGAGGAGATCGTCGGCGAGATCCGCGACGAATGGGACACCGACGAGGGGAATGCGGTGGAGGCGATGCCCGACGGCAGCTTCGCCGTCCGGGGTGACACGCCGGTCGGCGAGTTCAACCAGGCCACCGGCGCCGGGATCCCGCTCCAGGCCGGCTACGAGACCGTTGCCGGGTTCCTGAACTCGCTGGCCGGCGCCATCCCGGCCCGCGGAGACAAGCTGCAGTGGCGCGACTGGCGGTTCACGATCAGCGAAATGGACGGAAGGCGCGCCACCCGGATCCGCGTGCTGCGCGAGCGGCGCCCCCCGGCGTGACCTGGAGCCTGGGGCCGTGGTAGGACCGGCCGTCTCCCGTCCCGGAGGTTCGCCATGTACGTCATCGCCATCGTCCGCTACCGAAAGCCCATCGACGAGGTCCTGAAGCTCGTCGACGCCCACCGGGCGTACCTCGGGACGCTCAAGCAGAAGGGCTGGCTCATCGCCTCCGGCCCCTTCGAGCCTCGACACGGCGGCGGCATCCTCTTCCGCCTGCCCGACGGCACGACAGACGCGGAGATGCTCGCGCTGCGCGACCTGGACCCGTACGTGCTCGCCGGCGTCGCCCAGTGGGAGCTGCTTCCCTGGAACCCGGTGTCCGGCAAGGAGAACCTGGACCGGGCCTGAGCCCGGACCGGGGTCCGGATGACCGAAGCCGTGGACGGGAGCACGCCGGAGAGGCCGCGCCCGCCGCCCATCGATCGATGGGTGGCGCTGGTGCTCCTCAGCCTGGCGATGTTCGGGAACTACTACGTCTACGACACCATCGCCCCGGTCGCGGATCTGCTGGGGAGCCAGCTCGGCTTCAACGACGAGCAGATCGGCCTCCTCTACTCGACGTACAGCTGGGCGGCGGTGCTGGTGCTGCTCGCCGGCGGCGTCATCATCGACCGGTTCGGCACCAAGAAGTCGATCCTGCTCTTCGCGGCCATCACCACCGCGGCCGGCGTGATCACCGCGGTCTCTTCCGACTTTCGCGTGATGGCGGCCGGCCGCTTCCTCCTCGGCGTGGGGGCCGAGCCGCTCATCGTCGCCGTGACCACGGCGCTCGCCAAGTGGTTCAAGGGGAAGGAGCTCTCCTTCGCATTCGGGCTCAACCTCACCATCGCCCGGCTCGGGTCGGTGGCGGCGGACAACTCCCCGACCTGGGCGCGCTCCTTCTACTCGGGGTGGCAGCCCCCCTTGCAGATCGGCGCGGTCCTGGGCGCGACCTGCATCGTGGCCGGCGTCCTCTACTGGGTGCTCGAGTCCCGGGTGGCCAGGAGATACCAGCTCGGGTCCGCCTCCGGCACCGACAAGCTGGTGTTCCGGGACCTCTTCGCCTTCGGCAAGTCCTACTGGTACGTGGTGGGGCTCTGCCTGGCCTTCTACTCGGCCATCTTCCCGTTCCGGTCCTTCGCCATCAAGTTCTTCATGGACACGCGCGGCGTGAGCCGCGAGTCGGCCGGGGCGCTCAACAGCGTGTTGCCGCTCGCGGCCATGTTCGCGACGCCGCTCTTCGGCCTGCTCGCCGACCGGATCGGCCACCGGGCGCTGCTCATGGCGATTGGATCGGCGACCCTCATCCCGGTCTATCTCTCGATGGTCTACACCGCCGTGCCGCTGTGGATCGTCATCCTCTTCATGGGCGTCGCCTTCTCGCTCATCCCGGCGGTGATGTGGCCATCGGTGGCCTACCTCGTTCCGGAGGGGCGGCTGGGCACGGCTTACGCGCTCATGACGCTCGTGCAGCAGGTCGGGCTGGCCGGCATGAACTGGCTCATCGGCTGGACGAACGACGCCGCGCACGCCGGAGCGGCGAACCCCGCCGGCTACCGGCCCGGCATGTGGATCTTCACGACGCTCGGTTTCCTGGGCCTCCTCTTCTCCTGGATGCTCTACCGCTCGGAGCGCGGACCGGCGGGTCACGGGCTCGAGACGCCGGCGCTCTAGCCGATATCGCCCTCGGGGGGTTTGCCTTTTTCACACCGGTTCCCTACACTCCCCCCTTGCAAGGTCTCGGGATCGTTCGCGGATCCCGAATGGTGGGGTGGAGGCGGGGTTGAGCGGAAATCCGGAAGAGCTGCTCCGTGGCGCGCTAGAGAAGATCGTCTACTTCGAGTGCAGGCTCTCCCAGCTGGAGAGCGAGCTGTCTGCTGCGCGCGAGGTGGCGTCCCGGGAGAAGGAGGCGGCGGCCGCCGCCCGTGCCCGGGAGTCCGCTTCCTCGGCAGAGCTGACCCAGGCCCGCAGCGACCTCGACACCCTGCGTCGAAGCGACCACGAGTTCTCCGAGCGGGTCCGCTTGCTGGAGGGGGAGCGCGAGCGCTTCCTCACCGGGCTCATCGACCAGGCCCGCATCGCCGGTGCTCCCTCGGCCGGCGAACAGGCTGGCGAGGAGGCCGACCTGGCCGGATTCATCGCCGAGCTGCGCGCCGAGATCGAGCGGCTGCGCCCGTGGAAGCTGGCCGCCGAGGCGTCCGGGCTGCGGCTCGAGGAGGCGGCCGTCCTGCCGCTCCAGCCGCACGCAGGCGTCGGGGAGATCGCGCAGGGATTCGAGGCCTCGGGGCGCATCGGCGTGTCGCGCGCCGAGTCGGTCCGGCTGGAGAACGGACTCGAGAGCCGCGCCGAGCAATCGCTCTACGAGGCCTCCATGGACGACCTCGCCTCGACCGACCCGCGCGCGCGCCGCCGCGCCGCCGACGCCCTGCGGGTCATGGGATCGAGGGCCGCGGCACCGCTCGTCGCGGCCGCGGTCGGGCGGGAGCGGGACGCCGAGGTCAAGGTGGCGCTGCTCTCGGCGCTCGGCGCGCTGGCCGGTCCGGCCGCCGTGGACGTGGCCGCCCGCGAGCTCTCCGACCCGCGACCGGTGGTGCGGGGAGCCGCGCTCGACGCCGTGGCGGCGCTGGCCGGGGAGGGCGCCGAGCCGCGATTGCTCGCGTCGCTCGGCGATGCGAGCCCACTGGTGCGGCGTCGCGCGGTGCTGCTGCTCGGCTTCTCGCGTGGACCTGGCGCCGAGGAGGCGCTGCGGGCGTCGCTCTCCGACCGCGACGGCGGGGTGGCGAGGTCGGCCGCCCTGGCGCTCTCCGGACGTCCGACCGCCACCGCGCAGGCGGCGCTGGCCCGCGCCCTCGACCACGGCGAGGAGTCGGTACGTCGCATCGCCTCCACCTCCGTGGCTCGCTGGTCGGGCGAGACCGTGGCGGCGGCCGCGCCGGCCGAGGATCGTCGCCGGGCTGCGCGCCGGATCGCCGAGAAGCTCTCCGCGGTGGGGGCGACGGCGCTCCGCGATGCGGTGGTCCTGGCCGACCCGATGGCCGATCCTGCACCCGCCCGCCCGGCCATCGCGCGCGCCGTGGCCGCGCCGCGGGTCGCACCGGCGGTCGCACCCGCGGTCGTGCAGCCGGCCGTTGCCCGGCCCGCCACTCCCCGGGCAGCGGCTCCGGCGCAGAGGCCCCGCGCGTCGGTGGCGGTGCTCGAGGCGCCCACCGGCGCCCCGTCGCCGCTCGAGGAGGCGGTGCTCCTCGAGCTCCGCTCCGCGCTGCGCGGACGCACCCCCGACGAGATCTCCCGGGTCGTTCCCGGCGGCGCGGATCGCGCGCTCGCCGCCCTCGTTGCACGCGGCGCGGCCATCCAGCGCGGCGTCCGGTACTTCCCGGCCTAGGAGCGAAGACGCATGGAGAACCTGAGATACTCGTCGAGGCGCCTCTCCGAACTCTTCGGGCTCACGCCCAAGCAGGTCGCCGAGATCGTGGGCCGCCGCGACGGCTTCGGACCGAAGGACCTGGCCACGCTCCGAAAGGCGGTTCGCCGTCCGCCCGAACCGTTTCCGCACCGCAAGCAGCTGTTCCTGAACTTCAAGGGCGGCACCGGAAAGACCTCGCTCTCGACCTCCTACGCCTACCGGCTCGCCGAGCGCGGATACAAGGTTCTCGTCCTCGACCTCGACAGCCAGGGACACGCCACCCGTTGCCTGGGCGAGGAGGGGGGCTCCTTCTCGAAGACGCTCTACGACGTCCTGGTGCGCAAGACCCCGCTCTCCGAGGTCACCATCGAGACCAAGATGCCGGGGCTCTGGCTCGTGCCGGCCAATCTCTCGATGAGCACGATGGACCTGGCGCTCATGCCCATGGCGGGGCGCGAGTTCAAGCTCCGGAACGCGCTGCGCGAGGCCGAGAAGAGCTACGACTTCGTGGTCATGGACGCGCCGCCGTCGTTCGGGCTTCTCAACCTGAACGCGCTCATGGCGGCGAACGACCTGGTCACCCCGGTGCTCGCCGACTTCCTCTCCTACGACGGCCTGAGGCTCCTCTTCGAGACCATCCAGGGACTCGAGGAGGATCTCTCGCACCAGCTCGAGAACATCTTCATCTGCGTGAACGCCTTCAACCAGACCTTCCGCATCGCCCGCGAGGCGCTCGACGCGCTCCGGGAGCACTATTCCGAGTACCTGCTGCACAGCGTGGTGCGGCAGTGCACCAAGTTCGCCCAGGCCTCCAGCGAGGGCTGCCCGGTCTTCGGCTACGACCCCGACTCCAAGGGGGCCATGGACATCGAGTCGATGCAGCTCGAGGTGCTGGGGCGAATCCGCGACGGGCTCGCCGACCAGCCCGCCGCCAGGAGGGCGAGATGAGAAAAGCCTTCGATACCAACGTCCCGAAGCTGAAGCCGCGGCTGCGCCCGGCCGGCGTGGTCACGGTCGAGCCGGAAATGGAGGCTCCGCCGGTGGCCGTCGAGGAAGCCGCTCCGCCCGCCGTCGAGGAGGCGGAGGCGGCTCCGGTCGTGGTCCAGGCCGCCGAGCCCCGGATGGCCCCCGCGCCCGCGCCAGCGTCACGCGCCGTGAAGCAGGCGCCAGCCGCCCCGGGCGACCTCGCCGAGCGCAAGGAGAGGCTCGAGAAGATCAAGCGCAAGGTGGCCGAGGCCGCCCGCCGCGGAACCCCTGCCGCCGCGCCCCGCGAGCCGGCCCGCGCCGCGGAGAGCGCGCTGTCGCTCGTCGGCGACCTCGACCGGCAGCTGGCGAGGTCCCGCGACCTGGAGGAGGCCCTCCGCGCCGATCTGGCGGCGGCCCGCACCGAGCTGGCCCGGGCCGCGGGCGACGCCGAGGGGACGCGCGGGAGGCTGCTCGCGCTGGAGAAGGAGCTGGAGGACCGGCGGGGCATGATGAACGAGATGCTCGCCGAGATGTCGGCCCTCGAGGAGGAGCGCGACCAGTCGGTGAGGCGCGCGCAGGCACTCTCGGCGCTCGACGAGGAGCGGCAGAAGCTCGCCGACGAGCTGTCGCGCCGCGGAGAGGAACTGGAGGCCGCGCTGGCCGGGACCCGCGCCGAGGCCGGTCGGCTCACCGCCGAGCTGGACGAGCGAACCACCGACGGGGCCAGGCTGCGCGCCGGCCTCTCCGAGACCGTGCGGGAGCGGGACGCGCTGGCCCGCGAGCTGGCCGCCGTGCGGAGCGAGCGGGACGAGCTGCTGGAGGCCCGCCGCGCGCTCGAGAAGATTCACGAGGCGCTTTCGCAGGCCCGGTCCCGGCTGGGATAGCGCGGCCCGGCTATTCCGGCGGTCTCGACCCGTCGGTGAGCGCGCCAAGCTTCTTGCGCGCGTCGTAGGCTGCCACCTTGTAGGTGTCGCCCAGCGTCGGATAGTTGAAGACCGCCTCGATGAAGTAGCGGTAGGTGCCGCCCAGCGCCATCACCGACGCGCCCAGGTGCACGAGCTCGGCGGCGTTGGGACCGATGACGTGGATGCCCAGGACCTTGAGGTCCTTCGGCGAGACCAGGATCTTCACGAAGCCCACCGCCTCGCCGATGAGGTTGGCGCGGGCGTTCTCGACGAAGCTTCCCTTCCCGGCCACGTAGGGGATGCCCTTCGCCTGGAGCGACTCCTCGGTCTCGCCCACCGACGACAGCTCGGGGATGGTGTAGATGCCGGTGGGGAGCACGTCGCCGGAGAGCTGGGTGCGGAAGTCGGTTCCCTCGCAGGCGTAGGTCATGGCCACGCGCCCCTGCTCCATGGAGGTGGAGGCGAGGCCGGGGAAGCCCACCACGTCGCCGGCCGCGTAGATGTGGGGGACCGAGGTCTGGAAGTGCTCGTTCACCTTCAGATACCCGCGCTCGTCGGCCTGGAGGCCGGCGTTGGGCAGATCGAGCGACTCGGTGTTCCCGATGCGGCCGGCCGCGACCAGCACCTTCTCGGCCACCAGCCGCGACCCGTTGGAGAGGGTGACGAGCACGTCCTTCTCGCCCGGCTCCACGTGGGTGACCCGGGTCTTGTGCATGATCTCCACCCCGAACTCGGTCCAGAGCCGCTCCAGCTCGTGCGACAGCTCGGCGTCGAGGAAGGGCATCACCCGGTCGCGCGAGTCGGCCATGGTGACGTGCACGCCCAGCGCGGCGAAGGCCGACGTGTACTCCGAGCCGGCGACGCCGCCGCCCAGCACGGCCAGCGAGCGAGGCACCCGGTCGAGCATGAGGATCGAATCGGAGTCGTAGACCCGGCTGTGGTCGATGGGGATGTGGGGAGGGTGGAAGGGGCGGGTGCCGGTGGCGAGGAGGATGACGTCGGCCCGGATCTCCTGGGAGGTCCCGTCGGGCACCGAGACGCGAAGGGTGTGCGGGTCGACGAAGCTGGCGCTTCCCCGGAAGGTCTCGATGCCGTACTGGGAGAAGCGGTTGCGGATGCGGGTGTGCTCGCGCGCCGTGACGAGGCCGCGCCGCCCCATCAGGGCCGCCACGGTCATGGTGTCGGCCACCTGGAGGATGAAGCCGTAGACGTCGCGCCGCTTCGACTGGAGCAGTGCCAGCGCGGTTTCCCGCAGGGCCTTGGAGGGGATGGTGCCGGTGTTGGCGCAGGCGCCGCCCGGGACGGCCTCCTTCTCGATGACCGCTACCTTCTTGCCCAGGAATGCGGCGCGCGTGGCCCCGCGCTCGCCGGCCGGCCCGCTGCCGACGATGGCGACGTCATAGTGGAGCATGGTGAGCTTATAATGCACGCCCCTGTGAAAATCCCGCCCCGAAATCCCGCGCTCGACGCCATCCCGAAAAATCTGGATGGTCGAGCTCGACGAGAAGAAGGCGGCGCTGCGCCGGGCAGGGCGAACGCTTCACGACTTCGGCCTGGGCGATCCCCGGGAGCCGACGCCCCCCTTCCTGCGCGAGGCCCTGCGAGCGGCGATTCCGGAGGTGTCGCAGTACCCGAGCCCGATGGGAACGCCGGCGCTCCGGGCGGCCGCGGCCGGGTACCTCGAGCGCCGCTTCGGCGTGTCGGTCGATCCGGACCGGCAGATCGTGCCGGCCACGGGAGCGAAGGAGTCGATCTTCCACCTGCCGCTGGCCTTCGCCGGGGGTGCCGGCGGACGGCGCAAGGTGCTGATTCCGGACCCGGGCTACCCCACCTACGAGGCCGGCACCCGCCTGGCCGGACTCACGCCGGTGAAGGTGCCGCTTCGCGCCGAGAACGGCTTCCTGCTCGAGCCCGGCGACCTGCCCGCGTCGCTCCTCGACGAGACGTTGCTCTTCTGGCTGAGCTACCCGCACAACCCCACCGGCGCGGTGGCGCCCCGGGGCTACCTGGAACGGGTGGGGCGGGCTGCCCTCGACCACGGCTTCGTCGTGGCCTCGGACGAGTGCTACGCCGACATCTACTTCGAGGAACCCCCCCGCTCGATGCTGGAAGTCCAGGTGGAGAACGTGCTCGCCATCCATTCCTGCTCGAAGCGGAGCGGCATGACCGGCTACCGGACCGGCTTCGTGGCCGGCGACGCGGACCTGATCTCCCAGGTGAAGCGGATGCGCAGCCACCCCGGCGTGGCCTCCCCCGATTTCGTCTCGGCCGCGGCGGTGGCGGCCTGGAACGACGACGCACACGTGGCCGAGCGGCGCGAGGTGTTCCGCGCCAAGCGAGACCGGCTGGCGAGGTTCTTCCGGGAGCACGGGCTCTCCGCGCAGGGCTCCGGCGCCACCCTGTATCTCTGGGTGAAGGTGCCGGAGGGGTTCACCTCGGCGAGCTACGCGTCGCGCCTCCTCGACGAGGCCATCGTGGTCTCGCCGGGCACGGCCTTCGGCGCCGCCGGAGAGGGGTACGTCCGGGTCAGCCTGGTTCCGACCCTGCAGGACATCGAGGAGGCGATCGAGCGATGGCGAACGGTCCGGTGACGAGGGTGGTGGAGTTGCAGGAGCGCATCGCCGCGGCGTGGGCGGACCGCGCCAGGCTGGCCGACCCGGCCTTCCGCGACGCGGTGCTGGCCACCGTGGCAAGCCTCGACCGAGGCGAGCTCCGGGTGGCCGAGAAGGTGAACGGGGAGTGGATGGTGAACGCCTGGCTGATGCAGGCGGTGAACCTCTACTTCGCGGTCGCCGGGATGGAGACCCACGACTACGGGCCGTTCCAGGTCCGCGACAAGATCCCACTCAAGAAGGACCTGGAGGCGGCCGGGCTGCGCATCGTGCCCGGCGGCATCGTCCGCCACGGGGCCTTCGTGGCCCCGGGCGCGGTGGTGATGCCCGGCTTCGTGAACATCGGCGCCCGGGTGGGGAAGGGCACCATGGTGGACACCTGGGCCACGGTGGGCTCCTGCGCCCAGGTCGGCGACAACGTTCACCTGGCCGGCGGGGTGGGGATCGGCGGCGTGCTCGAGCCACCCGGAGCGCGCCCCAACATCATCGAGGACGACTGCTTCATCGGCAGCCGCTGCATCCTGGTCGAGGGCGTGCTGGTCGAGGAAGGTTCCGTGCTGGGCGCGAACGTCGTCATCACCGGCTCCACGCCCATCATCGACGTGACCGGGCCGGAGGAGGTCGTGCTGAAGAAGCGGGTTCCGGCCCGCTCGGTGGTGATCCCCGGGACGCGGCCCAAGAGGTATCCGGCCGGCACGTTCCAGATTCCCTGCGCCCTCATCGTGGGGCGTCGCAGCCAGGCCACCGACAGGAAGGTGTCCCTGAACGACGCGCTCCGGGAGTTCGAGGTCTCGACGTGATCGCTCCGCTCGCCGAGGCGCTGGCGGCGCGGACCGAGGCGCTCTGCGCGGTGGGGTCGCCCATCGGCGAGGAGAAGGCCCTCTGCGACCAGCTCGAGGGCTGGGCGCGCGGCCGCTTCTCGCGGGTGCGGCGGGTGAAGAATTCACTCGTGGTCATGGTCGATCCGGTCGGCGCGGCCGGATCGGCGCGACCGCTGGTGGCCCTGTGCGGCCACCTCGACACCGTGCCGGTCCACCCCGGCGACGCGGGTCCGCCCAGGCGCGAGGGCGGACGGATCGTGGCCCCGGGATCGTCCGACATGAAGTCGGGCCTGGCGGTGGCGATGGAGATCGCGGAGCGGCTACCCCGCTCGGCGCGGTTCGCCGACCTGGCGCTGGTCCTCTACTCCCGCGAGGAGGGGCCCTATCTCGAGAACGAGCTCGGGCCGGTGCTGGCGCAGTCGCCGGAGATCGCAAGAACCCATCTCGCCATCTGCCTCGAGCCCACCGACGGCAAGCTGGCGCTGGGCTGCGTCGGCTCCCTCCATGCCACCGTGACCTTCGCCGGCCGCTCCGCCCACTCGGCCCGGCCGTGGCAGGGGGAGAATGCCGTTCACCGCGCCGGCGCGCTGCTCGTGGAGATCGCCTCGCGCACGCCGCGGGAGGCGATCTCGGGCGGCCTGCCGTTCCGGGAGGTCCTCTCGGCGACGCGCATCGAGGGAGGGCGGGCCCGAAACGTCGTCCCCGACCGCTGCACGCTGAACCTGAACTTCCGCTTCGCCCCCGACCGATCGGTGGAGGGAGCGGCCCGGGAGATCGAGGAGCTGGCGCGCCGCTTCGGGGCCGAGGCGGAGATCACCGATCGGTCTCCCGCCTGCCCGGCCTTCGTCGATCACCCGCTGGTGGCCCGGTTGCGCGATCGGGGGGGCGTCCCGGTGGAGCCCAAGCAGGCCTGGACCGACGTGGCCCGCCTCGCCGCCGCCGGGATCCCGGCCGTGAACTTCGGACCCGGGGCCACCGAGCAGGCCCACCAGCGGGGCGAGTGGGTGGAGGTCCTGGCCATCGAGCGGGCCTACCTCGCGCTGGAACGTTTCTTCACGGCTGGATAGCGGCCGCCGGCCGGTCCGAGGGCGGATCGGCTTGACGGCTGGCCGCGCCGCATTACATCGACGCATATCGATATGTCGATGGATCGGGCGAGCGACCGGCTGGTCAGGGTGGCGAAGGCGCTGGGGGACCCCACCCGGCTCGAGCTGCTGCGCCGCATCTCGGCGGCCGGCGAGATCTGCTGCAAGGACCTGGTCACGCTCTTCCCGGTCTCCCAGGCCACCGTCTCCCACCACCTCAAGATCCTCACCGCGGCCGGGCTGGTCTCGGCCCGGCGCGAAGGGCAGTTCGGCTACTACAGCCTCCGCCCCGGCGCGGTGGAGGACCACGCGTCGTTGCTGGGGAAGACCATCCAGGGCCGCCGCCGCAAGGGGGCCCGGTGACCTCTGCCCCAGCCGTCTTCCTCTCCCACGGGTCGCCGATGGTGGCGCTCGAGCACGACGGCGTACGACGAGGCGCTTCGCGGCTTCGGCGAGCGAAACCGCCCCCGCGCCATCGCGGTGGTCTCGGCCCACTGGACCACTGCGGCCGGTGTCTCCGTGACCGCAGCCGAGCGCCACCGGGTCATCCACGACTTCAGCGGCTTTCCCGACGAGCTCTACCGGCTCGACTACCCGGCCAAGGGGGCCCCGGACCTGGCCGCGGAGATCGCCGCCCGGATCGGGGAGGCCGGGTTCGTGGCCCGGCTCGACCCGGTCCACGGAATCGACCACGGCGCCTGGATTCCGCTGCGGATCGCCTGGCCCGATGGCTCGATCCCGGTGGTCCAGGTGTCGTTGCCGGAGATGCCCCCCGACGACCTGGTTCGCATGGGAGCCGCGCTGCGCCCGATCCGGGAGGGTGGAGCCATGGTCCTGGGGTCGGGCGGCATGGTGCACAACTTGATGCAGCTCCGGTGGTCGGACAAGTACGCGCCGGCCGAGCCATGGGCCGTGGAGTTCGACGCCTGGATGGCCGGCCGCATCGACGCGGGCGACACCGACGCGCTCGTCGCCTACCGCTCCCGCGCCCCGTCGGCCCGCCGCGCCGCCCCGACCACCGAGCACATCGACCCGCTCTTCGTGGCGCTCGGCGCCGCCGGAGGAGACCGGCCCGAAACGATCTTCGAGGGCTTCCACCACGGGAGCCTCGGAATGCGGAGCATCGAGTTCCGCGCAGCATGAACGCCGTCCAAACCCAGAGGAGAAGATCGACATGAATCGCATCCTTCGTACTGCCGCACTCGCAGTTGCGCTGGCTCCCGCGCTCGCGCTGGGCCAGGCCACCACCTGGAACATCGACTCGTCCCACACCCGCACCGGCTTCAGCGTGAGGCATCTCGTCATCACCGACGTGAGGGGCGAGTTCGCGAAGACCGCCGGCAAGGCCCAGATCGACGACGCCGACCTGTCGAAGTCGAGCGTGGAGGTGACCATCGAGGTCGGCTCCGTCGACACCCGCGACGAGAAGCGGGACAACCACCTCAAGTCGGCCGACTTCTTCGACGCGGCCAAGTTCCCCACCATCACCTTCAAGTCCACCAAGGTGACGCCCGGCAAGGACGGCGCGCTCACCGTCGTCGGCAACCTGACCATGCGCGGCGTCACCAAGCCGGTGACGCTCGAGGGCTCGATCACCAAGGCCATCACGGACCCGTGGGGCCTCACCCGCCGCGGCGTCTCCTTCACCGGCAAGCTCGACCGCAAGGAGTGGGGCGTGTCGTGGAGCAAGGTGACCGACGTCGGCGCGGTGGCCAGTGACGAGGTGAAGCTCGACATCCAGGCCGAGATCGTCAAGGACGCGCCGAAGAAGTAGCGCCGGCGGCCGCACCGTCCGCGCCGCGCCCCAGGGGCGCGAGGCGGGGCGCGGAAGGAAGCACGCGGCGGTGGGCACGGAGGATGCTCCGGTCCCCCGCCGCATGCATGTCGCGAAGAGGATGGTCGACGGGCCACGGGAGCGGCTGCTCGCCTCCGGCCCGGCGGCGCTGTCCGACGCCGAGCTGGTCGCGCTGGTGCTGGGCAGCGGCTCGGCCCTGCTCTCCGCCCGCGCTGCCG
Organism: uncultured delta proteobacterium; assembly: GCA_963700085.1. Lineage (GTDB taxonomy): Bacteria > Myxococcota > Myxococcia > Myxococcales > Anaeromyxobacteraceae > CAIOAK01. The sequence goes on from CAVOWI010000010.1 coordinate 90,894, forward strand.
CGCTGGCGCTCGTCGAGCGCGCCTCCATCCCGGAGCTGGCCTGGACCTCCCCGGAGGAGCTGTCCCTGCGACCCGGGCTGGGCCCGGCGCGGGCCGCTGCCCTCGCTGCAGCCTTCGAGCTGGGACGGCGGGGGGCCTGGTCGCCGCCCCGCCGCGGGGAGCGGCTCCTCGAGCCGTCGCGCGTGGCCGAGCTCATGCGCCCCACGGCCCACGCCGAGCGGGAGTGCTTTCACGTGGTGATGCTCGACGTTCGCGGCCGGCTCATCCGGGCCGAACGGGTGGCCGAGGGCTCGCTCACCCAGTGCCCGGTCTCCCCGCGCGACGCCCTCCGTCCCGCGGTGCGGGAGGGAGCTCACGGCGTCATCTTCGTCCACAACCACCCGTCCGGAGATCCCTCGCCGAGCGCGGAGGACGCGGACCTCACCGACCGGCTCCGCGCCGCCGCCGAGCTGGTGGGCTTGCTGGCGCGGGACCACGTGATCGTGGCCTCGGGCGGGTACTTCAGCTTCGTGGAGGCGGGGAGGTGGCGGAGGTGAGGGGGGGTTGCCGGCGTGGGGCCGGGCAGTAATACTCTTACTGGTAAGAGTAAGAGGACGCCAGCCATGCGCATCACCAGCAAGGGACAGGTCACCATTCCGCAGGCTTTCCGCGAAAAGGCGGGTCTGCTGCCGGGAACCGAGGTCGAGTTCGAGCTGGAAGGCGACGCGGTCCGCATCCGACAGGGCGCAAGAGCCGATCGCGCCGGGACGAGGGGCCCGAATCGTCGCCTGCTCGGAGGGCCGGCGACGATTGCCATGACCACCGACGAGATCATGGCGCTCATGCGTGGTGAAGCGGTGAGCGGTCCTTGTCGACAGCAACGTCCTCATCGACGTCGCCGAGCGACGACCCAGTCTGGGGCGTGTGGTCACGGGAAGCCCTCGAGCGGACCGCGACGCACGACCTGCTCGTGGTGAACCCGATCATCTACGCGGAGGTGTCCGCGGGCTACGCCCGAGTCAGAGGACGTCGAGCGGGCGCATGCCCGTCGGCCGACTTCCGTCGGGAGCAGACTCCCCTGCGAGGCGGCCTTCCTGGCCGGGAAGGCCCATGTCGCCTACCGGAGGCGGGGAGGGCGAAGCCGCTCGCCGCTCCCCGACTTCTACGTCGGAGCCCACGCTGCGATCTGCGGCCACCGCCTCCTCACCAGGGACGCGAGCCGCTACCGGACCTACTTCCCGAGGCTCGACATCATCGCGCCGCCTGGCGCGTGAGCCGAGCCACCGGGATCGCCTCGTGCCTGGGTCGCGGAGCTAGAACGGGATGTCGTCGGCGCTTCCCCCGCCGCCGGGCCCTTCCTCGAAGCCCGGCGGAGGTCCGCCGCCCTCGTCCGGTCCGCTCGGGGCGCGCTGCCCGCCGCCCGGACCACCTGCGCCACCGGGGCCGCCTGCGCCGCGGGCGCCGCCGCCCAGGAACCTCACCGAGTCGGCCACGACCTTCACGCGCGAGCGCTCCTGCCCGGACGTCTTGTCCTGCCACTTGTCGGTCTTGAGCCGGCCCTCGACGTAGACCTGGCGTCCCTTGGCCAGGTACTCGCCGACCTGCTCGGCCTGCTTTCCCCACACCTCGACGTCATGCCACTCGGTCTCCTCCTTCTTCTGCCCCGACGCCTTGTCGGTCCAGCTGCGGGAGGTGGCGATGCGCATGTTCGCGACCGCCTGTCCACCAGAGGTGAAACGGACCTCGGGGTCCTTCCCCAGGTTGCCGATCAGGATGACCTTGTTGACCATGGCGAAACCCTTCCATTTCGTCGCCTGGCTGCGAGCGGATTGTTCGAGCGGGACGATGCGATGCGAAAGGTAGCAAGCCCGTCTGACAGCTTCCGGCAGCTCCGGCGAAATGGCTTTGACGGAGGGAGAGTCATCGGATACAGTCACGATAATGAGAATCATTCTCAATATACGGCCCGGGCATGGGCGCCTCCCCGGGGCGGCCGCGCTGGCGCTCGCCCTCTTCCTGGGCGCTCCGGGCATGGTTCGAGCGGATGGCGCCGGCTCACCCCGCCTCGCCGTCGAGGGCCGGCTGCCGGTCGCGCGGGACGATGCCCCGGTGGAGCACGGCAAGGCCTTCACCGGCGACGCCACGCCGATCGAGCCAGGGCACGTCGAGGTCGAGATCGCCTACGCCCCGTCCTGGTGGGCAACTGCCGGCGCGGTGGATCGCCAGGCCGGCGAGCAGCATCCGGTCGTGGCCGCGCTGGGCATCGGGCTCCTTCGCGACCTGGACCTGCGCCTGGCCGTGGGATGGGCAATGGTCCACGCCACGGCAGGCGCCCCCGGGGCGCCGGTTCACGGCGCCGGCCTCGCCGACACGACCGTGGCCGTTCGCTGGCGGTTCCTCTCCCTCGCCGACCCGGCCATCGATCTCGCCGTGACCGCCGCCGTCACCGTCCCCACCGGCACGCGGAGCACGCCGGAGCGGCTCGGCACGAGTCGCGAGAGCTGGAGCCTGGGTGGGGCGCTGCTCGCGTCCGCGGACTGGGGGCGTCTCACGGTCGGCGCCGAGCTGGGCTTCAGCGCGCCCCTCGGCACAGCGCGCGTCGAACGACGTCGGGCTCCTCGTCTGCAACGTGGCGGTGGGCTACCAGCTGCTTCCCTGGCTGCAGCCGGAGCTCGAGCTCAACTACCAGCACGAGGTGGAGCTGGGCGAGGAGCGGGACGAGCGGGTTCTCTGGGCGACCGCCGCGCTGGTGGTCCCCATCGAAGGGGTCCGCCTGCTGGTGGGTGGCCGGCTTCCGGTCTGGTCCCGCGACACCGCTGCCGGTCCGATGGCGACCGCCTCGGTCAAGCTCGCGTTCTGATCGACTCCCGCACCCGCGCGGCGCGGGAGAGCCGCTCCGCCGAGAGTCGAAGCAGGTCGCGCCTGTCGCGCGCCACCGCCGCCGCGGACATCCCGAGGGCGCTGCCGGCCAGCCGGTCGAGCTCCCGCTGCGCGGGCCTGTCGAGCATGGCGGCGAGGTCGGTGGTCACCGGGTCGCGGGCCAGCGCCGCGTGGAGACGGCGCAGCGCCGGAAGGATCGGCTCGAGCGAGGCGGGGTCGGGGAAGGGGGCCGCGGCCAGCACGCCGCAGTCGATGTCGGCGATGGCCTGCGCGCCGGTCAGCTGCCGGGCGCTCCGCTCCACCGCCAGGCGGATGGGCGTCGACGAGAGGAGCAGCGCGAGGAGCCAGGCCTCCACGCCCCGCGGGAAGAGGGCGTGCCACTTCTTGTCCTCGAGCAGGCCGTCCAGGTTGTGAAACGCGAAGGCCCGGGTTCCGACCTTGGCCGGGTAGAGGACCGGGGCAGGCGAGCGGTCCGGCGCCACACGCCACCAGGTCCTTCGCGAGGCACAGGTGGGCCGCCTGTCCACTCCGAGCGACTGGCCCCGGCGGACGTAGGCCAGGGCCGCCGGCGAAGGACGGCCGGGACGGAAGAGGACCCTCCCGGGACGGGCGAGCTCCGGAGCGATGGCCTCGCGGAGCCCGGAGAGCAGCGGCGCCACGTCGCCCGGTGCGAGCCGGACCTCGCCGCAGAGGGCGCTCTCGTAACGATCTCCTCCCAGCGGCCGGAGGTGGAAGAAGCCATTGGCACCGGTCTTCATCCCGAAGCGAACGTCGCAGACGTCGCGAACGAGAAGCCCTGCCGGCTTCCGGGCGGGCTCCTCCCGGACCAGCCGGACCCGTCGACCGCCGCGCCCCGCAGCGAGCGCGGAGAGCTCGGCGGGCTCGAGCCCGTCGAGCGCCACCGTGGCCTCGGCGGCCGGGCCATCCGGCCCGCCCTCGACCCACACCGCCAGCGAGGTCTCCACGGAGGCGGCGAAGCTCCCCGCTGCCCGGGAGCGGAGCGAGAGCGCGAAGCCTCCCCGGGCCCGGGCCTCGGCCCTGACCGGTGCGGCGGAGCGGGAGGTGTCGAGGGCGCGTGGAAGGACGAGGCCGCAGACGGGCGCATGGCGCAGGGCGAGGAGGACCAGGTGAGCGGAGAGATCGGCCTGGCGGGAGAGGCCGCTGCGGCGCACGGCCCGCTCCTTCCAGGCCGCCGGAAGGGCCTCGTGACGCAGGAAGGGCGGGTTCATGAGGACGAGATCGCACTCCGGCCAGCTCCCGGCGAGCGCGTCGACGCGCCTCACGTCGTGCTCCGCGCCGATCAGCTCGAGCCGGAGAGAGGCGGCCAGGGTCGCGAGCGGTGACAGGTCGAGCCCGAGAAGCCGGAGCCGGGCTCCCGTCCCGGCGGCGAGCAACTCCGCGGCGGCGAGCAGCGAACCGCCTCCGCAGGCCGGGTCGAGCACCCGGAGGCCGTCGAGGGCGGCGCGCAGCGAGGGGGACGCCGGCGCCTCCCCGAGGAGTGCGGCGACGCCGTCGGCCGACGGCGGGCCGCCGCGCCGGGCGGCCGCCGAGGCCAGGGCGAAGGCGGCCAGCACCCGGCCATCTCCACTGCTCGTGAAGACCGCCCCCCGGGCGCCCTCCAGCGCCCGGAGCAGGAGCGCCTCCAGGATCCGGCCGTCGAGCGCGCCGCTCCGCGGGGAGCGCTCGTCGCCGGCCGGGATGCCCGCCAGGAGGGGCGAACGTCGCCCGGCCAGGTGCGCGGCCGCCTCGCCGAGGGCGCGGCGTGCCGGGATGCCGGCGAGACGATGCAGCGCGCCGGCCAGGGCGGGGTCGATCTCGGGAGGCTTCGCGGTTGGGCGGGACAGGCTCGCCATTCTACGCCCGGGAGCGATCCCCGCCGCTATCGGCCGCTCTCGCCTCCGCGGCGCGGAAGTGGCGAGGTGGTGCGGGCCGGATAGGATTCGCGGTGAACCCGGGGAGAGACGCATGACGCATTCCGATGAGCGCGTGGCATCCGAGATGGGGCGCGCCCTCATGGCCATCTACCGGGCCGGACTTCAAGTGAGGGTCTGGCCCGACGCCCTCCACGGCCGCGCCGGCGCCCGCATCGTCACCGGTCCCACCGCCCGCCGGCGTCGCGCCGGGTCCCCTCGCTCGGCCACGGGCAGCGGCGACTCGCCGCTGGCCGCCATCTACGCCGCTGTCCACCGCCTGAACGAGCGCACCGGCGCCGTGGTGGTGCGGCTCGAGTAGGGGTTCGCCCCGTCGATCGCCGGCTCAGCTGAAGAGGGCGTCCAGCTTGCGCTCGATGTGATCCTCGATCTTCGCCCGCATGGAGCCGGGGATGAGCATCGGGTACTTCATGTCCACCACCACCTCGCTCGACTTCACGGCGAACTTGCCGCTGATTCCCATCTTCGAGACCTCTCCCGAGCGCAGCGCCTGGGTCTGCCGGTAGTCGAGCTTGAACTCCTCGGCGATTCGCTCCATCACCTCGTGGACCTTCTCGAAGATCTCGTCGTCCCTGCGCCCCTCGAACCTTCGCGCGATGCGGGCCATCACTTCTCCTTCCGTGAAGTCGAGTAGCGGGTGGGGTCCGGGACGCCGGCCTCCTCGAAGCCACGGCGGCGGAGGCGGCAGGCGTCGCAGCGGCCGCAGGCACGTCCCCGGATCGGGTCGTAGCAGGTCTGGGTGATGCCGAAGGGCACGCCGAGGCGCGTTCCCAGCCGCACGATGCCCTTCTTGGAGAGGCGGAGCAGCGGGGCGTGGATGCGCAGCCGTCCGCCCTCGACGCCGGCCCGGGTCGCGACGCGGGCCAGCTTCTCGAAGGCGCGCAGGAAGGGCGGCCTGCAGTCCGGGTAGCCGGAGTAGTCCACCGCGTTCACGCCCAGGAAGATGTCGCTCGCCCCCAGCACCTCGGCCCAGGCCAGCGCGAGCGAGAGCATCACCGTGTTGCGGGCCGGGACGTAGGTGACCGGGATGCCTGCCGCCATGTCGGCCTCGGCGCGGTCCTTGGGCACGGCGATGGCGCCGTCGGTGAGGGCCGAGCCGCCGAAGAGGGAGAGGTTCACCCGGGCGACCCGATGGCTGGCGGCGCCGAGCGCCAGGGCCACCCGGCGCGCGGCGGCCAGCTCGCCCCTGTGGCGCTGGCCGTAGTCCACCGACAGGCAATGGGACTCGAAGCCGCGTTCCCGGGCCACGGCCAGGACCGTCGAGGAGTCGAGCCCGCCGGACAGGAGGACGACGGCCCGTCGCGGCCGGGGTGGGGGACGCCTTCGACTCGCCATCCGGGGAAGCCTAACGACCGCCGACCAGCTTTGCCGCGAGGTCGTAGGAGTAGGAGCAGGGCTTCAGACAGTCGCAGACGTCGGGGGGGGTGGGTCCGGGAGGCGGAGTCACCGTGTTCTTCTGGACGCCCGTGAAGCCCGAGAACCCTCCGGGGATCGGCTGCAGCGCGCCCTGGGTTCGCTGCTCGAGCAGCGCCGGACAGGAGCAGTTCGAGAGCGGGGTGTTGGGTGGGCAACTGCAATTTCCTGCCGTCACGGCGTCGGCGCTGGGGCAGGTGCACCCCCCCACGCTGAGGACCGTCACGTAGGCCACGTCGATGGTCAGGTCGGTGTGGGTTCCCAGGTTGGGAACGGCGTGCGCCGCACCGATGCACAGGGCGGCTTCGTTTCCTCCGGGGATGAAGCTGATGGTCCCGTTGAAGGCGATGGGGTTCCTCACCTGGTTGGCAGCGTTGCCGGGCTGGGCGAAGAAGCAATCGGTGGGCAGGACGACCCGGTTGCCGACGAAGTCGAAGTTTCCCTGCCGAACGTCGGGGCACACGATCGGGTTCGGCACGGCGTAGATCTCGCAGGCCGTGAGCAGAAGCGAGCCCAGCGCGAAGAGGGAGAGCCTCAAGGCCAACCCAGGAGCAAGCCGCGGAGGACGAGATACGGGTCGGAGAGAGCGAAACCGGCCAGGTCGGCCAGGTCGGCGCGCTGGAGCGCGGCGGCCGGGTCGGCAGCCAGTGCGACGCCGGGGCGCTCCATCCCGGCCAGCACGGTGAGGGCGCCGTGCAGGTCACCGGTGTGCAGCAGGGCCATCCGGCTGGAGGTCTGCTCGAGGGCCGAGGCGAAGGCCACCGGGTCGAGCGAGGCCAGCTCCGAGGCGCTGGCCGGACCCAGCCCGGCCAGGAAGTCGCGCATCGACGGGGGAACCGAGCGATCGAGCGCGGAGAGGTAGGCCCCGGCCCGTTCGACCGGCAATCCCAGCGGGGGAGGCTCGCCGCCGGCGAAGCGGGCGGCCAGTTCACACAGGGTGAGGAGGTCTCGCGGCGCGAACTTTCCGGCGAGCGGCCAACCGGCCCCGGCCAGCGCGACGGAGCGCGCCGCCAGGAAGGCGAGGGCGCCCGGCGGCAGCGAGTCGACGTCGGCGGGGAGCACGAGCGACGGGGGCCGGGTGTTCTCGAGAGCGGCGTGGAGCCCGGGACGCGAGCCGCGGAAGAGGGCCAGCGGACGACCGGAGATGGCGCGAGTGGCCGACTCCAGCGCACCGTGAAGGACGGGAGCCGCGGCCGGCGACAACCGGTCGGAGGGACCGACGCCGTGGCGGGCCAGGTCGACCGGGAAGAGGGGCTCGAGGTAAGGGGCGAGGAGCGAGAGCAGTCGCGCGGTGGGGCCGCTGGCGCCCGGCGCGGCGACCCGCGCCCGAACGGTGGAGTCGATGCCGAAGGCCAGGTCGAGCGGGCCCGGGGCCGGTCCGAGCCGGTCCACGAAGCGGGAGAGCGCGTTCGCGACGATGCCCTGCTCGGTGCGCGACGCGCGCTCGCGCCCGCTCGCTTCCCCGGTCGACAGCGCCCGGGAGAGGATGGCCGTCGCCCGAGCGATCCCGGCGTCGCCGGGGCGCTCCCGGAGCGCGGCGAGACGGTTGGCGAGGAGGTCGAGGGCCTGGTCGCGCCGGCCGGCCCGAAGGCTCGAGAGCGCCGCGGCGGTGGCGGGGTCCTCGGGGTCGAGCGCCGCCGCCTTCTCGAGCAGCGACTCGGCGCGGCCGGCGTCCGAGAGGCGCCCCCGCGCCGTGGCGGCGAGCTCGCGATAGCGGGCTGCCGCGGCCGCGGCCGCGGAGGGCGCGATGGCGTCGGCGTACTCCTCGCCGAGCGAGACTGCCTCGTCGAGATGGCCGAGCTTCTCGGCCATCCGGGCCAGACCGAGAGTCAACTCGAGATCCTTGGAATCGATCTCGCGGGCCAGCTTGAGCCGTGCGTAGGCCGCGCCCAGCTCACCCTTGTCGGCAAGCGCGCGCGCCGAGGTGAGGAGCGGCAGGAGGAGCTTGGCGATGCTGGGGTCCTTGCCGGGGCCCGTCTCGGCGGCGTGGGCCTCGGCGAGGCCGGCGATGGCGCCCGCGTCGGACGGATCGCATTCGAGGCAAGACTCGTAGGCACGGGCGGCGAGCCCCTGGCGGCCGGCCGATAGCAGGAGGTCGGCCCGCGTGCGGTGGCAGGCCGCGGCCTCGGCCGGCACGTGAGCCGCGCGGAGCGCCAGGATGGCGTCGGTGGCGTCGACGTCGCCGCCGGCGTCGGCGAGCGCGCCCCGGAAGGCGAGGTCGTCCACCGGCCAGGCCTCGAAGGAGGCCAGGGCGGTTTCCCGGAGCCGGGTCGCGTCGCCCGCCTCGGCGAATGCGGCGGCGGCGTGGCGGAGGTGCTCGGCGCGCACCGGCCCGGGCGACGCGGCGGCGGCGATCTCCAGGAAGGCCTCGGCGCGGGCGAGCGGGTCGGCGGCCAGCGCCGTCTCGATCGCGCGTGTCGCGGCGCCGTCGAGCGGGTCGGAGCGGCAGAGGGCGAGCAGGTAGGGCGCGGACTCCAGGCCGTGCCCCAGCGCCGAGAGCCGTGCGGCCGCCTCGAGGAGTGAAGCGCGCCCCGGCGGCGGCTCGGCCAGGACTGCGAGGAGGGCGGGGATCGCCAGCGCGCGCGTCTCGTCGTCGCCGGCGTCGGAGAGCACCTCGGCGGCGCGCAGCCGAAGCCTGGCCCGCGCGTCGGGGTCGGTCTCGCGGGCCGTCCGGTCGAGCAGTGCCCGACCCAGCTCGGCGAACCGTCCAGCTTCTTCGAGGAGCCGATCGATCTCGGCCTGGGCGCCGGCGTCGAGCGGATCGAGCTCCAGGAGGCGGCGAAGCGCCTGCTCGGCCGCAGGACCCTTCCCCGCGTCGAGGAGCGTCCGTGCCGCCCTGCGGGTCACCTCGACGGCCTCCTCGCGCGCTGCCGTGGCCCCGGCCGTGTCGCCGGCAGCGGCCAGCAGCGAGGCGGTGGCGACCAGCGCGGCCCCCAGCTCCTCCGAGGCTGCGTCGTCCAGCACTCCTGAAGTTTCGGCCGCGGCCGCCCGCGCCGCTGCCAGGCGGGCCAGCGCCACCTCCAGCTCGGCGGCGGGAAGCCCGGCCGCCGCCTCCTGGGCCCGACGAAGGAAATCGCGCGCCCGGGCCGGATCCCGGGCCTCGGTTCGGGCCGCCTCGAAGGCGAGGGTCAGGAGGCGGGCCCGCCGCCGTGGCGAACGGAGCCGCCCCGCGTCGCTCCCGAGCCGCTCCAGCGCCCGGGTCCGGTCGAGGTCGATGCGGAAACGCCACGCCATGACCTCTGCGTCGTGCGGACGCAGCTCGAGGAGCCGGTCCAGGGACTTCACGGAAAGGGAAGCATCGCCCGATTCCTCGGCCAGCTCGGCCAGCGCCGCCAGCCGATTGGCCTCCGCGCCCGGGTCGAGGGTCGCCTGGCCGGGCGCGAGGAGCGCCTCGTGCAGCGCCAGCGCCTCGCCGACCGACCCGCCGGCGTACAGGAGATCGGCCAGCATCTCGCCCACGAAGAACAGGTCTCCGGACCGTTCGTGGGCCCGGCGAGCGGCGCGCAGCGCGCTGGCACGATCGCCCTGCTCGCGCGCCAGGACGGCCGCGTCGCGCCAGGCCCTGGCGGCGACGGCGGCATCCGGGGCCCGGCCCGCGAAGGTCTCGAGCGGCTCGCCCCAGGGAAGTCGTCCCAGCGGCGGAGGCGCGGCTCGTCGGAGCGCGGCGTGCTCGGCGGCGAGGGAGATCTCGGGAGGGAGGCGGGTGAGGGCCTCGCGGAAGCCGGCGTCTGCTTCCGCGAACCGGCCGGCGGCGGCCAGCAATCGCGCCCGTTCCAGCAGTCGTGCTCCGGCGCCGGCGGAATCGAGCACGGCAAGGCCGTCGAGGAGGTCGATCACCGCCCTGCCATCCCCGACCCGGCGGGCGATGGCGAGGCAGGCCTCGGTGGTGGCCAGGTCGCGGGGCGCGAGCGTCCGGGCCTCCTCGGCGTGGGCGCGCGCGGCCGCGACGTCGTCTTCGGCGAGCGCCAGCTCGGAGAGGCGCAGGAGGAGGGCCGGGCGCTGTCCGGTCGGTGAAGCAGGGACGAGCCCGGCGAGTGCAAGCCGCTCGCCGGCCGGGTCGGCGTGCTGGCGTGCGATGGCGACGAGCGCCGCCCATGCGTCGCGGGCCTCGTCGCGCCCCAGCCCGAGGTCGAGCGCCGCGCGAATCGCGGCCTCCCCTTCCACCGGCAGCCCGGCGGCGAGCGCCGCCCGTCCGGCCAGGGCCAGCCGCAGCGCGGCGTCGGGCTCTCCGCGGGCCCGGGCGTCGGCCGCGTCCTCGAGCAGGTCGAGCGCCTCTGCGCCGGGGCGTTGCCAGAGGCCGCGGTGGACGCCTCCGTCCCTTCGCGCCGCGTGGCGAAGCCCGGCGGTGCTCGGGATGGGCCAGCCCGAGGGGGCCAGCGCGGCGGCCAGGAGCTCCTCGAGCGAGCCCTGGTCGGGCAGGGTCTCGGGTGAACTGGTCGCCACCTCGAGACGCACGAGCGAGCAGGGCAGCGCCCGGAACTGGGAGGTCCCGCCACCCGGGTCGAAGACGGGCGGAGCGCCGTGGACCTCCAGTTCCAGATCCAGGAGGGCAACCCCCCCCTCGAGCCGCGAGCGCGACAGGCCAACGCGAACGTGTCCCCGCGCCAGCCTGAGTTCCAGGCGGGGTGGACTGGCTTCGGAGACCCGGTCGGGCATGGAGGCGTCGGGCACGGCAGGGGAATCCTACCGTGGATCGGGCCGCCGCGGGAGCTTCCGGCTACTTCTGCTGCGCCACCTCGGGCGGCTCTCGGCGGTGGACGATGAGTGAACGCCGGGACTGGAACTCCTCGTCCTCCCGCGCCACCACCGTGACCGTGTTGTTGCCCGGCTTGAGGGGGACGTCGGCGGCGAACTGGATGTCGCCGGTCTTCCCCTCGGGGACGACCTTGAAGAAGACCTTCTGGTCGTTCACGAAGATGAAGACGTCGCGGAGCTTCGTCGACGGGCTTCCGGCCGGGATGCTGGCCGTGCCGGTCAGGTGGAGCTTCTCGCCCTCGACCACGGCGGCGCCCTTGGCGGGATCGGGGCTGACGGCAATGCGGGGCGGTTCGCGCTGCCAGACGCGGGTGACCGTGCCCTCGCGCTTGCCCTTGGCCGGCTGGACGTCCTCTGCCGAGACGAATCCGAAGCGACCCTTCTCCCACTCCACCTTGTAGAGGTTCCCGATCCGGGCGGTCACCGGCAGCACCGCACCGCGCGCGGCCTCGGCGAGCGGCGCGGAGGAGGGGGAGGCGCCCGAGCGCACCGGGGTGAGAAGAGCCACGACCTTGACCGCGCCGGTGGCCGGCTGCCGGGAAGGCGCCGGTGGGGCCACCGGGATCTCCACCTTCTCGGAGATGAACTCCTCGAGCTTCTCGTCCACCACCGTGAAGCGCAGCGGGAAGGAGTCGAGCTTCAGCCCCTTCTTCACCTCGATCTCGAGGAGCGCGCTGCGGGTCTCGCCGGCGGGGATGGTGCCCAGCACGGACCGCCCCTTCTTGATGAAGATCTTGTCGTCGGCCAGGTTCTTGATGGAGAGGAAGGTCTTGTCGCCGCTCGGGCCGGTGCCCACGTTCTTCACGTCCACCCGGAGGAAGACGTCCTCGCCCTTCTGGATGAGCCCGTCCCCGTCTCCCTTGGACTCGTCGTCCACCTGCCAGGTGAAGGCGAAGAGCGGGCGCGGAAGCTCGATCACCTCGAAGCGGGCGCGGGCCTCGGGCCAGGTGTGCCCCGCGTCGTCCTCGAGCCGGAGCGACACGAGGTCGAGGCGGCTCTCCATTCCCTTGGGGATGCGCAAGGGGACGGTCCAGCTCCGCTGCTGGCCGGGCTTCACGGTGCCGAAGACGAACTCGCGCCGGTCGAGGAAGGGTGCCTTCTCGGTGCTGGTCCAGCCGCGAAGCCGGTGAAGGGGCGCGTCGCCCCTGTTCTCGACGGTGACCGTCCAGGGAACGGTCTCGCCGGCCCGGGCCTTCTTGCCCTCCGGCGGCGACACCGTCACCACGGGACGGGGCGTTCCGGTCGTGGCGGCGCCGGCGCTCCAGTCGACGCCGAGCAGGGCCAGGCGGGCCTGCAGGCGGGCCTGCTCCTCGGCGCGCCGCTCCTCCACGAGAACCTTCGCCGCCTCGAGCTGCCGGGCGCGGTCGGGGTAGGGGGCCCGGACCAGGAGAATCCTTGGCGAACCGGATCTGGTAGTCCTCCACGAGCTCGTCGGGGTTGGCGTCGGCGTCCTCGTCCTCCTGCTGGGCCGGCGTCAGCTCCGGATCCTCGGACCGGACGCGCGCAGCCTCCCGGGCCTCCTTCTTCAGCGCCTTGGCGACGGCATCCTCCTTCTCGTCGAGGAGGTATCGAAGCTCGAGGAGCGGCTTCTCGGCGATCTTCCGGGGCGTGCCCGTCCGCCTGGCGTCGGCACCGCCGATCAGGGGATTCTGGAAATGGTGGTCGAGGTCGGCCTCGCCCATGGAGCGCGGAGGCGCGAACCAGTTCACCGCGTCGGGCAGGGCGCGGCCGGGCTGGAGCAGGACGTCGGGGGTGATCCCGACCTCCTGGATGGAGATGTCACCCGGGGTGAGATACTGGGCGATGGTGAGCTTGAGGGCGGCTTCCTCGCCGCCGTGGGCGGGGTCGCTGAAGTCGTAGAGGACCTGCACCGAGCCCTTCCCGAAGGTCTGGCGGCCGGCCACCAGCGCGCGGCCGTTGTTCTTGAGCGCGCCGGCCACGATCTCGCTGGCCGAGGCCGACGAGTTGTTCACCAGGATCACCACCGGCAGCTGGGCCAGGTCGTTCCTGTCGGCGTGGGCCTCCTTCACCTCGTGGATCTGGCGCCGGTCCCCCTCGCCCACGGTCTTCACGATGACCCCCTCGGAGAGGAAGAGGTCCGAGACCGAGATGGCCTGCTCGAGCAGGCCGCCGGGGTTGCCGCGCAGGTCGAGGATGAGCCCTTCCAGCTTGCCGCCCGAGGCGGCCGCCTCGGCCTTCTGCTGGTCGACGGCCTTCACCAGGTCCCGCGTCGTGTTGGCGGAGAACTGCGCCACCTTCACGTAGCCGACGTTCCTGTCGAGAAGCTTCGCGAAGGGAACGGTCTCGACGTTGATGACCTCGCGCACGATGGTGAGGCGGCGCGGCTCGGCGCCGGTGCGGCCGACGGTGACGTTGACGCGGGTGCCGGGCTTGCCCCGGAGCCGGTCGACGGCCTCCTGGACGTCCATGTTGATGGTGGACTGCTCCTCGACCCGGGAGATGACGTCCTTGGCCCGGATCCCGGAGCGCTGCGCCGGCGTGCCCTTCAGCACCTTCATGACGGTGAGGTTCCCGTCGCGCATGCCGATGACGAAGCCCAGGCCGCCGAACTCGCCCCGGGTCTGCAGCCGCATCTCCTTGAAGTGCTTCGGCTCGAGCAGGACGGAGTGGGGGTCGAGCGTCTGGAGCATGCCGTTGGCCGCGGCGTACTCGACGTCGCCCAGGTTCTTGTGGGCCACCAGGTGGTCCTGCACGAAGTCCATGATCTCGGCGAGCTTCTGCCGGAAGCTGAAGATCGAGACCACGTCGGAGACGTCGAACTCGCGGGTGGCCTCCCCGACCGTGACCTTGACCCTGCCGGTGGAGACGTCGCCCTCGACCATCACCTCGGCGACGGTCTTCTCCACCGCGCCGAGCGAGCCCGCCAGCATGGACTTTGGGTTCACTCTCCGTGGATCGACGTAGTTCTCCTGGACCGCGAGGACCACCTTGGTCACCACCGGAAGCGACTTGAGCCGGTAGCCCGACTCGGAGGCGCGGGAAGAGTCGTCGCCCGACCCGGACTCTCCGTGAGCGCCCATGGAGGCGACGGCAGAGGGGCCGGTGGGCTGGGGCGGGCCCGGGCGGTGCGCGAAGGCGAAGGAGATGCCGGCCGCGATCGCGACCGCAACCGCGGTCGAGGCAGCGAAACGAAGGAGACTCTTCATGTGGGGACGAATCCTCGGCGGGTCGAGAAAAGCCGACCTTTTCATGAGGATAGGGGCACTGCTTCGGGGGTGCAAGTTGATCGTCCTCCGGTTCGCGAACGGACTTCGAGGTCAAGGGACAACGGGTCCGGTGGCGACGCCATTCCCCGGCCATCCCAGGTGCCCGGAGGACCCGACCAACGAGGCGCGGTGGCGCCCCCGTCCTCTCGTCAGTACAGTGCCCCACATGTCGCTCGACCGGAGCATCACCGAGAGCCCGCCGGTTCGCAGCGCAGACGACCTGGTCGCCTGGCTCCGGGAGCGAGAGCATCCCGTCGGGACCTGGAAGGTGGGCATCGAGTACGAGGTCCTGGCCCAGGTCGCGGGGACCCTCGACCCGGTGCCTTACGACGGACCGCGCGGGATCGAGGCGGTCCTGCGTGCCTACTCCCGATTCGGGTACGTCCCGTTCGAGGAGAACGGCCGGGCCATCGCCGCCCAGAAGGGCAGCCTCACCGTCTCCATCGAGCCGGGCGGCCAGGTCGAGCTCTCCGGGCGCCCCTTCCAGGACGTCCACGCCGTTGCCGGGGAGCTGGACAGGCATCTGGAGATCGGGCGCGAGATCGGCGCCGAGCTGGGGATCGAGTTCCTGGCGGTGGGCTACCGGCCCTGGGGGTCGCCCGCGACGGCCTGCTGGGTTCCCAAGGAGCGATACGCCGTGATGCGGCCGTTCCTCGGCGCACGCGGCCGGCTCGCTCCGGACATGATGTCGATGACCGCCTCGGCGCAGGCCTCCTTCGACTTCTCGAGCGAGAGGGACGCCGCCGAGAAGCTGCGGGTGGCGCTCGGCGCCCAGCCGGCCATCGTGGCCCTCTGCGCCAACTCTCCGGTGGTCGGCGGCGTCGAGTCCGGCTGGCAGAGCTTCCGGACCGAGGTCTGGAACCACACCGACCCGGCCCGCTGCGGGCTCCTGCCCTTCGCCTTCGAGCCGGGGTTCGAGGAGGACGCCTACCGGCGCTACGTGGAGTGGGCCCTCGACGTGCCCATGGTGTTCCTGCGCCGGGAAGGGCGCTATCTCGACACCCGAGGGTTCACCTTCCGTCGCTACCTGGCGGAGGGGCTGGAGGGGCACCGGGCCACGCTGGCCGACTGGGAGGACCAGCTCTCGGTGCTCTTTCCCGAGGTCCGCATGAAGGGGGTCATCGAGATCCGGGGTTCCGACGCGGTCCCTCCACCCATGGTGAAGGGACTGGCCGCCTTCTGGAAGGGGCTGCTCTACTCGAAGGAGTCGCGGGACTGGGCATGGGACCTGGTTCGCCGGCTCTCCGTCGAGGAGCGCCGCGCCCTGCGCGACGCGGCCGCGCGGGAGGGTTTGCGGGCCCGGACGCCGGATGGCCGCACGCTGGCCGAGCTGGCGGCCGATCTCCTCGAGGCCGCCTCCCTGGGCCTGTGCAGGCAGGGCGCATGTGGCCAGAAGGGCGAGGACGAGCGGGTATGGCTCGGGCCGTTGATGAGGAGGGCCCGCGAGGCGCGCTCGCCTGCCGACGAGGCCCTCGAGGCCTTTCGCGGAGGGGGGGCCGCCGCGCTCTCGTCCTGGCTGCGCATCGCCGGCTGAGGGCGCCGCGCCCTTTTGGCAAGGTCCGCGCCTGCGTGGGAAGATGTCTCGCCTGACCCGCCATCCACCAGACACGGGCCCGGGAGCCCTCGGGCCCCCGAGCCAACGAGCCCCCGAGCCGCTGCTCGGCGAGATCGGTGCCGACGCGCCCTTCGGCATCGTCGTCGCCGACCCCGACCTCCTCTGCACCGGCGCCAACGCCTCCTTTGCCGCCCTGGTCGGCGTGGACGGGGCGAGTGCGGTCGGGCGGAGCCTGGCGGAGTTGCTGCCTGGCGCCTCCCCGGCGCTCTTCGAGGCCGCCCGCGGGGTGATCGCCGACGGACGGCCCCGCTTCCGCATCCCGGTCGTCCTGGAGGTGTCGGGCCAGGCCCGCCGAGCCGACTTCACCCTCTACCGCACCGGCGCCTCGGGCGAAGGTCGGCACCGGGTGGTCGGGCTGGCGCGCGACCTTGGAACCCTGCCGCACGTGGACGCGGGCCGAGCGGTCGGCCCGGCTGCGCCCCGAGGCGGTGGCGGAGCGGCTGGCCCGGCTGCAGGAGGTGACGGCGGCGCTCTCGGCGGCGGTGACGGAGGAGGAGGTCGCGCAGGTCATCCTGGGCGTCGGCCTGCACGTGCTCGGCGCCAGCGGCGGAAGCCTCTGCTTCCCGGAAGGCGGGGCCCTCGAGGTCTCCCACGCGGCAGGATCCATGGCCACGAGCTCCGACGGGGGGACGCCTCCCGCGCTCCGGGCGCCGCTCGAGGATGCGTTCCTCCGCGAGGAACCCGTCTGGATCGGCTCCTCGGCCGAGCTGCGCGCCCGGTACCCGGCGCTCGTCCCGGCAGGCGCCACCCTCGGCGAAGCCTCGTGGGCCGCGCTGCCCCTTCGAGTTCGGGGGCGCCCGGTCGGCGCGCTGGGAATCGGATTCGCCGGGGCCCACCGCTTCGACGAGGAGGAGAGAGGGTTCCTCGAGGCGCTGGCCCACCAGTGCGCCCAGGCGGTGGACCGGGCCCGGCTCTACGAGAACCAGCGGGAGCTGCGCGCCCAGGCCGAGGAAGCGGCCGAGACTCGCGAGCTGCTGGTCCGCGAGCTTCGCCGGACGCTCCGCGAGCGCGACGAGTCGATGGCCCACCTGGACGCACTCTTCGTGAATGCGCCGGTGGGGCTGGCGCTGCTCGATCGGGACATGCGCTACGTTCGCCTCAACGCCTACCTGGCCACCATCCACGAGGCCCCGGCCAAGAGCCTGCTCGGCCGGACGCTCTGGGAGGTGCTGCCCCCGGTCGCGAGCGACGACCTGATCCGCGACTTCCAGCAGGTGGTGGACGGGCGGGTCCCTCTCGTCGAGCGCACCGTGACCGCGCCGCCCCGGGTTCCCGGGGAGCGGCAGCGGACCTTCGTGATCACCTGGTACCCGGTCAGCGTGGCCGGCCGGGTCATCGGCGTCGGGTCGCTCCTGCAGGAGGTCACCGAGCAACGCAGCGCCGAGCAATCACGGGGGCACGTGCTCGGCGTGGTCGGCCACGACCTGCGCAGCCCGCTCATGGCCATCACCGCGTCCGCAGAGCTGCTCAAGGCGGGGCCGCTCGACGAGCGCGCCGCCCGCTCGGTGGCGCGAATCCTGCGGGCCTCGGGGCGCATCGACGGCATCATCCGGGCGCTCATCGACTACACCATGGTCGAGGGCGGGCCGGGGAACGACCTCCGCGCCCGGCCCACCGACCTCGTCGCCCTGGTCCGATCGGTGGCCGAGGAGTGCGAGGTGGCCCACGCCGGGCGCCTGGTCCGGGTCACGGCGCCCGAGCCGGTTCACGGCGAGTGGGACGGGGACCGGGTCGCGCAGGCGGTGGCCAATCTGGTGAACAACGCGCTCCAGTACGGCCTGGAGGGCACGCCGGTCGAGGTGGGGTGCTGGGGCGAGGCCGAGGAGGCCGTGATCGAGGTCACCAACGCCGGGCCCCCCATCCCCGCCAATCTCGTGCCCCACCTGTTCGAGCCCTTCCGGCGAGGCGACGACGAGCGAAGCCAGCGGCGACGGGGGCTCGGCCTCGGGCTCTACATCGCCGTGCAGATCGCCGCCACCCACGGGGGCACGATCCGGGTGCACTCCGACCAGGCCCGGGGCACCACCTTCACGGTGCGCCTGCCGCGGTCGGTCAGCCGTGCGAGTGGCCGAACGCCCTGAGCGCCCACATGGCCGCCAGTCCGGCCAGGAGCGCGAGCGAGATCTTCCAGCGCCCCCCGCCCCGGCGGTGCAGGTCGGGCAGGATGTCGGAGAGCGAGAGCTGGAGGAACGAGCCCGCGCTGGCGGCGAGCGCGATGGCCGTGAACCGCTGCGCGTGAACCACCCGCTCGAGGACCAGGAAGATCGCGGCGCCCAGCGGAACCATGAGCGCGAAGCTGGCGTTCATGAGGAGCGCTTGCCGACGGCCGTAGCCCTCGGCGCGCAGGATGGCGGTGAGCGACACCGAGGAGGGGATCTTGTGCGCCAGGATGGCGACGAAGACCAGCAGGCCCAGCGCGGGGTCGCTCTGGGCGGCGCCGAGCGCGAAGCCGTCGACGAGCGTGTGGAGCGACAGGCCGATGAAGGCCGCCAGCCCCAGCGTGTGCACGTCGCAGCCGGTGGCCTCGTGGGCGTGGTCGTGGCCGGCATGCTCCCGCAGGCCGTGAGGCGGCGGCGCCGGGTGTCCGACCAGCCGCTCCGACGGTCCGGGTTCCGCGCAGACGTGCACGAGGACGAAGCGCTCGAGCAGGAAGAGGAAAAGGAACCCGGCCACCGTCCAGGGGATGACGTCCGGGCCGCCCAGGTGCACCGCCTCGGGAAGCATGTGGAAGAAGGCCGCGCCCAGCATGACCCCGGCAGAGAAGGAGAGCAGCCAATCGCTGCGGGTCCGCTTCCCGAAGAGGGGCAGGACGCCACCTGCCAGGGAGCCGGTCAGGATGGCGCCGGAGTAGGCGGCGAGCGTCAGGGTCTCGTTCACGGGCGGCTCACTCGGCGACGGTCTCGCGGGCGGCGAGGGACGGGTCGAACTCGAAGGGCGCGCCGGGGGGGAAGTGGCGCGAGAGGTGCGCCTCCACGCCGGCGGCCTGGTTCACCGCGGTGGCGTCGCGGCGGAAGTGGACGCCGCCCTTCAGGCCCCGGGTGTACCAGAGCAGGTGCTTGCGCAGTTCCCGGACCGCGTGCGACTCGGAGGCCGCGCCGTCCTCGCCCGGGTGGAGCCGGACCCGGTGCTCGATCTGGAGCCGGACGTGGCGCATCACCGTGCCCACCCATTCGTCGCGCGTGGGGGAGCCGGGCATGGCCTCTCCGCGCTCGGCCGCGCGCAGGTCGCGGAAGATCCAGGGATTGCCGCAGGCGCCACGGGCCACCAGCACGGCGTCGCAGCCGGTCTCGCCACGCATGCGGAGCGCGTCGGCGGCCGACCAGACGTCGCCCGACCCCAGCACGGGGATCGAGACGGCCCGCTTCACCGCGCGGATGAGCGACCAGTCGGCGAGCCCGGAGTACCCCTGCGATCGGGTGCGCCCGTGCAGCGCGACCGCCGAGGCGCCGCCGGCCTCGGCAGCGCGCGCGACGTCGACGCAGTTCACCGTGGACTCGTCCCAGCCGGCGCGGATTCTGACGGTCACCGGGACGTTCACCGCCCGGGTCACCTCCCGCACCGTGGCCTCGACCGCGCTCGGCTCGCGGGCCAGCGCCGCCCCCGCGCCGGTGCCGCAGACCTTCCGGACCGGGCACGCCATGTTGATGTCCACGATGCCGGCTCCTGCGGCCACCGCAGCCGCGGCGCCGCGGGCCAGCACGTCGGCCTCGGCGGCGAAGATCTGCACGGCGAAGGGGACCTCGGCCGGGTCGCGGTCGAGGTAGGAGAGGGTCTGTGACGTTCCGTGAACGAGGCCGTGGGCGCTGACCATCTCGGTGTAGGCGAAGGACGCCCCCATGTCCCGGCAGATGGCGCGGAACGGGCGATCGGACACGCCGGCCAGCGGGGCCAGGAAGAAGCTTCCGGAGAAGGTATGGGAGCCGATGCGCATCGGGAGAGCCCGCCGGGGCGGGAAGGCCTCCTCCTAGCACGAAGGGAGCCCTGTCGCACGGCACCCCGGGCGCGACCCCTGGCGGCGTGCTAAAGCCTCCAGTCTCGGATGCCTCCCGCGGTCGCCATCGCCGCCCTTGTCCTCGCCGCCGCGGCGCCCCGCCACGTCACCATCGTCTACGCCGCCGACCTCCTCGGCTGGCTCGAGCCCTGTGGCTGCAGCGCCAACCAGCGGGGAGGCCTGGCCCGCGCCGCCGCCGCCCTGGCCCGGGTCCGTGCCGAGAATCCGGACACCATCTTCGTCGCCGGCGGCGACCTCCTCTTCGAGGGAGCGCTCGACCCGGAGCGCCAGGACCAGGACCTGGCCCGTGCACGCACCGTCGCCCGGGCGCTTCGCGCCATGGGGCTCGCCGCCACCTTCCCGGGGGAGCGCGACCTCGTCGCTGGCGAGGCCTTCGCGAGGGAGACGGGCCTCCCCTTCACCCGGAGCAAGCGGATCGGGCCGGTGGGCTTCGGCGCGCTCGGCTCGGTGCCGAAGGCCCCGGTGCGCGTGGCGGTGGTCCACGAGGGCGGTAGCCGCGTGGGGGTGGAGCGGGCCGCCGAGGCGCGGGCGCAAGGCGTCGACCTCGTCCTGGCCTCCCACCGCGAGGGGCTCCTCGACGACGACGCCAACCGGGCGGTGCTCGATTCGCCGGTGCCGGTCGTGCAGGTGCAGGGGCGCGGGCAGTCGCTGGCGCGGATCGACCTCTTCCTGGGCGGGGATCGGTCGAAGGGGTTCGCGATCCTCCCCGGTCCGTCGCAGCGCGCCGAGGAACTCGACCTGCTCGCCGCGCGGCGTGCCGAGTACGCCCGCCGCCTCGCCGCCGCGGAGGCCTCGGGCAACACCGGCCTCGCCTCGGCGCTCGGGGGCAAGGTCGTCGAGCTCACGGATCGTGAAACTGCGATCCGGGCCACTCCGCCCTCCGTACCCCCCGCCGACCGCCCGTCGATCCAGGTGACCTTCATCCCGCTCTCCGACGACCTGCCCGAGGACAAGGGGGTACGCCGGATGCTCACCAGGCATTACGGCGAGGTGGCGCGCATGAACCTCGCCGCGGCGAAGGCGCGCGGCCGCCCCTGTCCCGACGTGGCCACGGCCACGCCCTCCTTCATCGGCGTGGACGAGGTGCCGCGGGGCGGAACCCGGGACTGCCGGAACTGCCACCAGGCCTCCTTCGCCTCCTGGGACAGGACCCCGCACGCAAGGGCCTACGAGACGCTGGTGAAGGGAAGTCGCCAGTTCGACCTCGACTGCGTCTCCTGCCACGTCACCGGATGGAAGCTGCCCGGTGGCCCCTGCGACGTGGCCTCCACCGACGGGAGGCGCGGCGTGCAGTGCGAGGCCTGCCATGGACCGGCGAGCCTCCACGCCGTCGACCCGCCTGGCCACATCGTCCGGGACCCGCCTGCCTCCACCTGCGCCTCCTGTCACACATCGGCGCACAGCACCGGATTCGAGCCAGGGAGCTTTCGCCAGCGCATCATCGGTCCCGGACACGGGGAGTCCGGGTCTCCGGGACTCCGGCCCTGACCTGGCAGGGAGGGCGGACAACGGTTAACATCGGGCCCCAATGTCGACGACCTGGACCCGCTTCCTGATCGCGCTCTGCGCAGTCGCCCTCGCCACTCACGCTCGCGCCGACGAGTCCGCGGCGGTCGCGAGCGTTCCGGCGTCGGCGATCGCCGCTCCCTCCGACGTCGCGCCGGAAGTTGCCGACGCCGGCGACGCGCCCGATGTGGAGAAGGAGCTCGAGGCCCAGTCGGCCGAGATCGACGAGGTCAGGCTCGCCGAGGAGAACGCCGCGCTGGTGCCGTTGCCGCACCCGGAGGACGGCGCGGCGCGCGAGGCCGTCCGGCTCGGCAGCGAATCTCCCCTTCGCCAGCGGATCGACGGCGCGCTCTCCCGCGACACCGCCCCCATGCCGGAGGAGGACGCCGGCTCGATCGCGCTGCTCCCGGAGATCGGCCACGACCTGCGCCGCCTGCAGGCCGAGTACGACATCCCCATCGACGTGAACGAGGCGGTGGTCGCGTACGTCCGCTTCTTCCAGACGCCGGTGGTGCGAAAGCACTTCGTGAAGTGGCTGGGCCGGCTGCCCCGCTACCAGGAGCGCTACCGCGCCATCCTGCGCGAGGCGGGCCTCCCCGAGGACACCATCTTCCTGGCCATGATCGAGAGCGGGTTCGCGAACCTGGCCTACTCCCGCGCCAAGGCCGCCGGGCCCTGGCAGTTCATCCCCTCCACAGGCAAGCGCATGGGGCTCGCCCAGGACTTCTGGGTGGACGAGCGGCGCGATCCGGAGAAATCGGCGCGCGCCGCCTCCGCGTATCTCAAGGCCCTCTACAGGGAGTTCGGCGACTGGCGCCTCGCCTGGGCCGGCTACAACGCGGGCGAGGGCAAGATCGGAAAGGCCAAGAAGAAGGGGCAGCTCGACTTCTGGACCATGGCCCGCGGAAAGATCCTGAAGCGCGAGACCAAGGGCTACGTTCCGAAGCTCATGGCCGCGGCCATCCTCTCCAAGCACCCCGAGGCCTTCGGCTTCCGCAAGGAGGAGATCGAGGCCGAGCGCTGGACCGAGTACGAGCGGGTGAACGTGCCGCACGCCGTCGAGCTCGAGGCCGTGGCCCGCGCCGCCGAGCTGTCCACGAAGGACCTCCACGAGCTCAACCCGGAACTGCGCCGCAGCTGCACGCCGCCTCGCGGCTACGCGGTCAAGCTCCCCCTCGGCAGCGCCGAGGTCTTCGAGAAGAACTGGCCGTCCATCGGTCCAACCGCCTCCCTCGGGTTCGCCCACCACACGCTCGTCAAGGGCGAGGGGGTCGCGGCCGTCGCCGCCGCCTACGGCGTCCCCTCCGCGACCATCCTCCAGATGAACGGGCTCAAGGCGGGCAAGCGGGTCAAGCCCGGTACCGAGCTCGTCATCCCGCTCACCGCCATGGCCCGACGCTCGGGCGCGCCGGCCAGCGAGGCAGTGGCCCGGGCTCGCATCGGCGAGCTGCAGAAGAAGGACCCGAAGCTGGTGGAGAAGGAGCCCGCGCCATCTCGCCCGGTGGCCCGGGCCTCCTCGCCCCGCCCGTCGTCGGCCGATCTGAACGGGCGGTCAACCGTCCTGGTGCAGCCAGGCGACTCGCTCTGGGGAATTGCCCAGCGGCTCGGCGTGGGGCTCCAGGATCTGTGCGACTGGAACGGGATCAAGAACCCGAAACGTCACAAGCTCCAGATCGGCAAGGAGCTCGTGGTCCAGCCTCGGCCGGTTCAGGCGGCGGCCGGGGCCAGCGCCTCGGGCTGATATTCCAGGATCCACCTGGATTTTCTCCTGCTGGATCGTGTATCTGGAGTCGCCCGTGAATCAACGGGATGGCTCCACCGTCCAGACGGGCAGAACCCTCCTCCACGAAAGGAAGTCCCGATGAAGCGCATCGTCACCGCACTGTTCGTCCTCGCCTTCGCCACGTCCGCCTCGGCCGACGCTGCCGCCACCTACGCCGCCAAGTGCAAGATGTGCCACGGCGCCGCGGGAGAGGGCTCCAAGATGGCCGCGGACCCGATCAAGGGCATGGCCGAGGCCAAGGTCCTGAAGGCCATCAACGAGGGCAAGGGCAAGATGAAGGCCGGTCAAGATCGACGACGCGGCCGCCGTGGCCAAGTTCGTCGCCGGCCTGAAGTAGTCGCGCCAGCCAGGTCGAGATCGGGCCGCGGGGCGATCGCCTCGCGGCTCGAGTCATTTCCGGGCCATCACGCGATGGTGCGGGC
The DNA here is from genome assembly GCA_963700085.1 of uncultured delta proteobacterium. Classification (GTDB taxonomy): domain Bacteria; phylum Myxococcota; class Myxococcia; order Myxococcales; family Anaeromyxobacteraceae; genus CAIOAK01. Next base: position 114,417 of record CAVOWI010000010.1, read on the forward strand.
CGGATCGACCCGCGCGGCGAGCGCCGCGGGCGCCAGCGCGCCGAGGACCGCCGCCGCCGCCGAGACCCCGACGCCCAGCACGAAGAGCCAGGGCGGGAAGGAGAAGAAGGTCTCCGGCCGGAACGGGAAGTCGGGGAGGAAGCGGAGCGCAGCCGCGTCCGCGCCGCGAGCCGCGAGCCAGGCCACCAGCACGCCGAGAACGCCGCCGGCCAGGCCGACCAGCGCCGCCTCGGCGAGCACCAGCGCCCGCACGTCGCCGGCGGTGGCGCCGACGGCCTGCAGGATGGCGATGTCGCGGGTGCGCCCCCGGACGCTTGCCGAGAGCGACTGGGCGATGGCCAGCGCGGCCAGCGCGGTCATGAGCAGCGCCAGCAGCGCCAGCGCGCCGGCGGTGACGGTGATGGCGAGCCCGACCCGCTCGGCGATGGCCCGCTCCCCCTCGTCGACGGCGAAGCCCATGCGCCGGACCGACTCGGCCACGCCGGGAACGTCGTCCGGGCGCCGGGTCTCGAGAACCACCGAGCTGTAGCCGGGGTCGGCCTTGCCGTACTCCTGGTGAAGCCGGCGAACCGTCTCCACCGGGATGGCCAGCGAGTAGAGCGGGACGCGGTCGGAGAGGCCGGCCAGCGCCAGCCGCGCGTCGTACACCTTGTCCTCGGTCTTCAGCGGGATGATCGAGAAACCCACCCGCACCGGGATCTGCAACCCCACCAGGTCGAGCCCGGGGGGCAGTCGTCGGAGGTTCCAGGCCGGCGCGATGGTCTTGTTGTAGACCTCGAGCAGCCGGCGCGAGGCGAGCACCGGGATGGGCTGGCCGGGCGGCGGGTCGCGGAAGTCGCGCCCCCGGGCCAGGTCGCCGGACACGAGCCCTTCGTCCACGCCCACCACCGGGACCTGGACCGTGAACCCGGCGGGCCAGTTCATCCGGACCCCCTCGGGCGCACGGCTGGCGGCGATGGGGACCCGCAGGCTGAGCCGGCGCCACGCCCCCTCCACGCCGGGCAGCTCGCGCAGCCGCGCCACCGCCGCGTCGTCGAGCGCGCCGCCGCCCAGCGCGTCGCCCAGCGAGACCGCTCCAGGCACCACCTCGAGGAGGCGCGCGTCTCCCGGGAACATGAGCCGCGCGGCCTGGCCGACCCCCATGCCGAGGGCCACGAAGAAGACCAGGGCAGCGGCCCCCACGCAGGCGGCGGCGGTGTTCACGAGGGTGCTGCGCCGGTCGGAGCGGAGGTTCAGCGCAGCCAGGTGGACGAGCGAGCGGATCCTCATCGCAGCTTTCCGTCCTCGAGATGAAGCACCCGGTCGGCGGCGCCGGAGACCCGCTCCTCGTGCGTGACCACGAGGACCGTCACGCCGTCCTTTCTCATGTCGCCGAAGAGCTGGATGACCCCCTCGCCACTGCGGGCGTCGAGGTTGCCGGTGGGCTCGTCGGCGAGAAGCGCGGCGGGGCGGGAGAGCAGCGCCCGCGCGATGGCGACCCGCTGCCGCTCTCCGCCGGAGAGCCTTCCGGGATGGCGGGAGGCCTTGTCGGCGAGGCCGACCCGGTCGAGGGCCTCGAGGGCCCGGGTGCGAAGCTGGGAGAGGGTGGGCGCCGGCGTACCCCGTGGAACGAAGAGCCCGGGCAGCATGACGTTCTCGACGGCCGGCAAGGCCGGCAGGAGGTTGAAGGACTGGAAGACGAAGCCAACCGACTCGTTGCGGAAGGCAGCCCGCTGCCGGGCGTCGAGGTCGCGCAGGTTCCGGCCGGCAACCACCGCGTCCCCCTCGAAGTCGGCGTCGAGCGCCCCGGCGATGTAGAGCAGCGTCGACTTCCCCGAGCCCGACGCCCCGACCACGGCGGTGAACTCGCCGCGCGCCACCTCCAGCACGAGGTCGTGCAGCACCTCGACATCGCGTTCCCCGTCGCGAAATCGCTTCCGGATGTGGCGGAGCGAGATCACGGTCGCGGTGGTGGGGCGCTTCGCCCGTCGACGTCCAGGTCCACGAGCGCCGCGCCGGGCACCAGGTCGAGCCGCAGCGAGATGGAGGCGAGCGAGCCGGCCGGTTCGAGGTAGCGGCTGACGAGCGACCGCATGACCACTGCGTTCGGTCCGGTCCCGTAGGCCTCGTCGGGAAGGGCCTCGACCGATCGGGCCAGGTGGTCCACGTCGAGGACCGCGCCACCCAGGCCGGAGGAGAGGGCCTTCCTCGCAGCGGGCGAGCCCGGCTCGAACCCCGGCCCGCCGGCCGCGGCCCGTGCCTCCAGCGCCGGGAGGCGCGGCGCGCCGCCGGTGACGAGGAGCTGGTCGCCGGAGAGCGAGAGTCCGAGCTGGGCCGCGCCCCAGGAGAGCGTCCAGCCGGTGGGCGCGGTCCCCGGACCTCGGGGCGCCACCTGGATGCCGAGGGAGCGGCTGGCCTTCTGGAGCCGGCCGAGGAAGGCGCGCACCACCGCGGGGTCGCGGACGGGGAGGGCGGCGTCGAGATGGACGAAGGAGAAGGGGTCGCTCCTGCGCAGGTCGAAGCGAGGGGAGGAGAAGTCGGTGACCGTGAAGCTCGGGGCCAGCGCCAGCGAGGCCGCCGCGCCCGGCCCGAAGGCCGGGGAGAGGTCGCGCACCGGATCGAGCTTGCTGGCGGCGAAGGCCTTCTTCACGTCGGGTGGATACCAGGGCTCGAGGCGGCGGGCCGCCTCGGCGGGGTCGCCGGCCCAGCGCAGGAGCAGCGCCGCCTCGGGTGGGAGCAGCGCCACGGAAGCCCCTGCCGGAGGGACACCAGCGCCGAGTGCCTTCCACCAGGCTTCCCGCTCCGGGGAGAGCAGGAGCGCGACCCGGATCCCGAGCTGCGTCGCCTCGGCCCGGAGGCCCATCGCGCCGCCGTCGCGGGCGGCGCGCACGTCCGCCAGGGCGGGGGAGCCAGCCGGGACGAGCACCGAGGCGAGCCAGCCCGGGCCGAGCGCCTCCCGGGCGCGTGCCGCGGCCGGGCTCCTCCACAGCGAGCGCTCCTCGGGGAGAAGCGCCGCCGCCGCCACCGCCTCTGGCCCGTCGGGTCCGGCAGCGAGCAGGGCGTGCGGCCCGACGGCGGTGTAGCCGAGGGCGGCCGGCCCCTGGGCCTCGCGCCGGAAGGTCACGACCTCGACGCCGCGGATCTTCGAGGTCACCCGCTGGGTGGCGCCCATGCGGTCGCGGGCCAGCCGGCCCACCGTGGCGTCGAGCTTGGGGAGGTCGAGCACCGGCAACACCAGCATGGCCGGCCTTCCCGGGCCGAGAACCGCGGCAGCCGCACCGGCAGGGTCGATGCCCGCCTGCTCGAGCCCCCGAGGGTCGAGCGGGTCGAAGCCGAGCTGGGCCTTCACGGCCGCGTGGGCCTCCGCGAGCTGGGCCGCCTGGGGCGCCCGCGCGATGGTGCGGTAGAGTGCGCCCGCCTGCCGGGCAGCCGCTTGAAGGGTGGGCACCAGCACCGCCACCGGGGCGTCGGCGGGAACATATCGCTCGGGAGGCGGGTACTCGCGCTTGCGCCCGCAGCCCTGGGCGAGAACGAGCGAACAGAGCGCAACGGCAAGGGCGCGACGCATGACCAGCCATTATCACCGAAAATCGGCGAGGGACCTCGGAGGATGATCTTTTCTGACGACGACGAAGCGCCCATCGCGCTCGACCTGCACCCGGACTGGGCAGGGATGCTCGGGCCCGTGGCCCGGAACCTCGAGCTGGAGATAGGGTCCGGTCACGGGGGGTACGCCCTGGCCTTCGGGGCGCGCCACCCCGACCGGGTGCTGGTGGCCGTGGAGCAGCGGAAGAAGTTTGCCGCCGACCTGGAGGCCCGGGCCCTGCGCCGCAAGCTGGGAAACCTGGTCGTCCTGATCGGCGACGCCCGGCTGCTGGCGCCCCGGATCTTCCGGGCCGGGTCGCTCGCCGCGGTGCACGTCCATTTTCCCGATCCGTGGTGGAAGCGGAAGCACGAGCGGAGGCGCCTCGTCGACGACGGGATGTCCACCCTGCTGCTCCGGCTCCTGCGGCCCGGCGGGCTCCTCGACTTCCGGACCGACGTGGAGCGCTACGCCCTGGACGCCGTGGCACGCCTCGAGGAGGCCGGTTTCGAGAACGCGACCGGCGCCGGGCGCTTCTCGGAGCACGACCCGGACGAGATCCCCTCCACCCGCGAGAAGCGCTATCTCGCCACGGGCCAGCCGGTCTGGCGCCTCCGCATGCTTCGCCCCCAGGAGATCCGATGAAGAGCCGTCTCGACCTCGCCACCCGCGTCCCGCGGGCAGCCCTGGCGGCCCTGGCGGCCGCGCTCGTCGCCGTACTCCCGGCCTGCCAGCGCGACCTGCCGCCCGACGCGACGTACCGCGCCCTGGTCCGTGCCGCCGCCGAGAGGGACGAGACCGCCGCGTGGAACCTCCTCTCCTCGGCCACGCAGAAGCGACTGGAAGAGCGAGCCCGGGTAGCCGCCGCGGCCGCGCCCGGAGTGGTTCCGGCAAGCGCCCGGTCGATGCTGGTCGGCGATGCATCGCTGGGGGTGCGCCCGCCGTCGTCGATCACGGGGGTCGAGGTTGGTCCCGACCGAGCGGTGCTCCGCGTGGAGGCTCCCGACTCACCCACCCGCGACGTCGTCCTGGTCCGCGAGGGCGGGGCCTGGCGGGTGGAGCTGCCGGCACAGTAGCCGGGGGCCCGCTCCCTCTGTTATCTAAACCGCTTCATGAAGACCCTCACCGCCGCCGAGATCCGCGAGGCCTTCCTCCGCTTCTTCGAGGAGCGCGCCCACCGCCGCGTGACGAGCTCCTCCCTCGTCCCCCAGAACGACCCGACCCTGCTCTTCACCAACGCGGGCATGGTCCAGTTCAAGGAGGTCTTCACCGGGCGCGAGAAGCGCGACTACACCCGCGCCACCACTCCCCAGAAGTGCGTACGCGCCGGCGGCAAGCACAACGACCTCGAGAACGTGGGATTCACGGCACGCCACCACACCTTCTTCGAGATGCTCGGCAACTTCTCCTTCGGCGACTACTTCAAGAAGGACGCGGTGGCCTGGGGCTGGGAGTTCGTCACCAGCAAGAAGTGGCTGGGCATCGACCCGTCGAGGCTGGCGGCCACGGTCTTCGCCGGGGAGGGGGCCGTGCCCCCGGACGAGGAGGCCTACGACCTCTGGAAGGCCGCCGGAGTGCCGCCCGAGCGGATCCAGAAGCTGGGGTCGAAGGACAACTTCTGGGCCATGGGGGACACCGGCCCGTGCGGCCCCTGCTCCGAGATCCACTACTTCCAGGGCAACGACTTCCCCTGCGCCGAGGAGAAGGCCGGACGGACCTGCCAGGGAGTGGCCTGCGACTGCGACCGCTGGCTCGAGATCTGGAACCTGGTCTTCATGCAGTTCGAGCGCGCGTCCGATGGGAGCCTGACGCCGCTTCCCAAGCCGTCGATCGACACCGGCGCCGGTCTGGAGCGCATGGCCGCGGTCGTGCAAGGCAAGCGCTCCAACTACGACACCGACATCTTCCAGAGCGTCATCCGGGCCATCGAGAAGATCGCCGGAAAGAAGTACGGCCACTCGGAGGCACCGGACGACGTGTCGATGCGGGTCATCGCCGACCACGCCCGGGCCACGACCTTCCTGGTGGGTGACGGCGTGCTGCCCGCCAACGACGGACGCGGCTACGTGCTGCGGAGGATCATGCGGCGCGCCATCCGGCACGGAAAGCGGCTCGGGCTGGACCAGGTCTTCCTGCCCACCGTGGCCGACGCGGTCATCGCCGAGATGGGGGACGCCTACCCGGAGATCCGCGAGAACCGCGCCTTCATCCTCAAGGTGGCCGAGCAGGAGGAGGAATCGTTCCGCCGCACGCTCGACAAGGGGCTCACCATCCTCGAGGAGCAGATCCGCCACCTGACGGCCCGCGGCGAGAAGAGCATCCCGGGCAAGGTGGCCTTCCAGCTCTACGACACGTTCGGCTTCCCCATGGACCTCACCCGCGTCATCGCCGAGGAGCACGCGGTCGGCGTCGACGAGGCTGGCTTCGAGGCGGCGATGGCCGAGCAGCGCGCCCGCTCCGAGTGGAAGGGATCGGGCGAGGAGGCGGTCGAGGAGATCCACCGCCAGATCGCAAAAGAGCTCGCCGAAGTGAGATTTCTCGGCTTCGACGCCACCGCGGGCAAGGCTCCGGTCAAGGCACTGCTGGTGAATGGAAGGCGGGCCGACCGGGCCGGCAAGGGCGACCGGGTCGAGGTGATCACCTCCGAGACCCCGTTCTACGGCGAGTCGGGGGGCCAGGTGGGCGACACCGGCGCCATCCACGCGCCGCACGGGCAGGTCAAGGTGCTCGACGCCAAGCGGCCCATGCCCGGGCTGGTGGTCCACCGCGGAGAGGTCACCGAGGGCGAGATCGCGGTCGGCGAGGTCGTGGAGCTGCGCGTGGACGAGGAGCGGCGCGACCTGATCCGGGCCAACCACTCGGCCACGCACCTGCTCCACCTGGCGCTTCGCGAGCGGCTCGGCGAGCACGTGAAGCAGGCCGGCTCGGTGGTGGCGCCCGATCACCTGCGCTTCGACTTCTCCCACTTCCAGCCGCTCTCCGAGGAGGAGATCCGCGACGTGGAGCGGCGGGTGAACGACCTGGTGCGACGCAACGAGCCCACGGCCACCTCGGTCGTGCCGATCGACGAGGCCCGGAAGACCGGCGCCATGATGATCTTCGGCGAGAAGTACGGCGAGACCGTGCGTGTGGTCGGGATCGGCCCGTCGAAGGAGTTCTGTGGCGGCACACACGTCCGCCGGGCCGGCGACATCCACTTCTTCAAGATCTCGAGCGAGGAGAGCATCGCCGCGGGGGTCCGCCGCATCGTGGCCCACGCCGGGCCACGCGCCGTCGAGCTGGCCCAGAAGGGCGACGCCGAGCTCCGTGCGGCCGCGTCGCTGCTCCGCTCCGGCCCCTTCGACGTGGCGGCCAAGGTCGAGTCGCTGCAGCGCCGCGTGAAGGAGCTCGAGAAGCATCTCGCCGAGGCGCAGGGGCAGGTGGCGGCCGCCCGCTCCGGCGACCTGGCCAGCCAGGCCAGCGAGGTGAACGGCGTGAAGGTGCTGGCGATTCGCGTCGAGGGCGACGGCAAGGCCCTGCGAGAGCTCGCCGACAAGCTGCGCGACAGGCTGGGGCGCGGGGTGGTGGCGCTCGCCAGCGAGCACGAGGGCAAGGCGGTCCTGCTGGTGGCCGTGACGAAGGACCTCACCGGCATCGTCAAGGCTGGAGACCTGGTCAAGGACGCCGCCAGGCTGATCGGCGGATCGGGCGGAGGAAAGCCGGACATGGCGCAGGCCGGCGGCGCCGAGCCGGCGGGCATCGATCGGGCGCTGGCGAGGATCGCCGAACTGGTGGCGGCTGCGACCATCTGAGGTGGGCAGGCGAGGAGCGGCTTCGCAAAGGGGGGCGTGTGCCGCCGGCGGGGGAGCGTGCCGCCGGCGGGGGAGCGCGGACCGCGCCTCGGAGCGAATCCTCGGGTGAGGGCGTTCAGCGACCGTTTGGCGTCGAGTCACGGCGGGGGCTGGTGCGCTCGGTCCTCGACGCCCCTGCGGGCACCTCGGCGCGGCGCGTCCCCCGCCGGCTGGGACGGCCCGCGGCGAACGCGACTCGCGCGTGCGTGATCCGGGGGAGCGGCGGGCGCGCACGCTTCGGTTCGTCGACTCGCGGTGCGACCGCGCGCGGTCGCGGTGCCCGCTCAGCTGCCGCCGCGCCGGGCACGGCGACAGCTCGCTCCGAGCAGCCGGCGGGCAGCGCCGCTCGCAGAAACGCCTCCGCAGGGGCGCCGAGGATCGCGCGAGTTCGCGCCCGCCCTGTCTCGGCGCCATTCACTTGAAGTGTACCCTCGCCCGAGGACAAGCGTTTCGGAGAGAGGCTGCTGCCCGACCGGCGGCATTCCGGAGAGAGGCGGCTGCCCGACCGGCGGCATTCCGCGAGGAGCGACCGCGACCGACTGCGCCCGGCGACTCTACGCGCCCGGGCGGATGTCAAGCCCCGCGCTCTCGATTGCGCGCTGCGTCGCGGACGCGGCCGTTGACCTCGCCTCGCCGCCGCACCTACGATGCTCTCCGGAGGTGCTTCCCCTGGCGGGTTCGGCGCAAACGGCTCGACGCGAGACCCCGGTCATCGACCTGGCGAGGGTTCGCGACGAGCGTCGCCTCGGGGAGTACCAGTGCCGCACCCGGCAGGTGCTGGAGGCGAACAAGCGCGCGCTGGCGCGCCTCTTCCAGTCCGGCGTCATCTACTCGCGGGTTGGCTCCCGGCTGGCGCGCGACCTCCTGCTCGCCCACCAGCACCTGCTCAAGGTGGGCGATCTCCTGGCGCGGCTTGGCGAGATGGATTCCCCGGAGCGCTTCGACGCCGACGCGGTCTACGGCGAGGTCGGCGCGCTGCTGTCCAGGACCACGGCGCTCTCGCGCGCGCTCCGACGGGATCCTGGCGCGGAAGTAACCGCGAGCTCAGGGCTCGACGCGGGGCCCTTCCTCGATGATCACCGAGCGCGGGAAGTTGCCGTAGTTCTCCATGCACTCGCGCGCCGTGCCGCGGACCCAGACGCTGGCGGTGTGGTTGCCGGCCCCGGCGCGACCGAAGAGGGTCGCGACCGTCACCGGCGACGATCCGCCCGTGCTGCTGGGCGGCACGTAGACCACCGCGCGCCCGCCGCCGCCTTCCCGGTCGGTGTCGGGCTTTCCGTCCACCCGGAGCTGGAAGTCGCAGAAGGTCCCCGGCTCGCCCATGGCATCCACGTGGGTGTTCCAGGTGATGAACAAGGTGGAGCTGGCCGAGGTCTTCGAGAAGGAGCCCGAGATCGCGAAGCGGCGCGTAGCGCGCGTTCACGGAGGAGGTGTCGCTTCCGTCGGTGTACTCGATGCGCCGGCGGTGAGCCGCCACGTCGGTGATTCGAGATTCCAGCGCCGTCATGCGCTGCTGGGTCTGGCCGTCCGTCTCGGAGACCTGGGCCTTCACCTCGCCGAGCTGCGACTGGTGCACCATGGCGGCACCCTGCAGCGCCGCCTGGCCGCTCTCGACCTGCTTCAGCTTCTGGGAGAGCTCGCGCAGCGCTGCCTCGACGTCGGTGGCCTTGAGGTCGGTGCCCTCGGACTTGAACTGGAGCTGGCGCGCCTCGCGAGCGCCCGACCCGATGAACCACGCCGTCGCGGGGACGGCGACGAGCGCCCCGAGGGCGAGCCAGACGAGTCCTGTGAGCTTGGTCTTCATGGTTCGGGCGCGGATTGGAGCACGAACCCCCGCCGCGAGTCGAGCCCCGGCCCGGTCGCCTGCCCGGCCGAAGGCGACCCCGGTGTATACCGAAGGGCGCCATGACCCACGACCGCACCGCCGCCTGGGCCCTCCTCGCCGAGTTCACCCCGTCGCAGCCGCTGCGTCGCCATGCGCTCTCGGTGGAGGCGACCATGCGGGAACTGGCACGCAGCCGCGGGGTGTCCGGGCCGGAGGAGATCGAGACATGGGGAGTGGTCGGGCTGCTCCACGACTTCGACTACGAGCGCTTCCCCACCGAGGCGGATCACGTCTGGCGCGGCATGGAGATCCTTCGGGAGCGAGGCTGGCCCGAGGCGGTGATCCGCGCGGTGGGCGGCCACGCCTTCTACACGGGTATCGAGCGGGTGACGCTCATGGAGAAGGCCATCCTGGCCGCCGACGAGCTCTCCGGCTTCGTGGGCGCCTGCGCGCTGGTCCGCCCGTCGAGGAAGATCGCGGACGTCCCGGTGGAGTCGGTGCTGAAGCGGATGAAGGAGAAGGCCTTCGCGCGCTCGGTGGACCGCAGCTACATCGTTCGCGGGGCCGAGGAATGGGGGACGCCACTGCCGGATCTCGTCGCGCTGGTGCTTCGCGCGCAGGTGGCGATCGCCGGGCGGCTCGGGCTCGAGGGCGCGCCGGCGGCGGAGCTGGCCGACGAGCCGGTGCCGCCGGAACCGTAGGCGGGGGCGCTCCTCCCCGGGTGGCCGCCGGCCGGGTGGCCGCCGGTCGGGCAGCAGCCTCTCTCCGAAACGCTTATCCTCGGGCGAGGGTACACTTCGAGTGAATGGCGCCGAGACACGGCGGGCGCGAGCGCGCTCGATCCTCGGCGCCCCTGCGGAGGCGTTTCTGCGAGAGGCGCTGCCCGCCGGCTGCTCGGGACGAGTGACGACGTGCCCGGCGCGGCGGCACGCGGCGAGGAGGCGCACCGCGAGTCGACGAACCGCAGCATGCGCGCCCGGAGCTCCCCACGAAGCATGCAGGCGCGAGTCGCCTTCGCCCCGGGCCGTCCCAGCCGGCGGGGGGCGCGCCGCGCCGAGGTGCCCGCAGGGGCGTCGAGGACCGAGCGCACCAGCCCCCGCCGTGTCTCGACGCCAAACGGCCGCTGCACACCCTCACCCGAGGATTCGCTCCGAGGCGCGGCCCGCGCACCCCCGCCGGCGGCACACGCCCTCCCCATGCGAAGGCGATCCTTTCCGAAGGCGCCCGCTGGGGCGTCGAGGACCAGCGTAACCAGCCCCCGGCGTGTCTCGACGCCGAACGGCCGCTCCACACCCTCACCCGAGGATTCGCTCCGAGGCGCGGTCCGCGCACCCCCGCCGGCGGCACACGCCCTCCCTTTGCGAAGGCGACGCTCCCGGCGCCTAGGATTCCTTGGCCTGCCGGCCCCGGCGCAGGAACGCCGGGATGTCGTACTGGTCCTCCTCGCCGGCCTGGTACGGCGTCACCTCGCGGGTGGCGCGAACCGGCGCGGTGCGGGGGCGCGGCGCGGAGACCAGCTCCTCGTCGAGCGGGGGCGCGAGGGCGCGGGCCGGCGCCGGACGGGCCGGCATGGCCCGCGGCTCGGCCACCTGGCGGGTCGCCGGAAGCGGAGGCGGGGCCTCGCGGCGAGCCGCCACGACCGACGACACCGGCAGCGTCGCCTGGCGAGGGGACGGCGCCACGGGGCCGGGCGCCCTCGGCCCTGGCGAAGCCGGTGGCGATGACGGTGATCTTCACCTCGCCGTCCATCCGCTCGTCCACCACGGAGCCGAAGATGATGTTGGCGTCGGGGTCGGCGCAGGCCTGCGCCATCGAGACCGCCTCGTTCACCTCGTGCAAGGTCAGCGACGCGCCGCCGGTGATGTTCACCAGCAATCCCATGGCGCCGTCGAGCGTGACGTCCTCGAGGAGCGGGGAGCTGATGGCGGCCTGCATGGCCTCGACGGCCCGATTCGGTCCGGAGGAGCGACCGGTGCCCATGAGCGCCATGCCCTGCTCGGCCATGATGGTGCGCACGTCGGCGAAGTCGACGTTGACGAGGCCGTGCACGGTGATCAGGTCGGAGATGCCCTGGACGGCGTGGAGCAGCACCTCGTCGGCGCGCTTGAAGGCGTCGGCCAGCGACATGCTCTCACCGGCCACCGAGAGCAGCCTCTGGTTGGGGATGACGATGAGCGTGTCCACCGCCGCCCGGAGCTCCTCGATGCCGGTCTCGGCCTGCTTGCGCCGCCGGTTGCCCTCGAAGAGGAAGGGCTTCGTCACCACGCCCACGGTGAGGGCGCCTGCCTGCTTGGCGATGTCGGCGATGATGGGCGCGCCGCCGGTGCCGGTGCCGCCACCCATTCCGGCGGTGACGAACACCATGTCGGCTCCGGCCAGGACCTCGGCGATGGCGTCCTTCACCTCGATGGAGGCGTCGCGGCCGCGGTCGGGATTGGCGCCGGCGCCCAGCCCGCGCGAGACGCTCTTGCCGAGCTGCAGCTTGGTATGGGCCTTGTTGGCGGCCAGTGCCTGGACGTCGGTGTTGGCGGCGATGAACTCCACGCCCTCCAGCCGCCCGGCCACCATGGTGTTGATGGCGTTTCCGCCGCCACCCCCCACGCCGATGACCTTGATCCTCGCCGCGGTTTCCTTGCTGTCGATGTCGATCATGTAGGTTCCCCGGGGGCTAGAAGATCTCGCCCAGCCATTCCTTCATGCGGGTCTTGACCTTGCGGTAGACGTTCTCTTCCCGGATCTTGAAGTACGGGCTGCCCGGGCCCTGCCGGGCGCCGTAGATCACCAGTCCGACCGCGGTGGCGAACATCGGGCTCCTCACCACGTCGACGAGCCCGCCGATGCCGCGCGGCATCCCGCGCCGGACCGGCACGCCGAGCACCTCCTCGGCCATCTCGGTCATCCCGGCGAGCAGGGTCGAGCCGCCGGTGATCACCACGCCCGACGCGATGGCCTCCTCCAGGCCGCACTTCTGGATCTCGTGCTGCACCAGCATGAAGATCTCCTCCACGCGGGGCTCGATGATCTCGGCCAGGATCTGCCGCGAGAGGACGCGGGGCTGGCCGCCGCCGACGCTCGGGACCTCGATGGTCTCGCCGCGGTCCACCATGGAGGCCATGGCGCAGCCGGAGGCCTTCTTGATGCGCTCGGCCTCGTGGGTGGGCGTGCGCAGCCCCACCGCGACGTCGTTGGTGAGGTGGTTGCCGCCCAGCGCCAGCACGGCGGTGTGCGAGATGGCGCCGTTCGTGAAGATGGCGATGTCGGTGGTGCCGCCGCCGACGTCCACCAGGCACACGCCCAGCTCCTTCTCGTCCTCGGAGAGGGTGGCGAGCGAGCTGGCGAGCGGCTGCAGCACGATGTCGGCCACGTTGAGGCCGGTGCGCTGCGCGCACTTGACGATGTTCTGCGCCGAGGAGACGGCGCCGGTGACGATGAGCACCTTGGCCTCCAGGCGCACCCCGCTCATGCCCACGGGCTCCCGCACCCCGTCCTGGTCGTCGATCAGGAATTCCTGCGGCAGGACGTGGATGACCTCCCGGTCGAGTGGGATGGCCACGGCCTTGGCCTGGTCGATCACCCGGTCGACGTCGGCCTGCCGGACCTCCTTCTCCTTGATGGCCACCACCCCGTGGGAGGGGAAGGCCTTCACGTGGCCGCCGGCTATGCCGGTGTAGACCGTGGTGATCTCGCACCCGGCCATGTGCTCGGCTTCCTCGATGGCCCGCTTGATCGAGGCGACGGTGGCGTCGATGTTGACCACCACGCCCTTGCGCAGCCCCTTGGACGGGTGTGTCCCGATGCCGATGATGTCGATGCCATCGTCGGTGACCTCCCCGACGATGGCGCAAATCTTGGTGGTCCCGATGTCGAGACCGACAAGGATGTCTCCTGTCTTCGCCATGTGCTACCTCCGTGCGAGTGGCGCATCGCGCCCACGCGGCCGACCCGGGCCCTCTCGGGCCCCTTCTGCTCTCGCCGGAGCGGGCCTCCCGCCCGCACCGTCCTGCCCGCCGCCACTCCCCGACAGCCGGACCGCCACCCGATCGGGGTGACTCCGGTCGTCGAGGTGAATCACCTCGGCCTTGCGCCCCTCGGCGCGGAGCGCCTCGAGAACGCGGTGGAGCCGGCCGAGCTTCTGCGGCAGGTCGCCCTGACCGAGGCGGACCTGCGTTCCCTCGTCGCCGACGTAGAGGGTGACCCCCCAGTCGTCATCGAGGTGAATCTCCTGGACCGGCGCGAGCGGAACGAGCCCCTCGCGCGCGTACTCGTCGAGAAGGGCCAGCGCGCCGCGCAGCCGCGACTCGACCACGCCGCGCCGCTGGGTGAAGTCGTCACGTCCGAAGCCGGTGATCACCGGCAGGTCGAGCCCGTCACCGGCGGTGGCCCGCTTGAAGACCTGCGCGTCGCGATCGACGAGGTAGGTGCCTCCCAGGTCGACGAGCGCCCTGGATTCCCGCTCCTGGATGGCGATCTCGAGAGCCGGGGGGAACCGGCGCCGGACCTCGGCGGAGGCCACCCAGGGGTGGTGGGCCGCTGCCCGCTCCACCGCGTCGACGTCGGCTGCGAGCAGGTTGTCGCCCGGCTTCACCGGCGAGAGGGCCTGGATCTCGGAGGCCGCGGCGCGCGACGCGCCCACCACCCGGATCGACGCGATCCGGAGCGATTCACCTTTGGTGACATAGCGCCAGCCGGCCACGCCGGCGGCGCCGAGCCCGATGGCGCCGAGGGCCCAGAGCGAGGCGAGGGTCAGCCCATGACGTAGGGCGCCCGGAGGGGCCTTTGGCCCAGGGTCTACACGCCGCCTGTTACCCGCCCGCGCCACGCCACCGCCTCCCTGCCCGAGAGCGCCGCCCACCGCTTCCGGACGGTATCGCTCAATCAGGCAGAATGCCCGACCGGTCGATCCTGTCCAGTAAATTCAAGGCCCCACACGGCCCGGCCCATGTCAGACACCCCATCGGGGTCGTTTCCGGTCAAGTGGCGCTCCGGTGCGGTCGAGCCCGCCCCTCACGCCTTCAGCGACGCACCCTCGAGGAGCCTCTCGCAGAGCTCGGGGAAGCCGATGCCCTTCCCGGCGGCAATCTTCGGGACCAGGGAGGTGCCGGTCATTCCGGGCAGCGTGTTCACCTCGAGGATGAAGGGGGTCCCGTCTGCGGACACGATGAAGTCCACCCGGGCGGCGCCGGCACAGCCGAGGGCGCGGTAGGCCTTCTCGGCGTCGCGGCAGACCCTGGCATCGACCTCCGGCGAGAGCCGCGCCGGAAAGAAGTACTGGGTCGAACCCGGCGTGTACTTGGCGACGTAGTCGTAGAACTCGCGCGAGGGCACCATCTCGATGGCGCCGAGCGCCTCCCCGTCGAGAACGGCGACGTTCACCTCCTGGCCACGGAGGTACTGCTCGACGATGAGCTCTCCCTTGAAGGAGGCTGCGTCGGCGAGGGCCGAGGCCAGCTGACCCGGTTCCTTGACCACGTGCACGCCAACCGACGAGCCCTCGCACGAAGGCTTCACGACCACCGGCAGCCCGAAGGGCAGGTCGGCCACCGCGACCGAGCCCGCCCGGGCGACCGGGAAGACGCGGTAGGCGGCCAGCGCGAGGCCGGCGTCGCGGAACAGCAGCTTCGAGACCACCTTGTCCATGCCGATCGCCGAGGCCAGCACGCCGGAGCCCGTGTAGGGGATCCCCATCGACTCGAGCAGCCCCTGGGCACAGCCGTCCTCGCCATACCGCCCGTGAAGGGCGAGGAAGGCGACCTCGGCGCCGCAGGCGCGCAGTCGTTCGGAGAGATCGAGACCGGCGTCGACGAGGGTGACGTCGAGACCCCGGGAGCGCAGCGCCTCGGCGCAGGCCTCGCCGGTCCGGAGCGACACCTCCCGCTCGGCGGACCTCCCCCCGTAGAGCACGGCCACCTTCTTCCCGCTCCAGCGACCCATGTCGTCCTCCATCGCTCAGGGATGCTCGTCGGGCGCGAACGCGCCCGCCAGCCGTACCTCGAGCTCCAGTTCCACCCCGAAGAGATCGCGCACCCGGGTCCGGGCCAGCCGGATGAGCGCCAGGCAGTCGCGCGCGGTGGCGCCCCCCAGGTTCACGACGAAGTTGGCGTGCAGGTCGGACCACATCGCGTTCCCCTCCCGGTGCCCCTTCAGCCCGGCGGCCTCGACGAGCCGACCGGCGTGGTCGCCGGGAGGGTTGCGAAAGGTCGAGCCCCAGGTGGGCCAGCCCAGCGGCTGGGTTCGCCGCCGGTGCGCCATGTCGGCTTCCATGACTGCGCGGCTCGCGGCCACGTCGCCGCGGCGAAGCCGGAAGGCCACCCGGGTCACCACCGAGCGGGAGGGGAGCCGGCAGGTGCGGTAGGCGAAGCCCAGCTCGTCGCGCGGGACGAAGCGAAGCCCCTCCGGCGTCGCCACCTCGACCGCCTCGACCACGTCCTTCATTTCCCCGATGGCGCGTGCCGGCGTTCATCGCCGCGGCGCCGCCGAGCGTGCCCGGGACGCCGGCGGCGAACTCGCAGCCCACCAGGCCGGCCGCCTGGGCCCGCTGCACGAGGCGGTTCACAGGCGCGCCTCCGGAGAGCACGAGCCGCTCGCCATCCTCCGACTCCTCGCCGAAGTCGATGGGGAGCCGCACCACCACGCCGCGGATCCCGGCGTCGGCGACGAGCAGGTTGGCGCCGCCGCCCAGCACCAGCAGCGGGAGGCCTCGCTCGCTGCAGGCCGAGAGCAGCGCCACCAGGTCGGCCGGATCCTCGGGGCGGACGAGGAGGTCGGCCGGTCCTCCGACGCGGATCGACGTCCGGGGCGCCATGGGCGCATTCCGGGCGCACTCCCCGCGAACCGAGCCCTCCACCTGCGCCAGCCACCCGAGCGCGGCATCCGGGCGCGGCGCGTCGGTCACGGGCGCCCCAGGAGTTCCAGCAATTCGGGGCCGACCGCGGTGATGTCGCCGGCGCCGAGGGTGAGGACGAAGTCGCCGGGACGCAGCCGCTCCCTGGCGGCCTGGGCGAGCGCGGCCCGCGCCACGTGGGTCACGTCCTTGTGGCCGCAGGCCCGGATCCCGTCGGCCAGCGCGAGTCCGGAGATGCCGGGAATGGGGTCCTCGGAGGCCGCGTAGACGTCGGTGACGAGCAGCACGTCGGCGTCGTTGAAGGCGGTCTTGAACTCCTCGAGCAGGGCCAGCGTCCGGGAGTAGCGATGGGGCTGGAAGAGGCAGACCACCCGCCGCCCGTAGGCCTCCCTGGCGCCGCGCAGCGTGGCCCGGACCTCGGCGGGGTGGTGGCCGTAGTCGTCGACCACGGTGACGCCGTCACGCTCTCCACGGACAGTGAACCTGCGCTGCACGCCCTGGAAGGACGCCAGCGCCTCGCGGGTCACCTCCACCGGCACGCCCATCTCGTCGGCCAGCGCCACCACCGCGAGCGCGTTCAGCGCGTTGTGGCGCCCCACCATGTGAAGCTCGAAGCGTCCCAGCGGTTCCCCGCGCCGCGTGGCCTCGAAGGCCACCCTCGGGCCCAGGACCTCGACGTGGGTGGCGCGGTAGTCGGCCTGCGGCGCCTCGCCGTAGGTCACGAAGCGCTTCTCGACGAAGGGAAGGATCGACTGCACGCCCGGGTGGTCGAGGCAGAGGATGGCGGTTCCGTAGAAGGGGACCCGGTTCACGAAGTCGACGAAGCCGCGCTTCAGCGCCTCCTCGGTCTTCCAGTGGTCGAGGTGCTCGGGGTCGACGTTGGTGACCACCACCAGCGTGGGGGTGTAGTGGAGGAAGGACCCGTCCGACTCGTCGGCCTCGACGACGATCCAGTCCCCCTTGCCCAGCTTGGCGTTGGAGCCGAAGGCGTTCATCTTGCCCCCCACCACCGCGGTGGGGTCGAGCCCGGCGCGGGCCATGAGGTGTGCCGCCATGGAGGTGGTGGTGGTCTTCCCGTGGGAGCCGGCGATGGCGATTCCCTGCTTGAGGCGCATCAGCTCGGCGAGCATCTCGGCGCGCGGGATGACCGGGATCTGGCGGCGGCGGGCCTCGATCACCTCGGGGTTGTCGCGCGGCACGGCCGACGAGGTCACCACCACGTCGGCGCCGCCCACGTGGCCCGCTGCGTGCCCCAGCTCGATGCGCCCGCCCAGGCCGGCCAGCCGGCGGGTGGCCTCCGACGCCTTCAGATCCGAGCCGGAGACCGGGTAGCCGAGGTTGAGCAGCAACTCGGCGATGCCGCTCATGCCGATGCCGCCGATGCCGACGAAGTGGATGCGCGGGCTGCGCGAACGGAAGAGGGTCATGTGGGCCCGGCCAGGCGGAGGGCGAACGGGGCGGAAGTCGGGGCCGCGGGGGCGACCCTTGGGCGTGCCCCAGCGACGGACCGTCATCTGGGTGAGGACGTCGACGATCTCGCTGGCCGCCTGGGGGCGTCCCTGCACGCCGGCGGCGCGGGCCATCCGGTCGCGCAGCTCGCCGTCGAGGAGGATCCGCCGGATCTCGGCGGCGAGCAGCTCGCCGTTGAGATCCCGCTCCTCGATCATCACCGCGGCGCCCGCGTCCACCAGGCTCTGGGCGTTCACCACCTGGTGGTTGTCCGCGGCGGACGGAAACGGGACCAGGATCGAGGGCTTCTTGCACACCGTCAGCTCTGCGAGCGTGGTCGCGCCCGCGCGGCAGACGACCAGGTCGGTGCCGGAGTAGGCGGCGCTCATGTCGGTGATGAACTCCCGCACGTCGGGGGCGAAGCCCACCGCCGCGTAGCCCTTCTCCACCTGCTCGCGATCCCGGGCGCCGGTCTGGTGCGTGAAGCGGACCCGGTCCTTGAGGTCGGCCAGGAAGGGCAGGGCCTCGATGACCCGCATGTTGAGGCTGTGAGCGCCCTGGGAGCCGCCGAAGACGAGCACCCGGAGCTGGTCATCGCGCTTGGAGATCGGGCGCATGTAGTTCTCGAGGAGCTGGCGGCGGATGGGGCTTCCCAGGTGCTGCACCTTCCGGGAAGGGAAGTGGCGCTCGGCCTCCGGGAAGGCGGTGAAGGCGACCTCGACCACCCTGCCGAGGAGCCGGTTGGTGAGTCCGGCCACGGCGTTCTGCTCCTGGACGGCGGTGGGGATGCCCAGGAGCCGGGCCGCCAGCACCACCGGTCCCGAGGCGTAGCCGCCAACCCCGACGACCGCGTCCGGCTTCCACTTCCGGAGGATCCGCCAGGACTGGACGAAGGCGCGCGGAAGCCGGAACAACCCCGAGAGCACTCCCCGCAACCCCTTGCCCTTCAGCCCGCGGACGTCGATGAGCTCGATGGGATAGCCGGCGATGGGCACCAGCGAGGCCTCCAGGCCCCTGGCCGTGCCCACGAAGACCACGTCGTTCTTCGGGTGGCGGGTGACCACCTCCTCGGCCAGCGCGATGCCGGGGAAGACGTGGCCGCCCGTGCCGCCGCCGGCGACGAGAAGCCTCATGACGGGCTCCCCGCGGTGGCGGCGACGCCGTGGCGACCGCTGGGCGCGAAGGAAACCACCCTGTCCTCCGCTCACCGAGAGCAGGATCCCGGCGGCCGCGAGCATGGTCATGAGGGAGCTGCCGCCGTACGACACGAAGGGAAGCGTGAGCCCCTTCGTGGGCAGGAGCCCGAGCACGACGGCCAGGTTCACGAGCGCCTGCGAGCCGATGAGGGTCGTGAGCCCGAGCGCCAGGTAGCAGCCGAAGGCGTCGGGGGCCGACCAGGCGGCGCGGAACCCGCGCCAGACGAGCAGCGCGAAGAGCAGCGACAGGACGGACATGCCGAGGAGGCCGGTCTCCTCGGCGATCACCGCGGCGATGAAGTCGGTGTGTGCGGCCGGCAGGTAGAAGAGCTTGCCCTTTCCCTCGCCGAGCCCCTGCCCGAACCAGCCGCCGTTCCCGATGCCGAGGAGCGACTCGACGATCTGGAAGCCGATCCCGTCCCGGTGCTGCCAGGGGTCGAGGAAGGCGGTGATGCGCGCCATGCGGTAGGGCGTCCCGGCCACGAGCTTCCAGGCAACGGGGAGCGCCACGACCAGCGCGCCCAGCAGGTACGCGAACTTCACGCCGCCCGCGAAGAGCATCACCAGGAGCACCAGGAGGAGGATGACGGCCGTCCCGAGGTCCTTCTCGGCGATCACGAGGGCCACGAGCAGCCCGGTCACCGCCACGTGGGGCAGGAAGCCGATCGAGAACATCCTGACCCGCTCCTTCTTCCGGGAGAGCGAGCGGGCCAGGTAGAGGACCAGGATCACCTTGGCGGCCTCGGCCGGCTGGAAGCGGATGAAGCCCAGGTCGATCCAGCGCCGCGCCCCGCCGGCCACCTTGCCGATGCCGGGGACGAGGACCAGGACGAGCGCGACCGTGACCGCGAGCAGCAGGGGAACGGCCAGCGCCTCGAGCCGGCGGTACCCGAGCTGGACGAGGAAGAGGAGCAGGGCCAGGCCGATGCCGGCGGCCACCAGCTGCCGCTTCAGGTAGTAAAACTGATCGTGAACCCTGGCCTCGGCGGTCACGGCGCTCGCCGAGTAGACCATCACCAGCCCCAGCCCGGTGAGCAGCAGGAAGGAGGCCAGCATCCACGGGTCGAAGGCCGGGACCAGGCGGGGGCGGCGGGTGGCGGTCGGGTCCTTGCTCATGGCGCGGGGGCGGCGGCGGCGAGGCGGCGAAAGGCCTCCCCTCGCTCCTCGTAGCTCTGGAACTGATCGTAGCTCGCGCAGGCCGGCGAGAGGAGCACCACGTCTCCAGGCCCGGCCAGCCGGGCCGCGCGCGAGACGGCGGTGGCGAGATCGCCGCACGACTCGGTGGGACCGAGGTCGCCGAGCTCCCGCTCGATGGCCGGCGCGTCCTCGCCCAGCGTGAGCAGCGCCTTGACGCGTCCCGGGAAGAGCGGCCGGAGCGGGGCGTAGGGGGCCTTCTTGCCGCGCCCGCCGAGCAGCAGCACCACCGATGGGCGCCCGGCCGGGAAGGCGGCGAGACCGACGGCCGTCGAGTCGACGTTGGTGGCCTTGGAGTCGTTCACCCACTCGACGCCGCCCCGCTCGGCCACCAGCTCCAGCCGGTGGGGAAGGCCAGGGAACTCGTCGAGTCCGCGTTGCACCACCGCGCCGGGGACGCCCATGATCCGGGCGCAGGCCACCGCCGCCATGGCGTTCTCCCGGTTGTGGCGGCCGCGCAGGGCCCGGCAGCGGATGAGGTAGCGTTCCGGGTCGCCGGAGGGGCCGGAAAAGCGGAGCACCTCGCCGTCGTCGCGCGCCGCCATGGGAGCCCGGGGGCCGAAGCCGAAGGTGACCACCTCGCCCCGGGTGGAGCGGGCCGCTGCCAGCGCCCGGGGATCGCGCTCGTTTCCCACCGCCACGTCGCCGGCCTGCTGGTTCTCGAAGAGGCGAGCCTTGGCCGCCCCGTACTCGTCCATGCCGGGGTAGCGATCGAGGTGGTCGGGGGTCACGTTCAGGATGGCCCCGACGCGCGGGCGGAACCGGTCGATGGCCTCGAGCTGGAAGGACGACAGCTCGAGGACCACCACGTCGACCGTGGCCCCGGAGAGCGGCAGCTCGGAGAGCGGCGTGCCCAGGTTTCCGCCCACGAAGGCGTGCCGGTCTCTCTGGAAGAGGGCCCCGGTGAGCGCGGTGGTGGTGCTCTTTCCGTTCGTGCCGGTGATGGCCACCACCGGAACCTCGCCGAGGAAGCGCGAGGCCAGCTCCACCTCGCCGAGCACCGGGATGCCGGCGCGCCGCGCCGCCACGATCTCGGGGATGGAGAGCGGGACGCCTGGCGAGACCACCACCAGGTCGCAGCCGGTGAAGTCCCTCTCCGCGTGGCCGCCCAGGGCGAACGAGACCTGGGCGTTCCCGAGCGCCTGGACCTCCGGCGCCAGCTCGGTGGCGGTCCGCCGGTCGGTCACCGTCACCCGGGCGCCCTCTCGCGCGCAGAGGCGCGCGGCCGCGGCGCCGCTGCGCGCCAGTCCGACCACGAGGACCTTCTTTCCGGTGAGATCGATGGCCATCTTCCTTTCCTAGCGGAGCTTCAGCGACATGAGGGCGATCAGTGCCAGCATGATCGAGGCGATCCAGAATCGCACGATGATCTTGGGTTCGGACATCCCCTCCAGCTCGAAGTGGTGGTGGATGGGGGCCATGCGGAAGACCCGCTTGCCGGTGGTGCGGAAGGAGGCCACCTGCACGATGACGCTCACCGCCTCGACCAGGAAGACGCCGTTCAGGATCGCCGAGGCGAACTCGTTCTTGGTGAGCACCGCCAGCATGCCCAGCGCGCCGCCCAGCGCCAGGGATCCCACGTCCCCCATGAACATCGAGGCCGGGTAGGTGTTGAACCAGAGAAACGCGATGCCCGCACCGCCCATGGCGGCGCAGAAGACCCCCAGCTCCTCGGCGCCGTGCACCGGGGGGATGCCCAGGTAGGCCGCCAGGCTGAAGCCGGCGATGGTGGTGCCGGCCACGTAGGAGAGCGCCAGGAAGGTCATCGACGAGACGATCGACGGGCCGATGGCGAGGCCGTCGAGGCCGTCGGTGAGGTTCACGGCGTTGGAGGTGCCCACCACGACCAGGAGCATGAAGGGCACGTAGGCCCAGCCCAGGTTCCAGTCGAGGCGGCGTGTGGGAACGAAGGGAAGGGTGACGTGGGTGTCGAGAAAGGTGCCCACGGTGAGGAATGGGAAGGAGGCCCCGAGCTGGAAGTTCCAGTCGGTGAGGAAGACCAGGTAGACGGCCAGGACGATGAGGGCCTGCCAGGCGAGCTTCTTCTTCCCGGGCAGGCCCTTCGAGTTCTTCCGGGAGAACTTGAGATAGTCGTCGGCGAAGCCCACCGCGCCGAAGCCGATGGTGACGAGCAGGACCGACCAGATCAGCCGGCTGCGCAGGTCCGCGAAGAGCAGCGTGGCGGCCACCAGCGCGAGGAGGATGAGCGCGCCGCCCATCGACGGCGTGCCGGTCTTGACCTGATGGGATTCCGGCGTGTCCGCGCGGACGTTCGAGGCCCCGTACTGGAGCCTTCGCATGCGCGCGATGAACCACGGCCCGAGGAGCAGCCCCAGGATCATGGCCGTCAGCCCCGCGGCCACGATGCGGAACGACGGGTAGCGCAGCACGTTCAGGACCGTGAAGCGATTCGCCATCGGGTAGAGGAGGAGGTAGAGCATCTAGCGCAGGGCCTCGATGAGTCGTTCGAGCTTCATCCCCCGGCTCCCTTTCACGAGAAGTGCGTCGCCGGGACGCAGCCGTTCTCGCACGAAGGCGGCGAGGGCCTGGGGGTCCTCGGTGTGGAAGGCGGACGAGGGAGCGAGGCCGGCGGCCAGCGCCGCCTCGTGGGAAAGCCGGGTGCGGGCTCCCAGGGTGGCGAGCCAGGCGAGGCCGGCGGCGGCAGCGTCGCGCCCGAGCTCCAGGTGCAGCTCCTCCTCGGCAGGTCCCAGCTCCAGCATGTCGCCGAGCGCGGCCACGGCGCGCCCCTTGCCGGCCAGCTGTCGCAGCGTCCGGAGCGCGGCCTTCATCGAGGCCGGGTTGGCGTTGTAGCAGTCGTCGACGAGGAGCACGCCCGAGGCGAGCTGCTCGAGGCGCAGGCGCCTGCCGACCGGCCGGACCTCCGCGAGCCCGCGAACGATCTCGCGATCGCTGCAGCCGAGCGCGAGCGCCGCCGCGGCCGCTGCTGCTGCGTTCGCCGCGTTGTGCTCTCCCACCAGCGGAAGCACGACCCGGATCTCCTTCGTCCCGATGCCGAGGAGGAAGGTGATCCCGTCCTGGCCGTGGGAGAGGACGTCGAGGACCGTCACGTCGGCCTTGCTCTCGCGCCCGACGGCGAAGGTCAGCACGCGCCGTCCCGACTTGCGGGCGCGGTGGAGCATGCGGGCGTCGTCTGCGTTGGCCACCACGATGCCGTCGGGGGGCAGCCCCTGGTACAGCTCGCCCTTGGCGTCGGCGACTGCGTCCACGGTGCCCAGTCCCTCCAGGTGGGCGGGGAAGGCGTTCGTCACCACGCCCACCTGCGGCTCGGCCATGGCGGTCAGGCGCGCGATCTCGCCCCGGTGGCTCATCCCCATCTCGATCACCGCCGCCGTGTGCTCCGGCCCGAGGCGGAGCAGCGTGAGCGGCACCCCCACCTCGTTGTTCAGGTTGCCCTCGGTCTTCAGCACCGGTCCGCGGGTGGCCAGGATGGCGGCGATCATCTCGCGGGTGGTGGTCTTCCCGTTCGATCCGGTGATGCCGACGACCGGGATGGCGAAGCGGCGCCTGTGGAGCCGGGCGATCCCCCCGAGAGCCTCGAGCGTGTCCTTGACGGCGAGAAGCGGGAGCCCGGGCGGCGCGGCGCCGGCGCGGTCGGCGGCCACCACGGCGCAGGCGGCCCCGGCGTGGGCGGCCTCGGGGAGGAAGTCGTGCCCGTCGAAGCGATCGCCACGCAGCGCCACGAAGGCGTTTCCCGGCAGGATGGAGCGGGTGTCGGTGGAGATGCCGGCCATCTCCGCGGGCGGCGAGCCGGCGAAGCGGCCGCCGGTGGCGGAGGCCAGATCACCCGGCGTGAAATGGGGCCCGGGGTTCACGCCACGCCGAGGCCCCGTCGGGCCTCCTCCCGGTCGTCGAGGTGCCGCTTCTCTGTGCCCACGATCTGGTAATCCTCGTGCCCCTTGCCGGCGATGAGGACGGCGTCGCCGGGCAGTGCGGATTCGAGCGCCAGCGCGATGGCGCCCCGCCGATCCTCGACCACGGCGAAGCCCCGCGCGCCGGCGCGGGCCTCGGCCTCGGAGAGGCGCCGCAGGCCGGCCGCCTCCACGCCGGGCACGATGGCGTCGAGGATCGCGCCGGGGTCCTCGGTGCGCGGGTTGTCGCTCGTCACCACCACCAGGTCGGCGGCGCTTCCGGCGGCGCGACCCATGAGCGGTCGCTTGCCCCGGTCCCGGTCGCCGCCGCAGCCGAAGACCGCGATGAGGCGGCGCGGTGCGAGAGCCCGGAGCGCGGCGCAGGCGGCAGCGAGCGAGTCGGGGGTGTGGGCGTAGTCCACGAAGGCGGCCACGCCGCGTCCGTCGATCCGCTCGAGCCGCCCCGGGGCGCCGGGTGAGGCGGAGAGGCCGGCGGAGACGGCCCCCGGCGGGAAACCCAGCGCCAGCGCCAGCCCGGCGGCGGTCATGAGATTCTCGAGGTTGTGGGCGCCGACGAGCGGGGAGCGAACCGGCACCTCCCCGCGCGGCGTGGAGAGGACGGCCTGGATGCCGTCCATCCCGACGCGGACGCCGCGGGGCGCGATCTCCGCGCCCGGCACCCCGAAGCGCCACACCGTCCGTCCGGCGGCGGAGAGCTCGGCGGCGATGCGGGCCCCGTGCGCGTCGCCGGCGTTCACGACCGCCACGCCATCCGGGGCGAGCCGCTCGGCGAAGAGGCGGCGCTTGGCCAGGAAGTAGGACTCCTGGTCTGGGTGGTAGTCGAGGTGGTCCCGCCCGAGGTTGGTGAAGCCGGCGGCCCGGAAGGAGAGCCCGGCCACCCGCTCCTGCTCGAGGGCGTGGGAGGAGACCTCGAGGATGGCGACGCGGGCGCCGGCGCCGACCATCTCGGCGAGCAGTGCCTGGACCTCGGCGGCGTCGGGCGTGGTGTGCGAGGCGGGACGCGTTCGCCCCGGGACCCGCCAGGAGACGGTGCCGATGACGCCGCTCGAGACCCCGGCGGCGGCGGCGCAGGCCTCGACCAGGTAGGTGACGGTGGTCTTTCCCTTGGTGCCGGTCACGCCGCACAGGGCAAGCCGCTCGGCCGGGCGCCCGTGGAGGTTGGCGGCGGCCACCGCGAGCGCGCGGCGCGCCGACGGCACGAGGAGGAGCGACGCCGGCGCGCAGTCGACCGGCCGTTCGGCCAGGACCGCCACCGCCCCGGCACGCGCCGCCGCGGAGGCGAAGTCGTGGCCGTCGGCCGTTGCGCCGGCGATGGCGACGAAGAGCGCGCCACCTTTCACTTGCCGTGAATCCGACGTCACCATCGACACCTCGGCGTCGAGCGCCTGTCCGAGCGACGCGCCGGTACCGGCGATGATCGAGGAAAGCCGCATGGATTCGACTGAGCCGCCTTTGCCCGGAGAGTAGCGTGTCGCGATATCGGGGGCAGCTTTTTGCCTCCCCTTCGGCCCGGGGTCAACCGGGCGGCGCCAGGGTGAGACGGACCCGGGTCCCGCGCTCGACCAGCTCTCCGGCGCGAGGGACCTGCCCGGTGACGCGCCCCGTGCCGCGAAGGTCGCCGGCCAGGTCGGCGGTCTCGAGCCGCCGGAGCGCCGACCGGGCCGCCAGCCCCTGGAGCGCGGGGACGGCCACCGCTCCCGTGCCCTGCGGCGGCCTGCGGGGGGCGAACTCGACCGGGGGGACCGGAGCGATCTCCTCCCGCTCCGGGAGCGGCTCGGTGGCGCCGGAGGGCGCGGGCGGCGCCAGGGCGGCCACCGCGGTTCCGCTCTGCGGAACGCCGCGGGACTTCATCGCGTGCTCGGCCACGTCGCGGAAGACCGGGGCCGCCACCTCGCCACCGTAGATCTCCCCCTTGGGCTCGTCGATGAAGATCCCGATCGCGACCCGGGGAGCGTCGGCCGGGGCGAATCCGACGAAGGAGGAGAAGTGCTTGTCGGCCGAGTACCCGCCCGAGACCGGGTCGGCCTTCTGGGCGGTGCCGGTCTTTCCGGCCACCCGCCAGCCCGGGAGCCGGGCCCGCTTGCCGGTTCCGTCCGGGTCGGCCACCACGCCCTCGAGCCACTCCGCCACCTGCCGAGCCGTCTCGGGCGACACCACCCGGCGCACCGGGGTGGGAACCGCCTCCGACATCACGTCGCCGGAGACCGGGTCGACCACCCGGCGGACGATCCAGGACTTCATGAGGACGCCGCGGTTCGCGAGCGCCGCCATGGCCTGGGTGATCTGGAGCGCCGACGCCGTCATGCCCTGGCCGAAGCTCATGGTGGCGACCGAGATCTCGGCCTTGGGGTAGGGGATCTGGCCGCGCGGCTCGCCGGGGATCCCGACCTGGGTCCGCTCCCCGAGGCCGAAGGCCAGGAAGGCCTGCTGCAGCCGTTCCCGCCCGAGCCGCTGGCCGATCTTGCCCGCGCAGATGTTGGAGCTCGCCGCCATGACCCGCGCCGGCGGCACCCAGCCGAGCCCCTTGTGGTCGTGGATGACGTGGCTGCCCACCGCCCAGCGGCCGTTCTCGCAGAAGATGGAATCGTTGGCCCGGATGGCTCCCTCGTCGAGGGCCCGGGCGAGCACGAAGGCCTTCATGGTCGATCCTGGCTCGAAGCTGTCGAGGACGGCGCGGTTGCGCAGGTCCTCCTTGCGCGGGGAGTTGGGGTTCAGGAGCGGCACGTTGGCGAGCGCCAGGATCTCGCCGGTGGCGGGGTCGATGACGATCGCCATGCCCGAGGCCGCCCGGGCCTGAGCCACCGCCACGGCCAGCGAGCGCTCGGCGGCGTTCTGCAGCCCCTGGTCGATGGTCAGCTCGACCCGGCCCCCCTCCAGCACACGCTCCGGAACCGGCGCTGCGCCGAGAAGGTTGGCGCCTCGGGCGTCGCGCAGGGATGGCAGCCGCATGCCCTCGCCCTGGAGCGACTCGTCCCAGGCCCGTTCCACGCCCTCGAGCCCCTGGCCGTCGTCGCCGACGATGCCGAGCAGCTGTCCGGCCAGCTCGCGACGCGGGTAGTATCGCCGGGTCTCCTTCACGAATCCGACCCCGGCCATCTTCAACGCCCGGACCTGCTCGGCCTCGGCTGGCGAGACCCGCCGCTTCACCCAGGCGAAGCGGGCCCCCTTGGCGAGCCTCTTCTCGAGCGCCTTCGGCTCGAGCTGCAGCGCCTTGGACAGCCGGACGAGGTCGCGGGTTCGGCCGCCGGGTGGAAACTCGCGCGGATCGACGAAGATCGAATCGGCCTCGGCGTTGCCTGCGAGCACGGCGCCGTTTCGGTCGGTGATGGTGCCCCGGCGCGGTTTCAACGTCAGCTCGCGAAGGTACTGGTCCCGTGCCAGGCTGCCCAGCCGGTCGCCCTGCAACACTTGAAGTTGCACCGAGCGTCCGGCCACCACGGCGAACCCCGCCGCGAAGACGAAGGCCACGACCCCGATCCGGATCGCGATCCAGCGCGCGGAGCGGGGGTCGATGCCGGCGCGCATCGCCGCTCAGGGGCGCGCCGCGTCGAGCGCGCCCACGCGGGGGCCGGTCCGGGCCTCCCGCCGCTTCGTCGTCTTCACATCTGGCTCCGCCGGGCCGGGGCGCTGATCTGCCCCGTCGACGCCCACGCCCGCCACGCCCGACCCACCCACCATACCCGCCACCACCGCACCCGGTGCCGGCGGAGCCATTCCCAGTCGCTCGCGTGCGAACCGCTCCAGGCGGCCCGGCGAGCGCAAAGTTGCGACCTCCAGATTCAGCCGATCCCGCTCGGCGAGCAGTTGCCGGTGCTCGGCTTCCAGCCGCCCGAGCTCGTAGCCGATGCCCTGAACGCGGGTTCGCGACCAGACGTGGAAGACCCCCACGGCGGCGAGCGGCGCGGCCAGCAGGAGCCCGGCGATCACGGTGGCCACCCCGGCCTGGCGCCCGAAGCCCTTCATCGGACCTTCACCACCGCGCGGAGCTTGGCGCTGCGGGCGCGGGGATTGGCGGCCACCTCGGCGTCCGAGGCCACCACGGCCTTCCTCGTCAAGGGCTGGAACTCCGGGTTCGAGCCGCACCGGCAGATTGGGAAGCCCGGCGGGCACGTGCACTCCTTCGTGAGCTCCCCGAAGGCGCGCTTCACCATCCGGTCCTCCAGCGAGTGGAAGCTGATGGCGGCGGCGCGTCCGCCCTTCGACAGCGTGCGGGGCAGGGCGTCGAGCCAGGCGGCGAGCGCGCCCAGCTCGTCGTTCACGGCGATGCGCAGCGCCTGGAAGGTTCGGGTGGCCGGGTGGATCTTGCGCGGCCAGGCCTTGCGGGGAACGGCGCCGGCCACCACCTCCGCGAGCCGGGCGGTGTCGAGGGTTCGAGCGCCGTGCTTCGCGACCGTCTCCAGGATGGCGCGGGCGATCGGGCGGGCGAAGGGCTCCTCGCCGTACTCGCGGAGGATCCGGGTGAGCTCGCGAACGTCGACCCGCTCGAGCAGGTCGGCGAGCGTCTCCCCCTCGTCCGACATCCGCATGTCGAGCGGCCCCGGGCGGGAGAAGGAGAAGCCTCGTTCGGCCAGGTCGAGCTGGGGTGACGAGACGCCCAGGTCCACCAGCGTGCCGTCCACCCGGTCGATGCCCAGCGAGCGGAGCGCGCCCTCGGCGTCGCGGAAGTCGGCGCGCACGGCGCGGAAGGCCTCGCCGAAACGGGCCAGCCTCGCACGGGCTGCGGCGAGCGCGCGCGGGTCGCGGTCGGTGCCGATCACCCGGGCTCCCCGTTCCAGGAGGGCTTCCGCGTGTCCGCCGCCGCCCAGCGTGCCGTCGAGGAAGAGCTCGCCGGGAAGGGGCTGGAGGAGCTGGATGACCTCGCTCTGGAGAACGGTCGCATGCGTGAAGCCGGTCACCCGGCCCTCATGGCGTCGGCCACGTCGGTGTGGAACTCGACGCCGAAGCCGCCGCCGGCGAGCACGAGGTCGCGGAGGTAGCGGCTGGCGCCGGCCAGGCGCAGTCCCGGCACGTCGAGCAGCAGCCTCGCGCCGGCGTAGTGAAGGTGGCCCACGCGGGAGAGATCGAGCACGACCAGCCTTCCAGCGGCCCGGGCCCGCGCCGAGGCGGCCGCCACGCTCGCCAGCTCGGGGAGGGAGAGCTCCCCGTAGCATCGGAGGACGGTCACGCCGATCTCTTCGCGAAGGACGTGCATGAGCTATCCAAAGAAGTCCACGACCTCGTCGGCCGGGATGTCGCGGTTCATCTGCTCGTCGTAGGCGGCGCGGTCGAAGAGCTGGATGGTTCGCCCCATGCCCACCCAGACCACTTCCTTCGAGAGCTGCGCGAAATCGCGGAGCGTCGGCGGCACGAGGACGCGGCCGTGGACGTCGAGGTCGACCTCGCTCGCCGAGGAGTAGAACTTCAGGATGTTTCGCTGGGCGCGGACGTCGAGCGGGCTCGTGGCGAGCACCTTCTTCTCGAGCTCCTTCCAGACCGACTGCGGCAGCGCCTGCACTGCGCGCCAGTGCGGATACTGGGTGAGAACCAGCTTGGCCTCGCCGGCGAGGGCGAGCGTGTCCCGGAACTTCACCGGGAGGCTGGTGCGCCCCTTGGCGTCGATCGAATGCTGGAAGGTCCCGAAGAACACGGCTTGCCCGATCCTGCCACCTTGATCCACTGCGTGACACTTTTTCCCACCAACTTGTCGATCTACGAAGATCGGAGGCTCGCTGTCAAGAAGCCCCAGAGAAACGTGAGGTTGCACTGCTCAGACGTCTAGCCGGGAATCGAGGGATAGGGGGTGGGCGGGTGCCTACACGCTACCGGTGGTTTCGTCCGGAAACTGGCGCCGGGGCCCCAGCGGGGTGAATGTCCTCGCGATCCACCGCCTCGCCCCATGAGCTTTCGTTACCAATCCTTCTCTCGCTTCCCCGTGGCGCTCCTTTTCGCCGCCGCGGCGGCGGCGCGCTCTGCGCCCTTGCCGCGCCCGCGCCCTGGACGCTTTCGATCCTGCTGCCGCTTCCTGCTGCCGCGGGCGGCCTGCTCCTCTGGGTGGCCCAGCGCGACGAGGCCTCCCGCATGGGCTCCCTGGTGGTGGACGGAGCCGGACTGCGCCGCATCCGCGGTGACGGCCGCGTCCTTCACGTGGTGCGCTGGGAAGAGATCCGCGCCGTCATCGTGGACCCGAGCCGGCGCGAGGCCCTGGTGATGGTCCCGGGCGGCGGCGGCTTTCCGGTGCGCGGCGCCCCGCTCCTCGGCGGGGTCGGGCTCGAGCACTTCCAGGCCTTCGTCGAGATGCTCCCCGACTTCACCGACGCGCCCATCAACCGGCCAGGACACCCCGCTCGTCGCGCTGGTGGCGGGCCTGCTCTTCCATCACCAGCGCGGTGATGCGCCGGCTCAGGGCGCCGAACTCGGACGAGGACGGGTCGCGTGGGCGGGGAAGCAACACCGGAATGACCTCCTTCACCGCGCCGGGACGGTAGGTCATCACCACCACCCGGTCGGCCAGGTAGAGCGACTCCTCGATCCCGTGGGTGACGAAGAGGACGGACTTCCCCGACCCCGACCAGATGCGCAGGAGCTCGTCCTGGAGGTTTCGCCGGGTCAGCGCGTCGAGGGCGCCGAACGGCTCGTCCATGAGCAGCACCGGCGGGTCGATGGCCAGCACCCGGGCGATGGCCACCCGCTGCCGCATGCCGCCGGAGAGGTCCTTGGGGAAACGGTCGCGGAAGTCGGTGAGGCCGAGCTTGGCGAGCCAGGCGTCGACCGTGGCCCGGATCTCCGCCGCCGGCGTGCCTTTCACTTCCAGTCCGAAGGCGACGTTCTCGGCCACCGTCATCCATGGGAAGAGCGCGTACTCCTGGAAGACCATGGCCCGGTCTGGACCGGGCGAGGTCACCTCGCGGCCCCCCGCCAGGATCCGGCCCGAGGTGGGCGGACTGAAGCCGGCCACGGCGTTCAGCAAGGTGGACTTGCCGCAGCCAGACGGGCCGAGCAGGCAGACGAACTCGCCGTCCGCCACCTCGAGGTCGATGCCGTCGAGGGCCACCACCTCGCGCCCGCCGGTGGCGAAGGTCTTCCTGACCCCCTCCACGCGGATGGCCGGGGCGGACGCCGCCGCGGAGTTCATCCCTCGAGCCCCCGGTGCCAGCGGAGCATTCGCGCGCTCACCCAGCCCATGCCCCCGTCGATGAAGAGCCCGATGAGCCCGATGGTGATCATCCCGGCGATGATCTTGTCCGACCAGAAGTACTCGCGGGCCTCGAGGATCCGGTAGCCGAGGCCGCGGTTCACGGCGGTCATCTCGGCCACGATGACCACGATGAAGGCCACGCCGATGCCGATGCGCATGCCCGAGAGCACGTAGGGCATGGCGGACGGCAGGATGACGCGCCGGAAGATGGTCCACTCCCCGGCGCCCAGGTTTCGCGCCGCCCGGAGGTGGATGGCGTCGACGTGGCGAACCCCGGCGATGGTGTTCACCAGCACCGGGAAGAAGGCGCCCAGCGCGATGAGGAAGAAGGCCGGCGGGTCGCCCAGGCCGAACCAGAGGATGGCCAGCGGGATGAATGCGATGG
The DNA here is from genome assembly GCA_963700085.1 of uncultured delta proteobacterium. Classification (GTDB taxonomy): domain Bacteria; phylum Myxococcota; class Myxococcia; order Myxococcales; family Anaeromyxobacteraceae; genus CAIOAK01. The sequence continues at coordinate 145,763 of CAVOWI010000010.1, forward strand.
GCGGGATGGGGCGCAGGATCTGGAGGAGCGGGTTGAACAGGTCGTGAACCCAGTCCTTGGCGCCCATGAGGAGGCCGAGCGGCAGGGCCAGCCCGGCGCCGATGGCGAAGCCGCCCAGCACGCGGGTCAGGCTCCCGGCCGCGTCCTCGAGCATCTCGCCCGAGGCGGCGTAGGCCCACCAGCGGACCACCACCCGCGACGGCGCCGGCATGACCAGCGCGGAGACCACGCCGGCGCGGGAGATCACCTCCCAGAGGACGAGCACGACCACCGGCACCAGCACCGCCCGTCCGAGCCGCGCGGCGCGTCCGGCCATGGGCTCAGGGCCTCGTCGGGGAACTGTTCACGCCCAGCTTCTGCTTGGCCTGTCCGAGCAGGTCGAGCGCCACCCAGTCGGTGGCCCTGGGCGGCGCCGCCATCTTGCCCACGCCGTACTTCACCATGAGATCGGTGGTGATCTGGATGTGCTCGGCGGTGACGTCGAAGGTGAAGGCCGCGTTCGACATGGCGTCCCGGTAGTCCTCGACGGTGATCTGCCCCTTGAACATCTTCTCCCGGACCCAGGCCTCGGCCAGCGCCGGATCCTTCTGGAAGAGCCGGGTCGCATCGACGAAGCACTCGAGCACGCGCCGTGCCACGTCGGGGCGCGACCTGTACATCTTCTCGGTCATCACCAGCACGCGCACCGGCTCGCCCAGCGGGGTGTCGTAGGGCTTCAGCATCTCCTTGCCGAACCCCTTGTTGATGGCCTGCGAGGACTGGGGCTCCGACTGGCACATGGCGTCGATCTGCTTCTGCAGCAGGGCCTGGTTCAGGTCGGCGAAGGCCAGGTAGACGACGTACACGTCGGCCTTGCCGGGCTGGTCCGACCAGGTGAGCCCGTGCTTGGCCAGCTCGGCGAGCAGCAGGAGCTCCTGCGCCCCGCCGCGGGCGACGCCCACCTTCTTCCCCTTCAGGTCCTCGACCTGCGTTCCGGGGAAGTCGGAGCGGACCACCAGCCGGGCGCCCCCCCTGGCGAAGCCGGCCACCACCAGGACGGGGCCGCCGGCGGCCCGGTTGGCCACCGCCGCGTCGGCCGCGCTGGCGGCGATGTCCACGTCGCCGCGGATGATGGCCGGGAAGATGTCGATCCCCTTCGGGAAGACGATCTCCTGGACCTCGAGCCCGAACTTGCCGCAGTGCTCCGTCATGTAGGAGACCGCGCCGTAGTGGGCGAACTTGAGATTGCCGAGCCTCACCACGTCGGCCGCCCAGGCCGGGTGGGCGGTGAGAAGCGCGGCGGCGACTGCGGCGGCGAGCGTGATCTCGCGACGGGGCAAGGGAGGACTCCGGTGCGAAGGGCTACTTCGCGAGAACGACCTTGGGAAGGTGGGCGAGCGACTCCCTCACCTTCTCGGCCGGGTACTCGAAGTCCTCGAGCCCGCCGGAGAAGTAGGCGTCGTAGGCCGCCATGTCGACGTGGCCGTGCCCGGAGAGGTTGAAGAGGATGACCTTCTCCTTGCCCTCCTGCTTGGCGAGCAGCGCCTCGTCGATGGCCACCCGGATGGCGTGGGCCGACTCGGGCGCCGGGATGATGGCCTCCGTGCCGGCGAAGGTCACCGCGGCCTCGAAGACCGCCAGCTGTCCCACCGCCCGGCCCTCGATGATCCCCGCGTCGACGAGCTGCGAGACCAGCGGCGAGGCGCCGTGGTAGCGCAGGCCCCCGGCGTGGATGCCCGGGGGCATGAAGTCGTGACCCAGCGTGTACATGCGGGAGATGGGGGCCGTCCGGGCGGTGTCGCCGTAGTCGAACGCGTAGACGCCCTTGGTGAGGGTGGGGCAGGAGGAGGGCTCGGCGGCCACCAGCCGCACCTTCGAGCCGGCAGCCTTGTCGGCCACGTAGGGGAAGGCGATGCCGGCGAAGTTGGATCCGCCGCCGTGGCAGCCGATGACCACGTCCGGCTCGTCGCCGGCCATCTTCATCTGCTCCTTGGCCTCGAGGCCGATGACGGTCTGGTGCATGCACACGTGATTCAGCACGCTGCCCAGCGCGTAGCGGGTGTCGTCGCGCGTGGCGGCGTCCTCCACCGCCTCGCTGATGGCGATGCCCAGCGAGCCCATGCTGTCGGGATCGAGGGCCAGGATGGAGCGACCGGCGTGGGTGCGGGGGGAGGGCGAGGGAAGGACCTCCGCGCCCCAGAGGTGCATCATGCTCTTGCGGTAAGGCTTCTGCTCGTAGCTCACCCGCACCATGTAGACGGTGCACTCGAGCCCGAACATCTTGCAGGCCAGCGCGATGGAGCTTCCCCACTGCCCGGCCCCGGTCTCGCTGGCGATGCGCTTGGTGCCGGCGATCTTGTTGTAGTAGGCCTGCGGCACCGCGGTGTTGGGCTTGTGGGAACCTGCCGGCGAGACCCCCTCGTACTTGTAGTAAATGCGGGCCGGGGTCCCCAGCGCCTTCTCGAGCCGGTGGGCGCGGAAGAGCGGGCTGGGACGCCAGATCTTGTAGATCTCCCGGACCTCGTCGGGGATCTTCACCCAGCGCTCCGGGCTCATCTCCTGCTCGATGAGCCCCATGGGAAAGAGGGGGAGCAGGTCGGCGGGGGTGACGGGCTGCTTCGTCCCCGGGTGGATCACCGGCGCCATCGGACCGGGCAGGTCGGGGATGACGTTGTACCAGTGGGTGGGGATCTGGTTCTCGGACAGCAGGAACTTGGTCTGCATCGGCGGTCTGCCCCTTGGAGAAGGAAAGGGGGCGATCCGACCCCATTCGGGCGATCCGAGTCAAGCGGGAGGGGGCCTCCCGCTTTCGTCACCGGCTTTGCTTGGACAGCCCCGAGGCGATGAGGGCTGCCAGCAGGGCCAGGACGCTGACGGCCGTGATGGTGCGCCAGTCGTCGCTCTTCATCGCAATCCAGCCGGCCGTGAAGACCGTGAAGGCGCTCACTCCGACGCCGATGCGGGAGGCGATGCGCCGGATCCGGTCGCGCCGTGCGGGGTCGATCATGGCCGCATTGTACCGGTGAATTGCGCCGCGGCGGAGGGCGGTTATGGACTTGCCCATGTTCCAGCACATTCTCGTTCCCACCGACGGCTCACCGCGCTCCGATGCGGCGGCCAGGGACGCCGTGGCCCTGGCCAGGTCCCTGGGTGGGCGCGTCACTGCGCTCACGGTCAAGCCCGAGTTCCACGTCTTCACGCTGCGCCCCTCCGAGATCGAGGACACCAAGGGCGATTCCTGGGACGTGGACCTCCACGCCCGCAACTTCCTGGCCGTGGTGGAGGATGCCGCAAGGGAGGCCGGCGTGCCCTTCCAGGGAATCACGGCGACGAGCAACCATCCCTGGAAGGTGATCGTGGAGACGGCCCGGACCCAGGGCTGCGACGCCATTGCCATGGCGACCCACGGCCGGAGCGGGGTCGTGGAACTGCTCCTGGGAAGCCAGACCGAGCGGGTCCTGGCGCACGCCAAGGTCCCGGTGATCGTCTACCGCTAGGGAGTGCCCTGTCCGGCCCGGCCGGCGAACGCGTCCTCGTCCTGGGCCTCGGCGGCGAGCTGCTGCAGCGCCTCCCGGGCGACCTCGTCGGCCCCGAGCACGTCAGGGCGCAGCCCGGCCAGCGCCGCGTCCGCGAAGTCGCCGATTCCGGCCATGTTCTCCGGCACCCAGAGGCGAGCGCCGCCCGGCCCGGTCAGGAAGAACCAGCGGCTCGTGCCGTTGTAGGCGATTCGCTCCACCGCCGGCCAGGCGAACCGCCGGCGCCTCCAGCGGGTCGATCCGCTCGACCCCTCCTTGGTCCACCCGGACCTGCATGCGTCGCTCGGCGAGGAGGAAGTAGGCGGTCACGGCGATGCCGAACAGGACCAGGAGGGCCACGAGCCCGACGCCTGCAGGGCCCATTCCGCCGCTCCGCGCCGACGTGGCCCCCACCGAGATCACGAGGATGGTTGGCCCGATGGCCATGACGGCCAGGATCGCGTAGCGCCAGGGCGGTGGGCGCAGGACGACGGTCGTGCCTTCCCGGGCACCCCGGAGGCGCGCCGGCGGGACGGGCCGGAGCATGAATCCACCCAGGACGAGGAGCACCCCGAGAAGCACGAAGGCGATGAGGAGTTGCATGGGGGGGGGACTCTCTCCCGGGGGAAGGCGTCGCGCAAGGGGGGCGCGCGATCAGGTGGCCGAGGCGATGTGGTCCGAGGCCCAGTGGGCGATCCCGAGGATGGTCTCCATCGGATTCACTCCAAGTGACGTAGGGAAGACCAATCCGTCGGTCACGAAGACGTTGTCGAGCCAGTGGACCTTGAGGCGGGAGTCGACCACGCTCTTCTCCGGATCGCGCCCATGGCGCAGCCCCCCATGGCGTGGGCGCTGAAGACCGAGACCCGAAGGGCCTCCCAGGGGGCCCGGTCGAGCAGCGCCACGTCGGCCTCGCTGCGCATGACCACCGGATTCTCGTGGAAGGAGCGGACCACCTGGGCCCCGGCGGCGAACTGGATGCGGGCCAGCGCCTTGCTGCCCTCTCGCAGCGCCTCCCAGATCTCCGGCCGGATCTCGTAGTCGATGCGCACCCGGCCGTCGCCCCGCAACGACACCGCGCCACCCTTCTCCTCGGGCAGGAAGCCGTCCACCGCGAGCGCGATGAGCGCGTTCGAGACGGCCAGCTGCGCCATCTGCTCCTCCTGCTCCGCGCCGAAGCCGCCCAGCGCGGTGGCAGCCAGGACCGGATGCACCGGAGCGGCTTCCAGGAAGAAGGAGACCTTGCCGCCGCCTCGCTCCGAGAACTGGTGGGAGGCCACCGACTGGGGCGCTCCGTAGAACGGCAGGATGGGGCGGGCGAAGGTGGCCATGCTCGCCACCACCGGGTGGAGGAAGGTGCGCATGCCCACCCGGCCGTTCGGGTCGTAGCCGCTGCGCAGCAGGATCTCCGGTGTGCCCACCGCGCCCGCCGCGAGCACCACCAGTCGAGGCCGCACCACCACCTTGCGGCCGGTGGGCTTGAAGGCCGCGTCGAGCCCGACCGCGTGAACCGCCGCGATCCGGCGCCCGGTCTTCTCGAGGCGCTGCACCCTGGCCCGAGCGTAGACCTTGGCTCCGGCCTTCACCGCGTCGGCGACGTAGGTCAGGTCGGTGGAGTTCTTGGCGCCGATGGGACAGCCGGTGCCGCAGTACCCGAGCGCCTGGCAGCCGGTGACGTTTCGCCGGGTGACCTCGCGGCTCCAGCCCAGCTTGCCGGCGCCGTCCCAGAGGACCCGGTTGTTCTCGTTCGCGTACGCGATGGGCCAGGGCTGGATCCCGAGCCGCCTCTCGACTGCGGCGAAGTGCGGCCCGAGCGCGGCCTCGTCGAGGCCCGAGACGCCAAAGGCCTGGGCCCAGTGGCGGAGCACCCGCGGCGGGGTCCGGAAGCAGGTGGTCCAGTTGACGAGCGTGCCGCCGCCGACCCCGCGCCCCTGCAGCAGGGTCACGGCCAGGTCGGCCGTGGCTCGCATTCCCCGCTCCTGGTAGAGGTTCGGATAGGCCCAGGACTCGTCCATCTTCAGTTGCTCGGGTGGGAAGTGGCCGCCCTCCTCGAGCACCGTCACGCGAAGGCCACGGGCGGCCAGGCGGGCCGCCACCACTGCGCCGCCGGCGCCCGAGCCGACCACGCAGACGTCGGGCCGTTCGTCCACGTCCTTGCGAAGCGAGGCGGCGTCGACGATGCGCCCCGGCGCGTCGCTCATGGCTTCACCTCGAGCGGCGGCGCCAGCGGTCCCAGGGCGCCGGGCAGCGGTCCCTCGGTGATGGTCCCTGGGACGAAGCGGTCGCTGCGGTCGATGGGCGCGCCGACGGCAGGCGGCCCGGCGTAGCCAATCGCCGCCCAGGTCTCGCGGGCGCCGTAGTAGCTCGAGTAGACGATCTTCTTGAGAGCCTTGTAGCCGGTGCGCCGCACCCTGAAGCGGCTTTGCTGCCAGGACCGGATCCTCGCGTCTTGCTGCTCCGGCTTGGAGGCCGTGAAGGTCTTCCACTGTCCGTCGAGGAGAAGGCCGGCCAAGGCGTTCTCGAAGAGGCCGACGAGTTGCCGGACCTCCTTCTGGGCGTCGTCGGGCATGAGCGCCACCAGCGCGTCGATCCGCCGCGGCAGGTCGACCTCGAGCGGCGCGGGGAAGCCGGGGCGGGGAGGGAGGAGCCGCTCGGAGAGCTCCAGGAAGATGGTGGCCTCCTCCGGCGAGAGGGCGGTGAACGGGCCGGTCAGGCCGGCGGTGGGCACGGTCCGGCGGGTGCCGAGCCAGGTCCCGCCCCCGACGGCGAGCAGCGCTGCGCCCGCCAGTCCGTACTTGAGAAAGCCGCGACGCCCCTCGTTTTCGTGGGGCAGGAGGATACGCTCCCGACGGTATCTCTTGCGCCTGTACATGTGCGTTCGCAGACTACAGAGGCCCCGTCACACCTTCAACTTCGTGAAAATATCTCTCCGTTCCGCGCGCGGAGGGGAGATTTCTTGCGTGTCCGGGGCATAATCGACCGGTTGGCAGGCGCGCGGACGTCGGGCGGGGTGCTGGGCGGTCGGTCGGAGGTACATGGGGACGGAGAAACGATCGCATCCGAGGTTCCCGCTCATCCTGGCAGTGGACTATCCAGGGGCGGCGGCGACGGTGCGCGACTACACCGAGAACCTCTCCGCCGGCGGCCTCTTCATCCGCACCGAGCGCGAGTTCGAGATCGGTGATCGGCTCGCCCTGCTGCTCTCCTTCCCCGAGCTTCTCGAGCCGGCAGAGCTGGAGGTGGAGGTCGTGCGGCTCCGCCGCCCGGGTGGATCGCAGCCGCCCGGCGTGGCGGTATGGGTTCCAGCCGATCGGACGGACGACCGGCGCCGCCTGGAGCGGCTCTCGGCCGCGGCGGCCGCGCAGGCCGAGGCCAGCCGGCCCACCTACCGCGTCCTCCTCGTCGAGGACAACTCGCTCGTCGCCGCCATGTACGCGTCCGCGCTGCGCCGGCTGGCGGCCTCCGAGGGAATGGGGGGGCTGGCGGTGGACGTGGCCGTGGACGGAAACGAGGCCTTCGCCCGCCTGCTCGCACAGCCCCCCATCGACCTCATCATCACCGACGTCTACATGCCGGTCATGAGCGGTTTCGCGCTGGTGGAGAAGGTGCGGGCCGAGCCCCGGCTCCGCCACCTGCCCATCGTCGTCATCTCGTCGGCGGGGGACGAGGAGCGGGAGCGGGTGAGCCAGCTGGGCGCCAACTTCTTCCTCCAGAAGCCGGTCAAGTACCAGGACATCGTCACCACCGTCCGGACGCTGATCCGGGCAGGCCCGCAGCCCGGGGCGCCCATGGCGACTCGTCAAGTCCCAAAGGAGGAGGAGACCCTTCCGCCCATCGAATTCGGCGGCAAACTGGTTGACCCGACGACGCGCCGGGGGAGAGACTAGCCACAAGAGGGCCGGTTTCCCACCGGCCGAAGGACGAGAGGAAACTCCGTCCGCGTCGCACCGAGGTCCGCCCCCGTGGCGGACCTCTTCATGAGTGCGGTAGGTTCGGCGCCATGCCCAACGTCCCAGCGCACATCACCGGAACCGTGGTCCGCATCGAGAAGAGCCCAGGCGACGCCGTCGCCGCAGGCGAGGCGATCCTCATCCTCGAGTCCATGAAGATGGAGATGCCGCTCGAGTCGCCGGTGGACGGTCGGGTGAAGGAGATCCGGGTGAAGGAGGGACAGGCCGTCGCCGAGGGCGACGTCCTGGCCGTCGTCGAGTGAGTGCCGCCCCGGCGAGGATCCGGGTCGAGGACCGCGGATTCGTCCGGATCCTCACCATCGACAATCCCGGGAAGCGAAACGCCTTCGACTACGGGTCGCTGGCCGAGATGGAAGCGGCCTGCGCCCGGGTCGCGACGGACCGGGTGCGCTGCCTCGTCCTGCGTGGAGGCGGAGACGAGGCCTTCTCGTCCGGGTTCGACATCGACGCGATGGCCGGCGACGGGCCGGGGGGCGACCGCCCCGACCTCGCCACCGAGCGGGCCATGGAGGCCGTCGAGGCGGTTCCCTGTCCGACCGTGGCCTTCGTGAACGGCGCCGCCTTCGGCGCGGGTTGCGAGCTTGCCGCCACCTGCGACCTGCGCATCGCCAGCCAGGGTGCCAAGCTCGGCATGCCGCCCGCCAAGCTGGGGGTGGTCTACGCCGCAGCCGGACTCCGGCGCTTCCTGGCGCTGGTCGGCCCGGCCCACACCCGCGAGATGTTCTTCACCGGGCGTCCCGTCGATGCCGCCAAGGCGCTCGCCATCGGCCTGGTCGACCGGGTGGCCGCCCCGGCCGAGGCAGAGGCCGCCGCGCTGGCGCTGGCCGAGGAGATCGCCCGGAACGCCCCCATCGCCGTGCAGGGGATGAAGCGGATCCTGCGCTTGCTGGTCTCCGCCCATGAGCGCGGTCTCACCGACGAGGAGCGGGACGAGGTGGCCACGCTTCGTTCGCGGGCCTTCGAGAGCGCCGACCTTCGCGAGGGGCGGGCCGCCTGGGCCCAGCGCCGGCCGCCCAGGTTTCTCGGAGAGTGACGCTAGCCGCGCGACCGCGGGCGCGGCGTGAGCTTGCGGACCACGCGTGGGCCGTCCTTCTCCGGCAGCACCATGAACTGGTCCTCGACGTGCCCCGGGAGCGAGAGATCCACCCGGTGGCGCTCGTCCATCCGAACGTCGCCGAGAGTCACGGGCGTGCGTCCCACCAGCGTCCCGTCCACCCGCACCTCGGCGCCGGAGGGCTCGCTCTCGACGGTCAACGATCCCATCGCCGAAGCGAGCGCGAGGTGTACGGAGCGGGTCAGCCGGCCCGCCTCGCCACGTACCTCGACCGTCGCCGTCCGGCGCCCGGGTGCCTCCGCCTGGACCTGGTGTGGCCTGGAGAGCCTGACCCCCTCCACGACCAGCGGGGTCGTGCCGGGGACGGACTTGCCGTCCAGCGTGACCTGGGCGCCCGGCGGCGAGGACGTCACGACGAGGACGCCGTCGAGGAACCAGGGTGCCGCCGCGAATCCCGCCGCGGCCACGACCAGCCCGGCCAGCACGCCGAGGGAGACCGACCGGCCCGCGCCCACGCGGACGGTCCTCACCCGCTCCGGGCCGAGCGGTGCCTGGCGCGGTGGGGGGCGCGATCCACGTCGATGTCGATGCTCGGCTCGGCCTGCTCGACGACGGGCCCGCGCCCGATGGAGCCAGAGCCGGTGGTCTCGGCTCGGGCCACCGAGTCGTAGATCGCGGCCCGCTGCTGCTCGGCGACGTTGCGCAGGACCTTCATCACCAGGACGTCGTGCGCCCGGGCGGCGCGCTGCCGGGCGATGCGGTCGGCGTAGACGACGTGCATCTGCCGCCCCAGGTGGTCCTGGATGGCCGTGTGCGGCGTGGGGAAGAGCATGTCCACGAGCGCGTCGGCGAAGCTGCGCGCGTCGGGGTAGCGGTCGTCCGGGTTCGCTGCCAGTGCCTTCAGGACGATGGCGTCGAGTTCCCTGGGCAGCCTCTCGTCGATGGCCGAGGGCGGCACCACCTTGCCCTGGCGCGACTGGATGAGGCTCTCCACGTCCACGGCGCGCTGGAAAGGCTTCTGCTTGGTGAGCAGCTCGTAGAGGATGATCCCGGCCGCGAAGATGTCGACGCGGTGGTCCCACGCGCGGTCGAGGGAGGCCTGCTCGGGGGCGACGTACCCGAGCTTCCCCATGAGCATCCCCTCCTTGTAGTTGGAGAGGCTGGTGGCGGCGCGGGCGATGCCGAAGTCGAGGAGCTTCATCTCGCCCTGCCAGGAGACGAGCGCGTTGTCGGGGGAGACGTCGCAGTGGACCACCCGCAACGGATTCCCCTGTGCGTCCGCGCGCTTGTGGGCGTACTCGAGCCCCTGGAGGAGCTGGACCACCATGTAGATGGACTGCTCCGGGGTGATGGCGGTCCCGGCTCTCGCGAAGGAGACCATCATGTCCTTCAGCGATACGCCGTTCACCAGCTCCATCGAGATGAAGTACGTGCCGTCGATGGTCCCGCACTCGTGGACCTGGGTGATGTTGTTGTGGGTGAGCTGGACGGTGAGCTTGGCCTCGTTCACCAGCATCTGGATGAAGCCCTTGTCCTGGGAGCGCGCCGGCAGGATGCGCTTCACCACCAGCTCCTTCTCGAATCCCTCGGCCCCGGTCACCTTGGCGCGGAAGATCTCGGCCATCCCTCCCACGGCGAGCCGCTGGAGGAGGAAGAACTTCCCGAAGACGTGCGGCTTGAAGTCCGGTGCCGCTGGGATCTGTGCCGGCGAGGCCACGGTGCGTGGATGTTAGCCCCCGGGGGCAGGGGAGCCAAGGAAGCAGCCGTCCCCGTCGCGCGGGACAATGCCCCGGGCTAGGCCCCGGACATGGCTCCGGTCGCCGGCGCCAAATGTAAGATGACCGCGCCATGTCGCCCCGGATTCCGCCCGCGGTCCCGGCAGCCCTTCTCGCCGCGGCACTCTTCCTCCCCGGACTCGGCTCGGTGGGGCTCCTGGATCCGTGGGAACCGCACTACGCCCAGGTCTCCCGGGAGATGATCGAGCGCGCCGACTGGGTGCACCCGCACTGGCGGGACGCCTTCTTCTTCTCCAAGCCGCCACTGCTCCTCTGGACCGGGGCGGCCGGCCTCGCGCTCCTGGGCGACGTCGCGGCCGACGGCGCGAGCAACGGCGCGAGCAACGGCGCGGGTGCGGAGTGGGCGCTGCGCCTTCCGGTGGCGATGCTGGCCATCCTGGGCGTGGCGTTCGTGGCGACGGCGGTGGCGCGCCTGGTCTCGCGCCGCGCGGCGCTGCTCGCGGCGGTCGCGCTTGCCACGGCTCCCTTCGTGGCGCTGCTGGCGCGGCAGGCCATCCCCGACCTGCCGCTCGTGGCCCTTTCCACCGTGGGAGGGCTGGCCTTCGCGGTGGCGCTGCTCGACGACGGCGCGGCGGCTGGGTGGGCCTACGCCGGCTGGGTTCTCCTCGGCCTCGCGACGCTCGCCAAGGGCGTGCTCGGGTTCGCCCTGCCGGGAGGCGCGCTGCTGGCCTGGCTCCTGGTCACGGGAGAGTGGCGGCGCGCGGCCCGTCTTCGCTTCCTCGAGCCGGTGGGGCGGCTCCGGCTGCCGCTCGGTCCGGTCGCATTTCTCGCCATCGCCGTGCCCTGGTACGCGGTGATGGCGGCTTTCCCGGGGCTCGACGAGTCGGGCTGGACCTTCCTCCAGCGATTCTGGCTCCACGACCACCTGCGACGGTTCGCCTCCGGCGTCCACGTTCCGGTGGCGGGAGGCGGGTGGCTCGGGTACCTGGGCTGGCTCGCCGTCGGCACGTTTCCCTGGGTTGCCGCCGTGCCGGGAGCGGTCGCCGCGGTGGTTCAGACCCGGGGTCGGGCCGGCGACGCGCGGCAGGGTCTCCTGCTCCTCTGCGGGCTGTGGGCCTTGCTCGGCTACGGGCTCATGGGACTTTCGGCCACGCGCTATCCGCACTACGTGCTGCCGGTGGTCCCGCCGCTGCTCGTCGTGGCCGCGCTCTTCCTCGACAGCCTGCTCGACGAGGGGCTCGCGCCCCACCGCATCGCCGCAACGCTCGGGGCCGCTGCCTTCGCGGTCACCGGCTGGACCCTGGCGGCGAACCCCCGGCTGTTTTCCGCTCTCTTCGCCTACGACCCGCGCCGGTCCTGGCCCGGAGCGGAGATGGACGCCCTCTGGATGCGGCCGGGCGCGGTGCTGCTCTGGCTCCTCGTCGCCGGGTCGCTCGGACTGGCCATCGCCGCCGGGCGCCGCTCGGCCCGGGTCGCCGTGGGGAGCCTGGCGGGCGTGGCGGTCCTGCTCTCGGCCTGGCTCTCCTGGTTCCACATGCGCGAGCTCGCGCCCCACTGGACGCAGCGGGAGATCTTCGCCGCCTGGCGCGCGGAGCGCCCCGGGCCGGACGAGCCGGTGGTGGCCTGGCTCATGAACTGGCGCGGCGAGACCTTCTACGGCCGGCGCATGGTGCGCGAGGTGGTCGACCCGGCCCGGATGCGGGAGCTGGCGGCGCGCCCCGGCCGGCAATGGGTGGTGACCGAGCCACATCGGATCCCGGCCCTCGGGAGCGCCGTCGGTCCGGGCAAGCGGCTCCGGCTGGCGGGACCGCAGGTGGGGCGCTATCGACTGGTGGAGCTCACCGACGCACCGCGCACCGAACCGCCGAACGCCGACGCACCGTCCAGCGACCCGCCGCCAAACGTCCCGCCGCATACCGATCGAGGAGACATCCGTGACCAATAGTGAACGCGATCTGGACCGGAACTGGCTGTGCCGCAGGATCGTGGAGGGCGCAGGCGACGCGGTGCTCTTCGCCGATCTCGAGGGGCGGATCCGCTACTGGAACGCCGGGGCCGAGGTCCTGTTCGGCTGGAGCGCCGCCGAGGCCGTGGGCCAGTCGATGGACCTCATCATCCCGGAGCGGTTGCGGGGGCGCCACTGGCACGGCTGGGGCCAGGTGATGAAGACCGGGCTCACCCGCTACGGCCAGGACATTCTCGCCGTTCCGGCGTCGCGAAAGGACGGGGCGCCGCTCTCCATCGAGTTCACCATCCAGCTGGTGCGCGACGACGAAGGCGCCATCGTGGGGGCGTCGGCCATCATCCGGGACGTCACCGTCCGCTTCACGAAGGACCGGGAGCTACGCAAGCGGCTGGCGGAGCTCGAGGCGAAGGTCCGGGAGGGTTGAAGGAATATCCAGGGGCCGCAGGTTCCCGCGCGACCGGGACCTTGGTCTGTGCACGGTTGGTGAACTGATCCATCCAGTCGTCGCCGTAGAACTGGCGCGCGGCGAGTTGGTTGTGGAACTTGCATGCCAGCCGGCAGTTGTCGACCGTCGACGGGCCACCCCTCGCGCGCGGGACGACGTGATCGATCTCGAGGCGCAGGGTGGAGCCGCAGATTCCGCCCGAATCGAGCGGCCACGTGCACTTGCCGTCGTCGCGCGACCAGACCGCGCGCTTCACCGCGGCGGTGACGTGGCCGGTCTTTGAAGGCCGCGGACGAATCCGCGGCTGCTTCACTTCCCCTCGCCGCTTGGCTTGCTGGGCCAGCAGGAGATCGAGCGCGGCCTCGATGACCTTCTCGGCGGAGGCGCCGGGCTGCGCGTGTCCCTGACCCTTTCGCGCGGCCTCGAGCTTGTCGAGGAACTGCTTGGAGACCGTCATGTGCAGGCGCTGGAGGTCGGGGGTGAGGGGTTCCGACTGCATTGGAAACGCTTGTGGCGCCGCCTGAACAAATTGAGCCAAAGGAGTTTCATCCAGTTGAAACGGTGCCGGGCGAGGCAACTCCGTCACCACCTCGGTCACCACCTTCGTGACCACCTCCCGCCTCGGAACCACCGCCGCCGGGCAGATCTCCACCGCGACCGCCTTCGCCTCCTGCTTGGAAAGGTAGAAGAACCTCGGCAGGACGTCTGCGCTGTTCTCCGGCGTGATGACCCGGGCCAGCTCGACCACGGTGGTGATGCACAACTTGCCTTCCCGGAAAGGCCCGATCACCTCCGGGAACTCTTGGATGAGCCGTGCCGCCACCTTCCGGTAGTGGGCAGCTCCCTTCGACAATTTCAGATCTCGGTGCAGGTAGTAAAAGACGCTGGCATGGCCCAGTTGCACCCAGAGCCGCTGCCGATCGAACTCTGCCAGCGCCACCAGGAAGTCGGCCATGGCGCCCTGTTCGAAGCGGAGGAGAACGGCGAGACGTCGGGACGATTCGCGTGCTTGGTTCATGCACGAAGCATCTCACGGGAGTTTTCGCCCTCCCCAGACGCGCGAGGCGGCCCACCACGACGATATCCCGCACGGAGATCTCGAACCTCGCCGCCAACTCCGGACGCGACATCCCGGGGCAATGCGGCCGCCCCACAGGCCTTCCCGCTGCACCCCGCGCGCCGATTGCAACTCTCTCGATAACTCGTCAAGGGACTACGAGTGAACGCCCCATCTGCCCGACGGTCGATCCGCGGACCTTCGCGGTGGCCCATCGACGCGGACCTTCGCGGCGGCCCCTCGAGGCGACCCATCGACTCCGTCACCACCCCGCGGCGTCGAAGCGCGTCTTCGCGGTCTGGGCCAGCGGCAAAGGCGAGATGGGGGCCACGCCGGCGGCACGAGCCAGGTCGTCCACGCTCGCCACCGCGCCCGCCGCCCAGATCGGCGCGAACCAGTCCGGGGCGCCCTTCCATCGCCACCAGGGTCCAGCGCCCTGGTTCGCGAGCGCGACCTCGACCTGTGCGGCGAGGAGTGCCGCGCGCAGCGCGTCGGCCGACGAGAGCAGCGGATCGCGGGGGAGCGGCCAGCGGGCGGCCTCCTCGGCGTCGACCGGGCGGCAGAGGGCGCGGGAGAGGACGGCAGCGTCCCCCGCCGCCCCGGGCGTACCGCCGCGGGCGCGCTCGATCTCGCGCAGGAGCCGGGCAGCCTGCATGCGAACCGCATGCAGCCGGTCGGCCTGCGCCGCCTTGATCTCCCGGGCCAGCTCGTGGCCGGCGATTCCGGAGCGCTCGCGGAGCCAGGCCGGATCGGCGGCGAGCGCCTCGAACAGGAAGCCCCAGGCCTCCGCCGCGGCAGGCAATCCGAGTCGGCGTGCCTCCACGCCGTCGGCTCGGATGCCCGACAGGAAGAGGGCCACGCCCAGCTCGTGGAGGAAAGCCCGCGCCTCCGAGGCCCCGCCGGACGGGAGCGCGGAGAGCCGGACGTCGTCCGGGACCCGGACCGGTACGGTGAGCGGGCGCTGGCTCTTTCCCGGGACGGGCCGGTCGTCGAGCTTCACGCGGGCGGCCAGGTCCACGCCGGCGGCCGCCGCCGCGGCAATCCCGTCGCCCACGAGACGCGTTCCGGGGTGGGCCTTCGGCTCATGTGAGGCGCGCAGCATCCGGGGCAGGTCGCGCATCCGGGTGGCGGCAAGTGTCCCCCCGATCTCGCGCCGCGCCAGCGACTCCATGGCCGCGCAGTAGCCCGGGCCGGTGGCGTCGAGCGTGGAGGACGCCAGCGACGCCAGCTCGTCGGGCCCGGCACCGCGAAGCGACGTGGCGACCGACAGGGCGTCGACCATCCCGAGCTTCGCTGCCGCCGCGGAGAGCGCGCTCGCGTTGGTTTCTGCCGCCTGCGCGGCACGGGCCGCGGCAGGAGCGCGCGCGGCGTCGAGGGCTGCGCGCCGGGCCGTGTCCGGTTCGGCGGCGAGCATGGAGGTCACGTCGCGGAGCGCCACCGTTCGCCCCTCGTACTGGAAGGAGAGGTCGCCCGCCGGCCCCCCCGGCGCCGGAGCCGCGGCCGGAGCCACCGCTGGAGCCACCGCTGGAGCGACGGAGGCGGCCAGCACCTCGCCCACCAGGAAATCGTGAAGCATGCGACGGCGCGCGAGCTCGGCCGGATCCGGCGACGGCGCGGCGGCGTCGAGGGCGCGCAGGGCGGTGCCGTCGGCGAGCCACTCCCGTCCGGCGTGGAGCGACGCCACGTCGAGCGGCGCGGCGG
Source organism: uncultured delta proteobacterium (assembly GCA_963700085.1). GTDB lineage: Bacteria > Myxococcota > Myxococcia > Myxococcales > Anaeromyxobacteraceae > CAIOAK01. The sequence goes on from CAVOWI010000010.1 coordinate 161,187, forward strand.
TGGTCCAGGCCAACCAGGTGGCCTCGGCCTGCGCCTCGAGCAGCGCGTCGACGTCGGTCCGGAGGCGGGCGAGCATCGCCTCCTCGGGTGGCACCGCCGGTGCCGCGACGGGCGCCGGGGGAGGCGGCTCGGGAGCCGGTGGAGGTTCAGGGACGTGGGCGCAGGCGGCGGCCGAGAGGAGCAGGGGGAGGAGTCGCTTCACCCGGCACATGCTACCCGGGGGCGGCCGCGCCCGCGACCGGTTAAGCTCGCGGCGTGACGATCTCGCCGATCGAGATGGCTCGAGCCCGTGCGCGGCTCCAGGGCGCCGTGCGCGCCCACCTGGCGGCGCGCGGCTTCGACGAGGTGGAGACGCCGTGCCTCGTTCCCGCACCGGGGATGGAGCCGCACATCCACGCCTTCGAGACCGCCTTCGTCCCCGAGACCGGCGTCCCCGAGGCCGGCGGCGGCGGCAGCGGCGCCGCTCGCCCGCTCTGGCTCCACTCGAGCCCCGAGTACGCCATGAAGCGGCTGCTCGCCGACGGCTTTGATCGCATCTTCCAGTTCGCGCGGGTCTTCCGCAACGGCGAGATCTCCTCCACCCACAACCCCGAGTTCACCATGCTGGAGATGTACCGGGCCGGCACCGATCACCGGGGCATCATGGAAGATCTCGAGCAGGCGGTGGAGGCCGGGGCCAGGGCGCTCCACCCCGGGGGCGGGACCCAGCTTCGCTGGCGTGGCCACGCGGTCGACTTCGCGCGCCCCTTCGATCGCCTTCCGGTGGCGGAGGCCTTCGCCCGCGCCGGCGTAAACTTGGAAGGGTGCGGCGAGGACGCGCGCAAGCTCCGCGCGGCCGCCATCGCCCGCGGCCTCGACGGCGGACCCGAGGGCGAGCGCTTCGACGACGTCTTCTTCCGGATCTTCCTCCAGGCGGTCGAGCCGACGCTCGGTCATTCACGCCCCGTGTACCTGACCGACTGGCCGGCCTCGATGGCGGCCCTGGCCCGCATCCGCCGCGACGACCCGCGCTGGGCGGAGCGCTTCGAGCTCTACGCCGCCGGCCTCGAGCTGGCCAACGGCTTCTCCGAGCTGAACGACGCCGCCGAGCAGCGGCGCCGGCTGCTCGCGGAACAGGAAGAAAGGCGGCGGCTCTCCCGCCCGGTCTACCCGCTCGACGAGCGATTCCTGGCCGCGGTGGGGCGCATGCCCGACGCCGGAGGGGTGGCGCTCGGGCTCGACCGGTTGCTCATGCTCCTCACCGGGGCCGAGCGCATCCGCGACGTGCTGCTCTTCCCGGCCGAGGATTTCCTCAGGGCACCCGGAGCACGAGACACTTGAGATAGCGACTCTCGGGCATGCCCATCCGCTCGGGGTGGTCGCGCCCGGCGCCTCGCCGCTCCAGCACCTGCACCGCTCGCCCGGCGTCGCGGGCCGCGTCCTCCACGACCTCCTCGAAGGCCTGGGCCGAGACGTGGAAGCTGCACGAGGCGGTGATCGAGGATGCCGCCAGGGCGGAGCGACTGGAAGGCCCGGAGGTTCACCTCCTTGTAGCCGCGCTTCGCCGCCTCCACCGAGGCCTTGCCCTTCGCGAAGGCGGGTGGGTCGAGGACGATGGTGTCCCAGGTCCGTCCCTTCTCCGACTCGTCGCGCAGGAAGTCGAAGGCGTTGGACTCCTCCACGCGAACGTTGGCGGCGCCGTTCAGGGCGGCGTTCTCGCGCAGCAACCCGGCGGCGTGGGGCTGCATCTCCACCGCGACCACCTCGTCGGCCCTGGCCGCCATCTGGAGCGCGAACCCGCCCGTGTAGGAGAAGCAGTCGAGCGCCCGGCCGCGCGCGTACTCGCCGGCGCGCAGGCGGCTCTCCCGCTGGTCGAGGAAGGAGCCGGTCTTCTGTCCGGCCAGCAGGTCGAGCCGAAGGCGCACCCGTCCCTCGTTCACCTCCACCGGGCCGGGGTCCTGGCCGACGAGGACGCCCTTCACCTGGGCGAGCCCCTCCAGCTCCCGCACCCGCACGTCGTTCCGCTCCAGCACCGCCCGCAGGCCGAGCTCCTGGGCGAGCAGCGCGGCCAGAAGCTCCTTGCGGCGATCGGTGCCGGGGACGAGCGTCTGGATCACCCCCACGTCGCCGTAGCGATCGGCCACCAGGCCCGGGAGCAGGTCGGACTCGCCGTGAACGGCCCGCCAGAGGGTCTCCTCGCCGTAGGCCAGCCGCCGCAGCCCGGCTGCCGACGCGATGCGGCGCGCGAAGAAGTCCTCGTCGATGGGCTCCTCCTCGCGGGTGAGGAGCCGGATGGAGATCTGCGAACGCTCCGACCAGAAGGCCTTGCCCTGGAAGCGCCCCCGGGCGTCGACGAGCGCGACCGCGTCGCCCGAGGCGGCGAGGGGCGGCTTCTCCACGTCGGAGCGGAAGACCCAGGGATGGCCCCGTTGCAGCCGGTCCACCCCCTTGCGGGAGAGGACGGCCACCGGCTCGGTGAAGTGGCTCACGCGGTCTCTCCGATCACTTCGCGCGCAGGTACTGGCGAGGCCACGGCCCCTCCTGCGAGAGCTCTCGGGCGGCGCGCAGCGGGAAGGAGGGGTCGCGGAGCAACTCGCGGGCAAGGAGCACCATGTCGGCCTGGCCGGTCCTCACCACGGTCTCGGCCTGGGCTGGCGAGGTGATCATGCCCACCGCCGCGGTGGCGATGGCAGCGTCGCGGCGGATGCTCTCGGCAAACGGCACCTGGTAGCCCGGGCCGGCCGGCACCTTCGCGGTGGCCACGTTTCCGCCCGACGAGCAGTCGACGAGGTCGACGCCGAGCGGTTTCACCTGCCGCACGAGCTCGATGGTCTGGGGCAGGTCCCAGCCGCCGTCGGTCCAGTCGGTGCAGGAGACCCGGAGCAGCAGCGGCAGCCGGTCCGGCCACTCCCGGCGAACCGCCTCGACCACCTCCCGGACGATGCGGGTGCGGTTCTCGAGCGAGCCGCCGTACCGGTCGTTGCGCCGGTTCGAGAGCGGGGAGAGGAACTCGTGCAGCAGGTAGCCGTGGGCGGCGTGGATCTCGACCACCTGGAAGCCTGCGGCGAGCGCGCGGCGCGCCGCGGCGGCGAAGGAGCCGACCACCTCGACGATGCCGGTCTCGGAGAGGGCCTCGGGCGTGGCGTGACCCTCGGCGAAGGGCAGCGCGCTCGGAGCCACCGGCACCCAGCCGCCATCGGCGGGAGGGAGGGGCGTGCCGCCCTGTTCCCAGGGGACCCGGACGCTCGCCTTCCGCCCGGCGTGCGCGAGCTGGATGCCTGCCGCCGCGCCGTTCTCGACCACGAGCCGCACCACCCGGGCGAGCGGCTCGACCTGGCCGTCGTCCCAGATCCCCACGTCCGCCGGCGAGATTCGCCCGCGGGCCTCCACCCCGGAGGCCTCGACGATCACGAGCCCCACGCCTCCGACCGCGCGGGAGGCGTAGTGGACGAGGTGCCAGTCGCCGACCCGGCCATCGACGGCCGAGTACTGGCACATGGGGGACATCCCGATTCGGTTGCGCAGGGTCACAGACCGCAGCGCGAGCGGGCTGAAGAGGCTCATGGGTGGGGAATCCTACCTCGACTGGGCGGCGCGCGCGGCGGCGAAGCCCCGCTCCAGATCTTCCAGCAGGTCGTCGGCGTTCTCGATGCCCACCGAGACCCGGATGAACCCGTCGGCGATCCCCAGCGCCGCCCGCGTCTCCGCCGGAACGCTCGCGTGGGTCATGATGGCCGGGTGCTCGATGAGGCTCTCCACGCCGCCCAGCGACTCGGCCAGCGCGAAGACCCGGAGCGACGACAGGAAGGCCCGCGCCGCGGGCAGGCCGCCCCGGATGACGAAGGTGAGCATCCCCCCGAACCCGGTCATCTGGCGCCGGGCCAGCTCGTGCTGCGGATGCGACGGCAGGCCGGGGTAGGTGACCTTCTCCACTTGCAGGTGCCCTTCCAGGAAGCGGGCCAGCCGGAAGGCGTTCTCCTGGTGGCGCTCCATCCGGACGTGGAGGGTCTTCACCCCGCGCATCACCAGGAACGAGTCCATGGGGGAGGGCACCCCGCCCACCGCGTTCTGGAGAAACTGCATGCGATGGTACAGCCCCGCGTCGGAGGTGAGCACCGCGCCGCCCACCACGTCGGAGTGGCCGTTCAGGTACTTGGTGGTCGAGTGGCAGACGAGATCGATGCCCAGCGAGAGCGGCCGCTGGAAGAAGGGGGTCGCGAACGTGTTGTCCACCACGCTCGTCGCGCCGCGGGCCCGGGCGATGGACGCGATGGCCGCGAGGTCGGCGATCTTGAGCATGGGGTTGGTCGGGCTTTCCAGCCAGACGAGCTTGGTCCTTGGCGTCATGGCCCGGTCCACGTTTCCAGGGTCGCAGGCTTCCACCGGGGTGAAGGAGAGGCCGTGTCGCCGGAAGACCTTGTCGAAGAGGCGGAAGGTCCCGCCGTAGACGTCGTCGGAGTAGACGACGTGGTCGCCCGCGTCGAGCAGGTGGAGGATGGCGTCGGTGGCGGCCAGGCCAGAGGCGAAGGCCAGGCCGTGCTTCGCCCCCTCCAGCGCCGCCAGGCAATCCTGGAGCGCGTGGCGGGTCAGGTTCTGGGTGCGCGAGTACTCGTACCCCTTGTGCTCGCCCGGCGCCGACTGGGCGTAGGTCGAGGTCAGGTAGACCGGCGTCATCACTGCGCCGGTGACCGGGTCGGGGTGCTGTCCTGCGTGGATGGCGAGGGTCTCGAAGCGAAAGGGCTGATCGGGCATCGGGGCATCCTAATCGCTCGAAGGAATATTGCCGGAGCTTCGTCTCGTCACCGTGGGTGACAGGCGGGGCAGGCGAGCACGCGACGCGACCGCGGGGGGCGCACAAAGCGCGCGCAAGAAATGCCGCCAGGTGTTGACCGGCGTCACGGTCCCTCGGTGGCGGAACAAATCTCTCGCGCCCTGTGCAGAAGGTATTTCCGGATGTCCGCACGATCGGTTAGGGTGCGCCGTCCAATTATCGGTGCGCAGCCCGAAAAGCACCTCACCACACCCAGCGGAGGATGAACCGATGGCTGTTTCCCCGACCAATGCACCCCCGGTGTCGAGCACCGGCGCCGGAATGACCAAAGAAGAGCGGATGGTCGTATTCGCCTCTTCGCTGGGCACAGTCTTCGAGTGGTACGACTTCTACCTCTACGGGTCGCTCGCGGCCATCATCGCCAAGCACTTCTTCGTGGCGGTGAACGAGGCAACCTCCTTCATCTTCGCCCTGCTCGCCTTCGCAGCCGGCTTCTTCGTCCGCCCCTTCGGCGCCATCGTCTTCGGACGGCTCGGCGACCTCATCGGCCGCAAGTACACCTTCCTCATCACCATCGCCCTGATGGGCGGCGCGACGTTCGTCGTCGGCCTCCTCCCCGGGTACGCGACGCTCGGCATCACGGCGCCGATCATCCTCATCACGCTGCGCATCTTCCAGGGCCTGGCCCTGGGCGGTGAGTACGGCGGCGCGGCCACCTACGTGGCCGAGCACTCGCCGAACGGCCGTCGAGGCTACTTCACGAGCTTCATCCAGACCACGGCCACACTCGGCCTCTTCATGTCGCTGCTCGTCATCCTCGGCTGCCGCATCCTCATGGGAACGGCCAAGTTCGAGGAGTGGGGCTGGCGAATCCCGTTCCTCCTCTCCATCATTCTCCTCGGCATCTCTGTCTGGATCCGGCTCCAGCTCCAGGAGTCGCCGGTGTTCAAGCGGATGAAGGAAGAGGGCAAGGGCTCGAAGGCTCCGCTGACCGAGTCGTTCCTCCGCTGGCGGAATCTCAAGATCGTGATCATCGCCCTTTTTGGCGCCGTGGCCGGCCAGGGCGTGGTCTGGTACACGGGCATGTTCTACGAGCTGTTCTTCGTGCTGAACATCCTCAAGGTCGATCCGCAGACCGGCAACCTCGTCATCGCGGCGGCGCTCATCATCGGCACGCCGTTCTTCATCGTCTTCGGCGCCCTGTCCGACAAGATCGGCCGCAAATGGATCATCATGGCCGGCTTGCTGCTCGCCGCGGTGACCTACTTCCCGATCTTCCGGGCCATCACGCGCTACGCGAACCCGGCCCTCGAGGAGGCCCAGGCCTCCACCCCGGTGACGGTCTTCGCCGACCCCGCGGCCTGCACGTTCCAGTTCGACCCGGTGGGCAAGGCCACGTTCCGGAAGTCCTGCGACGTCGCCAAGTCGTTCCTCTCCCGCAGGGCGATCCCCTACACGAACTCGGCACTGCCGGCCGGGTCGCTGGCCCACGTGACCGTGGGCAGCGAGCGCATCGAATCCTTCGAGGGCACGACGCTCAGCGCCGCGGACTTCAAGGCCCGGACGGGCGAGTTCACGGCCAAGATGAGCGCGGCGACGAAGGCCTTCCCGGCCAAGGCCGACCTCAACAGGGTCAACTTCCCCATGCTGACCCTGATGCTCGTCATCCTCGTCATCTACGTGACGATGGTGTACGCGCCCATCGGGGCCTACCTGGTGGAGATGTTCCCTGCCCGAATCCGCTACACGTCGATGTCCTTGCCGTACCACATCGGCAATGGCTGGTTCGGCGGGTTCCTCCCCTCCATCGCCTTCGCCATCGTGACCGCGACCGGTGATATCTACTCCGGCCTGTGGTACCCGATCTCCATCGCTGTCATGTCGTTGGTCATCGGGACGATCTTCCTGAAGGACACCGACCCGAACGCCACGATCTCGCACGACGCCTAGGCGCCGTCCCGATCGCGCTGTACATTGGCCCCCCTCGCTTCGCGGCGAGGGGGGTTTCATTCACCCGAGACGGAGATTCCAGATGACGAAGCTCGCAGCGCGCAGCACCGTGGCCGCCGTCGTCCTTTCGGTCGCCCACGTGGCCCTGGCTTCCGGGGATTCCGGAACCGGCTCGGTGACCGAGATGGAGGCAGGCCCCGGCGTGTTCTTCGCTCTCCTCGGCGCCATCGTCGGCGATGGCCGTGCTGGTGTGGTTGGTGCTGAAGTTCTTCAACCGCAAGAAGTGACGCGATTCAGAACTCGGTCTGGAAATGCTGGGCCGCCTGGCCCTGCCAGACGTGCACGGCGTGCAGCGAGTCCTTGAGGCGGCTGCGCTCGACGGCGCTCAGGTCGGAGAGGTGGACGGCGTTGGCCGGCGCCTCCCCGGCCTGCAGTTGCTTGAGCTGCAGCCGGAGCCGGAGCCCCACCAGGAATCGGAATGCCTCCCCGATCATGCCCAGGTGCTCCTTGTCCATCGCACCGGAGAGGGCCGCCGCCTCCAGCCGCTCCATCGTGTTGCGCGACCGGCACTTGACCTCGAGCGCGTAGCAGCGGGCCAGGAAGACGATGGGGGAGATGCCGTGGCGCTTCAGGTCCACGGTCGAGGACGCGCCCTTGAGCCGCAGCAGCAGCATCGGCGGGGGATGGAACTCGAGCGCCGTGCTCGCCATGTGGCGGAGGAACGAGACCTTCGAGGGCGCGCCGGCGATCACCTCCTCGAGCGGGGCCAGGTCGAGCCCGCCGTGGACCGTGCGGTAGTCGAAGAAGATGGAGGCCTCGAGCAGCGCGGTGGGCTTCGGCACGTCCATCCAGGCCCCGAACCGCTCCTTCCACGCCGAGAGGGGCCCCTGCCACTTCTGGGCCATGTACCCCCCGGGGCACTCCGGAAATCCAGCGGCCTGAAGATCCTGGTTGGCGCGCTCGGCGAGCGACTGGAACCACTTCTGCTGCGGCTTCCCTTCGTCGGCGTAGATGAGGGCGTTGTCCTGGTCGGTGAGGAGCGTCTGCTCCATCCGACCCTCCGAGCCGAGCACGATCCAGGCGTAGGGCGCGGGAGGTGGTCCCAGCTCCGCCTCTCCCCAGGTCAGGATGCGCTTCACGAGGGCGTCGTTCAGGCGCGAGACGAATCCGGCGATGATCATGGCGTCGAGACCGCCGGAGAGGAGCGCGCTCGTCATCTCCTTCACGTGCGCGGCGTAGCCCGGAAGCGCGTCACGCGAGGCGAGCCGCTCCACCCTTCGCAGCACGGCCACCGGCCCCTGTGCGGTGGCGCGCAGCAGGTCGGAGGAGGTGAGCACCCCCACAATCTCGCCGTCCTTCACGACCGGCAGGTGGTGAACCCCCGAGTCGAGGAACTGCCGCCAGGCCTCGTAGGTGGGCGTCGCCGCCTCCACCGTCTGGATCGGCCGCGAGAAGACCCGGGTCACGAGCTCCGTTGGCCCCAGCCCCTCGGCCAGCACCCGGTTGCGGAAGTCGCGGTCGGTGACGATGCCGGGTGGTTCGGTTCGCACCAGCACCGACGAGATTCGCTCGTCCCGCATCACCCGGGCGGCCGCCGCGATGGTGGTCGCCTCGTCCACCCAGACCGGTCCCCGCCGGACGAGCTGCCCCACCTCCACCGAGAGGTCGGCCGGAAAGGTGGCCACCGGCGAGTGCTCCAGGCTGGAGCGGAGCCGCGCAGAGAGCCCCACCGCGAAGTGGCCGGCGAAGTGTGCGTCGGAGAGAAGCCGCTGGAACTCGGCGCCCGGGATGCGGTAGGCGACGAGGTCGTCCTCCACCACCACGTCGAGCGACGCCTTGCCGGTGATGAGGGAGGTGTAGCCGAAGGACTCCCCCTCCTCGAGCACCTGGATGGTCTGGCCGTTCCGCTCCAGGCGAACCGCGCCCTTGCGGATGACCCACAGGTGCTCGAGCGGCGCCTGATCCACCCGCGCGAGCCAGGTGCCCGCGGGGTGGTAGGCCACGTCGAGCTTCCCGGCCGCCTCGTCGAAGAGCGGCGCGGGGAGCTCGCGAAACGGCGGGATCTCCCTGAGGTAGGCGACAGGGTCGATCGAGGCCATCGACTCAGTCGACCTCGTGGATCACCTTGGTCAGGTCGGCTTCCAGGGCCGTGGAGGGGATCACCTTGACCTTCTTGCCGCCGATGGTGATGCCGAAGCGCGGCTCGTCGGCGTGCTTCTCGTAGGCCTTTCGAAGGTGGGCGGAGAGCGTGTTCTGCTGGAGCACGGTCAGCCCCTTCGCCTTCACGAGCGTCTTGAGATTGTGCTCGGCCCCGTCCTTCTCGAACCAGGCGATGCCGAAGCGGTCGGGCGGCCGGCCGATGAAGGCGTAGATGGCCCGCTCGGCCGGGATGAGCTCGACCGGGTCGTGGAGCTTGCCCACGAAGGCCTCCAGCGGCCCCTTCAGCTGCTCGATGCGCTTTGCCCCCGGGCTCGATGGGTCGAGCGCCGGCAGGTCCTTCTCCGTTCCGAAGAGCTTTCCGAGGAAACCCATGGTCCGACTCCTTTTTGCGCCGTGCGCTTGCTGCGAAAGAGAAAGGCCGCGACTGGAGAGACATCCTCCAGATAGCGGCCCGGCTACCTGCACCTTCCCTCCGGACCGACGGCGTCCGGACCCCTGGAAATTTGAGACGTCAGCCTGAAATCGTGCCACACCTCGACGCTACCGAACGAGAAGCTCGTTTGCGACGATGAGCAACGCCCAGACCGCTGCTACGAGCACCATCGACACGACCAGGACCCGCTCGTAGCTCGTTCCGGGACGAATCCTTCGCGAGACGGGAACGGCGACCGGGGCACAGACGATGTGGAAGAAGGCCCGGATCTTTCCCTGTGGATTGGTGCTCTTCCGCTCCACGAACCAGGCGAGCGCCAGGTACATGAGCACCATGAAGGCGATGAGCCGGAGCACCATGACGATCTTGAGGAGCATTCGGGCTCATGGGAAAAGCGGGGCGGAGGGTTGGCCTCCGCCCCGCTGCGAGACTAGTGGCCTGCGTTGATGGCTTCGGAGGCGCCGCCGGTCTTCGGGTAGCGGATCGACGTCACGAAGTCCTGCATCTCGGTGGTCGGCGCAGGCGTGAGGAGCGACACCACGTAGATGGTGATGAACCCCAGCCGGGATTCCGAAGACGCCGGACGAGACCGTGGTGATGCCCCACCAGGAGAGGCCGAAGAAGCGGCTTCCCACCATGTAGAAGATGGTCAGGCCGAACCCCACCAGCATGCCGGCCACTGCGCCGTGCCAGTTGGCACGCTTCCACCAGATGCCCATGACGAGCGCCGGGAAGAAGGAGGCCGCACCGATGGAGAACGCCCAGGCCACCATCTCCACGATGATGGCGAGGCGGGCCGTGGCCGTCCAGGCGGCGATGAGCGCCACCGTGATGAGCAGGATCTTGGTGATGGTGAGCCGCTTGATGAGGGACGCCTTCGGGTTGATGACCTTGAAGTAGAGGTCGTGCGAGAAGGCGTTCGCGATGGTGAGGAGCAGGCCGTCGGCGGTGGAGAGGGCGGCGGCGAGGCCGCCGGCCATGACGAGGCCGGTGATGGTGAAGGGCAGGCCGGCGATCTCCGGGGTTGCGAGCACCACGAAGTCGGTGCTCTTCACCACGAAGTCGGCCAGCTGCACGACGCCGTCACCCAGCTTGTCCACCACCGTGAAGAGGCCGGCCGGCGCCCACAAGCGTCACCCACTGTGGCAAGGACGAGAACTTCTGTCCCACCAGGTCGGTGAACACGGCGTTTCTCGCGAAGGACGCGTAGGCCGGCGCCGTGAAGTAGAGCAGGAAGATGAAGAAGAGCGACCAGGCGACGCTCAGTCGCGCTTCGCGCACCGACGGCGTCGTGTAGTAGCGCGTGAGGATGTGTGGCAACCCGGCCGTGCCCACCATCAGGCAGAAGGTGAGCGTGAGGAAGTTCACCATGCCGGCCCCCTTCGGGACGGTCAGGTAGTTCTCCCACCTGGCGTTCGGGGCCGACGGGGCCTTGGCCTGGGCCGCGGCGGTCTTCACCACCGCCGAGAGCTTGTCCGTCTCTGCCGCCGTGATGCCGGGGGCCTTCATGGCCTCGCCCGCGGCCTTGGCTTCCTCCGCCCACTTGGCCCGGGTCGCGATCTCGAGCGGGTTGTTGGTGATGGCGATGGCGGCGGCGTTGTTGCGCTGCAGCAGCTGGCCGTAGGTCAGCTCGGGCACCGGGATGGTGAAGATCTTGAACGACAGCACCACCACCGGCACCAGGTACGAGGTGATGAGGATGATGTACTGGGCCACCTGGGTCCAGGTCACCGCCTTCATGCCGCCGAGCACCGAGCAGAAGAGCACGCCGATGAGTCCCACGAAGCAGCCCACGTTGAACTCGAGGCCGATGAAGCGGGAGACGATGAGGCCGACGCCCGTCACCTGTGCGATGAGGTAGGTGAAGGACGCCGTGATGGCCGCGATGACGCCGATGATGCGCGGGGTGTTGCCGTTGTAGCGGGCGCCCAGGAAGTCGGGGATGGTGTACTGGCCGAACTGGCGGAGGTACGGACCGAGGAAGACGGCGAGCAGCAGGTAGCCGCCCGTCCAGCCCATGACGTAGGCCAGGCCGGAGAAGCCCTGCGCCGACAGCGCGCCGGCCATGGAGATGAAGGAGGCGGCCGACATCCAGTCGGAGCCGGTGGCCATGCCGTTGTAGAGGGCGGGCACGCCTCGGCCGGCCACGTAGTACTGGTCGGCGTCGGAGGTGCGGGTGACGATGCCGATGAGCAGGTAGATGCCCATCGAGAGCGCCATGAAGATCCAGCCGATGATCCGGTTCTCGAGGTGGAAGACCGCCTCGGCGATCCCGATGAGGATGGTGACTGGCGAGGAAACCGACCGTGTAGAGGCCGAAGACTTTATTGAGATTCATGGTTAGGCGTCCTCGTGGATGCCGTACTTGAGGTCAAGTGCGTTCATGAGCCTTGCGTACACGAGAATCTCGATCACGTAGACCGCCAGCGCGCCCTGCGCAGCGACCCAGTACCCGAGCGGGAAGCCCAGGATGACGGTCTCGTTCAACGTGGCTGCCCAGAGGCCGCCGAACAGGAAGGTCACGACGAACCAGATGACGAGCAGGATCGTGGTGAGGCGGATGTTGTACTTCCAGTAGGATTCCTTTTGTTCCAGCTGTCAGGTCCGACATGTCTCTCCCTCTGGAGGTCCAATTTCACCGCAGCCGGTGCATTGGTTCGTGGACGGTTTTCGCGTCCGTTTCGAACGCGAGAATTGTCTTCAGGACGTCACAGGTCAGTACGCGTACCACATGGGATTCGCGCCCCGCAAGGCGTGCGCGCAATCCTGTCCCTTTGCGCAGAAATAGCGCACTGCGGCATGACTTCTTTCCGTGAGTTGGGGGATCACGTCAATTGACCAAGATCAGACAAGCGATTGATCGAGATCAGAATCAGCGGAGATCTCGCACCGAGCGCGCGCCCAGTGTCTTTCGCAGCACCAGGAACAGCTCGGCGGTGGCCACTGCGTCGGTGAGGGCGTCGTGGGCCTCGTAGGCGGGCAATCCGTATTCCCGGCGCGCCTCGGATAGGTTCAGCGCGAGCCGGTCGAGCGGCGTGTCCGGGCTCCGCACCGACGCGACCCGGCGGAGCAGGTCGAAGGTGTCCACCACCTTCGGGGACGACCAGCGCACGCCGTTCTGCTTGGAGGCCCGGCGAAGGAACCCGAGCTCGATGGCCCGGTAGTGAACGAGCATGACGCCCTCGCGCAGCCGGCGGTCGATCTCGCCCAGGACCTCGCGCAGGGGCGGCGCCTCTCGCACCTCGCCCCACACGAGCTGGTGGGCGCGCACCGACTCGGGGTCGATGCTGCGCCCGTCGGCGGGCCTCACCAGTGTCCGGTAGGCCTCTCGCAACTGGATGATGCCGCTTGCGCACCGGCACCATGCCCACGGCCAGGATGGCGTCGCGCTTCGGATCGAAGCCACCGGTCTCCAGGTCGATGGACCAGTAGGTCACCGAGTCCCAGGGAGGAGAGCGGAAGGGGAAGGGCAAGGGGGTCACAGGAACCGGGTCTGGAAGTGGAAGGCGGCCGTCTCCTGCCAGTTGCGGATGGCGCGGAAGGCGTCCTTCAGCCGGGTTCGCTCCATGGCGGTGAGGGAGGAGAGCGCGACGTCGTTCCGCGGCGCCTCGCCCAGCTGGGCCATCCGGAGCTGCAGGCGGAGCCGGAGCCCGTGGAGGAACTGGAAGGCTCCTGGCACGGTGGCGTGGGCCTCGTCGCCGAGCAGCCCCGCCTCCCGGGCGGCCACCAGACGATCGAGCGTGCTTCGCGCCCGGCTCCCCACCTCCAGGGCGTAGCAGCGGGCCAGGAAGACCACGGGGAAGAGCCCCTGCTTTCGCAGGTCGACCGTCGAGAAGGCGCCGGTGAGCCGCAGCAGCAGCGCGGGCGGCGGCTCGAACTGCAAGGCTTCCCGGGCGAGGCAGCGGAGGAAGAGCGGCTCGGAGGCCGCGCGCCCCAGGGCGTCGTCGAGCGGTGAGAGGTCGAGGGTCCCGCCCAGCCTGCGGAAGTCGGCGTAGAGCCCCGCGTCGTAGACGCGCGGGACGTCGATGCTCGCTTCGAAGAAGCGCACCCACTCGCTGCGCGTGCCGAGCAGGCGGCGGGCCAGGTGCTCCCCCCGGCTCTCCGGGAAACCGGCGGTCACCAGGTCGGCGTTGACGCGCTCGGCGAAGGCCTGGAACCAGTCCTGCCGGCCGGCGCCCTCGTCGCCGAAGACGAGCCCGTTGTCCTGGTGGGTGACGAGCGTCTGCTCGCTGCGCCCCTCCGAACCGAAGGCGATCCAGGCGTAGGGCGCCGGTGGCTCCCCCAGGTCGGCCTCGGCCCAGCGGAGGATTCGCCCCACCAGCGCGTCGTCGAGCCGGGCCACGAAGGCGGCGATGACCTGTGCGTCGAGACCGCCCTGAAGGAGCGTGGCCGCCATCTCCACGAGGCTCCCCGGATACTGGGGAAGGCTCTGGCGAGTGGCCAGTCGCTCGACCTCCCGGAGCACCCCCATGGGGCCGCGTGCGGTCTTGAGCAGGTCGGAGGAGGTGAGGACGCCGCTCACGGCGCCGTCGCGCGTCACCGCCAGGTGGTGCACCCCCGCCTCGAGCAGTCGAAGCCAGGCCTCGTAGACGGGGGCGGTCGCTTCCACGGTCTTGAGCGGGCGGGAGAGGACGGCGGCGACCGGCGTGGCGTGGCCCAGGCCGTCGGCCAGCACGCGGTTGCGAAAGTCACGGTCGGTGACGATGCCCGGCGGGTCGGAGCGCACCAGCACCGACGAGATCCGCTCGCGCTGCATCACCTTGGCCGCTTCACCCACCGTTGACGCCTCCTCGACCCAGACGGCCGGGCGGCCGATCAGCGTCCCGACCTCCACCGAGAGATCGGGCTGGAACGCGACCGGCGGCGCCTGCTGGAGGCTGGCCTGCAGCCGCTCGGCGAGTCCAGCCGCGAAGTGGGCGGCGAACCGGGCGTCGCCGATGAGCCGGCGGAAGTCGCCAGCCGGAAGCCGGTAGGCGAGCAGGTCCTCCTCCACCTGGACGTCGATGTTGGCCTTCCCGGTGAGCAGGGAGGTGTAGCCGAAGATCTCGCCCTCCTCGAGAACTTGAAGGGGCTGCCCGCCCCGCTCCAGCCGGACCACGCCCATGCGGATGATCCAGAGGTGCTCGAGCGGCTGATCTCCCACGCGCACCAGCCAGGTGCCGGCCGGGAAGAAGCCGATCTCCGAGGGACCGCGCGGCCTCGTCGAAGAGCGGCGCGGGAAGATCGTCGAAGGGAGGCGTCGACCTCAGGAAGGCGACCGGGTCGAACGAGGCCATGGCGAGCCAGGATAGCACGCGAGAAAACGGGAGATGGGGGGGTGCACAAACTGCACGGAACGTGCGGATCGGCCCGTGTTTCCTGGCCCCCCGAGGGCAACGAATTCCGCGCAACCGGTGCGCGAAAACATCGCTTCTCGCGATCGTCGAACCTTGCTATGGGCAGGCACTTGAGTCTGGAGGGGCCCATGGAGAAGACCGCGAAGGCGCGCATCACCCGCAGTGCGGCGGAGGTGGTCGCGTCGCCGGAGTTCAAGGCACTGGTGAAGCGCCGCTGGTCGGTCAGCCTGCTGCTCCTCACGCTGCTCTTCGTCTCGTACTACGGCTTCATCCTGCTGGTCGCCGGCGACAAGGCCTTCGTGTCGCAGATGGTGGCGGAGAACACCCCGCTCGCCATTCCCATCGGCGTGGGCGTCATCGTCTTCGCGTGGCTTCTCACCGCCCTCTACGTCGCCTGGGCCAACCGATCCTATGACCCCGAAGTGGAACGCCTGAAGGGCGAGCTTCACCGCTAGGAGATCCCGCCACCATGCAAAGCTCGCTCGGCTCCCCGACCGTATCGTCCATCCTCTTCTTCTTCCTGATCGTCGCGCTCACGCTGGTGGTCACCTACTGGGCGGCGCGGCGCACCAAGACCTCCTCCGAGTTCTACGCCGCCGGCCGCTCGGTGTCGGCGGCCCAGAACGGGCTCGCGCTGGCCGGCGACTACATGTCCGCCGCGTCGTTCCTCGGCATCTCGGGCATGGTGGCCCTGCAGGGCTACGACGGCATGATCTACGCCACCGGCTGGCTGGTGGGGTGGCCGGCGCTCATGTTCCTCGTGGCCGAGCCGCTCCGGAACCTGGGCAAGTTCACCTTCGCCGACGTGGTGGCCTTCCGCCTCCAGCAACGCCCCGTCCGCATCGCGGCGGCGGTGGGCGGCATCCTCACCGTGCTCTTCTACACGATCGCCCAGATGGTCGGGTCCGGCCAGCTCATCAAGCTCATGTTCGGGATCCCCTACGAATGGGCCGAGATCATCGTGGGCTCGGTGATGCTCGCCTACGTCCTCTTCGGCGGCATGCTCGCCACCACCTGGGTGCAGATCATCAAGGCGGTGCTGCTTCTCTTCGGCGTGACGATCCTGACCGTCCTCGTTCTCTCCAAGTTCGGCTGGAGCCCGGCCAACCTCTACGGTGCGGTCTCGGCCAAGTACGGAAAGGCGGCGCTCGTACCCGGAGGCTTCGTCTCGAGCCCGCTCGAGGCCGTGTCGCTGGGGCTGGCGCTCATGTTCGGGCTCCTCGGCCTCCCGCACATCCTCATGCGCTTCTACACCGTGCCCGACGCCAAGGCGGCGCGGAAGTCGGTGCTCTACGCCACGGGGCTCATCGGCTACTTCTACGTGATCATCCCCATCGTCGGCTTCGGCGCCGCGGTGCTGGTCGGGCGCGACCTGGTGAACAAGATCGCGCCGGGCGGCAACATGGCGGCCCCGCTCCTGGCGGAGCTGCTGGGCGGCCAGGCCTTCCTGGGCTTCATCTCGGCGGTGGCCTTCGCCACCATCCTGGCGGTGGTGGCCGGCCTCACGCTGGCCGGCGCCTCGGCCTTCTCGCACGACATCTACATGAGCGTCATCAAGCGCGGCAAGGCCAGCGAGGAGGCCCAGCTGAAGGTCGCCCGCATCGCCACCATCGTCTTCGGCGTCTGCGCCATCGGGCTGGGCATCGCCTTCAAGGGGCAGAACGTGGCCTTCATGGTGGGGCTGGCCTTCGCCATCGCGGCCAGCGCCAACTTCCCGGCGCTGCTCATGTCCATCGTCTGGAAGAGGTTCAGCACCCAGGGGGCGGTCTGGTCGATCCTGGTGGGCGCCATCAGCTCGCTCGGGATGATCGTGCTCTCCCCCACGGTCTGGGTGAGCATCTTCAAGTTCGAGAAGGCCATCTTCCCCATGAAGAACCCGGCCATCTGGTCGATGACCCTCGCCTTCGCGGTGGGGATCGTGGTCTCGCTTCTCACGCCCGAGCCGAAGGCACAGGAGATGTTCGAGGAAGAGAAGCTGCGCACCTACCTCGGCGTCGGCGCGGAGTAAGACGTTGCGGCTACCCGAGCTCGGGGACGTGGCGGGAGAGGATCTCCCGCAGCGTCTCCAGGTCGGGGCGGCGCGTCAGCGCCTCGCGGACGTATCGCAGCGACGCCGGGATGGCCGGCAGGAATCCGGGGTTGCCCTTCACCCGATCGATGAAGACGAAGCGTCCGGCGTCCTTCAGCTTGCGCTGCACGGTGAGCAGGTCGAAGGTGGCGCGAAACGGCCCCGGGTCGAGGCGCGGGCCGCCCTCTGCCTCGAATCGGGCCAGGTAGCGGACCAGCATCCGGTCGACCAGGCCCGGTTCGAGCTCGACGTAGCTGTCCCGGAGCAGCGCCACCAGGTCGTACTGGCGCGGGCCGAGCAGCGCGTCCTGGAAGTCGATGACCGCCTGCTCGCCCCCCGGGAGCACCATGAGATTCCGCGACTGGTAGTCGCGGTGGGTGAAGCTGGTGGGCTCGGCGGCGAGCGCCTCCGCCATCTCGTCGAACTGGTGCTCCACCACCGGACGTTCGGTCGGCGAGAGGGTCGACCCCTTCCAGGATTCGAGCAGCCATTCGCGGAAGTGGTCGAGCTCCCAGCGGTAGAGCAGGCGGTCGAAGGTGCGCTGGAAGGCCACGCAGTCCGGGTCGGGGTCGCGCTCGGAGCGGGCCCGCAGCCGGGCAAGCAGATCCACCGCCGCCTCGTAGAGCGGCTCGGCCGGGTCTCCGGCCAGCAGCCGCGTCTCCAGCATCTCGTCGCCCAGGTCCTCGAGGACCATGAGCCCCTCCGGCGCGAAGAAGGCGTCGATGGCGGGGACGCGCACGCCTGCCTTCCGCAGATAACGCTGCACGTTCACGAACGGGTCCTCCACCGGGGCGGCGCCGCTGGTGGCCTCCTCGGACCGGGCGTTCTCCGGCATCACCATCACCACCCGGGAGCCGGGGGGCGTGCCCACCCGCCAGTAACTGCGCAGGGAGGCGTGGCCGGCCATCCGCGCCACCGGCCATCCGCTGGCGTCCTTCCCGATGGCCCGGGTCACCGCCCCGCGCACCCTCGAATCCACTTCGGTCGAGCGTTCCATCACCCTTCGCCTCCTCCTCGCCGGCCTCTCGGGCCGGCGCGTTGACACCCCGTCGGAACGGGTCCTATAAGGCTCGAACCCCCGTCAAACCTGGCATTCCGGGAGATTCGACATGGCCTTCCACGCCGACGTCCTGTCCGCCATCGGCCATACACCGCTCGTGAAGCTCGGCAAGGTGGTGCCCCCGGGCGCCGCCACCGTGCTGGTGAAGCTCGAGTACATGAATCCGGGCGGCTCCATCAAGGACCGCATGGCCCTCCACATCCTCGAGAAGGCCGAGAAGGCCGGGCTGCTGCGGAAGGGCGGCACCATCGTCGAGAACACCAGCGGGAACACCGGGGTGGGGCTGGCGGTCGCGGCGGCGGTGAAGGGATACCGCTGCATCTTCACCATTCCGGACAAGATGTCGAAGGAGAAGCAGGACACGCTGAAGGCCTTCGGCGCCCAGGTGGTGGTGACCCCGACGAACGTCCCGGCCGACTCGCCGGAGAGCTACTACTCGGTGGCCAAGCGCATCGCCGCCGAGACGCCGAACAGCTTCTACGTGAACCAGTACCACAACCCGGACAACGTCGAGGCCC
The DNA here is from genome assembly GCA_963700085.1 of uncultured delta proteobacterium. GTDB lineage: Bacteria > Myxococcota > Myxococcia > Myxococcales > Anaeromyxobacteraceae > CAIOAK01. Next base: position 179,462 of record CAVOWI010000010.1, read on the forward strand.
ACTACGTCTCCACCGCGCCGGAGATCTGGGAGCAGACCGGCGGCCGCCTCGACGCCTTCGTGGCCGGCATCGGCACGGGCGGGACGATGTCCGGCTGCGGCCGCTTCTTCAAGGAGAAGAACCCCGCCATCCGCAACGTGGGCGTCGATCCGGTGGGCTCCATCTACCACTCGATGTGGAAGACCGGGAAGATGTCCGAGCCGCGGGTCTACAAGGTGGAGGGCATCGGCGAGGACATGATGTGCGGCGCCATGGATCTGGCGGTCCTGGACGACGTGCGCCAGGTGACCGACGCGCAGGCCTTCGTCATGGCGCGCCGGCTGGCCCGCGAGGAGGGCATCTTCGCCGGCGGCAGCTCAGGCGCGGCGGTGCACGTGGCCGCGCTGCTGGCCCGGGAGATGGGGGTGGGCAAGGTGATCGTGGTGCCGCTTGCCCGACACCGGGCGGGCCTACATCTCCAAGTTCTTCTCCGACGAGTGGATGCGCGACAACGGCTTCCCGGTCGAGAGCGGCGACTCGGTGGCCGGCGCCACCGTCGCCGACATCCTGGGCGGCCGCCGCGGCGGCGTCATCCACGCGCGGCGCACCGACAAGGTCGAGGCCGTGGTGAAGCTCATGCGCTCGAACGACATCTCGCAGATGCCGGTCGTCGACGACGAGGGGCGCACCGTGGGCATGATCCACGAGTACGACCTGCTCAACTTCCTCATCGAGGGGAAGCACCGGCTCACCGAGATGGTGGAGCCGCTCGTGCAGCCCTTGCAGGGCGTGGTGTCGCTCGACACCCCCATCGCCCGGCTCCGCGCCATCTTCAACGACGACAACGTGGCGGTGGTGAAGGAGGGCGAGAAGGTGACCGGCATCCTCACCAAGATCGACCTCATCGAGTTCCTGGGCGAGCGGCTGAAGTGATCCGGGGGTCTGGGGGCAACGGGGTGAAGATCGCGCTCCTCGCCGACGTCCACTCGAACCTCGAGGCGCTGCAGGCCTGCCTCGAGCACGCTCGCGCGGGCGGCGCCGACGGGTTCGCGTTCCTCGGGGACCTGGTGGGGTACGGGGCCGATCCCGAGCGGTGGTGGAGATCGTCGAGGGGTACGCCCGCGACGGGGCCGCAGTGGTGCGCGGAAACCACGACGAGGCGGTGGTCGACGAGGAGAAGTCCGTGGGCATGAACGCCGCTGCCGCCACGGCCGCCGCATGGACCCGCATCCAGCTCTCCCCGCGGCAGAGGGTCTTTCTCGCCGGCCTTCCGCTCACCGTCCGCCGGGACGACGTGCTCTTCGTCCACGGCAGCGCCTCGGCGCCCGAGGAGTTCACCTACATCACCGATCCACGCGCGGCCGCCGGCTCGCTCCAGGCTTCTGGCGGCGCGACCTACGTCTTCTGCGGGCACGTCCACGAGCCGGTGCTCTACTTCCAGAGCGCGGGCGCGCGACCTATTCCGTTCAAGCCGGTGCCCGGCGTGGCCATCCCGGTGCCGAACCACCGCCGCTGGCTGGCCGTGGTCGGGAGCGTGGGGCAGCCCAGGGACGGAAACACGGCCGCCTGCTATGCGATGTTCGATCTCGAGCGGCGGACGCTGACCTTTCATCGCGTCCCCTACGATTGGTCCGGCGCGGCGCGCAAGATCCTCGCCGCCGGCCTGCCCGAACGGCTGGCGGCCAGGCTTCAGAAGGGGGAGTGACCGATGGCTCACCTTCCCGACGTGGGCGAACGGATCGATGGATACCTCATCGAGGAGCGGATCCACAGCGGGGGAATGGGCGTGATCTACCGCGTCACCCCCGATGTGGACCCCGGCTTCCCGGTCGTGATGAAGGTCCCCCGGCTCGGCTACGGAGAGCCGGGCGAGACCATCACCACCTACGAGCAGGAGCAGACGGTGATGTCGGTGATGCGCGGGCCCCACGCGCCTCGCTACGTGGGCGCGGGGGACCTGGCCACCGAGCCGTATCTGGCGATGGAGTTCGTCGAGGGGACGCTGCTCAAGGACTGGGTCGAGCGGGCCCCCATCGCGCCGGAGGAGGTGGCGCTCCTGGGAGCCGCGCTCGCCACCGCGCTCCACGGCCTCCACCAGCAGGAGGTGATCCACCTCGACGTGAAGCCGTCCAACGTGATCGTCCGGCCCGGGGGCGAGGCGGTCCTCATCGACTTCGGCCTCGCGACCCACGCCCACTACCCGGACCTGCTGGCCGAGGAAATCCAGCGCCCGGTGGGCTCGGCGCCCTACATCTCGCCGGAGCAGGTCCTGGGCGATCGCACCGACCCGCGCAGCGACATCTTCTCGCTCGGCGTGGTCCTCTACGAGCTGGCCACAGGGGTGATGCCCTTCGGCTCGCCAGGTTCCCCGTCGGGGCTGCGGCGGCGCCTCTACCAGGAGCCGGTACCGCCCCGGGCCCGGAATCCGGCCGTTCCGGAGTGGCTCCAGGAGGTCGTCCTTCACTGCCTGGAGCCCGGCGCCGACAACCGCTACAGCTCGGCCGCGCTGGTCGCCTTCGACCTCACCCACCCCGACCAGGTGACGGTGACCGACCGAGGCCGCCGCATGAGGGGCGCCGGCATCGCCACCCGCTTTCGACGATGGGTGAAGGCGATCGGGATGGAGCCGTCGAGCCAGGTCCGCCCCTCCGCGCACCTCGCCAGCTCCCCCATCGTGCTCGCGGCGGTGGCCACCCGCCACGGGAACGACGTCCTCTTCCAGCTGGAGCGGGCCGTGGTGGCGAAGCTCATGTCCGGGGACACCCAGGTCCGGCTGGCGGTGGTCACCGTCATCCCTCCCTCGTCCGACGTCGGGTCCGAGTCGGACGACGACATCGCCACCACCCAGCGCATCAAGCACCTCGTGCTGCTCAAGCACTGGGCCGAGCCGCTGCAGTTGCCGATCGGAAAGGTCTCCTTCCACGTGCTCGAGGGCGGCGACGCCGCCGCCACCCTGATCGAATACGCCCGCGCGAACGGGGTGGACCACATCGTCACCGGCTCGGCACCTCCGGGCCTGCCGCTGGCGACGGTCTGGGGGACCTTCGCCACCAAGCTGGTGGGGGAGGCGCCCTGCACGGTGACGCTCATCCGCCCCACCGCCGCCCAGGCGGCGAACGCCTCGGCCGCAGTCCTGGGGTCCGCTCGCGGCGCCTCCGATGACGCCCCCCCCGATGACGACACGGCCCCGGGTGTGGTCTAGTCCGCCCCCATGCTCTTCGGCATCCCCATCGAGTTCTTCCTCTTCGCCCTGACGCTGCTCGGCGTGGCGATCTTCCACGCCCACACGCTGGGTGTGGCGCTGACCGGGCTCGTCACCATCTCGCTCTTCAAGATCCTCTTCGCCGGATTCAAGTCCGGGCCTGGCGTGATGGGCTTCGCCACGCACCTCGGGCACGAGTGGGTCACGCTCGCCAACCTCTTCGGCCTGCTCATGGGGTTCGCGCTCCTCTCGCGCCACTTCGAGAAGAGCCACGTGCCGGTGATCCTGCCGAAGTACCTTCCCGACGACTGGAAGGGCGCGTTCGTCATGCTGGTGATGGTCTTCGTGCTGTCGAGCTTCCTCGACAACATCGCCGCCGCGCTCATCGGCGGCGCCATGGCCCACCAGCTCTTCCGGGCCAAGGTGCACATCGGATACCTGGCCGCCATCGTGGCGGCCTCCAACGCCGGCGGGGCGGGAAGCGTGGTGGGGGACACCACCACCACCATGATGTGGATCGCGGGCGTGTCGCCGGTCCAGGTGCTCGACGCCTACGTGGCCTCGGCCGGGGCGCTCGTGATCTGCCGGGATCCCGGCCTCCATCTGGCAGCACAGGTACTCCCCCATCCTGAAGGACGCCCACGCCCACACCCACGTGGACTGGCGGCGAATCTTCATCGTGGGGCTGATGCTGGTCTTCGCCATCGTCACCAACGTCGTGCTGAACCTGCGCTTCCCGTCCGCCGCCGATCACTTCCCGTTCATCGGCGCCGCGGTCTGGGTCGCGCTGCTCCTGACGGTGAAGGTGAGGCGACACGACTGGGAGGTGCTGCCCGAGACCTTCAAGGGCACGCTCTTCCTGCTCTCGCTCGTGGTCTGCGCCTCGATGATGCCGGTCGAGAGCCTGCCGGTCGCCTCCTGGTCCACCACGTTTGGCCTGGGGTTCCTCTCGGCGGTCTTCGACAACATCCCGCTCACCGCGCTCGCCATCAAGCAGGGGGGCTACGACTGGGGCATGCTCGCCTACGCGGTGGGCTTCGGTGGATCGATGGTCTGGTTCGGATCCTCGGCGGGCGTGGCGCTCTCCAACATGTACCCGGAGGCCAAGTCGGCGGTGAAGTGGGTTCGCCACGGCTGGCCGATCATCGTGGCCTACGTGGTGGGGTTTGGCCTCATCATGACCTTCGTGGGGTGGCACCCGGAACCCATGCGAAGGGAAGTCCCGCCGCCCGACGCGTGGAGCGGGCGGATCATGCGCTGAGCCGGTGCCGCGGAACCCGCGCGATCGCCTCGGCAGCCTGAAGCTCAGCAGCCGCCGGTCGGGTTTCCCTTGTCGGTCGACCCGTCACGGGGTCGAGGGGGGG
>CAVOWI010000011.1:0-6936 GCA_963700085.1 uncultured delta proteobacterium
CGTCGACTCGTGCGTGTCGTTGCTGCGCTTCTGCCCGTGGAAGTTCACGGTCGGATTGCCCGGGTCGTCCGGCGGGGGCCGGTCGGAGGGCTTCTCGTCCTTGGGCCGGAAGCTCTTCAGCGACGCCCACGCCTCGATGAGCGTGCCGTCCACCGTGAAGTGGTCGTCGCTCATCAGCGTGGCCTCCTTCGCCGCCCTCACCACCTCGCCGAGGAACTTCGCCGCCACGTCGTGATCCAGCAGCCGCCGTCGATTCTGCGAGAAGGTCGAGTGGTCGAAGCTCTCCTCGACCATGTCCATGTCGAGGAACCAGCGGAAGAGCAGGTTGTAGTCGAGCTGCTCGCAGAACAGCCGCTCGCTGCGAATGCTGTGGAACGCCATCAGCAGCGTCGCCTTGAGCAGGCGCTCGGGCGGGATCGAGGGCCGACCCTTCTTGCTGTACATCTCGTCGAAGGTCGGCGACAGCGCCGCCAGCGCCTGGTCGGCCAGGACCTTCACCTTCCGAAGGGGATGACCCGCCGGCACACGCTTGTCCGGCGTCACCAGGCTCAACATCGACACCTGCTGCTTGTCGGTTCCGCGCACGTCGACCTCCTTACGCGGAACCAGATCATGCCTTCCAGACCCTGTCGATCCTTCGGACCGACTTTCTCAACAGCCTGCTAGTGCTTCAGGCCGCCCTGCTGGTGCGGTTCCTCCTCGAAGCCGTGGGCCACGAGGAAGTGGTAGACCGCGTAGGGCTCGGTCCGGTCGCCGCCCACCACCTCGAAGAGGAAGTGGCGCTCGCCGTCCTCCTCCGAGTCGAGGGTGGACTGCACGAAGACCACCTCGCGGACCTCGAGGACAATCTCGGCCAGGACCTGCTTGCCGCGAACCAGCTGCACCGACGGGTTGCGGTCCGGGTTCTCCTCCAGGTGCCAGTGGAGGTCGTCCTGGTCGTAGAGCCAGACGTCGGTCGTGCCCGCCCGCAGGATGCAGTTGGGATGGTGCTTCAGCCACTTCCAGAAGCGTTCGAAGGGGAGGGTGGCGCCGGATTGCACGGTGAGGGACATGTGCGCGGCAATATAACGCCCGGGCGGCCGCCCGGCGCGTCGGTGATGGGGCGCTGGCGCGCTACGCGCTGGCGAGCGGGGGGAAGGCGATGGAGACCTGGCCATTCCCCTGCCAGACGATCGGACGCGAGATCCAGGAGCAGCGGGCGCAGTAGCCACGCATCGTGCCCGGGGTGGCCCGCACCGACAGGGGCCCCTCGCACACGGCGCAGCCACCGGCGACCACGAACTCGTGGATGTCGGCGGCAGCCGGGATGGATTCGCGATCGGAACGCACGACAGGGAACGTAAGCACGAGGAGAGGCTTGGCAAGCGGCAGGCACCTGGCCACCCCCCGCCGGGTCAGTCGCGCGCCAGCCTGGGAAGCAGGTAGGAGAGCGAACGGTCGTAGCGATAGTTCGTGTCCCGGTGGTTGTCGTCGAACTCCTCGTGGACGACCTCCACCCCGCCGGCCATCAGCGACTCGAGGACCATGCGGGCTCCCCAGCGAAGGTTGAACTCGTCGTGCGTGCCGCAGTCGAGGAAGACGCTCCGGAGCCTCCGGAACGCCTCGATCGACGCGGGGACGAAGCGGACCGGATCGTGGGCGAGCCAGCGCTCCCAGACCTCGGGGCGAAGCCGGGCCGTCTCCGGGTCGAAGGGGAGCTCCAGGCCCGCGGATGCGCCGGCCCGCGGGGAGTAGGCCGCGGCCATGGCGAGGATGTTGAGCGGCCCGTGGTCGTCGCCGCGCATCTTGGTCTCGCGGGCGCGTCGGCGCAGGTCGTCGAGCCAGGTGGCGGCGTCGGTGTCGAGCAGCGCGCCGGCGGTGCGCGGGAAGTCGGGCAGGTAGCAGTACTCGAAGCCGGCGTCTCCGGCGTGGGAGGCCACGTGGCCGAAGACGTCCGGGTGGTGACGCCCCATCACCAGCGCCCCGTAACCCCCGGACGACTTGCCCACCACCGCCCGGGCCTCGGGGCCGGGGAGGGTGCCGAGCCTCGCCTCGACGAAGGCCACGACGTCCCGGGCCACGTAGTCGCGGTAGTTCCCGATGGCCGGGCTGTTCACCCACTGGCTGCCGCCGAGCGCGGTCCAGCCGTCGACGAAGACGCCGACCGCCGGAGGCACGGCGCCGGAGGCGATGAGCCGGTCGAGCCGCTCCGGCACGGTGAGACCGAAGCCGGGGAAGCCCGTCCAGGAGTGGGCACTGCCGGTGAACCCGTGCAGGAAGAAGACGGCGGGGAGGCCGGGGCGATGGCCCGGCGGCCGGTACAGGTAGATGGGGCGGCGCGACGGGTCGCCGAGCGGGTTGCCGCGCAGCGAGGGTGCGTCGATGGTGTCCAGTTCCAGGCGGCCTTCCATGTCGATGCCTCCGGTCTATTGCGCCATGAACAGGCCAGAGTATAATCGTGGCGCAAATGGTTGACCATCCCTACCTCGATCCGCCCTCCCTCCGGAAGGCCTTCCGGGCGCTCGACGCCCGGATCGAGGCGCCGGTCACCCTGATCGTCGGAGGCGGGACGGCGATGATGCTCGCCTACGGCCTGCCCGTCCGGACCCGGGACGTCGACGCCTACACGGCGACGGGTCACCTCGACGACCTGGCGCCCGCGGTGCGGGAGGTGGCGCGGGAGCTGGGGTTCTCCTCCGACTGGATGAACCCCTACTTCGAGACCTACACCCACGTCCTCCCGTCCGACTACGGCTCCCGCCTCAAGGAGGTGTTCGCCGGCGAGCGGCTCCGGGTGATGGCGCTCGGCGTGGAGGACCTGCTCATCATGAAGTGCTTCGCCGGACGCGAGAAGGACATCGGCCACGCCCGGGCCCTGCTCAGGAAGGGGCCCGACCTCGTCCTCGTCGACGGGCGCATCCAGCAACTGATCGAGAAGGGCGTCCAGGGGGCGAGGGAGGCCGGCGACTTCCTCGACGACCTGGGAGGCGGCGCATGAGCCCTCCGGGCAAGGTCCCCCTCCGGGAAGACGAGCTGCCGCGCCTCTACGCCGAGCTCGAGGCCATCGGCGCGAGGGTGGAGGGGAAGCGGGTCCCGTGGCGTTTCGGGAAGCCCGCGCCGGAGCCACTGCTCGTGCTGGCGGCACAGACATCGCGACAGGACCCGCGCCTGCTCTGGGTGATCGTGGAATTGCTCGCCCGTCACTACGACCGGTTCGACCCGCTCAAGCTCCGACGCGAGCTCGCCAGCGCTCGCTGGCCCGCCACGCTCGGCGTCGCCTTCGAGTTCGCACGGCTCGTCGCGGGCTCCGCCGAACTGGACGCCGTGGCAGCCTTCGTGCTCGCCAACGTCAGGCCCGCCCGCAACGAGCGCTTCTTCCTGGGCACACGGGCCTTCGCCGGCCCGCTCGCTCGCCGCGACGCCGAGGAGTCGCTCGCCGAGTACCTGCGCTGGGGGTACATGTCCCGCGAGGAGCCCATCTCCAAGGAACTGGGCTCCCCGGCCCACGGCACGCTGGCGCGTCAGCAGCGGATGAACATGTTGCGCCGGCTCGCCGAGCGCCCCGGCGACTTCACCCTGGGCGACTACCTGGAGGCGCTCCGCGGGCGAGCTTCGCGAAGACAGGCGACCCGCGACCTCGCGACGGCGCCGTTCCTGGCGCGGACCGGCACCACCCGCGGCGCACGATACCGTCTCCGCGCCCGGCTGGTAGGATAGCCCGCCCATGCCCACCGGACTCGTCGCGAGCTTCGGCCACGCGCTTCGCGGACTCGTCGAGGTCACCGCCCGCGAGCGGAACATGAAGATCCACGTGCTCTCCGGCACCGCCGTCGGGTTGGCCGGCGCCGAGCTGGCGCTGCCGCTCCCGGCCCGCCTGGCGCTCGTGCTGGCCGTGATGCTGGTGGTGGCCGCCGAGATGGGCAACAGCGCCCTCGAGGCCCTCGTCGACCTGCACACGAAGGAGTTTCGCGAGGAGGCACGCCGGGTGAAGGACGCGGCGGCCGGCGGCGTGCTCGTGCTGGCGATCGGCGCGGTGCTGCTCGCCATCGCGGTGGCGGTGGGCAACCTCGACCTCGTCCAGGACGCGCTCCACCGGCGCGGCGTGCACCTGGTGCTGGCCGCGGGCGTCCTGCTGCTCCAGGGATTCCTGCTCTTCGGGAGGAGCCGCTCCGGCCTCCTCGACGGCGTCGCCATCGCGGTGGGGGCGGTGCTGGTGGCCTTCCTGGGCTTCAGCAGCCTGAGCGGCGCCCTGTCGCTCGCCGCCGCGCTGCTCTTCGCCCTCTCGGCCGCGTCGGCGGTCTTCCCGAGGGGCGCGAACCGGGCATGACCACCGGCACGACCACCAGCACGACCACCTGGCGACCGTTCCAGGGGCTGCCCTCCCTGCTCCTGCCCTTGCTCCTCGCGCTGGCCGCCCTTGCCGCCGCGCCGGTCGCCTCGCCAGCCCTCGCCGAGGATCTCCCGAAGTACGGCGTCTCCCCGCTCTTGCCGCCCCAGCACTGGGCCGTCCGTGCCGCCACGCGCCTCGACGGCGTGGGGCTCGTCACCGGGTACTTGCCCGCCAACCAGGCGGCGCCCATGTACATGGTCTGGGCCGCGCTCGACGAGGGCGCGCGTCGCGCCGAGAAGGAGCGCCCGGCCATGGCCGCGCTGGCCCGGGGCTGGAAGGAGAAGTTCCAGCAGGAGTGGCGCGGCATCGACGAGAAGGGGCTGCTTCGCTTCCTGGGCGGGCAGGCCTCGGCCGGATACCAGTACGACGGCGTCACGCCCGCGCCAGCGGCCGTCCCTCCCGCCGCCTGGTCGCTCACCCCGCCGAACGACTCGACGCCGTTCGTGGCCGCCCAGGTGGCCGGCGCGCTCTCCGACAACCTGGCGCTGCTCGTCGCGCCCGCGGGCACGACCTGGCAGGTGAAGTGGGCCGGCGAGCTCGTGACCGGCATCGGCCCGGTGTCCCTCTCGGCCGGGCGCGCCCCCGGCCAGACCGGATTCGCCTCCCCCGGCGGCAGCGTGGTGCTCGGCGGGGAGGCGCTGCGAGACCGGGTGGCCTTCCAGATCTACCGGCCGGTGGACATCTACATCGGCCTGCTCACCTTCGACCTGTCGCTCTCGCTCCTGGGCTCGCCCCATCACGCCGCCAACACGCTCCTCTGGGAGTGGTCGCTCCAGTACCAGCCGGTGCCGCGCCTCACCTTCGCGCTGCAGAGCGGGATCATGATGGGCGGGTCCACCTGGGAGACGCTCACCGGCAGCCCGTTCACGTTCAGCGACTTCCTCCACGTGATCACCTACCGGGGCAACGGCTCGGAGAACAACGTCTTCTCGTTCTCGGGGCGCTGGCGGCTGCCCACCGAGTCCTGGGTTCCACTCACCGTGTATCTCGACTGGGGCGGCGACGACAACGGCGGGGCCTGGCTGCAGGCGCCCGGGATCGACGCCGGCTTCCTCATCCCCTCGCTGCCGTTTGCCCCCGAGGTCTCGATCGGCATGGAGGCGAGCTTCTTCGGGGAGATCTGCAAGGAAAGGACGCGGGAGGCCTTCTGCCGCTCGCCGGGCTACCGCTCAACTGGTACACGCACCCCTACAGCTGGACCGTGGGCGACCCGCCGCTCGGCCACCGCATGGGCGGCAACGGCCGCGAGCTCTTCCTCTACGCCGCGGCCGATCTCCTCGACGCCCGGCTGCTCATCCGCGGGGACGCCTTCCTTCGCGACCGCTTCTCCGGAAACCTCTACGCGCCCTACACCGGCTCGAGCGGCGGCTTCGACCTGCAGGCCACCTGGAGGGTCGGCATCGGCGAGGTGGGGGTGAACGGCCGGCTCGAGGCCGGGAAGGGCTGGACCGCCGGCGGCGCAGGGGGACGGGTGGCGGTGTTCTTCTAGGACTACCCCCCCGACCCGTTGACTCCCGCGGCCGGCCCGCCGGCCCGCTGCTCCCGCCTGGCCAGCTCCATGTCGCCATCCATCATGATCTTCACCAGCTCGGCGAAGCTCGTCTTCGCCTTCCAGCCCAGCGCCTTCGTCGCCTTCGACGGGTCGCCGAGCAGGTAGTCCACCTCGGTCGGCCGGTAGTACCGCGGGTCGATCTCCACGAAGTCCTGGTACTCCAGCCCCACCTGTCCGAAGGCCCGCTCGCACAGCTCGCGAACGCTGTGGGCCACCCCCGTCGCGACGACGTAGTCGTCGGGTTCGGGCTGCTGCACCATGAGCCACATGGCCTCGACGTAGTCCTTCGCGTAGCCCCAGTCGCGCTTCGCCTCGAGGTTGCCCAGGTAGAGCTTCTTCTGCAGCCCGAGCTTGATGCGGGCCGCCGCGCGCGTCACCTTCCGTGTCACGAAGGTCTCTCCGCGACGTGGCGACTCGTGGTTGAAAAGGATGCCGTTCGACACGTGCATCCCGTAGGACTCCCGGTAGTTCACCGAGATCCAGTACGAGTAGACCTTGGCGCACCCGTAGGGGCTCCGCGGGTAGAACGGCGTCTTCTCGCCCTGCGGCGGCGGCGACGCGCCGAACATCTCCGACGACGAGGCCTGGTAGATGCGCGTGTTCTCGAGCCCGGTGTCGCGCACCGCCTCGAGGAGCCGCACCGTGCCGAGGCCCGTCACCTCGCCCGTGTACTCCGGCACGTCGAAGGAGACCCGCACGTGGCTCTGCGCGCCCAGGTTGTAGATCTCGTCGGGCCGCACCTTGCGCAGGATGGCGTTCATCGACGAGGCGTCGTTGAGATCGCCGTAGTGCAGGAAGAGGTGCGTCCCCGGCAGGTGCGGGTCCGGGTAGATGTGGTCCATCCGCCCCGTGTTGAAGGTGGAGGCCCGGCGGATGACGCCGTGGACCTCGTAGCCCTTCTCGAGGAGCAGCTCGGCCAGGTAGCTGCCGTCCTGCCCGGTGATGCCGGTGATGAGCGCTTTCTTCATGTCGTGCGGTTCCTCTCGTACCAGGCTACCGTCTCCGCGAGCCCGGT
>CAVOWI010000012.1:0-127500 GCA_963700085.1 uncultured delta proteobacterium
GGCCGGCCACCTCTACTGGTACGCCCTCTATCCCGTCCACGCAGCCATCTTCCGGAACCTGGTCCGGCGCGTGGCGGAGCGCGCGCGGTCCCTGGGCGCTCCGGGCATGCCTGCGGTGCCGGAGGCTCTCCCGTGATCCACGTTCCCCCGGAACGGGTCCGGGTGCTGAACGAGGCACCGGTGCGCCGGGAAGGCGCCTACGTGCTGCTCTGGGTCACGGCCTTTCGCCGGACGGGCTGGAACTTCGCGCTCGACCGTGCGGTGGAGTGGTCGCGGGAGCTATCGCGTCCCGTCCTGGTGCTGGAGGCGCTCCGGGCCGGATACCCCCACGCCAGCGACCGGCTCCACGCCTTCGTGCTTCAGGGCATGGCCGAGGCCGCCCGGGCCTACGCCGACGCCGGTATCGGCTACCACCCGTACGTCGAACCGGCACCGGGAGACGGCGCGCGGGCTCCTGGCGGCGCTCGCCATGCGCGCCTGCGTCGTGGTGGCGGACGATTCCCCGACCTTCTTCCTCCCACGGATGCTGGCCGCGGCCGCGCCGGGAATCCCCGTGAGGATGGAGGCGGTCGACTCGAACGGACTCCTTCCCGTTCGCGCGGCGACCACGACCTTTCCGACCGCGCACGCCTTCCGCCGCTTCCTTCAGCGGGAACTACCCGATCGCCTGCACGCCTTCCCGTCGACCGATCCCCTCGACGCGCCTGGCGTCGCGGGAGGGTCGGTACCCGACGAGGTGGCGTCCCGGTGGCCGCGAGCCACGCCGGAGATGCTCGGTGCCGGTCCCGCCGCGCTCGGCTCGCTCCCCATCGACCACCACGTCGCGCCGGTCCCCGGCTCGATCGGAGGCAGCCGGCCCGGCCGGGCCGTCCTGGACGCCTTCCTCTCGGAGCGGCTGGCGCGCTATGCGGATCGAAGCCACCCCGACTCCGACGCGTCCAGCGGCCTCTCGCCGTGGCTCCACTTCGGCCATGTCTCGGCGCACGAGGTCTTCCGCGCGGTGGCCCGGCGGGAAGGCTGGAAGCCCTCCCGCATCGGAACCGACTGGAGTGGCAAGAAGGAGGGATTCTGGGGAATGAGCCCGGAGGCCGAGGCCTTCCTCGACGAGCTCGTCACCTGGCGGGAGCTGGGTTTCAACATGCTCTCCCGCCGCCCCCAGGCCGCCCACGACTTCGACACGTTGCCCCCCTGGGCCATCCGGTCGCTCGAGACCCACGCCGGCGACCTCCGCGACCCGCTCTACGACCGGGACACGCTCGAGCGAGCAGCGACACATGACGACGTATGGAACGCCGCCCAGCGAGAGCTGCGGGAGCGGGGGCGGATCCACAACTACCTGCGCATGCTCTGGGGAAAGAAGATCCTCCAGTGGTCGGCGTCGCCTCGGGAAGCGCTCGCCACCATGCTCCACCTCAACGACCGCTGGGCTCTCGACGGCCGCGACCCCAACTCGGCCTCCGGGATCTTCTGGTGCCTGGGCCGTTACGATCGCCCCTGGGGGCCGGAGCGCCCCGTCTTCGGCACCGTCCGCTACATGACCTCGGAGAACACGGTCCGGAAGCTCCATCTCCGGGAGTACCTGCGCCGTTTCGGCCGGCAGCCCGGGGTGCCCGGGGCGTAGCCGCGCCTACACGTGGTTGCGGAGCATCAGTTCCTTGGGGTGCGGCGCGAGGTGCGTCTGCCCCTCGAGGTACGCCACCCGGAGCTTGCGGACGTGGTGGCGAATCAGCGTGAGAGGAACGACCAGCGGGACGAGCCTGCGTCCGTAGTCCCGGATCGCGTCGTGGAGCTCCGCCTTCTCGTCCTCGGGCAGCGAGTCCTTGAAGTAGCCGGCCATGTGCTGGAGCACGTTGGTCTGCTTGCCGGGCGTGGCCGGCTTGGCCATGGCCCGCATGAAGATCTCTCCGTAGCGGGCGCGAAGCTCGTCGCGGGGAGCTCTCCTTCGCCTTCGCGACGATCCGCCCCAGCTGCCGGTAGCCCTCCGGGTCGTGGGCGAGCAGGAGAAGCTTCTCGGCGGTGTGAAAGCGAACCAGTTCACCGACGGTCCAGCGGCCGCGGAAGAAGTCCTTGAGGCGGCGGTAGGCGAAGACCCGCTCGACGAAGTTCTCGCGCAGCTCCGGGTCGTTGAGGCGCCCCTCCTCCTCGACCGGGAGAAGCGGCATCCGCGCCATCAGGGCTTCTGCGAAGAGCCCCTTCCCCGACTTCGTGGGGGCACCCTTCGCGTACACACGCACCCGCTCCATGCCGCAGCTCGGGGAGTCCTTCTTGAGGATCCAGCCGCACAGGTCCAGCTTCTCGACCTCGGCCACGCGCCGCTCCGAGTAGCGTCGCATGGCGTCGGTGTGATCGATGCCGTTCTTGGGATCGACGAGGTGGATCGCCTCGCCCCGCCTCTCCAGACGGATGGTGGGGCGTGGGATGCTCATGCCCACCTCGACCTCCGGACACACCGGCACGAACTCGACGAAGCGCCCCAGCGATCCGGTGACGAAGGCGTCCTTCTTGTGGCCGGAGTCGTAGCGGACGCCCTGGCCCAGGAGACAGGAGGATACGCCGATGAGGATGGGGGCGCCGCTACTCATCGTCGGTGCCCGGAACCGAAGAGGCTGCCGAGGATCCCGCGCACGAGTTCCCGCCCGATCTGGGTTCCGGCCGATCGCGCCACGCTCTTGGCCATCGCGCCGAGCGTGTCGGCGACCTCGCTGCGGGGCTCGACGGCGCGCCCCCGGCCCACCGGCCGCGGGGCCTCGGCGGACCTCTCGGCCGCCCGGGCCTGAAGCCGCTCGTAGGCCGATTCGCAATCCACGGTCTCGTCGTATTTGCCCTTCACCTGCGAGGCCTTCATCACCCGCTTCCGCTCCTCGACCGAGAGCGGAGCCAGGCGGGACCGCGGCGGCAGCACGAAGGCCCGGTCGACCGGGGCCGGCGTTCCCTTCCCGTCGAGAAGCGAGACCAGCGCCTCACCGACCCCGAGCTCGGTGATGGCTGCAGCCGCGTCGAGCCCTGGATTCTGCCGGAAGGTCTCGGCGGCGGTCCGGACCGCTTTCTGGTCGCGTGGCGTGAAGGCGCGCAGCGCGTGCTGCACCCGGTTGCCGAGCTGACCGAGCACCGTCTCCGGCACGTCGAGCGGATTCTGGGTGACGAAGAAGACCCCGACCCCCTTGGACCGCACCAGGCGAACCACCTGCTCCACCTTCTCGAGGAGCGGCTTGGGCGCGTCGCGGAAGAGCAGGTGCGCCTCGTCGAAGAAGAAGACGAGGCGAGGCTTCTCCGGGTCTCCCAGCTCTGGCAGGTGCTCGTAGAGCTCGGAGAGCAGCCAGAGCAGGAAGGTGGAGTAGAGACGGGGCGACTGGAGAAGCTTGTCGGCCGCCAGCACGTTCACGATCCCCTCGCCGCGTCCGTCCACCTCGAGCAGGTCGTTCAGGTCGAGCGCCGGCTCGCCGAAGAACTTCTCGCCTCCCTGCTGCTCCAGCACCAGCAGCTGGCGCTGGATGGCCCCGACGCTCGCGGGCGATACGTTGCCGTGGCTCTTCTGGAGCTCGCTGGCCCGCTCCGCCACGTGCTGGAGCAGGGCCCGGAGGTCCTTCAGGTCGAGAAGCAGGAGCCCGTCGTCGTCGGCGATCTTGAAGGCGAGGGAGAGCACGCCCTCCTGGACGTCGTTCAGATCGAGCATCCGCGAGAGCAGGACCGGACCCATCTCGGAGACCGTGGCCCGGAGCGGGTGCCCCTGCTCGCCGAAGACGTCCCAGAAGACCACCGGCGCGCCCGAAGGCTCGAGCGTCACGCCGAGTCGCTTGACCCGCTCGAGCATCTTCTCGTCGGGCTCGGCCGCAAGCGCCATGCCGGAGAGGTCGCCCTTCACGTCGGCGAGGAACACCGGGACGCCGATGCGGGAAAGCCGCTCGGCCAGTACACGGAGCGTGATGGTCTTCCCGGTCCCGGTGGCTCCGGCCACCAGGCCGTGCCGGTTCGTCATCCCCGGGAGCAAGGACAGGGTCTCGTTCCCCTTGGCGATGGGCAGCGGCATTGCGGGCATGCGCGGATCTCCTCCCGCTCGTGGAGATAGCACGACGTCGCCTGGATTGCCCGGGCTCCCGCTCAACCGCTCCAGCTGGCGCGCACGCCCAGGGCCGAGGCCACCCGCAGGACGTCGGTCAGCACGCCGCCCGCGGTGAGCGCCCCGCCCACGCCCGCTCCCTGGACGACCAGCGGCGAACCCGAGCGGCGCGCCGTGGTCGCGGCCACGTAGGCCTCGACGTCGCGGAGCCGCGCTGCACGGTGGTCCGGTCCGACCTCCTCGGGACCAACGCGAACCCTGCCGGACCCTGCGTCGACGTGGACGAGGTACCGAAGCGCCCTTCCGCGCATCCGGGCCTGCCGGATGCGGTCGGAGAAGGCCCTGTCGTGACTCCGCAAGGCCTCGACCATCTCGGCGTGCGTCCTGGCGCCGGTGATCTCCGGCGGCAGGAGAGGCTCGAGGAGCACGTCGGAGACGTCGAGCTTCATTCCCAGCTCCCGCGCCAGGATCACCGCCTTGCGGGCCGAATCGAGCCCGGTCAGGTCGTCGCGGGGGTTCTCCTCCGTGTAACCCAGCTCGCGGGCCCAGCGGACCGCGAGCGACAACGGCGTCCCCTTCTCTGCCTCGGTCAGGAGGTACCCGGCCGTGCCGGAGAGCGACCCCTCCACCGACAGCACCCGGTCGCCGGTGCGCACCAGGTTTCGCAGCGTGCCGAGAATCGGGAGGCTCGCTCCCACCGAGGTCTCGTAGTGGAAGTGGACGTGGGCGCTCCGCCGCGCCGCGGCCAACCGGTCCCGGTCGGCGGTGAGCGCCGCGAGCGGCAGCTTGTTCGCACCGACGACGTGGATCCCCCGCCGGAAGGCCTCCTCGTAGACGGGCAGGAGGGCCTCGTCGGCGGTGAGGTCGACGAGGACCGCCCCGGGCAGGCGCGCCAGGCGGTCGAGCACCGGCAGCGCGCCGGGGAGGCGGAACGGCCCGGTGGCCGGGCCGGTGGCGAGCGCCTCCCGCCAGCCCGTCAGGTCGAGGCCGTGCTCGTCGAAGCAGAGGCCGTGCCGATCGCCAATCCCCACCACCCGGAGCACGATCTCGTAGTCGGATGCGATGCTGCCTGCCTGCTCGCGCACCTGATCGAGCAGCGGCGCTCCCACCTTCCCCTTCCCCAGCACGAGCAGCGACATCCCCGCGCGGCCCGCTGCCGGACGCGATGCAGGGCGCGACACGCTCCGCCCCTCCACCCGGTCGCGAAACTCGGCCACCATCGCCGAAAGCTCGTCCACCTGGATGAGGAACCCGTCGTGTCCGTGTGGCGAGTCGAGCCGCGCGAGGCGTGCCGCCGGCATGTGGCGAGCCATCACCCGCTGCTCCTCCGGCGGGTAGAGCACGTCGGTGTCGATGGTGACGACGAGGGCTGGCTGCCGGATGCTCCGCAGCACCTCCTCGAAGTCGCCGCGCCCGCGCGCCACGTCGTGGGTGTCCATGGCCCGGGTGAGCGCGTGGTAGGTCGCCGCGTCGAAGCGGTCCACGAGCTGCTGGCCCTGGTAGCGCAGGTAGCTCTCGATGGCGAAGAGGTCGGCGTCCTGGGAACGCCGGCTGTAGCGCTCCTCGAAGCTCTCCCAGCCGCGGTAGGTGCACATCGCCATCATGCGCGCTGCGGCCAGGCCGGCCACCGGCGGATCGGCCGGGTCGTAGCGCCCCCCGGCCCATCGCGGGTCGGCGACGATGGCCTGCCGTTGCGCCTCGGAGAGGCCGATGGCCCATGCCGAGTGGCGCGCCGAGTTGGCGATGGGCACGATGCTCCGCACCATCTCCGGATGGAGCAGGGCCCACTCCAGCACCTGCATGCCCCCCAGCGAACCCCCGATGACGCTGCGGATGCTGCGGATTCCGAGCGCCCGGACCAGGTCGCCCTGCACCTGGACCATGTCACGGAGAGTGATTTGCGGGAAGGAGCCCAGCCAGGGTCGGCCGGTGGACGGATCCACGGAAGCCGGCCCGGTGGTGCCGTAGCAGCTTCCCAGGATGTTCGCGCAGACCACGAAGTCGCGACCGGGGTCGAGGGCCCGGCCCGGCCCGAACATCCCGGTCCACCAGCGATCGACGTCGGCGGATCCGGTGAAGGCGTGGCAGACGACCACCGCATTGTCCCCGTCCGGCGACAGCTTGCCCCAGGTCCGGAACGCGACCTGGATCTGCGGCAGGCTCGTGCCCGACTCGAGGTCGAACGGGCCGGGGGGCACGTACCACCGGGTCTCGGGGGCGATGAAGGCCGCGCGCGCCGGCGGAAGCGGGTCGGGAGGCTGGTCGACGAAGGGCATGGCCGGAGGTGCGGGTTCGGGAAGCGCCGAATCTACGGGCTGGAACCGGGCTCAGTCAAGATAGCGGACGATCATCCGCTCACGTGGAAGAGGGGCGACGGGGGCCGGCCGGACGCCGGCGGAGACGGAAGTGGGCTCGGAGGAATTCGGCCAGCCGATCGACCTCGTCGTGCGCGAAGACCGGAAGCTTCCGGGGGGGCGGCTCGTCGGAGACCACCGCGATGAAGCGTCGGCCGCCGGCGCAGAGGAAGGTCCGGTCGACGGAGCGCCGGTGAACCTCGACGCGCGGGAGGCGCTCGGATCTCCATCCCTCCACGAGGACCAGGTCGACTGGCGGCAGGAGGCGGGCCAGCGCCCGCGAGCCTCCCGTCCGCGGTGGGCCGAAGACCGCCAGCTGGGCCGGGCCCTGCACTGCCACCGCGAGGGCGCCGGCGCGCAGGAGGAGGTCGCTGTCCTTGCCGGGCACGTCGAAGCCATGGGGATGCCCGGAGTGCTTGATGGCCCCCACGCGGATGCCGCTCGCCCCGAGCACCCGGACCAGGCGAACCAGCAACGTGGTCTTTCCCGATCCGCTGGGACCGGAGAAGGCCACCACCGGCACCGGCCTCCGCAGCGTCGGTTTCCTTCCCTCTTTCACTCTCCGAGAAGCCACGTCTCCACCCGCTCCCCCTCCGGCACGTCGCCGGTTCCCTCGGGAATCCTGAGGAGCGCCTGGGCGAGCGCCGGGCCACGCACCTGGGCGGCGTCCCGCCCGACCGGCCGCACCCTTCCGTCCGGGTCCAGCCCGGCCCAGAGGAATCGAGCCCGGCCGGGCCTCCCCTCGCACCCCTCCGCGAGCGGCAGCCAGGCCACCGGCCGGAAGATCCGCGCCGCGCCGGCGAGCCGCAGGATGGCCGGACGGGCGAAGACCTCGAAGGCCACCAGGCAGGCCGACGGGCTGCCGGGAAGACCGAACACCGGCTTCCGGCCGGCCAGCGCGAAGAGGAAGGGTTTGCCCGGCTTCATCGGCACACCGTGGACCCGCACGTCCGCGCCCATGGCGACGAGCGCCCCAGCCACCAGGTCCTTCTCGCCGACCGAGACGCCGCCGATGGTGACCACGGCGTCCGCGCGCGAGACGGCATCCACCAGCGCGGCACGAACCAGGGCGGGCTCGTCGGCCACCACCCCGCGCCACACGTCCACGAAGGCCTCCTTCAAGAGCCCTTCCAGCGCGGCGCCATTCGAGTCGGGCGTGCGCCCCCGGACCACCTCGTCTCCTGTCGACAGGAGAGCGATGCGCGGACGTCGGTGCGCCACGAGGGTCTGGCAGCCCACCGCCTCGAGGAGCGCAAGCTGGCGAGGCCCGACACGGACCCCGGCTGGAAGCGCCTCTCCTCCCTGGGCCACGTCCTCCCCGGCAAACCGGACGTTCTCGCCTCGCCTGGCCTCGTGCCGAAGGAAGACCCTGCCACCTCGCAACTCCGCCGACTCCTCCCGCACCACGGCGTCCGCGCCAGGAGGCAGCGGAGCGCCCGTGAAGATCCGCGCTGCCTCTCCCTCGACGATGGCAGAGCCCGGGGAGTCCCCGGCATAGAGGACCTGGCGCAGGGCCAGTTCGATCGGTCCCGCAACGTCGGCGTGACGCACCGCGTAACCGTCCATCGCGGAGCAATCGAATGGAGGAGCCGCCAGCCGGGCCAGCGCCGCCCGGGCGAGGACCCTTCCCCCGGCAAGGGAGAGAACGATCGACTCCGATTCGATCGGTTCGATCGCTTCGATCACCTTGCGTCGATGTGGTTCGATCCGGTCCACGTGCGGATGATGCCATCCCATGCCATCCGGTGTCTGGCGATTTCCGCAACCCTTGCGTGCCTCGTGACTTGACCCGACGCAATACGCAGAGTCTGCAGCAAAACCCCGGAATATCCCGGGCCTGAGTCATGCATCTAGACGAGCGTCAATCAAGGAGCCGCCCATGATCACGACCGCACCAGTCACTGACTGCGCCTCTTGCTCCCTGGGCATCGCCTCGGGCGGACGCTGTCGCTTCACCCCGTCGTCCCGCGAAGCGGGCGGGAGCCTCTGCGCCCAGGGCGAGCGCCCGCGCACCGTCTACTTCATCAAGGAAGGTTTCGTCGCCCTCTCGGCGGTGAGCCCGAAAGGCTCGGAACTGGTCCTGGCGCTCCGCGGCCCGACCTCGCTCCTCTGCGCCGAGGCCATGACCAACGAGCCGTCGGCCCTGGAAGTGCGCGCTCTCTCGCGGGTGAAGCTCTGTGGCATCGCCGGCGACGCCATGTGCCAGTGGGTCGGGCCGGAGCGCAGCCCTGGGCGCGTCGTCATCGACCTCCTGCTGGCCGAGTCGCGGATGCAGCGGGACGAGGTCAACTTCCGGCAGGGCGACTGCATGTCCCGGGTGGCCCGCTTCGCTCTCGCACACGCCAAGTTCCTCGCCGACCGCCCCAACGCCGTGCGCAAGCAGGTCGTGGCGCGGCTCCTCGGCATGCGCCCCGAGACGCTCTCCCGATGCCTGACCCGGCTGGAGCAGGACGGCGTGCTCGATGCGTCTCGCGGCGTGAAGGTCATCGACCACCGGCGCCTCGCCGCCATCGCCATGGAGGACGTGGCCGCCTGATCGCGGTATGATCCCTCCATGTTCGGACTCGGATTCGGCGAGTTGCTCCTCATCGCCGTGGTACTTCTCCTGGTGTTCGGATCCAGCAAGCTGCCGCAGCTCGGGCAGGGGCTGGGCGAGAGCGTGAAGAGCTTCCGGAAGGCCTTCCAGCCGGCGCGCAGCGACGGCGCCTCCCAGAAGGCACCCGCGCCGCCGTCCGAGAAGTAGCTCCGTTCCCGACGGCGCCCCGCCTCAGCGGTCGGACAGGATGCGTGCGACCCACTCGCTGAATCGCGCCACCGCCTGCCCCAGGACGTTGGCGACCCGGCGCGTCCACCCTCCCCGCTCCGCCTCTTCCCGGGGCACGAGTCTCGCCTGGGCTGCCCGAACCTCGAACCAACGCCTCGCCGCGGCCGCGGTCGCCGGGTCGTCGATCTCCACCAGCGACTCCAGGTTGGCGAGGGAGAGCGGGTCGAGGTTGAAGCTGCCGATCAGCACCCTCGCGCCATCCACCACGGCAACCTTGGCGTGGTGCACCGATCGCGTCCATTCCCGGATCTCCACGCCGGACTCGGAGAGGCGGCGGTAGAGCCTCACCGTCGCGGCATGGACCAGGGGGACGTCGCTCCGCCCGGCCAGGAGAAGCGTGACCTTCACTCCCCGTCTCGCGGAGGCGGTGATGGATCGAACCGAGCGGCGGTCGGGGAGGAAATACGAATGCGCGGCGAGGATCTCCGATCGGGCCGCGCCGAATGCTCGACGGTAGATGTTTCGCAACCGCCTCCCGCCGCCGATGCCCGACAGGTGGATCTGCACCGGCCCCGGTGGACGTGGGGGGCGCTCCCCGCGCAGGCGAGCCTCCAGCCACGCCGCAGGTGCCCCGCGGATCTCGACGGCGAGGTCCATCCAGGCGGGCTCCTCGTCGGCAAGGTCCGGGGCGCGGCCGGGACCGATCTGGCCGTACTCGTCGGCGATGTTGATGCCGCCCAGGTAGGCCACCTCCCCGTCCACGAGCAGGATCTTCCGGTGGTTGCGACGGAACCGCCCGGTGAAGAGCGCCAGGAGCGGGTTGAAGATGCGCACCTCGACCCCGTCCGGCTCCAGCATCAACTGGAGCCACCGTCCGTCGAGCGCTGAGCCCCATCCGTCGAGGATCACGCGGACGCGCACGCCCCGTAGTGCTGCCTCCGAGAGGGCGCGACGGAACTCGTCTCCCACCCCTTCGCGGGCCAGGTAGTAGACCTCGAGGTGCACCGACTGACGCGCCTGCCGGATGGCCTGGAGCATGCGTGGGAAAGCCTCCCGCCCTCCCTGGAGCAGGGTGATGGAATTTCCGCCAGGAGGGTCGTGGGGAACCTTCGTCATCCAGACGAGGGTACTCCTTTCCTGGCGCCCCCCTTCACGGATCGGAGGCGTACAATGGACCAGAGGGGGGTGTGACATGAAGCGGATCCTGGTGGCCATCGACGGGTCGGAGCCGGCGGCGCGCGGCGCGCGCCTGGCGGCCGACATCGCGGTCCGGTTCGGCGCCCGGCTCACGCTCCTGTACGTCGTCCCTCGCCTCCTGTTGCCGCCGGACGTCTACGGTCTCACCGTGGAGGAGGTCGAGCGGGAGCACCGCTCCCACGCCGAGCGCATCCTTCAGGGGGCTCTGGCCGCGCTGGGCGGCGCTGGTGTCGAGATCGACTCCCAGGTCCTTTCCGGTCCTCCAGCCGAGACGGTGGCCGAGGCCGCCGCCGCCCCCGACGTGAGCCTCGTGGTGGTCGGAAGCCGCGGCCAGGGCGCCGTGGCGCGGGTTCTCCTGGGGAGCGTCTCCGATCGCCTGGTCCACGTCTGCCCGAAGCCCATCCTGGTGGTCCACTGAGGCTGGGGGCGGCCCATCGCGCCCGTGCCGTTGATCTGGCGCTCGCCGGGGCCTAGATATCGTGCCCTCATGGGCGAATCCCTCCTCGACGAACTGAAGCGCTACGTGGGGTTCTGCCCGGCCGACGAGGCGGCCCTGCGCCAGCTGTGCGCCGTGGCCAGGCCGCACTTCCCCGAGATCGCCAGCGCCTTCTACGAGCGCATCCTCACCCACGCCGAGGCGCGGCGGGCGCTCACCGGGGGCGAGAGCCGGGTGGGACATCTTCGAGTGACGCTCGTGCGCTGGATGGGCGAGGCGCTCGGAGGACCATGGGACGAGGCCTGGTGGGAGTCGCATTGCCGCATCGGGCGCGTTCACGTCCGCATCGACCTCCCCCAGCACTACATGTTCGGAGCCATGAACCTGGTCCGGGCGGAGCTCTCCAGGGTGGCCGACCGGGCCTGGGCCGACGACGCGCCGGGACGCGAGCAAGTCCAGATGGCGCTCGGGAAGGTGCTGGATCTGGAACTGGCCATCATGCTGCACACCTACCGCGAGGACATGGTTTCCAGGGTGTCCCGCTCGGAGCGGATGGCCACCTTCGGGCAGGTGGTCGGAACCATCGGCCACGATCTTCGAAATCCACTGGGGGTCATCGAGAGCTCGCTCTTCCTCCTCCGGGGGCGGGTGGGCGAGGATGAGCGCGTCAGGAAGCATCTCGAACGCATCGGGGATCAGGTCCGTATCTCCAACGAGATCATCTCCGGCCTCCTCGACATGGTCCGCGATCGGCCGCTGCCGAGTGAGCGGGTGGCGCTGACCGTTCTCGTGCAAGGAGCGGCCGGTTCGGTTCCGCGTCCCGCCGAGGTCGGGCTGGCCGTCCAGGGGCTCGAGGGGCTCGACGTGGTGGGGGATGCAATCCAGCTGCGCCAGGCGATCGTGAACCTCGTCCTGAACGCCGTACAGGCCGCCTCTCCGGTCGGCCAGGTCCGGGTGTTGACGCGGCGAGAGGGTTCCATGGCGGCCGTCGACGTGGAGGACGACGGGGCGGGGGTCCCCGAGGCGGTGCATGGCCGGATCTTCGAGCCGCTCATCACCACCAAGGAGCACGGAAGCGGGCTCGGCCTGGCGCTCGTGAAGCGCGTGGCCGAGCGGCACGGGGGATCGGTGGGGCACGAGCCCCTCCCCGGCGGCGGCGCCCGCTTCACGCTCAGGCTCCCCTTCCCGTGACCGCCATGCGCCGCTATCTCTTCGTCGACGACAACCTGGAGTTCGCCGAGAACATGGTGGAGATCATGGGCGACTGCGGCGCCGCCTGCGAGATGGCCGGGAGCGGCGCAGAGGCCATCGAGCGCGTGAAGCAAGACCGCTTCGACGCCCTCGTCACCGACATGCGCATGCCGGACATGGGCGGCGCCGCGGTGGTCCACGAGGTCCGGCGCATCAATCCAGGGCTCCCGGCGGTGGTCCTCACGGCGCACGCCGGCGACGCGGATCTGGCGTCCGCCCGGCGGGAGGGACTTCTCGCGGTGCTCTCGAAGCCCGCCCCCATCGAACGGCTGCTCGCGCTGCTCGGGGCGGCCCGGAGGGACGGATTGCTCGCCGTGATCGAGGACGACGCCGCGCTGCTCGACAACCTCACCGAGGCACTGCGACTGCGCGGCTTCGCGGCGGTGACCGCGTCGTCCGTGCTCGACACCGAGCGGCTCGGGCCCGTGCGTCCCTTCGCCGCCCTGGTGGATTTGAAGATTCCCGGCGGCCCCGATGGCGAGGCGCTCCGCCGCCTCGAGGCTCGCTTCCCGGGCCTCCCGCTGGTGGCCGTCACGGCTTCTCCGACCTTGGCGCCCCTCCACTGCCGGGCCGTCTTCCAGAAGCCCTTCGACACGGGGGCGCTCCTCGATGCCGTCCAGAATCTCCATGGCGAAAGGCACCCTCCTCCGTGAACCCGCACGCCCCCGTCCGCCGCCCACGCGTCCTGGTGGTCGACGACAACGCCTCGCTCGCCGAGAACCTCCGGGACATCCTCGAGGAGGCTGGCTTCACGGTCCGCGCCGCCGGGACCTGCGCCGAGGCCCATGCCGTGGCCCGGTCCGGCTTCGACGTCGCGCTGGTGGACCTGTCGCTCCCGGACGGCAACGGAACGGAACTCGCGCAGGAGCTCAAGGATGCCTCGCCGGACAGCGAGGTGGTCCTCCTCACCGGCCACGCCACCATGGAGTCGGCGCTCGACGCGGTCCGGGCCGGGGCATGCGCCTTCCTCCAGAAGCCGGTCAACCCGCCCGAGCTGATCATGACGCTCGAGACGGCCATGCGCCACGTCCGGCTTCACTCGGAGAAGAGAGAGCTGGCCCGGCGTGCCGCCATGGCCGAGAAGCTGGCCGCGGTGGGCACCATGACGGCAGGCCTCTCCCACGAGATCCGGAATCCGTTGAACGCGGCGGCGCTCCAGCTCGTCGTGCTCGAGCGAAGGGTCGGCAAGCTCTCCACTTCCGAGCAAGGGCCGCTGCTGGCGCCGCTGCACCTGGTGCGGGACGAGATCCGGCGCCTCGACCACATCCTCGAGGACTTCCTGCAGTTCGCCCGCCCCCGGGAGTTTTACCCCAAGGCGGTCGAGGTGGCGCCGGTCCTCGACCGGGTCCTCACCTTGATCGGGGGCCCCGCCGAGAAGCGCCACGTGCGCGTGATCCGGGACTTCGAGGCCGTCCCGCCCGTTGCCGGCGACGAGGAGCGGCTACAACAGGTCGTCATGAACCTGGGTCTGAACGCCCTCTCGGCCGTCCCGGAGGGCGGATGGATCCGGGTCTCCTGTCGTGCCGGCGACGACCCGGAGCAGGTCGAGATCCTCGTCGACGACAGCGGAGAAGGCGTCCCGCCGGAGATCCGCGAGCGGATCTTCGAGCCCTTCTTCACCACCAAGGCCGAAGGGTCGGGGCTCGGGCTACCCATCGTCCACGCCATCGTGACCCAGCACGGAGGGACCATCACGGTGGAGGACGCGCCGGAGGGTGGGGCTCGCTTCGCGCTGAGGGTCCCGCGGGCTCGCTGAATTCGACGGCGCCGGCCCGCCGGCCCGGGCCTTCAAGAGGCCGAGGGATCCTCGGAGAGGTCGTCGCCGTCCGGCTCCCCGGTCGCGCCGGTGGCGTACTCCTTGAGGCGATACTGGATCTTCCGGACGCTGATTCCCAGGATCTCGGCTGCGCGGGAGGTCGACCCGCCCACCATCTCGAGCGTTCGGAGAATGGCCTCGCGCTCAATCTCGTAGAGGGTGGCGCCCGGGATGAGCGCCCCTGGAGTCCGCTCCCGTGGGCGAGGCCCCCTCAGGGTGGGCGGCAGATCGTCGGCCGTCATCTCCTGCCCCTTGGCCAGGACCACGGCGCGCTCCACCACGTTCTCCAGCTCCCGGACGTTGCCCGGCCAGTCGTGGGCCAGGAGCGCGTTGAGCGTGCCGGGCGCCAGCCCGCGGATCTCCTTGCCGTAGGCCTTGCAGTACTTCTCCACGAAATGGCTGACCAGGGCCGGGATGTCCCCCTTGCGCTGCCGGAGTGGCGGCAGCGTCACCGCCACCACGTTCAACCGGTAGTAAAGATCCTCGCGGAACTTCCCGTTCTTCACCTCGGTGGCGAGGTCGCGGTTGGTGGCGGCCACGAGTCGAACGTCGACCTTGAGGGTCGAACCCCCGCCCACCCTCTCGAACTCCTTCTCCTGGAGGACGCGGAGCAGCTTGATCTGGAGAGCGGGGGAGATGTCCCCGATCTCGTCCAGGAAGAGCGTCCCGCCGTCGGCCAGCTCGAAGCGCCCTTCCCTGCGGCCGATGGCGCCGGTGAAGGCGCCCTTCTCGTGCCCGAAGAGCTCGCTCTCGAGGAGGGTCTCGGAGAGCGCCGCGCAGCTCACCTTGATGAACGGGCGGTCGCGCCGCGGAGACTCCTCGTGAAGGGCCTGGGCGATGAGCTCCTTGCCGGTGCCCGACTCGCCGAGGATGAGCACGGTGGCTCGGGTGGGCGCGGCGCGCTTGACCACCTCGTAGACCGCCTGCAACTCCGGCGCGTCGCCGACGATGTTGTGAAAGCGGTAACGCTCTCGCACCCGCTCGCGGAGGTTCTGCGTCTCGCGCTGAAGGCGCAGCTTCTCGAGGGCCTTCTCGAGCACCACCAGGACGGCGTTCACGTCGAGCGGCTTGACCAGGTAGTTCTCGGCGCCGGCGCGCATGGCCTCGACGGCCGCCTCCACGCTCGCGAAGGCGGTCATCATCACGAAGACCGAGTCGGAACCCTGCTCGCGCGCCTTCCTGAGGAGCGTGATGCCATCCATCCTGGGCATCCGGACGTCGGCCAGAACGGCGGCCGGCGCGAACGACTGCATGAGCTGGAGGGCGTCCTCGCCGTCGGCCGCCTCGACGACCTCGTAGCCTTCTTCGCTCAGGATGTCCCGGAGTGCCTGGCGCGCGTTCGCCTCGTCGTCGACGACGAGGATTCGCTCCTTCCCTCCCCTGGGCGTGTTCTTGCTCGCCGTCATCTCCGCTCGATCGCCTCCCGGTTCCCACATCAGCGCAACGGCTGCGGGGGGTCGCATCTTATGCACGCTTTGCGCGCCCCGGTCCACCCCGATACCGCCAAGCGTCCGATGCTGCGGCGTTCTTCCAGGTAGGACGGCGAGAAACGATCGCGAAAGCGTTGCGGATGTCAGGCGTTTCCGCCCAACTCTCTGAGGCGCCCGACGCGGTCGTAGGGGCGCCAGCGGAATCTGGCGCCGAGCGCCTCCGCCTCGCGCCGACAGGCACCCTCGTCGAGTCCAGGGACTCCCACGAAGCTGGCCTCCACCTCGGGGACATGGCGCACGGCTGCCCGGATGAACCCGCGTGCGCTCTCCCAGGCCGACTCACCGTGCTGGTTCGGGCAGAGCCTGGCATAGGTCGGCGCGTCGGGCGCGTTCAAGGAGACGACGACGGTGCCCACGCCAGCGGCCGCCATTTCTGGCGTGACGTCCCGGTGCTCCCGGAGGTTGGCGAGCCCGTCGGTGTCGACGCGCACCCGCTTCACGCCTGCGAGGACGAGGCGCCTCGTCACCTCGAGAAGCACGTCGAGGCGCCGGGTCGGCTCGCCGAGCCCCGTGAATACCACCTCGGAGCGCCCGGCCAGGCCATCTCGCTCGACCTGCGCCCAGACCTCGTCGACCGACGGGGCGCGCAGGAGGCGGAGGTCATGGCCGCCGACCACCCAGTCGTCGTCCCGGATCTTGGGGCAGAAGACGCAGGCCAGCGTGCACACCGAGGTGAGGTTCAGGTACAGCGCGTCGCCGAGCGCGTAGGCGTACACGGGCTTCGGGACGGCAAGGAGCGGGGACACCCAGGGGACTTAATCGTAGCCCGGCCGGTGGCCACTGCAGCCGAGACACAAGCGAGCCTCGGGAATGGCGCGAAGCCTCTGCAGCCCCAGCGGACCACCGCACGAGATGCAGGTGCCGTAGCTCCCGTCGACGATCCGCCCGAGCGCAGCTTCGACCTCGGCCAGTTCCCGGGCGACCTTCTCGGCGAGGACGCCCGCGGGGATCTCGTCGTCGGAAAGATAGGGCCCTCCATCCCCGTGGGAAACCGGCTGCGTGCGACGCAGTGCGTTTCGCCTGTCGAGGAGGAGCGACCTGGCTTCGCTGTCGATGCGGCTCATGAGAGGAGTGTTTCCCTGGCGCCCCGTGGCGCAAGGCATCCCTTTTCACGGGTCGTGCCGAACCGGAACCTCCATGAAATCAGTGGTATTCGCTCGAACTGCTTGCGTCTTCCCCGGACGGGGGCGCATCTATTGCGCGAAACCTCAGTCGCTGTCGAATTCCTCGACACCCGCCCGGCTCGCGCGCAGCAGCGTCGCCAGCGCCCTCAGCGCGTCCGTGGTCGTGAAGATCCCGACGACGACCCCCTCGGCGACCACCAGGGCCGAACCGTGGCGGTGGGACGCCATCGCCTCCGCCACGTCCTCGAGAGCGGCGTCGGGCTCGACCACGAAGGGCTCCGAGCTCATCGCCTCCTCGACCAGCTCCCGGGCGGCGTCCACCCCGCGAAGCGTCTCGAGCAGGTAGAGGTCCCGCTGCGACACCACGCCGGTCACCTTTCCGTCGTCGATCACCGGGAGGTGGCGCACGCCGCGCTCGCGCATCGTCTGGTGGGCCTCGGCAAGCGTGTGCCGGCTCGTGATCGAGTGCGGGCTCAGGGTCATGAACCCCCGGATTGCGTATCGCGACATCGGCTCCTCCGCTGGCTTGCGTCCAATTTAACCCCTGAACGTCAGGTTGTCTCGAACCTCCGCCTGGGTTAGCTTCCGCGCACCATGGAGAAGATCTGGGTCAAGGACATCAAGGAAGGCGAGCGCGTGAAGGGCGTCTTCGCGGTCGCCCGCAAGGCGGTTCCCACGGCAAAGAGCGGCAAGACGTATCTCGCCGCCACGCTGGTCGACCGCACGGGGGAGATCGAGGCGCGATCCTTCGACCGGGTCGAGGAGCTATCGGCCCTTTTCGAGGAGAGTGACCTCGTGGAGGTGGAGGGCCTCATCGGCTCCTTCCAGGGCAAGCCCCAGCTCCGCGTCGAATCGGTCGCCAAGCTGGACCCCGCCACCACGGGTCTCGACGCTGCCGACTTCGCGTGGGTCCCCGCCCCCGAGCCGCGGAAGCCCGAGAAGGCCGCGGCCGTCGAGACCACCGACGCCAACTGGACCGAGCTCCTCGGGCTCGTCGATGCCATCACCGACCTCCACGTGAAGGAGCTCGTGAAGGCCTTCCTGGTCGACGACGACCTCACCGCCCGGCTGCGACGTGCCCCGGCCGCGAAGACCGTTCACCATGCCTATCCAGGCGGCCTGCTCGAGCACACGGTGAGCTGCATCAAGCTCTCCCACCGCATCGCCGACCAGTACCCCCAGCTCGACCGCGACCTGCTCGTGGCCGGCGCGTTCTTCCACGACCTGGGCAAGATCCGCGAGCTCGCCTACGAGCGGAGCGTCGAGTACACCGACGAGGGGAGACTCGTCGGCCACCTCGTCATGGCCGCCCAGTGGATCCACGACAAGGCACGGCGGGTGGGCGTGCCGCGCGAGCTGGAGCAGCACGTGGTGCATCTCGTCCTCTCGCACCACGGCAAGCTCGAGTACGGATCGCCGAAGACGCCGGCCACCCTGGAGGCGCTCGTCACCCACTTCATCGACGACCTCGACAGCCGCATGAACTCCTGGGTCGGCCTCATGGGGCGCGACAGCGGCTCCCGCCGCTGGACCGACTCGCAGAACATCTACGGCCACAACATCTGGCGCGGAACGCTGCCCACGGCGCAGGTGGAGAAGAAGTCGCCGCCGCCTGAGCTCATGACCCCGGTGATCTACGTTCCGAGGGTGGCGCCACAGGGACAGGCGCCTCGCAAGGCGCAGGAGAAGAAGCCCAGGCTCGCTCGCCCCCCGAGGTCGGAGCGAACCGAGCCGAGGCCCACCGGCGAGGCCGGTCCGGGAACCGCCACGGCAGCTCCCGCCGCTCCGTCCGAAGCCGCCGCACAGAGGCCCGAGCGCACCGAGGCACCACCCCGTGCCAATCGACCGGCTCGCCCCGATCGCCCTGACCGCGCCCCTCGCGGATCGGGTGGGCCGGGCGGACCCGCAGGACCGGGGGACCGCAAGCCGAGATACACGGGACCGCGCCTGCCGGGCGACAGGGGCCCGAGCGCCCGACCCGACAAGCCGAAGAGCCTGACCCATAACCCGTTCGCGGCCCTGGCTGCGAAGGTCCAGGCCGGACGTCCGGACGCTGCGTCCGATACGGCTGCGGATCCCGTTTCCCTGCCGCCAGAGGTCGCCATGCCCGAGGTGCTCCTGGCCGAGGTCTCCGCCCCGGCGCCCGAGCCGACTCCGGATATCGCCGCCACCCCGGGTGGCGAGCCGGCTCCCTGAGCCGTGGCCCCGTTCGGCCGCACCGCCGCGATCTTCGACGTCGACGACTCGCTGCTCGACGGCAACGCCGGCACGATCTTCAGCTGGTACCTCTACAGCGAGAAGATCATGCTGCCGGAGATCCGATCCCGCATCCCGCGGCTCGTCTACGAGTTCGCCCGGAGGCGCCTCACCGAGCGGGACATGGTCGAGCTGGGGTCGCGCTGCCAGGAAGGGCTCTGGGTCGACGACATCCGGGCGCATGCCCAGGACTGCTTCGAGCGGCACCTCAAGAAGCGCATCACTGCCGGTGCGGCACGTCAGAATCCGCAAGCACCTTCTCTCCGGTCACTTCGTCCTCATCGCCTCGGGGTCGCCGCAGTACATCGTGGACGAGGTGGCCCGCCACCTCCGCGTCCACGGCGCCATCGGCACCCGCACCCGCGCGGTCGACGGAAAGGCCACCGCCGACATCCTGCCCCCCATCGTCTTCCAGGACGGCAAGCGGGAGGCGGTCTCGCGGGCACTCGAGCAGCAAGGGCTCGATCTGGCCCACAGCTGGCTCTACTCCGACTCCCCGGCCGACGTGCCTCTCTTCGAGACGGTCGGCCACCCGGTGGTGGTGAATCCGAAGGACTCGTTCCGCCTGGTCGCCGAGCAGCGCGGCTGGCCGGTCGTGAAGTGGAAGGAGCGGAACAAGGAAGCCCAGGCCGACCTGGCCAGCGAATGGTCGAGCTGGGACGGTTAGCACCGGCCCCCTAGGGGAGCCGGAAGAGCCTCACCACATTCCCGGTGGTGATCTCGGCGACCTCCACCGGCGTCACGCCCCACAACTCCGCCACCTTGGCGGCGACGTGGACCACGTGGGCCGGCTCGTTTCGCCTTCCCCGGAAGGGCACGGGCGCGAGGAACGGGCTGTCCGTCTCGACCAGCAGCCGGTGGCGCGGGATGCGGCGCACGGCGTCGCGAATGCCGTCGGCCGCCTTGAAGGTGACGACCCCGGCCACGGAGATGTGGAGGCCGAGGTCGAGGTAGATCCGGGCCGTCGCCCAATCGCCGGTGAAGCAGTGGATGACCCCGCCGGCGGCAGGAACGCCCTCCTCCCGCAGGACCGAGGCGCAGTCCAGATCGGCCTCTCGAACGTGGACCACGAGCGGCTTCCCGACGGCACTCGCGATCCGGATGGACCGGCGGAAGCTCTCCCGCTGCACCTCCCGCGGGGAGAGGTCGTAGTGGTAGTCGAGGCCGGTCTCGCCCACGGCCACCACCGCCCGGTCGCCGGCCAGGCGTGCGCTCCGTTCCCAGTCCTCCTCCGGGACCCGGGCGCACTCGTGCGGGTGGATCCCGGCGGTCGCGGAGAAGACTTCGGGCCGGGAGCGAGCAAGCTCGAGCGCGTTCCCGAAGTCGCCGGGCGCGCGCCAGAGCCCGATCGCCACGATTCGATCGACGCCCACGGCCCTGGCTCGGTCCACCACCGCCTCGATGTCCCCCCGGAAGTCCTCGAAATCGAGGTGAGCGTGGGAGTCGACGAGGCTCACTTGACCCGGGTCCCCGGGGGCACTCCCTCGTCGACATGAACCACGCGCGGTGGGTCGCCGGCAGCCAGCAGCATTCCCTGCGAGGTGATGCCCCGCAGGGCACGCGGCGCGAGGTTGGCCACCACGACGATGCGCCGTCCGACCAGTTCCTCCGGCGCCGGATAGGCCGCGGCGATCCCGGCCACGATGGTGCGCGGCTCGGGCTCCCCGACGTCGACCGTGATCTGGAGAAGCTTGTCCGCCTTGGGAACGCGCACGACGGCGCGGACGAGCCCCACCTTGAGCTCGACCTTCGTGAAATCTTCGAAGCCGATGATCCCCGGCGCAGCAACCTGTGTTGCCGAGGCCCTGGAGGCGGTCTCGGCGGGACTGGCCGCCTCGGAAACCCGGGGACCATCGGCGGCGGGCGTGGCGACGAGGAGCGCCACCTGCCTGGCGTCGAGCCTCGCCACCTGGGGCGGCTTGGCGCGCGCGACGACGGGCGGACCCACGAAGGGATCGAAGTCGGGCCCCCAGGTGCCAGGGCGGGCCTGGCCGAAGGCCGCCGCGAGGTCGTCGGAGAAGACCGGCATCACCGGCCAGAGCATGACCGCGATGGCCCGGAGG
The DNA here is from genome assembly GCA_963700085.1 of uncultured delta proteobacterium. Classification (GTDB taxonomy): domain Bacteria; phylum Myxococcota; class Myxococcia; order Myxococcales; family Anaeromyxobacteraceae; genus CAIOAK01. The sequence continues at coordinate 20,809 of CAVOWI010000012.1, forward strand.
GCCCGGGCGCAGGAGAGTAGCAAACGCTGCGAGGCAGGCGTGGTGGGCCCCTCCCAGGGCTTGGCCTCCTGGAGTCGCTTGTTGCATACGTCGGCCACCTGGTTCACGAGCCGGACCACCTCGCGGAACTCGAGAGCCTGGTAGGCAACGCGGGCAAGGCGCAGGGCATCCCTCGCGGCGTTCGCGATTCCCTCCTCCGGCTCGCCCGAGGCCTCGCCGCCTGCACGCTCGACGAGTGCGAAGACCCGGGAGGCCAGGTTGGCGACGTTGTTGGCCAGATCGGCGTTGATGCGGTTCCTGAACTCGTGCAGGGCGAGGTCCAGGTCGGTCACGCCGGAGCCGAGGTTGGCCGCGTAGTAGTAGCGGAGCAGCTGCGGATCGAGGCCGCTGTCGAGATAGGTCCGGGCGGTGATGAAGGTGCCGCGCGACTTGGACATCTTCTCGCCGTTCACGGTGAGATGACCGTGCACGGCCAGCCGGTGGGGGAGCTTCAGCCCCGCCGCGCCCAGCATGGCCGGCCAGAACACGGCGTGGAAGCGCAGGATGTCCTTGCCGATGAAGTGCTCGAGAAGCGGGGGCGATCCCGGCGACAGGTAGGCAGCCTCGAAAGCAGCCGGGTCGAGGCGCCTGCCAGCCGGAGCCTCCGTCGCGAAGTAGTGCTCGGCCGACGAGAGGTAGCCGATGGGTGCATCGAGCCAGACGTAGATGAACTTGCCCGGGAAGTCCGGGTCCTTCACCGGGAAGCCGAAGTAGGGAGCGTCCCGGCTGATGCACCAGTCTTGCAGGTCGTCGAGCCAGCCCTTGACCTGCTCCCGGACCGCCGCGTCGAGGTGCCCCTCCCCCTCCACCCAGGCCCGGATGTCGGGCTCGACCTGTTTCAGGTCGACGTAGGCGTGGTCGCTGGCGCGGACCACTGGCGGGGTGCCGCAGAGCGCGCAGCGAGGGTCCTTCAGTTCACGGGGGTCGTAGGTGGTCCCGCACTTCTCACACGCGTCTCCGTACTGCCCGGGCGTGGCGCACTTCGGGCAAGTCCCCTTGACGAACCGATCGGGGAGAAAGCGGCCGTCGGTCTGGCAGTAGAGCTGCTCCACCGACTTCCTGTAGATGAGCCCCTTGGCCTTGAGGGCATCCCAGATCCGCCAGGCCCATTTCCGGTTCTCCTCGGAGTCGGTGGTGTAGTAGGTGCTGAAATCCACCCCGAAGCGCTGGAAATCGGCGAGCTGCTCCCGCCGGTAGCGCTCCACGAACTCCTTGGGGCTGACGCCGGCCCTGGCCGCATTCACCTCGATGGGCGTGCCGTGGGAGTCGGCGGCGCACACGTAGGTCACCTCGTCGCCGATGGAGCGGCGGAAGCGCACGTAGACGTCGGTCTGGATGTACTCGACGAGATGGCCCATGTGGACCGAGCCGTTGGCGTACGGCAGGGCGCTCGTCACGAGAAGCTTCTGGCTCAAGCGGTTCTCCTCTCCCGGTCCGGGGCTCGGAGCAGCCCGACGAGGCATCTCTCGACGAGCACCGCGCCATCGGATCCGGTCTTCATGGAATGGTCGGCCTCCGCCAGGGACGCGAGGCAGTCGAGCAATTCACCTCGCGTGAATCGCACGGCCGCCTGGTACTTCATCCAGAGTCCGTAGGGCTTGCGGTCTCCCAGCTCCTCGGGGTCGATGCTGGGGAGGACCGTGGCGCTCCAGTCGCCGAAGGTGGCCAGCCGCTTCCCGCCGGAGGCCAGGCGCCCCCGCTCCTGCTCGACCAGCATCCGCCGGATGGTGCCGGCCAGCGAGCCCACCCACATGTGGGGGCTGGCGCCGTCGGCGAGCCCGCGACGAAGGACGCCGAGCGCTCCGGCGAGGTCACGAGCCTCGACGGCGTTGCCAAGCGCGAAGAACGGGTCGGAGGCGGTCCGCACCACCACCGCGTCCACGTCGGCGATGCCAATCTCCCTTCGGTCCCCGACGAATGCGGCCAGCTTCGCCACCTCGGCCGCCAGCGCGCGCGCGTCGGTGCCCACGAGCGCCGCCAGCCGGTCCTCGGCGTCCGGGTTCACTGACTTCTCCGTGCCGGCGAGCATCTCCGCGAGCATGGGCCCGAGCACCGGCCGCTTGGCATCCCACGTCCCCTCGCTCTTCACGGCGAGGGTGATGCGGCAGCCCGCCTCGGCGATCCGCTTGACCACCGGGAGCCGGCCGTCCACCTTCCCGGCAGCGATCACGAGAACGTAACCGGGAGGGAGCCCGCGCTCCAGAAGAGCCTCGAGAGCGGAGACGTCGTCCTTGGCCGCCTGGAGGTTCTTCTCCCCGGCGAAGCGGCCGGCGTCCCGGACGAAGGCGCCGTCCTCGGGCCGGAGCCCTTCGTCGGGCTGGAGCTTCCGCTCCCACTCGTCGATCGGGGGTGGGGAATCGCCGCAGAGGTCGGCGGTGGACCATCCGAACCGGGCCGCCAGGGCCACCAGCCGCCTCGCCGCCTCCCTCTGCCGCCCTTCCCGCCACATGTCGCTTGCCCTGGCAAAGGCGCTGGCGAGGTCCTCCTTCGATTGCAGGAAGGCAGGCTCGGCGACGATCACGACCTTGCCGCCGCCAAAGAGACCGCCGGTGGCCAGCTCAGCCGCCACCTCGGCCGGGCTGGCCGCGGCGTCCAGCTCCACCAGATTGAGCGACCGTCGCTCCTCCGGCACCAGCGCCTCGGCGATGCTGCGTCCGCCTCGCTGGGTGAGGAAGGGATCCCCGTCGAGCAGGTAGACGGCCGACGGGTTCCCGGCGTGGATGGCGGCCAGCGCACCATCCAGGTCGAGTCCGGGCTCCTTCTTGCGCGCCGGCGCCCTAGCCATGGTGGAACCACCCGATCAGCATGTGCTCGAGCGCCAGCGGGGCGCTGGCATTGTGCCGGAGCGCGGCGATCGCCCGCCGGACCGATTCGATCCTGCGCAGCGCTGCCTCGGGGCCCAGCCTGGCGGCCGCCTCGGTGGCGCCGGTGAGATCGGCCAGCGCCAGGGGAACGGTCGAATCCTCCGGAGGCCCGGACCAGCACGTCGCGCAGCCAGACCAGCAAGAGCTCGCACAGCTCGCGAGCCTGCTCTCTCTTCTCCCCGCGTCGCTTCGCGAAGGCGATCCAGGCGCGGGCGTCGTCGGAAGGCAACGCCGCCGCCTCCTCGACCGCCTCGCGCCTGCTGCCGATGGCCTCGGCGTCCAGCGCCAGCGCCTTCCCGAGAGAGCCGGCCGCGAGCGTGGTGGCCAGGCGGGCCAGCTCCGGCGATCGCCCGGCGGCGACGAGCCGGGCCTCGACGACCTCGGCCGGAAGCGGCGCGAACGGAAGTCGCAGGCAGCGGGAACGAACCGTGGGAAGCAGGCCGTCGGCCGACGAGGAGACGAGCACCAGCGTGGTTTCCGGTGGTGGTTCCTCGAGCGTCTTGAGAATCGCGTTCTGGGACTGCGGATTCATGGCGTCGGCGGGGTCCAGGATGACGAAGCGGCGGCGCCCCTCGAACCGGCGCAGCGAGAGGCGCCGGTCCACCAGCTCGCGAACCTGGTCCACCACGATGTCGCGGGACGGAGTGCGCCCTCCCTTGGGCTCCCATCGCCCTGCCCGCGCCATGTCGCGCTCTCGTTCGACCGCCAGCACGTCGGGGTGGACCCCACGCGCGATCTTCCGGCACGGAGGACAGGCGCCGCAGGCATCGGCTTCGGCCCGCTCGCAGTTGGCGGCCTGGGCGAGCAGACGCGCCACCGTTCCCTTTCCGACTCCCTCCGGTCCGGCGAACAGGTAGGCATGGTGGAGTCCGCCGCGGCGAAGCGCCGCGCGCAGGGCGTCCACGGCCCGGTCCTGGCCGATGATCTCCGAGAAGGGCATGTGGCGCGGGAAAGATAACACGGGGCGACGCGCCGCTGCGGGCGCCGCTAGGTGCCCCTGCCGGCAAGTCGCGCCACCACCTCCGCCAGCTCCAGCGGGTCGACCGGCTTTGCCAGGAAGGCCTGGAAACCGGCGCCCAGGGCACGTTCCCGGTCGGCCGCCTGGGTGTAGGCCGTGAGGGCGGCCGCGGGCACCAGCCCACCCTGGTCGGGATCGAGCCTGCGGAATCCGGCGGATGAGGGAGATGCCGTCCTCGCCTGGCAACCCGATGTCGGAGAGCAGCACGTCGGGCACCTCGCCTGCCAGCGCCTGGTAGGCGTCCGCGGCCGTGGGGGCGGTCGAGACCCGGGCGCCGGCCTGCTCGAGCAGCTGGCGAACCGCCTCCAGGGTGTCGGCGTCGTCGTCCACGGCCAGGACGTGCAGGCCCGAAAGACCTTGACCTTCGGTGAATCCAGGCGCGAGGCGGGACCACGAACGGCCCGTCTGCCGCGTCTCCGTGCGCGGAGGATCGATGGGCAGCGGCAGGTCCACGGTCAGGCACGCGCCCTGGTTCCTGCCCGCGCTGGCGGCGGAGACGCTGCCTCCGTGGGCCTCGACGAGGTGGCGCACGATGGCCAGTCCGATGCCCAGGCCGCCATGGGCGCGGGTCGGGCTCGAGTCGGCCTGGCGGAAGCGCTCGAACACGTGTGGGAGGAATTCGGGATCGATCCCGGTTCCGTCGTCCTCCACCTGGAGCCGGACGCGGTCCGGAAGGCGGGACAGGCGCACCTCCACGCGACCGCCCGGAGGCGTGAACTTGATGGCGTTCGCGAGCAGGTTCCACACCACCTGTTGCAGGCGACCCGGATCGCCTCGGACCAGGCCGGCCCCGGGCTCGAGCCGGAGATCGACGGCGATGCCCTTGGCGTTTGCGGCCGGCCCGACGGTGTCGGCCGCGGCCTCCACGGCCACGGAGAGATCGACCTCCCGGACCTCGAGCTTGAGCCGCCCCCGGACGATGCGCGCCACGTCGAGCAGGTCGTCGACGATCTGCGCCTGCGTCATGGCGCTCCGCTCGATGGCCTCCATGGCCCGGACCGTGGAACCGGCGTCGAGCCGCCCGGTGCGGAGCAGCCTGGCCCATCCCAGCACGGCGTTCAGCGGGGTTCGCAGCTCGTGGGAAACGGTGGCGATGAACTCGTCCTTGGTCCGGCTGGCTCGCTCCGCCTCGGCGCGGGCCTCCTGTTCCCGCGCCAGCAGCGCGGCTCGCTCGGCCTCCCCGCTGCGCGCCTCGGTCCGGTCGTTGAAGACCAGCGCGACGCCCTGGGGCATCCCACCCTCGGCTCGAATGGGCGCGGCGGATCCCTCGACCGGATACTCCAGCCCGGAAAGCGCGAGGAGCGTGACCCCCGGCCCCAGCGGCGCCGGACCGCCCCTCGCCAGCGCGGCCGCCACCGGATCGGGGATGGGCTGCCGGCTTTCGTCCACCGCGCGGAACACCTCTCGGAGCGGGCGCCCGACCGCCTGGAGACCCACCCCGGTGAGCTTCTCGGCCGCCGCGTTCACGAGCGTCACCACTCCGCCCACGTCGGTGGCGATCACGGCGTCGCCGATGGACGCCAGCGTGGTCCTCAGCCACTCCCGCTGCTTGCGCTCGGTCTCCTCGGCGCGGAGCCGTTCGCCCTCCATGTCGCCCAGCGCCAGGGCGTTCCAGTAGACCACCGCAGCCGCCACCACCACCGCGCTCACCACCACGAAGGAGGCGCCGAGGAGTGCCTCGTACTTCCCGGCGCGGAGGCCGACCACGAGGAAGAGCCATCCCAGCCCGATGGGAACCACGAAGACGGCCCCGATGAGCCGACGCGCCATGAATCCCGCCAGCCCCGGGCCGGTGAACACCCTCATGAGCCCCGACTGGGGCCGGTCGAAGAGCAACGACGTCACCAGCAGGAGGAAGCCGATCCCGGCGTAGAGGGGCACCCGCGTGTTGGCGGCCAGCCCCTCCATCGGATCCACGCCGTAGGCATAGCCGATGACGGCCTGCAGCGGGACGAGCGCTGCCGCGAGCGCCAGCAACTGGGCCGGCCGGGTACCGGCCTCGGTCTCCAGGTCGTGCACGACGAGCGCGATCCCGATGAAGAGGAAGGCCAGCGCGCTGTTGGGCGCCATCCGGCCCGGATAGGGAGTGCCGGCGCCCACCGGCTCCTTCACCAGCAGCTGGTCGATCCCCAGGTTGACCGACGCGACGAACTCCACCAGCGTCAGGAACCCCAACGCGGCAACCATTGCACCGGCGATCTTCGCCGCCAGGCGCGCCCGCGGCGTGGAGCGACGCGAGGCCAGCGTGCGGGCGGACAGTCCCGCGGCCAGGAACCCCATCGCCGAGTTGGGCTTCACGCTCAGCGAACCCGGGAAGCCGGCTCGGAGGAGCGGCAGGTCGAGGGCCCAGCCGATGAGCACGGCAATCCCGAGGAACGCGGTGGCCTCCGCGGCAGCGCGGCCCAGCGTCTCTAGATTCTGTGGGAGTCGCCGGGAGTCGACGGACATGGGGGCGGCGGGCGGGAAGGCGTCCGGCTGTCTCTGCATGTTGACCCCCTCGCCCCCGGAAGCGCAAGCGGCTCCACGTCCGGCGAGTGGACCCGACCGGAGCCCGTGCTACCCTTCCGGGAGGAGAACGCCATGAAGATCACCCCTCTCGACATCCAGCAGAAGCGCTTCGCCCGCGCCCTCCGCGGCTACGATCGGGAAGAGGTCGAGGCGTTCCTCTCCCTGGCCGCGACCGCGTTCGAGGACCTCGTGAAGGAGATCCACGCGCTGCGCGAGGACATCCAGCGCAAGGACGACGAGATCGCCGGGCATCGGGGCCGAGAGCGTGCTCTCCAGGAAACCCTGGTCGCAGCCCAGAAGGCCAGCGAGGAGATACGGGATTCGGCCCGCCGGGAGGGGGAGATCACCATCGCCGAGGCCGAGCTCCAGGCCGAGAAGATCGTGCAGGGCGCCCACCAGCGTTTCCTGAGAGTCGTCGACGACATCCAGGAGGTGAAGCGGCTCCGGATCCAGTTCGAGGCCTCGGTCCGCGCACTCGTCGAGGGGCACGGGAAGCTCCTCGACACCTTCCGGGACACGGGAACCGAGGACCCGGTGGAGTACCTCTCCGGGAGGAAGAAGGGATCGGTCGAGGGCTGAGGTCGCGCCGGGATCAGTGGGCCTCTGCCCAGCTCGGTCCCTTTCCCACCTCGACGTCCAGGGGCACCATCAGTTCTGCTGCGCCCTCCATGGCCCGGCGGACCAGCGCCTCGGCCGCGGCGACGTCGCCCTCCGCCACCTCCAGCACGAGCTCGTCGTGGACCTGGAGCAGCATGCGGGCATCCAGTCGTTCCTGGGCGAGCGCGCGGTCGACCCTCAGCATGGCGAGCTTGATGATGTCGGCGGCGGTCCCCTGGATGGGCGTGTTGACCGCCATCCGCTCCGCCGCCTGGCGGAGGCCCGGGTTGCGGGCCCGGATCTCCGGAAGCTCGCGACGCCGCCCCCAGAGCGTGCGCACGCAACCGGTCTCCCGCGCCTGGGCCACGGTCGCGTCGAGCCACCGCTTCACGCCCGTGTAGCGCGCGAAGTAGCGATCGATGATGGCCTGGGCCTCGGCCGGCGGCATGTCGAGCCGCTGGGACAGGCCGAACGCGGAGAGTCCGTAGGCGATTCCGAAGTTCAGCATCTTCGCGACGCGTCGCTGGTCAGGCGTCACGTCTCCGCCCGGAACCCCGAAGGTCTCGGCGGCGGTGCGGGTGTGCACGTCCTCTCGTCGCTGGAAGCTGTCGAGAAGCGAGGCGTCCTCCGAATAGTGGGCGAGGATTCGCAGCTCGATCTGCGAGTAGTCCGCGGAGACGAGCATGCGGCCCGGAGGCGCGACGAAGGCGGCGCGGATGCGGCGTGACAGGTCGGTCCGGATCGGGATGTTCTGTAGATTGGGGTCCTGGGACGAGAGGCGCCCGGTGGCAGCCCCGGCCTGGTTGTAGGTGGTGTGGATGCGCCCGTCGGCGGGATCGACCAGCATGGGAAGCGCGTCGACGTAGGTGCCCTTCAGCTTGGAGAGGGACCGGTGCTCGAGCACGAGGCGCGGGAGCGGGTGCGCCTCGGCAAGCTTCTCGAGCACGTCCTGGTCGGTGGAGGGGCCGGTCTTGAGCCGCCTTCCCACGGGGAGACCCAGTTCCACGAAGAGAACCTGGGCGAGCTCGCGGGTCGACGCGACGTTGAATGGACGGCCGGCCGCTGCGTGGATGCGCCCCTCCAGGTCGCGCATGGCGGCGCCGAACTCGGCGCTCATCGCCCCCATGGCCGCGGAATCGACGGCGATCCCGACCTGCTCCATTGCCGCCAGCACCCGCACGAGCGGTCGCTCCACCTCGGCGTGAAGCCTGGCGAGCCCTGCGGCGTCGAGCGCTTCCTGGAGCACCGCCGCCAGGCCAGGAAGGACGGCCGCTGCGGGGCCGGCGTGTGCCGCCGTCTCCTCCACGGGGAAGGTTCCCGGGTCGCCGTTGCCCTTCCCCGCGCTGGCCGGAGACGGGGGGACCTCCACGCCGACCCGCTCCCGCGCCACGTCGGCGAGCGAGTGCTCCCGCCTGGAGGGAAGAAGCAGATGGCTCGCCATCTCGGTATCGAGGCCACGCCCCGACACCTCCAGTCCCAGGTGGCGAAGGGCGTGGATCTCCGACTTGAGGTCGTGGGCGTGGGTGGCGACCGCGGGGTCCTCGAAGAGCGGGCGGAGCCCGGCAGCAGCCTCGGCGGCAGGGAGCTGTGGCGGCGCGCCGAGGTAGCGGTGGTACAGCGGCACGTACCAGGCCTGGCCTCCGGCGGCGAAGGCCAGGCCCGCAGGCGGCACCTTTCGGGGGGCGGGGGAGGAGAAAGCCGAACGGAAGCCCACCTGGCCTGCCCGCCGGGCCTCGGCCACCGCGGCGTCGAGGGCCGAGCGTGAGGTCAGGACCTGGGTGGTGACCGCGACGCCGCTCGGCTCCGGCGCGGGGAGCTCCCTCAGGAGCCGCCCGAACTCCAGCTCGCCGAACAGGGCGCGCGCCCGCTCGGCATTCACGGGGCGCCGCAGCAGGTCGGCCGGGCGTTCGGCAAGCGGCACGTCCTCCTTCAGCGTCACCAGGGCCCGGTTGAGCCGGATGCGGGCGGCGCTGGCGACGATCTTCTCCTTGAGCTTCTCGCCCCCGCGCGAAACCGCCTTCGGGATCTCCTCGGGACGGGAGAGCATGTCCTCGACGGTCCCGAAGTGGCGGACGAGGGCCGCTGCGGTGACCTCACCGACGCCCGGAACTCCGGGAACGTTGTCGATCTTGTCCCCGGTGAGAGCCATCAGCTCCACCACCTGGTCCGGCCGGACGCCCAGCTTCCTTTCCACGTCGGCCTGCCGCGTCCACCCTCCCCGGCCGGCCGTCTCGGCCATGGGGTCGTAGAGCTCTATCCCCTCGCCCACCAGCTGCGCGAAGTCCTTGTCGCCGGTGACGATCACCACCTCGTAGCCCTCGGCCCGGGCGCGCCGGGCGAGCGTGGCGATGACGTCGTCGGCCTCGACGCCGGCCTCCTCGAGCACCGGGACATCGAGTGCATGCGCCACCTCGCGGACGAGCGGGAACTGGCTGGCAAGTTCCTCGGGAGCGTCCGGGCGGTTGGCCTTGTAGGAGGGGTCGAGGTCCGTGCGGAAGCTCTTGCGGCTGGCGTCGAACACCAGCGCCACATGGGTGGGCGAGTGCTCCCGCAGCGACTTCAGCAACATCGTGGTGAAGCCGTACACGGCGTTCGTGGGAACGCCCTTCGTCGTGGAGAGGTGAGGAATGGCGTGGAAGGCCCGGAAGATGAAACCCGAACCATCGATGATCGTGAGCGTGGGCATGCGCGCCCTTCCCCGTCAGCGGATGGTGAAGGTCTGGGTGACGTCGAGCCCCGGGGGCGCCATCATCAGCGCGTCTCCGACGAAGGTCGAGTAGAACACCCGGCCCTTGTACTCCAGGCCGGGGATGACGCTCTTGTCGAAGGAGGTGACGGCGTTGCCTCCCGACGTGCTGCTGGGACGGCGCGACATCGGCTCGAGTCCACTCCGGGTGAAGAAGTCCACGCCTGCGTCCCGGGCCGGCGGGGAGGTCAGCGGATTGCAGTCGGCGACTCCCGTCGGGCAGTACTTCCCGAGCCGTAGCCCCAGCGCGGGCCCGGGCTGCATCGGGTCGGTCATCTCCGGGAACCCAGCGTAGGGAATCGCGGCGTAGGCGGCCGGGTAGTAGAAGCGGCGGGCCTTCCGGGCCAGAACCAGCGCCTCGTCCGACAGTCCGGCCTCGTCGGACCAGGCCAGGTCGTACCGGATATCCATCTGGGGGCGCCCGGCGTAACCCGCCAGGGCCCCGATGAGCACGAACCCACCGGCCCGCAGGGAGGTCCCGCGCGCGTAGTCGGTGCTCGTGGGGTTCGTGCCGAAGGCAGTCAGGACCTTTCCCGCGTTGCCGGGAGCCTGGAACCACGCGACCAGGCAGGCGTACTCGGATGCCAGCGTCGGGTCGGCGGCTGGTGCGAGCAGCATGCCTCCACCCGGGTAGAGGATCGGGTCCGGGGGGAGCAGGGCCGCGAGAACTGCCTCGTGGGCCTTCGGCTGCCGGGTGGGATCGTAGACCGGAGTCGTCTGTCCGGCTGGAATCCAGTTCGGCCGGGTGGATTGGCACGGATCGACGTCGAGGAGGAAGAGGCCCAGGTCACCCGGCGCGCCGTGCGCGTCGAGCGCGTGGACGCCCAGTGAAGGGCTGGCGATGACGGCCCCGGGGACCCAGTCGGAGTCGGCCGGCAACTGCCCGCCCACGGCCGGCACGAGCGCGTCCTGGATGGCGAGGTAGAGCACCCCGCCCGGAGCGAGGCCGAGCACCGATCGTCGCTGACCGAGTCCTGGCAAGACCCCCTGGTACGACACCCTCCAGCGGTCGGAGCGGGTGAATCCTGGCCAGACGATGATGGTGGAGGGCAGGCCGACGGTGTCGTAAATGACGGTGGGCGGGCCGCTGGCGGGATAGTCCTGCCAGATCCCGACCGCTGCGCTGCCCGCCGGGAAGCCGAAGAACGGGGAGTTCGCGGTAGGGCCAGGCGGTCCAAACGCGGTCGCCTGGAACGCGCTGGTCTGGGTCAGCGCATTGCCCACCATCGTTGTCGAGTTGACCGGCCCGAACCTTCCCAGGTCCTGTACGAAGGCAAGCCCGTCGATGGCCGTGACGAGTGCGGTGGCGCTGGTCCAGAGTGGGCCGACCAAAGGGGCCTGAAGCATGAACGGTTGCGCCGCGCCGCTCCCGTTGAACGGCGGCGTGACCGATGTCCCCAGGGGCACGCTCGGGCAGAGCGGCAGGGGGTTGCCGGGCACGGCCGGAGAGAAGCAGACCTGGGAACCGTTGGTGACGCCGGGCGCGGTCGGGCCCGGGACGGTCGGCGGCAAGGCAATCCCCATCGCGATGGTCTGGGACGGCACGAAGAGCGGCGTCCGGTAGGACTGGGTCGGCACCGTGGACCCCGGAGGCCCGGGTGGCGCCGGGTCCGGGGCGAGGCCGCCGAGCGCGGGGTCGAAGGTGGCGATCCCGCACGCGATGTCCCGCTCCGGGCCGCAGCCCGACGGGTCGAGCGCGGCGTAGACGCGGAGCGCCGGCGCATCGAAGGTATAGAAGTTGGCCTGGGTCCGCTCGCCGACGAACGAAGCGGCCACGGTGTAGGTCGGAGCGTTCCTGGCGTCGAGGCCGCGGACGGGCCAGGTCGCGGCGAGCCCCGCGCTGGCGTCCAGCTCGGCCACGCCCAGGACCGCGCGGCCCGTCGAGTCCCGGATGACGTCCCGGCTCGCGAAGTAGACGTGCACGTTGTCGGGCGCGACGGCCATCGCCACCGGGGCGAAGCCGAGCTGCTTCACGACGGCTGGCCCGGCCAGCGCGATCGAACCATCGGGCTGGCGCGCGACTTCCAGCACGACGAGCTGGCCACCGAAGACGTCCTGCGGGTCGGAGAAGCCGACCAGGACCCAGGCCACGCCTGGTGTCGTGGGGGCCACGGCCGGAACGCCCGTGGTGGGGCCCGACGGCACGGCCGCGACGGCGAGTGAAAGCACCTGGGCCCCGACACCCGCGACGGCGGTCAGATCCCAGGTGGAGACGACGCCGAATCCCTTCGTCCCATCCAGCCATGTCCCGACGAGTTGAACCTGCTCCCCGGAGCTGGCCACCACCAGCAGATCGGCCTGGCCGTCCTGGAGCGATCCCGACGCGAGGTGGACCGGCCGGGGCATGGTCGGAACCGCCAGGGCGAAAGCGATGTTCGGGCCGGCAATCGGCGCGTCGATCGCCGGGTCGATGAGGCGCAGCTCGTTCCCTCGGAAGGAGGCGACCGCGATGAGGGGAACCAGCCCGGCGTCCGGCCGGTCGGGATTCACGCCGGAGAAGGGAACCACCGCGACGGGGCCCCGGAAGCCGGCCAGGACGACCGCGTTGCCCTTGGAGCAGGCCGCCAGGAGCAGGACCGTCACCGCGAGGGGGAGACGATGCTTCACGGGCCCCTCCCGAATCCGCTTCACGAGCGCCACCTGGTTGGGCTGGTCGGGGTCCATCTCGAGAACGTTCACCCAGTTGTCGAAGAACGAGCCGACGTAGATCCGGTTGCAGGCGCGCCCCGGGACGCAGGGGCTCGGTTCGTATCCCTCCCCGGGAACCGGGACGATCGCGCGAGCGGGGTCGATGGGCTCCACCGCGAGTCCGAAGGGGCGCCGGCCCAGCACGGGCAGTCCGGTGACGGGGTCGAGGCCGATGTATCGAACGACCGTGTGGGCGTCGGAGTCGAAGATCGCCAGCGCGCCCTCGAGGTCGCAGGTGATCGCGAAGAGGTCGGCCTTTCCGGACCGGGCCGGGAGCCGGCGGATTTGCCCGGCTCCGAGGCAGGTCCTGACCACGCCCAGGAGCTCCATGCGCGGCTGGGCCAGGGCCGTTGGAGCGAGGTCGAAGATGGCGAGGGCGCCACCTTGCGTGAAGATGGCCCCGGTCTGCAGGGCGATGGTGAGGTCGTAGATCTGGACGTTGACGTAGAGGAACCGCCCGTCGCTGGAGAGCGCCATGTCCCGAGCGGTGGCTCCCGGGAGGAAGCTGGAGAAGGTCGGTGCGGAGAAGTTGGGGATGGCGAAGCCGTTCACGTCCGCCGGGGTGACGAGCGGGTTGAACCAGCGGAACGTGGCGTTGACCAGGCCGACGCTGGTGCTCACGAACACGAGATCTCTCGCCTTGTCGTGGATCGAGGTGTAGGTGCTGTCCTGGCCGAGCAGGAGGCCGAGCACGTCGTCGTCGGCAAGCAGGTTGACGCGGGACAGCCAGCCCAGGTTGTTGGCGGAGAGGAGGTGAGAGACGAAGGCGTAGGCGCTGGGTGCGACGCCTCTCTCGCTGCAGGCGATGGAGATGCCGTACGGATCGACACGCTGGATGGGCAGGACGAACGGGCAGCTGGCGCCGCACTGAAGGGAGCCGTCGGACGCCATCTGCATCCGGTAGACCGTCTGGCCGGAGCGCGAGGCGACGAGGAGCTTCGCCCCGCCGCCGCCCACGAAGGGATCGATCGCGAGAGGCGTGCACTGGCTCGGGCAATCGGTCCATCCGGGCTGGCATGCGGCGTCGGCCAGGGCGACCTCGCCGCCGAAGCTCCCGATGCGCGCCGAGCCCAGCACCACCAGGTCGCCCCCGAGCGCCGAGTCCTGCGAGAGGTCGGGGTCGACCACCAGCACCGTTCCGCCCGATTGCTCGTTGAATCGGAGGTCGAAGTTGGAATTCACGACGACGAGCTGGGACGATCCGGCAGGTGCCGCAGCGGTCGGCGCCACCTGCCGGACGGTCAACCCGACCGGGTAGGCCAGCACGTTGAGCGGGGGCTCCTGGACCGGGAAGCTGTCCGTGCAGCTGGCCGCCATCAGGAAGGCGACTAGCGCGACAATCTTTGAGATTTGGGTCACCGGGAGGGCGAACCCTAAGCCCCGCGTCCCCCCAGGGTCAAGGGGAAATCGGGCGTTTCAGGCCCCCCGCGCGACGGCCGCTGCGGCCGGCATCTCGGCCTGGATCTTCCGGAAGTCGGCGACGTCGGCAAAGAGATCGGAGACCCGCTTCATGATGCCCAGCCGGTTGGCCCGGACGGCTGGTTCATCGGCCATGACCATCACCTCGTCGAAGAACCGATCGACCGCCGGCTTGAGAGACGCCACCGCGCGGAGCACCGCCGCGTAGTCGCGAACCCGGCGGAGCTCGGCCACCTCTCCCTCGACGCGCTCGACCTCGTCGAGGAGCGCCGCCTCGGCGCCCTCGCGGAGGAGCGCCCGGTCCACGGTCGCGCCGCTCCCCTCCCCGGCCTTCTCCCGGATGTTGGCGACGCGCTTGAAGGCCACGGCGAGCGGGACGAAGTCGGGGCGAGTCTTGACCGTGGCAAGCGCCTCGAGTCGGCGACGGGCGTCGACGACGTCGTCGAAGCCCGCGGCGAGCACCGCGTCGACGAGGTCGCCGTCGAACTCGTCGCTCCAGAGCGCGCGAAGGCGACCGCGCAGGAAGTCCTGGACCTGGGAAGCCACCACGGCGCGATCGGCCGCCAACCTCGCCCCGGCCAGCGCATCGAGCGTCTGCTCGACGGCGCCCGAGAGCGACAGGTGATAGCCCCGCGCCTGGACGATGCGAAGGATGGCGATGGCGGCCCTGCGAAGGCCAAAGGGATCGGCCGCGCCGGTGGCCTTCTCCCCCACTCCGATGATCCCCACCAGCTGGTGGAACCGGTCGGCCAGGCCGACCAGCGCCCCGAGGTCGCCACGCGGCATCTCCTCGGAGGCGCCCAGGGGCTTGTAGTGGTCCTCGATGCCATCTGCGACCTCGCCGCGGATCCCTTCCAGCCGGGCGTAATGTCCCCCATCGTGCCCTGAAGCTCGGGAAACTCGCCCACCATCCCGGTGGTGAGGTCGGTCTTGCAGAGGCGCGCGGTCTCGAGAACGTCGGCGATCAGCTCCTCCCGGCCGAGCGAGCGGGCCAGCCCACTCGCCACCGCGCCGATGCGGTGGACTCGATCGAGCTCGCTGCCCAGCCGGGCCTGGTAGGTCCGGCGACCCAGGTCCTCGATGCGCGCCCGGAGCGGGCGCTTGCGGTCCTCCTCGAAGAAGAACCGGGCGTCGGCGAGCCGCGCTCGCAGGACCCGCTCGTAGCCGTGCCGGGCGACGGCGCGGTCCTCCACCGCCGTGCCCGAGACCGCGATGAACCGGTTGGTGAGCCGGCCGTGCGCGTCGAGCACCGCGAAGTAGCGCTGGTGGTTGCGCATCTCGGAGATGACCACCTCGGGCGGGAGCTCCAGGTTGGACTTCTCGAAGGTGCCGGCGATGCCGGTGGGGTGCTCGACCAGCCAGGTGACCTGCTCGACGAGCGGCTCGTCCTGCCGGAGGCTGCCCCCCACCTTGCGCGCCGCCTGGGCCAGCTCCTTCTCGACGGCGGCGCGGCGCTCGGCCGGATCGACGATCACCCGGGCCTTGCGCAGCTTCGCGACGTAGTCCTCCGGCGTCCCGGAGAGCGCGATGGCGCGGGGGGCGAGGAATCGGTGACCGGAGGTGGTCCGGCCGCTGCGAACCTCCCCGTATTTCACTTTGAGTGACTGTCCACCGAGGAGCGCGACCATCCAGCGAATCGGACGCGCGAAGGTGACGTCGGAATGGCCGGACCGCATCGCCTTCCTGAAGCGGAGCCCGGCCACGAGCTTCTCGAGCAGCGCCGGCAGGACCTTCTCGGCCTTCTGCCCCTTCTCGACTCGCGTCACCGCAAGTCTCGGCCCCTTCGGCGTGTCCACCCGTTCGAGCGCGGCCACCTCGACCCCCTGGCTGCGGGCGAATCCCGCGGCCGCCGGCGTGGGATTCCCGGCGGCGTCGAAGGCCTGGGTCACGGGCGGCCCGAAGGCCTGGGTGGTGGAGTCGGCCTGGCGGGAGGCCACGTCGCGGGCCCAGACCGCGAGCCGTCGAGGCGTGCCGACCGCCTTCACCTCGCCGTGGGAGAGGCGAGCCGCGTCCAGCGCCTTCGCCAGGTCCTGGCCGAGCTGCAGCAGCGCCGCAGGCGCAAAGCCCGCCGGGATCTCCTCGGCGCCGATCTCGAAAAGAAGGTCCGCCATGCCCGCCTCCTACTTCCTTGCCTCGGCCGCCTCGCGGGCCGCGCGCGCCGCCTCGACCGCCGCCTGGCGCTCCTTCGGCGGCAGCATCGGGAATCCCAGGGTCTCACGCGACGCCAGGTAGCCCTTCGCACACTGGTGCGCCAGGGCCCTGACCCGGCCGATGTACGCGGCCCGCTCGGTGACGCTGATGGCGCCGCCGGCGTCGAGCATGTTGAAGGTGTGGGAGCACTTCAGGCACTGGTCGTAGGCCGGAAGCGGAAGCCTGGCCTCGAGAAGTCGCTGGCACTCCGCCTCGTACACGTCGAAGAGGCCGAAGAGCATCTTGGGATCGCTCTGGCGGAAGGCGTACTCGCTCATCTCCACCTCGTTGCGGTGGAAGACCTCCCGGTAGTTCACTCCCTTCACCCACTCCACGTCGAAGACGTTCTCGACGTCCTGCAGGTACATGGCGATGCGCTCGAGTCCGTAGGTCAGCTCGGCGGCCACCGGCTTCACCTCGAACCCGCCGGCCTGCTGGAAGTAGGTGTACTGGGTGATCTCCATCCCGTCGCACCACACCTCCCAGCCGAGCCCCCAGGCCCCGAGCGTCGGGCTCTCCCAGTCGTCCTCCACGAAGCGGATGTCGTGCTTCCTCGGGTCGATGCCGATGGCCCGGAGCGAGCCGAGGTAGAGCTCCTGGGTGTCCGGAGGATTGGGCTTCAGGATCACCTGGAACTGGTGGTGCTGGAAGAGGCGGTTGGGGTTGTCGCCGAACCGCCCGTCGGCGGGGCGTCGCGAGGGTTCGACGTAGGCCACCTTCCACGGCTCCGGCCCGAGCACGCGCAGGAAGGTCGCGGGGTTCATCGTCCCGGCGCCGACCTCGAGGTCGTATCCCTGGGCGAGGATGCACCCCTGCTTCGCCCAGTAGGTCTGGAGCTTCAGGATGAGGTCCTGGAAGGTCACGTGCTGCCCTCGCTTTCACGCCCCCTGCCGCCCACGGGCCCTCCTTCGTAGGTCCCCGCGGCAGGTGCTGTCAAACGGTACCGGGCCTACCCACCGGAAAGGAGCGGCCCGATCTCGTCGAGGAATCGGCGCGACTGGAGCCTCTTGCCGAGGTGATACTCGACGTAGGCGCCGAGGAGCGTCCGGGCCTCGGCCGCGGTGGAGGGCTGCGCCCCGGCCGGCTCTCCGCGCTGCAGCCGGCGCAGGGCGGCCAGCGCCCCGGCCCCGAATCTCGAGGGCCCCCGGCATCGCGAAGAGGCGGCAGTCGGCGCAGAGAACACCGCCCTGGGCCGGGTCGAAGCGAGTGGCGACGTCGCCGGAAGGGCGGCCGCAGCGAGCGCAGCCCTCGAGCGCCGGCATGAGACCGGCGGCCCGCAGCGCGTCGAGCTCGAAACCGCGCAGGTCCCAGGGCCGTGCCGGGGCCGCGTCGATCCGCTCGAGGTAGGCCACGACGGCATCGAAGAGGGACTCGTGCGGCTCGGCGTCACGCACCAGTTCCCGGGCCAGTTCCACCGCGTAGCTCCCGCAGGCGATCCGGGCCAGGTCGCCGCGCACCGCGCCGAAGGCCCTCTCCACCGTCGCGCTCTCCAGCGCCCACAGGTCGCCGCCCCTCTCGATCAGCTCGACGGACAGGAGATTGAACAGCTCGAGCGCTCCCCCGAAGCGGCGCTGGGACGAGCGCGCTCCGCGCGCAAAGGCGGAGAGCTTGCCCCGTTCCCGGCTCAGGAGCGTCACGACCCGGTCCCGCTCGCCGTAGTCCACCGTGCGGAGCACGACCGCACGCAGCTTCACCGAGCGGGGCACGGGGGGCCTAGGGGACGCCCGGGGCGCGGTACGGAGCGCGCTCGGTCGACTTGCGCCCGCGGATCTCGCCGGGGTCCACGCCCGAGCGGCGGTATCCCACCGCCACCGCCGCGGCCACGACGAGCGCCACCACGGCGGCGACGATCACCCACCGGCGCACCTTGACCTGCCCCGCGAGAACTCGTCCGACCGGAGCCGCCACCGGCTCGTCCACTCCGGCCGCCTCCTGGAAGCGAAGCACGACGTCGTCGGCGCCGAGCCCCACCGCGGCCGAGTAGCTGCGCAGGTAGCCGACCAGGTATCCACGCGGCGGCATGCGATCCGGGTCCCCGGACTCGATGGCCTCGATCACGCCCGGCGCGAGCTTGGTCACCCGCGCCACGTCCTCGGTCGAAAGCCCCCGCAGCTCCCGCTCCCGCAGGAGGTATCGCCCGAAGCCGCGCACCGCCTCGGCGCGCGGATCGACAGCCGGCCCGGGGCGTACCCCGGTCACTTCAGCTGCTCGCCGCTTCTCCGGCAACTGTCCCCCATGGGCGTTCCCACGGCCAGCTCGGCGCACCTCTGGAACGACTCGCGGGCGCGTCCGGCCTGGCCGGCCCGGAGCAGCGCCTGTGCGAGCAACTGGTGGGCATCGGCGGTCTTCTCGCAGGCGCGCGCGTATTGCTCGAACGAGCTCACCGCGTCGTTCGCCTGCCCGTCGGCGAGCTGGATGCGCCCGAGCTCTCGCCAGCCCTGGCAGTACTTGGGCTGGAAGTTGAGGCACGTGCGCAGTTCCGTGATCCCCTCCTCCTTCTTCCCCATGCGCCAGAGCGCTTGCCCCTTGTTGCACCGGGCCACCCAGGGCTCGCGGTAGAGCATGATCGAGCTCGCCGCGTCGAACTCCTTCACCGCTTCCTCCAGCCGGCCCGTGCGGGCCAGCAGCTGTCCCAGGTTGTTGTGGGCCTCGGCCAGCCCGGGCTTGAGCTGGATGGCCTTGCGGTACTCGGCCTCCGCATCGTCGAGCTTGTCGAATCCGAGCTCCAGGACCACTCCCTTGCCCATGTGCGCCTCGGCGAGGTCCGGGTCGTAGCGAAGGGCCTCGTCGTATTCCTTGAGCGCGTCCTGCGGCTTGCCGTTGCTCACCGCCTCCGACCCGAGGTCGTTGTGCACGATGGCGGATTCCTTGTCCCGCTTGCTCGCTCCATGTGCGCAGGCCGAGCCGGCGAGAAGGAGGACCAGAGCCGCCGACGAGAGGGTCCGCATGGCTACACGCTCGCCAGGAGCCGGGCGATGCGCTCCGAAGGTTTCATGTTGGCGGCGTCTCCACCGCTGGTTGCCGCGCCCGGGAGGGGCGGATGGAAGGCCGGCACCCGCTTCAGCGTCTCCGCCTGCTGGGCATGGGCCAGATTCCGGAAGTTGAGGTTGTCGACCATGAACCCCATCGATTCGAGGAAGTGGAGTCCCTCGACCTCCACGTCGCGATACTCCTCCATCCCCACCTCGCGCTTGTCGTTCACGTAGACGACGTTCTCGTGGCTCCGGGCGAGGTAGAGCGAGACGTAGATCGAGAAGGTCCCGTTGGGGTTCCGCAGCCCGCAGAGGAAGCCCTGGACTGCCTGGGGCTCCTTGCCGGGGATGGAGACCTGGGGCTGATTGATGCTCTCCACCAGTGCCACCACCTGCTCGCGGTCGGCTGGGATGAAGCGGATGCTCGGATCGGGCTCGAACACGCTGCTCCTCGTCTGGACCGGAGACGTGACCGGATGGCGCCGTGCTTCCGGTAGCTAGCCTCCCCCCCGCGGGCGCGTCAAGTTCCGCGGAGAGCGTCCTTCAGACTCCCCGGGCCTCGGCGCCCCAGATGACCTTGTGCAACTGGAGATTCAGGCGTCCGCGCAGGCCGCTCGCGAGCATCCAGCGGGCCAGGTCGTCCGGAGCCACACGGCCCAGGACCGGGCCGACGAGAACCGACAAGCGATCCTCGAGACCGTGACGCCGGATCACCTCGAGAGACCAGCGAAAATCGGCCTCGGAGGAGACCACGAACTTCACCTCGTCGGTCGGGCGAAGGCGGGCCAGCCAGGCGAGGTCCGTGGCGGCCTCGCCCGACTCCGGGGTCTTGACGTCGGCGATGCGCACCACTCCCTCCGGCAAGCCGTCGAGCGGGAGTTGCCCGTGGGTCTCCACGGCCACCTCGTAGCCCCGGTCGAGGAGGTCCTGCGCCAGCGCCGGGAGCTCGGGCTGGAGCATGGGCTCCCCCCCGGTCAGCAGCACGAAGCGGCAGGGGTGTTGCCCCACCTCGGCGACGATCTCCGCTCGCGTCGCATCCCGGCCGCCGGTGAAGGCGTAGGCCGTGTCGCAGTAGTTGCAGCGAAGGTCGCATCCGGTGAAGCGCACGAAGACGCAGGGGCGTCCCGCCCGCGTGCCCTCCCCCTGGATGCTGAAGAAGATCTCGGTGACCCGCATGGTTGCGACCGGCCCCGGGATCCTACTCCTTCCTGGCACGCTCCTGGGCGACGACCTCGAGCCGATCGGCGATCTGGTCGACTCGCCGCTTCAGGGACTCGATCTCCTCGCGGGTGGGGATCTTGAACTGGGCAGCGGCGCGCCGTACCCCGTCGTCGATGGCCCGTTCCACCTCACGCCTCTGCTGGGTCAGCCGCTCGCCGAACTCCCGGGCGTGGTGCTTCACGTCGTCGGGCGTGAGGCCCGCGGCGTCGGCGAGGCGGGCCAGCACTTTTTCCGCCTCGGCCTCGGCGGTGTTGATCCCGACGAGCGCCTGCGACCAGGCCTCTCGGAACTTCGCCTGAAGGTCTGCCATCGCCGTTCCTTTCGGGCCTAGGCCTGGCCGACGACGGACTTGCGGGCCGGCCTGGCCGCCTTGCCCTTGCGGCTCTCGTCGAGGCGCTTCAGGATCTTGCTGATGGCGCGGGAGAGCTCGGCGACCTCCTCGCGGCTCGCCACGCCCAGGAACTTGAACGCCTGGACCTGGAGGCTCTCGAGCTTCTCGGCCGCGTCGACGCGGAACTCCTGGGCGCGGTCCTTCCACTCCTCGGCCCTCTCGCGTCCCACTTCCCGGAACTGCTCGATCCGGTCGCGAACGTCCGCCCAGTCCTTCCCGGAGACCTTCTGGAGGCGCGTGGAGACCTCGTGGAGGAGCTTCTGGGCTTCCGTCTCGAGGACTTCCAGGCGCGCCTGGGCCACCTCGACCGATTCCCGGAGGAATCCTTCCACCTTGACACTCCTCTTCGCCGCGCGGCTCTTCTGGGCTTCGGCCATTTTCGCTACCTCCGTGGGGTTGGCCCCTCACAGAGGAGGGGCGATGTCACCGGAAGCTTTGTAACGCAACGCGTCAATCGAGTCAAGCGGTTCCAGTCGCCTCCTCGATGGTGGCGTAACCGTCCTTGATCATTAGGGATGGCAACTCCTCCAGCACGCGGCGCGGCATGGCCGGGCCCCCGTAGACGAGCCCGGTGTAGACCTGCACGAGGGCCGCCCCGGCCCTGATCCGGGCATAGGCGTCGGCGGCGTCCATGATTCCCCCCACCCCGATGATCGGGATCCGCCCCGCCGCGCGGGCATACGCTCGACGCAGCGAGGCGAGCGCGAGCGGGGCGAGTGGCGCTCCGGAGAGCCCCCCCGTCTCCTTCGCCCGGAGGTGCTCGGCCACCGCCCCCGGCCGCTGGACGGTGGTGTTGGTGGCGATGATCCCGGAAGCGCCGCAGCCGACCGCGACGTCGACCGCCTCGTCGAGGGCCTCCGGCGCGAGATCAGGGGCCAGCTTCACGAGGAGCGGCTTGCCGAGCGGCCGGGCCCGGTCCACGCAGGCGCCCAGGAGGCGTTCGAGCGGGCCCCTCTCCTGGAGCTCCCGCAGCCCCGGCGTGTTGGGCGAGGAGAGGTTCACTACTAGATAATCGGCCCAGGAGTGAAGTCCGTCGATGGCGGCCAGGTAGTCGTCCACCGCCCGCTCGTTGGGCGTGTCCTTGTTCTTGCCGACGTTGACCCCGACGATCCCCCTCCCCTCGCGAGGCAGCCTGGAGAGGCGATGACCGCAGACCTCGACCCCCTGGTTGTTGAAGCCCATCCGGTTGATGAGGGCCCGGTGCTCGGGAAGCCGGAAGAGGCGAGGCTGCGCGTTTCCGGCCTGCGGCCTCGGCGTGATGGTTCCCACCTCCACGTGCGAGAAGCCCAGGGCGTGGAGCCCGCGGACCAGCACCTCCCCCTTGTCGAACCCGGCCGCCATGCCGAGCGGGCTGTCGAAGTCGAGTCCCATGCAGCGGACCCGGAGCGACGGGTCGGGGCGGGGGCGCACCGCGCCGCCCACCGCGCCGAGGACCCTGAGGGCCCCGGCCGCGAGCGCATGGGCACGCTCGGGGTCGAGGTGGAAGAGCAGCTTGCGTGCGGTGCCCCAGGCCATGTCGGGCTGTCTACTCACAACTCCTTGTCCATGGCCAGCGCGTCCTCGCCATCCTCGGCGTAGTACCGGGGGCGCACGCCGACCTCCCGGTATCCGAGCGACCGGTACAGGGAGATGGCCGGCAGGTTCGAGCGACGAACCTCGAGCATGGCCACCCGCGCGCCCCGCTCCCGGGCGCTGCCCTCGACGCGGTCGAGGATTCGCCGGGCCACCCCGCGCCGGCGCGCCTCCGCGGCGACGGCGACGTTCAGGACCTGGAGCTCGTCGTGCACCAGCCAGGCCACGGCGAATCCCAGGATGTGGCCGTCGACCCCATCGGTGGCGAGGAGCACGGTGGAGAACTCGTGCAGGAGCTCCCGCCGGATCATCTCCTCCGACCACGGGTGCGAGAAAGCCACTCGCTCGATCTCCATCACCGCCGGCAGATCGGCCTCCCGCATGCGCCGGAAGTCGATGGAAGGCGAGCCCGGTTCTCCGTTCACGGCCTCTTGCCCAGGTCGACGAGCACGCGGATGTCGGCGCGTCCGCGCAGGTCGGAGAGCAGCGTCTTCGTCTCTGCGTCGGCGCGCGCGGCGGAGAGCCTGGCGGTGATCTCGTCCGAGACCTCGGCGAGCGAACGGCCGCCGAATTCGGCCGCATGTGCGGCGTACCAGGCCGCGACCTCGCCGGGGGTGGCGCGCAGCCTCCCCAGCCGGGACTCGAGGTAGCGCCGGACCCGGACCGACCGGCGCAGGGAGGCCAGCAGTTCCTCCTCGCCGACGTCGATCTCCCGGAGGAAGGCCCCGTAGTTCTTCGGGATCGGGGAACTCGGCCTTGAAGCGCACCAGCTCGGCCTGCGCCGTGGCCTGGTCCACCTCGAAGACCTTGAGACGCTCCGCCTCGTCGAGCAGGAGCAGCTGGTCGACGTACCAGTCGAGGGAGGCCCGGAGCACCGCCCCGTCGAGCCGGGCGAACGCAGCCTCGATCCCCCCCGGGAAACCAGCGCGATCCGCCCCTCCTCGGTCACCTTGGTGAGCGTGATGACCCGGGCCTCGCGTCCCCGGGTCCCCACCACCGCCACCACCTCGTCGACGATCTGGCCTCCGGAAAGCTCGGCGGCGCTACCCGGAAAGGGTGTCGTCCCCGCGCCGGCGGCGGCCAGGGCAAGGGCGAACCACCGTCCGGCAGCCAGGCAGGGCGTCTTCACGGGGGGAATTGTAGTCGGACGCACCCGTCCGGGCGAGAACCAACGTTGACCGTGGGCGCTGGCGCGTTAGCTTTTCCCCGTGCCTGAGCGAGACCTGTACGACATTCTTGGCGTGAGCCGAGGCGCCACGAACGACGAGATCCGGAAGGCCTACCGGAAGCTCGCGAAGAAATACCACCCCGACATGAACCCGGGGGACAGGAAGGCCGAGGACAAGTTCAAGGAGATCACCGCCGCCCACGAGGTCCTCTCCGACGAGAAGAGGCGCAAGCTCTACGACGAATTCGGCCCGGACGCGCTCCGCACGGGGTTCGACGAGAAGACCGCGGATCAGTACCGCCGGTGGCGCCAGCACGGCGGACGGCCCGGCCAGGAGGTCCCCTTCGACCTGGGCGATTTCGCCAAGGTGCACGTCGGAGACATGGGCGACTTCGACCTGGGGGCCATCTTCGGGGACCTCTTCGGCGGCGGCGGGCAGCGCGGACGGCGGCGCGGGCAGCCCATGGCCGTTCCCGGGCGCGACGCCGAGGCCGAGTTGCAGGTCGACCTGCGCGACGCGGTCCTGGGAGCCGAGCGCGACCTGCGAATCGAAGACAAGACACTCCGCGTGAAGATTCCAGCCGGCGTCTCCGACGGGTCGCGGATCCGCCTCTCCGGCCAGGGCGGCGAGGGGTCGGGCGGCGCTGCTGCGGGCGACCTGTACCTCGTGGTCCGCCTGCGCCATCACGCGGCCGTGCGGCGCGAGGGGCGCGACCTCTACCTCGACCTTCCGATCACGGTCCCGGAGGCCGTCGGTGGCGCCGAGGTGGTGATCCCCACCTTCGAGGGGCAGGTCCAGCTCAAGATACCGCCCGGGACGCAGTCGGGGCGCCAGCTCCGCCTCCGCGGCAAGGGGCTGCCCGACCTCAAGGGCGGCGCCCGCGGAGACCTCTACGTGGTGGCGAAGCTCGTGCTCCCGGAGGACAGCGAGGCGCTTCGTGCGGCGGTGACGCCGCTCCAGGATCTCTACAAGTCCGACCCGCGCGCCGGCATCTCGTTGTAGAAGGGCGCCATGGGAATCTTCGATCTTTTCGGCTCCAGCGAATCGCGCGACCTGGCCAGCCTCAGGAAGCTCGGCCAGAAGATCACGCAGAAATGGGGCCCTGCCGAGAACCGCCAGAATGCCATCGAGCAACTGGGCGCGATCGGCTCGCCGGCGGCGCTCAAGACGCTCTGCCTTCGCTTCACCGTTCGCTCCGAGGTGGGCATCCAGGACGACGAGGAGAAGGAGCAGGCCCGCGCCATCCTGGTGGCGGCCGGCCAGAAGGCCCTCGGCCCGGTCCAGGAGTTCGTCGCGGAGCAGGAGTCCGGCGTGGCCTGGGGGCTCCGGGTGATGGCCTCCCTGGCGCCGCCCGAGGAGGTCCTCGGCACGGTCCTCTCGCAGCTGCAGAAGCTCGGGCGCGAGTACACCCGCGACCCGGAGAAGAAGCAGGTGCTCCTCGCCTGGCTCCGGGAGCACCCGGACCTCGCCAACCGCGTGCCGTCCGGCGGCCCCCCGCTCGACGAGGCCATCGTTCCCCTGCTCGAGGACTTCGTCGACGACGTGCGCATCTCTGCCGCCCGGGCCCTCACGGTGGCGCCCCGCACGGAGGTGGCCCGAGACGCAATCATCGCGCTCCTCCTTCGCGACCGGGACAACGCGCGGGTTCGCGGGGAGGCGCTGCAGGCACTCCACGACCTCTCCGCAGACGTGAAGGGGCACCGCGGCGAGGTGGAGGCGCTCCTCGTCGAGCCCTGGTACCTCGACCGCGAGGGACGCGTGAAGAGGCGCGGGACCTAGCCTCGTACAGGACCGACCACGAGTGGATCCCGCGACCCCCATCCAGACGCCCCCGCGCGACCCGCGTCGGAAGCGGCATTTCGCCGATCGCTGGTTCGACCCCATCCACCTCCCCGAGGGGCTCGAGGACGAGATGTCCGGGCTGGCCGCGCAGGGGAGCGTGGTCTTCGTGGCCCGCTCGTCGGGCCTCATCAACTACCTGTACGTGAAGTGGCTGGTGCGCCGGCTCGGGCTCCCTCCGCTGCGCGTCGCCGTGAACTTCGTGGGGCTCTTCGGGTGGCTGGCGGCGGCCTGGCGCAGCAAGCGTGCGATGGTCGACGCGGCGGCGCGGGGCCAGTCGACGGCCGTCGTGTTCCTGAACAGCCACGAGGCGAGCGGGCCTCCGTTCGAGGCGCTCGTGGAGCTCCAGCGGAGCCAGGAGCGCCCGATCTTCCTCGTCCCGCTCATCCTGGTCTGGAGCCGCCGGGCCCAGCGGGTCGTTGCGCCCATCTGGGACCTGGTCTGGGGCTCTCCCGAATCGCCCACCACGCTTCCCGCAGCGGTGGCCTTCCTGCGGAACTACAAGCGGGCCTTCCTCCGGGTGGGGCGCCGCATCGATCTCAAGTCCTTCGTCACCGAGCGTGCCGATGAGTCCGACGCGATGGTTGCCCGCAAGGCCCGCGGTACCATCCACCACCACCTCGCCCGCGAGTTGCGCGCCGCGGTGGGGCCACCTCTCCGAACGCCCACCCGGGTCGAGGAGAAGGTGCTGCGCGATCGCCATCTCCGGGAGGTGATGGAGCACGTCGCCAAGCAGAAGGGGCGCTCGGCGGGGTCGGTGCAGCGGGAGGCCCGCCGCGACCTGAACGAGATCGCCAGCCGCTACTCTCCGATATTCATCGACATGATCCGGCCGATCTTCCGCTGGATCTTCCAGACGATGTACGACCGCGTGGAGATCGACGAGAAGGGGCTGGCCGAGATCCGGCGCCTGGCCGGCGAGAAGCCGCTCGTGCTCACGCCGAGCCACAAGAGCCACGTGGACTACATGCTGCTCTCCTGGGCCTTCTACGAGCAGGGCCTCATCCCGCCCCAGGTGGCCGCCGGCATCAACCTGGCCTTCTGGCCTTTCGGGTGGCTGGCACGGCGCGCCGGCGCCTTCTTCATCCGGCGCAGCTTCAAGGGGGACAAGATCTACAGCGCGACGCTTCGCGCCTACGTGAAGTATCTCCTGCGAGAGCGATTCACGCAGGAGTTCTTTCCGGAGGGCGGCAGGTCGCGAACCGGAAAGCTCCTCTTCCCGAAGACCGGCCTCTTCTCCATGGAGGTGGACGCCTGGGCGGACGGCGCGGTGGACGACGTCCTCTTCATCCCCATCGCCGTGGATTACGAACGGCTCGTCGAGGGAGCGTCCTACGCACAGGAGCTCGCCGGCGGAGAGAAGAAGAAGGAGACCTTCGGCGCCCTCCTCCAGACCCCGAGAGCGCTCCTTCGCCGGTACGGACGCATCTACCTTCAGTTCGGGACGCCCATCTCCTTGAAGGAACTGGCCGAGAAGCAGCTGGCCACCGGCTCGCCCTCCCTGACACTCGACGAGGACGAACGGGGGTCCGACTCGCGCCGCTCCCTGGTCCAGCACCTCGCCAACCGGGTGCAGTGGGGAATCGCCGAGGTTGTGACCGTGACGCCGGTGAGCCTGGTCGCCGCCGCCCTCCTCTCCCACGTCCGGCGAGGGATCTCGGCGACCGACGTCGCCGATCGCGTGGAACTCCTCCGGCGCATCGCCAAGGAGGAGAACGCCCGCTTGGCCACGGCTCTCGTGGGGGCTCCGGCCAGTCCGGTCGTCCCCGGGCCGATCCTCGACGCGATGGCCACCTTCGTGGCGAGCAAGGTCGTGGTCGTCCAGGAAGCCGGCGGCCAGGTCATCTACCAGGTGCCGGACGCGAAGCGGACCTACCTCGACTTTCACCGCAACGCCATCCTCAACAGATTCGTCGGTCTCTCTCTCCTGGCCCAGTCGGTGCGTTCCCGCGCCGGTGGCGCCGCCAAGGACGAGGTCCACGACGACGTTCGCTGGCTCTCCCGCCTCTTCCGGCTCGAGTTCATGTACCGGGTGGGCGCCAGCTTCGACGCGATCTTCGCCGAGAAGCTCGAGCAACTCGTCCGGCTCGGCGCCGCCCGCGAGGAGGCCGGCCTCGTCCGCATCGGACCGGATCGCGCCCGTCTCGACTTCCTGGCAGACCTGACCCGGCCCTACCTCGAGGCCTACCGGGTGGCCTTCGAGGCGGTCCTCGAGGCCGCCCGGACCGACGCCGAGGTCGATCGCAAGAGCCTGGTGAAGCAGGCGCTCGAGCGAGGGCTCGGCGAATTCCTCTCGGGTCGCGTGCTGATGCGCGAATCGATCTCCAAGGCCACGCTGGAGAACGCCATGGAGTGGGTGGGGACCCAGGGCGCGTTCGAGACCAGCACCGAGGGGGATCGTTTGGTCTCCCCGGCCTGGCGCGACCAGGCTTCGACGCACCTCGTCGAAAGAATCGGCCGATTCCTCGCTCCTTGACGTCCGTCATTCTGCGCGGTCTTCGCTTTCAAACCTCGTCACGTTCAGGCTATCCTGCCGGCCCTGCGTTCCACGCATCCACACGGCAGAACGTCCCGAGGAGAACCACACGATGGGTGACCGGATCCTTCACAAGGGCTTGAAGAGCAAGGTGATGTCCGCCGAGGCGGCTGCGGCGCTCATCCCGAACGGCAGCGTCGTCGGAATGTCCGGCTTCACCGGCGCCGGCTACCCCAAGGCCGTCCCCATCGCACTCGCCAAGCGCGCGCTCGACGAGAAGCTCAAGGGCAAGGCGTTGAAGCTCGACGTCCTCACCGGCGCCTCGACCGGACCGGAGCAGGACTCGATGATGAGCTTTGTCGAGTCGCAGCGGTTCCGCTTCCCGTACCAGGGGGACGCGATCACCCGCGAGAAGATCAACGCCGGCATCATGGAATACCAGGACATGCACCTCTCGCATGCCGGTTCCCTGGTCCGCTACGGATACTACGGCAGGGGCAAGAACAACATCGACTTCGCCGTCATCGAGGTCACCAAGATCAACGAGGACGGCACCTGCGTGCCGTCGTCCTCCTGCGGCGCCAACAACGTCTACTTCGAGATGGCCGACAAGATCATCCTCGAGGTGAACAGCTGGCAGGACGAGCGGCTCGAGGGGATGCACGACATCATCTCGATCCCGGGGGAGCACGGGAAGCGCGTCCCGCTGCCCATCCTGAAGACCGACGATCGCAAGGGCTCGAAGTACTGGACCATCGACACCAGCAAGGTGGTGGCCGTCGTCGAGTCCACCTTCCCGGACCGCAACGCGGCCTTCAAGCCGCCCGAGGACATCCACAAGCGGATCGCCGGCCACATCATCGACTTCCTCTCCAACGAGGTGAAGGCGGGCCGTCTCTCCAAGCACCTGAACCCGCTGCAGTCGGGCGTCGGCAACATCGCCAACGCCGTGCTCGTCGGCCTCAACGAGGGGCCCTTCGAGAACATGACGAGCTACACCGAGGTGATCCAGGACGGCATGCTCGACATGCTCGACTCGGGGAAGCTCACCGTCGCATCGGCCACCGCCTTCTCCGTCTCTCCCGAGGGGCAGATCCGGTTCAACAAGCAGATCGACGACTACCGGAAGAAGATCATCCTGCGCCCGCAGGAGATCTCCAACCACCCGGAGATCATCCGCCGCCTCGGCTGCATCGCCATGAACGGGTTCGTCGAGGCCGACATCTACGGCCACGTGAACTCGACCCACATCGCCGGAAAGGGCATCGAGAACGGCATCGGCGGCTCGGGTGACTTCGCCCGCAACTCGGCCTACACGATCTTCATGTCCCCGGCCACAGCCAAGGACGGGAAGATCTCGGCCATCGTCCCCTTCGCGTCGCACATCGACCACACCGAGCACGAGGTGAACGGCATCGTCACCGAGTTCGGGTTCGCCGACCTCCGCGGCCGCAGCCCGAAGGAGAAGGCCAAGGAAGTCATCGAGAAGTGCGCCGCCCCGGAGTACCGCCCCATCCTCTGGGACTACGTGAAGCGCGCCATGAAGAACCCCAGCGCAGGCCTCCACTCGCCGCACATGTTCAGCGAGGCCTTCGCCTTCCACACACGCTACCTCCAGACCGGAGACATGCGTCCCAAGAAGTAGCGGCGCCGCCGCACCAGACCGCTCGTGAGACGGCCGTTCCGGGGAAACCGGGGCGGCCGTTCCCTTTCTGGCGCCTCCGGCGATGGTAGAGTCCCGGCATGCCCCTGGAGCTCGACCGGGCCCTCGCCACCGCGCGCCGCGCGGTGGAGGCCGCCGCAGCCGCCTCGCTGCCGTACTTTCGCCGCGGCGTCCGCGTCGAGGTGAAGCCGGACCGGACGCCGGTGACCGCCGCAGACCGTGACGCCGAGGCCGCCATCGTGGCGGTGATCCGGGCCGCCCATCCGGGGCACGCCATCCTGGGCGAGGAGAGCGGCGCTCACGGGGGCGAAGCCGCCAACCGGTGGATTGTCGACCCCATCGACGGCACCCGGGGGTTCACCCGAGGTGGGTCCTTCTGGGGCCCGCTGGTGGCCCTCGAGCACGAGGGCGACGTGGTGGTCGGGGCCATGGCCATGCCGGCGCTCGGCGAGACCCTCTGGGCGGCTCGCGGTCGCGGCGCCTGGCTGGCGCGCGAGGGAGCCGACCCGGTGCGGCTCGAGATCTCCAGGATCTCCGACTGGGCGGAGGCCTCCCTCTCCTTCGGCGAATTCCGCGGCGTCTTCTCCCCGGAGCGGGAGCGGGCCGTCCTGGAGCTGGCGCGGACGGCGGCCCAGGCCCGCTGCTACGGCGACCTGGCCGGCGCGGCCATGGTGCTGACCGGACGGGCCGAGGCCTGGATCGAGGACGGCGTGAAGATCTGGGACATCGCGCCGCTCAAGGTCCTCGCCGAGGAAGCTGGCGGGCGGTTCACCGACCTCGCCGGGCGCTCGACGGTCTCTTCCGGGAACTGCCTGCTCTCGAACGGCCTGGTGCACGAGCACGTGCTCCGGGTGCTTTCGGCGCCGGCCTCGCCCTGATCGTCTTCCTCACGATCGGCCGGGTCGGCGAGCGGCGCGCCACCTCGGCGAAGCCCTCCCGCTCGAAGGTCGAGGCAAGGCCGGTGTAGAGCCAGGCATCGGCGGTCTTCCCGCGCGGGTCGATCGGGTAGCCCTCCAGCACCGCCGCACCCGACCGGCGCGCGTGGCCAGCCGCGGCCGCCAGAAGCTCCCGGGTCAGCCCTGTGTGGCGAGCGCGGCGCGCCACGAAGAAGCAGGGCACCGACCAGACCTCCGCGTCGTCGACCGGGGCCAGCGTCCGCGAACGAGCGAGACGATGGTAGGCGCTCCTCGGCTCGACCGCGCACCAGCCCACCGGCCCCTCGGCGTCATAGGCGATGATCCCCGGGACCACGCCGGCCATGACCTGGCGCCGCATGGCGTCCCGGTTCCCGTCTCCCTTCCCCGCCTCGAACTCCGGCCGGGTGGTCTTCCACCACATGCACCAGCAGCCCGCGCACGCACCGCGCGGGCCGAAGAGCCGTTCCAGGTCCGGGAGCCGCTCCGGACCGAGCGGCTGGAAGGTCAGTTCCGGGCGGCGGGCCATGACCCACTCCTCAGACGCTTGCGCGCCGGAAGAGATCGACCACCGCACCCTCGCGCCCGGCGGTGCGCGCTCGACCTCGCGACCACTCGCGCAGCGCCTTGATCTCCTCCTCGTAGGTCTTGAAGAGCGGGACCATGTCCTGTGCCACGCGGCGGAGGTCGGCAACCTCGACCTCTCGCCCCTGCGCGAAGGCCCTGTGCAGCGCACCCACCACCACCTGCTCCAGCTCGGCGCCCGAGAAGTTCTCGCAGCCGTCGGCGATCAGGGCCAGGTCGAAGCGCTCCGGGATCCGGCCGCGCTTCTTGAGATGGAGCGCCAGGATGGCCCGGCGGGCCGCGGCGTCGGGCAGGTCGACGAAGAACAGCTCGTCGAAGCGGCCCCGGCGAAGCAGTTCCGGGGGCAACCGGGACACGTCGTTGGCGGTGGCCACCGCGAATACCGCGCCGGCCCGCTCCTGAAGCCAGGTGGAGAAGGAGCCGAGCAGCCGGGCCGCCCGGGAGTCGGCTCCCTGCCCCGGCCCGCTCCCGGCGAAGGCCTTCTCGATCTCGTCCACCCAGACGGCCACCGGCGCCACCGCCTCGGCAGCGGCCAGCGCACGGGCCAGGTTCTCCTCGGCTCCCTCGGCGGCGCCGAGGACCCGCGAGAGGTCGAGCCGGAGCAGCGGCACGCCGAGCTGCGCGGCCGCGACCTTGGCGGCCAGCGACTTCCCGCAGCCCTGGACACCCACCAGAAGCACGCCCCTCGGCGCCGGAAGCCCGAAGTTGCGAGCATCCGGGGCAAAAGCCTGGGCCCGCTCCTCCATCCAGGCCTTGAAGGTCTCGAGACCGCCAAGCGACTCCGGGGCCTCGCGCGTCTCCACGAGCTCGAGCCCCAGATCGCGCGACAGGATGCGCTTCTTCTCGCCGATCACCAGGTCGGCGGATTCGAGACCGAGGCCCGGATCGGCGCGCAGGGCCCGGAGGAATGCGCGGCGGGCCTGGCTCTCGGTGAGCCCACGGGCCGCCACCAGCACGCGGTGGCGATTGGGCGCGGACACGCTGCCTTCAGGGACCAGCGCGTCGAGGAGCACGGCCAGCTCCGTCTCCGACGGGAGAGGCAGCCGCAGCACCGCGGCCTCGGCCGCGAGCCCGTCGGGGAGCGCCAGCCGCGGAGCCACCACCGCGAGACAGCGCCCCTCGGCGATGAGGCGCGGCAGGGCGTCCCGGATCACCCGGACCACCCTGGGGTCCTCGAGGGCCTCGTGGAAGTCGAGCAGCACGGCCAGGAACGGCGCCGGGGCCTGCAGAGCCGCCTCGATGGCGGCGATGGGCGTCTTGGCCTGCGGGGCGATGGGGTCGAGACCCCTCACGCTCGACCAGACGGCCACGTTGGCGTCGAAGCTGTCGGCAGCAGCCCGGCAGACCGCGACCGCCCGGTCCTCCTCGGTGGTGACCAGGTAGACGATCGGCGTCCCCGCCGACCAGAGCTCCGCGACCTCGGCCTGTGGCGATCTCATCGCTGTCCTTCCGCGTCGGCCGTGGAGCGCATGGCCTCCTCGAAGGAGGTCGCGCCGGACGCCACCTTGAGGACGGCATGCTCGCGCAGCGTTCGCAGGCCGTCCTGGCGGGCGGTCCGGGCCAGCACCTCCGGCGTGGCACCCTCTGCGATGAGGTGGCGAAGCCGGTGATTCACCGAGAGGATCTCGTAGATCCCGGTGCGCCCGAAGTAGCCCGTGTAGCGGCACTTGGGGCAGCCGACGCCCAGGCGCGCGATGAGCTTCCCGGCGTGCTCCTCGGGGTGGCGCACGCCTAGCTCCGCGACCTGATCGGCGGTGAGCAGCACGTCCTCGGCGCAGTTCGGGCATACCCCCCGCACCAGGCGCTGGGCCACCACGCCGGTCAGCGTGGCGGCGATGAGGAACCCGGGCACCCCCAGGTCGCGGAGCCGCGCCACCGCGCCCACCGCGTCGCTGGTGTGGAGCGTGGTCAGCACCAGGTGCCCGGTCAGGGCCGCCTGCACCGCCTGGGTGGCCGTCTCGGCGTCGCGAACCTCGCCCACCATGACCACGTCGGGATCCTGCCGGAGCACGTGGCGGAGCGCCTCGGCGAAGCCGGTGCCGGTCTTGGGATTGGCGGCGATCTGGTTGAACTCCTCGTGAATCATCTCGATGGGATCCTCGATGGTCACGATGTTGATCTCGGGCGAGGCCAGGGCCTCCAGCGCGGAGTAGAGGGTGGTGGTCTTGCCCGAGCCGGTGGGACCGGTCACCACCACCAGGCCGTGCGGGCGCGCCAGCCAGCGCTCGAAGCGTTCGCGCTCGTCGGGCAGGAACCCCAGCTCGGAGAGGTCGCGGACCAGGATCTGCTGGTCGAGCACCCGGACCACGACCTTGTCGCCGAAGGCGGTGGGGATGGTCGAGACGCGCAGTTCCATCTCGGTCTCGCCACGGGCGGTTCGGATGCGCCCGTCCTGCGGACGCCTGGCCGCGATGTCGAGGCGGCTCATGATCTTGAGCCGGTTGACGATGGCGCCGTGGACGCTCTTGGGGACCCGGTAGACGGGGTGGAGGACGCCGTCGATCCGCATCCGGATGATGGTCTCGTCCCGCCGCGGCTCGACGTGGATGTCGCTGGCGCGCTGCTCGAACGCGTAGTGGAACAGGTACTCCACCGCGGCCACGACGGGCTCGCTGGAGGCCTCGAGGGCGTCCAGACCGGAGAGGTTGACGAACTGTTCCAGGTTGCCGACGTCGACGATCCCGCCCTCGACGCGAGTCTGGGCCTCGCGGATCTGTTCACGAAACCCGTAGATCTCGGCAATGGCGCGGTGGATGTCGGCCGGGGCCGAGAGCACCGGCTCGATGGCCATGCCGGTGAGCCCGTGCAGGTTCTCGAACAGCTCCCGGTCGAACGGGTTGGCGGTGGCGACCACCAGTGCGCCGTTCCTCTTCTCGAGCGGCAGGACCGCGTGCTTTCGCGCGAACGGGCGAGAGAGCGTCCGCGTGATGAGCTGGACGTCGAGCTTGAGCGGGTCGACCTTCACGTAGGGCACGCCGATCGACTCGGCCAGCGCCTTGGTGATCCGGTCCTCGTCGATCCGGTCGGCCTCGCGCCGGGCGTCGGAGAAACCGAACGAGGACAGCAACTCCACCGGCGACAGATCGGCGCGACGCAGGGCTCGCCCGTCACGGCCGGATGATTCTCGGAGCAGCTTGGCCCGCTGGACGTTCTCCCGGGCGGACGCGGCCTTCCGGTCCTCGGGGCGCAGGATCCCCTGCCGCTGGAGCGCTTCGGCTACGAAATCGAGGGTGAAGTCGCTGGCGCGGTGGGTTCGCATCCCGGCGAGGATGTTATCGCGGCTGGCCCCAGGGAGCGAGGTCGCGTCCCCGGGGCGGTATCGCTCTGTTCCGCGCGACCGCGCGGATGTCAGATGGCTCAGCCAACCGGCCCACACCCGGGCGACGACCTGGAACCGGCGCCGCCGCCCTCCCCGCCGCTGCGGGTGGTCGACGCCGGCCGCGAGATCCGCTTCGCGACCCGGGTGCTCTTGCACGCGGGGCAGCGGACGTCGGCCTCGTCGGAACGGCGCAGGACCAGCTCCTCGAAGGCGCGGTCACAGGCCTTGCAGGCGTACTCGTAGATGGGCATCGCGGGTGGGAGCCAGGCAGTCCGGGAAGGGTTCGGCGCCGACGCTACTTCTTCTTTCGCCTCTTCCGGGGGGCCGGCGCCGGATCGCCGCGGAGCCGGTCCACCTCCCGGTCGTAGAGCCGGATCGCAGCGCGAAGCACTTCCATGGCCTCGCTTCGCCCCTGCGGCTCCCGGACAACCACCTTCTTGTGCTCGAGCGCCTTGTAGTCCTCGAAGAATCGCTTCAGCTCCCGCATCCGGTGCGTCGGCATCTCGGAGATGTCGGAGATGTCCGCGTACTCGGGATCGTCGGCGGAGACGGAGACCAGCTTGTCGTCCACGCCCTTGTCGTCGCGCATGCGCATCACGCCGATGACCTTGGCCTGCATGATGGCGAGCGGGACGATGTGCTCCTGGCAGTAAACCAGGATGTCGAGCGGATCGCCGTCGTCGCAGTAGGTCCGGGGGACGAAGCCGTAGTTGGCCGGGTAGTGAACCGCGCTGAAGAGGATGCGATCGACCCGCAGGAGCCCGCTCGCCTTGTCCAGCTCGTACTTCACCTTGGAGCCGGTGGGGATCTCGATGATGGCCGGGATCGATTCCTCGGCGTACCGGGGGAGCTGCACGTCGTGCCACGGGTGGAAGGACATTCGGATCTCCGGGTCGGCCGGGAAGTGGAGGGCGGGCTAGCCGCGCTCGACCGGCGCCTCTTGCGTCACCTTGCTGCCCTCGGGCACGGCGTGGGTCAGCCACACGTTGCCGCCGATGCTCGACCCTCGACCGATGGTGATCCGGCCGAGGATGGTCGCGCCAGCGTAGACCACCACGTCGTCCTCCACCACGGGGTGGCGGTCGATACCCTTGATGGGCTTCCCGTCGGCGTCGAGTGGGAAGCTCTTGGCCCCGAGCGTGACCCCCTGGTAGAGGCGCACCCGGTTCCCGATCACGCTCGTCTCCCCGACCACGACGCCGGTCCCGTGGTCGATGAAGAAGCGCTCGCCGATGCGAGCGCCCGGGTGGATGTCGATGCCGGTGAGGGTGTGGGCGTACTCGGTGATGATGCGCGGGATGAGGGGCACGCCCAGCACGTGCAGCTCGTGGGCGATGCGCTGGTTCGTCACCGCGAAGATCCCCGGGTAGGCGAAGATGGCCTCGTCGCGGGTCTTCAGCGCAGGGTCGCCCTCGAAGGCGGCCTCGACGTCGCTCGCAACCAGCCGCCTCACCGCCGGCAGCCGCGCCGCGAACTTGCGGGTTGCCTCGGCGGCCGCGACCGCGCAGTGCTGGCAGGTCTCGAAGTCGTGCTTCTCGGCAAAGGAGACCGCACGGCGGATCTCCTCGTCGAGGATCACCCGCATCCGGTCGAGGGTGGCGCCGATGTGATAGGCCAGCGTGTCGCCGCGCACGTCCTGCGTCCCGAAGTAGCCCGGGAAGAAGAGCGAGCGGACGTCCTCGACGATCTCGATGACCCGCTCCCGGGACGGGAGCACCATGCGGTAATGGCCGGCGAGGACCGGCTGGGCTTCGCGGCACAGTTCGTCCACGATGGGCTGGATGGCGAAATCGTCGGGCGCGGTCATGGTTCTCTCCGGGGTCCTGGAACCATAGGGTCGTCGTCGAAATCGAGCAACTTCGCTTCGCCGCCCGCGGCATCGTCGGGCGGCGGGTGGAAGAAGTCCCAGACCAGGTGGGCCTGGGCCGGCCCGATGCCTTCGACCCCGGCGATCTCGCCCTCCGAGGCCTCGCGAACGCGGCGCAGCGAACCGAAGTGGCGAAGAAGGGCCTTGCGCCGCAGCTCGCCGATTCCCGGGATCTCGTCCAGCCCCGAACGAAGGTTCCGGACGCTGCGCAGCTTGCGATGGAATTCGATGGCAAAGCGGTGGGCCTCGTCGCGCAGCCGGACCAGCAGGTAGAGCTCGGCCGAATTCTGCCGCAGCACGATGGGGTCCTTGCGCCCCGGGACGAACACCCGCTCCGGCGTGCGGGCCGCTTCGGCCACGAATCCCCTGCTGGCCCGCTCGGCGGCGTCGGCCAGCCCGGCGCTGCGGGCCGAACGGCGGGAGATCACGTGAGTGGTCGAGAGCGCGGCCGCGTCCAGGTTTCGGCTCTTGGCGAGCCCGACCATCTGGACGAAGGGGAGACCCGGGTTTCCCGGGTCGGGTTTCGTCGACACCCCCAGATCGTGGGCCGCGGCCAGCGCCGCGGAGAGCTGTCCCTTGCCGCCGTCGATGACGAGCAGGTCGGGCATGGCACCTTCCGCCAGGGCCCGCTTGAGCCGCCGGGTGACCACCTCGTGCAGCATGGCGAAGTCGTCCTGCCCGGCCACGCCACGGACCTTGTAGCGCCGGTAGCTGGCGCGATCGGGCTCTCCGTCCCGCATGGACACGCCCGAACCGACCGCCATCGACCCCTGGAACGTGGAGATGTCGTAGCACTCCATCCACCTCGGCTCCCGGTGGAGATGCAGGGAGCGGGTCAGCGCCGCGAGCGCGTCGGCACGCCTCCCCCCGTCCTCCCGCCAGCTGCGGAAGGACTGCTCGGCGTTGCGGTTGGCCACGTCGAGAAGGTCGGCCTTGGCGCCCCGCTGCGGGAAGAGGAGCTTGATCCGGCGCCCACGCCGCTCCGAGAGCACCTCGGCGAGCGCGTCGGCGTTGGCCGGCTCGATGGGGAGCAACACCTCCTCGGGCGGGACGACGCGCTCGTAGTACAGGGAGAGGAACGAGGAGAGCAGCTCGTCGCCGGGGAATTCCTGGCCCGCGTAGGGATGGGCGAGGGAGTCGAGGAGCTTCCCGCCTCGCATCGAGAGCACCTGGATGACCAGGTCGGGCCCCTCGCGATGGATGCCGAGAACGTCCCGGTCGGCCCAGTCGTCCATGAGGACCCGCTGGGTCTCCAGGCTGCGCTCCACCGCCCGGAGCTGGTCGCGCGCCCGCGCAGCCTCCTCGAAGCGCTGGGCCAGGGCCAGCTCCCGCATGCGGACCCGGAGCCGCTCGGTGAGCTCCCCTTCCCTTCCCTCCAGGAAGGCCACCGCGTCCTCCACGCTGCGGCCGTATTCGCCGGAGGGCATCTCGTAGACGCAGGGGGCCGGGCAGCGGTGGATCTGGTGGAGGATGCAGGGTCGCTTCCGGTGGTCGAAGACGTGGTCGGTGCAGGTCCGCAGCTGGAACCACCGGTTCACGACGCTCAACGTCTCCCGGATGCTGCTGGCGCTCGAGTACGGACCGAACCATCGCGCCCCGTCGTCTTTTCGCTGCCGGGCCCGGCTGACCTCCAGGCGCGGAAACGGATGGCGGGTGTCGAGCCGGAGGACGATGAAGTCCTTGTCGTCGCGCAGCCGGACGTTGAAGCGCGGCCTGTGCTTCTTGATGAGCTCGTTCTCGAGGAGGACCGCCTCCTTCTCGGATCGGGTCACCACCACGTCGAGGTCGCCCAGCAGGCCGTCGAGCAGCGGCACGAAGTGCCGGTCGTCCCCACCGGCGTCGAAGTAGCTCCGGACCCTGGAGCGCAGCGAGGCGGCCTTGCCGACGTAGACCACCTCGCCGGCCCGGTCCTTCATCAAGTAGACCCCGGGCTGGTGGGGCAGATCGTCGATCTTCCTTCGGAGGGCGGCGTCCATGGCGGGTCAGCGACGCCGGCGGCGCTGCGGTCGACGCGCGGCCGGCCCGGTCGAGAAGGCCCCGGCCATGGCGCCGCTCCCCAGCATCCCCTTCGACCCGGTGGTGTTCCGCCGCACGCCCAGGGCCAGGTCCTGGAGGTCCAGGATTCGATCGCGCAACTGCGCGGCCTTCTCGAACTCCAGCGCCTCGGAGGCCCGGCGCATCTCGGCTTCCAGCTCGGCGACGATGGCCGGGATCTGGTCGGGCTGGTACTCGGCGCCGTCGCCACCGACCGGCACGGTGACGTAGTCGGCCTCGTAGATCGCCATGGAGAGGTCGCTGATGTTCCGCTTCACGCTCTGCGGGGTGATCCCGTTCTCCTCGTTGTAGCGCCGCTGGACCTCCCGGCGCCGGTCGGTCTCGGACATGGCGCGCTGCATGGATCTCGTGATCGAGTCCGCGTAGAGGATGACCCGGCCGTTCAGGTGGCGTGCCGCGCGGCCGATGGTCTGGACCAGCGACACCTCGGAGCGGAGGAACCCCTCCTTGTCGGCGTCGAGGATGGCGACCAGCGAGACCTCGGGGATGTCGAGCCCCTCGCGGAGGAGGTTGATGCCGATGAGCACGTCGAACTCCCCGCGTCGCAGGTCGCGGATGAGCGCGCTCCGCTCCAGGGTCTCGATGTCTGCGTGCAGGTAGCGGCAACGAACGCCCACGTCGGTGTAGTACTCGGTGAGGTCCTCCGCCATGCGCTTCGTGAGGGTGGTGACGAGGACCCGCTCTCCGACCTCGGTGCGCTTGCGCACCTCGCCGAGCAGGTCGTCCACCTGCGTGCCCACCGGCCGGACCTCCACCTCGGGGTCGACGAGCCCGGTGGGCCGGATGATCTGCTCCACCACCACGCCTCCCGCCTTGGCGAGCTCGTAGGGAGCCGGCGTCGCCGACACGTAGATGACCTGCCCGGTGTGGGCCTCGAACTCCTCGAACGTGAGCGGTCGGTTGTCGAGCGCGGAGGGAAGCCGGAAGCCGTGCTCGACGAGCGTCTCCTTCCGGCTGCGGTCCCCCCGGTACATGCCTCCCACCTGGGGCAGGGTCTGGTGCGACTCGTCGACGACCAGCAGCCAGTCCTTCGCGAAGTAGTCGAGCAGGCAGGGCGGCGGCTCGCCGGGCTTCCGCCCCGAGAGCCAGCGGGAGTAGTTCTCGATCCCGGAGCAGAAGCCCATCTGCTCGAGCATCTCCAGGTCGAACATCGTCCGCTGTTCCAGCCGCTGGGCCTCGACGAGCTTGTTCGCTCCCCTCAGTTCCTGGAGGCGTCCGAGCAGCTCGCCGCGGACCCCCTGGATGGCCTGGTGGCGAACCTCGGGCGCCGACACGTAGTGGCTGTTGGGGAAGATGGCCACCTTGTCGAGGTCGGAGAGTACGAGGCCTCGCAGTGGATCGAACTCGGAGATGCGCTCGACCACGTCCCCGAAGAACTCGATGCGGATGGCCCGCGACTCCTCGTACGGCGGGAAGACCTCGACCGTGTCGCCGCGCACGCGGAACGTCCCCCGGTGGAAGTCGGTGTCGTTTCGCTCGTACTGGATGTCGACGAGCGAGCGGATGAAGCGGTCCCGCAGGAACTCCTTCCCGCGCTCGATGTGCTGGAGCAGGCCGAAGTAGGCCTCGGCGGTGCCCAGGCCATAGATGCAGGAGACCGAGGCCACGATGATCACGTCGTTTCGCGTCAGGAGCGCGTGCGTCGCGGCGTGACGCATGCGGTCAATCTCCTCGTTGATGGAGGAGTCCTTCTCGATGAACGTGTCCGACGAAGGCACGTACGCCTCCGGCTGGTAGTAGTCGTAGTAGCTGACGAAGTAGTGGACCGCCGCGGTGGGGAAGAGTTCCTTGAACTCCGCGTACAGCTGGGCGGCCAGCGTCTTGTTGTGGGCCATCACCAGCGCCGGGCGCTTCACCGCCGAGATGACCTGGGCGATGGTGAAGGTCTTCCCCGACCCGGTCACGCCGAGCAGGACCTGCGCGGGATCCCCCGGCGCAGCCCGGCGACCAGTTCCGAGATGGCCCGGGGCTGGTCCCCGCACGGGACGAGGTCGGACTGGATTTCCAGGGGCACCGGGAGATCCTAACGCCCTGCTCGCTACTCCACCTTCCAGGTTGTGCCAGAGGGGCCGTCCATCAGGAGGACGCCCAGGGTGGCCAGCTCGGCGCGGACGGCGTCGGAGCGAGCAAAGTCCTTCGCCCGCCGCGCCTCGGAACGCTCGCCGATCTTGGCCTCCACGAATGCCGCGTCGATCCCCCGACGTGCCGCAGCACGCCGGCGCAGTGCCTCCAGCGCGACCGCCGGCGGCCGCTGGAGGATTCCCAGCTCTGCCCCCACGGCGCGGGCATCCCGAGCGAACCGGGCCAGCGCGGCGCGGTCCTCGGGACTCCGCTTGCCCTTCCGGTCGGCTTCGACATTGGCCTCGGTGAAGGCGTCCGCGAGGATGCCCAGCACCGCTGCCGTGTTGAAGTCGTCGTCCAGGGCGGCGCGCGACGCCTCGGCCCAGCCGGATGGCGCCGGGCCGGGCTCGGCGCCGAGCCGATCGACCTTCTCGAGGGTCTCGTAGAGGTAGCAGAGACGCCTTTCGGCGTCGGCGAGCAGGCCGTCGGAGAAGTTGATGGGGTTTCGGTAGTGGGTGCCCAGCAGCAGGAGGCGCAGCCCCTCGCCGTCGTGGCGTTTCAGCACGTCCTTCACCGTGAAGAAGTTCCCGAGCGACTTGGACATCTTCTCGTGGTCGATCTCGACGAAGCCGTTGTGCATCCAGTAGCGGGCGAACTCCTCCGGATCGAGCCGGTCGGAGAGCGCGGCGACCGACTGGGCGATCTCGTTCGAGTGGTGCGGGAAGATCAGGTCCTTCCCGCCGGTGTGGATGTCGAAGGGTGCGCCGAGGTGCTCGAGCGTCATGGCCGAGCACTCGATGTGCCAGCCGGGCCTCCCCTGCCCCCACGGCGACTCCCAGGAGGGCTCGCCGGGCTTGGCCGCCTTCCAGAGCGCGAAATCGAGCGGATCCCGCTTGACGTCGCCGGGCTCGACCCGGGCCCCGGACATGAGGTCGTCCAGGTTGCGGCGCGAGAGACGCTCGTAGGCCGGGAACTTCCGGACCGCGTAGTAGACGTCGCCAGTCCCCGTCGGGTAGGCGAAGCCGCGCGCGACCAGTCGCTCGATGAGCGCCACGATGGCCGGCATGGTGCCTGTGACCCTCGGAGCGGCGTCGGGGCGAAGGCAGCCCACCGCGTCCATGTCCTCGAGGAAGGAGTCGGCGAACCGGGAGGCCAGCTCGATCGGATCCTCGCCCCGCTCGGCGGCACGCCGGATGATCTTGTCGTCGACGTCCGTGAAGTTCCGGACGTACTTCACTCGAAGTCCACGGGCGCGGAGGTGGCGGACCACCACGTCCCAGACCACGTAGCAGCGGGCGTGGCCCAGATGGGCGTGATCGTAGACCGTGGGGCCGCAGGCGTAGAGCCCGACCTCTCCCGGCACGATGGGCACGAACTCGCGCTTCTCCCCGGCGAGCGTGTCGTAGATCTGGATGGCCATCTCGGTCGCCTACCTCCTCACCAGCAGCGCGACGGCGTGCGCCGCGATCCCCTCGCCACGTCCGACGAATCCCAGCCCTTCCCCCGTCGTGCCCTTCACGTTCACCTGCCCCGGGGAGATCCCCATGGCCTCGGCGAGCCGCGCCCGCATCTCGTCGGCGCGGGGGGCGATCTTCGGCCGCCGGGCCGCCAGCGTCACGTCACAATTCCCCACCGACCATCCGAGCGTCGCCACCCTGGCCGCGATCTCCCGGAGCAGCACCAGGGAGGAGATCCCCTTCCACCGGGGATCCGTGTCGGGGAAGTGACGACCGATGTCTCCCAGCCCGGCGGCGCCCAGGATCGCGTCGCAGATGGCGTGGGCGCAGATGTCGGCGTCGGAGTGCCCCAGGAGCCCGTCCCCCTCGAACTCGACGCCCCCGAGGACCAGCTTTCGCCCGGGGGCGAAGGCGTGGACGTCGTAGCCCACGCCCATCGCCACGGCGGGCTCGACGATGGCCCGGGCCCGGGCCAGGTCCTCGGCCCCGGTGATCTTGAAGTTGGCCAGCTCGCCAGGGACCAGGACCACCGGCTCCCCGAGTCTCTCCACCAGCTGGCACTCGTCGGTGGCCTCCGCGGCAGAGGCCCCGGCCGCCTCGAAGGCCCGGCGAAGGATCGAGGTCCGGAACCCCTGCGGGGTCTGCGCGAGCCAGACCGACCGGCGGTCGAGGGTCTCCTCGACGAGCCGCCCCAACCCCGCTCGCTTCACGGTGTCCGTGGCCGCCACGGCCGCAAGGGCCGCTCCGCGAGCCGCGGCAGCCTCGGCCACCGCCCGGGCCAGCGCCGGAGTCGCGAACGGGCGCGCTGCGTCATGGACCAGCACCACGTCGACCGCCCCCAGGGCCGAGAGTCCGGCCCGGACAGAATCGGAGCGGACGGCGCCTCCTGCGACCGCTCGCACCGGGACCCCGAGTCCGCCGAGGTCGGCCTCTCCGCG
The DNA here is from genome assembly GCA_963700085.1 of uncultured delta proteobacterium. Classification (GTDB taxonomy): domain Bacteria; phylum Myxococcota; class Myxococcia; order Myxococcales; family Anaeromyxobacteraceae; genus CAIOAK01. The sequence goes on from CAVOWI010000012.1 coordinate 63,377, forward strand.
CCGCTCCTCCCCCGCCGGAACGACCGCCACCATCTCGTCGACGACACCCGAGGCCACCAGCGCCCGTGCAGCCCGGCGCAGCACCGTCTCGCCGCCCAGCATGACCCACTGCTTGGCCAGGCCCGCGCGAAGTCCCGTGCCGCCAGCCGCCAGGATCGCTCCCACCCTCTCGCTGCCGATCACACCGCCTCCACTACCGGGCTGGCACTGTCCATGCTCTGCCCAGGCGTCGATGTCCACCTCGTCCGCCGCGACACGTTCCTTGCCCTGGAAACGAGACCGCCGCGCGAGCCAGGGGCCGCGCGGCGGACGTCTCCGCGATCGGACCAGAGCGGCGTGCCGCCCCGGCCGCGCGGCGTCAGTTGATGTTGAAGATCTTCCTGAGTTCCGTCTCCACGTCCTGCTCGTCGCAGTCCTTGGCGATGGCCAGTTCCTTGATCAGCAGGGAGCGAGCCGTGTCGAGCATCTTCCGCTCGCCAAAGGAGAGGTCCTTGTCGGAACGGAGCAGGTACAGGTCGCGCAGCACCTCCGCGATCTCGAACACCGACCCGGTCTTGATCTTGTCCATGTACTCGCGATACCGGCGGTTCCAGGTCGTCGAGTCGACCGACACCTCCTTCTCGCGGAGGATGCTGTAGACCCTGCGGACCTCCTTGTCGCCGATGATCTCGCGCAGGCCGACCGAGCCGACCTTGTTCATCGGGATCATGATCTTCATCCCGTTGTCGAGGATCCGGAGCACGTAGAAGGACTGCCGCTGGCCGGCGACCTCCTTGTGCTCGATCCCCATGACCTCGCCGACTCCCTGGCCGGGGTAGACTGCCTTATCCCCGACCTTGAAGGCCGGGCCTGGCGGGTTCTGAGATGCCGTCATTCGTTCCTCCGCCCCGCTGCAGATCTCGCCAACACCCGGAATTTCGGGCGGGCGGGCGCTGGGCCTGGAAATTGGACCATAGCACATCGCTTGAGGCCCGTCAACACTGGGGAAACTGGTGATTTAGGGGTTTTCTCCTGAAACCTTTCGGCAGCATGGCGGGCTGGGCCGCCCTGTTCGCCGTCGGGGCCGGCGCGGCTATCTCCCTGAAACCAGGGACCTCCGGAATCCTGGGGGGCGCGGTGGCTGCCGCCGCGGCAATGGCCTCGACGCCAACCATTCCCCTCGCCTTCGCCGCGACCGGCTGGGTCGTCGGAGCGGCAACCAGGACCTCCCGGACCGCCCCGCCCGCGCCGGCCGCCTCCCTGCGGGGGAGCGTGGTCTCCATGCCCCGCCACCAGGACGGCCGGGCGCGCTTCGTGCTGGCGGATTCATCGACGGGACGTATCGATGTCTCGTCGCCGGACCTGGCGTCGCCACTCGCGCTCGGGGACAGGGTCCTTCTCTCGGCCGACCTCCGGGAGCTCCGAGGGGCCCGCAACCCCGGGGGCCGGGACCCGTCCTTCGCCTTCGGCGCCCACGGCCTGGCCGGCCAGGCCTCCACCCGAACTGCGCCCGCCCGGACCGCCCCTCCTTCGCCCCTCTCCCGCGTAGCCGCTGCCCGCATCGCGTTCGGCCAGGCAGCATCCCGCGTGCTTCCGCCCCGGGAGGCGGCGCTCGTGCGCGCCATCGGCGCGGGAGACGAATCGGCCGTGGACGCCGAGACCCGGGACCGCTTCGCGCGGAGCGGCCTCGCCCACGTTCTCTCGGTGTCCGGGCTTCACCTGGCGGTGGTCGCCCTGGGAGCCTGGCGCCTGATGCTGGCGCTGCTCTCCCGCGTCGAACCGCTGGCCGCCCGCGCCGACGTCCGGCGAGTCGCGGCCGCGGCCGCACTCCCCGTGACCCTGCTCTACACGGTGGGCACCGGCGCGTCCGTGCCCGTGATCCGTTCGGCCGTCGCCACCGGCCTGATCTTCGGCTCCGTGCTGGTCGGGCGCCGCCCCGACGCGGCCCACGCCCTGGCGGTGGCCGCGCTCGCCATCCTGGCCTTCGACCCGGGGTCGCTCGTGGACATCTCCTTCCAGCTCTCCTTCGTGTCGGTGGCTGGACTGCTCCTCCTCGCCGGCCCGATTCGCGCCGCCTTGCCGGTCGAGCCCGACCGCTCCGGCTGGCGTGGCCGGGCGCTCGAGGGGGCCCTGCAGGGATGCTGCGCCAGCGCCGCCGCCACGCTCGTCACCGCGCCGCTCCTGGCGCTCCATTTCCGCCGGCTCTCCACGCTGGCCATCCCGGCCAACGCCGTGGGGCTTCCCTTTGCCTCGGCCCTCACCGTGCTCGCCGCGCTGGCCTTCCTGGCTTCCGCCGCGGCACCGCCCCTCGCCCCCGCGTTTCTCTGGATCTGCCGCCCCTTCGCCACCGCGTTTCTCGCCGTGAACGACGCCTTCGCGGCGCCCCCGTTCGCCTCGATCGGGGTCGCCTCGCCCGGCTGGGGCCCGCTCGCAGCGTCCTACGCACTCGGGGTGGGCGCGTTTCACGCCCGGGGCAGGGTCCGATGGGTCCTGGCGGCGGCCGCGACGGCGGCGGTCTTCCTGCCGGGGCCGGCCAGACTGCTCGCTGCCCGACACCGGGACGGCATCGAGGTGGTGTTTCTCTCCGTCGGCCAGGGGGACTGCACGCTCATCCGCCTCCCCGACGGATCGGCCGTGGTGATCGACGCCGGGGGCGATCCGGCAGGGCGTTACGACCCGGGGGCGCGCGACGTGCTTCCGTTCCTTCGCGACATGGGGGTCTCGCGCCTCGTCGCTGCGTTCGTCTCCCACCCCCACCCCGACCACCTTCAGGGGCTCCCGGCCGTGGTGGGCGGCCTCGGCGGGGATCGGGTCTACGCCTCCTTCGACCGGGGGGACCCCGCCGCGAAAGCCGCCTTCGACCGCATGCCGCCCGCCACCGTCCTCGCCGCCGGTGACGAGGTCTTCCTCTCCGGGGTGCGCTTCCGGGTCCTGGGCCCTCCGCGCGGCCACCACACCCTGGTGGAGAACGACGCGTCGCTCGTCCTCCATGTGACTTATGGTGACACGTCCCTCCTGCTGCCCGGGGACGTCGAGGCGGCGGGCGAGGCAGCGCTCCTCCCTGGTGGCATTCCCCGCGCCGACGTGGTCAAGGCGCCGCACCACGGCAGCAGGACCAGCTCGGGCCGCGGCCTCGTCGGGGCCAGCCGGCCGCGCTGGGTGGTCTTCCCGGTGGGCGCCGGCAATCGCTACGGCTTCCCCCACGCCGAGACGGTGGAGCGGTGGCGGGAGGTGGGCGCCGAGGTCCTCCGCACCGACGAGGGGCCGATCCGTTTCCGCTCCGACGGTCGCACGATCTGGCGATCGGACCCGGGCGCGGCACTCGACGCCTGGGCCCTGCTCTCCGGGAGGTAGCCCCGGTGCCCTCCCGCGCCCTCGTGCAGGTCCCCGGAGAGCCGGATCGGGAAATCGCCCTACCGGCCGGAACGACCGCGGAGGCCCTTCCCTCGGTGCTGGTCTCGGGAGCCCAGGCGCCGGGGATCGTCGTCGAGGGATCCGGACTTCGAGTGATGATCGGCGGCCGGGTCCTGGCGGGAGGCGAGCGCTGGCTGCTCCGTCCGGGCGAGACCGCACAGGTCGGTGAGGCGCGAATCCTGGCCGGGAGCGACGACCCGGACACGGCGGCACTGGCAAGGGCGATCCTGCTCGCCGCGCTCCGGGGCGAGGAGCCGGACTGCGAGGCCGGGTTCGTCGTCCTGGGCGGGCCGGATGCGGGACGCCGGCTTCCCCTGCGCGACGGGGTGCTGGGTCGAGGAAGGGCGGCGGCCCTTCAGCTCGACGACTCGTCGCTCTCCCGCGATCACGCGCGGATCCGCCTCGACGGACCGCGGGTGCTCATCGAGGACCTGGGCAGCAAGAACGGCCTCTGGATGAACGGGCGCCGGCTCTCCTCGCTTCGAGAGATCCACCCGGGAGACCAGGTCAGGGCTGGCCGTACGGTACTCGCGCTCGGGGTGGCCCCCGTTCCGGATCCACTGGGTTCCCCTCCCGCGCCAGGACGGGGGGCGCGAGCACACCGGCGGCGGATGGCGCGAACGGTTCTCGCGGTGGCCATCCTCGCCGCAGCGGCCGCGGCGGCCCTGGCGCTCTGATAGCGCCTCTCGATTGAGACGGGCTTGAATGGCCCCTTCGCCGTCCTTATCCATGGCGAATGAAGACCGCATGCGCGACCCGAAGCCACGAAGGAGCCGGCTCGTGAGCCCCACGCACGTCCTGAAGCGAAGCCAGGTGGTGCCCCTTCCCCGGACGGACGTCTTCGCCTTCTTCGCGGACGCCCGGAACCTGGAGGCCATCACGCCCCGGTTCCTCCACTTCCGGATCCTGCCTCCCGTCCCGTCCGCCATCGAGGCGGGGACGCGCATCGACTACCGGCTCTCGCTCTTTGGTGTGCCTTTCCGGTGGCGCACGCGAATCGCGGCGTGGGAGCCGGGCTTCCGGTTCGTGGACGTGCAGGAGCGCGGGCCCTACGCGCTCTGGCACCACACCCACACCTTCGTCGACGTCGAGGGCGGAACCCTGGTCTCCGACCAGGTGGAGTACCGCCTCCCGCTCGGGGCCATCGGGGAGCTGGCTCACCCGATCATGGTGGGCCGCACGCTGGCGCGTGTCTTCGACCACCGTCGCGACCGGGTGGCGGAGTTGCTCGGCCCTCCGCCCGATGCACTGCGAGCAGCCTGATCAGGCTGCGAAGGGGTTTCGAAGGAGGATGGTCTCCTCTCGATCCGGGCCCACCGACACCGCCATCACCGGCACCCCGGTGAGGACCTCGAGCCGCTTGAGGTACGATCTGGCCGTGGCCGGAAGCGCATCCCAGCTCCGGATGCCGCGGAGTTGCTCGGACCAGCCCGGCATCGTCTCGTACACCGGCTCGCAGCGCTCCAGGTCCTCCGGGTCGCCGGGCATCTCGTCCACCGTCTTGCCGTCGAGCCGGTAGGCCACGGCCACCTTGATCTCGGGGAAGCCGGAGAGCACGTCGAGCTTCATGATGGCCAGCCCGTCGAGCCCGTTCACGCGCGCCGCGTAGCGCATCGCCACCGCGTCGAACCACCCGGTGCGCCGCGGGCGACCGGTGGTCGCGCCGAACTCCTGGCCGATCCTGCGCAACTCCTCTCCGGTCTCCCCCTTCTCCTCCGTGGGGTACGGCCCACCTCCCACCCGCGTGCTGTAGGCCTTGGCGATCCCGATGACCTCGTCGATGCAGGTCGGGCCGACGCCCGTGCCCGTTGCGGCGTTGGCGGCCACGGTGTTGGAGCTCGTGACGAACGGGTAGGTCCCGTGATCCACGTCGAGCATGGTCCCCTGGGCCCCCTCGAAGAGGACCGAGCGCCCCTGCCGGATGAGGTCGTGCAGCACACGCGACGCGTCCCTCGCGTACACCGAGAGCCGCCTCCCCAGCGCCGCGTACTCCCGGGAGACGACGCCGGCGTCGAGCTCGTCCTTGGCGCCCAGCCGTCGCAGCTCATCCTGGGCGCCCGGGAGGCGCTCCTTCACCTTTCGTGACAGCTTGACCTCGTCGAGGAGATCGCGCACGCGGATGCCGCGCCGGGCGACCTTGTCCTCGTAGGTCGGACCGATACCGCGGCCGGTGGTGCCGATCTTGCCGGCGCCCATGGCGTTCTCGCGGGCCAGGTCCACCGCCTTGTGCCACGGCATGATCACGTGGGCGTCCAGGGAGAGCACGAGCTGGGAATCGTCGACCAGGTAGCCCTTCTGCTTGAGCCGGTCGATCTCCATCATGAAGACGGCGGGATCGACGACCACGCCGTTTCCGATGATGCAGGTCTTCCCGCGGTGCAGGACGCCCGCCGGGATGAGGTGCAGCACGGTCTTCTCGCCGTCGACGACGAGCGTGTGCCCTGCGTTGTTCCCACCCTGGTACCGGGCCACCACGTCGGCGAACTCGGTGAACCGATCGACGATCTTGCCCTTCCCCTCGTCGCCCCACTGGGCGCCGACGACGACCACGTTCGGCATGTGCCTGGCTCCTCGCAGCGATGCGCCGTCTCTTTGGCGCGCGCGATGGACGACGTTACCAGGGGTGGCAGCCCAGGGCCACCGTCATCGACGGGTTCCCCGGGGCCCGCGCCGCTCGAGCGCCTGGGTGGCGTACTCGAGGTCCACGGCGAAGCCGATGGCGGGCCCGGGACGGCCGAATCGGGCCAGCAAGCCGTCGTAGCGCCCGCCGGAGGCCACGGCGCTCCCGGCGCCCGGCGCGTATCCGGCGAAGGTGATGCCGGTGTAGTAGCCGAGCCCCCGAACCTCGCCCAGGTCGACCTCGACGGCCGTGACCCCGCGCCGGCGGGCCAGGCGGAGCGCCGCCTCCAGCTCGGCCAGCGGCGCCGACGCCCCCGGAACGTTGCGCGCGACCGCTCGGGCCCTGGAGAGAGCACCCTCCCCGTAGAGCGTGGCCAGTGCCGGCAGCGCCCTTCGCGCCGCCAGGCTTCCCTTGGCCTTTCCGGCCAGCTTCGCGAGCGCGGCCTCGTCCTTGCGGGAGAGCGCCTCCTCTGCCTCGGCGCGGGCCACCGCCCGCAGGCCGGCCCCCTTCAGCACCGCACCCGCGAAGCGGGCGTGGCCGACCTCGATGATCGCGCCGTCGAGGCCGACGCCATCGAGGGCTCGCCGCAGGACCGTCAAGGCCTCCGCGTCCGCTCCCGGTCCGCCGGCGCCGAGCAGCTCGACGCCGGCCTGGTAGACCTCGCGGGGGCGACCGGCACGGGCCTCGCGTGCCCGCAGGACCGGGCCGTCGTAGCAGAGGCGCGCCGGGTCAGGGAGCGCGTCGGGTCGGGCCGCGTAGAGCCTGACGATCTGCGGCGTGATGTCGGGGCGGATGGCCACCACCTCGCCCGACCCGGGCTCGACGAACTTGAGCACGCCGGCAAGCGCCGCCGGCGAGAGCCCCCGCTCCACCACCTCGAGCCGCTCCAGGGTCGGCAGGAGGACCCGCCGGTACTTGAAGGAGCGGAAGACGTCCTGGAGCCGGGCCGAGAGCTCGGCCAGGTGCGCCGAATGATCGGGGGTGAGATCGCGAAGTCCGAGTGGAAGCGAGAGGTCGAGCATGGATGTGGGTCAGAGCCGGATGCGCCGCACTTCGCGGACGTGGGGGATGGCGCGGAGGGTGTCCAGCACCACGGGCGATGGCTCCGAGTCGACGTTGAGGAGCGACACGGCGGCGGCGCCGGCGGCGGCGCGGGAGAGGGAGATGCGGGCGATGTTCACTCCGGCTGCGCCGAGCACCGTGCCGATGTGGCCGACCACGCCCGGAGAGTCGTCGTTCACGCAGAGGATGATGTTCCCCTCGGGCACCGCGTCGAGCCGGAACTGGTTGACGCGCACGATGCGCGGGTCGCCTCGACCGAACACCGTGCCGGCCACGACCGCCTCGCCGGCCTGGCCGATCACCGTCACGGTCACCAGGCTCGCGTAGTCCTGCTGGCCGGCCGTTTGCTCCTCGCGCACGGCAATCCCACGCTCGCGCGCGATCCCAGGTGCGCTCACCTCGTTCACCGGCCGCGCCTCGACGTGGGAGAGCAACCCCTTCAGCACCGCGGCGGTGAGCGGCCTGGCGGGCGCCTCTGCGACGTCCCCGGCGCAGGAGACCCGCACCTCGCGGACGCCGTCCGGCGCTATCTGCGCGGCCAGCGACCCGAGCTTCCCGGCCAGCTCCAGATACGGGCCGAATCGCTCCAGGGCCTCCCGGGACATCGACGGAACGTTCACCGCGTTCTTCACCTCGCCGCGGGTCAGGAAGGCCGCCAGCTGCTCGGCGATGGCGACCGCCACCGCGGCCTGGGCCTCCTCGGTGGAAGCACCCAGGTGCGGGGTGCAGATGAAGTTCTCGAGCTGGAGCAGCGGGTTGTCCGGCGCCACCGGCTCCTTCTCGAAGACGTCGAGGGCCGCCCCGCCGACATGTCCCGAGGCAAGCGCGTCGGCGAGTGCCTTCTCGTCGACGAGCCCCCCGCGCGCGCAGTTCACGATGAGAACGCCCTTCTTCATCTGGGCGATGGTCGCGGCATTCACCACGTTGCGGGTCTTCTCGGTGATCGGGACGTGGAGCGAGATGACGTCGGCCCGCTTCCAGATCTGCTCGAGCGGCACGAGTTCCACGCCCATCTGCGCGGCGGCCTCCTGCGAGACGAACGGGTCGAAGGCAACCACGCCCATCTTCATGGCCCTGGCCCGATCGACCACCACCGATCCGATGTTGCCGATGCCCACGACGCCGAGCGTCTTCCCCGAGAGCTCGTGCCCCTGGAATCGCTTCTTCTCCCACTTGCCGCTCTTGATGCTGGCAGTGGCCTGTGCGATGGGGCGCGACAGGGCGAGCATCATGGCCATCGCGAGCTCCGCCACCGTCACCGACGAGCCGCCGGGCGTGTTCATCACCACCACCCCGCGCCGCGTCGCCGCCTCGAGGTCCACGTTGTCCACGCCGACCCCGGCGCGACCTACGACCCGGAGGCGCGTGGCCTTCTCGAGGACCTTGGCGGTGACCTTGGTGGCGCTGCGGACGGCGATGGCGTCGTAGTCGCCGACGATGGCTTCCAGTTCCTCCGGCTTCATGCCGACGCGAACGTCCACGTGAAGTCCGGCCTTGCGAAGGATCTCCACGCCTTCGGCGGAGAGGTCGTCGGCGACGAGCACGCGGTGAGTCATGAGCCCCCCTGGGCAGGTTCGACGAAGGAATTCCGCGACGTCAGGATGGCCCCCATTGCCGCGGAGACCACCTGACGCTTCATCCGCTCCAGCTCCTCCTCGGAGGGATGGGGCGCGGTGAGCAGGCCCGTCACCATGCCGGCCAGGTTCATGTCGAGCACGCCAAGCACGCTCGCAGCCCCGACGAGCGCGTCGAGGTCGGCCCGGATCTCCCCTTCCCGCTGGCCCCGCGCCACCATGTCCGCGACCAGGCGGATGGCGGTCTCGAAGGTCTGGCGCGTGCTGCCGGCCCGGAGCACGTCGGGCGTGCGCGGCACCTCGAGGATGAGGACCCGGACGGCGGCGGGCGCAGTCCGGAAGACGTCGAGCGCGAAGCGGATGACCGACGCGATCTGCTCCGCAGCGGTGCCCGGCCCGTCTGCGATGGCCCGGATGGCGCCGATGAAGAGGGTCCACTGCTCGTCGAACACGCTCTCGAGAAGCTCGTCCTTGTTCCGGAAATAGTGGTAGACGAGGCCGTAAGCCACCCCGGCCTGTGTGGCCACGTCGGCGATGCGGCAGCCGTGGTAACCCCGCTCCGCGAAGACCCTGAGGGCGGCGTGGAGGATGGCGCGGCGCTTCTCGGGCTCGCCCTCGAAGGGCGGGCTGGCGCGGGGTACGTCGGTGCTCTTTCGCTGGCGGGCCACGCTTGACTCCAGAATCAACATCACGCTACGCGCCCCGGCCTGCACAGTCAAACGGTGAGACTGGACCGCTCACGGAATGAGCGTGAGGCCGGTGATGGCGGAGAGGTCGAGCCCAGCGGACACGCCGTAGTAACCGCATTGCGAAACGCGGACCTGCACCAGGCCGCGCCAGCAGTTGCACGGAGAATTCCAGCTGGCGGTGACGGTGTTCTGTTGCATCGACGGCCCCACGGGCACCGCCGCGCCTCCTCCACAGGGCGTGGCGTAAAGCGTCCGGACCGAGAAGAGCGTGTCCCATTGCACGTCGAGCCCGCCAGCGACGTGGACTTTCAGCGCGGCGGTGCCCTGCCCGAAGGTCTGGAACGGAACCGGACGGGGGTCGAAGAGGGGATCGAGCCCGGCCTTCATCGTCGCCGAGGCCGTCGACGAGAGAGCCAGGAACCCGAGGGTGATCCTGTCCCCTCGGTCGTCATGGGCTGCCAGGTCGAGGCGGACCTCGGTGAAACGGTCGAGGAAGCCCGGGTCGAGCGATCCCCAGGTGCCGGCGGCGGGCGTGGCGCCGAAGGCGAGGAAACGGGCCAGTAGCATGCCCTTCACCGGCCCCCACTCCGCGGCGCCGCGGAGGGACGTCTCGCCCAGTCGGCCGAGGGACAGGTCGAGGTCCTGGACGAGGTCGATGTCGAGGCGGGTGATGGAGGTCGCGTCCTTGCCCGGGGCCACGAGGCGATTGCGCAGCGAGAGGCGCATCTGGTTGAAGCCACCGGGAATCGTGGACGACAGGGTCCGCAGCGGCAGGCAGGCGCCAGGGACTCCCGGCGGCGGGGTGATGCAAGGCGCGCCCGGAAGGATCGGCGCCGCATCGCGCTCGTCGTAGGCATAGGCCGGGAGGGATGTGCCGGCTATTCCGGTCGAGGCCCGCCATTCCAGCCGCGGCTCGATGACGTGGCGAAGCGAGTCGGCGCCGGCGCCGAACGTCCGGGAGAGGGAGGTCGAGAGGATGGCGCCGCCGCTCACCCACCCGCTCGCCAGAGCTGGCTGCGCCCCGCTTCCGAAAAGGTAGCCCGCGCCATTGGCAGCCACCCATGGCTCCAGCTCGACGAAGCCGCCTATCGAAAGTGGCGCGCGGGCCTCTGCTCGGGCCCAGGCTCGAGTGGCCGATAGCCGCTGCCCCGCCACCCAGAAATCCCCGGGGGGAGGCACCGGCCCGAGCCATCCCCGCTCGCCTGGACCGATACCGTTCACGCTCTGGTCGGTGATCCCGGAGATGGGCGCGAAGCGGGCCAGGCCGACCTGCCCGGAGACCCGCACCGGGCCGGCCACGTCCACCGGGAGCAAGGTCGCCGAGAGAGCCGGGAGGCGATGGAAGGAAGGGACCCTGCCGCCGAAGACACCGAAAGGAACGAGCGGGACCACCGCCTGGCCGGGCGGACTGGCCTGGCCCAGGGTGCCGATCTGCTCGTTGTAGACGAGGTCCGCCTCGAGGAGCAGCTGCGGAAAGGCGTATCCCGCCACCAGGGACGACCGGTAGTAGGCGGCGTTGCGCTGCAGCAGGTCGCCGACGAAATCCTCCGGCCAGGCGGCATCGCCGACCAGGAAGGCCTCGCCGTTCACGAAGCCGGTGTCGGCGAAGCGGGCCTCGCTTCGCAGCGCCAGCCCCACGCGCAGTTCATCGGCCGGCTTCCACCGATAGGGCAGCGTGTCGTGCTGGAGCAGCAGCTTCGCCTCTCCCTTCACCCCTTCGATCGGAGCCCACCGGAACTCGAGGCCGCCGCCGACGCCCCGCACGCCCGGGTTCTGTCCCTGCGCAACCCTGCCGTCGACGCTCGACTGCGACGGGCCGAAGGCATAGCCGGCAGTCGCCGTCAGGTCGTAGCTCTCCCCCAGGGTGAGGAAGAAGGGCTCCGCCAGCCACCACCCGGTGCGGGAACCCACGTCGACGATCGGGAAGAGGAGGCCGGTCTGGCGGCCGGAGAGCGGGATCTGCAGCCAGGGGAGCGGCAGGATGGGGATGGGCTCGTCGATGAAGAGGAACCGCGGCGTGACGTAGAGCACGGGCCAGGTGAGCGTCGCCGTTCGTCCGGGCTCGATCTCGGCTCTCGCCGCGCGGATCTCCCAGGAGGGCGCCCCGCCGCAGCAGTCGCAGAGGGTGAGGCGGACCCCCTCCGCCGAGAACCGGGCCGCCGCATCACCGCCGGCTGAGGAACCCGAGGCGCTGTCCGCCCGCAACGTCAGCCGGTTGCGCCCGTCGCGCTCCGCCTCCGCGAGCGTGGCGTCGCGGGAGAGATCGAGCGGGCTCGACTTGTAGAAGGCCTGGACCCCGCGGGCCTCCCACCTTCCGTCGAGAACCGCATGGATCCCGTCCGCCGCCACGACCCGCCCCGGCGCGGTCAGCAGCACGTCGCCGGTGGCGTCGACTTCCCCGGTTCTCGGGTCGTAACTGCCAGTCCGCGCGCGCAGGAGGACGCTGCCGCGACGCATCTGCACGCCGTCCTGGAGCTGGAATCGCTCCGAGGCGCCGTCGAAGGTGATGAGCCCGGCCTCGACCTCGACCGGACCGCCTGGGCCCGGAAGCGTCGCCGACGCGCCCTCGGCCGCACCGGGTTGGAGCAGCAGGAGCGCGGCGAGGAGCGCGAGGGACCGCGTCACCCGCTACTTGGCCGGCGCCGCAGGAGGCGCGGGGACGGCTGGAGACGCCGCCGCGGCCGGGCGAGCCGGACAATCGAATTCGAGGGAGAGCGTGTCGCCATCCAGGCGCTGCTGCCAGGCCACGCGCTCCCGGAGCTCGATCTCGAGAACGTAGCTGCGCCCGGCCCGGATCGGCGTGATCTTGGCGACCGCGGTCGGGAAGAACGAGGTGTCGAGGAAGTTGAGGTCGTTGCGCAGCGGCACGCGGGTATTGGGGAACTCGACCCGCACCACGTTCTCCCGGGGTTCGGAGACGCTGAAGCGAGGCGGGGTCTTGGTCCGCACGAACACGCGCGAGCCCTGCGTCGTCTGCTTGAAGCCGACGAACTCGACCTGGTTCGAAGGGGCCTGAGGCGCGGCCGGGGCCTTCGCAGGCGAGACGGGAGCTCGGGCGGGTGCGGCGGCAACGGCGGGTGCGGGTGCGACCGCCGTGGTGGCTTGCGCCTTGGCGCGGGCGTCGGCGGCTGCCTTGGCGTGCTGCCGCCGCCTTGCCATCGGCTGCGACCTTCGCGTCCGCTGCCATCTGGCGTCGGCTGCGACCTTCGCGTCCGCTGCGACCTTGGCATCGGCTGCCATCCTGGCATCGGCTGCTGCCTTGGCGTGGCTGCTGCCTTGGCGTCGGCTGCGACCTTCGCGTCCGCTGCGACCTTGGCATCGGCTGCCATCCTGGCGTCGGCTGCTGCCTTGGCTGCTGCCGCCGCCTTCGCATCGGCTGCGACCTTCGCGTCGGCTGCGACCTTGGCGTCCGCTGCCATCTTGGCATCGGCTGCTGCCTTGGCTGCTGCTGCTGCCTTCGCGTCCGCTGCTGCCTTGGCGTCGGCTGCTGCCTTCGCGTCGGCTGCGGCTCGGGCTTCGGCGGCCGCGCGAGCATCCGCTGCGGCGCGAGCGTCGGCGGTCGCCTTGGCGGCTGCTGCTGCCTTGGCGTCGGCTGCGACCTTGGCGTCGGCGGCGGCCGCGTCCGAGGCAACCGTTGCTGCGGAGACTGCGGCGGGTGCTGCCACGGGCGCCGTGGCGACGACCGGCGCAGGAGCCGGTGCCGGTGGAGCGACAGTCGGAGGGGGCGGGGGCGCCGCGGCGACGACCGGCGCGGGCGCTGGAGACGGGCTCGCGGCGACGGCGGTGCCCGGGCGAGGCTCGACTCGAACCACCAGCACGTTGCCGGCCGCCTGCACGCCGGGCGGATCCACGTCACCGAGGAATGTGACGGTGAGGCGCGCGGTGGCGTGCACGCCTTCCCCGAATGCGATGGCGTTCACTTCCTTCACCGCGCCGACGCCGACGACCTTTCGCTTCACGCCGTCGAAGGTGGCCTCGGAGAGGTCGATGACGAAGCGGGGGGGGTCGACGAGCGAAAACGTCGTGAACGACGGGGGCTTCGACCCGCGGATGGTCACGTCCACCGCCGCACCGCGCTCGGCGACCTCGACGCTGGAGACCACATTTGGGTCTGCCGCGAACGTCGCGGCGGGACCGAGGACAAGGGCTAAGGACACAAGGGCAAACATGCGCATGGCGCGCTCCCGTCGGGCGTTTTCGCGAAGATAGCACGCGCCCCGGCAGGGCCAAGTAAGGGACGCCAACGCCTACATCTCCTCACCCGCGAGCCGCTCCCTCGCCTCGCCGACGAGATAGAGGGACCCAGCCACGCAGACGAGCGCGCCGTCGACGGCCATGCGACGCGCGCAGGCCAGCGCGCCCGGAAGCGACTCGTGCGCGTCCACGGCGATCCCGTGGCGCTCGGCCGCGGCGAAGCAGCTCTGTGGCGCCCGGGCCCGGGGCGAGTCGGGCGCGACCAGGTGGATTCGCCGCGCCGCGGGAGCGAGCTCGGCGAGCATTCCCTCGTGATCCTTGTCCGAGAGAACCCCGAAGACCAGCTCGACCGGCCGCCCCGGGTGGAGCGCCGGGAGCGCCGCGGCCAGCGCGCGCGCGCCGTCCGGATTGTGCGCACCGTCGAGCAGCACGCCGGAGACTTCCTCGAGACGTCCGGGCCAGCGCGCGGTCGCAATGCCCGCGGCGATTTCCGGCTCACCGACCCGCACGCCAGACGCGGCGAGGAGGCGCAGGGCTGCCGCGGCCAGTGCCGCGTTCCCCCGCTGGTGCTCTCCGAGCAGCGCGATCGCGCCATCCCACCTGGCAGGTGCGACGTGGAAAGGCGCTCCGCGGCGTTCGGCCTCGTCTCTCAAGGCCTCCATCGCCTCCGGGGGCTGGTCGAATGCCGCGAGGCAAGGAACACCTCGCTTGAAGATGCCGGCCTTCTCCCGGGCGATGGCGTCCACTCGGTTGCCCAGGAACTGCATGTGGTCCAGCCCGATGCGGCTCACCGCCGATACCAGCGGCAGCACGGCGTTGGTGGCGTCGAAGCGCCCACCGAGCCCGACCTCGACCACGGCGGCGTCGACCCGCTCGCGCGCCAGGTGCAGCAGTCCGATCAGGGTGGCGAACTCGAAGTAGGTGAGGCGGTCGTCGTCGTCCCGCTCGTGCCAGGGGCAGGCGCGGCGAACCTCGTGGATGCGGGCCGCGAGCACCTCGTCGGAGATGGGGCGGCCGTCGACCTGGATGCGCTCGTGGAAGCGCACCAGGTGCGGGGAGGTGTAGAGCCCCACCCGGTGCCCGGCCAGGCGCAGGGCCTCGGCGGCCATCGCGCAGGTCGATCCCTTTCCGTTCGTCCCGGCAACGTGGAGGACGGCGAGATCGCGCTCGGGACGCCCCAGCGCGTCGAGGGCCCGCTCCATGCGCTCGAGGCCGAAGCGCATGGCCAGCGGCCGCAGCGAGTCGAGGTAGTCGTTCGGGCCCATGCGCCCTGGCTCGGCTCCGCCGGCGCGCTAGCCGAGCAGGGAGATGATCTGCGCCAGTCGCTCCCTCATCTGCAGGCGCGGGACGATGGCATCGATCATTCCCCTCTCCAGGAGGAACTCGCTGCGCTGAAAGCCTGGCGGGAGCTTCTCGCGAATGGTCTGCTCGATGACCCGCGGCCCGGCGAACCCGATCAGCGCCTTGGGCTCGGCGATGATGACGTCTCCCAGCCAGGCGAAGCTGGCGGCCACGCCGCCGGTGGTGGGGTGGAGCATCACCGAGACGTAGGGCTTGCGCACCTGCCGGAACCGGTTCAGCGCCGCCGAGGTCTTGGCCATCTGCATGAGGGAGAAGATCCCTTCCTGCATGCGCGCGCCGCCGGTCGAGCTGAAGACGATGCAGGGGATGCGCCGCTCGAAGGCCCGATCGATGACCCGGGCCACCTTCTCTCCCACCACCGATCCCATCGACCCGCCCATGAAGTCGAAGGCGAAGGTGCCGATCGACACCGGCTGGCCGGTGATGCTGCCCGTGCCCGAGATGAATGCGTCACGAAGGCCGGTGGCCTTGTAGGTGCTCTTCAAGCGGTCCCGGTACTTCTTGGCGTCGGTGAAGCCGAGCGGGTCCTCGGGCACGAGCTCGGTGTCGAGTTCCTCGAAGCTGTCCGGGTCGAGCACCATCTCCAGCCGGCGCCTGGCGGGCAGCGCATCGTGGTGTCCGCAGCCAGGGCAGACGTTCCAGTTTCCTTCCCACTCCTGGGTGTAGATCACCTCTCCGCAGCCGTCGCACTTGGTCCACAACCCCTCCCCCTTCTTGGCCGGCACCGGACCGGAGGGCTTGTCGGGGGTCAGCTGCGCCTTCAGCGTCTGCCGTTTCGAGAACCAGGCCATGTTCACCTTGTCGGGCGCGGGATCGTCACGTCGCGATCTCGTCGCCGCTCTTGAGCACCGTCACGCCGGGGAGGCCGAGGTCGGCGATCTCCGCGAGCAACTCGGCCTCGAAGGCCGGCTTCAGATGGTACAGATATACGGGAACACCTCTCCGTTCCAACTTGGAGAGCTCGCCCACCAGCGTTCGCGGCGTCAGGTGGCCCGAACGATCGGCCAGTCGCTGCATCCGGCTCGGAAAGCTCGTCTCCACCAGGATGGCGGAGAGTCGAGGCGCCCGGTTGACCTCGCGCCAGAATGCGTTGGTTGGGCCGGTGTCGCCCGAGATGGCGAAGGCGGACCTCCCCCGGGAGATCACGAACCCGGACGACTCCACGGTGTGCCGGACCTTCACGGCCAGGACCGCGTGGCTGCCGATGCGGAACGATTCCCCGAAGCGGAAGGCCTCGAGTCGGACCACCGGGCTCGATGCGCTGGGGATGCGGGTGAAGTCGGGCCAGAGACGCCCGTTGAAAAGGGATCGACGCAGCGTGGACGTGGCGACCGGCGAGGCGTGGACGGTGACCGGGCGGCGCCGCCGCCCCACCATCAGATCGGCGAGCAGCGGGACGTCCTTCACGTGGTCGAGGTGCGCGTGGGTGAGGAGAACGTGGTCGATCCGGTCGAGGTCCACGAGGTGGAGGCGCGAGGTGAGCGCCCCGGCGTCGAGCGCGAGTCGCCCGTCGACGAGGAAGCAGGTGCTTCCGTGCTCGCGCAGCTCGCCACCCGCCGCCCCGAGGACCTGGATCCTCACGCCCGTGTCCCCGGCCGGGAGTCGAGCTGCAGCAGGTCGAGGAAGTGGCGGAGCCGGTCGACGTCGGGCACCGTCCAGGCGCCCTCCGCGCCGGAAAGGAGGCCAGCCCGCTCGAGCGTCGCCAGGACCTCCCCCACGGCCTTCGCGTCCACGTCCAGGCGCGCCGCGAGCTCGACCTGCGGGAGGTCGAACGGAGTGCCTTTGCTTCGCGCGGCGGCTCCGGACACGTAGTGGACCACGCGGGCCCTGGCGTCGCGGAGCAGGAGGTTCTCGATTTGGCGGTCGGCCTCGGCGAGGCGCCCGGCCAGCTTCTGGATCATCCGCACCGCTATCTCCGAGCTGGCCCGGACCATGGCCTCGAAGGTCCGTGCGTCGACCACGAGCAGCTGGCAATCCTCGACACAGGCTGCCGTGGCCGAGCGAGGGGCGCGATTCAGGATCGACATCTCCCCGAAGAACTCTCCCGGCCCGAGCGTGGAGAGGACCTTCTCCACCGCGCCGACCCTGGCCGAGATGGAAACCTTGCCGCGCTGGACCACGAACATCTCGCCACCCGGGTCTCCCTCACGGAAGAGCACGGTGCCCGCTGGAAAATCGCGGGCGAAGCGTCGAAGGAGATCCCCGGTGTCCACGGAGGGTCCTTAGCCGACGCCGCTTGGCGGTGTCAACGAAGGCGACCGCCGATCCGGTGACGCCTTGCGGCATCTCGACGCACGCGATAATGGGGTCGGATGGCCACGACCTACCGCGACGCTGGCGTCGACATCGACGAGGGCGATCGGCTCGTCGACCTCATCAAGCCGCTGGCGCGCCCCACCCTTCGCCCCGAGGTGCTCGCCGGGATCGGGGGCTTCGGCGGCCTCTTCGCCCTCGACACGAAGAAGTACCGCAACCCGGTGCTGGTGTCGGGCACCGACGGCGTGGGAACCAAGCTCAAGCTTGCCTTCCTGACCGGCCGGCACGACACCGTGGGCATCGACCTGGTCGCCATGTCCGTGAACGACGTGGCGGTGACCGGCGCGGAGCCCCTCTTCTTCCTCGACTACTTCGCCACCGGGCGGCTGCGAGCCGAGGAGGCTGCCCAGGTGGTGAAGGGCATCGCCGAGGGATGTCGGCAGGCCGGCTGCGCCCTCATCGGCGGGGAGACCGCCGAGTTGCCGGGCTTCTACGCCGAAGGCGAGTATGACCTGGCCGGTTTCGCGGTCGGTGTCGTGGAGCGCGATCGCATCCTCGACGGCCGAAGCGTGGCTCCTGGGGACGCGCTGGTGGGAGTGGCTTCGACCGGGCTCCACTCGAACGGATACTCGCTGGCTCGCAAGGTGCTTCTCGAGCGCCACGCTCTCTCGGACCGGCCGGCCGAGCTCTCGGGGCGAACCCTCGGCGATGCCCTCCTCGAGCCGACCCGCATCTACGCGCGGGACATTCTCGCGCTCCTCGACGAGGTGCCCCTGAAGGCGGCGGCCCACATCACCGGCGGCGGCCTGCCCGGAAACGTTCCCCGAAACCTGCCGGACGGGACCCTCGCAGTGCTCCGCGGCGGCACCTGGGACGTCCCCGCCATCTTCGGGCTCATCGAGCGGGAGGGCGCGGTCAACCGCGACGAGATGTACCGGACCTTCAACATGGGACTCGGGCTCGTCCTCGTCCTTCCCGCCGCCAGCGCAGAGGCGGCCCGCGCCGTGCTCGCCCGCCGAGGCCTCGCCAGCTGGGTGGTGGGCGCCGTCGAGGGCGGGACCGGCGAGGCCACCTGCGAGGTCGTCTGGTGATCCGGATCGGCGTCCTCGCGTCCGGGTCGGGATCCAACCTCCAGGCACTTCTCGATGCCACACGGGACGGGCGCATCGACGGCAAGGTCGCGGCGGTGATCGGAAACGTCCCCGGCGCCCGCGCGCTCGATCGCGCGCAGGCCGCTGGCGTGCCCGCCGACCTCCTGCCGTCGAAGGGAATCGCCGACCGCGACGCCTACGATCGGGAACTGGTGGCGCGCCTCGCGGCGCGGCAGGTCGACCTGGTCTGCCTGGCGGGCTGGATGCGCCTGGTGACCCCGACTTTCCTCGAGGCCTTCGGACCCTCGGCAGCCACGCGCGGTTGCCCCCGGGTCATGAACGTCCACCCCGCGCTCCTCCCCAGCTTCCCGGGGCTCCACGCGCAGCGGCAGGCGATCGCCGCAGGCGTCCGGTTCTCCGGGTGCACGGTTCACTTCGTGGACGCAGGCACCGACACCGGGCCCATCGTGGTGCAAGCGCCCGTCCCGGTGCTCCCCGGCGACGACGAGGCGGCGCTCTCGGCTCGCATCCTCATCGAGGAGCACCGGATCTACCCCCTCGCGGTGCAGTGGTTCGCCGAGGGAAGGCTCGAGGTGGCAGGCCGCCACGTGACGCTCCGGAACGCGGCCGCGCCCATGCTCGACGGCGTCTCCAACCCGTCCGGGGACCGCTGAGCACCGTGCCGGGCAACGCCAGGATCCAGCCGCGAGCGGCGTCGGTGAAGCGGGCCTACGACGTCTGCGTCCTGGGCACGCAGCTCGGGGGAGTGGCGGCCGGGGCCCTGCTCGCCCGACGCGGCTTCCGGGTGCTGCTCGTCGATGCGGACGGGCGTGGCACCGGCTACGAGGAAGGCGGGTGGCGGCTGCCCTGGGGACCGGCGCTCGTCCCGACCCCCCGTGCGCTTCCCGCTGCGCAGCTGGTTCTCGCGGAGCTCGGGCTTGCCAGCGAGGCGGGGCGGATGCTCGAGCCGTCTCGATCGCCGCTGCAGGTCCTGCTGCCGCGCCACCGGCTCGACCTGCCGGTCTCCCGCTCCGAACGGACCTCCGAGCTGCGCCGGGAGTGGCCCGTCGACGCCAACCGGCTGGAGGGATCGCTGGACGGCGCGCGTGCCCTCTTCGATCGCGAGCAACCCTTCCTGGCCGCCCATCCCCCGCTGCCTGCTCACGGCCTTCGCGCCCGATGGCGACTGCAGCGGGCGAAACGCCTGGTGCCCGGCGGAGCCGGCCGCGGCGCCATGCCCCTTGCCGACCTGGGCGATCACCCGCTTGCCTCGGCGCTGCGGGCTGCCTGGCCGTTCCTGTCATCCCTCGACGGGGAACCCTCCCCGCTCGGGCTGTCGCGGACGCTCGGCGCAGTCCTGCAGGGAACGCTGCGGATGGCCGGAGGCGAGGCGTCGGTGGCCGCCATGCTCCGGCGTCGGATCGCCGAGTCGCGCGGCGAGTTCCTGGGCGGCGAGGGCGAGCCGGCTCCGGTCTCGACCCTGGAGCTGGACGGAAGGCGCCTCACCGCACTCCGCGTGAAAGGGGCCGATTCCCGGTACACGGCCCGCGCCTTCGTCTTCGCCGGCGACCCCGGCTACCTGCCGACCATGGTCGGCCAGGCCGGGCGGCTCGATTCCTACTTCTCGGGAGTCGTCCCCTGGGGAAGGATCTTCTCGATGAGCTGGGTGGTCCGGACAGAGGCACTCCCGTCGCCGCTCGGCGACGTCGCCCTCGCGATCCCATCGAAAGGCTTACCGGTGCTCGTCCAGACCGTTCCCGCGTCACGCGCCGGAACGAAGGGGCACGAGAGCAGCTCCGGAGAGAAGGTCCTCTCCGCCGGGATGGCTGTCGCCAGCGGAACCTCCCCGGCCGACGCCGCCGCGCGCCTGCGCACCGCGGTGGCCGAGTTCCTTCCGTTCCTCGACCGGGCCACCCTTCACGAGTCGGTGACCGGGGAGCGCGGCGCCGCCGGTGGGTTCCACCCCCTCTTCGCCGCCCGCCCGGACCGGGCACTCGGCGTCGGCGGAGTATCGTGTGCCTCCCCCATCCCGAACCTCTTCCTGGCGGGGCGGGAGGTCCTGCCAGGACTTGGATTCGAGGGGCAGTTCCAGGCCGCGTGGCAGGCAGCCCGCGCGGTGGAAACGCTGCTGGGATCGAAGCCCAGGCCAATGTAGCTTGACCTTTCGCCCTTCCTGCGTAATAACCCGCCCTCTTTTCTAGGGAAAAAACGCCAATGGCACGTCGCTGCGACATCTGTGGGAAGGGGCCGCTCGTCGGCAACAACGTTTCCCACGCGAACAACAAGACCAAGACTCGTTCCCTGCCGAACCTCCGTTCGGTGCGGGCAACGGTGGACGGAACCGTCCGCCACGTCCGCGTGTGCACTCGCTGCCTCAAGGCCGGGCGCATCACCAAGGCGCCGCATCATGGAGCCCGGGCATCCGCCCGAGCCTGAGAGCGCCTTCGACGTCGCGCCTCGGGCCCAACCGGCCTTAGGATTCAGCGCGCGATGACCGGAACAGGACAGGACGCGAGCCAGCCCGCCCCAGCGGGCCTCGCCGAGGTGCGCCGCGCGCTCGCCACCCTCGGTGGGCGAAGGCGGCTCGACCTGCTTCTCGATCAGCCCGATCCGCAGGCCATCGTCCGGGCGCTCCCGGCCGACGAGCTCTTCTTCGCGATCCAGGAAGCTGGGCTCGCCGATGCCTCGGAGGTGGTCCAGCTCGCCTCGCCCGAGCAGTTCCGGACCTTCGTCGACCTCGACGCATGGCGCGGCAACGAGGCGGACCCGCTTCGCCTCCTGCCCTGGATCCACGCGGCCCGGGGGCCGACGTCCGAGGGCGACGAGGACGCCGACGAGTGGCGCCTGAAGCTCGCCGCCCTCGACCCGGATTTCGTGAGCCTGCTGCTCCGATCGGCGCTCCACATCCACGACCTCGAGGAGGATCCCGATCCCGACTTCGAGGGCGAGCGATTCTCCCGAACGCCCGACGGGGCCTTCATCGTCGAGTTCGGACCGGACGGAGCCGACTACATCACCGTGCGCCGGCTCGTCGACGACCTCTACGCCAAGGACCCGTACATGGCCGGCCGCATCCTCTCCGCGGTCCGGTGGGAGCTCGACAGCGATCTCGCCGAGTCGGCCCTGCGCTGGCGGAACGGAAGGCTCGCCGACCTGGGCTACCCGACCTTCGACGAGTCGCTCTCCTGGTTCGCCCGCCCGGCCGTTCGCGGCAGTGCGCCCGCCGGCCTTCCGGATCGTCCGCCCGGCTTCTGGCTCGCCTCCTTCCGGCGCGAGACGTTGCTCGACCGGGCCGCCTCGCGCCTCGCCCCGGAGGCGCTGGCGCGGTTCGAGGTGGAGTCGATGGCGGCGGCGAACGCAGTCGTGGTCGCAGACCGGGTCGATCCCGGCCGATCCGGAAGCCGTTCGGGGCGCCGTGGAGACCGCCGAGGTCGCTCCTCGAGATGGGGCTCGCGGCGATCTCCGGAGGCGATGCCGAGGCCGCCGCGGCCGTCCTCTCCTCCACGCCGCTCAAGTCGGTCTTCCAGCGCGGCTTCGTCCAGCTCCTCGAGCTTCGCTGGCGGGCCGAGCGACAGCGGAAGGCGGAGGCAGCAGCGGGCCCGGCACCGGACCTCGACGCACCGCTCGGCGAGGCAGTCGTGGCGGTCCTTCTCCGCCGCCCCCGCTACTTTCCCGGTCTCGATCGCCCGCGCGACGAGTGGGGTTCGGTGGCCGCCGGCGCATTCGAGGCTCGCCCCTTCCGATCGACCGAGGAGGTCCAGCGCACGGCCGGCGCGCTCGACGACGCCAACGCCCTCCACGCGCTCGGAAGGCAGCTCGGACTCGTGCCGGCACCTGGGTCGCCTTCGCCGACGCTCGCCACGCTCTACCTCACGGCGCTCGCCAACGAACGACTGGGGCGCGGGTTCTCGCCCAGGCCGCTCGGCCGGGCCGACCTCCCGGCCGTCGCGAGGGCCCTCGAGGTCATCGACGACCCGCGCCTGGCCGCGGCTGGTGCGCCCGGTGCGTTGCTGGCCTCGATGGCGCGGAACCGCGCCGCGGAACTGGCGCCGGTCCGGGCCGGCGAGGCACCGCCTCCCGGGGCCATCGCGGCCGTTCTCCTGGCAGGCTGAGGTCCGGCGCCAGGCGCCTTCAGGCCGGGCGCGCTCCCTCGATGAACGACGCCTCGCGCGCCCAGCGAAGGCACTGGTCTATCTGCTCCTCGGCGAGGACACCGCTCGTCCGGAGCATCTCGACCTCGCGGCGCATGTCGGTGTCGAGCAGGTACGGGCCGTCGGTGTTGATGGTGAATCGCACGCCGTGCCGCCAGAGCTTCTGGAGCACCTCCCGCATCTCGGCGGTTCCCGACACCGCGCGAGTGGCCAGGTTGGAGGTCGGGCAAATCTCGAGCGTCACGCCTCGCTCCCGGAGCAGGTGCATCACCTTCTCGTCCTGGGCGGCGCGCACGCCGTGGCCGATGCGATCCGGCTGGAGCTGCTCCACCACGGCCCGCACTCCTTCGGCGCCGGTCCCGGCCGTCTCACCGGTGTGGACGGTCGTCTTCAGGCCCGCCTTCCGCGCGTGGGCGAAGAGGTCCCGGTACTTCCCCACCACCACGGGATCGAGCTCGAGCGCGTGCTTCTCCGTGCCCGCGAGGTCGATCCCCACGACGCCACGCCTCTGGTAGCGGATGGCCTTCTCCACGATGATCTCGTTCAGGTGGGGGGCGAACTCGCGAGCCAGGCAGAAGATGAGGCCGGCCTGGACGCCGTACTCGAGCACGGCCCGGTCCATCCCGCGAAGGGCGGCGTGGATGATGTGATCGAGGTCCCGCTCGCCGCCCTGGTTTCGCTTCATGGGGTTGAAGCGCAGCTCGATGAGGTTCACCCGGGACGAGCGGTACTCCTTTCCGATGATCTCGTGGACGCTCCGCTCCATGGCCTGGGGCGAGGACTGGATCTTCTCCGTCCACTGGTGGAGGACGGCCAGGTACTCGTCGAGCGATTTCACCTTGCCCGGGCGGGCCGAGACCAGCTCCCGGAATTCCCAGAAGTCGGCGACCGGGAGCTTCAGCCCCTGCTCGTGGGCGATGGACCAGAGGGTGTGCGGCGCCGAAGCGCCCCCCACGTGGATGTGGAGGTCCGACAGTTCCCTGGTCATTGGGGCGTTCAGTGCTCGGCCTCGTCGGGAGAGGCGTCGGCCGGCGCGCCCAGCGAGAGGCCGCAGTCCGGGCACTCGGCGGCCGAGCCCGCCGGCGTGAACGCGTGGCCGCAGGCCGGGCACTCGATCTCGCCACCCGAGTCCAGATCCACCCCCCGAAGGCCGCGATCCGCGGCTTCCCGCGCGCCGGCTTCGCCGAGGAGGTGCGCCCAGTCGGCTTGCAGGACGAGCGCCGCCGCTGCGACCTCCGCCTCCGGCACGTAGAGATTCCAGAGGGGGTGCTGCTTCTCCTGGGGTCGGCGCCCCGGAATCTGCTCCATGCCCGGGGAGAGCCCCTCCGCTTCCAGCAACGCCATCATCTCCTTCACGGACGCAAAGCCCGACCGCGAAAGGAGCTTCAGCCCCTCGCCCTCGGCGGCGCAGGTCACGCACGTCCCGGCAGGGTCGATCGGGGTGTTGCACTTGGGGCAGGCGACGACGTCCATGGCTTCCTCCTGGCGCGTCCGGATGATCGCGCGCTCCAACGCTCTCACGGCTATACTCCGCCGCCTCATGATCATCGACGGAAAACAGGTGGCAGCGAAGGTTCGGGCCGAGGTCGCCGCCCAGGTGAAGATCCTGTCCCAGCAGGGTCTGACGCCCGGGCTTACCGTGGTGAGGGTGGGCGACGACCCCGCCTCCGCCATCTACGTCCGCGGCAAACGCAAGGCTTGCGAGGAGGTGGGCATGCGCTCGGTGGAGCACCACCTCCCCTCCTCGGTCGAGGAGGCCGACCTGCTCGCCCTCATCGCGCGACTGAACGTCGACCCCGACACCCACGGCATCCTGGTGCAATTGCCGCTGCCCAAGCACGTCGACGAGGGCAAGGTCCTCGACGCCATCTCGCCCGCCAAGGACGCCGACGGCTTCCATCCCTCGAACGTGGGCGCGCTCTGGCTCGGAAAGCCGGCGCCCCGTCCGTGCACGCCGGCGGGCGTGATGCGCCTGCTCGACGAGGCCGGCGTGGACCCGAAGGGGAAACGGGCGCTCGTCGTCGGCCGGTCCCACATCGTGGGCAAGCCCATGGCGGCCATGCTCCTCGAACGGCATGCGACGGTCACCCTGGCCCACTCCCGGACGGAGGACCTTGCCGCCGAGGTGGGGCGCGCCGACATCCTCGTGGCCGCCATCGGCAAGGCCGAGATGGTGAAGGGGGCCTGGGTGAAGCCGGGCGCCGTCGTCATCGACGTGGGAATGAACCGCAAGTCCGACGGCAAGCTGTGCGGCGACGTCGAGTTCGCCGAGGCCGAGAAGCGAGCCTCCGCCATCACCCCGGTTCCCGGCGGAGTCGGCCCGATGACGATCGCCATGCTCCTCGTGAACACGCTCGAACTGGCACGCGGGGGGCGCCGGTGAGGGGTGCCTTCGTCGTCGCGGCCCTCCTCGTCACCGGCAGCGCGCACGCTGGCAGCCCCGACGTCGTCCTCCGTCCCGTGGCGCTCGGCCCGACGGCAAGCCCCTTCCCCGTCGCCGCCCGCGCCATCCACTTCGCCGACTTCGGCGACGACACCCGCCAGCAGGCGGCGGTGGCCGCGGCCATGGCCGCCTATTCCCGCTCCGCCCCCGTGGACCTCCTGCTCTCCCCGGGCGACAACATCTACGAATGCGGCCCGGATCCCACGCTGCCCGGCGCCGCGGCCTGCGAGTTCGGTCCCGATCAGAACACGGTCGCGCCCGGCTTCACCCCGCCGGCCGACGGGAGCTTCGAGCGGCTCTTCGAGAAGCCGCTCGAAGGCGTCACGCGCAACGGGAAGCCCGTTCCCGTGCTTCTCACGCTCGGCAACCACGACGTGGGCGCGGTGGGGCTCTGTGCCTCCTGGGCGGGACGCCAGGGCAATCTCCCGTCGGCGCGCCTGCCTGGAAGTCGCGCACCGGTCGCCTCGCTGGTCGATGCCGGGTCGCCACTGGGTCGTCGACCAGGGGCCCGCCCGCTTCATCGGAATCGACTCGAACCTGCTCAAGCGGGATTACGGCGGCTTCTCCTTCGACGACGAGGTGGCCTTCGTCGCAGGAGGCCGCCCGCTCCTGCGGCAGGCAGCTCTGCTTCGTGGTCGCGCACCATCCCAGCTTCTCCGCCGGCGAGCACCGCGCCGACGCAACCCCGGAGTACCTGGCCCGCGTGAAGCGCATCGAGGTGGCGGCCGGCCCCATCGCCGGCTGGCTCGCCGGCCACGAGCACCAGCTGGAGCACCTCCGCGCACCGGCCGGCTACGACGTGCTCATCTCCGGCAACGCCGCCGCCGGCCGCCCCGGCGAGCGCTTCGAGCCCGTCTCGGCCCCAGGCGCCCGTCTCCTCTTCGCCTCCACCCGCTGGGGCTTCGGCGTGCTCGAGGTCGGTGAGAACGGCAACTGGTCGTACCGGTTCATCGACGACGCTGGGAGATCCATCCAGTGCTGTACGGCCTCTGCACGGGGTCGCTGCGAACCGTCCGCCTGTCCTCCTCAGATGCCTTGACCCTCGAGGAACGGCCGCTAGAATCGCGGCGTCCCTCCCAACCCTGGTGGCCTCGATGGCGAAGCGCACCCCGCTTTACGACGTTCACGTGCAGTCCGGCGCCCGGATGGTCGAGTTCGCGGGATGGGACATGCCGGTGCAGTACTCCGGGCTCCTCGACGAGCACGAGGCGGTGCGAACCCGCGCCGGCCTCTTCGACGTCTCGCACATGGGCGAGGTGGTGTTCCGTGGCCCGAAGGCCCTGGAGGCGCTGAACCGCATCTTCACCAACGACCTGACGAAGGTCGCCGACGGGCAGGCCCAGTACGGGTGCCTGTGCCGCGAGGACGGTGGCATCGTCGACGACGTGGTGGTGTACCGCCGCTCCGCCGAGGACCTGCTCGTCTGCGTGAACGCAGGCAACCGCCAGAAGGACTTCGAGTGGCTTCGCGACCACGCCGGCGGCGCGCAGGTGGCGAACGAGTCCGACGACTGGGCCCAGATCGCCCTCCAGGGACCGAGGGCCCAGGCCATCCTCCAGCCGCTCACCGCGGCCGACCTCTCGAAGCTGAAGGCCTTCCGCTTCACCGAGGGCAAGGTCGCCGGCGTGCCCTGCACCATCGCCCGGACCGGCTACACCGGCGAGGACGGCTTCGAGCTCTTCTGCCGCTCGTCCGACGGGGTCAGGCTCTGGAAGGCGCTCGTCGAGGCCGGCAAGCCAGAGGGGCTCGTGCCCGCCGGCCTGGGCGCTCGCGACACCCTCCGCCTCGAGGTCGCGTACCGGCTCTACGGCAGCGACATGGACGACGCCACCACGCCGCTCGAGGCGGGACTGGGCTGGGTGGTCAAGTTCGACAAGGGCGACTTCATCGGGCGCGACGCCATGCTGCGCCAGAAGGAGCGTGGGCTTCCGCGCAAGCTGGTGGGCTTCGTCCTCACCGACCCCGGGATCGCCCGGCACGGGTTCGACGTCCTCCACGACGGCGAGAAGGCGGGGATCGTGACCAGCGGGACCCGCTCCCCTACCCTGAAGACCTCGATCGGCCTGGCCTTCGTCCCCCCTTCCCTCGCGGCCGAGGGCTCCACCTTCGCGGTGGACGTCCGAGGACGCCCCGCCTCCGCACAAGTGGTGAAGACGCCGTTCTACACGAGGAGCTGACCATGACCTTCCCCGAGGATCTTCAGTACACCCCCGACCACGAGTGGACCCGTGTCCAGGGCAACCGCGTCACCGTGGGCATCACCGATTTCGCCCAGGACCAGCTCGGGGACGTGGTCTACGTCGAGCTCCCCGACGTCGGGGACGTCGTCAAGAAGGGCGAGGCCTTCGGTGTGGTCGAATCCACCAAGGCCGTCTCCGACCTCTTTGCGCCGGTCTCCGGCAAGGTGGTGGAGGTGAACAGCCCGCTCGCCGACGCCCCCGAGACGGTCAACGAGGACCCCTACGAGGAGGGCTGGATGATCGTCGTCGAGGCCACCGCGCCCAAGGAGCTCGCCGAGCTCATGGACGCCGCCACCTACCGGAAGTTCGTCGAGGAAGAGCAGGAGTAGACATTGCGCTACCACCCCCACACCCCCGGGGACGTCCGGCAGATGCTGGACGTCTGCGGGGTGAAGTCCATCGACGAGCTGTTCCGGTCCATCCCGGAGAAGCTCCGGCTCGCCCGCCCGCTCGACGTCCCGCCGGCCACCGACGAGATCTCGCTGCTCTCCGAGTTCCAGAGGCTGGCGGCCCGGAACCAGACCGAGCACCCGCCCTTCGTGGGCGCGGGCGCCTACGCCCATCACGTGCCTCCGGCGGTGGACCAGCTCCTGCTCCGCGGCGAGTTCTTCACGGCCTACACGCCCTACCAGCCCGAGATCGCCCAGGGGACGCTGCAGGCGCTCTTCGAGTGGCAGACCTTCGTCACGCTGCTCACCGGCCTCGAGATCTCCAACGCCTCCATGTACGACGGGGCGACCGCGACGGCCGAGGCCGTGCTGCTCGCGACGCGCGCCACCTCTCGCGGCAAGGTGGTGGTCAGCGCCGCCCTTCACCCGGAGTATCGAAAGGTCCTGGCCACCTACCTGGCCTCGACCGGCGACGAGATCGTCACGGTGCCCTACGACCCGGACGGCCGGACCGACCTGGCCGCCCTCGAGGCAGCGGTGGACGACCGGACCGCCGCGGTGGTGATCGGATATCCCAACTTCTTCGGCGTGGTGGACGCGCTCCCCGAGGCGGCGGCCATCGCCCACCGGGCCGGCGCCCTCGCCATCTCCTCGACCTCCGAGGCCGTGGCGCTCGGCCTCCTGAAGGCCCCGGGCGATCTCGGCGTCGACGTGGCCGTGGGCACGATGCAGAGCTTCGGCAACGGCGTGAACTTTGGCGGCCCGGCCCCGGGGTTCCTGGCCATCCGCGAGGGTCTCATCCGCCAGATGCCGGGCCGCGTGGCCGGCGCCACGGTGGACCGCACCGGACGGCGCGGCTTCGTCCTGACCCTCTCCACACGCGAGCAGCACATCCGGCGCGACAAGGCCACGTCGAACATCTGCACCAACGCGGGGCTGGCGGCGCTGGCCGCCACCATCCACCTCTCGCTGCTCGGGAAGAACGGCCTCGCCCACCTGGCGCGGCTCAACTTCGCCCGCGGCAAGCAACTGCGCGACGCCATGAAGCGGGCCGGGTTCGGCCTGCGCTTCACTGGCCCCACGTTCAACGAGGCGGCCTTCGAGGTCGGCGACGCCGAGGCCGTCGTCGAGCGCCTGGCCAGCCGCGGCATCGCCGCGGGCGTTCCGCTCTCCCGCTGGTACCCCGAGGATCCGAGGATGAAGGGCGCGCTCCTGAGCGTGGCCACCGAGGTCCACACCCCCGAGCTCATCGAGCTCTTCGCCCAGACGGTGAAGGGATAGCCATGGCCAATTCGACCGGCTGGAAGCCCAGCATGGAGAAGGGCGCCGAGGGGGGCGAGACGCAGGAAGTCGGCGCCATGGGCGCCACCCGCGGCCTCGCGATGGAGGAGGCGCTGGTGTTCGAGCAGGGGTCGCCCGGACGCGTGGGCGTCTCCTTGCCCCCTGTCCCGGCAGGCACCAACCCGGCGGCGGAGATCCCGGCCGCGATGCTCCGGCCCGAGATTCCCGGCATGCCGGAGATGGCCGAGCTCGAGGTGGTCCGCCACTTCACCAGGCTCTCCCAGTGGAACTGGGGAATCGACACCGGCTTCTACCCGCTCGGCTCCTGCACCATGAAGTACAACCCGAAGTCGAGCGAGGCCCTGGCGAGGTTGCCTGGCTTCGCCGGCGCGCACCCGCTGCTGCCCTCCTCGATGAGCCAGGGGGCGCTCGAGTTGATCTGGAAGCTGGAGCGGGCCCTCTCCGAGATAGCCGGGTTCCCGGCCACCGTGATGTCGCCCGCCGCCGGCGCCCAGGGCGAGCTCGCCGGCCTGATGATGATCCGGGCCTATCACGTGGCCCGGGGCGCTCCGCGGCGCAAGGTGCTCATCCCCGACACCGCCCACGGCACCAACCCCGCCTCGGCGGCGCTGAACGGCTACTCCACGGTCCAGCTCGAGAGCGGGCCCGACGGGCGGCTGCACCCGGAGACGGTGGCGAAGGCGATGGACGAGGACGTCGCCGCCATCATGATCACGAACCCCAACACGCTGGGCATCTTCGAGACCCACATCGCCGAGATCGCGGCCATCGTCCACGCCAGGGGCGGACTGGTCTACGGCGACGGCGCGAACTTCAACGCGGTGCTGGGCGTCGCCAGGCCCGGCGACATGGGCTTCGACGTCATGCAGTACAACCTGCACAAGACCTTCGCGACCCCGCACGGCGGCGGCGGTCCCGGATCGGGTCCGGTGGGCGTGGCCGCAGCGCTCGTCCCCTTCATGCCGCTTCCGGTGGTCGTGAAGGACGGGGAGAGCTTCCGGCTCGTCACCGATCCGCGCGAGCGGCCCAGCACCATCGGGAAGCTCCGCGAGTTCTGGGGCAACATGGGCATGTTCGTCCGCGCCTGGGCGCTCATCCGCGAGCTCGGGCCGGACGGGTTGCGCCGCGTCGCCGAGCTGGCCGTGCTGAACGCCAACTACGTGCGGGCCCGGCTGAAGGGGCACTTCAACCTGCCCTACGCGACCGACACGCTTCACGAGGTGGTCTTCGACGACCAGCTGCAGAAGGACGACGGCGTCACCACCATGGACGTCGCCAAGCGGCTCATCGATCACGGGATCCCATCCACCCACCGTCTACTTCCCCCTCGTCGTGCACGGGGCGATCATGATCGAGCCCACCGAGACCGAGTCGAAGGAAACGCTCGATCAGTTCGTCGGGGCGATGCTCGCCATCGCCGAGCAGGCGAAGGCGAACCCCGAGGCCCTGAAGAGCGCGCCCCGAAAGCCGATCCGGGCCCGCCTCGACGAGACGCGCGCCGCGCGCAAGCCGGTCCTGCGCTGGACGCCGGGGATGAAGGTCGAATAGCTCGCACTTCGATGGTGCAGGATCGAGACCGCAACCTGGCGAATCCAGTGTAGATTGTCGACGGCCATCCCGACGAAAAATATGGACTGCTCGCTTTTCCTTGTGGCAGGCTGTGGCGGCATGTCCACTCCAGGGAGATTCCCGATGAAGCGGCTCATCGTCACCCTCGCGTTTCTCTCTTCGTTCGTGCTCGCCCCCTCCGCGCGCGCACAGGTCGCCATCGACCTCAAGGTCGGCTATGCGCTGCCGATGGGGAACATCGCCACCGCAACCACCGTGACGACCGACCGCCATGGCCCTCTTTCGAACGTGGTCTCGGGCGCGGTCCCGCTCGAGGTCGCCGGCCGGTATCGCTTCACGCCCAAGTTCTCGGCCGGCGTCTACTTCCAGTACGGTCCGGCCTTCGTCGCGGCCTACTCCTGCCTGGCGAGCTTCTCCTGCTCCGCGTCCAACGTCCGCGTGGGCGCCGAGGCGGTCTACGGCTTCCTGCCCGATTCCACCTTCAACCCGTGGGTGAGCGTGGGATCGGGCTGGGAGTGGCTGAACCAGACCGTCGACATCCCAGCCGCCGGCACCGTCCCGGCCTCCACCCAGAAGCTGGGGCTAAACGGCTGGGAGTGGTTCAACGTCCAGGTCGGCGCCGACTGGAACCTGTCGAAGATGTTCGCGGCCGGCCCCTACGTGGGCTTCTTCGGCGGCCAGTACTCGTCGGCGACCGACAACGCCGGCAGCCGCACCATCGCCTCGGCCAACCGCCAGTTCCACGGCTGGCTGCAGCTCGGCCTGAAGGGCACGGTCAGCCTGTAGCGAAGGTCACTGTCCCGGCCCGCGGAAGAAGCGAAAGCCGCCGCCGCCGCTCGAGACGTGGAAGCCGAAGGTGAAGCGGATGTCGCCGTGCGCATCGGCCAGCCCGTTCGGCGGGTTGACGAATGGCTGGGCCCTCTCGAAGGCTTCGATCGCCGTCTGGTCGAGGAAGTCGAGGCCGCTCGTCCGGGCCACCTTGATGGCCGTGACGCCACCCTGGGGGTTCAGCGTGATGGCGAGGATGGTGGTGCGGTCCTTCTGGAAATAGCGGGAGCCGGTGGGGTCGCGCACGCTGGCCGCACCCATCGGATTCCAGTTCTCGGCCACCGTCTGCTTCACGCGGTTGAAGAACCCCGCGAACTTCCACTCGCGCGTGTTGAGGAAGGTGGCGTCGCCCACGTCGACTCCTTCGACGTGATCGGGGGCCGGCGCCGCGGTGAGCTTGTCGTAGAAGGCCGCCGACGGCGTGAAGATGGGCTTCCCCCCCGACGCGCCTGGGCGCGCCGCTCCCTCGCCTCCCTCCCCGCCCTCACCGAGCTCCTCGACGGGACTCTTCTTCCGATCGGCTCCCGGGTCCTTCGGCCGATCCTTGGAGTCGATGCGGCCGTCGGGCGAGACCGCCATCGCCAGCCTGTCCGGCGACGGCTTCGGGGCGGTCTCGGGGAGCTTGCCCCGGGTGCCCGCCTTGCGCGTGTCGCCGGCGGCGGTGCCGGACGGACCGTCCTTGGACGCCTGCTCGCCACTCGCCCTCGGCGCCTGCTCCTTGACCTGGTTCTGCGAAGGCGTCGGCGCTGCCTTCCCGTAGTCGAGCTTGGTGAATCTGGAGATGCTCTCCTTCTCCACGGTGTTGTTGCTCTCGGCGAGGAAGCGGCTGTCCTTGGGCGGCTGGGCGTTCCTCGACGGCGCCACGTCCACGACCTGGCCGGGCAACTGCTGGGGGGGCACCGCGGGCGCCTGGGCCTGGGCGGAAGGAGGAACGGGGGGCGCGCGCTTGCGAGGCGCCGGAACGGGGGCGGGCGGGCTACCGTCGGTGACCTGGCGGTTGGCGGCCCACGCGTCCTGGGAGAGCGGCGCCAGGGCAACCGAGCGCGGCCCCTGGGACGACAGGGCCTTCAGCTTCGTCCAGTCGATCTCCACCAGCCAGAGGACGAGGGCGTTGATCGACAGGGAGAGAACCACGCCGGCGACCAGTCGCCATCCCGTCCAGGAGCGGTGGCGCCGACGGCGCAGGCTGGGGCCGAGGTGATTCATCTCCGGAAGTCGAATCTATAACAGACGAACGGGGGGATGGCCTCCGAGGTTGCTCCGGAAATCTAGCGTGTTGACCCATGCCCGGGCCGGGGCTAAGTAGCGCGCCCCGATGTCCCCCGATTCCGACCGCCCCGCAGCACCCGCTACCCCGGCTCTCCGAGGCCGGCGCGCCGCATTCACGGCGGCCGCCGGTGTCGCGGCGCTCTCGATCCTGTCCTGGGCCAGCGTCCTCGCCTGGGGCAACGGCGAGGCCGGGCGCGCGTTCCTGAAGGACCGGGCGCTGAATGCGCTCCGCGCCCGGCTTGGGCCGGTGGAGGTGGGGGAGGTTCGGTTGGACCTGCTCCTTCGGGCCCGGCTCGAGCCGGTGACGGTGCCGGGGGCGAGTCCGGGCAGCGCGCCGCTCCTGCGCGCCGACACCGTGGTCGTCCGGCCCCGACTCGGCCCACTTCTCACCGGCCGGGTCGAGCTGGGCTCGGTGGTCCTCCGCGGCGTCCATCTCGCGCCCGGGCCTGGCGGGAAGGACCTGGGAAGGGCCATGGACCGACGCGGAGCGGGCCAGATGCGTCCGGGCGCCGCGGCGCCGCCGCTTCCCTCCCGTCCGTGCACCTCCGCCGTCTCTTCCTGGACCTGCCCTCGGCGGCGGGACGCCCGGCGGAGGAGATCGGCCCCTTCGATGTCGACATCGACGTCCGGCGAGGCACCGGGGGCGGCACCGATGGCTTGGCCGGAAGCGTCCGGGTGGGACTCCCCGGAGGGGGAACCCTGGACGTCGAGCTCCTCCGATCGCAAGGCGGGGCAGGATTGCGGGCCGAGGGGGCCGTCTCGCTGCCCGCCGATATTCCGGTGGCACTCGCGGGTCGCCTGCCCTTCGCGGTGGACTCCGGCTCGATCCGGATTCGCGCCACGGGGCGCGCAGCCGACGACTTGAAGTCCGGCACGCTGGACGCGGAGGTGCGGGCGATCGACCTGTCGGTGGCCGGACCTCGCATCGGGCCGGTCCCGCTCGGCCCGATGGCCTGGCGCGCGTCCGGCCGCGTGACCTGGGGCGGCGAAGCGCGCCGGGTCGCGATCGAGGGCGGCAAGATCACCCTGGGTGAATCCGGAGAGGTCGCGGCGGCGGTCGCCGGGGAAGCGTCGTTCCGAGGCGAGCCGCGCTTCTCGCTCTCGGTCCGCGCCGACGCGGTGCCCTGGCGGGCGCTCGTCGATGCCTTGCCGCCCGACCTCGCTCCCCCGCCGACGGCGCCGGCGGTCTCGGGGACCCTCTCCGCGCGGGCCTCCATCTCCGGCCCGCTGGCGCGCCGCGGCGACTGGGACGTCCAGGTCGACCTCGACCTCGACGACCTTCGCCGAGCATCCCGGGCCGCCGGTCCCACCTGGCTATCCTCTGGCTTCGAGTGGAAGCCCATCGACCCCGCGCCCGGAGAACCCGCCCGCCGCATCGCCGTCGGACCGGGCAATCCGGCCTTCGTCCCCTATCCCGAGGTCCCCCAGACGCTGGTCCGCGCCGTCACCGCCAGCGAGGACGCCGGTTTCTTTGGACACCGGGGCTTCGACTTCCGGGAGATCGCGAACGCCGTGATCGAGCGGGGCCGGGCGCGTGGCGCCTCCACCATCTCGCAGCAACTCTCGAAGAACCTCTTCCTCTCACCGGAGCGCACGCTGGCGCGCAAGGTGCGCGAGGCGCTCGGCACCATCGCGCTGGAGGCCACCCTGTCGAAGGCGCGACTGCTCGAGATCTACCTGAACATCGCCGAGTGGGGCCCCGGGGTCTACGGCGCCGGAGAGGCGGCTCACTTCTGGTTTGCAAAGGACGTTCGCGACCTCACGCCCCGGGAGTCTGCGTTCCTGGCCACGGTCATTCCCAGCCCGCGCCGCTTTCACTCCAGGCTGCACCGTTCGGGGCTCACGCCGTGGTGGAATGCGCGCATCGACGACGTGCTCGGGAAGATGCGCATCCAGGACCATCTTTCCGACGAGCAACTGGCCGCGGCCCTGTCCGAGCGTCTCGCGCCTCTGTCGGAGGAGCACCCACCGGGCTCCGGGGACGCCAGCGACGGGAGCGTCAGCCTGCAGGAACCGGACGACGACGAGCCCACGTCCGATCGACGCGGCGATCCGCCGCCGCCGCCCAGGTGAGGAGGAACGTCCCACAGCTTGCGCTGGGGCCCGGTCAAGGCGCCTCGGGGCGTCCGGACGGGGTTACTTGTCTCGGTAGGTGATGCGGCCTCGCGTGAGGTCGTAGGGGCTGAGCTCCAGCTTCACGCGGTCGCCGGGGATGATGCGAATGTGGAACTTCTTCATCTTTCCGGATGCATAGGCGAGCACCACGGGGCCGCTGTCGACCTTCACGCGGTACATGCCGCCGGCCAGGGCCTCTTCCACGGAGCCCTGCACTTCAATTGTCGCTTCCTTCTCGCTCAATCGTTCTCCTGGGTTTGAAGCCTTATAGCCGGAATGGGCGGCATCGGCCTCTGAAAACCGACAAGCCGGGACCCCCTGCCGGCTCAGGCTCCGGAGGCCGTCCACTGGGCCAGGACGATTCCCGCGACACCGGCCACCCAGGCGACGAGCAGCGTGGCCGACACGTACGCGGCGGCGAGGCCCCATTGCCCCCGCTGCGCGAGCGCGAGGGTCTCGTAATTGAACGAGGAGTAGGTGGTGAAGCCCCCCAGGACGCCCACCGCGAGGAGCAATCGGAGCTCGGGCCCGATCATCCCCACCTCGAGCCCCAGGAACATGACGAGGCTGATGAGAAACGACCCGGTGGCGTTGATGGTCAGCGTCCCCCAGGGGAAGCCGGTTCCCCAGGTGGCCGCCACCCAGGTTCCGACCAGATAGCGGGCGCCGCTGCCGATGGCGCCGCCGGCGCAGACGAGGAGGAGCTTCGACATGGGCGGCCCGAAGCATAGGCTCCCGGCCGCGACTCCGGCAAGGCGCCCTCCGCCTCGGCGCACTGCCCTCACCCGCCGAGGGCTCGCAGGAGAGCGCCGGCCCGCCGCGCGACCTCGTCCGTTCCCCCACCGAGTTCCCGGAGATCGCCCCGAGCGGCCTCGAGGCGCCGCCCGCGACTCGTGCCTGCGTGGGCAGGCACCGCGAGGAGCGCCTCGGCCCGAGCCAGCCGGACCTGCCGGTCATCGGGGGCCAGCCGGATCGCCGCCTCGGCGCAGAGCAGCGCCATCCACGCCTCCCCACGCCGCCGCTCCACCTGCGAGAGTAGCGCCCACGCCAGCGCGTCGCGGGGGTTCGTCACCACCAGTCCTTCCAGGATCCCGCGCGCCACGTCCAGGTCTCCCTCGGCGGCCTCTCGCGCCGCCAGCGACGCCACCGCCGCTCCCAGCTCCTCCGTGAAGCCCTGCAGCTCGGCGAGAGTCCTGCCGGCCTTCAGATCCTCGATGGTTGGAATCACGTGCGCCTCCTACCGGATGTTCTGGATGGCCACCATGGTCGTCTCGTGCATGCCCTTCATGACGTTCGAGACCAGGGTGAACATCTGGTTCTGTTTCTCCACGAGTCGCTGGATCTCGAGCATCTCGAGCCGCTCGTCGGGAGAGCCGGCCTCGCCCGCGGCGGTCTTGGGATCGGCCTTCGGGTCGGCCTTGGGCTTCGGGGTGGCAGTTCCCTTGGTCGGGGTCTTGTCCTTCGTGGTGCCTGACGACCCGGTCTTCGGCTTCGCCGGCGTGGACCCGCCACCCAGCATCGCGCCGAGCCCCTCCCCGAGCGCGAGCGCGGCTGGCGCGAGCATGGGGAGCCCGAGGGCCGTTGCGAGGGCGGCGAGAATCGGGCCGCCCAGGACTTGAAGCGCATCCTTCAGGAACTCGTCCACTCCGCCGAAGACCGAATCGGCGATGGCGAGAGGCGGGCAGATGACCTTCAGGATGGTGCCGAAGATTCCACCGTCGTCCTTCTTCCCCTCCGTCCCCGCCTCCCCGTACTTGGCCTTGTAGTCCTTCATCTTCTGCGTCAGCTCGCCGTCGAGCTTCTTCTGCACCGCCATCATGAAGCGGGCGAGCTTCTCCTCGACGCTGAGGGACGGGTCGGTGAGGAACGACCACTCCCCGGTGATCTTCGGACCGGTCGCCGCCTTCTCCTTCGCCGGGGAGGCGGTGGTGGCCGCCTTTGCGTACCCGGCACCGGCTCCCGGCCGAGCGGCCGACGGAGAGACGAGCCACGCCGAGGAAGCTGCGCTCCCCGTGCCGGTGATCCAGGGAAGCTGCATGGCAGCGATCGCATTCGACGCGAGGCTCACCCCGTCCACGAGGCTGCTTCCCCTGGCCGACCCGGTCCGCTCCTTCTCGGTGACGTCGGCGGCCGGTACGGACGGGCGGTTGGATGCGGGGATGGCCTGGGCGCTGGTCATGGAGGGACCTCCTGGAGGAACGTGGGACGGGCCGATCCGTAGCGCCTCCCGTGCCAGCCGCCGGGCCCGATCCCACGAAGCCGGCCTGCCTGGATGGGTCGCACCCGCAACCACCCGGCCGCGCGGCGGCCGTTTGACCTCTCATCGGCCCGCTCCTAGATTGCGGCGGTGCGATACCTCGGCATCGACCTCGGACGCGCCCGCATCGGGCTGGCGCTGGCCGACGACATCCTTCGAACCGCCCGGCCACTCCGGGCGGTGCAGCGCAGCGACGAGGAAGCCGACATGGCCGAGATCGGCACCGTGGCCCGCGAGTACGAGGTGACGAGAGCGGTGGTGGGGTTGCCCTTCAACATGGACGGGACCGAGGGACCCTCGGCCCGCCTGGCGCGCGCCTTCGCGCCTCGCCTCGCCTCCGCCCTGGGGGTTCCGGTCGACCTCTTCGACGAGCGACTCTCGACCTTCGAGGCCGAGCAACGGCTTCGCGCGCGGGGCGTATCGGCCCGGGACATGAAGGGGCAGGTCGACGCCGAGGCCGCCGCCGTGAT
Source organism: uncultured delta proteobacterium (assembly GCA_963700085.1). Taxonomy (GTDB): domain Bacteria; phylum Myxococcota; class Myxococcia; order Myxococcales; family Anaeromyxobacteraceae; genus CAIOAK01. Next base: position 100,651 of record CAVOWI010000012.1, read on the forward strand.
CCTCCAGGAATGGCTCGATGGGAGGACGGCTTGAGGATCGTCCGCCTGCTCGGGTTCCTGGTGTTCCTGTCGGTGCTTGCCGGTACGGCCTACGTCTGGTCCACGTGGCGCGAGCTGCGGGGGTTCCGCGATACCCCTTTCGGAACCGGCGCCGAGAAGGTCGTCGAGATCGATCCGGGCACCAACGCTCACGGGGTCATCCGTCGCCTGGCCGAATCAGGCGTGCTCTCCGACGAGCAGGTCGCCTGGCGATACATGCGCATGTGGAAGCGGGACAGGCGGACCCTCAAGGCCGGGGAGTACGCGTTCAGCGGCCCTCTGCTCCCCGACGACGTCCTCGAGCGCATCTACAAGGGCGAGGTGAAGACCTATCGGTTCACCGTTCCGGAAGGGCTTCGCGCCGACGAGATCGCTCCCATCATCGAGAAGGCGTCGCTGGGCAAGGCCGACGAGTTCCTGGCGCTGATGCGCGACCCCGAGCTGGCGGAGGAGTTCGGCCTGCCCTTCCCCGTCCTGGAAGGGTTCCTCTTCCCCGACACCTACGCCTTTCCCCACAGTGCAAGGCCGAAGGAGATCCTGGGTGCGATGGTGGCCCGCTACCGGAACGCCTGGGAAAAGGCGCAGTCGAGCCGGAAGGCGGGCGTCACGCTCGACGAGGGGCAGGCCGTCGTCCTCGCCTCCATCATCGAGAAGGAGACCGGCCGCGCCGACGAGCGCGCCCGGATCTCCTGCGTCTTCCACAACCGGCTGGCCAAGGGAATGAAGCTCCAGACCGATCCGACCGTGATGTACGCCACCATGCTCCGCAACGGGGGGCGCTGGTCGAACAACATCACGAGGAAGGACCTCCGGGTTTCGCACCCGTACAACACCTACTCCGTCGCCGGACTCCCGCCCGGGCCCATCGCCAGCCCTGGCGAGGCGGCGCTCATCGCCGCGCTCGCGCCTTCGGATTGCCGCGACCTCTACTTCGTGTCGAAGAACGACCGCAGCCACGTCTTCTGCCCGGACCTCAGGTGCCACAAGGCCGCCGTGCAGCGGTGGCAGGTGGAGTTCTTCCAGGCCCGACGCGCCGCCCGGGAGAGCGCCGAAGCGCCTCCCGCGCCGCCACCGCGGGGATAGGCATCAGGCCGCAGCCCTGGGGACCCGCGCGTCCACCCAGGCCTTCACGGCGGTGGCGCCCAGGATGAGCGCTCCGCCCGATAGCGCCAGCGCCGAGGGGCGCTCCCCGTGGGCGATCCAGGCCCAGACCGGATTGAGCGCGGGCTCGACGAGCAGCAGCAACGCCGCCTCGAGCGCTGGCAGGCTGCGGACGCCGCCGGTCAGGAAGAAGTAGGCGAGCGCAACCTGGAAGACGCCCAGGTAGGAGAGGACCACCCAGTCGCCGGCCGGCACGAGCGCCAGGGAGCGAAGGAAGGGCAGGCAGAGGATCGCGGCGAAGGCGTTGCCGAGAACCGCCGCCGCCATCGGGGAACTCCGGGGGTGATCCGACATCCAGCGCAGCCCCATGATGGCGAATGCCCAGGTCACGCCGGAGAGGAGTGCGAGCACGTTTCCGCGGAGCGGGTCGGGCGCCGTCCGGACGGCCGCGCCGGTGCCGGCGAAGACGAGCAGCAGCCCGGCCGCTACGGGGACCATGAGGACCAGGTCGCTTCGGCTGGCCCTCTCCCGGAGCAGCCACGGGCCGAGCAGGAGCACGTAGAGGGGCGCGGTGGACTGCAGGAAGATGCTCGCCGCCGACGTGGTGAGCTTGTTGGCCGACACGAAGAGCACGAGCGAGCCGGCGAAGGCCAGGCCGACGGCGGCAGCACGCAGGGTGTAGCCGCGCCGCGCCGCGGGCACGAAGGCGAGCAGCGCCAGAACCGCGATGGCCGACCGCAGCCCCGCCACCTCGAAGCCGGAGAGGGTCGTGGCCTTGATGGCCGCGCCGCCGGTGGAGAAGAGCAATGCGGCGACCACGATCTCGAGACGGGCGCGGCGTACCGGAATCACGCGCGGAGAATCCCCCGGGAGCGCCGGATCGGCAACATCTCCCGCCTTCGGGGCGCGCACCTTTCCTCGCAACCGGTCCCTTCCATCCTCCCCGGGGCCGCTGGTATGTTCCTGGCGGTCGATGCCTCCCCCGTCCACCCAAAGCCACTCGCCCCGCGTCTGGGTCGCCGTCGCGGCCCTTGCCGCGCTCACCGCCATGGGAGGAGGTCTCCTTCTCGTCGTCCGAGGTGCCCGGGTCGCGACGCAGCGGGCCGAGGCGCCCCCCGCCGCCGCGCGCCCGAACCCCTGCCAGCGCCCCCGCCGCCCCCCGAGCGAACCCGGGCGCTCTCCCACCTCGTCGGCCCGAACCGGAATCCGACGCAGGTGCTGGCCGGCCTGGGCTTCGAGGGCGCCGAGCTCCAGGCGGTCCTCGCCGCGTTCGGAGGCGTCCTCGACTTCCGCCGCACCCGACCTGGTGACCAGGTCCGGGTCGAGCGCTCCTGGCCGGAAGGCACCCTTCGCTCGCTGTCCTGGCGCCAGGGACCCGCCGACGAGTTCATCGTCACGCCCTGCGAGGCCGGTCTGTGCATCGGGAAGCGGGAGGTCTCGGTGACGCGCCAGACGGTGCGCGTCTCCGTCAACATCCGCACCTCTGTCTCCGAGGCACTCCAGTCGTCGGGCCACGACCAGGGCCTGGTGGCGAAGGCGGCCGACGTGCTGGCCTGGGACGTGGACTTCTATCAGGACGTCCAGCCGGGCGACTCGCTGAAGGTGGTCGTCGAACGCTTCGAGGCCGACGGGCGGTTCCTCCGCCATGGCGAGGTTCTCGCCGCCGAGTATGAGGGCAAGGTAGCGGGTCGCAAGCGGCTCTTCCGGTACACCGATCCGTCCGGGGATACCGGCTACTACGACGATGCCGGGACCAGCGCCCGACGCGGCTTCCTCAAGGCCCCGGTTCCGTACGTCCACCTCACCTCTCGCTTCGGGAACCGGCGCCACCCCCTGCTCGGCTACGTTCGGGCGCACCAGGGAGTCGACTACGGCGCCCCGGAGGGAACGCCGGTCTGGGCGGTGGGTGACGGCGTCGTGACCTCGGCGGGGTGGAGCGGCGGATGCGGGCTCGCCGTGCAGATCCGCCACAGGAACGGCTTCGACTCGATGTACTGCCACCTCTCCAAGGTGACCGTCGCGGCGGGATCGCGGGTCGGACAGAAGCAGGTGGTGGGTCGCGTCGGGAGCACCGGCCTCTCCACCGGGCCGCACCTTCACTACGCGGTGCGCCGCGGCGGCTCCTACGTCAACCCCCTCCAGATCAAGCTTCCGCGCGGGGAGCCGGTGCGCGCCGAGTGGCGCGACGACTTCGTCGCGAAGATCGGACCGTCGAGCGAGCAGCTCGACCGGGGCCCGATCGCGCTGCTCGACTGATCGTCACGGCTTGCCGAGCCGCCGCTCCAGGTTTCGCGCCTGGGCGACGAGCGGCAGCCCCGGATCGGCTCTCTTCCATGTCGCGAGCCATGCCCTCACCCGGGCCAGGGCGTCGTCCCGGCGCCCAAGCCGGGCCAGCGACTCGCCGGCCAGCACCTCTGCCCAGGGCTGGAAGCTGGCGAGAGCCGGAGGCGCGTAGATGAGGTGGAGGGAGCGCACCGCCTCGAAGGCCTGCAGCGCCTCGTCGTTTCGTCCCGCGCCGAAGAGGGCCAGCCCGCGAAGGAATTCGGGCTCGAGGGCGGGCGATCGGCGCGCCACGTCGGCCAGGATCTCGGCGGCCTCGGCGTGGCGCCCTTCTTGAAGCGCCTTCGTTCCGGCGTACTGCCGCTCCGAGAGCGACCCGGGCGACAGGACCTTCGCTCTCGCCTTGCCCTCCTCGACATCCCCCAGCCACGTGACGAACCAAGCCTTGCTGTCAGCGTCGTGGTCCTCTCCAGGAGGAGGCAACCTCTGCGCCCGGAGTACGCGGCGCGCTCCCTCCATGTTTCCCCCGGCAAGCGCCAGGTGGGCCATCTGGATCGTATCCCATGTGGCGTACTGATGACCGGCACCGTCGCCGGCGACGGCGGCGAAGACATCTAGCGCCTCGCGTCCGCGACCCTGGGCCGCCAGCAGGGTGGAGAGAATCTCGGCCGCCTCGCGCCGCTGCCCGTGGTCGGCTCCAGGTTGGAGCCATTGGCGCAGTTCCTCCTCCGCCTCTGCCCGGTATCCAGCTCCGAAGAGAGCCTCGGCATACGCGTAGGAGGACTCGAAGTGATGGTGGCCTCCCGATACGGACGCGGCGTTCCGGGCGGATGCGAGGGCCTCGGTCCAGCGCCCCGCAGCCCCGAGCGCGCGAGACACCATGGCCTGGGCCTGCGGGGAAGGTCGAAACTTGGCCGCCCGATCTGCCCGAGCCAGCGCCTCTTCCCTGGGGCCGAAGCGATCGATCCACGCGAAGAGATGGATGTAGGCGACCAGGTAGGCAGGGTCGAGATCCAGGGCAGCGCGGAAGTGCGACGCGCCCCTTGCGAAGCCTGCCGGCGTGTCGCTGTGCCAGAAGGCCTCCCCGGTGACGTAGAGCACCTGCTTGTCGAGGGGGTAGTCGAGTGCGAGCGCGTCGAGGATGCGCGCCGATTCGCGGTGCCGATTCTCGACGAAAGCCTGGTATCCCAGCACCAGACGCCGCTCCTTGTCGGGGAGCCGGCCGGCCTGGCGCGCCGCGGACTGCATATGGGTCAGGGGATCCTCGTCCGGGGCGTCGTGCCAGCCGGCCAGGATCGCCATCTCTAGGTGGGGCATGGCGAAGTCCGGATCGACCGCCAGCGCGCGTTTGTACTCCGCGATCGCCGCGGGGATGTCGAAGGTCTCGTTCGCGAACTGCTGGCCGAGAAGGTAGTGCCGGTAGGCTTCCAGGCTTCGCGTCACCGCCGTCCCAGACCCGGGAGCCCGGTCCGCGGCGTCGCTGCTGCCGCGCAACTCCTGCCGGACGGACGCCGCAAGACGCTCCACCATCTCCGGTATCGCCTCCATCCTCTCCGAGGACGGACCGCGTTCCTCGGCTTCGAAAAGCAACTGCTGCCGCTCCGGCTCGAGCGCCCGCACTTGGATCACCAGGTCCGGCCCCCTGCGCCGGATCTCCGGGACAATCAAGACCTGCGCCCCCATCCTTCGCGCGACCTCGCGCGCCACCGCGGGCTCCACCCGGCCCGGCGACCCGAGCGCATCCCGCGAAGCCAGGTCGAGGAGGCGCACCCGGCCCGGGACGTCGAGTGCTCTCGACTGCTCAAGCGCCGTGGCGAGCAGCGGCGAGACGGCGTCGAGCGATGGGTCGCCGGTCTGGTTCACGGGATCCGCGACCACGATCGTCGTCCGCCCCGTGCGCGCGGCGACGCCTGCCCCAACGGTGCGCTGGTGCAGGAAGGCGCCCAGTGCCGTCCCTGCCAGGAGCGCCACGCCCATCCCCGCAACGGTCAGGAGGAACGGGATCCGCCGACGGGCTCGGGGACGGTCCCTCTCCGGTCGTGGCGGGGTCTCGTGACCCGACCCATCCATCTCCTCCAGTTCGCGCCCCACCGCTGCGGCGTCCCTGGGACGATCCACGGGGTCCCGCGCCAGCATCCGCTGCACCAGGAGCCCGAGCTCCGGGATCTCCGGGACCTCGAGGATCGGCGGACCGCGGGCGTTTCGCGCGCCCTTCTCGTCCGGGAAGGGAAGGTCAGCGGTGAGCATCTGGAAGAGGAGCACTCCCAGGGCAAACACGTCGGTGCGCTCGTCCTCCGGTGCGCCTCGCCACTGTTCCGGGGCCATGTACGCCGGCGTTCCACCCTCGACGCTTCGCTGCCCAAAGGCCCGGGCCAGGCCGAAGTCGAGGACCTTGGAGTGCCCTCCCTCCCCGATGAAGACGTTCGAGGGCTTGAGATCGCGGTGCACGACGCCGGCCGCGTGTGCATGCGCCAGGGCTGAGGCCACGTCTCGCGCCGTGTGCATGGCCTGCCGCGGGGGAAGCGCGCCGGACGCGAGCCGCGCCTCGAGGGTCTCGCCCCGGAGCAGCTCCAGGACCAGGTATGGCCCAAACTCGGAGTGGCCCATGTCGTGCAGCTGGACGATGTTGGGGTGGGACAGGCGCGCGGCGGCGACGGCCTCGCGCAGGAGGCGGTCCTCCTGGAGAGCGCCCTTGTGGATTCCGGCCACGGCCTTGAATGCCACGGTTCGGCCGAGCGAAAAATCCCGCGCCTCGTACACCACGCCGAACCCGCCGCTCCCGACCTCCCGAACGATCTCGAATCGCCCATCGACAATGACGCCCGGCCGGAGTCGCGCCGGCACCCGCCCGATGTCGACCTCGGGGGAGCGTGCGATGTCCCTGAGAAGCGCAGAGATGGAGCGCCCGCCGAACGGCCGGCGGCCATCGTCCGAAGTCGAATCCGGTTCGGCCGTTGTTCCCGGCCATCGTTCGCCCTCGCGCCACTCTCCCGATTCCGGGACAGTAGCGTGGGCCGGATCTCACGCGGGAAGGGACACCCCAAAAGAGCCCCTCTGCGGGGGGGGGGGGGGGGGCGCTCTAGCGCTTCCTCCTGCGCGCTTTCTCCGCGGCCAGCGTCTTTCCGAACGCTTCCTTGCCCAGGAGCGATGAGACCACCCGGTCGAGGTCGTCTGGATTCACCTCGAGGAAGGTGTGGGTGCGGCAGACCTCGACCTTCGCGAGCTCGACGCCCGGCACCAGGCCAGCAACCGTCTCCCTGATCTTGGCCTCGTCGGCCCCGTCGACCTCTCCGGCGCTGACGAAGATCCGGGAACGGGCCGGGCGGCCCGGCATCGCCTCCGGATCCGACGCGGTCGCGGCTGGGCGTCGGGCCTCGAGCGACACGTTGATCTCGATCGGCGCTCGCGCCGCCTCCCGGGGAACGTCCCCGCCGCCTTCGCGCCGCGGCCGTACCTCGCCCCGGTCCGCGCGCTCGCCCCGGTCCCCACGCTCGCCCGGCCGGTGCGCTCCCCGCGATCCCGGCTTCCCCGGTCACGCCCCTCGGGGCGAACCTCCACCCTTCCCTCCCGCTTCGGCGCGACGCGCATCTCCTTGCGCTCGTGCTCCTCCTTCTTGTGCACCGCCTTCACGATGTCGGTGACCTTCTCGATCCGGTGGTGCGTGAAGAAGTACTTCAGGGCGAAGGCCACCAGGAGACCGCCATCCGGACGGTTCCGGAGATCCTGGGCCAGCGGGATGAAGGCCTCGAAGATCGAGGAGTTCATGCCCTCGCGCAGCTCGGTGACGTGCCGGTCGGTCCAGAGGCGGCGGGCCTCCTCCGGCGTCGGCATCTGCTTCTCCTCGAAGGCGATCCCGAACTTCTTCTGGAGGACACCCAGCGTGATTCCCTCGGCGCCGGTCACGAGCGAGAGCGCCGTGCCCTTCTTGCCGATGCGGCCGGTGCGTCCGGCGCGGTGCAGGTAGACCGCGGGGTCCTCGGGCAGCGAGTAGTTCACGATGTGAGACAGATCGGAGATGTCGATGCCCCGGGCGGCGATGTCGGTGGCCACCATGAACCGCACCTCGCCGCGCTTCACCTTCGCCATGACCCGCTCCCGCTCCTTCTGCGGCAGCTCGCCGTTCAGCAGCTCGGCATCGTAGCCGTTGCGGTTCAGCACGGCGGTCACCAGGGACGTGTCACTCCTGGTGTTGCAGAAGACGATGGCCGACTCGGGCTCCTCGATCTCCACCATGTAGAGGAGGTTGCGCGGCTTCGGGTAGGCGTCGTTGGTGTGGTAGAGCACGTTGCGGATGTTGTCGACGCGGTACTCGTCGCCGGAGAGCAGGATGGTCTCCGGGTCGGTGAGGTACTCGCGGATGATCTGCTCGATGTCGGCCGGGACGGTGGCCGAGAAGAGCAGCTGCTGGCAGTCGTCGGGAAGGTGGCCGAGGATCCGCGTCACCTCCTCGAAGAACCCCATGTTGAGCATCTCGTCGGCCTCGTCGAGGCAGGACACCATGCAGGTGGACAGGTCGAGCGTGTGCCGCCGGATGTGGTCGTAGATGCGCCCCGGGGTGCCGACGATGATCTCGGCGCCGGCGTGGAGCGCCTCGAGCTGATCCCCCATCGACGCGCCGCCGTAGATGGTGGCGACCCGCAGCCCCTTCACCTTCGAGAGGGCCTGCAGCTCCTCGGCGACCTGGATGGCCAGCTCCCGGGTGGGCGCCATGACGAGCGCGGAGGGCTTGCCGCGCCCCGCCGGGATGCGCTCGATGATGGGGATGCCGAATGCGGCGGTCTTGCCCGTGCCGGTCTTGGAACGGACGATGACGTCCTTGCCGGCCAGGATGGGACGCAGGGTCGCGGTCTGCACCGGCGTGGGGCGTTCGTAGCCCCGCTCGGCGATGGCGCGACGGACGGGCTCGGAGAGCCCCATGTCGTCGAAGGATGCCTCGGAAAAATAGTCGGAACGGACCTCGGATGGTCCTCCGGCTGGAGCGGCGTCGCTCAATGTGCTGCCCTTTCTGTGAAGGGCGCATGGCGGCTCGCCAGACTGCGTGGGCCTCGCTCCACGGAGCGGGAACCACGCCTTCGCGCGAACCGGCCATGCGCCGGCCGTGCCTTGCGTGCAAGGCGGACTTCTCATATCACAACCACCGGGAACCGCAGAGCTTCCCGAGTCATCTTCCCCCGGAGCCCGCGCTGAAGCCCCCCAGGAAGTCCAAAGGTCCCGAGCCAGGCCCCGAGCCGAAGCGGTCGAGGCCGAGGCGGTCGAGGCCGAGGTCGTCGAGCCGGAGGCGCTCGACGAGGAGACCGAGGTCACCCCTCCGGTCGAGCCGGCGGCGTCCGGGACCGGCCTGGCCCGATCCGACCCGCTTCGAGCCTACATGGCCGAGGTGTCGCGCCACCCGCTGCTCTCCCGGGAGGAGGAGCTGGAGCTGGCCGAGCTCTACGCCCGGACCGGCGACCGGGACGCGGCCTGGAAGCTGGTCACCGCCAATCTTCGACTGGTGGTGAAGATCGCCCGGGAGTACCACCGCGGGGTGTTCCAGCTCCTCGACCTGATCCAGGAGGGGAACGTCGGGCTCATGCAGGCGGTGAAGAAGTTCGACCCCCTGAAGGGCGTCAAGCTCTCCACCTACGCCGCATGGTGGATCCGGGCCTACGTCATCCGCTTCATCATGGACAACTGGCGCCAGGTGAAGCTCGGCACGACCCAGGCGCAGCGCAAGCTCTTCTTCAACCTGAGCAAGGAGCGGGAGCGCCTGCTCGCCCGAGGCATCGAGCCCTCCCCTCGCCTTCTCGCGAAGAACCTCAGGGTCGACGAGAGCGACGTGATGGAGATGAGCGCGCGAATGGCGGGCGACGACCTGTCGCTCGATCAGCCGGTGCGGGGCGCCGAGGGGGACACGTCGACGACCCATCTCGATCGGCTCGAGGACGGCGCGGCGCCCGCCGACGAGACCCTGGCCGCGGACCAGATGCGGCGACTCTTCCGCGAGAAGCTCGAGGCCTTCGGCAAGACCCTCACCGACGAGCGCGAGAAGGCCATCTTCGCCGATCGCCTGCTGCCGCCGGACGGCGCTCCGCCGGCGACCCTCTCCGACCTGGGAGCGCGCTTCGGCCTCACCCGGGAGCGGGCGCGCCAGATCGAGGCCGGGCTCACCGGTCGGCTGCGGGAGTTCATGCAGGCCGAGATCCCGGACTTCCACCTTCTGGGGCCGGACTGACGTGCCAGGCGCCGCGCGCCCCGGGAACGTCTCGCGCCACCTCTCCGCGTGGGGCTGGGTCGCCGTGGTCGCTGCGGTGGCCCTCGTGAACCTCCCCCTGCTCCAGCCTCTCCTTCGCGGCGAGCCGGAGGCGTCCGTGCAGGGGCCGGCCTTCCAGGATGGATTCGATCGGACCGAGGTCGGGACGAACTGGTGGTCGGCCGGCGGCCCGTGGATGCTGCGCCGGGGCGAGCTGTGGGGCGCCGGGACCCGGAACGATCCGATCTGGCTCGGAATGCGTCTCCCGCGGGACGTGGCGATCGAGTTCACCGCGCGCAGCGAGACCGCCACCGGAACCCGTCCCGGCGACATCAAGTTCGAGGTCTTCGGAAACGGGCGCGACCACGGCTCGGGTTACGTACTGATCTTTGGAGGCTGGGGAAACTCGCTCTCCGTCATCGCCCGCCAGGACGAGCACGGCCCGGACCGGGTGGAGCGGAGCGACCGCAGGGTCGAGATCGGACGAACCTACCGCATGCGCGTCGAGCGCCGTGGAGACCGGCTGCGCTGGCTCGTCGACGGCGAGGAGTTCCTGGTGCTCGACGACCCGCAACCCCTCGAAGGGCCCGGACACGATCGCTTCGGGTTCTCGTCCTGGGATGCCGACCTCTTCTTCGACCAGATCCGTGTTCGGCCGCTCGGCGGCGAGGAGACGTGATGAGGCGAACTGTCTGGCTGGCCGTCGGCTTCGCCGCGACCGTTGCATACCTGCTTCTCTACCCGGTTCCGATCGAGCCGGTCGCCTGGGATGCGCCGCCACCACCGGCGCGCGAAGGCGTCCTCGCCGGGAACGAGCGACTCCGCGCCGTGGAGCGGGTCGGTGGTTCCGCCGCACACAAGCCCGAGGCGACCGCCATCGACTCCCAGGGCCGGATCCTCGCCGGCGTGGAGGACGGAAAGGTGGTGCGCATCGACCCCCTCACGGGCCAGGTCGCGACCTTCGCCACCACCGGCGGCCGGCCGCTCGGCCTGGCCTTCGACGGCGACGGAGGCCTCTACGTGGCCAACGCGTCGAGGGGGCTCCAGCGGGTGTCGCCGACCGGGGAGGTCACCACCGTCTCGGCCGGAAACGGCGGGGTGCCCTTCCGCTTCACCGACGACGTGACGATCGGTCCCGGCGGCATCGTCTACTTCACCGACGCCTCCTCGCGCTTCGGTCCAGACCAGTTCCGCGAGGACATCCTGGAGCACGGGGGGCACGGGCGCCTGCTCTCCTTCGACCCGGTCTCCGGCCGGACAGCGGCCCTCCTCTCCGGGCTTCAGTTCGCGAACGGCGTCGCGGTAGCGGGCGACGGCAGCTACCTCGTCGTCGCCGAGACCGGAAGCTACCGTCTCATCCGGTTCTGGCTCACCGGCCCGCGCCTGGGAACGTCGGAGCCCTTCGCCGAGAACCTCCCCGGATTCCCCGACAACGTGACCTGGTCATCCGAGCGAAAAGCCTTCTGGGTGGCGCTCTGGCCGCGGGTCGGCGCCGTCGACGCGCTGGCGCGTCACCCCTGGCTGCGAAAGGTGGTTCGCCGACTCCCGCGCTGGCTGCAACCCAATCCCGCCCCGCACGCCTGGGTGGTGGCCATCGACGAACGCGGCCAGATCGTGGACAGCCTGGAGTGGGTCTCGAAATCGTCGTACTTCCCGGTCACGAGCGTCCGGGAGCGCGACGGGTGGCTCTGGCTCGGGAGCCTGGAACAGGATGGCGTCGGCCGCATCGCCGCGCCGCCGCTGCCGCCCCAGCCACCGCGCTGAGGACGCCTCAGCCTGCTTCGGGGGCGTCCGGGGCGGCTCGGCGGGAATCGCCGCGCTTCCGTGGCGGTCCCGCTGCGCTCTCCCCCCAGGCGTTCGGGTACTGGAAGGCTGCGCCTGCCACGGCCAGGATCAGGGCAACGGCCAGGATGGCGACCGGGTGGACGTGGAGGGCCCGGCCAACCGCCGTTTCGCTCAGCGCGCCGGTCGCTCCCACCGCCACGGCCATCGCTCCCACCGCCGACGCGATCACGGAGGCGACCACCCGGGCGGCCAGGAAGCCGGCCACCCCGCCGAGAACGGCGCCGACCGCAAGAACCTCCAGTCGGCGATCGGTGGGAGCGAGGAGATCGGCGAGAAGCGCTCCCGGCAAGGCGCCCGCGAGCGCCGGGAAGATCTGGGGCAGGAGCACCGCGAACGCCCCGGCCGCCGCCGCGGACGCCGCCGCGAGCATGGACGGAGAGAGGCCCAGTGCCGAGACGACGGGGGCCCCGAGCCAGTGAGCCGCGGCCGCCGCGACTCCGGCCGCGCCGAGCGCCGCCACGGGCCGTCGCGCACGGGCCCCGAAGAGGAGCACCACCAGGCCCACCAGGACGACGGCCGCCTGGATGGGCCAGGAAGCCGCCCCGACCGCCCCCGCGACTCCGGCGGCCCAGGTCCCCGCGTCGTGCGCCGCGCCCCCGAAGGCGTCGAGTGCACCCGTCATCGGTGCCAGAGGCCAGCGGCGGCCACGGCGGCCAGGAACGCCAGCCCCAGCGCCAGGGCCAGGACCGACGTGGGTCCGGGGCGAAGGCGGACGAGAACCCGCTCGGCCGACCGCCGTTCCGGTTCCGAACCGGAGGAGGCCAGGGCACGCGCCTCGGTGCGCGCCTGCCGCCAGTCGCCGGCGGCGAGAAGTCCCTCGAGCCGCTCCTCGGCGGCGCCCTTTCGTTCCTTGCGAGCCACGGGGGAAATGTAGCAGACGTGTAGTACGTTTCCCACGCGCCATGCGCCGACGCACCTTCCTCCAGACGACCGCCCTGGGAGCCGTTTCACTCGCCCTGCCCCGTGCGGCGCGGGGAATGGGGGAGGCCTCCCGGATCGCCATCGGCCAGATCGAGCACGGGGGTCGCTGGAATCCCCGCCCCTCTGCGCTCCGGCGGCTCTCCTGGGAACTGGCCCAGCGCACCAGCATCGAGGCGAGCGGCGACGGAGTCCCCGTGCGCCTCTCCGGGCCCGCCGTCCACGCGCACCCGTTCCTGTACCTGGCGGGGGACGGCGCCTTGCCCGCGTTCCCCGAAGCCGATCTGGGCGTGCTGCGGCGCCACCTTCAATACGGGGGGTTCCTGCTCGTGGACGCCGCCGACGGCTCGGACGGTAGCGGGTTCGACACCTCGGTGCGGCGGGAACTGCAGCGCCTCCTCCCCGCGTCGCCCGTCACGCGGATCCCTCGCGAGCACGTGCTCTACAAGAGCTTCTACCTCCTGGACCACCAGGGCGGCCGCCTCCTCGTCCACCCCTGGCTCGAGGGGCAGTTCGTGAACGGCCGCCTCGCCGTCGTCTACTCGCAGAACGACCTGGGGGGCGCCTGGGCCCGCGGCCAGCTCGGTGACTGGGAGTACGACTGCTCGCCCGGCGGAGAGCCCCAGCGCGAGGCCGCCTTCCGGCTGGGCGTGAACCTGGCCATGTACGCGCTCTGCACCGATTACAAGGACGACGCCGTTCACCTGCCGTTCATCCTGCGGCGCAGGAGCTAGCCGCTGGGACCTGTCCACGAAGCCTGGCGGCTGGCCTTCCTCTCGCCCTGGCCGCGCTGGGTGCTGGCCGCGGCCACGCTCGCCGCGGCTGCGTCCCTGCTGCTCGCGTGGCGTGGACTGCGAGGCGAGGCGAGCCGGGGGCGCCGAGCCGCACTGCTCTCGCTGCGCGCCGTCGCAGCGCTCGCCGCCCTCTTCCTGCTCGCCGAACCGGCCCTGCGCATCGTCCAGACCGCTCGCGTCCGGAACCGGCTGGCGGTCCTCGTCGACCGCTCCCGGTCGATGAACTTCCCGGTGGAGCCCGGCGGGGAGAGCCGTGCCCAGGCCGCCGCCCGCTTCCTCGGCTCCAGCCGAGCGGGGCTCGACGCGCTGGCCGCCGACGCCACCATGGAGAGCTGGGGCTTCGCCCGCGACGCCTGGCCGGCCGACCTGACCTCCCTTTCCAGCCCCGAGCCGGCGACCGGCGGCGCCACCGACATCCTGGGCGCGCTTCGCGGTGCCGCAGGCGGGTCCGGCGCGCCGGGGCGCCGCCTGGCAGGGGTGCTCCTCGTCACCGATGGCACCGACAACGGCGAGCTCTCGTCCGGCCTCGCCGGGAAGGCCCGCGCCGACCTTCTCGCGCTGGGCGTGCCGGTCAACGTCGTCGCGGTCGGCACCGACGCCCCCCGCGACCTCGCGGTGGAGCGGGTCGCCGTCGACGACTTCGCCTTCGTCCGCAGCACCATCACGGTCGAGGCCACGCTGCGCGCCCGGGGCTTCGGTCGCGAGAGCGTGAAGGTCGTGCTGCGCCGCGAGGGACAGGTGGTCGCGCAGGCCACGCTGAAGCTCGAGCCTGGAAAGGAGACCTACCAGGTCCCGCTCTCCTTCGCCCCGGACACCACCGGCACCTTCGTCCTCACGGTGGCGACGCCCGTGCTCCCGGGCGAGGCGGTGGCCGAGAACAACTCCCGCTCCTTCGTGCTGCGCGTCATCCGCGACCGGGTGCGGGTGCTGCTCGTGGCCGGACGGCCGACCTGGGACGAGCGCTTCCTGCGTGGACTGCTCAAGCAGGACCCGAACGTCGACCTGGTCAGCTTCTTCATCCTCCGCACCGCCGGCGACAATCCCGGACCGCAGGACCAGCTCTCCCTCATCCCGTTTCCGGTGGGGGAGATCTTCGGCGAGCAGCTGCGCACCTTCGACGCGGTGATCTTCCTCGACTTCGCCTTCCAGCCCTACCGCTCGCTCGACATCGAACGCTTCCTGCCCAACCTGCGCGAGTACGTCCGGGGCGGAGGCGCCTTCGCCATGGTGGGAGGTGATCAGTCCTTCGCCCAGGGTCACTACGCAGGGACGCCCATCGCCGACATCCTCGCCGTGAACCCGGCCGAGGGGCTGGGCGAGACCGCGGAGCCGTTCCGCCCCCGCCTCACCGCCGAGGGGCGGCGCCACCCGGTCACCTCCCTCGCGCCCGGGGAGGCCGCCAACGAGGCGGCCTGGAGCGCGCTGCCGCAGCTTCCCGGCCTGAACTTCACCGCGCCCCTCGGCGCCGCCGAGGGCGCCCGGGTCCTGCTCGAGGCGCCGACCTTGCTCGTCGACGGCCGACCCGCTCCGGTCGTGGCGGTGCGAGAGGTGGGCGCCGGTCGTTCACTTGCAGTCACGACGGACGCCTCCTGGTACTGGGGGTTCGTGGCCGCCGGCGACGGCCAGGGCGGCCGCGCCCACCAGCGCTTCTGGAACGGGGCCCTGCGCTGGCTGGTTCGCGACCCCTCGCTCACTCCCCTGCAGATCCAGCCCGATCGGCCCGCCGTGGAACCCGGGGAGCCGGTGGGGTTCTCGGTGGCCGTCCGCGGCCCGGATTACGGGCCCGCGCCCGGGGCGGCCGTGGTGGGAGAGCTCATCGCCGACGACGGCCGGGTGGTCGGGCGCGCCGAGGCGCGAGCTGCGAACGACGGCTCGGCTCGACTGGAGTTTCCCCCTCCGCCACCGGGCGCCTACAAGATCCAGGCCTCGGCGACCTTGCCCGGCACGCCCCCGGAGCGGGCGGCCGCGGCAGTGGCCGTCCGGTCGAGCGGCGCCGAGGATTCAGACGCCGCGCCGCGCCCGGAGTTGCTGCGCCAGGTGGCCGAGGTGACCGGCGGGACCTTCTCGACCTTGCCTCGCTCCGGGCTGCCGGAGCTGAAGCTGCGGGAGCCGGAGGTGGTCGAGGTGGGGCGGAAGCAGGACGTGCCGCTGTGGGACCGATGGTGGTACCTGGCGCTCCTCGCCGGGGCGCTCTCCGGCGAGTGGGTGCTGCGCCGCCGCTTCGGCCACTGGTAGCAGCGGCTCGAGCTCTGCGGCCAGGAGCTACGGCCAGCCGCGGAGCTGGGCCAGCGCCATGGCGGCGACCCCGGCCACGGCGTTCTGCGATCCGCTCCGGACGTCCATGCGGCTGATGGCCTGGACCCCGCCGGCCAAGGGCCGAGGCGGCACGGGCAGGCGCAGCGGGGGCGGCGGGTCGGAGAGGACAACGTCGATCTCGATGGCGTCGACCGGATCCACCACCTTCACGGGATGCGGGAATGGCGGAGCCGCCAGCGAGAATTCGCCGATGACGACCTCGTCGGCCGCGCCGTCGTTGGCGGTGACCTCCCCGCGCCGGGCCGGACGCATCGGGGCCGGGCGCGCCGCGACGGGACGCACCGCGACGGGGCGCGTCACGACAGGGAGAGTCGGAGTCGGGTGCGACGCCAAAGGAACCGTCAGCGTCGGGTGCAGCCGGGCCGCCGGCGCTTCACGGGCTGGATTCGGCGCCGGTCGGAACCGGAGCCAGGGCGGCGGACGCCGGCCCACTCGAGGTTCGGAGGCGGGCGGCTCGGCGCGCTCGACTCGCGGCGACTCGACCGCCTCGATGCGCGGCTCGGGCAAGGGAATCGGATGGCCTGCTTGCTCTGGACGGCGCGCGGCCTCCCGGGCGGCCGCCGTCCGGGCGCCCTCGACGGCTCGCTGCCGCAGCACCCGCATCCCCATTCCGGCCGGGAAGAGCGACTCCGACCAGGCCGCCACCGTGGCCGGGGAAGCCAGGTCGGGCACCGCCGCCTCGATGGCGCGCGCCAGCTCCAGAGGACTGGCGAAGCGGTCCGGAGCCTTCACGGCTAGTGCACGGCGGACGACCGCGGCCAGCGCCGAGGAAACGCCCAGCGGCTCGAGCAGCGGTGCGGCGCGCGACAGGATGGCCACGTCGGGGTCCGGTTCCCGCTCGAAGGGATTCTCGCCAGCCAGGCAGGCGTGGAGCACGAGGCCGAGGCCGTGGACGTCGCTTGCCCGGGATGCCGCGCGAGGCCCGCCCAGCACCTGCTCCGGGCTCTGCCAGGGCATGAGGTCGGCCGCCGACCGCGAGAGGCCGACGCCAAATCCGGAAACCAGCGTCACGCCCGAACGGCAGACGAGCAGGTTCGAGGGGCGAAGCCAGCCGTGCAGGATGGGGCCGTGCTCCTGCCCTTCCTCGTGGGCGAACTGGACGGCGATGCAGGCGTCCCTCACGATGCGGGCGGCGATCGACGGCGAGAGCCGTCCGCCCACCGCCAGGATCTCCGCCAGGGTCTCGCCATCGGCGTGCGCCACCGCCATGGCCAGCCGACCATCGACCTCGTCCAGCCCAAGTGGGGGCTGTACGTAGGGGTGATAGAGGGCCTCGGCCGCTCGCGCGACCTCACGTTCCAGCCCCTCGCGGGCTGCGGCGTCGACCCCCGGCAGGTAAACGATTCGCGCCACACATGGCGCGTTCCCGTCCTCCAGGAACAGCCCCAACCCCTCGCCCTCGCGCCCCGGGAACGAACCCAGTCGCACCACCCGACCGCCGACCATGTGGGCCATGGTAGCACCATGTAGCTAAGGGTGCGCAATTGCGCACGCCTTTTTGATGGGGGGTCAGGTCTGGCGGGCGACCAGCTGCCCCCGTGGAACGACCAGGAGCGCCCCCCCCGAGACGCCCAAGTCCTGCCCCACCAGGTGAGACGAGGCCTGGCTGGCGAGGAAGAGGGCCGCGTGCGCGCAGTCGGCGATCTCGCCCAGCCGGCGATTGGGGAGCGCTCCCGCGATGAGAGGCCCGAGCGTCTCGAGCTCCTCCTCCGCCATGGGGGTGCGGATCCACCCGGGCGATATCAGGTTGACCCGCACCGCCGGTGCAAGCTCGACGGCCAGGCTCATGGTGAGGGACTGGATGGCGCCCTTGGTGGCGGCGTAGTGGGAGTGGCCAGGCTCCCCGCGCTGCCCTGCTGTCGATCCAATGAAGATCACGTTTCCAGGTGCGCCGGCGCGCAGCATCGAAAGCGCCTCGCGCACCAGGTAGAAGGCACTGAAGACGTTGATGCGGAAGATCTCCTCGACCCTCCCCGCCTCGATCCGATCGATGGCGCCGTCGTTCCAGATCCCGGCCGAGTGGACGAGCTGGTCGAGGCCGCCGAGCATCCGCACCGACTCGCCGACCAGCGCCACGGCCCCCGCCTCGGTCGCGAGGTCGGCCCCCACCGGGAACGCGCGACCGGGGAACCGGCTCGCCAGCGCCTCGGCCTCGCCTCGGTGCGTGCGGAAGTGGATGGCGACCTTCATCCCCTGCTCGAGGAAGGCCTCGGCGATGCCCAGGCCGATGCCGCTCGACCCGCCGGTGACGAGCGCCCTCCGCCCTTCCAGATCGAGGTATCGGACTGGCAGTGTCATGGCCTCCGCTTCCCCTTCCGCGCCCGGGGCGCCCGTGGCGCGCTCCAGTGCGACCCCTGCACGACGTCCTTCACCTGCGAGAAGCTGGAGATGGCGAGCGGCCAGCGCTCCTGCCCTTCGTCGGCCACGTGACGCACGGTCACCGAACGCGCCGAGATGACCGCCAGCCGCTCCCGGTACTCGGCCGAGATGTAGGTGCCGTACTCCGCCCATACCCCCAGTGCACCGCAGGCCCGGGCCACCGGCATGTCCTTCTTCACGTTGTCGCCCACGTAGATCACGTCGGCGCCCCGCAGCCCGAAGTCTGCCAGGATGCGGCGCAGGCCGTCGGGGCTGGGCTTCTCCGCCTCCCTGGGCAGCTCGCGCACCGCGGTGCGGGAACGGTAGTGGCCGGCCTTCTCGCGGCGCCGGATCTCCGGGTCCACGTTCTCGGGAAGGTCGTAGCCGGGCAGCGTGTAGAGCGCGTCGAAGTGGCCGTCGAGCTTCAGCCACTTGAGGCGCAGTTCCGCCGCGTTTCGCGGTGCGTCCGACAGCGCGACCAGGGGCAACCCCTGGGCGCGGATCCAGTCGAGCGTCTCGCGCACGCCGGCGTACGGCTTGAGCCAGCGCTCCCGGGCGGCCTTGAAGGCACGACGGGCGGGGTCCACGACCAGCCGGTTGAAGGACTCGAAATCGCGCTCGTAGGGCTGGAAGATGTCCGACTCCTGGATGGCGAACGGGTACTCGTTCGACTCGTACCGGGTGTAGACCTCCTTCAGCGACTGCACGATGCGGATGCGCGGGAGCCCCGTCGTGGCGGTGAGCGAGTCCACCATGGCCTCGAGGCTGGGAACGATGTAGTCCACCCACGGGTAGAGGGTGTTGTCGAGGTCGGTGACGACGGCGCGGATCCGGGACACCGGCGCATGGTAGCCACCGGGACGGCGCCGCGCTAGGAGAGACACATGCGCTTCGAACGCCACGTCTTCGTCTGCGAGAACCGCCGCCCCGACGGCCACGCGCGAGGCTGCTGCGCCGCGGCGGGGGGCACCGAGGTCAAGGAGGCCCTGAAGGCCGCCCTGAAGGCCCGAGGGCTCCAGACCCGCGTGCGTGCCAACTCGGCGGGTTGCCTCGACGCATGCGAGCACGGCGTGGCCATGGTCGTGTACCCGGAGGGCGTCTGGTACGGCGGGGTCACCCCGGCCGACTTGCCGGAGATCGTGGACCGTCACCTGGTCGGCGGCGAGCCCGTCGAGCGGCTCGTCATCCGCGGCTGGCCCGCCGGGAGCTGATCAGTTCAGGAGAGAGGGACGGCCGCCCAGTTCCTTCAGCAGCGCCCGGACCTCGTCGGCGTCGGAGGCGCGTGGGTGGCCGCGCACGTAGGCCTCGAGGTCCCGAGCGGCAGCAGCCGTTCCGCCCAGCCGCGCCGATACGAGCCCGCGATCGCGCCGCTCCTCCAGGTCGCCGGGCGTGACCAGCAGCAGGCGGTCGACCACCCAGAGCGTGCGCACGTCGTCGCCCCGCTCCACGTAGATGCGCTTCAGATTGTGGAGCAGGCGCGTGAGGATGTGGCGGGAGTCGACCGGGTCGAGGAGCGTCTGGTCGAAGGCCCGTCCGTGCAGGACCGACCGGAAGCGTGCGACGCACTCCTCGCTCCCGAGGAGCTCCCAGCCGTTGAACGCATCGACGAAGATCTCGCTCGGAAGGCCGGGCTGGACGGCGCACTTCACCAGGAAGTGACCGGGGAAGCCGACCCCTTGCAGGTGGACCCCGAGCCGCCTGGCCACCTCGACGGTGAGGATGGACAGCGAGATGGGGATGCCCAGCTTTCGCTCGAGGACCTCGTTCAGGAAAGAGTTGCGGGGGTCGTAGTACTCCTTCTCGTTTCCCCGGAACCCGTGCTCCCGGAGCACGCTGCGCATGGATTGTAGAACCCTGAGCGGGGGGCGGAGATCCCCGACCTGCGCGCCCACCTCCTGGGCCAGGGCGTCGAGCTGGGCCAGCGCCGCCTGCGTGTCGAGGTCGGGGTATTCCTCGGCGGCGATGGCCAGCGCCGCCTCGTCGAGCGGGATCTCGCTCCGCGCCAGGAGGGCGGCGAATCGTGCGCGTGCTGGCGTTTCCGTGTCGGTCATCTGCTCACCCTGGCCGCGACCTCCTCGTGATACCGGCGTTCCTTCCTCGCCAGCTCCCGGGCCATCGCGGTCACCTCGTCGGGCGCCCCCGCTCCGGGCTGTCCGGAGAGATCCTTGAACCAGTTTGCCAGCCGAGTCCAGCCGGCGGCGATCTCTTCCATGCGCGCCGGGAGGCCCAGGGCGGCGACGGCGGCGTGGTGACCGGCGGCCTCGGCGAGAAACCGGGCGTAGAGAAGCCGGAAGTTCCCTCCCCCGGTTCCCCGCTTCTCGATGCACTGGGACGCGAAGCGGAAGCACCAGGCCCGATCGGCCTCGTCCCGGGCCAGCTCGTGCCAGGCCGGAAGCTCGGCGGCGAAGCGCTCCAGCCCGGAGATGCCCACGTATCCATCCTGTCCGAGGAGCATGTGATGGGACTGGCGGCGGAGCGCGTCGGCCACGGCCTCTCGCCAGGGCACGGGCCCGGAGGGGGCGTCAATCTCCATCCAGAGTCGCCCGGTGAATCCGAGCGGCTGGCCGTCGGAGGCGCGGGCACGCTCCAGGTCCTCGAGGGCCACCTCCTGGAGACCCTCCCACTCGCTGTCGGCGAGGTGCGCGACGCGTCGCCCCTCGTCGTGGCCGGCCAGGACGACGCGGTGGCCATTGAACGGCGAGGAGGTCCGCCAGTACGGCAGGAAGCGCAGGTCGGTGGCGAGGATGGGGGCGATGCCGCGGTCGAGCGCCGCGCGGACGCCCTCCCAGGCGCGGCCCGGGTCGCTCTCTGTGCGGATGGCGAGCGGGGCGCCGAGGACGTCGCAGGCGGTCTCCTCGAGCGGCCCGTTCCGGCCGATGAAGAGGCGCGTCGGGCTGAGCAGCGGCGAGTCGAGGTAGTAGAAACCCAGGCCTGCGCCCAGGCCGAAGGCCATGGCCTCGGTGAGATCGAGGCCCCGGTGGCGAAGGACGTCGGCGAGGGCCGTCGATCCGCAGTGGACGCCGGGGAGATGGACGAAGCCGGGAAGGAGCACGGGGCTGAATATAGGTGGTCCCGTCGGGCCCCCGCCAATTCGCCCTTCCCTGCCGATTCCCGAGTCGTTCCGCCGTCGTTGACTTCGACGGCCACGGCGTCTAGTCTCCCCGCCCTGCCATTCCCCAGTAGCTCAGTTGGCAGAGCAGATGACTGTTAATCATCGGGTCGCAAGTTCAAGTCTTGCCTGGGGAGCCAGTTAAACGAGGGGGTTACGGGGGACCGTGACCCCCTCTCCTTTTCTAAAGGTGTACCCAGTGGGGCGATCACTTCACTGAACGCGGGCCGGGCTCCGTGCCAGTGGCTCCCCCAGTTCCCGCATGGCGTGTGGGCCTCGCCGTTTCTCTCTTCGAGGCGCTTCAGGGTTTCCAGGTCCGGAACCCTCGTTGGCAGGCCCGACTTCACCAACTCCACGAGCGTCGCTTCAGCAGCCCCGTTCTGCACCTGATCGGCCCAAGCCTCCTGACCCGGACGAGGATGCCAGAGCAGGAGAGCGCAGGATTGGTGCCACGCGAAAGGCGTGGCACTCGACGGAGCCGCGTTAGATTGGTCCCGGGCGCCTGGAGAGCGGGCGGCCACGCCCGGAGAAGCGAGGCCGTCGCCTCCCCACACAACGGAGTCAGCATGGTCACGATCGAGTACTGCGCGGTTTGAAACTACCTCCCCAGGGCCCGAGGTCTCGGGCAAGCGATCACCGACCGGTTCTCTGGCAACGTCGGCGTCAAGCTGAAAAGCGGGAGGAGGTCGTCCTACGAGGTCACCTTCAACGACGAGGTGATCCACTCCAAGCTCGAAAGCGGTGAATGGCCCGACACCGAGGAGGTCCTCGAAGCGATCGCGAAGCGGCTTTCGCCATGACGCGAGGCAGGGTCTGGCCGTAGATCGTGCGCTGGCGCGATTCGCTGGCGAGCGGGCACGGGAAGCGAGGGCCAGCGACGGCGGGCGAGCGCATCGCCGCCCGCAGGATCTTCGCCATCTGCTCGTCCGTGAACCTGCCCTTGCGCATCGGCTCTCCGTCCCTGGAGAGGCACCGTCTCACGCGTTAAATGGTCCAAAACACGCCCAGCAGGTCAGCCGCTTGCGCCTGGTGGACTTCTGACCTCCGGCCCGCGCGCTTCGGTCTACAATCCCGGCATGACTCGACTGCCGACCGCACTTTTCCTGGCCGTGACGCTCCTGGGTTGCGCCACGGTCGTGAAGCCGCCGCCGCCGCCCATCGCCATGACCCCCGCGCCGGTGGGCATCGCTGCCGGCGAGTTCCAGGCGACGGGCGAGGTCGTGTGGAAGGATCTCACCGGGGTGAACCCGCCGCGACGGGCCTCCTTCGACGACTGGCGGGTGATCGGACCGAAGGTGAGCCTGACCCGTGCCCCCGAGGGGAACTGGGTGGGAAGGCTGGGGAACGTCGAGGTGCGGCTCCTCGCCACCCTCGGAAAGGTGACCGGGCCTGGCGTGGAACTCTCCATCACCTCCGGCGAGAAGGGGGCCGTCGTCGTCGACGGGCTCTGGGGCGGCAGGCCGGTTCACCTGGAGCTCGGGAAGGAGCGCATCACCGGCAGCCTTCCCGGCCGGCAACTCGACCTCACCGACATGGGGGCCGGCCTGTTCAACAGCTACCAAGGGCTGCTGCAGATCACGGGCCCCCCGGACATGCCCCAGGTGGTCCTGGCCCTGCTCGCGGTCTTCGGGAGCTGACGGCGCCCCGTCACCCCGCGGCCGCTCGAATCTCCCCGGAGACGTCCACGACGAAGAGCACGCTCGACCCCCGCGCCCGGCTCGGTGGGCCGAGCAGCTCGTAGAGGACCACCGAGGGGCCGAGCCGCTCGCAGAGCAGCTCCACGGCGCGCTCCCCCCGCGCGCCGGCCCCCATCTCGGCCTCCCGGTACATGTTCCTCACCCGGAGGTCGCGGCAGTAGATCTCCCCGAAGCGGTCCCGGACGAGGAGAAGGTGGTCGCACACCTCCTCCTCGGCGAGGACGTCCCAGAAGCAGATCGGGCAGAGGAAGCTGGCCAGGGCAGAGCCGTCGCCGCGCTGGAAGCGGCGGCCGTCTCCGGAGGGTTCACTGCTGCGTCCTTCATGGATGGTGGTCATGCTTCGACGATACGGATCGCGCCGATATGTTGGTAGATGGAGGAATGGCATTCATTGTTTCATGAGTGGAACAATGCGCATGCTCGCTCGATCTCGTCTGTGGGCTCATGTGGGCGGCCAGCGACCCCCCGGGGCCGCCCCAGGCCCGCCATTCACGGAATCCTCGCCTGGGTCCGGCGCTTGCTATCGTGAACTCCGGTCTCGAACCGGAGGAATCATGCCCCACCCTTCCTGGCGAACCTGGCTCGGTTCCTTCGTCCTCCTGGCCTTCACGCCAGGCGCGCTCGGGCAGGCGCCCGGCGGGCTCGAGTTGGTCGCACGACAACTCGGGCGGGGGATGGGACCGCGGCGGTGGTGGCGGGGGTGGCAAATCCAGGGGGGAGGCTGGGGAGGAGGCGGATTCCACGGTGGCGGAGGCCGTCGCTAGACCGATTTCCCGGACCGGACGATCTTCCGGCAACTTGACCGTCGTCCATTCGCGCCCCGTGCAGCCCCGTAGAATCGCGCCCCGGGGGAGCCATGCCGACATCCAGCGCCAGCGGAGCCGTTCGCCACGCCATCGAGGACTATTTCGCGGGCGAGCGGCGCGACGCTCTCCTCTTCATGATGCTCGGGGCCGCAAACCTCGGTGCAGCCCTCGCCGTGCTGCTCGGCGTGCCCGGCCAGGGATTGCTCGCGCTCGCGCTCGTCACCATCGGGGTGCTCGAGAATCGTCCCTGGGTCGTGGGCGTTGCGGCGCCAGACGGTGCGTCACGGCGAGGCACTGGCGCGCCGGCACATCGACCCGGAGGGCTGGCGCGCCGAGGAATCCGCGCGCCTGCAGCGGGTCCTTCAGGCGAGGAAGCGGCTCCGCATCGCCGACGCGGTCTTCTTCCTGGCCTTCGTGGTGGTGGTGATCCTGGCGCCGGCGAGCGAGCGAATCACCTGGCTGGCCGTTCCGGGGCAGATGGTGCTGCTGCCGCTCCTCAACATCGCCATGGCGCGGCGCACCCGCCGGCTTGCCGACGCGCTCGCCGCATCCTGACCTTTTCGCCGGAATCGGATCCGGGCCGGGAACTTGCGTTGACAGGCTGTACATCGGAGCGTAAACCGCGCGAGACCCACGCGCGCGGGAGTGGCCCATGCAGCCGTTGCAGCCGTTGCAGCCGTCCGAGAAGTTTCGCTTCCTGTACTTCACCGACCTGATCGGGATGAAGGTGGTCTCGTCGGACGGGGCCCCGATGGGACGCCTCGCCGACCTGGTCGCCGTGAGCGGGGAGCCCTACCCCCCGGTCGAGTCGCTGGTCGTCCGGTCGGCCGGCAAGCTCTGGCAGGTGCCGTGGTCGTCGGTGGAGTCGGTGAACGGCTCCGTTCGCCTCACCCCGGGCACGTCCCTGGAACCGGTCCCGGAGGCCCCCGTCCCCGACCGGCTCCACCTGGGCCAGGAGATCCTCGACCGGCAGATCGTGGATATCGAGGGGGCCAAGCTGGTGCGGGTGAACGACCTCCACTTCCTCGAGACCAAGGGGCAGCTGCGCGTCGCCCACGTGGACGTGGGGCTGCGCGGCCTGGTCCGGCGGATGGGCTGGCAGCGGCCGGTGGACGGGGTCGTGTCCATGTTCCGGCCGGCCGCTCGCTATCTCAACGACGAGGCGCTGCTCTCCTGGAAGCTCGTGCAACCCATCGAGAGCGCCCCGGGGCGCGTCCGGGTCGAGGCCACCAAGAAGGCGCTGGCCTCGCTCCACCCCGCCGACCTGGCGGAGATCATCGAGGACCTGGACCGCCACCAGCGCGAGGTGCTCTTCCAGCGGCTCGACGTGGGGACCGCGGCCGATGCGCTCGAGGAGACCTCCACCGAGCTGGCCACCGAGCTGCTCGAGGCCGTGCCGCCCGAGAAGGCCGCCGACATCCTCGAGGAGATGGCCCCCGACGAGGCCGCCGACGCTCTCTCCGAGCTGCCCGGCCACACCCGGGAGTCCCTGCTCCGGGCGATGGAGAGGCCCGAGGCTGCCGAGGTGGCCGAGCTGCTCGAGTACCACCCGCGCTCGGCCGGCGGCCTCATGACCCCCGACCTGGTCGAGTTGCCGCCCGAGGCCACGGTCGCCGACGCCTTCGCCGAGGTACGCCGCCGCGCCGAGGAGCTTCCGCTCGTCTACGAGATCTTCATCGTCGAGGGGGGGCAGCTGAAGGGCATGGTGACGCTGAAGGACCTCGTCCTCGCCGTCGACACCAGCCTGACGCTCACCTCGATCCTGCGCGAGGTCCCGGCCACGGTGCGGGACGACGCCAGCGTCAACGACGTGGCCCGGGCCGCCTCCAAGTACAACCTGCTCTCCGTGCCGGTGGTGGACGAGTTCGGATCGCTGAAGGGGATGGTGACGGTGGACGACATCCTCGCCGAGGTGATCGGTGCCGCCTGAGAAACGTCAGGTGCGGCCCGGCCGATGGCGCCAGGTCGCCCTCTTCCTCGCCGTGATGGGCCCCGGGCTCATCACCGCCAGCGTCGACAACGACGCCGGCGGGATCACCACCTATTCGCTTGCCGGCGCGCAGTTCGGCACGAAGCTCCTCTGGACGCTCGGCCCCGTCACGGTGGCCCTGATCGTCGTGCAGGAGATGAGCGCCCGCATGGGCGTGGTCACCGGCAAGGGGCTCGGCGACCTCATCCGCGAGAACTTCGGGGTTCGCACCACCTTCTGGATCTCGGTGGCGCTCGTGGTGGCGAACCTGGCCAACACCATCGCCGAGTTCGCCGGCGTGGCCGCCAGCCTCCAGATCTTCCACGTTCCGCCCTTGATCTCGGTGCCGCTCGTCGCGCTGGGCGTGTGGCTGCTCGTGCTGAAGGGCTCGAACCGGGTGGTCGAGAAGGTCTTCCTGGTGGCCAGCCTGCTCTACGTCGCCTACCCCATCTCCCTGGTCCTGGCGAAGCCCGACTGGGGAGAGGTCGCGCTCGCGGCGGTCACGCCCACCTTCCAGACCGACGGCGCCTACGTGGCCATGCTCATCGGGCTGGTGGGCACGACCATCGCGCCGTGGATGCAGTTCTACCAGCAGGCCGCCGTGGTCGAGAAGCGCATCGACGTGGACGAGCTGCGCTACACGCGCATCGACGTGGTGATGGGTTGCCTCGTCACCTACGTCGTCGCCTTCTCGATCGTGATGGCCTGCGCGGCCACCCTGCACAGGCAGGGGATCTCCATCCAGACCGCCGACCAGGCCGCCCTGGCGCTGGCGCCGCTGGCCGGCCGCTACGCCTCCTGGCTCTTCGCCTTCGGGCTCTTCAACGCGTCGCTCTTCGCCGCCGCCATCCTGCCGCTCTCCACCGCCTACTTCGTGACCGAGTCGGCCGGTTGGGAGTCCGGGCTGGACAAGAAGTGGGGGGAAGCCAAGCAGTTCTACTGGCTCTTCACCGGGATCGTCGTCGTGGGCGCCGCCGTCGTGCTCCTGCCCCGGCTCCCCCTCATCCGGATCATGCTGGTGTCGCAGATCGTGAACGGCATGCTCCTGCCGTTCGTGCTCATCTACATGCTCCGCCTCGCGAACGACGAGAAGCTCATGGGCGTCCACCGCAACGGCCGCTGGTTCAACGTGATCGCCTGGACCACGGCGGTGGTCATGATCACCCTGACCGCCTACCTGGTGGCGACCGGCGTCCGGGACCTGGTGACCACCTGACCCGCCGCGCCTTCTCGGTGGCCATCTTTGCGCGCAACGCCGGCGCGGTCCTCCTCGTCCGGCACCGCCGGCTCGGGACCTGGCTCCCGGTGGGCGGCGAGATCGAGGCCGGGGAGACCCCGCTCGAGGCCGCGGTGCGGGAGCTGCGCGAGGAGACCGGGCTGGCCGGCGTC
>CAVOWI010000012.1:135000-710467 GCA_963700085.1 uncultured delta proteobacterium
CTCGATTTCGCACGCCGCCGCCTCACGCCATCCCCGGCCCAGGTGATCCAGGAATTCCCTAGGAATTCCGGAAGCCTGTCGTGCGGTGCGGTTGGCCATCCGCCTCTCGCCCGCCCCGGAATCCGGACCCTCGCGGGTTCGCACTCCGTCCGTGGGGGGCGGCTTGTAGCGCCCTCTGGCCGGGTGTGTCAACTGTCCCGGAGAAAATAGATCGGGAGCCCGGCCCGGTGCGCCGGCACGATCAGGGAACCCAGGCCGAGAGATCGACGCGAGAGACCCCGGCGGCGGCAGCGATCGAGGCGGCCTCGGGATCGGAGCGGCCGGCCCGGCGGGCCCGTGCCGCCCGGGAGATGGCGCTCGAGGCAGGCCACCGCATCCTCCAGCTGGTCGTTGACGAGCACGTACTCGTAGCGAAGGGCGGCGCGTGCCACCTCGGCGCGGGCCGCGGCCAGCCGGCTCCGGATCGCCTCGTCACTCTCGGTCGATCGCCCGCGCAGCCGCCTCTCCAGCTCCTCCGGCGAGGGCGGGATCACCAGCACGGCGACCGCGTCCCGTGGCCAGCGGTCGAGGATCTGCGAACCTCCCTGGACGTCGATGTCGAAGACCGTGACCGTCCCGCGCCGGAGCGCGTCGTCGACCGTGGACAGCAGCGTGCCGTAGCGCTGGCCGTGAACCTCGGCCCATTCGGCGAAGGCCCCTGCGGCGACCTGCTCGCCGAAGCGCCCGGGCGACAGGAAGTGGTAGTCGACCCCGTCTCGCTCGGTCCCTCGCGGCGCCCGGGTCGTGGCCGAGATCGAGAAGCATGCACCGGGAGTGAGATCGACGAAACGACGTGCCAGCGTGGTTTTCCCGGCGCCGGACGGGGCCGAGAGCACCAGCAGCTGCCCGGGCGCCGATCCGTCACTCGACATTCTGGACCTGCTCCCTGACCCGCTCGAGCTCGGCCTTGAGCGAGACCACCGCCGAGGCGGCCTCGGCGCTCTGGGACTTCGAGCCCACCGTGTTCGCCTCCCGGTGCATCTCCTGGACGAGGAAGTCCATCTTGCGCCCGGCCGGCTCGCCCGAGGCGAGCAGGCCCCTCATCTGGGCCACGTGGCTCCCGAGGCGGGTCAACTCCTCGGTGACGTCGGTGCGATCGGCGAAGAGCGCAACCTCGGTGGCCAGCCGCACCGGATCCGGCGCCAGGCCGCGAGAGAGCTCCGCGACCCGCTCGGCCAGCCGGGCGCGGTAGGTCTCGAGCGTGCGAGGCGCCGCCTCGGCGAGCCGCTGGGCGATCGCCTCCACGATCGCCAGGCGCCCCTCGATGTCGCGGGCGAGCGCGATCCCCTCGCGCTCCCGCATGGCCAGCATCTCGGTCAAGGCGGTGGCCAGCGCCGCGGCAGCGGCACCCCGGGCGGATTCCAGATCGACCGAGCGCTCCTCCAGCGTCACCACGCCGTCGGCGGCCAGCACGTCGGCCAGGGAGACCGCGCCGGAGAGCCCGAGCCGGGCGCGGACCTCCTCGAAGGCCCGCGCGTACTCGGCGGCCAGCTCCGCGTCGACCCGGGGCGAGAGAGCTCCCCGGGCGGAGGAACGGCGGATCGACACCTCCACCCCACCCCGGGCCAGTCGCTCCTTGACCCATCGTGCGACGTCGGTCTCCAGGGCCCCCAGCTCGCGCGGGAGCCTCGCCTTCACCTCGCAGTACTTGTGGTTCACCGAGCGGACCTCGGCCTCCACGGCCTCGCCCCCCTCGCCACCCCTGCCGGTGCCAAAGCCGGTCATGCTGCGGATCATGCGGTTCCCTTCGACTCGGCGCGCCGTTTCTCGCCTGCCGACAGCAGGGCGCGCGCCTGCCGCTCCACCTCGTCCACTTCCAGGTCGGTCATGCAGCGATGGTGCCCGAGGGGGCAGCGCTCCGGTCCGTGATCGTGGCACGGGGAGCAATCGAGCTCGATGCGAACCGAACGCTCGTCGGCCAGGAACACGTGGCGAGCCGGGTCGGTGGGGCCGAAGATCAGGAGCGCCGGGCGCCCCAGGGCGCGGGCGCAGTGCACGAGCCCGGTGTCGCCCCCCACCACGAGATCGCAGCGGGCGAGCAGCGCCAGCGCCTCGGCGATGGAGTTCCCGGTGGTGTCGAGCAGCGGGGCCCAGCATCCGGCGGCGATGCGCCGCGCCAGGTCCTGCTCCCCGGGGCCTCCCAGGAGGAGCACGGTCGCCCCTCCCCGCGCCAGGCGCCCGGCCAGCTCGGCGTACTTCCCTTCGCCCCAGCGCTTGGTGGCCCATTCGGCGCCGGGGACGATCCCCACCAGCGGCCGGCGGGCGCCACCCAGCAGCCCGGCCGCGTATCCCTCCAGTTCCGCGGGCGGGTCGAGCCGCAACCGGCGGTCCTCCGAGGGAGCGCCAGCGCGGGCCGCCAGCGCCAGCGCCAGGTCGACGAAGGGACGACCCCGATCGAGGGCGACGCGGTCGTTGCAGAACGGCGCTGGACCGATCCTGCGCGGCGCCCGGGAGAGCCAGGCCACCGAACCCGAGCGGGCGGACGGGTGGGAGACGAGGGCGACGTCGGGGGCGAAGGCCCGTACCCGCGCGCCCAGGCGCAGCACCCCTCTCAGCCCGGAGTCGGCGCGCCGCTTGTCGAACACGAAGACCTCGTCCGCCCCGGGAAGCAGCCGGGCCGCCGCCTCGCCGCGCGGCGAGACCACCAGCGCGACCTCGCAGGCCGGCCAGCGCGACTTGAGCGCCCGCACCGCGGGGCCCAGGAACACGGTGTCACCGAGGAAGGCCGGGTGGACGAGGAGGAATCGCACGGGCGGTCAGGGGAGCGGCTTCGCCTCCTCGATGAGCATGACCGGGATCCCGTCCCGGATGTCGTAGGCGAGCCGGCATCGCGTGCAATGGATCTCGCCTCGCTCCTCGTGGAACTCGAGGTCGCCCTTGCACTTCGGACAGGCGAGGATCTCCTTCAACTCGGGCGCGAGCGCCATCGACACCTCCAGGGATCCTCATACCCCGGTGCGCCCGCCCCCCGCAACGAGGAGCGGCGGCACACGGCGCGACGCTCCGTCAGTCCGGCGGCAGGCGTCGCAACAGGTCGGAGGTGGAATGGTTCTTGGGGTCACCGGCGACGGCCACTCGCCCCCCGTACTTCCGCACCTCGGCGGCCTCCGGGATGGTGTCCGGCGTGTAGTCCGTGCCCTTCACCTGGAAGTCGGGCCGCAGCTTGCGGATGAGCGGGACCACGGTCCTGGAACCGAAGACCAGCACGTGGTCGACGCAGGCGAGGGCGGCCACGATCTCGGCCCGCTCGTTCTCCGGCACCACCGGACGGCCCGGCCCCTTGTTGCGTCGCGTGGAGGCGTCGCTGTTCACCGCCACGACCAGCACGTCCCCGAGCGACTTCGCGCCTTGCAGGTATCGCAGGTGGCCGACGTGGAAGAGATCGAAGATGCCATTCGCCAGCGCCACGGTCTTCCCGGCGCGCGTGGCCCGGGCCCGGATGGCGGGGAGGTCCGAGAATCGCACGCGGGTCGCCATCATTCTCCCAGCAGCTCGCGAAGGATTTCCTCGCGGCCCACCGTGGCGGTGCCGGCCTTCAGCACCACCAGCGACGCGGCGACGTTGGCGAGGCGCATGGCGCTGGCCGCGTCGGCCCCCGAGGCGATGGCGGCGGCGTAGGTGGCGCCCACGGTGTCGCCGGCGCCGGTGACGTCGACTGCCTCCTTGTCGCCGTGCGCGGCGAGGTGCACCGGCGGCCGCCCGCGCTCGAAGAGGGACATCCCGAAGCGGCCGCGGGTGACGAGCAGGCTCTGGCACCCGAGACGGCGCTGGAGGACCCGGGCGGCCCGCGCGAGTCCACGCGGCGTCGAGGTGTGAACGCCGCTGGCCGCTTCCAGCTCGTTCTCGTTGGGCTTCAGCATGGTCAGCCCGGAGAAGCCGTTCAGGTTGTACCGGGAGTCGACGCAGACCGGGATCCCGCGGCGCCTCAGGTCGCGCAGGGCCTCGATGACACGCGGCGAGAGAACGCCGGATCCGTAGTCGCTGGCCAGGATCGCGGTGGCCCCGCGGGCGGCCCTGGCCAGGTCCTCGATGAGCTTGCGCTCCACCCCGGCGGGCACCGGGTCGGGCGTACGGTCCACCCGGAGCATCTGCTGCCGCCGCGTCGACCGGCCGCCGGCGAGGATCCGGGTCTTGGCCTCGGTGACCCGGTCGCGGACCCGCTGGATCCCGGCGACGTCCACCTTCCCGGCCCGCAGTGCCGCGACCAGCCGCACCCCGAGCGCATCGGCGCCCACCAGCCCCACCGCACGGACGTCCACGCCCAGGGCGGCGAGGTTCCGGGCCGCATTTCCGGCGCCTCCGGGCTTCAGCTCGCTGCGCTCGAAGCGCACGATGAGGACCGGGGCCTCGCGGCTGATCCGCTCGGTCTCGCCGTAGACGTACTCGTCGGCCACGAAGTCACCGACGACGACCACCCGGCTGTTCGAGAACGAATGAAGAAGCGGGACGAGGTGCGCGAGGCGGGGAGACGGGCTCCGGACCATGGCCGTGTCTACTCCGCGCCTTCTGCCGGGTCAACGGGCGGTGATTTCCCGGTGCCACCGTCGTCGCGCCGTTTCCGCTGCCGATGCCGGCGTGACGCCTCGTCGGCAAGGGGATGCTTCTTCCACCGGCGGTGGAGCCAGTACCACCGATCCGGGTACAGCCGGATCCAGCGCTCGAGCCTGTCGTTCAGCCCCTGCATGAAGGCCAGCACGTCGGCGTCCCGGTCGCCGGTCCGGCGCGGCTCGAGCGGCCCCTCGATGACGATGTGGTGGCGCCCATCGGGAAGCGGAACGTCGAGGGCGAAGAAGACCACGGCCCCGGAGCGCATGGCCAGGTACGCCGGCGTGGGCGCGGTGCCGGCGGGGACGCCGAAGAAGGTCGGGAAGACGGCCTGGCGCCCGGACACGTTCTGGTCGATGACGTATCCGAGCACGCGACCCTGGCGCATCGCGCGCTGGGCGCCCTTGAGCGTCTCTCCGCGCGTGACGTCCAGGACCTCCAGCCCGGCTCTCGACCGCCCCTTGCTCCAGAAGCGGCCGAACCAGCCACCGCCGAGGCGCCGGACCACCATCGTGATGGGGAAGCCCTTCAGGTTGTGAACCGCGGCCAGGTTCTCGAAGTTGCCGAAGTGGGCGGTGCACACCAGCACGGGACGCCGGGCGGCGAGCGCGGCGGCGATGGCCTCGATGGTGCCGGGGTCGTAGACGAACATGCGGTCCAGCTCGGCCGGGCCCAGGCGAGAAACGAGGAGAAACTCCGTGGCCATCCGGCCCAGGTTCAGGAAGGTCTGGCGCCCGACCTCGCGCCGCCGAGCCTCGGTCCACTCCGGAAACGCCAGGCGCAGGTTTCCCATCACCGCGCCGCGCCGGATGCGAAGCGTCCACAGGAGCAGCCCCAGGAAGCCCCCCAGCGCTCCGAGCGCTCGACGCATCAACCCCTCCCCTGGCAAACCCCGTCGAGTGCCGCCTGAAGCTCCCGTGCGCCCGCGACGACCTGGGCGTCGATGCGCACGACCCGGATCCGGTCGTCGCCAGCCGACCCGGGAGGCAGGCGAACCGCGTCCTTCTCGGTGGTGACGAGGTGCAAGGCGCCCGCCCGGCTCGTGGCCTCGAGGGCGTCGGCCACCTCGCGCTCCGTGAAGCGGTGGTGGTCGGGAAAGGCGAACGACTCGACGACCTGGGCTCCCAGTCCCTCCACGGTCCGATGCACGCTCCCCGGGCGGGCCACCCCGGTGAGGAGCCCGACCCGGCTGCCCGCGAGGTCCGCGAGCGGAAAGCGGCGAACGAGCCGCCCGTCTGCGAGGTCGCGAGGCGCGTGGCGTGATTCGATCGGCGCACGGCCGGTGTGGCGGAGCGCGAGACTCCGGAGGGCCTCCAGGCCCTCGGCGGACGCGCGGTCGGCATGGCCGAGCCAGACGAGCGAGGCTCGCCGGAGCGCCGACGGCGGCTCGCGGCCGGGGCCTCGGGGAAGGCAATGGCCGTTCCCCCACGGGTTCCCGGCGTCGAGGACCACCACGTCCAGGTCGCGGAGGAGGCGGCGGTGCTGGAACCCGTCGTCGAGGAGGAGCAGGTCGGCGCCCAGGGCGACCGCCTTGCCGGCGAGTGCACCCCGGTCGCGTCCGCACAGGACCCGAAGGCCCGGGAGGCGCCGCGCGAGCAGCACCGGTTCGTCCCCGCCCTCTGCCGCGTCGAGGAGAACCCGCTCGCCGTCCGAGACCACACGGTCGTCCTGGCTGGAGGCGCCATATCCGCGCGAGAGGACGGCAGGGCGCCGCCCGGCAGCCAGAAGGCGCTCGGCGATGGCGAGGACGACCGGGGTCTTCCCCGCGCCACCCACTGCCAGGTTGCCGACCGAGACGACCGGAACTCCCGCGCGAGTCGCGGAAAAGATCCCGGCGTCGTAGAGCGCGCCACGGACCGCGGCCGCCACGCGGAACAGCCCCTCCACGGGCGCGAGCGGCAGGAGCATCAGCCGGTCGCCCCAGGAGGCGCTCGGCTCCCACCAGAGCCGCTCCCGCGAGCCCGGAGAGCTCACGCGACACCCTTGCCGCGGGGGATGGCGCGGAGCATGTGCTCTACGTTCCTGGCGCTCGCCCCCCGAACCGCTCCCACGGCCTCCCGGGCCATGGCGCCGAGCCGGAGGATCTCCTCCGGACGGGACAGGAGCTCGCGAGCGACCTTCCACAGCTGCTCGGGCGTCGCGACCTGGATCCCACCGCGGCCGACGAGAACCTGCACGCTGTCCTTGAAGCTCTCCATGTTGGGGCCGAAGAGGACCGGCTTCCCCTGCCCGGCCGGCTCGAGGACGTTCTGGCCGCCACGCCGTCCGAAGCTCCCTCCCACGAAGGCGAGCGTCGCCAGCCGGTAGGCGGCCGCCAGCTCGCCGATGGTGTCGAGGACCACCACCCGGGTGGGCCCGGCGGCCGCGCCGGCGCTGCGCAGCCGTGCGGTGAGTCCCGCGCCCTGAGCGATGGCGACGATCTTCCCGGACCGCTCCACGTACCGGGGCGCCACCACCATCTTGAGCGCCGGAACGTCCGCGAGGAGCTTCCGGTAGACATCGACGAGGATCTCCTCTTCTCCCTCGTGCGTGGAGCCGGCGATGAAGACCGGCTGGGAGGGATCCAGTCCCATGGCCGCCCGAAGGGGCTCGTCGTCGCCCAGGGGCCGATCCAGGACCAGCGCATCGAACTTGGTGTTGCCGGTCACCCAGACCCGGTCCGGCGGTGCGCCGAGCTGGAGCGCTCGCTCCGCCTCCTCGTCCGAGCGCATCAGGAAGAGGGTGATCGATCGGAGCGGGTTCCCCACCGCGCGGAAGAGGGCCCGGTAGCGGGACATCTTCTCGGGAGCGAAGCGGCCGTTGGTGAGCGCGATGCGCACCTTGGCCTTCCGCGCGGCGCGGATCAGGTTGGGCCAGATCTCCGTGTACTCGAGGACCAGGAGATCCGGGCGGAGCGCGGCCATGGCGCGGCGGGTCGCGCCGGGGAGGTCGTAGGGCGCGTAGAGGATGGCATCGGCCTCGCGGATCTTGGCTCGCGCCATCTCCAGCCCGCTGTTGGTGATGGTGGTGACGACGATGCAGCAACCCGGTGCCCGCGCCTTCAGTTCCTTCATCATCGGCTGCAGCGAGAGCAGGTCTCCGGCGCTGGCGCCGTGGAGCCAGATACGTGGCGATCCACTGCCCAGGTTCTCCCCGGCGCGGTAGAGACCGAGCCGGTTCCAGAGCCCGTGGCGCAGCTTGGGATGGAAGAGCAGCACCGGCAGGAGCGCGGCGACTGCGATGTAGCTCACGATCGCGTAGAGGACGGGCACGGTCGTCCGGTACCTATTCGATCCGCACGGGGTTGGTGAAGATCCACGGCGCGCCGTCTCGCCGACCCTCGACGCGGTAGGCGCCGGGAGGGCACGGGCCTCCGCAGTTCCAGACCCACCCGCCGGACGAGCTGGGCATGACTCCGAGGGGGGCCCCGTCGCGGAAGAGGAACCAGGCGGGGCGCACCTTCCCCGGTGCCGTGGCGACGAGCTCGATCCGGTCGGCCGTCTTCGCCACCGCCAGCTGGACCCCGCTCGAAGGAGCGACCGCGTCGAGGGCGCACCAGGCGCTCCCGTCGAGGAGCGCCTTTTGCACGGCCGCCACGTCGGTGGCGCCGTCGCCGGTGGGAGCAACGGGAACGTGCATGCTGAAGGGCTCGAAGTCGGCGCGGTAGGTGGGCCAGCCGTGGGCGTCGGAGGCGCAGAGGAGGGCGACCTTCCTGCGCGCCGACGCTGCATCGTACCTGGCAAGCTCGCGAGTGGGGTCCTGGAAGAAGGACAGCATCGACCGGCCCGGATCCCAGGGGAGGACGAGCAGCGCCTGCCCTGCGCGCCACCAGGCCTGATCGCGCCGCACCTGCCCCCAGAAGGAGTCGTTCGAGATGACCTCCATCCCTGACCAGTCGTCGCGGTTCCAGCGGGTGAAGGGGCGACCGGGGTGGAACGGATGGGCCAGCACCGCGTCCCCTCCGAGTCGCCCGACGGTTCCGAGCGCGTCCCGCTGCCGCTCCTCCTTCGTGACCTCGCGGGACAGGCCGATGCCCACCACGTGGCCGTACGGGGCGGAGATCTCGGTGGCCGGCACGACCAGCACGCCGTCCCGCCACCCGCCGTCGCCGGGGGCGAGCACGTTGTGGTCGGCGACGACGATGAACTGCAGGCCGGCCTCCCGCGCGGCGCGAACCACCTCGTCGAGGTCTCCCCGCCCGTCGCTGCGGGTGGTGTGGACGTGCCAGGCGCCTCGCATCTCGCCGGGAGGAGGCGGGGGGCGGGGCGCGCGCCGGGCCCGGGTGAAGAGGCCGAAGGCCACCCAGGCGGCGAGCAGCGCGCCGAGCACCGCGGCGGCGCGCTTCCAGGTCATCCGGCCTTCGCCTCCTCGGACAGGCCGCCCTCGTAGATCCGGTACAGGCGGGCGTACTCGCCGCTCCTCTCGATGAGTTCCTCGTGACTCCCCGTCTCGGCAACCCGCCCGTGGGAGAGCACGACGATCCGATTGGCGTTGCGGATGGTGGAGAGCCGGTGGGCGATGACGAGCGTGGTCCGGTGAGCCGCGCCCACCCTGCCCTCGCCGATGCCCATGAGGGTCTCGAGCGCGCGCTGCACCTCCCGCTCGCTCTCGGCGTCGAGGGCGCTGGTGGCCTCGTCGAGGAGCAGGATGGGGGCGTCCTTGAGGAAGGCGCGCGCGATGGCGATCCGCTGACGCTGACCTCCGGAGAGCAACACGCCGCGCTCCCCGACCACCGTGTCGTAGCCCTGTGGGAGCGCCTGGATGAACTCCTCGGCGTGGGCCATTCGAGCCGCCCGCTCGACCTCTGCGATCGGGACGTCGGGCTGGCCGTAGGCGATGTTGGCCCTGACGCTGGTGTTGAAGAGCACCGTCTCCTGGGTGACGAGGGCGATGCCGGAGCGGAGGCTCCGGAGCGACGCCTCGCGGATGTCGGTCCCGTCGATGGTGATGCGACCTCCGGTGACGTCCCAGAAGCGGGGAAGCAGGTTGGCGAGCGTGGTCTTGCCCCCACCGGAGGTGCCCACCAGCGCCACCACCTCGCCCTTGCCGACCGACAGCGACACCTCTCGAAGCACCGGCCGGTCTCCGTAGGAGAAGGAGACCTGCTCGTAGCGGATGGCCTCCTGGAACGGGGGCAGCGCCACCTTGCCGTCGTCGGGCACGTCGGTCCTTGCATCGAGGATCTCGAAGATCCGCTCCCCGGCCGCAGCGCCCTGCATGGCCACCTGCCCCACCCTGCCGAGAGACTTCACCGGCGTGTAGAGGAGCAGGATGGCGGTCACGAAGGAGAAGAACTTCCCGGCCGGGAGCGCCCCGGAGACGATGTTGCCGCCCACCCACCAGATGGCGATGCCGAGCCCGACCGCCGCCATCACCTCCATGAGCGGAGAGGAGAAGGCCAGAACCGAGACGCTGCGCCGCATGTACTGGAGCCATCGTTCGTTCTCGGCCCGGAAGCGGGACGACTCCCATGGCTCCATGCCGTACGCCTGCACCACCCGGATGCCGGAAAGGGTTTCCTGGACCAGCTCGGAGATCTTGCCGAGGGCGGTCTGCGACTGGACGGTGACCTTCTTCAGGCGCTTCGCGATCCGCACCACGGGAAGGATCGTGATGGGGATGGCGACGAAGGTGACCAGCGAGAGCTTCCAGTCGATGAGAAAGCAGTTCACCAGCATGACCACGACGGTGAGCCCATCCCGCAGGTAGCTGGCGATGGCATTCGAGACCGCAGCCTCGACCGACTGCACGTCGTTGCCCAGCCGGGAGAGGATGTCGCCCGAGTGACGGCGCGCGTAGAAGGAGGGGGAGAGGCGCAGCAGGTGGTCGAAGAGCGCCCCTCGCAGGTCCGCGATGATGCGCTGCGAGGTGGTGCCCATGAGATAGGCCTGCCCGAAGTAGGCCACCCCTTTCACCACCGCCACGGTGACCACGATCCAGGGCAACACCCGGAGGGCCTGCGCGCGGTCGATGCCCTTCGACCAGCCGGCCAGCGCACCGTCGCCCGGCACGAGGCGGGCCAGCGCCCCCATGGCCCCCACCTGCCCGGTGAAGAGGAACTCGAGCACCGGACCGAGGAGATTCACGTACATCGCCGTGGCCAGCGCGAGCACCAGCATGCAGCCGAAGGCGGCGAGGAATCGCCATCGGTAGGGAGCGGCGTAGGCGAGGAGGCGGAAGTAGGTTCGCAAGTGGGTTCCCGGCGAGACGTCTACGGGCATTCTCCACCCGGATCAAGGGAACAGCCAGCACGGGTGGCGTCGCCGGGCGCCGAGGCTATGTACCCGGGCATGTCATCCCGGGTCGACCTGATCGCGCTTCACGCCCGGGAATACGGCGCCGGACGGACTCCACGCGTCGTGGCCACGACCCCGGCCCGCTACCTCACCCTCGACGGCGCGGGCGACGTCGCGGGCGGGGAGTTCCTCGAGCAGGCGCTGGCGCTGCAGCGCCTCCTGCGCGAGCCTCCGGTCCCGCGTCCGGCGCGAAGCCGGAAAGGATTTCGCGCTGCCGCCCCTCGAGGCACTGGTGGGGGAACCCCGCGGTTCAGGGAATGGCGCGACAGGGAATGGCGCAGCCGGCGGGACCGTGGACGGACCGTGGAAGCTCCTGCTCCGGGTCCCCGCCTTCGTCCGGGTCAGCGACCTGGCGGCGCTGGCCGACGAGACCGAGGGCGACTGGGAGCCAGGACGCCCGGCGCGCATCGAGGAACTGCGGGAAGGGAGATGCATCCAGGCGCTCCACGTGGGGCCGTTCGGGAGCGTGGCCGCCACCGTGGAACGGCTCCGGCGGACGCGCCGCCGAGCAGGACCTCGCGGTGCGGGGCCGGCTCCACGAGGTGTGGCTCTCCGACCCGGGACGAACGCCGGCGGAGCGGCGGAGGACCGTGGTGCGATTGTCGGTGAGGCCGCGCTGACGGTCCCCCCGGATGATTGCCGAGGTGGCTACTTCTCCTCCTCGACCCCCTTCACCTTCCCTTCGGCCCGGCGCTTCTCGATGATCTTCTGGGCCGAGTACGGGGGCACCGGGTCGTAGTGCGACGGCTCCATGGTGAAGTACCCGACACCCTGGGTGAGCGAGCGCAGATCGGCGTCGTAGGTCATGGCCTCGGCGTGCGGGCACAGCGCCCGGATGACGACGCCGCGGGCCGCGGGCTCCATGCCCTGGACCTTGGCGCGGCGGCTGTTCAGGTCGCCCATGACCGCGCCCACGTACTCCTCGGGGACGCGGACGTCGAGCTTCATCACCGGCTCGAGCAGGATGGGACGCGCCCCCTCCATGGCCTTCTTGAAGCCCATCGAGCCGGCGATCTGGAAGGCCATGTCGGAGCTGTCCACGTCGTGGTAGCTGCCGAAGACCAGCTTGGCCCGGAAGTCCACCACCGGGTAGCCAGCCAGGGGCCCGGCGCCGATGGAGCCCCGGATCCCCTTCTCGACCGACGGGATGAACTGCCGGGGAATGACGCCGCCGACGATGCCGTCCTCGAACTCGAAGCCGGCGCCGCGCGCGAGCGGGTAGAGCTCGACGGTGCAGTCGCCGTACTGGCCGTGCCCACCGGTCTGTCGCTTGAACTTCCCCTGCGCCTTGGAGGGCGCGGTGATGGTCTCGAGGTAGGCGGGCGTCGGCACCGCGAGCTGGATCTCCACCGAGTGCTTCCGCTTCAACCGCTCGACGGCGACCTCGATGTGGGCCTGCCCCGCCGCCTTGAGAAGGAACTCGCCCGTGTCGGGGTTGCGCTCCAGCTCGAGCGAGGGGTCCTCCTCGATGAGCTTGTGGATGGCCGCGGCGGCCTTGTCGTCGGCGCCTCCCTTGGCCTGGATGGCGTAGGCCACCGGCCGGTTCGGCTGCCGGAAATCGGGCAACACGATGGGTGAATCCCGGTCGCAGAGGGTGTCGCCGGTCCGGGCGTCCTTGAGCTTGAGCAGCACCACCACGTCGCCGGGCCCGGCCGACGGGGTCTCCACGGTCTGCGCGCCGTCGGTGCGGAAGAGACGGGACACCTTCTCCTCGCTGCGGGAGCGCGGATTCATCACCGAGGCGTCGCCCTTCAGCGTGCCGGAGAGGATTCGCAGGTAGTCCACGCGACCGGCGAAGTGGTCGATGGTGGTCCGGAAGACCTGGGCGCAGAAGGGCGCGCCGGGGTCGGCCCGCCGCTCCACCGGATCGCCGTGCAGGTCCACGCCCTTCACCGCGCGGGCCTCCGGCGCCGGCAGCAGGCGAACCACCAGGTCGAGCAGCTCGCGAACGCCGATCCCGGGCTTGGCCGCCGCCACGCCGACCGGCAGCAGCTTCTGCTGCGCGGCCCCGGCGGCGATTCCTCGCTCGATCTCCTCGGCGGTCAGCGCCGTTCCCTCCAGGTACTTGCCGAGCAGCTCGTCGTCCGCCTCGGCGGCGGCCTCGACCATGGTGGTGCGAGCGGCCTCGGCCTCGGCCTTCATCCCGGCCGGGATCTCCGACTCGACGTACTTCCCGAAGACCTTGTCGTAGACGTGGGCCTTCATGGTGACGAGGTCCACCAGCCCCTTCAGATCCGGGCCCGAGCCGATGGGAAGGTGCAGCGGGATTGGCTTCACCTTGAGCGAGCTCTCCACGTCGGCCAGGGTGCGCTGGAAGTCGGCCTGATCGTGATCGAGCCTGCCCACCACGGCGATGGCCGGGCGCCCCGACTCGGCCAGGACGTCGTAGAGCCGCTCGGCCCGGTTGTGGGCGCCGTCGACCGCGGACACCACCAGGACGGCGCCGTCGGTGACTTGAAGCGCCCACTCGACCTCGTTGATGAAGGCGGCGAAGCCCGGGGTGTCGAGGACGTTGAAGATCCGCCCGCTCTCCTCGAAGGTCTCGGGGTGGATGGTCAGGGTGAAGTTGCGCTTCTTCTCCTCGGGATCGGCGTCGAGCCGCGACGTGGAGCCCTCGGGGTTGGCGCGCTTGGCGTCAGCGGCGCGCAGGAAGGCCTCGACGAGGGCCGTCTTCCCGGCGCCGTCGGCGCCGAGGATGGAGAGCGTGCGTGCGATGCGCGGGGCCATTTCGTCTCCGGGATTGCCCGCGTGGGGCGGGGTTAGAGGGGATGGCGAGCGCCGATCCATAGCACGGATCCGGCGCCCGCCTGCCCGTGCTTGTCAGCCTTTCAGCTCCGGGAACTCTTCCTGCCAGTGCTCCGTCTCGCCCCGCTCGCCGCGGGCCCTTCGCTCCTTCTCGAGCGCCCGGAGCTGCACGCGCCGGATCTTTCCCGAGATGGTCTTGGGAAGGTCGGAGAACTCGATGCGCCGCACCCGCTTGTAGGACGCGAGCCGGAGGCGGATGAACCGGAAGATGTCGAGCGCCAGCTCCCGCGTCGGGGCCCGGTCGGACTTGAGGATGATGAAGGCCTTGGGCACGTCCCCCTTGACCGGATCCGGGCTCGGAACGACGGCCGCCTCGGCGACGGCGTCGTGCTCCAGGAGCGCGCTCTCGAGCTCGAAGGGGCTGATGCGGTAGTCCGAGCTCTTGAAGACGTCGTCGGCCCGCCCGACGTAGGTGATGTACCCCTCGGCGTCGCGAGCCGCGACGTCGCCGGTGTGGTAGTGGCCGTCGCGGGTCACGAAATCGTTCAGGTTGGGGTCGTCCTGGTAGCCCGCCATGAGGCCGGCCGGGCGCGCCGACAGGTCGATGGCGATCTCTCCCTCGTCGGCCGCCTGCCCTTCCCCGTCGATCAGCGCGATCTTGTACCCCGGCAACGGACGGCCCATGGACCCGGGCTTGATGACCTGGCCGGGGGAGTTGCCGATCTGGGCGGTGGTCTCGGTCTGGCCGTACCCGTCCCGGATCACGATGCCCCAGCCCTTCCGGACCTTCTCGATCACCTCGGGGTTGAGCGGCTCTCCGGCCGAGAGCGCCTCGCGCACCTTCACCCGGTGCCGGGTCAGGTCCTCGAGGATGAGCATTCGCCAAACCGTGGGCGGCGCACACAGGGTGGTGACCTCGTGGGTCTCGAGCACCTCGAGCGTCCGGCGTGGCACGAAGCGGGCGTAGTTGTGGACGAAGACCGTGGCACCGGCGTTGAACGGGGCGAAGAAGCACGACCAGGCGTGCTTGGCCCAGCCCGCCGAGCTGATGTTCATGTGGACGTCCCCCTCGCGGACGCCGATCCAGTACATGGTGGAGAGGTGACCCACCGGATAGCTGCGCTGGGTGTGGAGGACGAGCTTGGGCTTCGCGGTGGTCCCGCTCGTGAAGTAGAGGAGGACCGGGTCGTTGATGTGGGTCTCGCCGTGGGGGATGAAGTGGGAGGACTCGTCGTACGCCTCCTGGAAGGCGTGCCAGCCCGGAACCTGCTCGCCGACCACGATGCGGCTCCAGTCCCCCGGGAGCCCGCGCATCTTCTCCGCGCCTCCGGGGTCGGTGATCACGTGTCTCACCTCCCCGCGCGTCATGCGGTCCTGGATGTCCTCCGGCGTCAGGAGTGACGTGGCCGGGATGACCACCGCCCCGAGCTTCATGGCGGCGAGCATCACCTCCCAGATCTGGACCGAGTTGGGCAGCATCATGAGAACGCGATGCCCTCGATCGACGCCGTGGCGCCGCAGGTACACGGCCACGCGGTTGGAGCGCTCGGCCAGCTCGTGGTAGCTGAGCCGGACCTCGGCTCCGTAGTCCTCGACGATGTGGAGTGCGGTGCGGCCGTTCCCGTCGGCGATGACGTCGAACCAGTCGAGCGCCCAGTTGAAACGGTCGAGCGCCGGCCAGCGGAAGCCCTCGGTCGCGGCCTGCCAGTCGTCTCGATTCCGGACCAGGAAGTCTCGGGCCCGGCGGAAGTTCTCGGTGGGATTCATCGGGCCCTCAGCGGAGGAGGCCGGGGAACGCCTCCCCGGCGCCGTCGATCATGAACTGCAGCGCGATGGCGGCGAGGAGCATGCCCGCCACGCGTTCCAGGATGTTCATCCCGGTCCGGGAGAGCACCCGCTCGACGCGGTTCGCCGAGGCGAGCGTCAGGTAGGTGGCGCCCGCCACGAGCGCCACGGCCACCAGGACGGGGAGCCCGTTCCACCACTGCTTCGGCTGGACCCGCCCCATCAGGACGATGACGGTGGCGATCGAGCCGGGCCCGGCCAGCAACGGCATGGCGAGCGGCACGATGGCCACGTCGTCCTTCTCCACGCCGGCCTCGACCTCGGGCGGGGTGATGCGGGCCGCCGACGGGGCGGTGCGGAGCATGTCGATGGCGATGAGCAGGAGGAGCACCCCGCCGGCCAGCTTGAAGGCCGGGATGGAGATGCCCAGCAGGCGGAAGAGGAGCGCGCCCACCAGGCCGAAGGCGGTGAGGATGAGCCAGGCCCCGATGGCGGCACGCCGGGCGGTGTCGCGCCGCTTCTCCGGCGACTGGTCCGACGTCATGGCCAGGAAGAACGGGACCGCGGCGAGCGGATCCACCACCACGAAGATGGCCGAGAGGGCGACGAGGCTATGTGTCAGGACCTCTCGGAGCATCGGTGGTCGGGATCCCGGCCTCCCTCAGCGGAAATTCGAGCGTCGAATGGACCACACTTTCCCGAGCGCTTCCAGAACGATCCGCTTCGACATCTTCGACTGGCCCACCCGGCGATCGACGAACACGATGGGGAACTCCACCACCCGGAAGCCGCGGCGGAGCGCGCGGAAGGTGAGCTCGATCTGGAACGCGTACCCGGAGCACTCGACGGTGGGGAGGTCGATGGACTCGAGCACCTTCCGGTGAAAGCACTTGAAGCCGCCGGTGAGGTCCCGGACCGGGATTCCCAGGATGGTGCGCGCGTAGAAGCTTCCGCCCCGGGAGATGATCTTCCTTCCCACGCCCCAGTTGACGGTGCCGCCGCCCGGGATGTTGCGCGAGCCGAGCACCAGGTCGGCGCTGCGCGCGGCCTCGAGCATGCCCGGCAGGTACTTCGGATCATGGGAGAAGTCTGCGTCCATCTCGAGGATCAGGTCGTAGCCGTGACCCAGCGCCCACTCGAATCCGGCCAGGTAGGCCTTGCCCAGCCCCTCCTTGCCGGCCCGGTGCAGCACCTTCACGCGGGGTTCACGGCCGGCGATGCCGTCGGCCAGCTGCCCGGTACCGTCGGGCGAGTTGTCGTCGATGATCAGCACGTCGACGTCGGGCGTGGCGGCCAGGATGGCCTCGGTCATGGGAACGACGTTGTCCTGCTCGTTGTAGGTGGGCAGGCACACCAGCGCGCGGAGTCGAACGGGGGGGCGGGAATCGGTCATGGAAGGGCTCCGGGAAGGGCTCTGGCGATCTCCTCCGCGACGCGGCGCGCCGCACCCGGCTCGCCCAGCGACCGGCGCACCTCGGCGAGCCCGTCGAGCTGCGCCTGCCGGGCGCCCGGGTCGGAGAGGAGTCGCTCGATCTCGGCGGCCATGCGCTCCGGGCTGGCCTCCTGCTGGAGAAGCTCGGGAACGACCGTGCGCCCGGCGAGGATGTTGACGAGCGCGAAGTGGGACATGCGAACGAGGAGCCGCGCCACCCAGTAGGACAGCCAGGCCATCTTGTAGACCACCACCATGGGGCGGTGCATGAGCGCGCTCTCGAG
The DNA here is from genome assembly GCA_963700085.1 of uncultured delta proteobacterium. Taxonomy (GTDB): domain Bacteria; phylum Myxococcota; class Myxococcia; order Myxococcales; family Anaeromyxobacteraceae; genus CAIOAK01. The sequence continues at coordinate 152,106 of CAVOWI010000012.1, forward strand.
CGTGGAGGTCCCGCTCTTCACCAGCGCCGCGTCGCTCGCGCCCACCACCTCGTCGGCCCGGCCGGCGACGAGGCGGACGTCCAGCGTGGCGTGGCGGGCGAGCGCGGGACGGAGCGCCGATTCCGGGAGGGTGACCGCCACCGGCACGACGAACTGCACGTCGGGGTGCCGGGCCTTGATGCGCTCGGCGGCCTCGAGCATGGCCGGGAAGATCCGCTGGATCTCGCTGCGGCGACTGCCGGGAAGGAGCGCGATGGTGGTTCTCCGCGATGGGAGCCCGAGCGCCTCCTGGTAACTGGCCGTGTCACCGGGCAGCAGGCGCTCGGCAAAGGGATGACCGACGAAGCGGGCCGAGACCCCGGTGCCCTCGTAGAAGCGCTCCTCGAAGGGGAGGATGCAGAGCATCCGGTCGACCACCTTGGCGATCTTGCGGGCCCGGCCTCGCCGCCACGCCCAGATCATGGGCGAGATGTAGTAGACGACCTTCACTCCCTGTCGCTTGAGGTGCTTGGCGAGGCGCAGGTTGAAGTCCGGGCTGTCGACCAGGAGCGCGACGGCCGGGCGGCGCTGGGCTGCGGCCTCCCGCATGCCGCGCAGCACCGCCAGGATCCTCGGGATCTTGGGCAGCACCTCGGCGATCCCCATCACGTTGAGGTCCTCGGCCGGATACAGGGTCTCTAGCCCGGCGGCGCGCAGGCAGGGACCGCCCACGCCGAAGGCGCGGATGCCGGGGCGGATCTTCCGGAGTTCGTCGAGGGCCCGCGCGGCGTGGAGGTCCGCGCTCGCCTCGGCGGCGACGATGAGGATCTCGTCAGGCAAGACGCCGGGTTATAGCACGCGGTATTCATGACGCCGATGACCGACCCTTCCCCTGGCGCGCCCTCCGCGTCGAAGCCTCCGATCCCGCCCCAGCCGCGCGATCCCGTCTGTGGCATGGCGGTGGACCTCCCCGTCCCGCCGGGTGGCGTCCTCGAGAAGGGACGCTTCTCGTACGCCTTCTGCAGCGACGGCTGCCGCGAGCGCTTCCCGCAGGGCCCGAGGCCTTCCTCGCGAAGGACCCGGTCTGCGGCATGGACGTGAACCCGTTCGCGCCGCGCGGCGGAAGCCACGAGCACGGCGGAACCACCTTCCACTTCTGCAGCACGCGCTGCCTGGAGCGATTCGCCGCCGACCCCGGCGCCTTCCTCGCCGGGGGACCGAAGGGGATGGAGAGTTCTCCTCCGCCCCCTCCGGGTGCGGAGGTGTTCTGGGTCTGTCCGATGGATCCCGAGGTGCGGGAGAAGGAGCCGGTCCCCTGCCCGATCTGCGGCATGGCGCTCGAGCCGCTGGTGGTGGGCGGGATGCCCATCTTCAACGAGAGGAATCCGGAACTCGAGAACATGACCCGGCGCTTCTGGCTCTCGCTCGTGCCGGTGATGTTCGTCTTCAACCTGTCGATGGCCGACATGCTGCCCGGCCACCCGGTGACGCGCCTCTTCGGCGTCCGCCCGCTGGCCTGGATGCAGCTCGTCGCGTCCGCGCCGGTGGTGCTGTGGGGAGGCTGGCCCTTCTTCGAGCGGGCCTGGCTCTCGCTGCGCACCCGCCACTTCAACATGTTCACCCTCATCGGGCTGGGCACGGGCGCCGCCTGGCTCTTCAGCGCCGCGGCCACCGTGCTCCCGCCGTCCTGGTTCCCGCCGGCCTTCCGGGGCCACGGGGGCGCGGTCCCCATCTACTTCGAGTCCGCCGCGGTCATCGTCCTGCTCGTCCTGCTCGGGCAGATCCTCGAGCTGCGCGCGCGCAGCCGGGTCTCCGGCGCCATCCATGCCCTCCTCGGGCTGGCGCCGAAGACGGCCATGCGGGTGGACGCGGACGGCCGCGACGAGGAGGTCGAGGTCGCTGCGGTGCTGCCGGGCATGCTGCTCCGCGTCCGGCCCGGGGAGAAGGTTCCCGTGGACGGCGCGGTGACCGAGGGACGCTCGTCGATCGACGAGTCGATGGTCACCGGGGAGCCCATCCCGGTGGAGAAGGGGCCGGGCGATCCAGTCACCGGAGGCACGGTGAACGGCAACGGCAGCTTCGTGCTCCGGGCCGAGCGGGTCGGCGCGGACTCCCTGCTGGCCCAGATCGTCCGCATGGTGAGCGAGGCCCAGCGCAGCCGCGCACCGGTGCAGCGGCTCGCCGACGCGGTCTCCGGCTGGTTCGTCCCGGCGGTGATGGCGTGCCTCGGCGGCGGCCTTCGCGGGCTGGGCCATCTGGGGACCGGAGCCGCGGCTGGCCTACGCGCTCGTGAACGCGGTCGCGGTGCTCATCATCGCCTGCCCGTGCGCGCTGGGGCTCGCGACGCCGATGGCCATCATGGTCGGCACCGCGCGCGGCGCATCCGCCGGCATCCTGGTCCGGAGCGCCGAGGCGCTCGAGACCTTCGGCAAGGTGGACGTGATCCTGCTCGACAAGACCGGCACGCTCACGGCCGGCAAGCCGAGGCTCGAGCGGGTGGTCGCCGACGGCGCGGTCGCCGAGGACGAGCTCCTGCGGCTCGCCGCCGGCCTCGAGCGCGGCAGCGAGCATCCGCTGGCCGCGGCCATCGTCACCGGCGCGCGGGGGCGCGGCCTGGAGGTCCCGGCGGCGACCCGCTTCGGCTATCGACCCGGACTGGGAGTGGAAGGCGAGGTCGAGGGGCGCCGGGTGGCCATCGGCACCGGCGCGCTGCTGCGGGATCTGGGAATCGACCCGGGCCGGCTCGAGGCCAGCGCCAACGAGTCGCGTCGCTCCGGCGGAACCGTGGTCCTGGTGGCGGTGGACGGCCACGCCGCCGGCCTCATCGAGGTTCGCGACCCGGTCAAGCCGGGCGCCGCGCGCGCGATCCGTGCGCTCCGCGACGACGGGGTCGAGGTGATCATGGTCACCGGCGACTCCCGGACGACCGCGCTCGCCGTGGCGCAGGGAGGTGGGGATCGACCGGGTCGAGGCGGAGGTGCTCCCGGCCGGAAAGGGCGCGGTGGTGGCCCGCCTCCTCGCGGAGGGGCGGATCGTGGCCATGGCCGGCGACGGGGTCAACGACGCGCCGGCGCTCGCCGCCGCCAGCGTCGGCATCGCCATGGGCACCGGCACCGACGTCGCCATGGAGACGGCGGGCATCACGCTCGTGAAGGGCGAGATGTCCGGCCTCGTCCGGGCTCGCCGCCTATCGCGCGGCACCATGCGCAACATCCGCCAGAACCTCTTCTGGGCCTTCGCCTACAACGTGCTGGGCGTTCCCCTCGCGGCGGGCGTGCTCTATCCGTTCACCGGCACGCTCCTCTCGCCCATGATCGCCAGCGCCGCCATGAGCTTCAGCTCGCTGACCGTGATCGTGAACGCGCTGCGCCTGCGGAACCTGCGACTCGACGGATAGGGCTTCGCGGGTCTCGCCCGGCGGATGTCAGGTCTCCCGCTCGTCGATCCAGCGGGTCGCCGGGGTTACCCGATAGCCGCGCCAGCCGCTCGAGCAATCGGGAGGGGCTGCGATCCACCACCACGAGCCGTCGATGCGCCGGCCGCAGGAAGCCCTCCTCCACTGCGTGGTCGAGGAGGCCGATGAGCGGCTGCCAGTAGCCGCCCACGTCGAGGAGCCCGGTGGGCTTCGAGTGGATGCCCAGGTAGCCCCAGGTGAGGACCTCGAAGAACTCCTCCATCGTGCCGATGCCCCCCGGCATGGCCACGAAGGCGTCCGACAGCTTCGCCATGCGGGCCTTGCGGGCGTGCATGGAGGGCACGACCTCGAGTCGGGTGAGTCCGTGGTGGGCAATCTCGCGACGGGCGAGCGCCCGGGGGATGACGCCCAGCACCTCGGCTCCGCCTGCCAGGGCGGCGTCGGCCAGGATGCCCATGAGACCGATGCTGCCCCCACCATAGACGAGCCCGAGGTCGCGCTCGGCGAGCGCCGCGCCGAGCTGCCGGGCGGCCCGAGCATAGGCGGGACGGCGCCCGGCGGCGGACCCACAGAATACGCAGATGTTCTTCACGCCGCCGAATCTAGCGTTCCCGTCCCCGGCGAGGGAGCGCCATTTCACGGGACGTTGCGTCATTCACTGTCCGATAATGGACTGTTTTCGTCCTTTAAAGAAAGGCGCAAATCTTCTTCCCCACCCCGGGTCGCCTGCGTAGAATCGCGACCCCAATTGCCCAGGCTCGAGTCCCACGCATCCTCCGCCGTCCGGCGGATCGGGACCTGGACGGTGACACCTTCAGCCCTCGAGGGGTGATGATGAGCGTCGCTACCACCAGCACAGCAGCCCCGGTCAAGGTCTCGCGCCTTGCCGTCTTCTGGCAGAGCCAGGTCGGGAAGAAGTTCGTCTCGGCGGTGACCGGAGTCCTCCTCTTCCTCTTCGTCGTCGGCCACCTGCTCGGAAACCTGCAGGCGTTCCAGGGCGCGGCGAAGTTCAACGCTTACGCCGAGTTCCTCCAGAGCGCCAAGGGGCTGCTCTGGGTGGTCCGCATCGTCATGCTGACGGCGCTGGTGCTGCACGCCACCGCCGGCATCCAGCTGTACCTGGCATCCCGCGCCGCGCGCCCCCAGCCGTACCGGGTGCCGCTGGCCAACCCGGCCACGGTCTCCTCGAAGACCATGATCTGGACGGGCCTGCTCACGCTCGCCTTCGTGATCTACCACCTGCTCGACCTGACCATCGGCGCCGCGCTCGTCCACTCCGGATTCGACCAGAAGAACGCCTACCTCAATCTGGTGAACACCTTCCGCAGCGTGGGCAAGGTGGTCTTCTACGGCGTCTCGATCATCGGCCTGGGGCTGCACCTGTCGCACGGCCTCTACTCGCTGTGGCAGTCGCTCGGATTCCGGCACCCGCTCTGGACCCCCACCATCCAGAAGGTCGGCGTGCTCATCGGCGTCTTCCTGGCTCTCGCCTATCTCTTCATCCCGGCCGGCGTCGTCGTCGGCCTGATCCGCCTGTGAGGTGACACGGATGCCGACCCTCGACTCCCGGATCCCGTCCGGACCGCTCGCCGACAAGTGGACGAAGCGGAAGAACGACCTGAAGCTCGTCAACCCCGCCAACAAGCGGAAGTACACGATCATCGTGGTGGGCACCGGCCTGGCCGGCGCCTCCGCGGCGTCGTCCTTCGGCGAGCTGGGCTACAACGTCAAGAACTTCTGCTTCCAGGACACCCCGCGCCGGGCGCACTCCATCGCGGCGCAAGGCGGCATCAACGCCGCCAAGAGCTACCAGAACGACGGTGACTCGGTCTGGCGGCTCTTCTACGACACCATCAAGGGCGGCGACTTCCGCGCCCGCGAGGCCAACGTCCACCGGCTCGCCGAGGTGTCCAACAGCATCATCGACCAGGCCACCGCCCAGGGCGTGCCCTTCGCCCGCGAGTACGGCGGCCTTCTCGCCAACCGATCCTTCGGCGGCGCGCTGGTGTCCCGCACCTTCTACGCCCGCGGGCAGACCGGCCAGCAGCTCCTCATCGGGGCCTACCAGTCGCTCATGCGCCAGGTGGAGCTGGGCAAGGTGACGATGTTCCCGCGCACCGAGATGCTCGACCTGGTGGTGATCGACGGGCGGGCCCGCGGCATCGTGACCCGCAACCTGATCACCGGGAAGATCGAGTCGCACATCGGCGACGCGGTGGTGCTGGCCACCGGCGGGTACGGCAACCTCTACTACCTGTCCACCAACGCCAAGGGCTCGAACGCCACCGCCATCTGGCGGGCCCACCGCAAGGGCGCCTTCTTCGCCAACCCGTCCTACACCCAGATCCACCCGACGTGCATTCCCCGCGCCGGCGAGTTCCAGTCGAAGCTGACCCTCATGTCCGAGTCGCTCCGCAACGACGGCCGCATCTGGGTGCCGAAGAAGGCGGGAGACAAGCGATCGCCGGACCAGATCCCGGAAGGCGACCGCGACTACTACCTGGAGCGGAAGTACCCGACCTACGGCAACCTGGCGCCCCGCGACATCTCGTCGCGCGCGGCGAAGCAGGTCTGCGACGCCGGCATGGGCGTGGGCCCGGGCGGACTGGGCGTGTACCTGGACTTCGCAGATTCCATCAAGCGCCTGGGCAGGAACGCCATCGCGGAGCGCTACGGCAACCTCTTCGAGATGTACAACCGCATCACCGGTGAGGATCCCCTCGCCGTGCCGATGCGCATCTACCCCGCGGTGCACTACACCATGGGCGGCCTGTGGGTGGACTACGACCTCATGTCCAACCTGCCCGGCCTGTTCGTGCTCGGGGAGGCCAACTTCTCCGACCACGGCGCCAATCGCCTGGGCGCGTCCGCGCTCATGCAGGGGCTGGCCGACGGCTACTTCGTCATCCCCTACACCATCGGCGACTACCTGGCCCGCGGCGGCATCGCCAAGGCCGGCACCGACCACGCCGAGTTCAAGACGGCCGAGAAGGCCGTCGAGGACCGGGAGAAGCGGTTCGTCTCCATCAACGGCAAGCACTCGGCCGACTGGTTCCACAAGAAGCTCGGCGACATCATGTGGAGCGACGTCGGCATGGCCCGCTCGAAGGAGAGCCTGGAGCGAGCGCTCAAGGCCATCCCCGAGGTCCGCGAGCAGTTCTGGAAGGACCTCCGGGTTCCCGGATCGGCGGGCGACTTCAACCAGGAACTGGAGAAGGCCGGCCGCGTGGCCGACTTCCTCGAGCTGGGCGAGCTGCTGACCTGGGACGCGCTGCAGCGCAACGAGTCCTGCGGCGGCCACTTCCGGACCGAGTACCAGACCGACGAGGGCGAGGCCAAGCGGAACGACGCCGAGTACGCCTACGCTGCCGCCTGGGAGTGGACCGGGGAGAACAAGCCCTGGACGCTCAACAAGGAACCGCTCGTCTTCGAGAGCATTCAACTCCAGACCCGGAGCTACAAGTGAGACTGACGCTCGAGATCTGGCGGCAGAAGGACGCCCAGGACGCCGGCCGCTTCGCTCGCTACGACCTTCCCGACGTGAGCGAGCACATGTCGTTCCTGGAGATGCTCGACGTCCTCAACCAGGAACTGATCGCCAAGGGCGAGGAGCCGGTGGCGTTCGACAGCGACTGCCGCGAGGGCATCTGCGGCATGTGCGGGTTCGTGGTGAACGGCTACCCGCACGGCCCGCAACCGGCGACCACGGTGTGCCAGCTGCACATGCGCCACTTCCACGATGGCGAGGTCCTGCGCCTGGAGCCGTTCCGGGCCAAGGCGTTCCCCGTCATCAAGGACCTGGCCATCGATCGAAGCGCGCTCGACCGGATCATCATGGCGGGAGGCTACGTCTCCACCAACGCCGGCGGCCCTCGCGACGCGAACAGCATCCTCGTCGGCAAGAAGGAGTCCGACCTGTCCATGGACGCCGCGGCCTGCATCGGCTGCGGCGCCTGCGTGGCGGCCTGCCCCAACGCCTCGGCCTCGCTCTTCACCGGCGGGAAGATCAGCCATCTCGGGCTGCTCCCCCAGGGTGAGCCGGAGCGGAAGACCCGCGCCCTCAACATGGTGGAGCGTCACAACCAGGAGGGCTTCGGCGGGTGCACGGTCATCGGCGCCTGCGCCGAGGCGTGCCCCAAGGGGCTGAAGCTCGACTTCATCGCCCGCATGAACAAGGACTACCTCGCCGGGAGCCTCACCTTCCGCGAGGAGGCCGCCGCCAGCTCCGGCTAGACCGGCGCCCCGGCCTGCGATAGGAGACGCCCGTGCGGATCTCGCGCGGGCGTCTTCTCTTGCGGGCTGTCCTCCTCCTCCTGGGGGGAGGCTACATGGGCTGGCGCGCCTGGGAGACCCGGCAGGCCGCGCTGACGCTGACCGGGGCGGAGCGGGTGCTCGGCGAGCGGCTGGCCCTGGTGATGGGCCTGGTGGGGCTGCTCGCCCTCCTCATCGCCATCCTGGTGACGTGGCAGCTGCGGAGCCGGGAACGGCGTCACAGCCTCCACCTGCCGGCACCTACGCCGCCGGCTCCTCGAAGCGATGATCCTTGAGCTGCTCCCGAAGCGCCGCCTTGAGGAACTTGCCGGTGGCGTTGCGCGGGATGGCGTCCATGAAGACGTAGCCGTCGGGTAGCCAGTAACGCGCGAAGAGCGGCGTGAGGTACTCGCGGAGCTCGTTCGGGGTGGCCCGGGCGCCCTCCTTCAGGACCACCGCCGCGACCGGCCGCTCGCCCCAGTGGGGGTGGGCGACCGCCACCACCGCCGCCTCCTTCACCGCCGGGTGGCCCATGAGCGCGTTCTCCAGGTCCACCGAGCTGATCCACTCACCGCCCGACTTGATGAGATCCTTCGAGCGGTCGGCGATGCGGACGTAGCCCTCGCCGTCGACGGTGACGATGTCGCCGGTACGGAACCAGCCGTCCATGGTGAACTTGTCGGCCTCGGCCGGGTTCTGGAAGTAGCTGCTGGCGATCCAGGGGCCGCGAACCTGAAGCTCGCCCATCGCCTTGCCGTCCCACGGCGTGGGCCCGTCCTCGCCGATGACCCGGGTGTCGACGAACGGGACCGGAAGTCCCTGGGCAGCGCGCATCCGGAGCCGGTCCGCGTCCGGGGCGTTCTCGAGGTGGGGCTTGAGTCGGCTCACCGTGCCCAGCGGCGTCATCTCGGTCATTCCCCAGGCGTGGACGACCTTGAGATTGTGACGCTTGTCGAACCCCTCGATCATCGACTTCGGCGCCGCCGCGCCTCCGACCACCATGGCCTTGATCGACGAGGTGTCCCAGGCGCCCGGGTTGCGATCCAGCTCCTCGAGGATGCCGAGCCACACCGTAGGCACACCCGCAGTGAAGGTCACCTTCTCCCGCTGGAAGAGGTCGAGCAGGCTCTTGGCGTCGAGGTGCGGGCCGGGAAAGACCTGCTTCGCGCCCACCATGACCGAGGTGAAGGGCAGGCCCCAGGCGTTGACGTGGAACATGGGAACCACTGGAAGCATGGCGTCGACGAAGGAGAGCCCGAGCGCGTCGGGCATCGCCGACACCAGCGAGTGGAGCACGAGCGCGCGGTGGGAGTAGACGACGCCCTTGGGACGCCCCGTGGTGCCGGAGGTGTAGCAGAGCCCTGCCGCCTGGTTCTCCTCCAGCTTCGGGAAGGCGAAGGTGTTCATCTCCGGCTCGATCATCTGCTCGTAGTCGAGCGCCCAGTCCGGCGCGGCGTTGCCGTGGGTCCAGACCACGACCGCGCGGGGGCTCACCTCCTTGTGGAAGCGCTCGTAGACGGGCAGGAGCACGTCGTCCACCAGGAGGAACCGGTCCTCGGCGTGGTTCATGATGTAGGCGAGGTCCTGGGGGGACAGTCGGGGATTGAGCGTGTGGAGCACGCCGCCGGCCAGGGGAATGGCGAAGTAGGCTTCCAGGTGACGGCCGTGGTTCCACCCGAGCGTCGCCACCCGGTCCCCGGGCTCGAGCCCGAGCCGCACCAGCGCGTTGGCCAGCTGCTGCACGCGCTTGTGGAACTCGCCGTAGCTGGAGCGGTGGATCGACTTGTCGGGCCAGCGGGAGACGATCTCGACGTTCGGGAAGTACTTGCCGACGCGCTCGAAGATCGGGAGCAGGGTCAGCTCGTAGTCCATCATCAGGCCTTGCATGAAGCCTCCGGTCGGGTTGAGGGGCGGTCGGCAAGGAAAGTTATCGGTTTCCGGTGATCGCCACCATCCCCGCGCGCGCTATGCTCCCCTTTTCCGAGGGACCCCATGGATTCCACTCACCTCGATTCCGACCTCGCCGCTCTTGCAGCCCACAGGGACGAGTGGGCCCGGATGCCCCTCCCGGAGAAGATCCAGCTTCTCCGGGCCGTACGCGCCGGGGTGGCCAGGGTGGCAGACCGCTGGGTGGACGCCGCCATCCGTGCCAAGGGGATCCCTGCCGGGTCGCCCTGGGCAGGCGAGGAATGGATGAGCGGCCCGTACTCGCTCCTCTACGGCCTCGCCGCGCTGGAGCGCACGCTCGAGCGTCTGGCCCGGGGCGAGTCTCCCGTTCCTTCCGCCGGAGCCGTCCGGACCCGGCCCGACGGCCAGGTGGTCGTGGACGTCTTTCCGGCCGACAACTTCGACCGGATTCTCCACTCGGGCGTGCGCGCCGAGGTCTGGATGGAGCCGGGCGTCACGCCTCCAGGGCGTGCGCGATCACGCTGCCGCCATCCACCGGCGCGAGCCGGCGTCCGGGAAGGTGGCGCTCATCCTGGGCGCCGGGAACATCTCCTCCATCGCGCCGCTCGACCTGCTCCACGAGCTGTACGCCGAGGGCGCGGTCTCGATGGTGAAGATGAACCCGGTGAACGCATACCTGGAACCGTTCTTCGCGGAGGCCTTCGCCCCGCTGGTGGAGCGCGGCTTCGTCCGCTTCGCCTCGGGCGGCATCGAGGTGGGGGCGTTCCTGGCCGAGCACCCGCTCGTGGAGGAGATTCACATCACCGGAAGTGAACGAACCCACGACGCCATCCGCTTCGGGACCGGGCCGGAGGGCGCCGAGCGCAAGCGGCGCGGGGAGCCGACGAACCGCCGCCGCATCACCGCCGAGCTGGGCGGGGTCGGGCCCACCATCGTCGTTCCCGGCACCTGGAGCCAGGCCGATCTACGATTCCAGGCCGAGAACGTGGTCTCGCAGAAGATGCACAACGGCGGGTTCAACTGCATCGCCTCCCAGGTCCTGGTGCTGGCCGGGCGATGGCCCCAGCGCGAGGAGTTCCTCGACGTCCTTCGCGAGGTCTTCCGATCGGTTCCCCCGCGCCATCCCTACTACCCGGGGGCCGCCGCCCGGCAGGCCGCGGCGGTCGCCGCGCACCCCACCGCCGAGCTGCTCGACGCGCCGGGCGCCGTCGCCGTGCCCCGGACCTTCATCCCGGGGGTGGATGCGACCGACACGACCGCTCACGCCTTCCGGGAGGAGTTCTTCGGGGGTGTGCTGGCGGAGACCTCCCTGCCCGGCGACACCGCCGCCGATTTTCTCGCGAACGCGGTGCAATTCGCCAACGAGCGGCTCCGCGGGACGCTGGGGGCGAACCTCATCGTCGACCCGGTCACGGCGCGCGCGCTGGGACCGAGGCTCGACTCGGCCATCGCCGGCCTTCGCTACGGCTCGGTGAGCGTGAACACCTGGACCGGCGTGGCCTACCTCATTCCCCAGGCGACCTGGGGCGCGTTTCCCGGCCACACCGACGCGGACATCCAGAGCGGGCGGGGCGTGGTCCACAACGCCCTGCTCCTCGACCGGCCTCAGAAGACGGTGGTCACCGGCCGGTTCCGGCCCTTCCCGCGAGCCTGGCTCTCCGGCGATTTTCACCTCGGGCCCAAGCCGCCCTGGTTCGTCACCCACCGGTCGGCCGAACAGGTCGGGCGCCTGCTGACCCGGTTCGCCGAGAAGCCCAGCTTCGGCGCCCTGCCGGCCATCATCGCGACAGCGCTCAAGGGCTGATCGCGGCGCCACCCGATTCATCCAGCTCAGTAGATGCGCGCCACCGCGGCGCCGGCGAAGTAGGCGCCCAGGATCTGGCGGTATCCCTGCCCGGCACCGGCCCGCGCGATCGCTCCCCACTGGCACATGCCGACCCCGTGCCCCCAACCCCCGCCACGGAACGCCCAGCCTTCCCGTTCGGGCGCGATGACGAACATCGCCGACGGGAGATCTCCGAGAAGGCGCCGGATACGAAGCTCCCCGTGGACGGTGGCGCTCCCCCGATCGCCGTCCACGCGCAGCGCGAGTGCCCGCCCGGAGGCGCCCCGCTCCACCACGACGAGGTCGTCCACGGCACCCACGCCGAGAGTCGCGAGCATGATGTCGAGCTTCTCGGGCGCGATGCGGCGCTCCCACCGGTACCGGTCGGCCTTCGACCCGGGAGCGCGCGCACACCAGGCGAGCGGCGCGCCGGCCAGGAAGGCCGACACCCTCCCCTCGGAAGCGAGCCCTCCCGCCCACGCCGAGGCGTCGGCAGCCACGAGGTCGGGACGCCCCCGGAGGCTGGGGCTGGGCGTTCCTCCCCAGACGGCGTCGTTGTTCTCACCGTGCCCGCCGCACATGGCCGAGTACACGCCGTCGACGAGGCGGCCGTCGGCGACGGCGAAGAGGGCCTCGCCGGAGGTTTCCCGCACCGCGGCGTCCGTCGAGGCCACCTGTGCCCCCTCGCCTCGATAGGCCTGGCAGTGCACGTCGCTGCAGAGCGACCAGGGGTCGGCGAGGTGGCGCGTGCCGATCTGTGCGAGCACGTTGGATCGAGCGGTCACCGCCTGGGCTCGCAGGGCCTCCGGCGGCGAGCCGGCTGGCATCTCGCTGGGCACGAGCCCGCGGAGCAGTTCCTCGAGGGGAAGCGCGAGGACCGCCGCGAGCCGGCCCCCGGCGTCGACCGTGAGGTGAAGCCGCCCCCTGTAGGAGCGGTCCTCCAGCGTGAACCCCTCGGAGCGGCCGTCGAGCACGACGAGACGATCGCCGGTCGCGAGGATCTCACCCTTCGATCCCAGCACCTCGACGAAGCCGGACGGACGGGCCAGGACCTCGGCCGTCGGCTCGGGCCGCTCCCCGAATCGGCGCCAGGCATCGGCAGCGAAGGCGGCGGCACTCGACTCGGTGAAGGTCCCGTCGGCGAGCACGAGCGTCCGCCGGTTGTCGATGACGTGACCCGCGACCCCATAGACCCCGCCCGTGGGTCGGGTTCGCGTCGGGACCCCGCGCGCCTCCCATGCGGCGCGCGCCCGGTCGATGCCGGCCCTGTCGCGGGCCTCGAACTGCCCGAGCAGCGGGCGCCAGGAGACAGCAGCCGGAACACCACCGCGTACCCGTACCCGGAATCGCATCCCGCCTGCGAGCCTCGACGGTGACGCGTCGCGCGGTTCGAGCCGGGTCGGGCCCCGCGTCCCCACGACCAGCTCGTCGCGGTCCTCGAGCAGACGGATGGTGATCAGCGGAGCGCCCCCGGAGAAGTCGATCCGGTGACCCCAGAGGAGCTCGAGGGCGTCGCCGGGTGGAGGCTCGACGGCGGGAGGTGGCGCTTCCACCACGAGCGGCGGCGGAAGCGGAACGGGAAGGTCGGATGACGTTCCGGCGGCGGCGGTGCCCGCCAGCGCCGCAAGAAGCGCGGCGAGGGGGCACCCGGTCACGCGAACAGGCCGAGCCGCTGGCTCTTGCGGAAGGCCAGCACTTCGAGGCGAGCGGCGATCTCCTGGCCGCCCCCGAACTCGCCGGTGCGGCGGAGGCGGTGGGCTGCGTCGGCGAGGAGTGCCCTCTCCTCCGCCTCCTGCTCGCGTAGCCCTTCGACCATCAGGGCCAGCTCGTCGGCGAGGTCCACCAGCAGATCGCGGCGGCGCAGCGGGCGCGGCAAGGAGAGGTCGCCGGCGCCGACGCGGCGGCAGGCATGTGCCAGGGCCACCGCTGGACCGGCCACGCGATGTGTGAGGACCACGGCGAGCACGAGCAGCCCGGGGACCACTGCGGCGAGCGCCGCGCCCAGGATGAAACCCGGACCGGCCTCCTGCCCTGCGGTCCAGACCATGATGGCGAGGCCGCTCCCGATGGCGGTCGCAACCACCAGCATGTAGCTCACCAGGCGGAGCTGGATTCCCGGGTCGACCAGGTAATTCCGGAGCCGCCGATTCCCCATTCCCGCCGAGTCCTGCTTTCCGTCCCGTTGCATGCCGACCTCCGCGGACGAATCTACACGCTGGCGGGCGGCTTTCCAGGATTGTGCCCACCGCCGGCCGCCTCCCGGAAGGCGGCGTGGATGCGTCGCGTGACCGGACCGGGGACGGCCGGCCCGATTCGAGCGTTGCCCGACGCGAACCACGGGAAGGACCTCCCGCACCGTCGAGGTGATGAATGCCTCGTCGGCCGACTCGAGCCCGGCGAGAGGCAACGGGCGCTCCCGGACCGTCAATCCCAGACGTCCCGCGATATCGAGCACGACGGCCCGGGTCACTCCGGCCAGGATGCCGGCCCCGAGCGGGGGCGTCTCGAGCGCTCCGTCGCGAACCGCGAAGACGTTGGAGCTGGCCCCCTCGGTGACGTTTCCGGCCCCGTCCAGGACCAGGGCTTCCTGCGCCCCGTGGTCGCGGGCCTCCCTCACGGCAAGGACCTGGAAGAGATGCTCGCCGGTCTTCGCCGCGGGGTCGCCTCCTCGCGGGGGAGCACCCGGGCCTCCGAAGGGCCATGCCGCGATGCCTTTCCGGTACGCGTCCAGCGGAGGCCCGCGAAGCGGAACCGCGATGAGAACCACCGTGGGCTCGACGGCCAGTCCGGGGTCGAGCCCCGGCTCTCCCGAACCCCGGGTGACGACGATGCGGACCGTGAACTCACCCAGGTTCCAGGGAGCGGCAGCCGGGTCGGGAGCGGCGATGTCCCGGGCGGCCTCGACCACCCGACGAACCTCCCGGTCGAAACGGTCGGCCGTCCACGGAAGGCGCAGCCCGATCCGACCCGCCGACGAGGCCAGGCGCGCCAGGTGAAGGCCCATCTCGAAGAGAGCGAGGTCGTAGGTGCGGACCACCTCGTAGACGCTGTCCCCGAAGAGGAATCCACGGTCGAAGACCGAGACCCTGGCCTCCCCGGCGGGGACGAGGATGCCGTCGATGCTCACGATGCCATTCACGGCCGGAATCTTGACCTCGAGATCATGGGACGATATCAGCAGATTACATATGGAATCGCTTGTCGAGTGCACGCAGTGCGACGTCCTCATGACCAGCTGGTGTGGTGCCGGTTCCCCCACCCGTTACTACCAGTGTCCGTTCTGCAAGCGCACGCTCTGCTCGACCTACGACGAGGTCTTCGAGCACGGCACGCTGGGGCGCAAGGTCGTCGCCGCACCGCGGGCCTCCGCGGCAGGGCGCATCCAGGCGCCGGAGCCCACGCCCGACGAGAAGAGCTGGCGGGAGCTCAAGGGGCGAGCCACCCGCTGGTTCGCGCGCCTCGAAGCCGAGGGGCGTCGGCGCGAGCCGACCGCAGGCCTCCCGGTCGTCGCCCTGGCAACCAGCCGCGTCAGGGCCTGATCGGGTTCACTCCGGGTCGCCGATGGGCAGTCCCTGGCAGCCATGCCATCCCGTCGCGTCCATGGCCTCGCGCATCAGGAAATACTCTCCGAAAGAGCCGGGGGTCGCCCTCCTTGATCCCCCAGGCGTGACCGAGCTCGTGGAATACCACCGACCTCTCCATGCAGTCGGCAGCCGCGAAGGGCTGGACGATGATGAGCCGGTGCTGTGGACAGGCCCAGCCGAAGTAGTGGAGGCCGTCGACGACGTGCGACACCGAAGCGCCGGAGGCGTCCTGGTCGACGTGCGCGACGGGCTCGCTGCCGAACTCGACGGTCCATCCCTCGAGGGCGTCCTTCTGGCCCCAGAACTTCCTGGCTATCTCGTAGACCAGGGAGGCACGGGCCTGGGAGACGGTGACGCCGTCGCGCCCCAACCAGCAAGCGCCTCCCGCCTCGACCCCGGCACAGTGGACAGCCCCGCCGCAGCCGGCCAGGAACGCGGCAGAGAAGGAGGCGATGAGGGCAGTCCGGAACATTCCGGATGAGAGGAACTGCCACCGTCATGCCACTCCAGCCCGCGGAAACAGGGCACTTCCTCGGGGGTCGGCCTCCACCCTGGGATGCGGCGACTACTGCACCACGGGTGCGCGTAAGGGGGTCGAGGGATGCGGCGAAGTGGGAGGAGCGCCCCCTCCGCTCGAAGGAGCGGCGGGCGACCGGGAAACTTGGTAGACAGTCGCGGTACTGGAGTCATTCACGGGTCGGTAGCGCAATGGTAGCGCAAGGGCCTTTTAAGCCCGAGGTTGTGGGTTCGAGCCCCACCCGACCTACTTCATCCTTCGTGGACGATCATCCACCCGCCTCGACAGACACGACATGAACATCGTTCGCATCACGTCCGGGCTGGGCAACCAGATGTTCCAGTACGCGTTCCATCGGGCCTTGAGGTCGAACTGGCCGGAAACGAAGATCGACGTCTCGGAGTTCAGGCATCGCAGCCACCACAACGGCTACGAGCTGGAGCGGATCTTCGACGTCTCACCCGACCACGCCAGCAGGGAGGAATGCGATTCCCTGGCGGACGTTTCCAAGGACCTGCTCTCCGAGTTCCGGCGCAGGTTCTTGCGCGTCCGGCTGAACTGCACCGGGACACTGGTCAGGGAGAGCGAGCTGGGCGCCTGGTTCCACCCCGAGCTCCTGACGATGCGGAACGGCTACTTCCAGGGCTTCTGGCAGACCGAGCGCTACTTCCTTCCCGTCGCCCGGTCGCTGCGGACGGAGTTCACCTTCAAGCAGCCCATGGATGCCGGGAACAGCCGGATCGCCGAGGACATCGCCTGCTGCGACGCCGTGAGCATCCACGTCCGGAGGGGAGACTACGTCAAGAAGCGGCGCCTGGAGACCATCGGGTCGGTCTGCTCGCCGAAGTACTATCGAGACGCCATCGCACGGATCCGCGCCCGGGTGCCGCAGCCCCGGTTCTTCGTTTTCTCCGATGACCCGGCCTGGGTTAAGGAAAACGTGAAAGTGGACGATGCCCTCCACGTGGACATCAACTCCGGCACGGAGAGCTTCAGGGACATGCAGCTCATGAGCCTCTGCAGGCACAACATCATCGCCAACAGCAGCTTCAGCTGGTGGGGAGCCTGGTTGAACGCGAATCCCGGGAAACTCGTCGTCGCTCCGGACGTGTGGATCCGGAACGCGAGCATGCCGGACGTCGTGCCCCCGGGCTGGTCGAGGATCGAGACGGACTAGGCCAGCCTCCGCAGGGCCACCCATTCCCCATGCGCCATCCGTCCCCTACCCCGTCGCCGCCACCGTCCCCCCGTCGTCCCGGCGGCTCTTCGTCGTCCTGCTGGCCCTGGCCGTCGTCGTCAACTTCTCCGGCCTCTTCCTCACCATCATCGGCGCCGACGGAACGCTCTACGCGTCCATCGCCAGGACCATGGCGCTCCGCGGCGACTACGTCGACCTGTTCGCGAACGGAGCCGACTGGCTCGACAAGCCCCACTTCCCCTTCTGGATCACCGCACTGTCCTTCCGGGCATTCGGGTTCAGCGACTGGAGCTACAAGCTTCCGGCCATCCTCTTCCTGCTGGGTGGGGCCGGATACACCTACCTGCTCGCCCTTCGCCTGTACCAGAGCGTCGAGATCGCCCGGTGGAGCGTTCTCGTCCTCCTGACCGCGCTGCACGTCATCCTGTCCAACACCGACGTCCGGGCCGAGCCATACCTGACCGCGCTGATCATCGGATCGATCTACCATTTCCAGCGGGCGTGGACGGATCGCCGGTTCGTCCAGCTCTTGCTCGGGTCATTGCTCGCGGGATGCGCGGTGATGACGAAGGGATTGTTCGCCCTCGTTCCCATCGCCGCGGCCATCGGCGGACACCTGGTGATCACCAGGAACTGGAAGGAGCTCTTCCACGTCCGCTGGCTGGTCGCTGCGTTCCTCACCTTCCTCTTCTTCACCCCCGAGCTCGTCGCGCTGTATCTCCAGTTCGACCTGCACCCCGAGAAGGTCGTCTTCGGGAGGACCGGTGTGTCCGGCCTCCGTTTCTTCTTCTGGGACAGCCAGTTCGGGAGGTTCTTCAACACGGGCCCCATCACGGGCAAGGGGGATCCGACCTTCTTCTTCCACACCGTGCTCTGGGCGTTCCTTCCCTGGTCGCTCCTGCTGTACGCGGCCATGTACAGGAGGATCCGGCCCGCCGCTGGACGGGAAGGGACCCCGCGAGTGGTACACGGTCGCCGGGTCGCTGGTCACGTTCCTGATGTTCTCGCTCTCCGGATTCCAGCTTCCCCACTATCTCAACATCGTCTTCCCCCTGTTCGCGATCGTGACGGCGTCCTTCATCCACGACCTGGGTGGCGTGAAGGGACTCCGGAACACCCAGTACACCGTGATCGCCCTGATGTTCGTCGCCGTGGGGCTGCTGCATGGGTTCTTCAGGCCGGGCGTCGGGAACCTTCCCGTGTCGGCCCTGATGGCCTGGTGCTGGTGGCCCTGATCGTCCTTCTCCCCCGGCTGTTCCGTGCCTCGGGGAAGGAGATCGTGGTCGGCCGTTCCGTGCTCGCCGCCGTCCTGGTCAACCTCTACTTCAACGGATTCTTCTATCCGAAGCTGCACACCTACCAGGGTGGGACGACGGCGGCGATCTTCGCGAACGCGAACTTCAAGGATGTTCCGGTCGTGCAGTTGGCCTCGAGGTACAGCCACGCGCTGGAGCTCTACCTCGACACGCCGTCGACGAGCATCCCATCGCTCGCGTCCCTTTCGACCATCCAGAAGCCATTCCTGCTGGTCCTTCACGAGGACGACGGCCGGCTTCCGTTCGCGCCGGTCGGGTCCTTCGAGGATTTCCGCATCACCATGCTGACCGCACGATTCATCGATCCCGCGACCCGAGCCTCACAGATCAAGCGGTACAATCTCTATCTGATTCGCTGACGGTGGGCGTGACGCGCGGCGCGGTTGGCCTCGAGCAGCCGCGCGTACTTGTAGAAGGTGTGGTTGGCGTTGCTGACCGAGATGACCAGCCCCTCGTAGCCGTCGAGGATGCCGCCCTGGAGGAGGTAGCTCCGCAGGAAGGCGGCCAACCCCTTGAGGAAGAGCCCCGGCGTGGAGATGCGCCGGCCGGCGTGCTCCTGCGCCCAGAGCGCCGAGTAGAACTGCACCTTGGCGAGAAGCTGGCCGGCCTCCTGGTGGGCGGCGTGCAGAAGGTCGCCCGCCAGGTGGGCCTGGCGAGCGCCCGCTTCCAGGACCACCGTCTCGTGCACCAGCCCACCGCTCCACCTGCCCCGGCGCCGGTCCCAGAGCCTGATCTTCGCGTCGGGGTACCAGCCGCAGCTCTTCATCGGCTTGTCGCCGAAGAAGTTGAGCCGGTTGAAATCGTAGCCGTCGGCCGCCAGTCGGCCTTCGCCTCCAGGATCGAGGCCTGAAGCTCGGGCGAGAGCCACTCGTCGGCGTCGAGCGAGAGGACGTGATCGTGAACGGCCTGGTCGAGCGCGAAGTTCTTCTGCGTGGTGAAGCCGTCGAAGGGCCGGACCACGACCCGGGCGCCCCGAGCCTCGCAGAGCTCGCGAGTCCGGTCGGTGGAGCCCGAGTCCACCACCACCAGCTCGTCGCAGACCGCGGCGAGCGAGTCGAGGCACCGCCCCACCCTGGCCTCCTCGTTGAACGTGATGAGCACGCCGGAGAGCCGGATCATCCGCTCACCTCCTGGTAGACGTTGGACAGCCCCTCCGCGATGGCCTGGTCGGTGAAGCGGCGCGCGTGAAGGAGGCCGGCCGCCCGCATGGCGTCCCGCCGAACCTGGTCTCCGAGCAGCGCCGCCACTGTCTGGCGAAGCCCCTCCACGTCGGTCGGCGCGACGTAGGCAGATCCCGGTCCGGCTGCCTCCGGGAAGACTCCGCCCGCCGTGGTCACCACCGGCGCGCCCGAGAAGAGCGCCTCGACGATGGGGATGCCGAACCCCTCGAAGATGGACGGGTAGACGAAGACGCTGCAGCGCCGGTAGAGCGCGGCGAGATCCTCCATGGAGATGCCGGCGAGAAAGCGGACCCGGTCCTCCACGCCGAGCCGGCGCGCCTCCAGCCTCAGCTCGTCGGCATACCCGGTCTGCCTCCCCACCGCGAGGAGCGGTATTCCGGGCAGGCCTGGGAGCGCCTTGACCACGAGGCCAAGGTTCTTGCGGCGCTCCACCGTACCCACCGAGAGGAGGTAACGATCCGGGAGCCCGAGGCGGCGCGCCACCGCTGTCGTCGGCGCCCGGCGCTGGCGCGCGCTGGAACGCCGGGTGACATCCCTGGTAGACGACGCGGATCCGCTCCGGCCGGATGGCGTACCGCTCCACCAGGTCCTGCTTCGTCTGCTCGCTCACGGCGATCACGAGGCCGGCCCGCTCGGCGGCGCGCCTGGACTTCCAGGCGTAGATGCGCCGGTCGATCGGCGAGTACAGCTCGGGGAAGCGCTCGAAGATGAGGTCGTGGATGGTGACCACGGAGCGGACGCCGCTCCTCTCGATCCCCATCGGCAGCTCGCCGGAGAGGCCGTGGAAGAGCTCGACCCTGTCTCGATGGAGCTGGGCGGCGAGGCCGGCCACGCGCCAGAGCGATGGAATGGCCCGGCCGAACAGGCGATCCGGCCCACGCGTCTCCACCCCGGCGGGGACCTTCCCCGCCACGAGCCTGGGACCATAGGCCACGTACCTGTTGGAGGGGCGCTGCTCCGCGAGAATTCGCAGCACGTCGCGAGCGAAGTTGCCGAGTCCGGTGGAGTTCTGGAAGGCACGCTTGGCGTCGAAGCCGATGTGCATCGAGGCCTTGGGGTACCACGCGGGCCGAGGGGCAGCAACGGGGGAGGAGCAGCTTCGGGGTGGGCTGGACCTGCCCGGATCGCCCACATCCAGGCCGTCCTTGAATCCGGCGGCGGGCAGGCTAGACTGCCGCGCGTGTCCGGCGATTTCCTCGCAGGACGCTCCAGGAGGCACCACCTTGAACCGCACCTTCGTAGCCCTCGCCGCAGCACTGGCCATCGCCGGCTGCAAGAAGAACGAACCGGTGACCGCCGCCCCGATCTCCCCTCCCCTGGGCGGCGCGCCCACCATGCCGCCGCCCTCGGGCGATGCCGCCTCGATGCCTCCCGGTGGCGGCATGCCCATGGCAGGCGCCACGAACGTTCCCGCCGGCGTCGAGCAGCGCATCGCCATCGCCAAGCAGCTCGTGGCCCAGAACCCCAAGGACCTCCAGGCCTGGATCTCCCTCGGGAACGACTACTTCGACAGCCACCAGGCCCAGGCATCCATCGACGCCTACGCCAACGCGCTGGCCATCGACCCGAAGAATCCCGACGTCCTCACCGACCAGGGCGTCATGTACAGGGAGCTGGGCCAGTACGACAAGGCGGTCGCCAACTTCCTCAAGGCGAACCAGATCGCGCCTGCTCACATGCAGAGCCTCTTCAACGCAGGCGTGGTCTACGCCTACGACCTGAAGGACGCGAAGCGGGCCGAGGAGACCTGGCTCAAGGTGATCGCCAACGACAAGTCCGGACGCTTCGCCGCCCAGGCCGGGAACGCCATCGCCGAGCTTCGCCAGCGCGGCGCAGCTCCCGGCATGCCGGCGCCGATGCCACCCCCGGCGAAGTGATAGCCATCCCGTCCTCGTACCCCAGCACCCAGCCGAACGGAGGCACCACATGGCCCGCAAGATGAACTTCAACGCCGGTCCCGCCGCCCTTCCCCTCCCGGCCCTCGAGAGGGCTCGCGAGGAACTTCTCGACCTGGCGGGCAGCGGGATGTCGGTGATGGAGCACAGCCACCGCGGCAAGGAGTACGAGGCGGTTCACGACGAGGCGCTCTCGCTGGTGCGGGAACTGCTCGCGGTGCCGGCCACCCACGAGATCCTCTTCCTGCAGGGCGGGGCCTCTGCCCTCTTCGCCCAGATCCCCATGAACCTCATGGAGAAGGGCAAGGCGGCGCAGTACCTGGTCACCGGCGCGTGGGGCGAGAAGGCGGTCGGCGAGGCCAAGGTCGTCTCGGCGCTGCTCGGCGCGAGCGTCTCCACCCAGACCACCGGCGCGGGGGACGGCAAGGAGAAGAGCTACGTCCGGGTCCCGGCTCCCGGTGAGGTCAAGGTGGACCCGGCCGCGTCGTACCTGCACCTCACCTCGAACGAGACCATCCATGGGATCGAGTTCAACGTCGATCCTGTTCGCGCGTTCCCGCCCACCGGCACCGTGCCCCTCGTCGCCGACATGTCGAGCGACTTCCTCTGGCGCCCGTTCGACGTCTCGAAGTTCGGCATCGTCTATGCGGGGGCTCAGAAGAACATCGGACCCTCGGGCCTCGTGGTGGCCATCGTCTCGAAGGAGCTGGTCGAGAAGGGCCGCAAGGACATCCCGAAGATCTTCCAGTTCCGCACCCATGCCGAGAACAAGTCGCTCTACAACACCCCGCCCACCTTCGGCGTCTACATGGTGCGTAACGTGCTGGCCTGGCTGAAGGGGCTGGGCGGTCTCGGCGCCATGGAGGCGGCCAACCGCAAGAAGGCGGCGCGCCTCTACGGCGCGATCGACGGCAACCCCACGTTTTACCATTCACCGGTGGAGAGGGAGAGCCGCTCGGTGATGAACGTGGTCTTCCGGCTGCCCACCGAGGCCCTCGAGGAGCAGTTCATCGCGGAGGCGAAGAAGATCGGGATGGTGGGACTGAAGGGGCACCGCTCCGTCGGCGGCATCCGGGCCTCGACCTACAATGCCGTGCCGTACGAGTGGGTGGACGCGCTGGCCGGCTTCATGGGGGAGTTCGCGAAGGGCAAGTAGGGCGGCGCGGATCGCCTTCGCCCCGGGGGGCGTCGTGCCGCCTCCAGTCGCCTTCGCCCCGGGGGGGCGTCGTGCCGCCGGTTCGGGATACCCCTCTCCGCAGTGCTGGTCCTCGGAGCGATGGCGTGCTTCTGGTGAATGGTGCCGAGCCGTGTGTGCGCAGGCGGGAGAGGGCCTCGGCACCTCCTCCGGAGGCACTGCTCCGAGTGGCACCCGAACCGGCTGAGACGGCCCGTGGCGAAGGCGACTCGAGCCTGCTTGCCTCGTGGGGACCGGCGGGAGGCGACCCGCGAACGGCGAAAGGCGAACGGCGAACGGCGACCCCGCGCGTCGGGTGACGCCGTTCTTCTGCCAGGCGCGCGCGGGCTTCGCCGGCGCCGCGCCTCCGCAGCGGATCGATTGGATACCCCGCGCCGGAGCCGCAGCGGGGCCGATGCATCGATAGCGCTCATGGCGACCCCGCGTTCCCCGCCGAGCGAGGACAAGCGCGGCGGGGGGCGATGCCCCGCGCGCGACGGCACGGATCGCCTTCGCCCCGGGAGGGCGTCGTGCCGCCGGTTCGGGGCACCCCTCTCCGCAGTGCTTGTCCTCGGAGCGATGGCGTCCTTCTGGTGAATGGTGCCGAGCCAGGGAGGGGTCGGACGGGAGAGGGCCTCGGCACCTCCTCCGGAGGCACTGCTCCGAGTGGCGCCCGAACCGGCTGAGACGGCCCGTGGCGAAGGCGACTCGAGCCGGCGTCCTTCGTGGGGGCCGGCGGGCGGCGACCGCGGCGGCGAGCGTCGGGTGACGCCTTTCTTCCGCCAGGCGCGCGCGGGCATCGCCGGCGCCGCGCCTCCGCAGCGGATCGATTGGAGACCCCGCGCCGGAGCCGCAGCGGGGCCGATGCATCGATGGCGCTCACGGCGACCCCGCGTTCCCCGCCGAGCGAGGACCAGCGCGGCGGGAGGCCGATGCCCCGCGCGCGCCGGCACGTCGAAGGCCACGACCGACGGTCGCCTAGTACGTGCCCACCAAGAACAGGTTCGACGCCGTGCCGAACGGCATGGACGCCTCGCCGCTCTCGAGCCCGGCCCGGACCAGGACCGAGGCCCGGAGCGAGAGCCAGCTGGTGAGACCCACGGTCGCGTTGACGGTGACGCCCACCTCGTTCACGGCGCTCACCGAGGAGACCCCGTTGATGGTTGCGGTGGTCTGGAACCAGGAGACCCGGCCCGTCAGACGCGTGGAGGGCACGGGAGCCCAGGCAATCTGCCCCCAGGCGCTCTGCCCGTCCACCCATCCGAAATCCTTCAGGTAGCCGAAGGAGAGACCTGCCAGGACCTTCGTGAAGGTGACCTCCGGCCCCACGTAGCTGTGTGAAAGGAAGGAGGTCAGGTCGTCCACCCACCCGCCCAGGGCCGCCAACCGCAGCCAGGGCAAGGCGTCGACGCCAAGGGTCCCGTCCGCCCGCCGCGACGGGCCGGGATAGGTGGCGATGGGCTCGCCGTTGGGGATCGAGAGCCCCCAGTAGGAGAACCCGGCCGAGAGCCAGACGATGGGCACGGGGCGCCACGTCATGGAGATCCGCGCCGAGTCGATGAAAGCCGGGGCCTCCACGTCACCAAAGCCCATGCGAAGGTCGCCGCTGGCGCTGAAGACTCCGCCGACCCAGTAGTTGAGGAGCAGTTCACCCTCGTAATGGCGCCCGATCTCCGGGTTCTGGACCACCGCCGCCCTCGCACTGCCGGTGAGAAACGTCGAGCCGATGGGCGCCTCGAAGTTGCCGTAGACGCCGCCCGTGTAGCGGCTGGTGGTGGGCTCGGTGGTCCACGGGTCGGGCACCAGCCCACCGAACACCCCGATCTCGTTGCGTCCCAGGCGCAGCCCGCCCTGCGCGCCATCGAAGACCGTGGAGCCGGGAACGAACCAGGGCTGGACGCGGCCAAAGGCGGCGCTCCACTTTCGGGTCGGATCCCTCTGGGCAAGCTCGAGATCGTACACGAGGAGTTGCGTGGCCGATCCCGGGACGTAGGTGACGTCGCGCTGCGTCCACTGCATGAAGCGGGCGTCTGCGAAGAGCTTGAATCCCGCGAAGGCGTCGAGCCCGTTCACCTGGATGTCCAGCTGGATCCGCTGGGAGTCGCCCGGGCCGCTGGGACTGGCCAGCCAGACCGCGTAGCCCAGATCTCCGCGGACGGTGGGCAGGTTCCCGATGGTCACGGTGCGCGGCTGCGCCTTTGCCTCCACGACCGTCAGCGGCGTCCCCGCCACCTGGGCAAACCGGCTCTCCTGCTCCTCGTCGGTGGGGATCGGCGCCATCTTCGCCACCGGGGCCGCGCCCGGGACGGTGGTCTCCAGCACGAACCGGTCGCCGGCCCGGACGCCCGTCCCGGTGCAGGTCGCCGAGTGGTCGGCTGTTTCACGAACGGTACACGTTCCGGACGGCTGGGCGCCGCGAGTCAGGCGGATGACCTGGCCAACGGCCACGCCCTCGAGAACCCCCGCGTCGATGTAGCCGGCCGTTGCCGTGGCGAAGGTCACCTTTCCCTCTACCCGGCGGGCCACCGAGGGCGCCGGGGAGACCGGCTGCGCCGCAACGGCCTCTGGCGCGGCCGCGGCCGAGACCGCGAGGCGAAGGACGAGGACGGAGAGCGCGATCATCGCTTCACCTTCCTCAGCCCGCGCCGGTCGCCGCCGTCGCTGGCCGTGCCCCGCGGGTGGCACTCGTAGCAGCGCTGGTCGAGGTTCACGCAGGAGAAGCCCGGCACGCCGGTGTGATTCGGCTGCACCGAGGCGCAGGAGTGACACTGGGTGCAGCGGGGATACGGCACGCTGGAGCAGGAACCGATCTGGAGCGGCACCGGCAGCGTCACGTGGCACTTCGTGCAGGTGATCCCGGCGTGGTTCCCGGAGTCGATGGGGAAGCAGGCGCCGTGGCCGCCGAAGGTGCCTGGAGCCCAGCGCCAGAAGCCGTGGCAACCCAGGCAGGCGAGCTGTGGGTAGCCCTGGAAGCCGCCGTGATCGACTCCCTTGGCTGACGCGTTCTGGAGGTCGGCCTGGTGGCACTCCCAGCAGGCCACCGTGGGGCGGGCGAAGGCGCGGTCGCGCCGGTCGCCGTGGCACTGCTCGCAGGGGAGCAGCGCGTGGCGCCCCTGGAGCGGGAAGTTGGTGCGGCGATGGGCGTCGGCGTCGAACCGCGACTTCCAGCCCTCTTCGTCGTGACAGGAGGCGCACTGGACGCCGGCGTAGCCGCCGTGGACGTCGCGGTGGCAGGCCGAGCACGCCCGCCCGAGGGGCTCCTTGAAGTCGACCACGTGGCACTTCTTGCACGCCACCTGGGCGTGCTTTCCCGTGAGCGGAAACCCCGTGCGCTCGTGGATGAACTTCACGTCGCCCCACCCCTCGGGCGTGTGGCAGGCCGAGCACTTCGTGTCGCCCGCCGCGTGAGGGGCCGGCGCCTTGACCGACAGGTCGGGGCTGGGCGCCGGAGCCTGCGCCTGCGGCGCGCCGGCGGCGAGCAGGAGGACGGCTGCCATCGCGGTCTTGGTCACGGCTCGTACCCCCGGAAGGCGCCCTTGTGGAAGTCGGAGTGGCAGGCCTGGCATTCGCGGGATACCGGCTTGTACCGCTTGATCTCGAGCTTGCCGATCTTGGCGACCGGGTGGCACTTCTCGCAGGACACCTTGGCGTGCTTTCCGGTCAGGGCGTAGGTCGTGAAGGGCTCGCCGTGGACGAACTTGAGCTTCTTCCACTCCTCCACGCCGTGACAGTTGGCGCACTCGGTGACCTTCTTCACGGCGAACTGGGCGGCGTGCGGGTCGGCGTGGCACTTCGCGCAGGCTGTCGGGGCGCCCGCGTACTTCACGTGGGGCTTGCCGTCCTTCCCGGCCACGGTGGCGTGGCAGGAGGCGCAGGCGGTCTTCCCGTGCTTCCCGTCCAGCCGGAACTTGGTGTCCCGGGCGTGGTCGAACTTGTTCTTGATGAAGGTGTTCTGGTCGTGGCAGGCGGTGCACCCCTCCACGGCCATGCGCTTGTCGAACTGCCCCTGGTGGACGTCGCGGTGGCAGGAGGTGCACTTCTTCCCGTCCACCTTCTTCTCCATGGTGAACTCGCTCACCTTCACCGGGCGTCGCTCCCGGATCGCCTCGAAGCGGACCCCCGGCGCCACTCGCTCGACCAGCTTGGGGTCCTTCGGGTGGCAGCGGTCGCAGGCCACGGCAACGTGCGCGCCCTCGAGCGGGTACTTGGTCTTCTGGTGCTCGGCCAGATCGAACCGAACCGGCACCCATCCCTGGACCGCATGGCAGCGGTCGCAGGCGGCCTGTGGCGTGCCCTTCTTGCCCAGCTGCCCGACGTGCGCATCCTGGTGGCAGTCCGTGCAGGCGGCGAAGGTCATGTCCTTGTACTTGGGCTTCAGCTGACCCTGATACGGTCCGTGACAGGCCTTGCAGGCCACCTGCACGTGTGCGCCTCGAAGCGGATAGCGGGTCTTGTCGTGGAAGCCCACGGCCTCCCCGAGTGGCTTCATCACCTTCCAGCCCTCGACGACGTGACAGGTCACGCAGAGCGGGCCGAAGCGGTTCAGGTGGGGATCCTTGTGGCAGTCGGTGCAGGCCGCGAAGGGGAGCGGCTTCATCTTCCAGTAGGTGGCCGAGACCGCCTGCGGGAAGTCGTGCTTGCCCTGCGGGTCAGTCAGCGGAACGTGGCACTTGGCGCACGGGACCTTCACGTGAAGCCCGGCGAGTGGGTACCTGGTCTGGGCGTGGTCGAAGCCCTTGGTGGCCGGCTTCCAGGCCTCTGGAGCGTGGCACTTCGCACAGTCGGTCCCGACCTGGCCCCGGTGCTCGTCGAAGTGACAGCCCACGCAGGTGGCGGGCAGGCCCAGCATGCTCTTTCGCCCCTTGCCGAGCACCTCCTTCACCAGCCCGTCGGTGATCCGGCGGGGGTCGTGGCAGGCCTCGCACTTCGCCTTGGCGTGCTTCCCCGTGAGCGCCCAGCCGGTCTTCTGGTGATCGAAGGACTTCTGGCCGCCCGCACCCCAGTCGATGAGGGAGAACTCGCGGCCGTGGTGCTCGTGGTGGCAGGTCTCGCACTGCTTCTCGGAGAGGCGTCCGTGGAACCCCTTTCCAGAGGAGATGCTGGCGCGCAATTCCTTGTGGCAGTCGAGGCAGATCTCCGGCGTGAGCTTCTTGGCGGCCGGGTGGCACTTCGTGCAGTTCTGCAACCCCTCCAGCTTCTCGTGGGCCTTGGTGAGCTCTCCAGGCGAGATCAGGTCGGCGCGGACGGGCGCCGCGAGCGTCGCCACGGCCAAGGCCAGCGGGGCCAGGATCGAGCCGAGCCGGCAGCGGAATGAAGGTTTTCTCATATCAGTCCGTAGCCGAGGTAGAGCGAGACGCCGATGTGCACGGCGATGACAAATACCAGAAAGACGGCCAGAGAGGCGTGCATCACCCGCCACCCACGCAACAGATTGCGAAGGCCGCCGTAGAACGCGAGCTGGAAGCGCAGGCGACGAAGGTGGAGCACGGAGATCTTGAATCGCGCGTACGTTCCACGTTCCGCGAACAGGCGGCGCGCCAGCCAGAGCCTCATCCGGAGTCGGGCACCCGCCACGGGTTCCCGAAGAAGGGCGACGAAGAGCGAGCTGGGGGGAAGGGCTGCCGAGGCCGACCGGATGAGCCGCTCGAGGCGGGCGCGTTCGCGGGTCCCGGAGAGCATCGGCTCCATCTGCGACCGCAGCCGCTCGAATCGCCCGGCGATGAGCTCGAGCTCCTCGGCGTGTCCGCCGACGGAGGGCACGAGCCCGTAGATGAAGCGCCCGATGAGTCCCGTCCCGACCACGATCCCGAGTGCCGAGGTGGTGGCGGTGGCGAGCAGGTTCTTCGACTGGAAGGCCGCGTGGAAGGCGATGACCAGCGGGCTCATGAAGCCCACGAACACGTGGAAGTTGAGCCAGTCGCGGATGTCCCACAGCCCGGTCAACGCCCGGGTCCGCTTGCGCACCGGGTAGAGGAAGTTGGAGAGCATGAAGGCGGTGGCGACGATCCCGATGCCATGGCCCCAAGGCCCTGCCGACTTGAAGGCCTTGTTCATGGGCGATCTCAGCCGGTCCAGATGGTCGAGCCGGTAGTAGTCCCAGCCCCGCGAGGCCAGGTAGGCCACGATGACCGCACCCAGGCAGGCAAAGAGCGCCAGGGTGCGGCGGAGCCGCTTTCGTTCGAGGAGCTCCTTCTCGCTGACGTACTGTTCCTCCCCGGTCTTGGCCCCGAGTTGCTCTCCGTGGTACCGGCGCATCTCCACGCCGGCCTTCTGGAGGAACTCGTTGGGCGGATCTCCCCCGATGCTGACGATGACGTCGTCGTTCGGGATCCGCATCTCCTTCCCGTCGAACTCCAGGCGCACCTCGGTCTCGGAGACGAACTTCACCTGGGACGGCAGGAGCATGGTGATCTGCCCCGCGTCGGCGAGCTTCTTCAGCTTGCTGCGGTTGGCCTCCCGGGCTCGCCCGAGCTCGGCGCCGCGGTAGGAGAGCGCGACCGTGGCCGACCCGAGCTCGGCGATCGAGATGGCGGCCTCGAGCGCCGAATCTCCCCCGCCGACGACGAGCACGCGCCGTCCTTCGTACTGCTCGGCATCGGTGAAGCCGTAGGTGACCTTCTTCAACTCCTCGCCGGGTACGCCCCATCCGACGCGGCGTGCCGCGCCTCCCGATGGCGAGAACCACCTTCCGGGCCTGGATGACCCCCTGGGTGGTGTGGACCGCGAGCGCGCCGTCCTCCCCGTCGATGCCCTTGACCTGGACTCCCTCCTCGACCTTGACCTGGGTCTTCTCGAGGGCCTTGGCCCAGGTTTCGAGAAGCTCCTCCTTCGAGATGACGTTCTTGCCGATCTTCCCGAAACCCGGGATGGTGGCCGGCTCGGTCATGACGATCTTGCGCCGCGGATAGTGGAACATCGTGCCGCCCCACGTCCCCTGCTCCAGCAGGCGGTAGCTCCGGCCCGCCTCCTTGAGCGCGCAGGCGGTGGCAAGGCCAGCGGCGCCGGCCCCCACGATCACCACGTCCACCGCGCCGGCTGCCGTGCCTCCCTTCGGCAGGATGGCGTCGATCCGCTTCACGGCGTGGAGCCCCTGGCGGATGGCGTTGCGGAGCAATCCCATGCCCCCGAGTTCCCCCACGACGTAGACGCCGGGCCGGCTCGACTCGAAGGACTCGTCGACCTCGGGGAGATCCACGCCTCGCTCGAGAGTCCCCATCACCAGCTTGATGGCGCTCACCGGGCACTCGGCGGCGCAGCGGCCGTGACCGATGCAGTGGTCGGCGTGGACGAGGACGGCCGTTCCCTTCTGGATGCCGAGGATGTCCCCCTCGGGACAGGCCTTGAGGCAGGAAAGGGAGCCGATGCAGATCTCGGTGTCGATGATCGGGTGCAGCGACCGCGGGATGTGGAGGTTCTTCTCGAGCTTCTCCTGGAGAACGACCGCGTCGCGAGACATGCGCCTTCGGCGGTTCGCCGTGTGGGAAACGGCGATCACCAGGAACAGCAGCACGGAAACGGCCACGATGGCGCTCGAGATCGGATCCACGCTCGGTTGTCCCGGCCTTTCCGCAACGTCCGAGGAGAAGGACGGTGCATCATGGCATGCCTCCCCCCGGGGCAAGCGGACTCCGGGGGAACGAACCTATTAGCGGAAAATCGACCCGTGTACCCCGCAAAAAGGGACGAGGGGCGCGACTTCCGTCGAGCCCCTCGCCCTGAATGAGTCAACTCCAATATACCCGGCAGGCTAGGCCGCCCGGGCTCCCGCGGTCCTCTTCTTCTTCGCGGCCTCGGCCCGTTCCTCGAGCCAGATGGTCATCGGCGCGGCGATGAACCAGGTGGAGTAGGTGCCGGACACGATGCCGACGAGCATCGCCATGGCGAAGTCGAAGATGGTCCCCACGCCGAAGATGAGGAGGCCGACGAGCGACAGCGAGGTGGCGAAGGAGGTGAGGATGGTGCGTCCCAGGGTCTCGTTGATGGAGACGTTGACGATGTCGCCGAGCTTCTTTCCCTTCAGCTTTCCCTGGTTCTCCCGGATCCGGTCGTAGACCACCACGGTGTCGTTCACCGAGTAGCCCACCACGGTGAGGATCACGGCCACCGACGTCAGGTTGAACTCGCGCCCGCTCACGGCGAAGTAACCCAGCGTGATGATGGCGTCGTGCAGGATGGCGATGATGACGCCCGGCGAGAAGCGGAAGTCGAAGCGCAGGCCGACGTAGATCGCGATGAGGGCCATGGCGTAGATGATGGCCTTGAACCCCTGGTTGCGCAGCTCGCGACCCACGGCTGGACCGACGTACTCGACGCGTAGGACCTGGGGCTTGGCGTCCGCGAACTTGGCGACGAGCTCCTTCTCGAGCCGGTCCTGGATGCCCTGGGTCAGGACGGCCAGCGAGCGGGTGCCGGCGGTGAGCCCCGCCTCTTCCCGGAATCTCGCGGACCTTGACCCCGGACGCCTCCACCACCGCCTGCAGGTCGGCGGACGTGGGCAGCACCTGGAACTCGAAGTCGATCTTGTCGCCCGCCTCCGGGCTGAAGGCCGGCGAGCCCACCACCGAGAACTTCGCCTTCACGGCGGCGATGACGCGGGCCGCGTCCTCGGGCGTGAGGAGCGCCACCCGGCCGACGCGAACCAGGTAGCCGTGCTCGCTCTCCGGCCCGTAGGTCTGGACGACTGCATCCTTGAAGCCGAGGGCCTCGATGTTCCTGCGGATCTCGCCGGCGTCGACGTTCTTGTCGAACTTCACCTGCATCTCGGTGCCGCCCGCGAAGTCCACGCCGTAGTCGAGGCCGTGGATCTGGGGGAGAGCCCAGAGGATCACCGCCAGGTTGACGATGGTCGACAGGATGAGGGCAATCTTTCGCTTGCCGACGAAGTCGAACTTGGTCCCGTGCGGGACGATGTCGAAGGTCTTGAATTGCATCAGACGCTCAGCCGGGCGTTGTCGTTGCGCGTGAACCAGTCGATGATCACGCGGGTGACCACGATGGAGGTGAACATCGACGCCAGCAGGCCGATGATCAGGGTGACGGCGAACCCGCGAACCGGGCCGGAGCCGTACTGCATGAGCACCACGGCCGCGATCAGCGCCGTGACGTGGCTGTCGACGATGGTCCAGAAGACCTTGTCGTAGCCCTGATCCACCGCCTGACGCACGGTCTTGCCGGCGCGCAGTTCCTCGCGGATGCGCTCGTTGATGAGGACGTTGGCGTCGACCGCCATCCCCAGCGTGAGGACGAATCCGGCGATGCCGGGCAACGTGAGGGTGGAGCCGAGCAGCGACATGATGGCGAGGACCAGCAGGCCGTTCTCCACCAGCGCGACGTTGGCGACGAGGCCGCTCATCCGGTAGTAGAGCAGCATGAAGAGCATGACCGCGCCCAGGCCGACGAGCGTGGCGATGGTGCCCTTGCGAACCAGCTCGGGCCCGAGGGTGGCTCCGACGCTGCGCTCCTCGAAGATGGTCACAGGAGCGGGCAGCGCGCCGGCCCGGAGGACGAGCGAGATGTCGTTCGCCTCCTGGAACTTCTCCTGGTAGTTGCGCCCGGCGCCCAGCGAGATCTGTCCGTTGGTGGAGATCTTGCCCTGGATGTAAGGGGCGCTCTCCACCTTGGAGTCGAGCACGATGGCCATGCGCCGGCCGAGATTCTCGGTGGTGAGCCGGTCCATCAGGCGCCCACCTTCGGCCGACATGGTGAACGCGACCACCGGGTCGCCAGCGCCCTTGGAGCTGTCCACCGAAGGGCGGGCGTCGGAGATGTAGTCCCCGGTCAGCTCCGTCTTGGCGCGAAGCAGGTAGGTCCGGTAGAAGCGATCCTTCACCAGCCCCTGTCCGACGCTCACCTCGCCGATGCCGATCTCCTGCTCGCGGGAGATGCGCGGCTTCAATTCCTTGTCGATGACGGCCTCGAGCTCGGTTCGCCTGCTGGCCGCCACGTAGGTCGTCGTGCGCTTGATCCCCGACGGAAGGTCGACCTGCTCCACGAAGTAGCAGCCGGTCGGCGGCAGCGGCAGGGCGATGCCGCCGTCGGGACCCTGCGGGCAAGGGGGCATCTGGGTGCGAACTGCGTCGAGAACCGCCGAGTCGTCGTCGGCGATCTTGAACTCGAGCTGTGCGGTGCGGCCGAGGAGCTCCTTGGCCTTGCCCGGGTCCTTGAAGCCCGGCAGCTGGATCTGGATCTGCGCGTTCTGCTTGCGCTTGATGTCGGGCTCGCTGACGCCCCACTTGTCGACGCGGTTCCGGATGATCTTCTCCGCCTGCTCGACCGCCTTCTCCCGGAAGTTCCTGATGACCTCGGGGCGGAAGGCGAACCAGACCGTGCCCTCGGGCGCGCCGGACGGCGCCGACATCTCGGCTCCGTAGAAGTCCAGGACCACCTGCTCGGCCTGCTTCGGCTCGGCCGTGCGAATCTCCACCCGGGCGCCGTCGGCCGATGGACCGGCGGAGGTGAGCGGTACGTTCTTGCCGCGCAGGAAGTCGGCGACCTCGTCGGCGCGGCGAACCACCTTGGCCTTCACCGCGCGGTCGACGTCGACGCCCATCGCCAGCAGGATGCCGCCCTGAAGATCGAGGCCCAGGTTGAGGTGCTTCTTCGCGTCCGGCGCCCACTTCGGGACCGACTCCTCGTAGGCCGGGCCGTTCCGCTCCGCCGGGGGAAGGGCGAAGTAGTACCAGGTCGGCACGAGCTGCCAGATGGACCAGAAGAGGACGGCGAGGACGAGCCCCAGCCGCCAGTACCAGGTGCGCTCCATCTACTTCTTCTCCTTGGCGTCCTTCTCCGAGGTGCCGGTCGCGTCGGACCAGGTACCGGAGACCTGACCCTTCAGGAAGCGCACCTTGTTGCCGCCCCCGAGATCGAGGGTGACGGTCTTGTCGTCGACCTGGAAGACCTTCCCGATGATTCCGCCCTGGGTGACGACGTCCTGGCCCTTCTGAAGCTGGCTCACGAACTCCTGGTGCTTCTTCACCTGCTTCTGCTGGGGGCGGAAGAAGACCAGGTAGAACACCACCGCGATGAGGACGAAGGGGACGAGCTGCATCAAGGAACTCGTCGCGTCCGGCGCAGTTTCCGCCAGGAAAGCCGTCAGGATCGAATGCATGGAAGCTCCAGTCATTGGAAAAAGCGTCGTGTTTTAGCCATACTTTGGGCCGGCAAGCAACCCCGAATCGCGGCGGGAGGGGCCCGGAGGGACCCGTCCGCCCCTACCCGTCGAGCCCCCGGCGATACCCCTCGAGCCGCTCCCTCCGGAAGGCGTCGAAGCGCCCCTCCTGGATGGCCTCCCTCGCCCCCTCCATGAGCCGTAGATAGTGATGCAGGTTGTGCAAGGTGTTGAGGCGCAGGGCAAGAACCTCGCCGGCCCTGAACAGGTGGCGCAGGTAGGCCCGGCTGAAGGTCCTGCAGGTGTAGCAGGCACAGTCGGCGTCGAGCGGCCGGTCGTCGTCCGCGAACCGGGCGTTCTTCACGGTGAGCCGCCCTCGGCTGGTGAACAGCAGGCCGTTTCGCGCCGTGCGGGTGGGCAGGACGCAGTCGAACATGTCCACGCCGGCTGAGATTCCCGCCAGGAGATCCTCGGGAGTTCCCACGCCCATGAGGTAGCGGGGCTTGTCGCGGGGCAACTCCGGGGCGTGACGCGCCACCCCCTCCCACATCTCCTCGGTCTCCTCGCCGACTGCGTACCCGCCCAGCGCGTAGCCCGGAAGGTCGAGCGCAGCGGCCTCCTCGATGGCTCGGCGTCGCAGGTCGGGGAAGAGTCCGCCCTGGGCGATTCCGAAGAGCGCGGGGCGTTCGCCGTACGGCGGCTCGGCGGCGAGCCATGCGTCGCGGGAGCGCACGAGCCAGCGCTGGGTGCGGGCGAGGGAGTCCTCGTGATAGCTCCGCTCGGCCTTCGATGGCGGGCACTCGTCGAACGCCATGATCACGTCGGCTCCAAGGTCGAGCTGGACGCGGACCGAGGTCTCTGGCGACAGGAAGTGGCGCGAGCCGTCGAGGTGGCTGCGGAACGTCACCCCTTCCTCGGCGATGCGGACCAGCGATTCTCCGCCGTCCTTGCCTGCGCCTTGCAGGCTGTAGACCTGGAACCCTCCCGAGTCGGTGAGCAGGGCGCCGCCCCAGGACATGAATCGGTGGAGGCCGCCCAGCCGCCGCACCCGCTCGTGCCCGGGTCGCAGGTACAGGTGATAGGTGTTGCCGAGGACGATCCCCGCGCCGAGTTCCTCGAGGTCCCGGGGCGATAGGGTCTTCACGCTGCCGGCGGTGCCCACGGGCATGAAGACCGGCGTCTCGAGAACCCCATGCGGGGTCTCGAGCCGGCCGCGGCGAGCCGCGCCGTCCTCGGCGAGCAACTGAAAGCGGATCACGGGTTCAGACGGTCCGGACCCGGGCACGGGAGGCCTCGTCGACCAGCGCCTTCCAGGCCCTTCCGCCCCGCCCCTCGACCACGACCCGCGCGCCGATGCTCTTCTCGGGCACGCCGTTCGATGTCCAGCAGACCACGGCCTCGGCGGAGGGCGCCAGGAAGCTCTTGCCCAGTCTCAGAACCAGCAATTCACCCGGAGTAGGGGGCTCTCCGTCCGGCCAGGCGATGCAGCAACCTCCCTCCGACATCGTGACGGTGTGGGCCTCCACCTTCGCTCTCGGGGCCGTGACCAGGACCGGCCGTTCCAGGGCGTAGCGGGGCGCACGAACCTGGAAGGTGACGGGTTCGCCGCTCGCCACGAGCGCCAGGTAGCGCGCGGCGGGAACGCTGGCGCGGTCCAGGTAGACCTCCACGCCGGGCGGGAGCGACGGGCGACCCACGCGGCGGACCATGGCCACCTTGCCAAAAACCGTGGCGCGAACCGGATGTCCGTAGAGCCCGATGCGCGCCACCACCTGCTCCCCGACTCGCGACTCGGAAAGCGCGGGCAGAAAGAGCGCTCCCGCTTCCTGCCTCCAGCCGGAGAGGAACTGATGTGGCTCCAGGTTCAGTGCGATGCTGTTCATCCGCCGGGTGCTCCCCCCTTTGCTATCCTAATCGGACAAGGGACGCACCACCCCACGGACAGGCCTTGGGTTAGAGAATCGTCATCGCGTCGCCGTAGCTGAAGAATCGATATCTCGCGGAGACGGCGCTCCCGTAGGCGGCGAGGACTCTCGGCGTGCCGCCGAACGCGCAGACCAGCGCCAGCAACGTGGATCGGGGAAGGTGAAAATTGGTCACGAGCCCGTCCACGGCGCGGAAGACGTGCCCGGGCCGGATGAAGATGTCGGTCCTGCCCGTCCCGGCTCGCAACCCCCCGTCGACAAAGGAACTTTCCAGCGTCCGGACTGCCGTCGTCCCGACGGCCACCACCCGGCCACCGCGGGCCCTGGCGGCCACGAAGGCGGCCGCGGCTCCCACGGTGACCTCGTAGCGCTCCTCGTGCATCCGGTGCTCCTCGAGGCGCCTGGCGCGTACCGGCAGGAAGGTCCCCGGTCCCACGTGAAGCGTCACCGTGGTCCAGGCCACCCCGCGGGCGTCGAGCCGGGACAGGAGTTCCGGGGTGAAGTGGAGCCCGGCGGTCGGGGCGGCCACACTCCCCGGGTGGCGGGCCAGCACGGTCTGGTAACGGACCCGATCCGCGTCGCCCGGCTCCCGCCGGACGTATGGCGGCAGCGGCACGCGACCCACCCTCTCCAGTTCCCGGGCGAGCGACTGCTCGTCCCGGTCGAAGAGAATGGCGTAGAACCCCTCCCCCTCGACCCCCTCCACCTCGGCGGCGAGTCCGTCGAAGTCGAGGCGGGTTCCGACCCGGATGGACTTGGAGGCCTGTGCCATGGCCCGCCAGCGGGCCGGCCCGCCTGGTGTGGCGACGGGCAACGGTTCCACGAGCAGCACCTCCACCCTGCCCCCGCTCTCCCTCCTGCCCGACGAGGCGAGCCGGGATGACCCGGCTGTCGTTCAGGACGAGCAGGTCGCCGGGGGACAGCAGGTCGGGCAGGTCGGCGAAGCGGTGGTGGCGGGGCTCCCCGCCGCTGCGCGCCAGGACGAGCAGGCGCGAGGCGTCGCGCGGCTCCACCGGGACCTGCGCGATGAGTTCCTCGGGCAGCTCGAAGTCGAGATCGGAGACCTCCATCGCCGTCATTCACCCCTGGTGCTCGAAGCCCTAGTACATGCGGAGTAGCTCTGTGCCCGGGTAGTACCTGGCCAGGATGGCCCGGTAGTCGTCGCCGGCCCGGGCGCGCCCCGCGGCGCCCCACTGGCACATCCCGACGCCGTGCCCCCTTCCCTGACCGGAGAAGAGGAACGCGCCGCCCGATGCCTTCACCGAAAAGGCCAGGGAGGGAAGCCGGTCGTATCCCAGGCGCCGGCGGAACTCGACGCCGTCGAGGGCCACCTTCTCGCCGCCCGATTCCACGGCGATGCGGGCGGCGCGGCCTGTGGAGGTTGCTCGCAGCACTTTCACGGCGGTGGCGGGGCGGCCCAGGCCTGCCAGCGACCCCATCTCGGCCGCGGGCACGCGCAGCGTCCAGCGCCAGGATGGAGAGCCCTGGCAGCGGTCACAGGCCACCGACGGCAGGTAGGAAAGGTCGCGCCCCAGCGCGTCGGCGCCACGCTCGGTTCGCCCTCCGCACGTGGAGTGGAAATAGGCCTCGACGGGCCGGTGGTCCTTGGCCAGGACCTCCCCGGCCGTGGCCTGGGCCGCGGCGCGCGCGCGGGGATCGGCGCGCCCGGCGCCCGGGTAGACCTGGTCGAGGACCGTGGCGCCCAGGTCGAAGTCGAGGGCCATTTCCCGGGCCTCGAGCTTCTTCCCCACCGCGAAGGTCCTCGCCGCCACCGCCTGGGCCTTGAGCGCCTCTGGCGGAAAGGAGGGAGGCATCTCCCCGCCGATGACCGCAGCCACGTAGTCTTCCATCGGCAGGACGTCGATGACCCCGAGACCGCCGGGGCCGCGACGCACCTCCACCTCGCCCGAGAGCGCGCGACCGGCGTGGCGGATGGCGCCGCTGGCGGTGAAGACCACACCGGCACCGTCCACCGGCTTCCCGTCCAGGAGCAGGGTCTCGCCCTCGAGCCGAAGTCTCGCCTTGCCGCCGGGAACGGGGCTCGGCCTGGATCCCCTCCCGGAGCAGCTCTGCCGAGAGGCCGGGGCCCGAGATCTCCACCTCGGCGGCAGCGGCCGTCACCGAGATGCGCACCACCTCGACCGCGCTGGCCGGGGGGGCGGCGGCCAGGAGCGCCAGGGCGAGGGGGATGGGGCACGGCGTCCGGAGTTCACGACCCGTCCTACGGCGACGCGCCCGCTGCGGGACCGCGCGCCGAGCGGATCTTGTGCCAGACGAAGGCGACCACCGTGAGGACGATGACGATCCCGATGACCAGGTCGAAGCTGTGGAACCAGGTCTTGAATCGCGGGTCGCTGTTCCACTTCTCTCCCAGCTTCATCCCCACCCAGGCCAGCCCCAGGCACCAGGGAAACGAACCCACGAACGTGTAGACGATGAACTTGGTCATGTTCATCCGTGCCACGCCG
Organism: uncultured delta proteobacterium; assembly: GCA_963700085.1. Lineage (GTDB taxonomy): Bacteria > Myxococcota > Myxococcia > Myxococcales > Anaeromyxobacteraceae > CAIOAK01. The sequence goes on from CAVOWI010000012.1 coordinate 189,849, forward strand.
GCGGGGAAGGCGATGAAGGTGCGGATGACGGGCAGGAGCCGCGCCCAGAATACCACCGCCGCGCCGTGCTTCTCGAAGAGCCGGTCGGCGAGGTCGAGCTCGTGGTGGGAGATGAGCACGTACTTTCCGTACTTCTCGATGATGGGTCGCCCGCCGTACATGCCCAGGTAGTACGCCGGGATCGACCCGACCACGCAGCCGAACGCACCCCAGAATGCGGCCCCCAGCAGGGTGAACTGCCCCAGGAACACGAGATACCCGGCGAAGGGCATGATGATCTCGGACGGCAGTGGAATGCAGGCGCTCTCGATGGCCATGAGAAGCACCACGCCGCCGTAGCCCATGGCCGAGATCACCGAGGTGGTGAAGACGGCGAGCACCTCGATGATCTTCGCTATCAACCGGAGACTCCTTCCCTGCGCGTGGCGGTCTCCCCGTAAAAGACCTCGTCGTACGGACAGGTGCAGTCGATCTCGGGGGGCTCGGGATAGAAGATCGGGCGCCCGTTCCAGCTGCGAAGCCAGTGCCCAAGGGCCCGGCCCGGCGCCGCGGCCGACCCCGTCGCGATCGCGGGAGGCACGTCGGGGTCCCCAGGGCCGAGAAGCCATCCCGGCTGAAGCGTGACCTTGCCCGCCCCTCCGGGCAGGTCCACGGCGAGGTGGGGGACCGCCAGCCCGCTGGTGTGTCCTCGCAGCCGCTCGAGGATCTCCAGGCCGGTGGCGAGCGGGGTTCGCAGATGGGCGGTCCCCTCGGCCAGGTCGCCCTGGTGCAGGTAGTAGGGGCGGACCCGCCAGGTGAGCAGCCGCTGGTTCAGGTCGGCGATGGTGCGAGGCGACGAGTTGACTCGGCGGAGCAGCACCGTCTGGTTCTCGACCGGAACTCCCCAATCGACCAGTCGCTCGCAGGCGGCACGGGCCTCGTCCGTGCACTCCTTGGGGTGGTTGAAATGGGTCACCACGAAGAGGGGCGCCATCCGCCGGAGGAAGGCCGCCAGCCCGTCGGTCACCCGCATCGGATTCACCACGGGTGCTCGGGTGGCGAGGCGGAGGATCTGGACGTGGGGAATGGCGCGGAGCTCCTCGAGCAGCCAGCCGATGCGCTCGTCGGCCAGCGCCAGCGGGTCGCCGCCCGAGACGATGACGTCGCGCACCTCGGGATGGGCCCGCACGTAGGCGATTCCCTCCGTTGCGGAGTCGCGGTCGAACGCCCCCTCCTCGCCCCCGGTGATCCGGCGACGGGTACAGTGGCGGCAATAGACGGCGCAGTGGTCGGCGGCGAGAAAGAGGACCCGGTCAGGGTACTTGTGGACCACGGCCCGGACCGGCCGGTGCCCGTCCTCGCCGACGGGGTCGCGGAGGTCGCCTCTGGCCTCCTCGACCTCGGCGGCCACCGGGACCACCTGCATCCGCACCGGACAGGCCGGGTGATCGGGATCCATGAGCGAGGCGTAGTAGGGCGTCGCGCCGACCCGGAACCTTCCGGCCGCGCCCTCCAGCCCGCGCCGCTCCGCTGGGGTGAGGTGCAGGAGACGCTCCAGGTCCGCGGCGGTGCGGAGCATGTGGCGCTGCTGCCATCGCCAATCGCCCCAGTCCGCGTCGGAGACGCCGGGGAATGAGTTCCGGGATCCGGTCATGGGGCCCCGCGGCTTGCGGGCGGGCGGAAGCTAACCGGCGCCGGCTCGGGAAGTCAAACCGGGACGCGGCGTCCGTTTTCGCCCACCGCGGAACGTGTCACGCGCCCCGTTCCGCATTAGAAGATGGGTGCAGGCCACGAGGCAGCCCAGGAGTCGAGAATGACCACCCTTCCCATGATGCTCGACGACGCGCCCGAGGCCAATCCCCGCCCGCTGGCCGCGATCACGAACCGCTTCCCCGCAGGGTCTCGCAGCGTCTGGAAGGACATCCCCGATGCCCAGTGGAACGACTGGCACTGGCAGCAGCGAGAGCGCGTCACCCGGCTCGACCAGCTCGAGAAGGTGATCCGGGTCACCGACGACGAGCGGCAGGCCGCCGTGGAGACCGAGAAGGACTTCCACATGGGCATCACGCCCTACTACGCGGCGCTCATGGACCCGGAGGACCCGCGCTGCCCGATCCGCCTCCAGTCGGTCCCGACCATGGGCGAGACCGTCTTCGCCGCCGCAGACCTCGAGGATCCGCTGGCCGAGGAGCGGGACATGCCGGTGCCCGGCATCACCCACCGTTACCCGGACCGGGTGCTCTTCTACATCACGCACAACTGCCCGGTGTACTGCCGCCACTGCACCCGCAAGCGCAAGGTGGCCGACCCGAGTTCCGCCGCCGCCAAGAAGCAGGTGGAGGACGGGCTCGACTACATCGCGCTCCACCGGGAGATCCGCGACGTCGTCATCTCCGGCGGCGATCCCCTCTCCCTCTCCGACGACCGGCTCGACTACGTCCTGAGCCGGCTCCGGGCCATGCCGCACGTGGAGATCTTCCGGCTGGGAACGCGAAACCTGGTCACCCTGCCGCAGCGCGTGACCAGCGACTTCGTGTACATGCTCCGCAAGCACCAGCCGGTCTACGTGAACACCCACTTCAACCATCCAAAGGAGTGCACCGCCGAGGCCTTCGAGGCGGCCCGCCAGCTCGCCGACGCCGGCTGCGTCATCGGCAACCAGATGGTGCTGCTCAAGGGCGTGAACGACGAACCGAAGACCGTGATGGAGCTGAACCACAAGCTGCTCCTCATGCGCGTCCGGCCCTACTACATCTACCAGTGCGACCTGGCCAAGGGCATCAGCCACTTCCGCACCACGGTCGAGGCCGGGCGGAGGATCATCCGGTCGCTCCGCGGATTCACCAGCGGCCTCGCGGTCCCGCACTTCGTGGTCGACGCGCCACAGGGTGGCGGCAAGATTCCGGTGAACCCCGACTACGTGATCCGGCACGAGGGGAAGAAGTGGGTCTTCCGGAACTTCCAGGGCAAGGACTACACCTACTTCGAGCCGTAGGGAGTTCGCGGGCTCAGGTTCCTGCGGTCACCACCGCGAGCATCCGCGACGGCGTGCTCCCCAGGCCGCGGAACAGGTGGGACCGGGTGGCGTCCAGGTAGGCGCTGTCGCCAGCCTGAAGCACGCAGCGCTTGCCGTCGTAGGTGAGCTCGATCGAGCCCTCCAGGACGAAGACGAACTCCTGGCCGTCGTGGGCCAGCGGGCGCGCGTCCGTGACCGCCGGGTCGAAGGTGAGGAGGAAGGGCTCCATCTGGTGACCGGGAGTGCCCGGGCGCGTGAGGCTTCGGAAGGTGTAACCCTGGTCGGTGTCGCCCTGGTCGAGCCCGGGACGGGTCTCGCTGGCGCGACTCACCGTCAACTCCTCCGAGGCGAACCCGCCGCCGTGAAGCAGCCCGCCCACCTTGGAGCCGAGCACCCGGGAGAGCTTGATGACCACGCCGATGGAAGGGACTTCCTTCCCCTCCTCGAAGGCGGCCAGCCGGTCGGGGGAGAGGCCGGCCATCCTGCACACGTCGTCCGGGCTCAGTTCCTGGGCCTCGCGCATCTTCCTGATCCGGACTCCGATGTCGCTCTGCATCACGTCCTCCGGGGCGGCGTCAGGTCTCGCGTTCGGCCGGGACGATGCGTCCGCTGCGCTGGCGCAGGTCCCGCCAGTTGCGCTCGATGGCGGGGCGAAGGTCGGCGGCGGTGATCTCGGAGTTCTGGAAACGGCGCTGGAGCGACAGGTAGAGCTCGAGCGCCTCCTCCGAGAAGTCGGGCTCGACGTTGATGGTGAGCTTGCGCCCGTCCACGATCTCGACCACCGGGAAGAGCCCGGAGCGGACCGCCAGCCGCACCAGCTCGATGCCCAGCGCCGGCTCCGACTTCCAGCCGGTCGGGCAGGGCGCGAGCACGTGGAGGAATCGGAATCCGCGCAGGTCGAGGGCCCGGCGCATCTTGCCGATCATGTCCTGCGGGTGGGCCAGCGAGAGGGTCGCGGCGTATGGGATGCGGTGCGCGGCCATGATGGCGAGCACGTCCTTCTTCTGCTCGGTCTTGCCCCTCGGCGTGTTGGACGTGGACGCCCCGGCGGGCGTCGCCGACGAGCGCTGTCCACCGGTATTCCCGTAGAATCTCGTTGTCGTAGCAGACGTAGAGGATGTCCTCGTTCCGCTCCGCGGCGCCGGAGAGGCTCGCCATGCCGATGTCGTAGGTCCCGCCGTCGCCTGCCCAGCAGACCACCCGGGTCCGCTCGCCGTTCAGGCGCGCCACCTGGCTCATGCCGGTTGCCACGGCCGCGGCGGAGGCGAACGTGGAGAGGATGACCGGCACGCCCATGGCCGAGTACGGAAAGGGCCCCACCGTGATGGCGCCGCAGCTCGCCGGGATGACGATCTGCAACCGACGGTCGTCCATGGCACGCCCAAGGAACTGGAGGGCGGTGGACATCCCGCATCCGCCGCAGTTCCCGTTGCCGGGACGAAGGAGCGGGTCGGCCACGGGACAGGTGGCCTCGGCGAGCGAGGTCAGCACCGAGTCGTTCATGTTCCCGCCTCCATCAGCACGGGGGCGCCAGCCGCGGTGCGCGACGCGGCGTCCTCCGCGATGGCCAGTACGTGCTCGGGGCGGACGTCGCCGCCACCGAGGCCGATCATGTAGCCCTGCACGACGGCGCCCGGCTCGGCCAGGCCCCGGGCCTCTCCCCAGAGCACCCCTCCGAAGCCGAGGCTCACGTTCCGGTCGATGACGGCGATGCGGCGCCGACCCCGGAAGGCGGCGGCGAGTTGCTCCGCGGGGAATGGCCGAAAGGTGCGAACCCTCAGCCCGCCGAGCCGGATACCCCGTTCGCGCGCCTCGTCGACCGCCCGCTCCACGGTGGAGGCGATGGTGCCCATCGATACCACCAGGACCTCGGCGTCGTCGGCCCGGTAGGGGATCAATGGATTCGCCGGTCGGCGGCCGAATGCCGCCTCGAACTCCGCCTGCACCTCCTGGTAAACGTCCCAGACCCGCCCCATCGCGTTCTGGTGCTGGACCCGGTGGACCTCGGTGGCGTGCGGCACGGTCACCCCGCCGATCACCCGCGGGGAACCATCGATGTGGTTCGGCAGGTCGAGCGGCGGCAGGAAGCGGTCCACCTGCTCCTGTCCGGGCACCTCGGTCCGCGCCATGGTGTGGGAGAGGACGAACGCCTCCTGGCAGACCAGCACCGGGAGCTGGATGCGGCGATCCTCGGCCAGCCGGAACGCGCAGAGCACGGTGTCGAGCACCTCCTGGTTGTCGGCGCAGTAGAACTGGATCCACCCGGAGTCGCGGAGCATGAGCGTGTCGCCGTGGTCGGCCCAGACGTTCCAGGGCGGACCGAGGGTCCGGTTCGCCGCCACCATCACCACCGGCAGGCGAAGGAGCGCCGCGGCCACCACGTTCTCCGCCATGTAGGCGATTCCGTTCGACGACGACGTGGTGAAGGAGCGGGCGCCGCTCACCGCGGCCCCGATGCACACCGCCATGGCGCTGTGCTCGCTCTCCACCCGGACCACGTGCCCTTTCTCAATCTCCTGGTTGCAGAGGAGCTCCATGCACTCGGTGGAGGGGGTGATCGGGTAGACGCCGCTGCAGAACCCGCGCCCGGAGCGGTTGGCCCGGCCGGCCAGGGCGGCTCCCAGGGCGGCGGCGTGGTTTCCACTGAGCAGCTGTCCGGCCATTCGATCACCTCGCCGAGGCTTCCGGCACCATCTCCATGGCGGCGCGCGGGCACTCCGCGACGCACATCCCGCATCCCTTGCAGTAGGCCTCGTCGACCCGGTACCCGTCCCCCTGCCGGCGGATGACCCCCTCCGGGCAATAGAGGACGCAGGTGTCACAGTGCGTGCAGCTGCCGCAGGAGAAGCAGCGGTGCGCCTCCTCTGGCCCCGCGAGCCCGAGCGAGACCTCGTCGAAACCCGCCGTCCGGCTCGCCGCCGGCAGGTGGAACTCCCGATGCGGGGCCTCCACCTCGAAGTGACTGAAGCGCACGTGGGCCGGGGTCACCAGGTCCTCCGCCGGCGGCCTCGGCGCCACCGGGTCGGGCTCGCCGGCCAGCGCCGCCAGCACCCGCTCCGCCGTCCGGCGGCCGTTTCCGATGGCGTGGGTCACCGTCCCGTCGCCGGTGGCCATGTCCCCGGCCAGCCAGACGCTGGTGGGGCCGAGGGAGGAGACCGCCCGCCCGTCGCGCGCCGTGGTTCCCGCCGGCAGGAGCGAGAGGTCGGCGGCCTGCCCCAGCGCCAGCAGCACCCTGTCGCAGGGCATCGTGCTGGTCCGACCGGTCACCACCGGCCGCCGGCGCCCGCTGGCGTCCTTCTCGCCCATCTCGACCTCGGCGATCTCGACGGCCTCGACGCGCCCGGCGCCGAGAACCCGGACGGGCTGCCGGTGCACCAGCAACTTCACGCCCTCGGCCAGGGCCTCGTCAATCTCCGGGGCGATGGCCGGCATCTCCTCGCGCCCACGCCGGTAGACGATCGTCACCGCCGCGGCGCCGCAGCGAAGTGCCGTCCGGGCGCAGTCGATGGCGGTGTTCCCGCCCCCCACCACCACCACGTGCCCCGACAGGCGGGCCGCTGCGTCCCGCTTCGCCGCGTCGAGGAACCGGATGCCCTGGACCACGCCGGGAAGGTCGGAACCGGGGGAATCGAGCCCGGTGAGGCGAGGGAGCCCGGCTGCGAGGATCACCGCATCACTCGCGGTGACGAGCCGTTCGACGGCTGCCCGGTCGAGGAAGGCTCCGGTCCTGATATTCACTCCTAGTGATACGATCCGTGCCAGGTCGCGATCGAGCGCATCGTCGGGAAGCCGGTAGGCGGGGATGCCGGTGCGGAGCACGCCCCCGAGACGCGCCTCGCCCTCGTGGATCGTCACGTCGTGCCCGGCCAGGGCCAGCTCCCAGGCCGCACCCAGGCCTGCCGGGCCGCTGCCCACCACCTCGACCCGTCGTGGGGCGGCCGCCGGGGGCGGTCGCATCGGTGCCCCGGCCACGTGGTCGCCGATCCAGCGCTCCAGGCCCCGGATGTCCACGGCGCCGTCGTAGGCGCCTCGATTGCACTCGGCCATGCAGGGCGCGGGGCATACCCGTCCACACACCGACGGAAGCGGCTGCGTGCGGAGGAGGACGCGGGCCGCTGCCTCGACCCCGCTGTTCTTGAGCTCCTGGACGAAGCCCACCACGTCGTTTCCCGCCGGGCAGCCGGCGTTGCAGGGAGCCAGGTGCGAGCGGTACATCGGGGCCTGGGTTCGCCAGGAGCCGGTTCGCAGGGGCGTGGGAAGATCGTTCAGGTGCTCGGTGATGCCCACCACCGGCAGCGCCGACGGCGCCCGCCTGGCCGGCCCGACTGGCGCGTCGTCGGCCTCGCGCACCTCGACCGAGTCCCAGGCCTCCCGGGCCGCCCCCAGATCCCGGGCGAGCCCCTGCGCGGCAAAGGCTCGCTCCACCGCCTCCCAGGGCAGATTCAAGGCCCGGGCATAGGCCCCGGCCAGCGTGGTGTTGATGATGACCAGCGCGCTGGTGCCGATGCCGTGCCGGCGCGCGACGGCGGTGGCGTCGACGGCGGCGAAGCGGAAGTGACCGTGGGTGTCGGCAAAGGGCGCCAGGCCGCGCGCCGTGTTGAGGAGCACCACCGCCCCGGCGTCTGCCCCTTCGAGCACGTCGTCGGCAAGCAAGGCGGCGTCGAGGACGAGAACGTGGTGGGGGCGGTAGACCTTGTTGCGGTTGGCGATGGGCGCGGTGTCGACGCGGGTGAAGGCGCGGATGGGGGCGCCGGTCCGTTCGGATCCGTAGTCGCCGAAGGTCTGGACGTGAAGCCCCAGCTCCGCGTAGATGGACGCGATGATCTTCGCACAGGTCACGCCGCCCTGGCCGCCGCGGCCGTGGACGCGAACCTCCAGGGGAAGCGGGATCTCCCGGGGAAAGCCCGAAGTGACCGTCGCCTTCTCGCCCACCGAACCCTCCCTTCGCAAGACCACGGTAACGCACCGTGCACCGGGCCCAAAGGGCGAAGAGCAAACGCCCCGAACTCCCTGGAATGCGCGGCTAGGCGCGGCGCGCCCTCTTCCTCGCCGGCTTGCGGACCTTGCCGCCGCGGGAAGGTGGCTTCTTCGCGGTCGAGACGCGGGCCTTCCGGGGCGCGGAGCGCCCGGGTGCAGGGGGATGCTTCACCGCGTGCACCTCCACCTCGATGCGCGCGCCCTTGGGCAGCCCGGCCACCTGGATGGTGGAGCGAGCCGGGTACTCGCCCTGGAAGCGTCTGGCATAGACCTCGTTCATGGCCGCGAAGTCTGCCAGGTCGACGAGGAACACCGTCGTCTTCACGACCTCGGCGAAGGACATGCCGGCATGCTCCAGGACCGCGGCGATGTTCTCCATCACCCGCTCGGCCTGGGCGGTGACGTCGCCGGCCACCAGGTCGCCGGTGGCGGGGTCGATGGGAATCTGCCCTGCGGCATGGAGCATCTGCATGCCGGGAACGTGGTGGGTGACGACGGCCTGGCTGTAGGGCCCGATCGCCTTCGGGGCCCTGGGACTTGCGATGGTCCTGCGCATGATCTTCTCCTGCGGCACGGGGTCAGACTCGCTCCACGGAGTGCACTCCCTCCAACCTCTCGAGATTACGCATCACCGACGTGAGCTGCTTCAGATCTTGCACCGACACCTCGAAGGAGAGCACGGCCCGCTCGGTGCCGACGCGCACGTCGGCCTGGGCGATGTTCACCCCCGCCTCGCTGAAGATCTGGGAGACGCGTGCGAGCATTCCCGGGCGGTCGTCGCTCACCACCCGGACCGAGACCAGCCGCTTCAGGTCACCCTTCACGTCCCAGGAGACGTCGACGCGCCGGAGCGGGTCCATGGACAGCCCCTTCTCGCAGCGAGCGGTGTGGACGGTGACCCCGCGCCCCCGGGTGATGAAGCCCACGATGGGGTCGCCTGGAACCGGGTTGCAGCACTTGCCGTACCGGACCAGCACGTCCTCGATCCCGCTGATGCGAACGCCGCCGGCCGGGCGGCGCGCCACCTTGCGAAAGATCTCGGTGAGGCGGCTCGTGACCCCCGGCCCGGCAGGGGTGGCCATCTTCTCCTCGGACACGAGCAGGCGAGCCACCTGGTCCGGTGACACCTTTCCGTAACCGATCGCGGCGAGCAGGTCGTCGCCGATCCGGTAACCGAGCGACGCCCCGGCCTTGTCGAGCGAGCCGTCCTTCTGGGCCCGCGATAGCGACACGCCGTAGCGGCGCAGCTCCCTCTCGGCCACCTCCTTGCCGATCTCCAGCGAGCGCCGGTGCTCGGCCTGCCGGATGAACTGCCGGATGCGGGCCTGGGCGCGACTGGTCCGGACGAAGGTGAGCCAGTCCTTGGACGGCTGGGCATGGGGCGACGTGAGGATCTCGACGGTGTCGCCGTTCTTCAGCCGGTATCGAAGCGGGACGATCTTGCCGTTCACCTTGGCGCCCACGCAGCTGTGGCCGATCTCGGAGTGAACGGAGTAGGCGAAGTCGAGCGGGGTGGCGCCTCGCGGCAGGCTCTTCACGTCCCCCTTGGGCGTGAAGACGAAGACCTCGTCGGCGAAGAGGTCGACCTTGACCGTCTCCAGGAACTCGGTGGGATCGGAGAACTCCTTCTGCCACTCCAGCAGCTGCCGGAGCCAGCCGTATTGCTCCGCGTCGCTGGCACGGATGCGCTCCTTCCCCTTCCCGTCGCGGGACCCCTCCTTGTACTTCCAGTGGGCGGCCACGCCCTGCTCTGCGACCCCGTGCATGTCGTCGGTGCGGATCTGGATCTCGATCCGCTCCGCCCTCGGCCCCACCACGGTGGTGTGAAGCGACTGGTACAGGTTGGGCTTGGGGATGGCGATGTAGTCCTTGAAACGCCCCGGGATTGGCTTCCACAGGGAGTGAACGAGCCCCAGGGCCTCGTAGCACTGGGCCACCGTTCCCACGATGACCCGGAAGGCCACCAGGTCGTGGATCTGCTCGAACGGCAGGTCCCCCTCGTGCATCTTCCGCCAGATGGAGTAGAGGTGCTTCACCCGTCCGTGGACCTTGGCCTGGATGCCGTTCTCGGCCAGCCGCGACTGGATGACCCGCACGACCTCCTCGACGAACCGGTCGCGTTCGCCGGCCCGGCTGGCGACGCGCTCCTCGAGCTCGGCGTGCTCGGTGGGTTTCAGGTAGCGGAAGGAGAGGTCCTCGAGCTCGGTCTTGACCGACTGCATGCCCAGCCGGTTGGCGAGCGGCGCGTAGATGTCGAGGGTCTCCTGGGCGATTCGTTCCTGCTTGTCCTGCCTCATGTGCGCCAGCGTTCGCAGGTTGTGGGTCCGGTCGGCGAGCTTGACGAGCAGGACCCGGATGTCCTTCGCCATGGCCACGACCATCTTGCGGAAATTCTCGGCCTGCTTCTCCTCCTTGGTGTTTCCGGGGGAGAACTGGGAGAGCTTGGTGACCCCCTCGACCAGTTCCGCCACCTCCTCGCCGAAGAGCTCGGCGATCTCCTCGCGGGTGGCGAGGGTGTCCTCGATGGTGTCGTGGAGCATCCCGGTGACGATGGAGGCCTCGTCGAGCCGGAGGTCGGCGAGAATTCCGGCCACCTCGAGCGGGTGAACCAGGTACGGCTCCCCCGACTTGCGGATCTGCCCCTGATGGACCTTCGCCGAGTAGACGTAGGCCTTCTTGATGACGTCGAGGTCCGCGGCGGGGTGGTAGGCGGCGACCTTGTCCAGGATGTCGTTGAGCCTCAGCAATCGAGCCTTCCAGCCTAGCCTCCCGTGCCGCATCGCGGCAAGGACGCGAGGGCCGGATCTTCCTCCGGACGACCGAGCGTTGAGTGCGGAGGTCGCCCCGAGGTAGAAAGTCCCTGGAGGGATCCCTTGATCCAGTGCTTCCACTGCGGGTCGCCGATCGACGCGGCCATGTCCGAGTGCCCTGCCTGCGGGGCCGAGATCGAGATGTCCCGGCTCACCGGCGTCCTGGGCAGCGTGTGCCGCGGCTGCGATGCGTTCAACGAGCCCGGCTCCGTCTCCTGCGTCTCCTGCGGCCAGCCGCTCGCGGTCCACGGCCCGCCCCCGATGGTGGATGCCGACCTGATCGAGCCGGGGCCGGGATTCGATCCTCCCTCCCCTCACGAGCTGCCTCCCATCGATTTCGAGGCCGTCCTGGTGGAGGTGCCGGTGGAGGTGCCGGACGCGGCGCAGGTCCTCACCCCCGAGCCCATCGCCCTGCTCGACCCCCTTCCGGCGCCGACGCCGCGCGGTTCCCTTCCCTTCGAGTCGATCGAGCTCGAGCCCGATCCGGCCACGTCCTCCCTCCCCCTGGCCGGCCGAGCCGTCCCGTGCCAGTTGCTGGTCGAGCGCGGCGACGGTCGCGAGGGGGCGGGATTCCCGGTCGGGGCGGACGAGGTGGCCGTGGGGCGAACCAGCGGCGCTTTGACCTTCCCGTCCGACCCCAGCCTGGCTCCGCGTCACGCCTCCTTCTTCGTCCGCGACGGGCGGGTGCACGTCCGGGACGACGGGTCGCCGGGCGGCACTTTCCTGAAGTTGCGTGGCCTCACGGTCCCGCTCCGGCCCGGGGACGCCTTCGCCGTGGGCGACCGGCTTCTCCGCTTTGGAGGCCCTCTCCCCGCCGCCGCCCACGCGGCACCCGACGGGACCCGTCGCCTTGGCTCCCCGCGCCCCACCGGTCAGGCCGTGCTCATCGAGGAAAGGCTCGCCGGCGGGATCACCGGACGCGTCTGGCTGCGCGCCGGCCCATCCGTCACCCTGGGTCGCGCCGGCTGCTCGGTGAACCTGGGCGATGACCCGTTCCTCTCCCAGGCCCATGCCGAGGTCGTCCTCGAGGGAGACGGGACGGCGAGGCTGCGCGACCTGGGCTCTGCCAACGGCACGTTCGTGCGCATTCCGCCCAGGTCCGAGCGCGAGCTCCGCGACGGCGACCTCGTCAGGGTGGGACGCCAGGTGCTCCGCGTCTCGGTCCCCTCCGAGCGGGGGGCGTGAAGGTGGCGGTCGTATTCGTCACCATCGCCCCGCTGGGCACAGGGACCCCCAGCCTCTCCCGGTACGTCGCCGGCGTGGAGCGCATCCTCCAGAGAAGCGGCCTGGTGCACCAGCTCACCGCCATGGGCACGATCGTCGAGGGGGACCTCGACGCCATCCTGGCCGTGATTCGCGAGATGCACGAGACGCCGTTCGGCCAGGGCGCCGTCCGGGTGTCGACCCTCGATCAAGATCGACGATCGACGGGACAAGGAGCACACCATCGCGCGCAAGATGCGCTCGGTGGAGGAGAAGCTCCTCGAACCCGGACAGCCGCCTCCGGGTGTCGAGATCACCCCACCACGAAGACGGCGCAGGAGCGCGCCCCGTGGGCGCCGATGACGAGCGACTGCTCGATGTCGGCGGTCTTGGACGGCCCGGAGATGAACAGCCCGTAGCCGGGGCGCGGCAGCGTGATGCGCCCGTAGGCCTCCTGCATGTCGTTCACGACGTCGCCGGCCCGGACCACCAGCACGAGGTGCTCGGGGATGACGAAGACGGCCCGGTGGAGGCCCAGGCTCACGCCCGTGACCCAGACCGCGCCATTCTCGGCCACGCCCACCTCGCCCGGGATGGCAGCCACGTCGAGGTCGGCGAGCTCGTGAGGATCGGCGACGGCGGCCAGATCGACGGTTCCGCCAGGGAGGCCGGGCACGAGCGAGACGCGCCGGGGGAAGGACCAGGCCGGAAGCCGCGCCACCTCGGCGGCGAGCGCGGCCGCATCGGGGACCCGGCGAGGGTTGCCGCCGACCGAGGTGACCGATTCGAGGAATCGGGCCACCGGGTCGCCCTGCCTCACCGGGACCGGATGGCGGGGCGCCGGGACGGGGCTTGCGCCGGAGGCGCGCAGCGCGGAGAGGATGGCGTCGCGTGCGGTCACGATCGCCTCTCCGGCTTCCCGGCCTCTTCGCGGTCGTAGAGGTCGGCGAAGCTCTCGCGCGGCGGGACGGGCAACTCTCGACCCCGCGACCAGATGGCACCCGGGCCGATCCTGGCGAGGCCGGGTGCGACCCGCAGGACGAAGCGGGCGAGGCGACCGGCGGCGCGGAAAAGGGCGGGGCGCGCCATGGCGAAGGAAGCGGCCTTCATCCCCATCCGCTTCCCGATCGGCACGAGCTTCTGCTCGCCGGCCTCCTGCCGGAGCACGAGCAACTGGTGGTGGAGGTCGACCTTCACCGGGCAGACGTCCGTGCAGGATCCGCACAGGCTGGAGGCGAAGGGCAGGCTGGCGTGCCCCTTCAGATCCCGGTGGGGCCCGAGCACCGAGCCGATGGGGCCGGGGATCAGGTAGCTGTAGCTGTAGCCGCCGCTACGCCGGTAGACCGGGCAGGTGTTGAGGCAGGCGCCGCAGCGAATGCAGCAGAGCGCCTTGCGCCGGTGCTCCTCGGAGAGCATCGACGATCGGCCGTTGTCGACGATGACGACGTGAAGCTCGCCGCCCGGTAGCGGCGCGTGGAAGTGGGTGGTGTAGGAGGACACCGGCTGCCCTGTGGCGCTGCGCGCCAGCAGCCGGAGGAAGACGCCCAGATCGGCCAGGCGCGGGATGACCTTCTCGACCCCCATCGAGGCGATGTGAACGGGCGGAAGGGTCGTGCCCATGTCGGCGTTGCCCTCGTTCGTCACCACCACGAAGCCGCCCGTCTCGGCGATGGCGAAGTTCACGCCGGTGAGCCCCGCCTGCGCTCGCAGGAACTTCTCCCGGAGGTGCCCGCGCGCCTTCTCGGTGAGGACGGTGGGGTCGGAGAGTCCCTTCGGCGTTCCCAGCTTCTCGTGGAAGAGGTCGCCGATCTCCTCCTTCTTCCTGTGGATGGCGGGCATGACGATGTGGGAAGGCGCCTCGCCCGCCAGCTGCACGATCCGTTCGCCCAGGTCGGTGTCGACCACCTCGATGCCCCGGGACTCGAGGTACGGGTTCAGGTGGCACTCCTCGGTGAGCATCGACTTCGACTTCACCATCCGGGTGACGCCGTGCTTCTCCAGGATTCCGTGGACGATCCGGTTGTGTTCCTCTCCGTCGCGAGCCCAGTGGACCTGGATGCCGTTCGCCCTGGCGTTCCGCTCGAACTCCTCGAGGTAGTCGGCCAGGCGCGACAGCGTGTGGAGCTTGATCCCCTCGGCGGCCTCGCGGAGCGACTCCCACTCCGGCACCGTAGCCCGCGGCCCGGTCGCGCTTCACCCGCATGAACCAGAGCGCCTTGTCGTGCCAGTGGGCCCGCTCGTCGTCGAGTACGAAGGCTCGCGCCTTCTCCGGGTGGAAGTGGATCATCGCGTGAGCCGCGCCTTCTCGAGCATCTCGGCCACGTGAACCACCGGCAGCTTCGCGCCGTCGCGGCGGGCCAGCGCGTCCATGTGCATGAGGCAGGACATGTCGTAGCCGGCGATGACCTCCGCGCCTGCGCGGACGTGGTCGGCGATCCGATCGCGCCCCATCATGCAGGAGACGGCGTCTTCCGTGACCGCGAAGGTTCCCCCGAAGCCGCAGCACTCGTCGGGGCGCTCCAGGTCCACGAGCTCGATGCCCCGCAATTGCCCGATGAGCTGGCGGGTCTTGTCGAAGGGGGCGTCCATGCGCTCGCTCGAGCGGGACTCCCGCAGTTCGCGAACGCCGTGGCAACTTCGGTGCAGCCCCACCTTGTGACGGAACTCGCCGTCCACCTTCGTCACCTTCACCACGTCGACCAGGTACTCGGAGAGGTCGAAGGTCCGGTCGCCCAGGCGGCGCACCTCGGCCGAGTCGCCGAGCAGGTCCGGGTAGTGGAGCTTCACCATGGAGACGCAGCTGGCCGAGGGCGCGACGACCGACTCGTAGCCGGCGAAGAGCTTCACGAACCGCTCGGCGAGCGGCCGTGCCTCCTTCGAGCAGCCGGTGTTGTACATGGGCTGCCCGCAGCAGGTCTGGTCCCGCGGGTACTCGACCTCGAGGCCGAGTCCCCGGAGGACACGCAGCGTCGCCAGCCCCACCCTGGGGAAGAACTGGTCGACGTAGCAGGGAATGAAGAGTCCGACCTTGCCCATTTCCCTCGTCTATCCTGAAGTCAGGTGGATTCAACCCTTCGAACGGTCATGGACTCTGGCAATAAGAATTCGCCCGCCTTCGAGGCCTCGCATCATCCGGACCTGGAGGCGGCCCGGTCCGCGAGAAACACGATGGAACGGAACGGGATCCCTCCGTGAAGGCTGAGGCCGATCTCGCAGGTGCGGCTGTTCGAGACCCCCTCTGTGCAGCCCTTGACGCCGGCCGGCAACTCCGACAGCGCCGCGGCGTTCAGCTCCGGGTGGGTGAATCCCCGGTCCCCGGCGAACCCGCAGCATCCCACCCGGGGAGGGATGACGACCTCGGCCGCGCAGGCCCGGGCCACCGCCTCGAGCTTGGGGCCGAGCCCCATCTTGGTGGAGCTGCAGGTGACGTGGAGCGCGACCCTCCCCGGCTGCTTCGCGAAGCGGAGCTTGTCGAGGAGGTGGTCGTGGATGAACTCGGCCGGCTCGAGGAGCACCAGCTTCGGGGCCATGTGTTTTCGCATGCGCTGCAGGCAGGGGCTGGTGTCGCAGAGGATCGGGATGCGGCCGTCGTCGCTCACCGCGAGGAGCGCCCGCTCGAGCTCCTCCGACTTCGCGTCGGCGATGACGCGGAAGCCCTTGGAGTCGAAGGCCAGCCCGCAGCAGAGGGAATCGAGCGCGGCAGGGAACAGAACGTCGTAGTCGGCCTTGCCGAGGAGCGAGAGCGTGGCCTCGAAGACCGCGCGGCCGTCCTCGTCTCCCCGGGCCGGTCCCATGGTCCGGGCGATGCATGACGGGAAGTAGACGACCTGCCGCCCCTTTCCACGGACGACGGCCTGGAGCGTTCCCGGCCGGGCCGGGCGCGGCATGGCGGGGTTCCAGGCAGGAAGCCAGTCGCCCGCCACCCCGCGCGTACCCCGCGCCAGCGCGCCCATGAGACGCGTGCCCAGCACGGCGTGTGCGGCGTCGGCCGCCGCCAGACCTCGCCGGGCCCAGGCCTCGGTCCGGGGAAAGTCGTCGGCCAGGCGACGGGCCCTGGCGCGCGCCGTGTCGGACCAGCCCTGGCTGCGGAGCTGCTTCACGAACTCGCCGGTGTCGATCGACACCGGGCAGGCGGTCGCGCAGAGGCCGTCGGTGGCGCAGGTCTCCTCGCCCAGGTAGGCGAAGTCCTCGGACAGGCGGGCCCGGCGCGCCGGATCCTCGCCGGTGCGGCCGAGGCGAGCCATCTCCCGCTGGACCACGATGCGCTGGCGCGGCGTCGTGGTCACCGACCGTGAAGGGCATTGGGGCTCGCAGAAGCCGCACTCGATGCACTTGTCGATCAGCGGATCCGCCTGGGGGAGTGGCTTCAGGTCCTTGAGGTACGCCTTCGGGTCGTCGTTCAGGATGACGCCGGGATTGAGGATGCCCTTCGGGTCGAAGAGCGCCTTCACCTGCCTCATGATGCGGTAGGCCTTGTCGCCCCACTCCATCTCGACGAAGGGGGCCATGTTGCGCCCGGTGCCGTGCTCCCCCTTGAGCGACCCGTCGAAGCGACGCACCACCACCTCGCAGACCTCCTCCATGAGCGCCTGGTAACGGGACACCTCGGCGGGCAACGCGAAGTCCTGCGTGAAGGTGAAGTGGAGGTTCCCGTCGAGGGCGTGGCCGAAGATGATCCCCTCGGCGTAGCCGTGCCGGCGCATGGCCTTCTCGAGGAACACCGTGCCTGCGGCCAGGTGCTCGATGGGGAAGGCCACGTCCTCGATGACCACCGTGGTCCCGATCTTGCGGGCCCCGCCCACGGCGGGGAAGAGCCCCTTGCGAACGTCCCAGAGCTTCTCCTGCTCCGCCTTCACGTCGGTGAACCTCACCGGATGGAGCTTGCGCACCTCCTCGATCAGGCGGGTGGCCTCCCCGGCCTGGCGCAGGAGGTCCTCGCGCGCCGCGGCGCGCGTCTCGACGAGGAGCGCGCAGACGGTCGGCCCGAGCTCGGACAGGTGGGCCGGCATGCCCGGCTTGTCCTGCACCGACCGGATCGAGGCCCGATCCATGAGTTCCACCGCCGAGACCGGCCCGCCCCGCAGACGCTGGGTGGCCACCGCGGCCTGCTCGATGTCGGGGAAGAGGACGAGCGCGCTGGCCTTGTGCGGGTGATCGACCACCGTGCGAAGCGTGACCTCGGAGATGAAGGCGAGAGTACCCTCCGAGCCCACCATCAGGTGAAGGAGGATGTCGACGGGGTCCCGGTGGTCGACGAAGGAGTTGAGCGCGTAGCCGGTGGTGTTCTTGATCCGGTACTTCTCCCGGATGCGCCGGGAGAGGACCTCGTCGGAGGCGATCTCGTCCCGCAGCGCTGCGAGACCAGCCAGCAGGGGGCCGTGGGAGGCGGCCAGGCTGGCGCGGGAGGCGGGGGCGCCGGTGTCCACCTCGGTGCCGTCCGCCAGCACGAGCCGCATGCTCTCCACGGTCTCGTAGCTGTTCTGGGCCGTGCCGCAGCACATGCCGGCCGCGTTGTTGGCCACGATCCCGCCGATCATGCAGGCGTTGATCGATGCCGGGTCGGGGCCGATCTTTCGCCCCAGCGGCGCCAGGAAACCGTTGGCCTCGGCGCCGATGACGCCGGGCTCGAGGACGATGCGCCCACCGCCGTCCTCGACCTTCCAGCCGCGCCAGCCGCCGGCGAGCACCACCAGGACCGAGTCGGAGATGGCCTGCCCGGAGAGGCTGGTGCCGGCGGCCCGGAAGGTGACGGGCACTCCGAGGCGAGCGGCCAGCGCGACCAGACGCGAGACCTCGCCGCGCGAGAAGGCCTTCACCACGATCTTCGGCACGAGCCTGTAGAAGCTGGCGTCGGTCCCGAAGGCCAGCGTCCGGAAGGGGTCGCACATCATGCGATCGGGTGGGAGGAAAGCGGCGGCCTCGTCCCAGAACCGGCGGTGGGAACCAGGAAGAGACAGGTGATCGGCTCGGGTGGATCGCGTCAAGGGCTCCCAGGCTTCCCGCCGCTTCGGCACGGCTTCCGGATGGGGGGAAAGGGTAGCATCGGCTGCGTGTTTGACCATGAGGATCGTGCGGGGTAGAGGTAAACGACCATGGCGTCTGCGCCGACCTGCCCGCGCTGCGGTCGCGAGAACGACCCCTCCTTCGCCTTCTGCCACGACTGCGGCCTGGGGCTCCGCCCCGACGTCGACCGGACCTGCGTCCGCTGCGGTGCCAAGTTGCCGGCCTCGTTCCGCTTCTGCGGCCACTGCGGCCAGACCGCCGAGGCACCGCCCGCGCGCCGCCCCACCCACCCGTCGTCCCCTCGCGTCGACGTCCCCGCCGCGCCGGTCGCCAGCGCTCCGGCCCGCCTGGTCCTGGTGCGGCACGACGGCCAGCCCGGGGCAGCCCATGCCCTGGACCGGGAGGTGACCATCTGCGGGCGTCGCGAGGGGGACGTGCTCCTCCCCGACGATGGCTCGGTCTCTCCGCGCCACGCAGCCTTCACGGTGCGCGAAGGGCGGATCCGGGTCGAGGACCTGGGCAGCGCCTCCGGGACCTTCCTGAGGGTCCGAGCGCCCCGATCGCTCACCTTCGGCGACGAGATCCGCCTGGGGCGGCAGCTCCTTCGGCTGGAGCCCATGCCCCGGCCCGGCCCGAGCCCGGTCGAGGCGCTTCCGTGGGGATCGGCCGACCCGGGCTTCCGGGCGCGACTGGTGCAGCTCCTCGAGGGCGGAGGGCTCGGCGAGGTCATCCCGCTGCGCTCCGGCGCGAACGGCCTGGGTCGGGAGAGCGTCGACGTGAGCTTCCCCGGCGACCGCTACGTCTCGGGGCGTCACGCCCGCATCGACGTGGGCGAGGCGGCGGTGACCCTCACCGACCTCGGCAGCTCGAACGGCACCTTCGTGCGCGTGAACGGGCCGACCGAGATCGCGGCCGGGGACCAGGTCCTGGTGGGGATGCAGCTCCTGCGGGTCGAGGCCTGAGGGGCCCCTGGCCCGGCACGACTAGCCGAAGCTCTTCTCGGCCTGCTCCTGCTCTTCCTTGCAGCGGATGCAGAGCGTGGTCACCGGACGGGCCTCGAGCCGCTTGGGGGAGATCTCCTCCTCGCAGCGCTCGCAGATGCCGAAGGTGCCCGCCTCGATCCGCACGACCGCCTTGTCGATCTTGGCGAGCAGGAACTTCTCACGGTCCCGCAGCCGGAAGATCATGGACTGCTGGTACTCGCTCGAGGCCTGATCGATCTCGTCGGGCAGCTCGTTGGTGTCGAAGCTCGACTCCTCGGAGAGCGTCTTCTTCGCCGAGGCGAGGAGCTGGCGCCTCGACTCCTCGAGCATCGTCTTGAACCGCTTCAGGTCCTTCTTGTTCAAGCCGCCACCCCTGTCGATCGCCGGGCAGCAGCCGGAGACCGCTCGGAAAAAGGAACGCGGAGGCTAGTCGCGCCCCCCCCGACTGTCAAGGACGACCCCGGGGCGTGTGGACATCGCCCCCGACCTCGTCTAGACCCGTTCCATGGCCGACGGACGGATCGAGCGGGCCTTCGTGAAGTCCGCACTCGCGCTGGCGGCGCGCCCCGAGGTGGACCGGCTGGTCTACGTGGGCGACTCGCCGCTGGCGACGAGCGACCTGCGAGGGCGGCCCATCAAGCGCAAGCTGGTCTACGCGGTGACCTCCGAGGCGATCGCCCTCCAGCTCCTTTCGCGCAAGTACGCCGCCGTCGTCATCCCCCCCTTCGGCTACTCCCGCGTGGAGAAGGTCCGGGTGGCGCTCGTCGCCTGCCAGAGCGAGGGATTGGTGAAGGAGGGAGACACCGTGCTCGCGCTGGCGGGACACGACAAGAGCCTCGACACGCTGGTGCGGATCCGGATCGGCGCCGACGACGACGAGGACCGCGTGCAGGTGAACGCGCTCGACCTTCCCGAGACCCACAGCGCCCAGGTGATGGAGCAGGTGATCCACGTCGCGCTCGAGGTGGGATTCCAGGGTTACGAGGGGCACCCCGTGGGCACGATCTTCATCGTGGGCGCCGCCCCTCGGGTGATGGAGCAGAGCCGCCAGATCACCCTCAACCCCTTCCAGGGCATGAGCGAGTCGGAGCGCAACGTGATGGACCCGACCATCCGCGAGGCCCTCAAGACCTTCGCCGTTCTCGACGGAGCCTTCGTCATCCGCGAGGACGGGACGGTGCTCGCCGCCGGCCGCTACCTCCAGGCCGGGAAGAACGAAGCCCGCCTCCCCCCGGGCTGGGGGCGCGCCACCGCTCCGCCGCCGCCGTGACCGCCTCCATCCGGGGCGCCATCGCCGTGACCGTCTCGCAGACCACCGGCACGGTCCGCGTCTTCCGGGACGGCCAAATCATCCTCGAGCTTCGCCAGTCCGCGCGCCGCCTCTGAGCCGCGCCCCCAGCTCCCGGAACTCGTTTGCCCGCCACCTCCCCCGCCACCTCCGCAGGCGCCTCCCCCGCCCCCGAACGCCGGCCGCCGGACGCCGCCGCGGCAGCCCTGCTGGTCGCCCTCTCGACCCTCCTGCACGTCGCCT
Organism: uncultured delta proteobacterium; assembly: GCA_963700085.1. Lineage (GTDB taxonomy): Bacteria > Myxococcota > Myxococcia > Myxococcales > Anaeromyxobacteraceae > CAIOAK01. The sequence goes on from CAVOWI010000012.1 coordinate 210,351, forward strand.
ACGCCGGGCTCCTGCCCCTCAGTCCCCAGGAGGCCTATTACTGGCAGTACTCGCGCCACCCGGCCCTGTCCTATTTCGACCACCCGCCAGCGGCGGCCTGGACCATCCGGGCCTTCACCCTCCTCCTCGGCGACTCGGAGCGGACCGTTCGGCTGGCGGCGGCCGGGTGGTCGGCGGTCTTCTGCTTCTTCTTCTTCCTGGCGGGCCGGCGCCTCCTCGGCAGCCGCGCGGCGCTCACCGCCACTGCGGTGATGCTCGTCAGCCCGTTCTTCTCGATCGGGCAGACCATCATCACGCCCGATACCCCGCTCGTGGCTGGCTGGATCGCCGCCTTCTACTTCACGGTCCGTGCCCTGCAGGAGGAGCGTCCGGCCTGGTTGCTCGCCGCCGGCACCGCCGCCGGCGTGGCCGCCCTCGGCAAGTACACGGGATTCCTGCTCCTGCCCCAGATCCTTCTCGCGCTGCTCCTCGACCGGCGCGGGCGCCGGATGCTCGCCACACCCTATCCATGGATCGGCGCCGGCCTCGCCCTGCTGATCTTCTCGCCGGTGGTGATCTGGAACGCCACGCACGGGTGGGCGAGCTTCGGCTTCCAGTTCGGCAAGCGCGGCCATGACATGCACCTCGAGCCGGTGCTGATCGGTCGCTTCTTCGGCCTGCAGGCGCTGGTGGTCTCGCCGCTGCTCTTCCTGGTCCTTCTCGTCTCCATGGCCGTCTCGGTGCGCCGCTGGCGCGAGGAGGCCATGCGGCTCTGTGCCCTCTTCTCCGTCCCCATGATGCTGCTCTGGATCGCGGTCTCCCCGTTCCACTGGGTGAAGATGAACTGGGCGGTTCCGGTCTACCCCACCGCGCTTCTCGCCGCCGTCGCCATCTACCGGGAACGGCCGGCCAGGTGGCGAGGACTCATGATCGCCACCGTGTCGCTCGCCGCGTTCGCGACCGTCTACCTCACCCTCATGCCGCTGGTGCCCGCCCTGCCCTTCCCGGCCCGCGACGACACCACGGCGGGGTGGAAGGCACTGGCCGAGCGCGTCCAGCAGGAGCAGGGTGCCGGCGCTCCGCTGCCCATCGTGGGCTGCTTCTACCGGACGGCAAGCACGCTGGCCTTCAACCTGCCGGGGCGGCCGGAGACCTGGTCCTCGAACGCCTTCGGAGAGCCCGGACTCGCCTACGACTTCTGGACCGACCCCCGGACGCTGATCGGACGCGAGGTGCTCCTGGTGCTCGACGACCGGGACTCCGGGTGGTGCACGGCGCGCACCGAGCGCTGCGCTCCCCTCGTTCCGCTGGCCCCCCTGGAGGTGAAGCGGGGCGGGAACCGGGTCACGACCTTCCGGCTCTGGCGCTGCGGCTACCTCGGGCCGCCCGACGCCCCGGCGCGCTGAAGGCGCCCGCCTCGCATCCGTCGGCGAGCACGCAGGTCGCGCAGCGCTCCGGGTCCCTGCGCGGCGGACAGTGGCCGCTCATCCCCAGGTGGCAGAGCGCGAAGTCGAAGCGGACCGGGTCGCCGGGGTCGGCGAGGCGCAGCGCGCCGGTGACCTCCTCTGCAGTGCGCCAGGAGAGGTCTCGCCGGCGGGTCAGTCCGAGGCGGCGCGCCACCCGGGCCACGTGGGTGTCGAGCGGCACCACGAGCGCCGAGGTGGGCACCTCCCGCCAGAGGCCCAGGTCGACGCCATCGGGGCCGCGCACCATCCAGCGCAGGTACAGGTTCCACCGCTTGGCGGCGCCTCCCGCCCGGGGATCGGGGCAGAGGTGCCGGAGCCCGCGTCCGCCCCGATGGGCGAGCAGCACCAGCGCCGGCGGCGCCTCGCGCAACTCGGCCGCGAACAGCGCCAGTGCCTCGCGCAGGGGCGCCCTGGCCCCATCGGCGGTGGCCTGCTCGAGCAGCACGGCGAAGCGCGCCCCCAGCGACCCGTGCCGGTCCCTCACCCATCCTGCCGCGGCGAGCAGCGCTGCCACGTCCTCGGCCGTGTTGAACCGGTACCGAAATCCGGACAGGGGGGCCGCGTCGGGTATCCGCGCGAGACGAGCCGCGAAGGCGGCGGGGGACGGGGCGGCGACCCGCAGGACCGACTCGATCATCGGCTTGAATACGTCGGCCCGCCCGTACGCGAGGCAGGCGGCGAGAAGTCCCGCCACCTCGGCGTCGCCAGCGATCGGCGTAGCGGCGTGGGAACTCGACGGGGTCGGCGGCGAGGCGGGCCGCCGCGTCGAAACCGCGCTGGAACCGGTCGAGGATCGGGGCCAGACGCCTGGCCCGGCCCCGCGATGCGCTCGGGGTCCGGCGCGGCACTATTCTCCGCCGGGGCGCGGCGCGTGCTTGCCGAGCTCGAAGACCACGTGGCCGAGTTCCGGCGCGATGAGCCGCTCCCACGCCAGGCGGACGGCGGCGGTCGACCCGGGAACCGAGAAGACGACCCGCCCCCGCCACGTTCCCGCCACCGCGCGGGAGAGCATGGCCGCGCTGCCGATCTCCTGGAAGGAGAGCCAGCGGAAGATCTCGCCGAAGCCGTCGAGCCGCTTCTCCAGCAACCCCGCCACCGCCTCGTAGGTCCGGTCGCGCCCGGAGATCCCGGTTCCCCCGTTCACGACGACCGCCTCTGCGCCGGCATCGGCGGCTGCTGCGAGCGCCGCTCGCACCTCGTCGGGCTCGTCGCGGACCAGGCGGTAGCCGGCGAGCACGTGTCCGGCCGAGGTCAGCGCCGATCTCAGGAAGGCGCCGCTTTCGTCCTCGGCCTCGCCGCGGGAGTCGGAGGCGGTGACGACGAAGACCCGGACCGGCCGGGAGCCCGCGCGACGATGTTCCTCGTGTCCCAGGGCGCCTCCGTCACTCCAGGTCGAACCTGGGCTGTCCCATGGGGATGTCCTTGCGCACCGACTCGATGGCCTGCTCGACGGCCTTCCTGTCGGGCGCGTCGGGGGACATGGTGAGGTAGATGCTCAGCTCCTGTACCGCCTTGTTCCGATCCCCGAGGCGCCGGTATGCCTCGCCCGAGATCTTGTGGGCCTGGGGCGAGTCGCCGGCCGCGAGGGAAGCCTGGGCGAAGGCCAGCGCGTCGCCGGGCCGGTTGGCCCGCAGGAGCGCGAAGGCGGCCTGGGCGAGACCCACCGGCTCGCCGGGGACCAGGCGGCGCTGGGTCCCGAACCCCTCCGGCCGCAGCACCAGGTCGAGCCGGGTTCCCGCCAGCCTGGAGCCGGAGAGCTCCGCGACGGCCGGCTCGAACCCCGGAGCCGATGCCCGGATCCGATAGGTCGTCACGGCCTCCGGCACCGGGAAGGAGAGCGGCGACTTGCCGATCTCGACCCCGTTCGCGGAGACCAGAGCGCCTTCGGGAAGGGTTTCGACGTAGACCTCGGGCGGGCGGACTTCCTTCCAGGAAACCGGTGGCGCGGAAGCGCAGGCGACCGACAGTCCCGCCAGGGTCGCGGCGAAGATGGTTCGCGGGGTCATGTGAGGAATCCAGGGTTATACACCGGTCAATGGCCGACAAGATCGCCGTGGCCCGGGCGCTGCGTGAGATGGGGATGCTGCTCGAGGTGAAGGGGGAGAACCCTTTCAAGGTCCGCGCCTACGAGAACGGAGCGCGCGCCTTGGAGGAACTGCCCGGAAACCTCGACGAGGTCATCGCGGCCGGCACCCTCACCGACCTGCCGGGGATCGGCGAGGCGCTGGGGAAGAAGATCGAGGAGCTCTTCCGGACCGGCCGGCTCGAGGCCCTCGATCGGCTGCGTGCGGACTTTCCAGCCGGCGTGGGCGAGATGCTGCGCATTCCGGACCTCGGCCCGAAGAAGGTCGCCGCGCTCCTCGCCGCGCTGGGCATCGGCAGCGTGGCAGAGCTGGAATCCGCCTGCCTGGACGGGCGCGTCCGCGAGGTGAAGGGCTTCGGCGAGAAGACCGAGAAGAAGATCCTGGAGGGCATCCACCGCATGCGGACAGCCTCGACCCGCATCCGGCTCTCCGACGCACGCGAGATCGGCGAACACCTGGTCCGCTTCCTGCGGGCCACCGGCGCCGCCGAGCAGGTGGAGCTGGCCGGCTCCGCGCGCCGCTGGAAGGAGACCGTGGGCGACCTCGACGTGGTTGCCGGGTCGCACCGGCCGGGTCTCCTCTCCGATGCGCTGGTCGCCTTTCCTGGCGTGGAATCGGTGGCGGCAAGGGGAGATACCAAGACCACCGTGCGCCTCGAGGGAGGGCTCTCGGTGGACCTGCGAGTCGTTCCCCCGGACGAGTTTCCGAGCCTCCTCCAGCACATGACCGGCTCGAAGGAGCACAACGTCCGGCTGCGCGCCCTGGCCCGGGACAGGGGCTTCACGCTGAGCGAATGGGGGCTGGAGCGGCTCGACGGGGCCGGCAAGGTGCCTCTCGCCTCGGAGGGGGACGTCTACCGCGCCCTGGGACTGCAGCTCGTGCCACCCGAGCTTCGCCAGGATACGGGAGAGATCGAGGCGGCCATGAACGGGACGCTGCCCACCGACCTGGTCGAGCTCGGCGACCTGAAGGGCATGGTCCACGTCCACACCACCTGGTCGGACGGCCGGGCCCCGCTCGAGGAGATGGCCCGCGCCGCCGAGAAGATGGGCATGGCGTACCTCACCATCACCGACCACAGCCGCAGCGCGGGCTACGCAGGCGGGCTCGACCTGGACCGCTTGAAGGCCCAGTGGGACGAGATGGCCCAGGTCCAGGAGAAGGTGAAGATCCGGCTGCTGCGGGGCACCGAGGCCGACATCCTCGACAGCGGACTTCTCGACTGGCCCGACGCCGTCCTGGAGCGGTTCGACGTCGTCATCGCCAGCGTCCATTCCCGGATGAAGATGGACGCGGAGCAGATGACCCGGCGGCTCGTCCGGACCATGGAGCTTCCCATCTTCAAGATCTGGGGGCACGCCACCGGCCGGCTCCTCCTCGAGCGCGAGCCCTACGGACTCGACATGGATCGGGTGCTCGACGCGGCGGCCGCCTCCCGGGTGGCGGTCGAGGTGAACGGCGACCCGCACAGGCTCGACATGGAGCCGCGCCACCTTCGCATGGCGCGGGAGCGGGGAATCCCCATCGTCCTCTCCACCGACGCCCACTCGGTGGCCGGTCTGTCCAACCTGCCCTACGCGGTGATGACCGCCCGCCGGGCCTGGGTCACCCGGGGCGAGGTGTTGAACACGCTGCCGGCCAGCCGAGTTCGCCGCGAAGGTTCGCCCGGCAGCCTGATCCCCGCCACGGGGACTCTCCATTTCCTTCGCCCGTCCGGGAGCGCGCGGTACAGTCCGCGCCGATGTCCGCCCTGCGAAGCCGCCGCGTCCAGTTCGCCGGCCTTCTCATGCTCTCGTCTGGCATGCCGCTCGGCTTCGTCATGAACACCCTTCAGGTGTTCCTGCGCGGCGCCGGCGTGAGCCTGAAGACCATCGGCCTCCTCCAGATCGTCTCGGTGCCCTGGGCTTTCAAGTTCCTCTGGGCGCCGCTCGTCGATCGTTTCTCCCTGCCCTGGCTGGGACGGCGCCGGGGCTGGATCGCCGCCATGCAGCTCGCCCTGGCCGCTGCGCTCGGGGGGCTCGCCGCCTACGTCGCACGCCACCTCGTACCCGGACCGTCCGGCCACGAGGTGCTCACGGCCGGCGCGGCCACCGGCGTGGCCGTTCTCGCGCTCGGCATTGCCTTCCTGTCCGCCACCCAGGACATCGCGCTCGACGCCTACACCGTGGAGGTCCTGGAAGCGGACGAGGTCGGCCCGGCCAGCGGCCTGCGCATCATGTGGTACCGCATCGGCATGCTGGCGGCGGGCGCGCTGGCCATCTTCGCGTCGGAGTGGGTGCCCTGGCCGTGGGTCTTCGGCTCCCTCGGCGCCGTCTTCGCCGGACTGGTCCTCCTCACCCTGGCCGCCCCGGAACCCCGCGTCGTCGCGGTAGCGCCCCGCACCTTCCAGGAGGCGGTCGTCCAGCCGTTCCGGAACTTCTTCCAGCGTCGCCGCGCCGTCGAGGTCGCCCTGTTCCTGGTCTTCTACAAGTTCGGAGACAACCTGGGCGGGTCGATGGTGAACCCGTTCCTGAAGGACCTCTGCTTCTCCAACGCCGAGATCGGACTGATGGTGAAGACCATCGGCACCGCAGCCACCATCGCCGGCGCCGGTGCGGGCGCCGCGCTGATGACCCGGCTGGGGATCGGGCGCGCCCTGTGGGTCTTCGGCTTCGCCCAGGCAGGAGGAAACCTCCTCTACGCGCTGGCGGCGGCCACCCACCCGGGCGCCACCGACGTGCTCCTCTGCGGGGACGCCTCGGTCTCGGCCCTGACGCGGGTGGCGACCTACGTCGCCGTGGCGGGCGAGTACGCCTCCCAGGGAATGGCCACCTCGGCGCTGCTGGCCTACATCACCCGGCTCTGCGATCGGCGCTACAGCGCCACGCAGTACGCGCTGCTCTCCAGCCTGTTCGGGCTGGGGCGCACGCTCAGCGGGCCGCCCAGCGGCTGGATGGCCGAGCACCTGGGGTACGAGTGGTTCTTCCTCTGCGCAGCCCTGCTGGCGGCTCCCGGGTTCCTCTTCCTGCAACGGGTCGCGCCGATACAACAGCGGGATCTCCCCGAAGGGGAGATCCCGCAAGCCTGAGTCGCGTCGCCTTCCAAAGCGCTTTGGGTCCCCGTCCCCACCCACGAGACGGCTCCCGGTAACCCAACGAGTGGTTCAACCGGTTGAACCGCGACATGGCTGTCGCGTTTCACCTGGTGAAACGGATCACCCGACCCTGGCGGCTACTTGGTCTCTCCCCGCGCCCTTGCCTCGGCTGCCAGCTGGCGCACGGAGAAGCCCGGTGTCTGGGCGTACTCGTCGCCGCCGTCCACGCCGTACGGGCGCGCTGCGGCGCGGTCGAGCTTCAGCATGGCCTCCGAGAGCCTGGAGGGCCTCACCAGCCAGGGGTCCTTCTCGTACGAGACCGGCGGTCCTCGGAGGAGCCGCTTCTCGTCGTAGATCTGCCCCTCGCGCGTGTAGGTCGGCGGCGGGTGGTCGCCGGTGTCCATGCGGATGGCGTCCTTCGGGCAGGCCTCGACGCAGAAGCCGCACACCACGCAGCGCAGCTCGTCGATGACGAACTGTTTCGGATACTTCTCGATGGGGTCGCCCTCGACCTCGCCGGCCTCGATGTAGATGCACTGCGCCGGGCAGGCGGTGGCGCACATGAAGCAGGCCACGCAGCGCGGGCTTCCGTCGGGACGGGGCACGAGCCGGTGCAAGCCGCGGTAGCCGGGTGGGTACGGCGCCTTCTCCTCCGGATACTGGATGGTGGAGACGCGGTTCCTGCTGCGGTCGCGCTCGAGGATGTCGGGGTTCTCGTCGCGGGAGAAGAAGGCGTTGCGCCAGAAGGTGGTCACGACGAGCCCGATGGCCCGGAAGATCTCCGGGAAGTACATGCTCTCGCGGACGTTGGCTGGCTGGTTCTCGAGCTGGTAGGGCATGGCGTCAGTGTCCCGCGGCGGGGGCGGCGTGTCCGTGGGCGTCGCCGTGGGCGTGGCCGGCAGGCTGTGGCTTGCTCGACGCCAGCGTGATCCCGAAGATGAGCGCGATCTCGGCCACGCCGATCCAGGCCAGGAGCGTGAGCGTCGGGTCGATGAGCACCGCCGCGCCGGTCACGAAGACGTTCGCGATGGCGGCGGGGAGCAGGAGCTTCCAGCACAGGCCCTGGATCTGGTCGTACCGGAAACGGGGCAGCAGCCAGCGGATGATGAGTTGCAGCCAGGTCAGGAAGATCACCTTCGCGAGGAAGCTGGCTGCGCACACCGCGGCGAAGAGCACCGGGGGAAGGTTGGCCTTCATCCAGCCCTCGAAGAAGATCGGGTGCCACCCGCCCAGGAAGACCGCCGCGGTCACGGCGGCGAGGACTGCGATCTCCACGAACTCGGCCAGGAAGAGCAGGCCGAACTTCATGCCCGAATACTCGAGAAAGTAGCCGACGATCTCGCTCTCCCCTTCGGGCAGGTCGAACGGCGCGCGCTTGGTCTCGGCGAAGGCGCTCGTGAAGAAGACCAGGAAGCCGAGGGGCTGGAGCAGGATGCCCAGAGCCGGCACGGGACCGAGGACGGCGGCGCCCTGGGCGATGGCCATCTGCTGCAGGCTCACCGTCCTGTAGGCGATCATCACGCCCACCAGCGACAGGCCCAGCGAGACCTCGTAGCTGATCATCTGGGCGCTGGCCCGCACCGCGCCGAGGAGCCCCACGCGGTTGTTGGAGGCCCAGCCGGCCAGCGTCGTGCCGTAGACCGAGATGCCGGCCAGCGCGAAGATCCAGAGCAAGCCGGCGTCGGGGTTCGCGACCCACATTCCCACGTTCTGGCCGAAGACCAGCACCTCCGGACCCACCGGGATGACCGCGAAGAGGGCGAAGGTGGGAGAGAAGGCCAGGACCGGCGCCAGCTCGAAGAGGAACTTGGAGCGCGCCGCGGGGAAGGTGGACTCCTTGGTGAGCATCTTGAGCGCGTCGGCCAGCAGGTAGGGGACGCCGCCCAGCGCGGAGCCGAAGACCTTGATGCGGTTGGCGCCGATGCGGTCCTGCATGGCGGCCGACCACTTGCGCTCGGCCACGGTGAGAAGCGCCGCCAGCGTCATGAGCGTGACCGCCATGAGCGTGACCGCGTTCACGATCGAGCTGCCGAAGAAGCCCGGCAGGCCCAGCGCCACGGCGCCCTTGGCGCCCAGGGCCGCCAGCACGTAGAAGGCGTAGAAGATCCCCACCAGGCCGGCGAGCACCGCGCCGATGACGGCCCACATCCCGAAGAATCGCTTCACGGCGTCTCCTCCCGGGAGCTGGGCAGCCGGGTCCACTGGACGTTGCCGCTCTGGTCGAGCGGCATCCGCTCGCGCTGTCCGGGAAGGCGCCCGTCCACGGTTCCGGCGGCCAGCGGGATGAGCCCCTTGCGCCGGTCCACGGACGGCAGCGAGTTCCACGCGTACCCCGGGAGCTGGTCCGCCACCCGGCGCCCCAGGTCCTCGAAGAGCTGGCGCGCGCTGGCCCAGCGCGAGACCAGCCCGAGCGCCCGGCCAATCTCGGCCGAGAGCCCCCAGTGCGGAAGCGACTCTCCCCGCGGCCAGTAGGCGAGCTCGACGCGCTGGGCGCGCCCCTCGAAGTTGACGAAGGTCCCGTCCGACTCGGGCGCCGGCGAGGCCGGCAACAGCACGGTGGCGGCGGCGGCGAGATCTCCCTCGTTGGTGGCCTGGACCACCAGCGCCTCTGCCTTGCCGAGCGCGGAGGCCAGCGCCGGGGCCGGCAGCTCCGCCCCCACGGCCCAGACGCCCTTCACCTTCCCCGACGCGACCGCGTCGGCGAGGTCGGAAGCCGACTTCACTGCGAGTCCGAAGGCCTTGGCCACCAGGGCCAGGCCGGCCCGGTTCGGGTTCTGGTCGGCCCGCCGCAGGAAGTCGTCGTGCCAGCCGTCGGGGCGACCGCCCACGTAGATCTCCGAGAGCTTGAGCCCGTCGCGGGCCACCAGCGCCGCCGCCAGCAGATCCTCGAGCGAGGCCACCGGTGAGGCCAGCAGCGCCAGCGTCCCCTGCCCGGCGTGGACGCGGAGCAGGCGCGCCGCCTCGGCGACGGCCTGGGCCCGGGGGACGTTCGACCTTCCGACCCGGGCCGCCAGCACGCGGTCGTCGTTGAAGGGCTTGTAGGAGAGGCGCCCCTCGTCGCACATCCACTCCTGGTTGACGAGGTCGTTCTCCCGGGGGCGGTAGCGGTAGACCCCGTCCCGCATGTAGTCGAGGAAGACGTTGCAGCCGCGGGCGCACCCGGTGCAGAGCGAGCGGGCGCTGGAGAGGAACCAGACCCGGCCGCGGAAGCGGAAGTCGGTGGAGGTGAGCGCGCCCACCGGGCAGAGGTCGACCACGTTGCCCGAGTACCGGTCGTCGAGCGGCAGGCCGGGCGCGGTGGCGATGACCGAGTGGCTGCCGCGGTTGTCGACGCCGAGCTGCGGGTTCTTGCGGATCTCCGACATGAAGCGCACGCAGCGGGTGCAGAGGATGCAGCGCTCCTGGTCGAGCACCACCAGCGCCCCGAGCTTGACCCGCTTCTGGAGCTTCACCTTGGGGACGTCGAGGCGGGAGGCGGTGGCGTTGTACTGCATGTAGTAGTCCTGCAGCTTGCACTCGCCCGACTGGTCGCAGATGGGGCAGTCGACCGGGTGGTTCACCAGCAGGAACTCGAGCGTGGCCCGCTGCTGCTCCTTCACCTTGGGTGAATCAGTGCGGACGGAGACTCCCTCCGCCGCGGTCATCTGACAGGCCGGCATGAGCTTTCCGCCCGGCGCGTTCGACATCTCCACCAGGCACATGCGGCAGTTGGCGGCGATGGAGAGCCGCTTCTGGTAGCAGTAGTACGGGATGGACACGCCCACCGAGGCGGCTGCCTCGATGAGGTTGGTCCCCGGCTTCACCACCGCTTCCCGCCCGTCGATGGTGAAGGTCACCAGGCCGGGGTTCCTGGGCGGCGGGGGCCCCGGGGGAGGCGCCGGCTTGGGGGGCGCGGCGTCGGCTGGCTTCGTCTCTTCGGCCATCTCGGGCTCCGGTTTCGCGGGTCGTGCGGGGCGCTACTGCTCGACCTCGCCGCCGATCATGTTGATGGTGTCGAAGGTGGGGATGAGGTCGGCGAGGAGCTTGCCTTCCATCATCTGCGGCAGCGCCATGAGCATGTTCCAGCCCGGGGCGCGCACGCCCAGCTTGTAGGGGCGGCCGCTGCCATCCGAGACCGCGTAGAATCCCAGCTCGCCGTTGGCGGCCTCGACGTAGGCGTAGGCCTCGCCGGCCGGGACCTTGATCCCCTCCATGATGATCTTGAAGTGGGCCATGGCCCCCTCGATGGACCCGTAGACCTCGGGCTTCGGGGGAAGCACGTAGCGCGAGTCGTCGGCGGCGATGGCGCCCGGCTGCATCTGGTCGAAGCACTGGCGCACGATCCGGTCCGACTGCTTCATCTCCTCCATGCGCATCAGGTAGCGGTCGAAGTTGTCGCCGTTCGACCCGACCGGGACGTCGAAATCGAGCCGATCGTAGACCAGGTAGGGCGACGCCTTGCGCACGTCGTAGGACACTCCGGAGGCGCGCAGGCACGGGCCGGTGAAGCCGTAGTCGATGGCGTCCTCGCGGGACACGACGCCGGTGCCCCGGGTGCGGTCGATGACGATGCGGTTGCGGGTGAGCAGCCGGTCGATCTCGACCCGCAGGGCCTCGGTGCGGTCGAGGATGCGCAGCACCTTCTCGTTCCACCCGGGCGGCACGTCGCGGGACACCCCGCCGACCCGGGCGTAGTTGGACGTGAGCCGCGCGCCGCAGAGCTCGGTGAGCCGGTCCCAGATCAGGTCGCGGGCCTCCATCCCGTAGATGAGCACGGTCATGGCGCCCAGCTCGAGACCCATGGCGCTGATGAGCGTCAGGTGGTCGCACATCCGGTGAAGCTCGGAGGTGATCACGCGCAGGTACTGGGCCCGCTCCGGGACCTGGAGGCCGGCCAGCTTCTCGACCGCCAGCGCGTAGCCGACGTTGTTCATGATCGACGAGACGTAGTTGAGGCGATCGGTGTACGGGAAGACCTGCGTCCAGGTGACGTTCTCGCAGGACTTCTCGAAGCCCCGGTGCAGGAAGCCGATGTCCAGCTTCATGGCGTGGACGGCCTCGCCGTCGAGCTCGACCACCGCGCGCACCGTGCCGTGCATGGCCGGGTGGCTGGGGCCGAGGTTGACGAGCATCCGCTTCGTCGGAAAGGGCGCGTCGAGCGGACTGGCCGCGGCGGGGACGGGATGGACGGCGGTCTCGGTGGCCTTGGACATGGTTTCTCGCCTAGCTGCCGGAGGGGCCGGGGCCGCGGAAGGGCTCGTCCACCTGCCGCTCCGGGATGAGCGGCTGGCGGCCGCGCAGCGAGTAATCCTTGCGCAGGGGGTGCCCGACGAACTCCTCGTACATGTAGAGCCGTCGCATGTCGGGATGCCCCTCGAAGCGGATGCCGTAGAGGTCCCAGCAGTAGCGCTCGTACCAGTTGGCGCCCTTCCAGAGCGGCGTCACGCTGCGGACCACCGGGTCGGACTCGGGCACGCCCACCCGGAGCCGCAGCCGGTGGTTCCTCGTCGTCGAGTACATCTGGTAGACGAGCTCGAAGCGAGGCTCGGAGCCCATGTAGTCGACGGCGGTGATGTAGGGCGCCATGTCGAAGGCCGTCTCCGGGTCCGACTTGAGGAACCGGCAGACCTCCTCGATCGACTCCTTCTTCACGAGGGCGACGTCGTCGCCGCCCGGGCCGGTATAGGCCTCGGTCACGGCGTCGGGGAAACGCTCCTTCAGCCTCTGGAGTGCGGCCTGGGACACGGTCTACCCCTTGGCCGGGAGCGCCGGCTTCTCGCGGTCGATGAGCTTGTGGGGCTGATCCTGGATCTTCTGCTGCAGGAGGATGATGCCGTCGAGCACCTGCTCCGGACGAGGCGGGCATCCCGGGATGTACACGTCGACCGGGATGATCCGGTCGATGCCCTGCACGGTGGCGTAGTTGTCGTAGAACCCGCCGGACGAGGCGCAGACCCCGAAGGCCACGACCCACTTGGGGTCGGCCATCGAGTCGTAGACCCGCCGGAGGATGGGGGCCTGCTTCACGTTGACGGTGCCCACCACCATGAGCAGGTCGGCCTGGCGCGGCGAGAACCGGGGAAGCGCGGCGCCGAAGCGGTCGAGGTCGTAGCGGGCCGCCGCCACCGCCATGAACTCCATGCCGCAGCAGGCCGTGACGAACGGGTACTGGAAGAGGCTGTACTTGCGGGCCCAGCCCAGCCCCTTCGAGACCATCTTCTCCAGGCCGGAGAGGGCGTCCTCGCGCCTGGTGGCGATGGCCGGGACGAGGTCGAGATCCGAGGTCGCGGACATGGTCACTCCCGGCTCCAGTCGATGGCGCCCTTCTTCCAGACGTAGACCAGGCCGACAATCAAGGTGGCGCCGAAGATCGCCATGACCACGAAGGACGGCCACCCCAGCTCCCCGAGCGACACCGCCCAGGGATACATGAAGACCGCCTCGACGTCGAAGACCACGAAGAGCAGGGCAAGCAGGTAGAACTTCACGTCGAATCGGTCGCGGGCCAGGCCGGACGGGAGGGAGCCGAACTCGAAGGGACTCGACTTGGCCTCGTTGGGCCGGCGGGGCCCGAGGAGGTTCGCCGAGACCCAGGAGCGTGAGCCCCAGAATCACTGCGAGTACGATGACGACCGCGAGCGGGAAATAGCTCTGCAGGGCTGTTGTCATGGCGCGACCGGGCGAGGGGGCAAGGTGCTCCTAACTGCCTGTATGCATGTGTTTCGTCAAGCGGAATCACCGCCTCATGTCCCGGATTCGACGCTTGACTCCATCGAAGAGGACTGTAGACTCCGCGCCCTCTTTGGAGCCCTCCCATCGCCCGCCGCAGAGGTCTTTTCCATGGGCTATCAGTTCGCCGCCGTTCTCGCCTTCGCTGCCGTCGCGGTGCTGCTGCCGTTCGGGCTGCTCTTCGGCTTCAAGTTCATCCGTCCGTCCTTCCCGTCGGACGACAAGTCGCTCATCTACGAGTGCGGCGAGAAGCCCATCGGCCGCGCCTGGTTCAACTTCAACCCCCGTTTCTACCTGGTGGCCCTGGTCTTCGAGATCTTCGAGGTTGACCTGGCCCTGACCTTCCCTGTCGCGGTCGTCTACAAGGACTGGGTGGCCGCTGGCCCCGCCTTCGCCTGGGTAGCCTTCGTCGAGCTCTTCCTCTTCATCGCCATCCTGGTGGTCGGGCTCGTCTGGGTCTGGGCCAGCGGGGATCTCGAGTGGGTGAAGAAGCTGGCGGTCGTGGACGACGGCCCCGACGAGGGCGTCGCGACTCCTGTTTCCAAGGCCGCCTGATCTCCGGAGAGAACCCAATGGCCAACCGAGACACCATGGACGCGGAGATGGGCGGCGACGTCGTCTTCGCCCACACCAGCCAGCTCGACAAGATCATCAACCTGGCCCGCGCCAACTCGCTGCATTACCTGCTCTTCGGCCTGGCCTGCTGCGGGATCGAGCTCATGCAGTTCGGCGGCCCTCGCGCCGACGCCGACCGCTTCGGCGCCGTGTTCCGCGCCACCCCGCGCCAGGCCGACTTCATGATCGTGGCCGGCACCCTGACCTACAAGATGGCCGAGCGGCTGAAGCTGCTCTACGACCAGATGGCCGAGCCCAAGTACGTCATCTCGATGGGCTCATGCGCCAACTGCGGCGGTCTCTTCCAGCTCGCCTACTCGGTCTGCAAGGGAGTCGACAAGGTGGTTCCGGTGGACGTCTACGTCCCGGGCTGCCCGCCCCGACCGGAGGCCCTGACGGAGGGGTTGCTCCGCCTCCAGGATCTGGTGATGCGCGAGCGGTGGAAGGACAAGCGCCGCGCCCCCGCGCCCCTTTCCGCCGGCGGCAAGGCCTAGCCTCCGGGAGACACGATGAACGCCATCGAGATCCACCAGAAGCTCCAGGAAGCCTTCGGCGAGGCCATCGGCCCGCTCTCCGAACCCAAGATCGACGCGTTCGCGGTCGTGAAGGCCTCCCGCATCGTCGAGGTCTGCGCCTGGCTGAAGGCGGCGCCGGGCATCGAGATGGACTTCCTCGAGGACCTGACCGCGGTCGACTGGCCGAAGCGAAACGTCATCGAGGTCGTCTATCACCTCCAGTCCTTCCCGCACCGCCACGGCATCGTCCTCAAGGTCGAGGCGGACCGTGCTGACCCGGTGGTCGACACGGTGGAATGCGTCTGGAAGGCAGCCAACTGGCTGGAGCGGGAGGTCTACGACCTCTTCGGCGTCGGGTTCACCGGGCACCCCGATCTGCGCCGCGTCATGCTCCCCGACGACTGGGTCGGGCACCCGCTTCGCAAGGACTACCAGGAGGCCGGGGGCTTCCACGGGATTCCCCAACCTCCGCGAGAACCCGCTCGTCGAGCTGCGCCGCATCGATCTCGTTCGGGTGGCCGAGCACATGAAGCTCCACCCGCCACCGCCCCCTCCTCCTGCCGGCTCCGCCCCCTGCGGCAGCCCCGGCGGCGCCTCCGGCGGCCGGGCCCCCGCCCGCCCCTCCCGCCCCGCCGCCCGCTCCGAAGGCCTAGAGGACCCGCCATGTCCAAGCTCGTCCTGCGCCGCCTGGATCGGAACAACGAGGAGATGCTCGTCAATTTCGGTCCGCAGCACCCGTCCACCCACGGCGTGCTCAACTTCCTCGTCGAGACCGACGGCGAGGTGATGAAGCGGGCCATCCCGGACATCGGCTACCTGCACCGCTCGCTCGAGAAGATCGGCGAGATGGTCGGCTACCCCGGTTACATGCCGTACACCGACCGCATCGACTACCTCGCCGCCATGTTCGCGAACGAGGGGTACGCCATGGCGGTGGAGAAGCTCATCAAGGTGCAGGTCCCGCCCCGGGCCCTCTACCTCCGGGCCATCTCCTGCGAGCTGAACCGCATCGCCAGCCACCTGGTCTCGATCGGCACCATGGCCACCGACATCGGCGCGGTGACCCCGCTCGTCTACGCGCTGCGCGAGCGGGAGATCATCAACGACCTGCTCGAGGCCCTCTGCGGCGCGCGCCTCACCTACAACTACCACCGCATCGGCGGCGTGGCCTTCGACATGCCCGAGGGCTGGGGCGACAAGGTGATCAAGTACCTCGACCGCTTCGACAGCTCGGTCCAGGAGTGGGACCGGCTCATCACCTGGAACGAGATCTACAAGAAGCGACTGGGTGGCGTGGCCGTCATCTCGCGCGAGCAGGCCATCGACTACGGCCTCTCCGGACCCAACCTGCGCGGCAGCGGCATCGACTGGGACCTGAGGCGGGACTTGCCCTACGGCGCCTATCCCGACTTCAAGTTCGAGGTCCCGGTGGGGCGGGGCTGGGCCGGCGCGGTCGGCGACTGCTTCGACCGGTACTACGTTCGCGTGCTGGAGATGGCGCAGTCGTCTCGCATCGTCCGGCAGGCTCTCGAGAAGATGCCCGAGGGCGACGTGCAGGCCAAGGTTTCCCGCAAGATCAAGCCGGAGGCCGGGGAGGCGCAGTCGCGCATCGAGTCGGCCCGGGGCGAGATGGCCTACTACCTGGTCTCCGACGGCACCGAGCGGGCCTACCGGGTCAGGGCGCGCACCGGCTCCTTCATGGCGATGGGAATCATCGAGGACATCTCTCCCGGCCTGATGGTCGCCGACCTCGTGGCCCTCATCGCCTCCCTCGACGTGGTGGCACCCGAGACGGATCGCTGACCATGGCCCAATTCTCCTTCGCCTTCCCGAAGCCCGGCACCAAGAAGCTCCTCCTCGGCGCGTCGATCGCCGGCGCGGTCGGCATCCCGGTCCTGCTGGCGAGCCTGCTCGTCTTCGTCATCCCCATGGTCCACAAGCCGGTCTTCGACGCCTTCATCCGCGAGAAGCTCGGCCATGACCCGGCGACCTGGGCGGGGACCCAGTGGACCTACGCGATCGCGCTGTTCCTGGCCGGGATCGTCATGTTCACCTTCGCCGCCATCTCGGGCGGCATCTTCTCCTGGTACGAGCGGCGCGTGGCTGGCCGGATCCAGAGCCGCATCGGCCCGAACCGCGTGGGCGTGGGCGGCTTCTTCCAGTGGATCGCCGACGCCGTGAAGCTCCTCTTCAAGGAGGACCTGATCCCCGCCGAGGCCGACTCGGTGCTCTTCCGCGCGGCACCGTACTTCGTGGTGGCCGGCATGACGCTGGTCTTCGTGGCCCTGCCCGCCGGCCAGGCCATCGTGGTGGCAGACCTCAACGTCGGCATCTTCTACATCCTGGCCGTCACCTCGCTCGCCGTGGTGGGCATCATCCTCTCCGGGTGGTCCTCCAACTCGAAGTGGGCGCTCTTCGGCGCCATGCGCGCCGCCGCCCAGATCATCAGCTACGAGGTCCCGGCCGGCCTGGCCATCCTCGTCCCGGTGCTCATGGCCGGCACGCTCTCCACCCAGGGGCTCATCCAGGCCCAGGGCGGATGGCCCTGGGAGTGGTTCTTCTTCCGCAACCCGGCCGCGGCCGTGGCCTTCGTCATCCTCTTCATCTCGCAGCTCGCCGAGGGCAACCGCACGCCCTTCGACCTGGCCGAGGCCGAGTCCGAGCTCGTGGCCGGCTACCTCTCCGAGTACTCGGGCTTCCGGTTCGCCCTCTACTTCCTGGTCGAGTGGGCCAACCTCTGGATCATCGGCGCGGTCACGACCACCCTCTTCCTGGGCGGCTGGCAGATCCCCGGGGTCACCGCACAGGACTGGGCGGCTGTCCGCGGAACCGGCGCATTCCCGGCCTGGGGCTGGTGGGCGCTGCAGTTCGTCTCGCTGGGCGTCTTCTCCCTGAAGACTCTCATCCAGGTGAACGTGATCATCTGGATCCGCTGGACGCTTCCACGCATCCGAGTCGACCAGATGATGCAGCTCTGCTGGAAGTACCTGGTCCCGGCCGGCTTCCTCTGCATGCTCTTCACGCTGCTCTGGCAGATGGTGGTGGTCTGGGCCCCGCTCGTCGAGAAGGTCACGGCGGTGGTCGTCTTCGCGGCGTTCCTCTACGCCACCTGGCGCTTCCTCAAGCAGACCCGCGACAACGTCTCGCTCATCGCGCACGAGCGCGTCGACCTCTCGAACTGGTAGGAACCGCCCGCCATGCCCCTCACCGCCAGCTCATACGTCGGCAACATCCGCGACACCGTGACCTCCTTCTGGCACGGGATGTCGGTGACCCTCTCGCAGGTGCTGCGGCGACCCATCACCATCCAGTACCCCGATCGCATGGACCTGCCGGTGCAGGCCGTGCTCCCTGCCCGCTACCGCGGCTTCCTCGAGGTGGACGCGAGCATCTGCACCGGCTGCCAGGCCTGCGAGCGCGCCTGCCCCATCAGCTGCATCCAGATCGAGCTGGACAAGGACCCGGCCAACCCCAAGCAGCGCGTGGTCAGCCAGTTCGACATCGACGAGGCCAAGTGCATGTTCTGTGGCCTCTGCGTCGAGCCCTGCCCCACCGGCGCCATCCAGCACACCCGCGAGTTCGAGGGCACCCAGCGGTCGATTCGAAACCTGGTCTTCCGCTGGGCCGACCCGCTGGCTCCGTTCCCGGTCTACAAGGTGGACAAGGGCGCTCCCTACTTCCCCCGCGCGCCGCTCGGTTCGCTGGTGCTCGAGCTGATCGCCCGGCGACGGTGGGACGCGCCAGGCACGACCTACCTGACGCCCGTCCCGCTGAAGCCCCCTCCTCCGCCGCCGGCCAAGCCGGCTCCGGCTGCCAAGCCCGCCGCCCCCAAGCCCCCCGAGGGCGCGGCCGCCGCGCCGGCAGCAGTTGTCGCGGCCTCCCCCGTTCCGGCCCCCGTTCCGGCGCCCAAGCCGGACGAGCCCAAGTCCTGACCGAGAGACCCTCATGCGACCCGTGAACAAGCTCATCGCCTGGACCCTCGGAAGCGCGGCCGTCATCGCCGCCGTGGCCCTCTTCTCGGCGCGTCTCTCGCCGGCGCTCGCGGCCGGTTCGTCCCGCCAGCTTGCCGGTCCGTTCACCCTGGCCGACGGCGTCTTCTACTTCCTGGCGGCGCTGTCCGTCGGCGGCGCCGGTGGCGTCGCCTTCTCCAGGAACATCCTCTACTCCGCGCTGGGATTGCTCGCCTCGCTGCTCGGCGTGTCGGGGCTCTACGTCTTCCTCTCCGCCGACTTCCTGGCAGTGGCCCAGGTGATGATCTACATCGGAGGCGTCCTCGTCCTGATCCTCTTCGCGGTGATGCTCACCAACCGCATCGGCGAGGTGAACGTCTCCAACGCCAGCCTGGGCTGGGCCAGCGGCGCCCTCCTCTCCGCCGTGCTGCTGGCCCTGCTGCTGCTGGTGGCCTTCGAGGTCCCCTGGGTCACGCGTGCAGTGGCCAGCGGTCCCACCACCGCTCCTCTCGGTCACGGACTCCTCCAGCAGTGGCTGCTCCCGTTCGAGCTCGCCTCCCTGATCCTCCTCGCCACCCTCATCGGCGCCATCGTCATCGCCCGCAAGGAGATCCGGGCCGAGTAGGCCGGAGACGCCCATGATCCCCACCCTCTCCCACTTCCTGGCCGTCGCCGCGCTGCTCTTCGCGGCCGGGCTCTTCACGGTGCTCACCCGGCGCAACGCGGTGGCCATCCTGATGGGCGTCGAGCTCATGCTCAACGGCGCCAACGTGAACCTCGTCGCCTTCAACCGCTTCGTGGTCGGCGGCATGGCCGGCCAGACCTTCGCCCTCTTCGTGGTGGTCCTTGCTGCGGCCGAGGCCGCGGTGGGACTGGCCATCGTCCTGAGCATCTTCCACACCTTCAAGACCATCGACGTCCGCGCCGCGGACCTGATGCGAGAGTGAGATGGAACACGCCATCCAGCAGCTAGGACCCACCGTGGTCCACCAGGCGGGGTACCTCTGGCTCATCCCGCTCTTTCCGGCCATCGGCGCGCTCATCAACTCGCTCGTCGGCATCCGGATCCAGCGGACCCTGGGCAAGAGGTGGAACCACTACATCGCCATCGGCACGATGACCCTGTCGTTCCTGGTGGCGCTGCGAGCCTTCGCGCAGCTGCTCGCCCTGCCGGCCGGCGAGCGGTTCCTCCAGAACACGCTCTGGAACATGATGACCGCAGGTCAGCTGACCTTCGACCTGGCGTTCGCCCTCGACCCGCTGTCGATGATGATGGTGCTCATCATCACCTTCATCGGCACGCTCATCCACGTGTTCTCCGTGGGCTACATGGCCGACGAGCCGTCGTACTGGCGCTTCTTCGCCTACCTCAACCTCTTCGTCTTCGCGATGCTGCTGCTGGTCATGGGCGACAACTTCGCCGTGATGTTCTTCGGCTGGGAGGGCGTCGGCCTGGCCTCCTACCTGCTCATCGCCTTCTGGTACACCGACATCGAGAAGGCCAAGGCCGGCATGAAGGCCTTCGTGGTGAACCGGTTCGGCGACTTCGGCTTCATCCTGGGCCTCTTCCTGCTCTTCTGGTCGCTGGGCGGCATCTGGGAGCCTCGCGCCGACGCCCGTTCGGTCACCTACGTACCGGGGATCGGCTACAAGGCCGACCCGATCGCGAAGAACGCCTTCGAGTCCACCGGCCCCCGGAACGCCATCGTCCACGGTCAGGTCATCAAGCTCGGCCCCACGCTCAACTTCCGCGAGCTGCGCGACCAGGTGGTCATCGAGGGAACCGGGGTGGGCGAGCACCTTCGTCACCAGAAGCTCTGGGGCATCGCCCTCATGACGCTGGTGGGCATCCTCATGTTCGTGGGTGCGATGGGCAAGAGCGCGCAGCTCCCGCTCTACGTCTGGCTACCCGACGCCATGGCCGGTCCGACGCCGGTATCGGCCCTCATCCACGCCGCGACCATGGTCACGGCCGGCGTCTACATGGTGGCCCGGCTCAGCTACCTGTACGCCATGTCCCCTACCGCCATGGGCTGGGTGGCGATCGTCGGCGTGCTCACGGCGATCTTCGCCGCCACCATCGGTTTCTTCCAGTACGACATCAAGAAGGTGCTGGCCTACTCCACGGTGTCGCAGCTCGGCTTCATGTTCGTGGGCGTTGGCGTGGGCGCCTACTGGGCCGGCAGCTACCACCTGCTCACGCACGCCTTCTTCAAGGCCACCCTCTTCCTCGCGTCGGGCTCGGTGATCCTGGGGTGCCACCACGAGCAGGACATGCGGCGGATGGGCGGGCTGAAGAAGCTCATGCCGATCACCGCCTGGACCTACCTGGTCGCCACCTGGGCCATCGCCGGCTTCCCCTGGGCGAGCGGCTTCTACTCGAAGGACGAGATCCTCTGGAAGGCCTTCACCCAGCGTTCGATGGAGTTCTTCGGGACCCCGGCGCCCTGGCTCGGGCCGGCCGTCTTCGCGACCGGACTGCTCACGGCGCTGGGCACCAGCTTCTACATGTTCCGCAGCTACTACATGACCTTCACCGGAACCTACCGGGGCGGCGCGGGTCACGCCGAGGAGCACGACGAGGACCCGCACTCGGCTCACGCGGCGCCGCACCACGTCACCGCCGGTCACCCCCACGACGTCGCGGACTCCAAGCCGGCCCACGGGCACGCCGTCCACGCCCACCCGGCCCCCGCCTCGGCCCATGTCGCGCACGGCCACGCGCCGGCCCACGCGGCGCCGGCCGACGACCACGCGGCGGGCCACCACGGCGGCGCGCCGCACGAGTCTCCGCTCTCCGTCACCGCCGTGCTGGTGACGCTCGCCACCGGCGCGGTGCTGGTCTCGATCCTGGGCGTCCCGAAGCTCTGGAGCGGCCACGACCCGATCCTCGAGCACTGGCTGGCCCCGGCGCTGCCGGCCGAGGTGACCTTCGCCCACTTCGGCCACGCCACCGAGTGGCTCTTCCAGGGCATGGGCGTCGCGGCCGCCGCCATCGGCTGGTACTTCGCCATGCTGCTCTTCAAGGACGGCAAGAGCCGCGTGCCCCACGACCTGAAGCACCGCTTCTTCGGCTTCTGGACGGTGGTCTACAACAAGTACTACGTCGACGAGGCCTACCACGCGCTGGTCATCCGCCCGGCGCTCTTCCTGGCCGCCTTCCTGTCCTGGTTCGACGAGCACGTCATCGACTGGATCGTGAACTTCACCGGCTGGGTGACCCGGTTCATCGCCGCCATCGACGACGCCATCGACAAGTACGTCGTCGATGGAGCCGTGAACGGCGTGGGCGGGCTCACCCGCGAGGGCGGGCGCTTGCTCCGCCGCATCGAGACCGGCCGCATCCAGACCTACCTCTACGGCGCGGCCCTCGGGTCGCTGCTCGTCGTCTTGCTGAACTTCCTCTTCCGTTAGGAGACCGGCGACATGATCCGCCCCGACAACGTGCTGGTTTGGGCCACTTTCCTCCCGGTCATCGGCGCCGTCTTCATCCTGGCGTTGATGGCCGCGAGGCACTTCCTCGACCTGCCGAAGCGATTCGTCGACCAGTCGGCCCGTTGGGTGGCGCTCATCGCCAGCTTCCTCATGCTGGTTGCGTCGATCCTGGCCTGGCACTGGTTCGATCCGCAGGCCCCGGGCCTTCTCGTCCAGGGCAAGGCCACCGGCGTCCAGATGGTGAGCCGGGCCGTCTGGATCCTCCCGTTCAACGTCGACTGGTTCGTCGGCGTCGATGGGCTTTCCATCTCGATGGTGCTCCTCACCGGCATCATCTCGTTCGTGGCGGCCATCGCCTCCATGCCCTGGTGGCAGGGCGGCGCCAAGGCCACCCACATGGCGGGGATGGACGAGGACGACCACGGGCACGGCGAGGACGAGCACCACCCCAAGCACTTCTCGGTGCGGATGGTGCCCGGCTACATGATCCTCCTGCTGCTGCTCATGACCGGCATGATGGGCACCTTCGTGGCGCTCGACATGTTCCTCTTCTACGTCTTCTGGGAGGTCATGCTGCTCCCGATGTACTTCCTCATCGGCGTCTGGGGCGGCCCGCGCCGCGAGTACGCGGCCATCAAGTTCTTCCTCTACACGCTGGCGGGCTCCGTGCTCATGCTGCTCGCCATCATCGCCGTCTACTACCGCAGCCTGCCGGCGGCCCTGGCCGACGGTTCGATGTCGGCCAAGCACACCTTCAACCTGCTCGAGCTGGCCGCACAGGGGCGCGCCGGACAGTTCTCCACCGCGCTGCCCATCCTGGGCTTCGCCTTCACCAAGATCGTCTTCGTGGCGCTCTTCATCGGGTTCGCCATCAAGATCCCGATGTTCCCCTTCCACACCTGGTTGCCCGACGCCCACGTCGAGGCCCCCACGCCCATCTCGGTGATCCTGGCCGGCATCCTCCTGAAGATGGGGCCATACGGCATCCTTCGCTTCAACTTCGCGCTGCTCCCCGACGCCACCGAGTGGGCCGCCAACGGCATCGCCGTCTTCGGCGTCATCAACATCATCTACGCGGCCTACGTGGCGCTGGCCCAGAAGGACTTCAAGAGGATGGTGGCCTACTCCTCGGTGTCTCACATGGGCTTCACCCTGCTGGGCATGGCGGCCATGACCCCCATGGCCATATCCGGCGCGGTGCTCAACATGTTCACCCACGGCATCATCAGCCCGGCGCTCTTCCTCATCGTGGGCGTGATCTACGACCGCGCCCACCACCGCGACATGGAGCGCTTCGGCGGCATCGCCAAGGAGCTGCCCGAGTACAGCGGAATCACCGGGATCACGTTCTTCGCTTCCCTGGGCCTGCCCGGGCTGGCGGGGTTCATCCCCGAGTTCATGGTGCTGGTCGGCAGCTTCCCGGTCTACCTGACCTTCACGGTCATCTCGGCAACCGCGGTCATCCTCACCGCCGCCTACTACCTGTGGTCCATGCAGCGGGTCTTCCTGGGCAAGCTCAACCCGGCCTACGTCGGCTTCCCCGACGTGAACTGGCGCGAGCGCCTCACGCTCTATCCGCTGGTGGCGATGATGTTCTTCCTCGGCTTCTACCCCCAGTTCATCCTGCACGCCATCAACCCGGCGCTGCAGATGCTCATCCAGAACCTGCGCCCGGCCTAGGGCGGAGGGAGACCGGAGATGGACATCCAGCCTCATCTCGTGGCCGAGAACCTGCGCAGCGTTAGCTGGTTCCGCCCCGAGTTCGTGCTCACGATCGGCACGCTCGCGCTCTTCCTGGCCGACATGGCCTGGCAGAAGAGCGCCGAGCGGGCCCGCCTCCTCACCTTCTCGGCCCTGGCCGTGTTCGCGGTGGCCGCGCTCTTCCTGGCCGCCCAGCCCCCCACGCCGCAGGCCCTCTTCAACGGGATGATCGCGAACGACGCCTTCGCGAACTTCTTCAAGTGGCTCTTCCTGGCCGGCGGCGCGCTCACCGTCCTCATCGCCGCGCCGTCGCGGGCCTTTCCGCCCTCGCGCATCGGGCCCTTCTACGCGCTGCTGGTCTCCATCGTCCTGGGCATGTTCCTCATGGCCAGCTCCACCGACCTGCTCATGATCTACATGTCGATCGAGCTGGTCTCGATGGTGAGCTACGCCCTGGCCGGCTACGCCAAGGGCGACCGGAAAGCGGCCGAGGCCGCGCTGAAGTACGTCATCTTCGGAGGCGTGGCCACCGGGGCCATGGTCTTCGGCATGAGCTACCTCTACGGCCTGCTGCAGACCACCGACATCACGCGGTTCGCCGACGCGGCGGCCAGGCTGCCGCCCACCTGGTCGGTCCGGCTCGGGCTCGTCCTGGGCGTGGTGCTCACCACCTCGGGCGTGGGCTACAAGATCGCCGCGGTGCCCTGGCACATGTGGGCGCCGGACGTGTACGAGGGTGCGCCCACCCCCTTCACCGCGTTCCTCTCCACCGGTCCCAAGGCGGCCGGCTTCGCGCTGGCCGTCCGGCTTCTCTACGGGTCTCTCGACGTGAAGGGAGCGGTGGGTGGCCTGGGGGTTGCCGTCGGGAACATCCCCTGGCCTGCCGTGGTGGGCGTGCTCTCCGCCGTCACCATGACGCTCGGGAACTTCACGGCGCTGCCGCAGACCAACCTCAAGCGACTGCTGGCCTACTCCTCCATCGCCCACGCCGGATACGCCCTCATGGGCGTCGCCGCCAACTCCTTCGTGGGATCGCAGGCGGTGATGGTCTACATGCTCGCCTACCTGGTCATGAACCTGGGGGCGTTCCTCGCGGTGATCGTCGTGGAGCGCTTCACGGGCTCGCCGTCGATCTTCGAGTTCCGCGGCCTGGGTCACCGGGCGCCGCTGGCCGCGGTCAGCATGGCCATCTTCCTCTTCGCGCTGACCGGGCTCCCACCCTCCATCGGATTCACCGGCAAGTACTGGCTCTTCGTGGCCGTGTTCGAGCGCATCTCCGGCCCTGGCGGCACCTGGTACGCCGTCCTGGCCGTCATCGCCGCTCTCAACACCGCGGTCTCGCTCTACTACTACGCGCGCATCCTGCGGGCGATGTTCTTCGAGGCACCGCTCACCGAGACCAAGGTCACCTACCCGCTCTCCTACAAGTTCCTGCTCTCCGGTTTCGCCCTCGTCACGGTGATCTTCGGCATCTGGGTCTCGCCCTTGATGGACTGGACCCGGGCCTCGCTGGCCCAGTTCTACCGAGGGTGACGAAGGCCGCGGCGCCGCCGTTCAGGGGCGCCGGGCTTCGAGCCGATCGAGTTCGGCCGGATCCATCGACGACGTGCCCAGGAAGCGATCCGGGGCGACGACCTCGCCGTGGTAGTCGGTCCCGGCCGTGCAGACCAGCCCGGCCCGGTCGGCGGCTTCCCGGTACTTCGCGACCTGCTCCCGCTTGTGGTCCGGGTGATACGCCTCCACCCCGTCGAATCCCATGTCCCGGAGCCGCAGCAACTCGCCGGGGTTCACCTTGGAGACACCCGGGTGGGCCAGCGTCGCCACGCCGCCGGCCTCGCGGATCATCTTCACCGCGTCCTCGGCGAGAAGCCGGAAGCGCCCGACATAGGCCGGCTGCCCTTCTCCCAGGAATCGATCGAAGGCTTCCTTCACGGAGCCCACCGCGCCGGTCGCGAGCATGGCGCGGGCCACGTGGGGACGGCCGATGGTCTTTCCGCCGCTGCAGGCCACGATGGCCTCCTCGGTCACCGATACCCCATTCCCGGCGAGCAACCGGACGATCTCCCGGACCCGGATGCGGCGATGGTCGGCGAGCAGGTCCTCGAAATTCCTCAACGTCGGGTGCACCGGGTCGACGAAGTGGCCGAGGATGTGGATCTCGCGGCGCTCGAGAAAGGCCGAGAGCTCGATCCCGGGCACGAATCTCAGGCCCAGGGTCCGGGCGGCATCGGCACCCTGCTCGAGCCCGGCCACCGTGTCGTGGTCGGTCAGCGCCCATGCACAGGTACCCGCCGCGGCTGCCCTTGTGGCGACCTCGGCAGGCGCGTACTGTCCGTCGGAAGCAGTAGAATGAGTATGTAGGTCGATGATATCGTTGTTTCGAAGCATGAGTTGTTCTCTTGGGTTTCATCTTAATCCCCCCGAGGCGGGGTGCAGGGAGTCTCGATGCAGCACGTCCTCCGAATCTCCAGGAAGATCGACTACGCCATCCGGGCGATGATCCACCTGGCCTCCATCCCGCCAGGGACCGTGGTCCCCTTTCGCGAGATCGGGAAGAAGATGGACGTGCCCGAGGACTTCCTCGCCAAGATCATGAAGACCCTCGTCGACCATGGCATCGCCCGCTCGACCCGTGGGCCTCGAGGGGGCTACAAGCTGGCGCGCCCGGCCGAGTCCATCAACGTCCTCGAGGTCATCGAAGCCGCCGAGGGACCCGTGGCGGTGAACGTCTGCCTGGACGACGACGACGCCTGCAGCCGGCAGTCGTTCTGCACGATGACATCCGTCTGGCGCAAGGGGCAGGAGCGGATGCTCGACGTGTTCCGCGCCACCTCGCTCGCCTCGCTGGCGGAGCGTCCGGCACCGGCCGATCCCGCTCCGGTCGTGCTCCACACGTCGGGCAGCCCCGGCTAAACTCCAGTCGTGGCGGTCACTTGGGTTGGTGGCTCTGGAAGCGTTGACGGCGGCCGGGCCCTCCGACAGGATCCGCGCCCGTCATGGCCAAAGCGCCCTCACCGAAGCAGCTCCGCAAGCACTACCTCTCCCGGCCTCCCGTCGAGCCCATGCGGCTCCGGAAGGGCATGTCGGTCGTGGACCTCGTGGACGTCTACCGACGTGCCGGAGCCTTCAACGGAGGGCGCCTCGCCCAGGGATGCGACGTCTTCTGCCGGATGATCGACGCCGACGCGACCATTGCCCTCACCGTCACGGGGGCCATGGCCCCGGCCGGACTGGGTGGAGCCATCCAGGCGATGATCGAGGCCGGCTTCGTCGACCTCGTGGTCTCCACCGGCGCGAACATCTACCACGACTTCCACTTCGCCCTGGAGCTGCCGGTCGTGCAGGGGCACTTCCAGGTCGACGACGGTGAGCTCTACCGGGCGGGCATCGAGCGAATCTACGACGTCTTCATCACCGAGGACTCCCTGCTCGACACCGACGCCTTCATCCGGGAGGCGCTCGAGAAGGCGCCCCCCGAGCTTCGCGGGCACATCTCCACCCCGCGGCTCCACGCCTACCTCGGCCATCTCATCCTGGCGAATGCGCCGCAGCCGCAGCGCTCCTGGGTGGCGACGGCCGCCAGGTGCGGCGTGCCGATCTTCACGAGTTCCCCTGGGGACTCGTCGATCGGCATGAACGTCGCCGCCATGAAGCTCCGCGGCGGCGAGACCACCGTCGACCCCGACCTCGACGTCCTCGAGTCCACCGCCATCGTCTACGACGCCAAGGTGAACGGCGTCGTGATCCTGGGCGGCGGGTCGCCGAAGAACTTCTACCTCCAGACCCAGCCCACCCTCTGGCAGATCCTCGACCTGAACCGCGGCGGACACGAGTTCGTGCTCCAGATCTCCACCGACTCGCCTCAATGGGGCGGGCTCTCCGGCGCCACCCCCAGCGAGGCCATCAGCTGGGGCAAGGTCCAGGCCGACATGATGAAGAACCAGGTGGTGATCTACTCCGACTCGACGATTGCGGCCCCCATCGTCTTCGCGAACGCGCTCTCCACGCGGAAGCCGCGCAAGCAGAAGCGGCTCCTCGACCGGCTCGACGCCCTGTACGCCAAGCTGAAGCGGGCCCACGCCAAGCGCCATCCGGGCACGGGCGCCATGCTCGACGTCGGCAAGGCCACCCGCAAGAGCAGGTAGCGCTCCCGGGCCGTCGATCAACGCCGGGGCAGCTTTCGATCCAGCCGCTCCTGCGCGGCCTCGAGCCGCTCCCGGAATTCCGGGTCGGCGAGGAGTCGCAGGGCCTCGGGAGACCGCTCGAGCCTGGTCGGGCCGGCAGCTGGCGCCTCCTCGAGCAGGATGCGGACGCGCGGATCGTTTGCGAGGCTCTTCAGCTCGGGATCGGAGGCCAGCCGTGCGGCCGCGCCCGGGTCGCCGGCCACCTCCAGGAGCGCGCCCAGCGCCCGCTCGGCCCGGCGACGCCAGTCGGCGAGGAGGTCGTGCTGCCGGACCAGCCCGGCCAGGTCGCTCGTGCCGACGCCGGCCTGCCAGCTCGCCGGAAGCGAAGGTGCGATGGCGTCGGCGACGGCCAGCCCCACCCACGAGGCCGCCGCCGCGGCCAGGCCCGCCAGGAGTGCCCCGGCTGCACGGTCGAGCGGGCGCCCTCCCCCCCCGGCGCTCGCGCGAGCTTCCGTCCGGCCAGGGCCACGACCAGCGTCACGACCACGAAGAGCAGTGCGGCGGCCGCCGGCTGGGCACCCCCGGCAGGCATCACCCTGGCGAACACGGCGCCCAGCGGCCCCGACAGGTGGCGCGCCGCCAACCACCCCAGCGCCGCACCGGCGAAGACGAAGAGCGGGCGGAGAAGACCGGCCAGAGCACCGAGGGAAGCTGCCGCAGCGAGGAAGACGAGCACGGCCGCGTCGAGGAGCACCGGGCCTGCCTCACTTGATCCGGAAGTCTTGCTTTGGCCGGTTCTTCTCGGCCAGTGCGAGCTGCTCCTTGAAGCGCTCGTTGCCGGGCTCGTAGGTGAGGGCCATCCTGAGATTGCGCTCGGCGGCCTCCCACCGTCCGGCCTGGGCGTCCGCGAGGGCGGCGGAGAAGAACCTCCGCCCGTTGGGCGTCTGACCCATCTGCTCCACGGTGCGCCGCTTGGCGGCGCCCTTCACCTCCGCCTCGTCCTCCTCGGAGAAGCGGAGCTTGCGCGGGCGGTCCGGGCCGGCCACGTCGGTGGAGTACTTGCGCCGGCGCGCGTCGTCGCGGAGCACCGTGTAGGCCTCGTTGATGCGCCGGTAGATGCGAGCCACCTGGCCGCGAAAGGTCTCGTCGTCCACGGTGGCGTAGCGGTCCGGGTGATAGATGCGCGACTCGCGGTGGTAGGCGGCGCGGATCTCGGCCGGAATGGCGCCTGCCTCGATCTTCAGGACCGCGAAGTAGTCGAGTTGATCGAGGGCGCCGGAGAGCCTCTCGACCTCGATGCGGAAGGATTCGTCCATCTCGGTTCGACGCCCGGGCTCAGGACGCGGGGTGGCCGGCCAGCACCACCTCGGCGTTCTTGTCGGACGCGCTCTTGATGTCGGCCTCGGTGAGGCCGGACGAGAGGTTGATGGTGGTCGAGGCCTTCTGGCCCGTCTCGTTGTCGGTGGCGGACACGTTGACGATGCCGTTGGAGTCGATCTCGAAGGTGACCTGGATGAGAACCTCGCCACGGTAGCCTACCCGGAACCCGGAAAACTCGAACTCGCCGAGGAACTCGCACTCCTCGGCCTTCTTCGACTCTCCCTGGTACACCCGGATGCGAACCCGATCCTGGCCGTCGCGACTGGTGGTGAAGGTCTTGGACTTCTCGATGGGAATGGGCGTGTTCTTGTCGATGATCGGCTCGGCCCACCCGCCGGCGGTCCCGACGCGGAGCGTGAGCGGCGTGACGTCGAGCAGGTAGCTGGTCTGGCCCCCGGCGGCGGCGCTCCGGTTCTGCAGCGCGGAGGCCTGGATGGCCGCGCCCTGCGCGACCACCTCGTCGGGGTTGATGCCCGCCATGGGTTCCTTCTGGAAGTAGTGGCGGACGCTCTGGCGGACGATGGGCAGTCGCGTCGGCGCGCCCACCAGGATCACCGCGTCGATGTCGCTGGCCGTCATGCGCGCCGACTGGAGCGCCTCGTCGCAGACCTTGAAGGTCCGCTGCACGAGATCCATCACCATGCGGTTGAACTGGTCGGCGCCGAGCGCCTGCTCGAGGTCGAGCACCTGCCCCTCCGGCGTCTGGCAGATGCCTTCCACCTTGATGACGGCCTGGCCGTCGCGCCCCACGTCGATCTTGGCCTTCTCGCCGGCCTCCTTGAGCATCTGCAGGCAGAACTTGTTCTGTCGCAGGTCGACGCCGTGCTTGGCCTGGAAGTCGTCGGCAAGCCAGGCCATGATCCGGTCGTCGAAGTCGTCGCCGCCCAGGTAGGTGTCGCCGGCGGTGGCGATGACCTCGAAGACGTCCCGCCCGATCTCCAGGATCGACACGTCGAAGGTGCCGCCGCCGAGGTCGTAGACGCAGATGCGCTGCGAGATGTCCTTGCCGAACCCGTAGGCCAGCGCCGCGGCGGTGGGCTCGTTGATGATTCTCAGGATCTCCAGGCCGGCGAT
This sequence comes from uncultured delta proteobacterium, assembly GCA_963700085.1. Taxonomy (GTDB): domain Bacteria; phylum Myxococcota; class Myxococcia; order Myxococcales; family Anaeromyxobacteraceae; genus CAIOAK01. The sequence goes on from CAVOWI010000012.1 coordinate 240,455, forward strand.
GCGGCCGGCGTCCTTGGTGGCCTGTCGCTGGTTGTCGTTGAAGTAGGCCGGACAGGTGACCACCGCCTTGCGAACCTCGCGACCCAGCGCGGTCTCGGCGATGGCCTTCATCTCCTTCAGCACGAGCGCCGACACCTCCGGGATGGCGAGCACCCGCTCGCCGACCTGCACCCGGACCGCGTTGTTCGGCCCCTCGACGATGCGGTACGGCATCACCGCCTGGGCCTTCTTCACCTCGTCGGAGAAGAAGAATCGGCCGATGAGCCGCTTGGCCGAGTAGACGGTGTTCTCGGCGTTGGTGATGATGTTCCGCTTGGCGCTGTTGCCGACGAGGACGGTTCCGTCCTCGAGGAAGCTCACCACCGAGGCGTGGGTGCGTTCACCCCACTCGTTGGTGAGGACCTCGGGTTTGCCGTCGATGAACGTGGCCACGGCGCTGTAGCTGGTGCCGAGATCGATTCCAACCGCGATGTCGTCGCTCATGGACCTTCCGTGAAGGGGGCTGAGGATCGTAGGCGCGCGCGCTGCACGGTGTCAAACAATGGCCCAGGGGCGAGGCATGAACACCTTCTCCCACGTCTCCAGGGCGAAACGGTCGGTCATGCCCGAGAGGAAGTCGGCCACGGCGCGGGGGAGGTCGTCGCCCGGCCGGGGGGTCACCCCGAAGCGGGAGCGGAGCCTCTCGCCGTCCTCCAGGCACCATCGGTTCAGGTCCTCGAGGATGCGCTGGGCCTTCTCGAACTCCTCCTGGACCACCGGGTTCTCGTAGACGCGGGCATAGAGGAAGTCGCGCAGCGCGAGCAGCGCGCCGTGCACGTCGCCCGACATGGCGATGTGGCCGCCCCCCTCGATGTCGGAGGAGCGGATGACGTCCCCGATGAGGTTGTGCAGGCGAACGGAGTGGCGGCCGCCGATCACCCGGGCGATGTCGCGCGGGACCTCCTCCTCGCGAAGGAGGCCGCCGCGGACCGCGTCGTCGAGGTCGTGGTTCACGTAGGCGATGATGTCGGCCAGTCGAACGACCTCGGCCTCGAGCGTGAGGGCCTTCCCGCCGCCGCCGGCCATGAGCACGTTCCCGCGACCCTTGGAGTGGCGCAGGATCCCGTCGCGGACCTCGACGGTGAGGTTCAGCCCCTCCCCGTCCTTCTCGAGAAACTCGACGACCCGCAACGACTGCTGCACGTGGTGGAAGCCGCCCGGCACCACCTTGTTGAGCAACCGCTCGCCGGCGTGGCCGAACGGCGTGTGGCCCAGGTCGTGCGCCATCACCATGGCCTCGACCAGCATCTCGTTGAGGCGAAGTGCGCCCGCGATGGAGCGGCCGACCTGCGCCACCTCGAGGGTATGGGTGAGCCGGTTCCGGTAGTGGTCGCCCCGGGGGGCCAGGAATACCTGGGTCTTCCCGATGAGGCGGCGGAAGGACTTGGAGTGGAGGACGCGGTCCCGGTCCCGCTGGTAGGGCGGGCGCATGTCGTCCTCGGGGTCCTCGCGATCCCGGCCGCGGGTGTCGCGGGAGAGCGCGGCGCGGGGGTGCAGGCGCGCGACCTCCTGCTCCTCGAGCATGGCGCGAATGGTGGAGGGCATGCGACTGGATGTAACCCGATTGGCCATTCCTGTCGTCTCCTTCACCGTGGCGCGATCAGGCTCGCGTCGAGCACCACGAGCAGGAGGTTCGACAGGGCGTGGGCCACCGCCGGGGCGACCACGTTCCCGGTGCGGGCCCGGAGCCAGCCGAAGAGGAGGCCGGGCAGGAAGGTGGCCAGCCGCCAGGGCTCGAGGGTCACCAGGTGGCCGGCCGCGAAGAGTGCCTGGGTGGTCAGGAATCCCGGTCCGATGTCCGCACCCAGGATGCGGCGGGACGGCCCGGATCGCCCCCAGGCGGTCTGCATCCACCCTCGGTAGAAGAGCTCCTCGGGCAGGGCCACGGCGAGCAGCTGCGTGGCGGCGGCGAGGGCGAAACCGGGAGGAAGGCGGGGCTCGTAGACCACCTGGAGACCGGCCGCGCGGGCGCCGGCGAACAAGGCGAGAGCGAACACGGGAAGGACGACCAGCGAAACAACGACTCCGGCGGCGACGCCTCGACTCCATGCCAGCCAGGTTCGCCGATCGGAGAGCCCCCACCAGGGCAGTCCGTAGTCCTGCCAGGACCCTCCCCGCGCACGGATCCGGACGTCCGGGACCAGCACGAAGAGAAGGGCGGCGAGACCCCCGAGATTCCGGCCAAGTAGACCGGTCGGCTCCAGCTTGCCGAGGGCCGTGCCGACGCCGATGCCGCCCACGACCCACCCCCACGTCGACAGGAGCTCGCGCCTGGACGGGGGAGGACCCCCGGTGGAGGGAATGTCGGGCACGCTTCGGAGGAGCATTATGCTGTACGTGGAGACGGAGCGCGAACCCGCGGTCGCCGGCCGATTCTACCCGGCAGACTCGCTGCTCTTGGCCGAGGAGGTTGCCTCGCTCCTCGCCGAGCGTCCGGACGGTCGGGCCACGGCCGGGCCGCCCAGGCCGGCCATCGGAGTCCTGGCGCCCCACGCCGGCTACATGTACTCGGGACAGGTCGCGGGGGCGACCTACGCCAGGGCGGACGTCCCCGATCGCGTGGTCATCCTCTGTCCCAACCACACCGGCGTCGGGAAGCGCGTGGCAGCCTGGCCGGACGGGGCCTGGGCGACGCCGCTCGGGCGGGTCCAGGTGAACGAGGCGATGACGCGGGACCTCCTCCAGACCGGCCTCGCCTCCCCCGATCGCGAGGCTCATCGGTACGAGCACTCCCTGGAGGTTCAGCTTCCCTTCCTCCAGCTGCGCAACCCGGAGGTCACCATCGCCGCCGTCTGCCTCGGCTCCCTCTCCTTCGATCGTTGCGAGGAGCTCGGGCTGCAGATCGCCCGGGTCGCTCGACGCCATCAGGCGCTCGTCGTCGCCTCGAGCGACATGAGCCACTACCTGCCTGCGGCAACGGCGAGGGCGAAGGACCTGCTGGCGCTCGACCGGGTCCTGGCCCTCGACCCCCGGGGCCTCCACGAGGTCGTGTCGCGCGAGCGCATCTCCATGTGCGGGTTCGTTCCGGCGACCGTCATGCTGGTCGCCGCCGTCGAGATGGGGGCTCGCGAGGCCGAGCTGGTTCGCTACGCCACCTCGGGCGACGTCACCGGCGACGACCGCAGCGTGGTGGGCTACGCCGGCGTGGTGGTGTGCTGACGGGGCCGCCGCCGAAGCAGGAGTGCCAGCGCCGCGAGTCCGAGCCAGGTGTCCTTCGCCCCGACCGTCGAACAGCCCTCCGCGCGGGAGCCACAGGTCTTCACCGGTGCCTCCCGCGCGGATAGATGTCGCACATCCCTTCCACGGCGTCGGCCGAGAGAACCCTCTTGCCCGTCTCGCCCTGCGTGGCCGCGGCGAACATCGTCGAGGCGCGCAGGTTGGAGTGGGAGAGGCCGAGGAAGTGCCCCACCTCGTGCGTCATCACGTTCCGCAGATCCATCCCGATGCAGCCCGTTCGACGCTCCTCGGAACAGACGGGCGCGGGAGGGTCGACGCAGGTGACGAGGAAGCCCTCGCCATCGTCGCCGCCGTCGCCGGCGTTGACCTCGACGTCTGCGTCGAGGATGGCGCCGGTGGAGACCCGGTAGGTGATGGTGGTGAGCGCGACGAGCCGGTCGTGGTCCCAGCAGCCGAGGTCGTCGGCGCAGGTCCCGGCAGCGATGCAGGGGGCGCCGGGCGGAACGATCGAGTGGGACCCGCTGCAGGGGCCGCGCCGGATGGCGATGCGGTTCCTTCCGTCGGCGCCGGTGGCCGTGCCGGTCGTGACGCCCTGGAAGGAGAGCTGCATGTCGGTGCAGGGCGCCGAGGCTCCGGCTCTCGACGCCGCCGACCAAGCGTCGAAGGCACTCCGGATGGCCTCGACCGGATCCCCTCCCGAGCGGCATGCCGGAGTGGCCCGCGGGTCGCCGACCTCGTAGGAGACACTGCGCACCGAGGGCGAGGCCGGGTCTGGCCAGTACTGGCAGAGCCCCTCCCCGGCCGAGGAGCGCTCGTACGCAGGGACCTGCCCCGCCCCTGCCGCGAGCAGGGCCGTCACGGCGAGGGCGAGAGGCGGCGTCAACGGGCCCGCACCCTTCGCTCCAGCTCGTCGACCGGCATGGCCTCGACGCGCCGCTCCGACGAACGAAGCGGGGCTCGCTCGAGCCGGAGGCCGGCGAGCTGGGGAACCGCGATGCCTCCCTCGACCCGGAACTTGCCCAGGGCCAGGCCGAGGACGCGCCATCTCCCGGCGCCGGCCGCCCGGAGGAAGACCACGACCTCCTCGCCGTCCTGGAACGACGGCGCCCCCGACACCACCTGGGCCACGTCGCCGACGGTGCCGCCCGGCACGTCGACGGCGATCTCGGAGGCGGGCGCACCCCGCCAGGTCGAGAGGCGGCGCAGCGACACGCGGGTGTGGATATGCCGGCCATCTGGCGCCCAGCGCGGGGTCGCCGAGGTCACCGTTCCACGGACGACGGCGTCGGCATCGCGAGCGAGTTCCTCCACCGAGACCTCGGGCGCAACGGCGGCCATTGCCGGGGAGGCAACCCAGAGGGAGAGCACGGCGAGGGCCCAGCGCACCCCTGGAGCCTAAGCCATCTTGTGCTAGCTTGCGCGCCCATGAGCGCTCCGGTCCGCGTCCGATTCGCCCCGTCGCCCACCGGCTACCTCCACATCGGAGGGGCCCGGACGGCACTTCTCAACTGGCTCTGGGCCCGCCACACCGGCGGGAAGTTCATCCTGCGCATCGAGGACACCGACCGGGAGCGTTCCACCGAGGAGGCGGTGCGCGCCATCCTCGACGGGATGCGCTGGCTCGGGCTCGACTGGGACGAGGGGCCGGAGGTGGGCGGGCCGTTCGGACCGTACTTCCAGATGCAGCGGCTCGGGCTCTACCGCGAGTACGCCGAACGGCTGGTGAAGTCGGGCAAGGCCTACGCCTGCTACTGCACGAAGGAGGACCTGGAAGGGCAGCGCGACCAGGCCAAGGCCGAGAAGCGCCAGTTCATCTACCCCGGCACGTGCCGGGAAGAGAGCTACGACCCCTCGCGCCGCCACGTGATCCGGTTCCGGCTCCCCAAGGTCCTCGAGGTGACCTTCACCGATCTCGTGAAGGGGCCCATCACCCGCCCCGGCTCGACGCTCCAGGACGAGGTCATCGTCCGCGCCGATGGCGTCCCGCTCTACAACTTCGGCGCCGTGGTGGACGACGTCACCATGCAGATCAACCTGGTCTCGCGCGGCGACGACCACGTGAACAACACGGCCATCCAGGTGCTGCTCTACGAGGCGCTCGGGTATCCGGTGCCGGCCTTCGCCCACCTGCCCATGATCCTGGGAGCCGACAAGACCCGCCTCTCGAAGCGGCACGGCGCCACCAGCGTCACCGCCTACCGCGACATGGGCTTCCTGCCCGAGGCCATGGTGAACTACCTGGTGCGGCTGGGCTGGTCGCACGGCGACCAGGAGATATTCACTTTGAGTGAACTGGTGGAGCACTTCGGCTTCGACCACGTGGGCGACACCGCTGGCGTCTTCAACCCGGAGAAGATGGCCTGGGTGAACCAGACCTGGATCAAGTCGCTCTCGCCGCAGGAGCTCGCGCGGCGCTCACTCCCCTATTTCCGGGCGGCGGGGCTCGAGGTGCACGACGACGCCCGCCTCGTCGGGGTGGCCCGGGTGTTCCAGGAGCGAGCCAAGACGCTCGTCGAGCTGGTGACCCAGTCGCGCTACTTCTTCGCGCCGGTGGAGCTGGATCCCAAGGCGAAGGAGAAGTTTCTCGGGCCCGACGGTCTCTCCATCCTGCAGGGGATCCGGGACGGGATCGCCGGGATGGAGACGCCCGACGCGGCAAGTCTCGAGAAGCTCTTCCACGACGTGGCGGCGGCGCGGTCGCTCGGGCTCGGCAAGGTCGCACAGCCGGTGCGGGTGGCGCTGACCGGCGGGACGGCCTCGCCCGGGATCTACGACGTGGTGATGCTGCTCGGGCGGGAGGAGTCGCTGAAGAGGCTCGACGCGGGGCTCCTGCTGGCCGGGCTGATCCGGCGGGGCAGGCCCGCTGACGACGCGCTGGACGGCCCGTCTCTCCGCCGCAGTGGAGTCCCGTCGCCTCCGGCTGTTGATGACGCCCGCGTCCTTGCTCCAAGCCGCGCCGCAGACCCACAACGGGTGACCCTAATGGGGTTTCGTTAAATGATTTCGGACACATACCTTGATCGAGGGACACCTGAGTCCACGACAGAACGCGTGTTTATTAAATTTGTTTAATATATAACAAATTCAATATCTTATAGTAATTGACCTAGATCAACGATTTCTCCATGACGGTTCTCTAGGTTCCCCGGCGCCTCAGGGTTCGCCCCTGGGAGGGAGCCAACCAGGGATCGCTCGCAGGAGGGGAACAGTGAAGCACTTCGCTCGCAGGGGCCCGGTTCTCGTCGCCGCATGTCTCGCCACAGCGCTCGCCCTGTCGGGTTGTGGCGCCTCGCCTCCGGCGGCCGAGAAGGCCCCGGACAAGTCGAGCGCGCCGGTTGCCGCTCCTCCGGCCCTTCCCGCGACCCCGTTGCTTCCTCCGCGTTCCGGCGCGGCGACGACCTGTGCCCCGCTCCTCGGCCATGCAGCCTACGCGGCGCAGTCCTGTGAGGCGTGTCACCCGTGCGGCGCAAAGGCGACGAGCGGTCATCCGGCCGCGTGGTCGGATCGGACGAGCGCCGGGTTCCACGCCTACTCCGCGAACGCCGGACTCTCGAGCTGCCAGGGTTGCCACGGCGTCGCGCTCGACGGCGTCGGCGGAAGCGCCACGACCTCCTGCGCCCAGTGCCACGGCGCCACCTGGAAGACGAACTGTGTGATGTGCCACGGCGGCACCGACAACCAGACCGGCGCTCCGCCGAAGACCACGTGGGGCAAATGCGACGGACGCGGTCCGGGTCGGCACCCACACCGCCCACGTCGCGGCGACCCACGGGCTCGCGGCCGCCGTTGCCTGCGCCACCTGCCACGTCCAGCCCGTCGACGCCCTCTCCGCCGGCCACGTCGACGGCGGGACGGCGGAGGTCGTCTTCTCGGGCGAGCCATCCAGGGGGTCGTCACCGCACCGGGCTGGACGCGCGCCACCGCCACCTGCTCCAACACCTACTGCCACGGCGCCACGCTGCAGGGCGGCACCGCCACCGCGCCGGTCTGGACCCGGACCGACGGCACCCAGCGCGCCTGCACCTCCTGCCACGGCGCTCCGCCTCCCGCCCCGCACTCCACCAGCACTGCCTGTGCCACCTGCCATGGCGCGGGCTACTCGGCCACGACCGTCAACGTCGCCACGCACATGAACGGCGTCCTCGACGTGTCGGGCATGACCTGCACCTCCTGCCACGGCACGGCTGGCCGAGCGCGCGACGACGCTGAATCCGCAGCTGGCGGCCGCCCGCCTGTCGGACCAAGGGTGAGACGCTCACCACGACCCGCGCGGTCGGCGCCCACCAGGCCCACCTCGTGAACACCCGGCTCCGCTAGCGCGGCCATCGCCTGCAGCGAGTGCCACGTCGTGCCGACGTAGCACGTAGCCACGCACTCCGGGTCGTCGAACATGACCTGAGGGCATCGCTGACCAGGACGCGGCGGCGTCGTTCCCACCTGGACCGGCACCACCTGCACCAACTACTGCCACGGCGCCACCCTCGGGGGGCGGCACGGCCAAGGCTCCGACCTGGATCGGCGACCGCCACGCAGGCCGCCTGCAACTCCTGCCACGGCGCGCCGCCCGCCGGCCCCGCACTCCACGAGCACCGCCTGCGCCAGCCTGCCACACCGGCTACACCGCGACGACGGTGAACGCCGGCGACCCACATGAACGGGGTCAAGGATGTCAACGGGCATGACCTGCACCTCCTGCCACGGCACGTCGACCCGCGCGGCGACGACGCTCAATCCGCAGCTGCCGGCGTCTCCGCCGGTCGGCACCAAGGGTGAGACGCTGACCACCACCCGCGCGGTCGGCGCCCACCAGGCCCACCTCGTGAACACCCGGCTCCGCTCGGCGGCCATCGCCTGCAGCGAGTGCCACACCGTCCCGACGAGCACGTCGCACGCCAACTCGGTCGTCGACATGACCTGGGGCACGCTGACCCGGACCGGCGGCGTCGTCCCCACCTGGACCGGCACGACCTGCACCAACTACTGCCACGGCGCCAACCTCGACCGGCGGCACCACCAAGGCGCCGACCTGGACCGGCGGCGCGCACCAGGCCAACGCCTGCGCCTCCTGCCACGGCGCTCCGCCACCGGCACCGCACTCGCAGAGCACCACCTGTGCCTCCTGCCACACCGGCTACACGTCGACCACGGTCAACCCGGCGACCCACATGAACGGGGTCAAGGACGCAACGGCCATGACCTGCACCTCCTGCCACGGCACCGCGACCCGCGCGGCCACCACGCTCAACCCGCAGCTCGCCGCCGCCCCGCCGGTCGACACGGCGGGCAACACCGCGACCACCTTCCGCGGCGTCGGCGCCCACATGAAGCACCTCTCCACGGCAACCCGGTCGAGCAACTTCGCCTGCACCGAGTGCCACACCGTGCCGACCGCCACCAACCACGCCAACGGCACGAAGGACCTGGTCTTCGGCACGCTCGCGAAGACCGGCGGCAAGGTGCCCGCCTACAACGCGACCACGCTCGGCTGCTCCGCCACCTACTGCCACGGCAACTTCACCGGCGGGAAGACGACCGCGGTCCCGCTCTGGACCGGCGCGGCCATGGCTTGCAACGCCTGCCACAACATGCCGAACACCAGCACCGGGCGGCACTCGACCCACATGAGCAGGTCGGGGATGAACTGCTCGACCTGCCACAACGGCATCGCCACCGGCACGGGCAACCCCTCCACGAATTCGGCCATCGTCGGGCCGGCGCTCCACGTGAACGGGGTGAAGAACGTCGCCGTCGGCGGCACCTACAGCGGCACGACGGTCAGATTCACGTGGAACGCCACCACGCGAGGATGTTCCAACATCTCCTGCCACGGCAACAAGACCTGGTGACCGCCATGAACCGCGAGAACACGGTAGTCGCCATCGAGTCGGGTCTTCGGGGGAAGGTCATGAACGGGATCGCCAGCCGGGTGAGGGAACTTTCGGGATGGCTCACCCTGGGCGTCGCGGCCCTGCGTGCTCGCGACCTCCGGGTGCGGCCAGCAGGCCAGCGAAGGGACGAAGACCCTCGGGTTGCCGCCGGCGAGATCCACGCACACGGTCGCCAATGGCCCGATGTGCGGAGGGACGGACGTCCACACGAAGCACATCGACCAAGGGGTGGGCTGCGCTACCTGTCATCCCTGTGGCGCGGTGTTCGGCTTCGATGTCCCGTACGCCTACCCGAAGGGAACCACCACCGCGGGAGGCATCCTCACCCGGGGCGTCGCCCCCGTCGTCACCACCTGTTCCGTGGCCTGCCACAGCCCGATGGGCGCTCCGGCGAAGACCGTCGCCTGGAACGCCGGCCCGCGGGGCTGCACCGACTGTCACGTGACCTCGGTGCTGCCGCCCACCCACCCCGTCATCTCCAACCCGACGCCGACCAGCGCGGACTGCGTCGTCTGCCACACCAGCACCACCAGCCACACCGGCGGGACGACCACGCTCGTCGGCCACCCGGTCACCTGGACGGACAGCACCAACGCCGGCTTCCACGCCTTCGAGGCCAACAAGGGGCTCGCGAAGTGCCAGGGGTGCCACGGCGCCGACCTCACCGGAGGCGTCACGGGCTTCAGTTGCGCCCTGTGCCACGACACCGCGCTGCCGGTGGGCGTGACGAGCTGGAAGGTGAACTGCGTGATGTGCCACGGCGGGACGGGCAACCAGACCGGCGCGCCTCCCAAGGCCACCTGGGGCAATTCGGCCGACGCCAAGCGGGTCGGCGCGCACGCGACCCACGTCACGGCAAGCGCACGTGCGCCGGCCTTCGACTGCAACGTCTGCCACGTGAAGCCCGCCGATGCTCTCGCGGCCGGTCACATCGACGCGACGGCGACGGCCGAGATGACCTGGGGCGGGCTCACCGTGACCGGCGGCGCCGCTCCCGTCTGGAACCGCGCGAACGCCACCTGCTCCAACACCTACTGCCACGGCAGGTTCACGAACGGGAACACCACGAACGCACCGGTCTGGACCGGAACGAACCAGGGCGCCTGCGGCACCTGCCACGGCCTGCCGCCCGGTGGAACCCACCCGGCGGTCGGGACGGCGCTCACCGGATGCGCGACCTGTCATCCCCAGACCATGAACGCGGCGGGCGCCCTCATCGCGCCCAGCGCCGGCGGCAAGCACCTCGACGGGATCATCGAGGCGAGCGGCGGGGCAGGCGGCCACGGCGCCGCATGGCTGGACACGACCAGCCCCGGCTTCCACGCCTTCTCGGCGAACGCGGGCATCTCCTCCTGCCAGAGCTGCCACGGCGCGAACCTCGACGGCGTGGGCGGATCGGCCACGACCTCCTGCGCCACCTGCCACGGCGCGACCTGGAAGACGAACTGCGTCCTCTGCCACGGCGGAACCGCCAACCAGACCGGCGCCCCGCCCAAGGGCACCTGGGGCTTCCGGACCGACGCGGCCCGCATCGGCGCGCACACCAAGCACGTGACCGCCGGCGCCATCTCGGGTGCCGTGGCGTGCGCGGTGTGTCACGTGGTCCCGGCCGACGCCCTCTCCACAGGCCACCTGAATGGATCCACGGCGACGGTGACCTGGGGCGGGATATCCGCCACGAGCGGGGCCAATCCCGTCTGGAACAGGGCCACCGGTTCCTGCTCGGCCACCTACTGCCACGGTGGGTACTCGGGGACCTACGTCTACGATTTCTGGGGTCCGGCATCCGCAGCCTACTGCGGGCTCCAACGCCTCGCCCCTCTGGACGGGCGGCCCGATGACCTGCACCTCCTGCCACGCCAACCCCCGCCTCACCGGCAACTGGCACAGCGGTGCCCACGGTGGCGGCAACGGCTGCAACCTCTGCCACCCGCACGTGAACGCAACCGGAACGGCCATCCTGAACCCGGCTCTCCACATCAACGGAATCGTCGAGGTCCAGGCAGCGTTCAAGTCCTCCTGCTTCAACTGCCACTGAGCCAGCCCATCGGCAACGGGGGCGCGACACCGTCCCCCGTTGCTCCATGCTCCCGGCCGGTTTCCCAGTTAACACCCTGGGACCCCTGGCCGAGGAGCACCGATGGATCGCCCCCCCGACGTCGACCCGCTGGAGACCCGTGAGTGGCTCGACGCCCTCGAGGGCGTCATCGCCCGCGAGGGGCCGGACCGGGCCCACTGGATCATCGAGCAGCTCATCGACCGGGCCCGCCGCTCCGGCGCCTACCTGCCCTTCTCGGCCAACACCGCCTACGTGAACACCATCCCGGTCGAGCGGCAGCCGCCGCTCCCGGGCGACTTCGAGCTCGAGCAGCGCATCCGCCACTTCATCCGCTGGAACGCCATGGCCATGGTGATCCGCGCCAACCGCGACACCAACGTGGGCGGGCACATCGCCAGCTTCGCGTCGGGGGCGATGCTCTACGACATCGGCTACAACCACTTCTGGCGCGCGCCCCGGAAGGACATGGGCGGCGACCTGGTCTTCATCCAGGGCCACTCGGCGCCGGGCATCTACGCCCGCGCCTTCCTCCTCGGTCTGCTGACCGAGGACCAGCTCGACCATTACCGCCAGGAGGTGGACGGCAAGGGGCTTTCGTCCTACCCGCACCCGTGGCTCATGCCGAGGTTCTGGAACTTCCCCACGGTGTCGATGGGGCTCGGGCCGCTCATGGCCATCTACCAGGCCCGCTTCATGAAGTACCTGGACGACCGCGGCCTCGCGAAGACCGAAGGCCGCAAGGTCTGGGCGCTCACGGGCGACGGCGAGATGGACGAGCCGGAGTCCATGGGCGCCATCGGCATGGCCGGGCGCGAGAAGCTCGACAACCTGATCTTCGTGGTGAACGCCAACCTCCAGCGGCTCGACGGCCCGGTGCGCGGCAACGGAAAGATCATCCAGGAGCTGGAGAGCGAGTTCCGCGGCGCCGGGTGGAACGTCGTCAAGGTGGTCTGGGGCCGCCACTGGGACCCGCTGCTCGCGCGCGACAAGACCGGCGCCCTGCAGCGCCGGATGATGGAGGCGGTCGACGGCGACTACCAGACCTACAAGTCCAGGAACGGCGCCTACGTCCGGGAGCACTTCTTCAACACGCCGGAGCTGCGGACGATGGTGGCCGACTACTCCGACGAGGACATCTGGAACCTGAACCGGGGCGGCCACGACCCCTTCAAGGTCTTCGCCGCCTACCAGGCGGCCTCGCAGCACCAGGGGCAGCCCACGATCATCCTCGCCAAGACCGTCAAGGGCTACGGCATGGGAGAGTCGGGCGAGGCCCAGAACATCACGCACCAGCAGAAGAAGATGTCGGTGGAGGCCGTTCGCCGCTTCCGCGACCGCTTCCAGATCCCGGTCCCGGACGATCGGCTCGATGACGTACCGTACGTGAAGTTCGAGAAGGGGTCGAAGGAGCTCGAGTATCTCAAGATGCGCCGCACCGAGCTGGGCGGCGACCGCCCGCGGCGCCACCCCGGTACCGCCACCCTGCCCGTCCCCCCGCTCTCCGCCTTCGCCCGCGTGCTCGAGGGAAGCGGCGAGCGCGAGATCTCCACCACCATGGCCTTCGTGCAGTTCCTCCAGATCCTGGTGCGCGACAAGGTCCTCGGCCCGCACGTGGTGCCCATCGTGGCCGACGAATCGCGCACCTTCGGCATGGAGGGCATGTTCCGGCAGCTCGGCATCTGGAGTCACGTCGGGCAGCTCTACACGCCGCAGGACGCCGACCAGCTGGCCTTCTACAAGGAGGACAAGCAGGGGCAGATCCTGCAGGAGGGCATCAACGAGGCCGGCGCCATGGCCGACTGGATCGCGGCCGCCACCTCCTACTCGGTGCACGGCGTGCCGATGCTTCCGTTCTACATCTTCTACTCGATGTTCGGCTTCCAGCGCGTGGGCGACCTGGCCTGGGCCGCCGGCGACATGCGCAGCCGCGGCTTCCTGCTCGGCGCCACCTCCGGGCGCACCACGCTGAACGGCGAAGGGCTCCAGCACCAGGACGGCCACTCGCACGTGATCTCGGCCACCATCCCGAACGCCGTCTCCTACGACCCGGCCTTCGGGTACGAGGTGGCCGTCATCATCCAGGACGGCATGCGCCGGATGTACGAGGCCCAGGAGGACGTCTACTACTACCTGACGCTGCTGAACGAGAACCACCGGCAGCCCGCCATGCCCGCCGGCGTCGAGGAGGGCATCCGCAGAGGCCTCTACCTCTACAAGGCCGGCGCAGACGCGCCCAAGGCGCCGCGCGTCCAGCTGCTCGGCTCGGGGGCCATCTTCCACGAGGTCGCGGCAGCGGCCGACCTGCTGCGAGACGACTGGGGAGTCGAGTCGGACCTCTGGAGCGTGCCCAGCTTCACGGAGCTGGCCCGGGAAGGGAACGCCGCGGCCCGCCAGACCCTGTTGCACCCGGAGGCGAAGGCGAGCCGGTCCTACGTGGAGGAGAAGCTCTCGGCCACGAAGGGGCCGGTGGTGGCCGCCACCGACTACGTTCGCGCCTACGCCGATCAGATCCGCGCCTTCGTCCCGCGCCGCTACCTGGTGCTGGGCACCGATGGATTCGGCCGCTCCGACACCCGGGAGCGGCTCCGAAGCTTCTTCGAGGTGGACCGTTTCCACGTGGCCGTGGCCGCGCTCAAGGCGCTCGCCGACGACGGCGTCCTTCCCCCCGCCCGCGCCGCAGAGGCGATGCAGAAGTACGGCATCGACGGCTCCCTGCCGCCTCCCTGGACGGTGTAGCCATGAGCCTTCTCGAGGTCCGGGTTCCCAACATCGGCGACTTCAAGGACGTGGGGGTCATCGAGATCCTGGTGAAACCTGGGGACGTCGTTGCGGTCGACGCGTCGCTCGTCACGCTGGAGTCGGACAAGGCCACGATGGACGTGCCCGCCCCGTTCCCCGGAACGGTCCGTGACGTGAAGGTGAAGGTCGGCGACCGGATCGGAGAGGGAGCGCTCGTCCTGATCCTGGAGGCCGCGACGGCCGACGGCCGCGTCGAGGCTCCGGCCACCGCGGCCCCATCCCACGTCGCCGCCCGCCCCTCCGGTCGCAGCAACTTCTCCCCCGCCCGCTCCCCCGCCGACGCCCCGCGGCGCCCCGGTCGCACTTTCCGCATCCTCCGGACCCGTCCACGCTTCGCCGTCGGTTCGCAAGATGGCGCGTGAACTGGGCGTGGACCTCTCGCGGGTCGCCGGAACCGGACCTCGCGGCCGCGTGATCCAGGAGGACGTCCAGAAGTTCGTGAAGCAGGCGCTGGCCGGCCAGGCTCCAGGCGGTGGAGGGCTCGACCTCCTGCCCTGGCCCAAGGTGGACTTCGCGCGCTTCGGCCCGGTGGAAACGCGGCCGCTGGCCCGGATCCGCAAGCTCGCCGGCGCCAACCTGGCCCGGAACTGGGTGATGATCCCCCACGTCACCCAGTTCGACGAGGCCGACGTCACCGACCTCGAGGCGTTCCGGATCCAGCTGAACCAGGATCAGGAGGGCAAGGGGCCCAAGGTGACCCTGCTCGCCTTCCTGGTGAAGGGCGCGGTGGCGGCGCTGCAGCACTTCCCGGAGTTCAATTCGTCCCTCGACGGGGACAGCCTGGTCCTGAAGCGCTACTTCCACATCGGCTTCGCCGCCGACACGCCGAACGGCCTGATGGTGCCGGTCGATCCACGACGCGGACCGGAAGGGAATCCTGGACATCGCCCGGGAGCTCTCCGAGCTGGCCAGGAAGGCCCGAGACGGCAAGCTCGCCGCCAGCGACATCCAGGGCGGCAGCTTCTCCATCTCGAGCCTCGGGGGGATTGGAGGCACCGCCTTCACACCCATCGTGAACGCGCCGGAGGTCGCCATCCTGGGAGCGTCCCGGGTGGCCGTCCGCCCGGTCTGGGATGGCGAGCGATTCTCGCCGCGCCAGATGCTCCCGCTCTCGCTCTCCTACGACCACCGGGTGATCGACGGCGCCGCCGGGGCCCGGTTCACGACCTATCTCACCGGCGTCCTGAAGGACATGCGCCGCGCCATGCTGTAGGCAGGCGGGTTCGGCGAGATCCGCCCGACATCGCATCTGGCACGGAGCGTGCTATTCACAGGATCACGCACCGGAAGGTTTCCGGGCGCACATCGGGATACACGTGCTGACGCTACGACCGACCGACGTCGCCATCTGGTCCGAACTTCTCCCCGAGGTCCTGTCCGGTAAGATGGAGCCGGACGGACGGGCCGAGAGGCGCGTCGAGCCCGAACAGGTCGGCGCCTTCCGCTTCTTCGCGGGAACGGCCCTGGCGGCCCGTGCCGATGCGCGTGCCCCTGCCTGGCTGGGCGCGGGCGCGGCTGGAGGACGTGACCAGCGCGCTCGACAGCCCGTACGACCTGGTGGTCGGCTCCCTGTCGCTCCACCACATGCCCGCCGAGGTGAAGCGCCGAACGCTGGCCGCGCTGGCCCCCTCGCTCGACCACCTCCTACTTCTCTCCTCACCCGGCCTCGCGCCACCCGCAGCGAGCACCACCTGCCGCGGGAGCGCTGGATGGAGCTGCTCGCCGATGCGCTCTGCCCCGATGTCCGTCCGCTCGGAATCCGCACCGCTCTCGCCACTCCGCACGCCGACCTGTTCGCGCTTCACCTGGGGCGGCCGGACTAGCCAACTGGTATCTTCGCGGCCCGATGGCCCGCGCCCGCGTTCCGGCCCCCCCATCCGTACCGCTGAGACCGAAGGATGCGCTCGCGGTCGTGGCCGTCCTGCTCCTCGGCGCACTCGCCTACTCCAGCACCCGGCCGGCAAGCCGCAGGAGGCCGAGGTGGAGTTGCGCAAGGCGGTCGCCCTCGACCCGAACGATACCGACGCGCTGCTCAATCTCTCGGTGCTCCTGCAGGCGCTCCGGAAGGGGCCGGACGCCCGCCTTCATCTGGAGCGGCTGTGGCAGGTGGCGAAGGACGCCGCCGACCGCGCCTGGGCGGAGGCCGAGCTGGCGAAGTGACGTCAGCCCCTGCCCGATTCCAGCTTCCAGTTGGTGACGACACTGGGCGCGGTGATCTGCGACAACATGCCGCATCTCTGGCGCTTCCCTCCGTACCTTCGTCGACGTAAAAATGGATTCGTTCAATCCACATTGTCCAGGGAGGAACGAAACGATGAATCGTATCTCGTTCGCAGCACTCGTGACCGTGGCCGCACTGTCCACCGCCTGTGGAAGCAGCACCGACACGAGTCCCCAGCCGGTCACCATCGACTTCAAGGCGCTGGTGGGCACCCAGCCGTTCAGTTGCGCCGACAACGCCGGCTACGCCATCGGGACCGGGACGCTCCCCTGGATCCCGAAGGACTTCCGCTTCTACGTCTCCAACGTCCGCCTGGTGGACGCCGGCGGCGCCGAGGCGCCGGTCACCCTCGATTCCAGCTTCTGGCAGGGCTACGGCGTCGCGCTCCTCGACTTCGAGAACGGGACCGGGAACTGCACGGGGGGCACGCTCGAGATGAACACCGCCGTCCACGGTACCGCCAATCCCGGGACCTACGTTGGCCTCAAGTTCGACGTGGGCGTCCCCACTGCGTCGAACCACCTGAACTACCAGGCGGCCAATCCGCCGCTTTCCAACTCGGCGATGTACTGGAGCTGGACCAGCGGCTACAAGTTCGTGAAGATCGATGGGCTCATCAATCGCGCCGCTCCCTTCACCTTCAACTTCCACCTGGGTTCGACCGGCTGCGCGCTCGCGACGCCGGGGGACTTCTCGACCGCCTCCTGCACGACGCTCAACGTCCCCTCGGCGAGCTTCGCCTCCTTCAACGCCAGCACCCAGGCGGTGGCGCTCGACATCGCGCTGCTCTTCGCAGCCACCAACTTCGACACCGCCGACGGCGGCGGAGCCCCTGGCTGCATGTCGGGCGCGACCGATCCCGAGTGCGCTCCGATCTTCCCGAAGCTCGGGCTCCCCTTCGGGGCCACGCCGGCGGGCACGCAGACCGCCTTCCGGGTGGTCACGAAGTAGTCGAGTCGCCGGGGAACCATGCGGATCCGCCTCGGACTCTCCACCGTCGTCGTCGCGCTCGTCTCGGCCTGCGGCGGTGGGGGGTCCCTTCCGGAATCCGGGACCAGCCTACGCCTGGACCCTCCCGCCCGGCTTCCCCGTGCCGGTTGTCCCGACCGACAACCCGATGAGCGCCGTGAAGGTCGAGCTCGGCCGGCGCCTTTTCTACGACGTGCGCCTCTCGGCCAACCAGACCTTCTCCTGCGCCAGCTGCCACAAGCAGGAGCTTGCGTTCACCGACGGTCGCGCCCGGGGGCTGGGATCGACCGGGATGCTCCATCCCCGCGGGCCGCAGCAGATCGCCAACGTGGCCTATTTCCGCGCGTTCACGTGGGCCAACTCGGTCGTGCCCAGCCTCGAGGTGCAGGTGCTCGTTCCCATGACCGGTTCGGACCCGGTGGAACTCGGCATCTCCGGCATGGAGGAGACCGTGGCGGCGCGTCTCAAGACGGACCCGGCGTACCTGCCGCTCTTCCGCGCCTCGTTTCCCGGGGAGGTCCACCTCTTCACATACCCGAGCATCGCGAAGGCCATCGCGGCATTCGAGAGGACGCTTCTCTCCGGGTACTCGCCCTACGACCGCTACCAGCGAGGCGACGTATCGGCGCTTTCGGCGTCGGCGCGGCGGGGCATGGACCTCTTCTTCTCCGACCGGATCGGCTGCGCGAAGTGCCACTCGGGGTTCGCGTTCACCGACGCCGCGGGAGCGCCGGGCGAGATTGGGAACCCGTTCCCGTTCCACAACATCGGCCTCTACGACCTGGACGGCCGCGGGTCCTACCCGGCCGGCGGGACCGGCCTCGAGGCGCTCACCTTCCGGCCCGAGGACATGGGTAGGTTCCGCACCCCGCCCCTGCGCAACGTGGCGGTGACCGCCCCGTACATGCACGACGGCAGCGTCGCCACTCTCTCAGAGGTGATCGACATCTTCGCCGCCGGAGGACGGGCGCGCATGGAGAACGGGGTCGCGAGTCCGCTCCAGAGCCCGCTGGTCACGGGATTCACCTTCACCCCCGGCGAGAAGGCCGACCTCCTGGCCTTCCTCGAGGCGCTGACCGACGAGGAGTTCCTCCGGGATCCCCGCTTCTCGGATCCCTTCGCGACCCGGTAACGAATCCCGCCCGCCCTACCGCCGCGTGGTGACCTGGGAGACCGGACGGCCGCCCATCGTCCCGATGGTCCCGTATCCCGCCTCGGTCGTCCCGGTCATGCAAGTCGCCCCCATCATGCCGCCGGGGGCGCAGTCCGCGTAGGCCATCTTGTCGATCTGGCCCTGGGCCGGGGTCGCGGTCGGATCCGTCGCGTTCACGAAGATCATCGCGTAGGCGTTGCCGGGGTTCACGCCCGGGTAGCCGAAGTGGAGCCCCGAGCCGGAGCCGGGCGCCCAGCCGTCGGTGCCGCCGAACTTCGGGTCCATGGCGAGCGTGTCGGTCCTGTCTAGCCGGAAGGTGGTGACGAGCCACCCCTCCGCGCCGTCCAGGACGACGGGGCGCGCGGACAGCTGGTTCTCGAGGGGCACCCAGGTCATGGTGTCGTCCGGGAAGCCGATCGGGCCGCCGGTCATCGACTCGCTCAACCTTCCCTGGAGGCCGGACACGACGCCCGTGCTCGCGTTGAACGTGTACGTCCCGATGAAGATCGAGTCGTTGGGCTGGGTGTCAGGCTCGCGGAAGGTGGCGACCACATGGTAGGCGGTGACGAGGTTGCCCGGCCCGGACGGCGGGCTCGTCCCGACGGCGTTGGTCACGGCCACGGAGAACCGGTACCCGGTGCAGGAAGAGGGGCAGGTCGCGGTGATCGGCGCGGTGGCGCTGGTCGCCGTCACGCCGGGCGGACTCGACGAGACGACATATTCGAGGATGGGGCTGCCGCCGGCCTGGACCGCGCCGATCCGGACGGTCACGGTGGCCGGGGCGTTCCCCGCCGTCGCCGTGACGCCGGACGGCGCGCCGGGGGCAACGGGGCCCGACGGAGGGGCGACGGCGAAGGTCTGGGAGGCCTGGACGTCCCCCGCGCTGGCGACGATCGTGCAGTCCCCCACGGCGAGGGCGAGCACCAGCCCGGTGGCGCCCTCCACGGAGCAGGTGGACGGCGTGGCGCTGCCGAAGCCGACGGGAATCCCGGTGCTCTCGACGGCCGTGACAGTCCCCTGATCGTATACGCCCAGGGAGGGAACAGGCCCGAAGTCGATCACGCCCTGGAACGTGAACCGGACCTCCTGGGTGACCGGTTGCGCCGCGGCGTACTGCGAGTCCCCGGACTGGCCGGCGGCGATGGTGCAGGTCCCGGCCGCCGCGGCGGTGACGGCCCCGCTGCCGGCGTCGACCGAGCACAGGATGGAGGTTCTGCTGGAGTAGCGGACCGGGAGGCCGGAACTCGCGGTGGCCGACACGGTCGCGGAGGACTGGTTGACGGACGGTGAAGGTGCGGGCGCGAACGTGATGGTCTGAGGGCGCGCATCGATCCGGGGACCCTCGTTGCACCCTCCGAGCGCTGCGATCGTCAGGGCGGCCAGGAAGAGGCGGCGGGTGGGCTTGGTGGAGCGGCGCATGCGCGTTCTCGGGATGTGGTGGTTCAGAACTGGAGCTTCACGGCCACGTTGAACGACCGCGCCGGGCCGGGGACGGCGACGCCCCAGGGGATGCCGGTGGTGCTCATCGAGGGGCCCTGGCCGACGTAGGCCCCTCCGAGCGGGTTGGAGTACAGGTGGTCGAGCACGTTCTCGATGCCGGCGTCGACGCGGAGGAACCGCCACTCGTAGCTGCTGCGCAGGTTGAGCACCCCGTAGGCGCTGGTCGGGATCTCGTTGCGGACCTGGGAGACGTGGCTCTTGGCCGCCACCGCCAGGACCTCCGCGGTGGTGGTCCAGGTCCCCAGCTGGTAGACGAGCGAGAGCAGTCCGTTCAGCGGCATGACGTTGTAGAGGCCGTCCCCGGTGGCGAGGTTGTCGCCCCGGACGAAGCCCAGCGAGAGGTTGGTGGTGAGGCTGCCCCAGGTGCTCCAGTCGGCGATCCGCAGGCGAGCCGACAGGTCGAGCCCGTAGAGCCGGGCCGGCTGGTTCACGTACTGGAGCAGGACGAAGGCATCCGTGGCGGTCACGTTCTCGGGGCTGCACTGGCCGAAGTCGCAGCGCCTCGCGTCGACGTAGTCATCGACGTGGGTGTAGTAGGCGGTGGCCTTCACGTCCCACTTCGTCCGCTCGGCATCGTGCCAGTCGCCGGTGGCGCTCACGGTGTGGGCGACCTCGGGCAGGAGCCCGATGAGCCCGATGTAGCCGTTCCCGTCCCCCACCAGGTTGTTCATGAGGGCCGCCATCGCGTTCGTGGACCACGGATAGCGCTGGTAGAGGTTCGGGGAACGGGACTTGCGCGCGTAGCCCCCTTCGTACGACTGCGTGGGGTCCGGCGTGTACCGCGCCAGCGCCGAGAGGTCCCAGTTCACGTCGGTGCGCCGGCGCTGCGAGGCGTTGAACTCGGCGGCGTCGATTCCCCAGGCGGGCAGGGCGT
Source organism: uncultured delta proteobacterium (assembly GCA_963700085.1). Lineage (GTDB taxonomy): Bacteria > Myxococcota > Myxococcia > Myxococcales > Anaeromyxobacteraceae > CAIOAK01. Next base: position 261,134 of record CAVOWI010000012.1, read on the forward strand.
CGTCGTAGCCCTGGACCGGGCCGGCATCGGTCATGACCGTGTTGCTGCGGATGCCGATCTGGCCGAGCCATGCATCCGTCCAGCGCGCCTCCCACTCGGCGTAGGCGTCGATCCGCTGCCGCCGGCCGTAGTCCACGTTCCAGAACGTGTTGGGGCCCATCGTGCCGCCCACCGGCGGCCAGAAGTCGTACAGGACGTGGGCCTGGTACTCCGCGCCCAACCGGAGCAGGTGCCGGTCGGACAGGATCACATTCGCCTTGACGAGCGCCCCGCGCGTGCGCGCCTCCGTGTCCATCGGCATTCCCGTGCCGTAGGAGTAACGGTCCGGTCCCATGTCCATCTGGTGCCGCGTGTCCTGGTAGCTGAGGCGCGCCTCGAGGTCGCCCCAGGCGAACGACCCCGTGTAGCGCACCGAGAGCTGCCAGTTGTCGTTGAAGGTCATGTCCATGCGCTGGTTCGGGAACCCCTCGAACCCGACCGTCTGCTGCCCGGCCTCGATCTGGAGGAGGTGCCCGGGGATCCGCAGGGCCAGCCCGAGCGAGCGCCGGATGGCACCGCTGTACGCGGAGGAAGCGACCACATCGCCCGGGATGGGTGCGCCTCCTTCCGTGCCGGGCGCGACCGGCTTGAAGCTCCCGGCGGCCTTGAAGTTCTCCGACCGGGAGTCGGACTGCCTGATCGTGAGGTTCACCCACTCCCCCGCGATTGTCGCCCCCAGTGTGTAGCCGAAGACATTGCCATTGCTGCGATAGAACGAGCCGATGAGTCCGCTGGCGAGGAACGGATCGGAGGGGGTCGCGAAGCGGGGCGGCGCGGACTTGACCTGGATCGAGCCTCCGATGCTGTCCCCGCCGACGCTGACCGGCGTGATCCCGGAGTAGACGATCACGCTCTCGATCCGGCTCGGGTCCGCATAGGAGAGGGGCGAGTTCATGTGGTTCGGGCATGCGGCCACCAGGTCCGCGCCGTCCACCTGGATGCGGAGGCGGTCGTCGGACAGGCCGTGGATCGCGGGGAGGCTCGAGATGCCCCCCGCGCCGCCGAGGCTCACGCCGGGAACGCTCCGGAGCAGGTCGGTGGCGTCGCCTGTGGTTGCCTTCCGGGCCGCCAGGTCAGCCTTCTCGGGCCCTGACGCACCGAGAGTCGAGTCCTTGGTCCTGGCTTTCGGGACGTCGATCACGATCTCGTCCAGCGTCACCGCCGCCCCCGGTTCGTCCTCGGCGAGGGCGAGCAGCGGCACGAGGAGCAGCAACACGGCGGCACATGTCGGGCGAGGTCTCGTCATGCCCGCATGCCGCAGAAGTCTCACCGCGCGAGCGGATCAGCGAAGCGGGGAATGCTGCAGACGAGGGGACGCATTACCGTTCGAGCTTATCCGAGGGGGGCCCCATCGGGGTGCGGCCAAGTGTCGCAGGCCGCTCCTCATGAAGGACCCCGTCTTGACGGTACGGGGAACTCGGCCGCGGCGGCGACGGGGCCATCGCGGTTCTACTCCGTCGCCGAGACGTTCCACGAGCCGATGACCCTGCCCAACGACTCGGTCTTCACCAGGACGTTCACGTTCGACACCACCAGCAAGACCGTCTCGAACCTCACCGGTTCGCTCACCGAGTCGATTACCAGGAACGGCGGTGTCTGCGGGTCGCCCATGAGCACCGTGGCGGTCGCCAACCAACTCTACGCGGGCGCAGATCGTCAAGCTGGCCTACGCGGACTGCACCGCGGGAGGCATGATGATGAACACCTGCATGAGCGGAACCTCCATGATCCATGATGGGCTACGGGAGAATGGGCACGATGATGGGGGAGCCCGTCTCGCAGGTCGTGACGGAGCGGTGATCGGAGTGGGTGTCGGTCTCCCCGTCCGGGATCGATCGGGGCGCTGAAGGCCGGTCACGCTACCGCCGCGAGGAATGGCTCCAATCGTTCCTTGCGTCCCGGCACTGCACCGTGAAAACGTTCATTTTCACCCCAGAAGCCCGACGCCCTTCATCCTTCGCCCACCGGCCCTCGCCGAGCGGCCCCGTGCGCCCGATTGCGCTGCGGAACGGGGCTCCGCGTCATAAATCGGTGGACCATGACGACGAAGACCAAGCTCTGGATCGCCGTCGGCCTCGGCCTCGTGGCCGTCGTCGGCGTGCTGGTCGGGGTCAAGGCGATGCAGATCGGCACGATGATCAAGGCCGGAAAGGCGTTCGTGCCTCCCCCGGAAGCGGTCACCTCCGTCCAGGTGGAAGCCGCCCTCTGGCAACCCATCCAGTCCGCGAGCGGGACCCTGGTCGCCTTCCGGGGGGTCACGGTCGGCTCCGAACTACCGGGGGCCATCCGCGAGGTCTCCTTCGACTCCGGGACATCCGTGAAGAAGGGCGCCGTTCTCGTGAGGCTCGACTCCTCGACCGAGGAGGCGCAGCTGGCGGCGGCCCGGGCCGACGAGAACCTTGCGCGCCTCAACTACGAGCGCGCCGTGGAGGTCCGGAAAGGACAGGCCAACACGCCCGCCGACCTCGACGCGGCCGATGCCCGGTACAAGCAGGCCCAGGCAGCGGCCAACACCCTCAAGACCACCATCGACAAGAAGTCGATCCGCGCCCCGTTCGACGGCCGGATCGCCATCCGGCAGGTCGAGCTCGGCCAGGTCCTCAGCGGCCGGCGCGCCGGTGGCCTCGCTCCAGTCGGTGACCCCGATCTACGTGGAGTTCTCGCTCCCCCAGCAGGCGCTCGCCCGTCTCAAGGTCGGGCAGCCGGTCCGTCTGAACACGGACACGTTCCCGGCCTCGACCTGGGACGGCAAGGTGAGCACGATCAACACCGAGGTGGACATCGCCACCCGCAACGTCCGGGTCCGCGCCACCATCCCCAACGACGACGGGCGTCTTCGCCCCGGCATGTTCGCGAACGTCGAGGTCATCTCCCCCGAGCAGATCCCGGTCCTGATCGTGCCGGCCACCGCCGTGATCTTCGCGCCCTACGGCGACTCGATCTTCGTCCTCGAGAAGAAGACGGGACCGGACGGCAAGGAGGGGCTGACCGCACAGCAGAGATTCGTCCGGCTCGGCGAGCGGCGCGGCGACCTGGTCGCCGTCGTGTCCGGACTGAAGGCCGGAGAGACGGTGGTGAGCAGCGGGGCCTTCAAGCTCCGCAGCGGCGCGGCGGTCGTGATCAAGAACGACATGGCCCCCGACGTCCAGGCAAACCCCAAGCCGGCCGAGAACTAGGGTCATGAAGTTCACCGACCTGTTCATCCGCCGCCCCGTCATCGCGATCGTCGTCAACCTGATCATCGTCATCGCCGGCCTGCAGGCGATCCGCAGCCTGAACGTTCGCCAGTACCCCCGAAGCGAGAACGCGGCGGTCACCGTCACCACCATCTACGTGGGCGCCAGCGCGGCGCTGGTGCGCGGCTTCATCACCACGCCCATCGAGCGGGCCCTCGCCGCGGCCGACGGCATCGACTACATCGAGTCGGAGAGCAAGCAGAACGTCTCCATCATCCGGGCGCGCCTGCGGCTCAACTACGACGCCAACCGCGCCCTCTCCGAGATCGCCTCGAAGGTGAACCAGGTCCGCGGCGACCTGCCGCCCGAGGCCGAGCTCCCCATCATCAACATCGAGTCGGCCGACAGCCAGTTCGCGTCGGCCTACCTGAGCTTCTCCTCCCAGTTCCTGAAGCAGAACGAGATCACCGACTACCTGGTCCGGGTGGTCCAGCCCCGCCTGTCCGCGGTCGAGGGCGTGCAGCGCGCCGACATCCTGGGCGCCCGCACCTTCGCCATGCGCATCTGGCTCAAGCCGGATCGCATGGCCGCACTCAACGTGAGCCCGGCCCAGATCCGCCAGGCGCTCGCCGCCAACAACTACCTCTCGGCGGTGGGGCAGACCAAGGGCTCCCTCGTCCAGGTGAACCTGACCGCCAACACCGACCTGCGCTCCGTGAAGGAGTTCCAGCAGATGGTGATCCGGGAGAAGGACGGCTCGGTGGTGCGGCTCGGCGACGTCGCCAACGTGGTCCTGGGAGCCGAGGACTACGACGTGATGGTGAACTTCAGCGGCGACACCGCCGTGTTCGTGGGCATCTGGTCCTTGCCCAACGCCAACTCGCTCGACGTCATCAGGCGGGTCCGCTCGGAGATGGAGGTCATCCAGAAGGAGCTGCCCGAGCAGATCAAGGCCACCATCGCCTACGACGGCACGGCCTACATCCAGAACGCCATCGACGAGGTGGTGCAGACGCTCCTCGAGACCATCCTCATCGTCATCGTGGTGATCTTCCTCTTCCTGGGATCGCTGCGGTCGGTGCTGGTTCCGGTGGTGGCCATCCCGGTGTCGCTCATCGGCGCCGTCTTCCTCATGCAGCTCTTCGGATTCACCATCAACCTGCTCACCTTGCTCGCGGTCGTGCTCTCGGTGGGGCTCGTGGTGGACGACGCCATCGTGGTGGTCGAGAACGTGGAGCGGCACGTCCGCGAGGGCATGAAACCCTTCGACGCGGCCATCGTCGGCGCGCGCGAGCTGGTCGGCCCCATCATCTCGATGACCATCACGCTGGCCGCGGTGTACGCCCCCATCGCCTTCCAGGGCGGCCTCACCGGGTCGCTATTCCGCGAGTTCGCGCTGACCCTGGCCGGAGCGGTGACCATCTCCGGCGTGGTGGCCCTCACCCTGTCGCCCATGATGTCGGCCCGGCTGCTCTCGGCCGGGCACGAGGCCAAGGGGTTGTCGGGCCTCGTCAACCGGACCTTCGAGCGCGTCAAGGCCACCTACGCCCGCCACCTCGAGGCCTCCTTCAAGGCGCGCGGCATCATCTACGCCGCCTGGGGCCTGATCTCGGTGCTCGCCGTCGCCATGTTCCTCCAGTCCCCGCGCGAGCTGGCCCCCGTGGAGGACCAGGGCGTCATCTTCGGCATCGTCAACACCCCGTCCAACTCGACCCTCGACCAGGTCGCCCTCTCGACACGGGAGGTGAACCGGACGGTGATCGCCATCCCGGAGACCAAGTTCACCTTCCAGATCACCTTTCCGTCCGGCGGCTTCTGGGGAATGGGGCTGAAGCCCTGGAAGGAGCGCACCCGATCGTCCGCGCAGATCCTCCCCGAGGTGCAGCGGAAGGTCAGCGCCATCCCCGGAATCCAGACCTTTCCCATCCTGCCCTCGGCCCTGCCGGGCGGCGGAAACTTCCCGGTCGAGTTCGTCATCGCCTCCACGGCGGACTCGGCCGAGATCCTGAGCTTCGCGAAGCAGCTTCAAGAAAAGGCCGCCAAGAGCGGGATGTTCGCCTTCCCTCCGCTCATCGACGTGAAGGTGGACCAGCCCGAGGCCGAGATCGTCATCGACCGGGAGAAGGTGGCCCAGCTCGGGTTGAACTTGCAGTCCGTTGGCCAGGACATCTCGGCCGCGGTGGGCGGGAACTTCGTCAACCGCTTCAGCGTGGACGGCCGCAGCTACAAGGTCATCCCCCAGGTCTCCCGAGTCGACCGGCTCAACCCGGAGCAGCTGCGGGACATCTACGTCACCGGCCCGAACGGCCAGCTGGTCTCGCTCTCCTCCATCGCCACCATCCGCGACTCGGTCACCCCCCGCTCCCTGAACCGCTTCCAGCAGCTGAACGCCGTGAAGCTCTCCGGCGTGGCCATCCGTCCCCTCGACGATGCACTCCGCTTCCTCGAGGACGAGGCCGCAACCATCCTGCCCAAGGGCTACGTCATCGACTACACCGGAGAGTCGCGGCAGCTGCGCGTCGAGGGCAACAAGTTCGGCCCGGCCTTCCTGCTCTCGATCGTCCTCATCTTCCTGATCCTGGCGGCCCAGTTCAACAGCTTCCGGGACCCCTTCGTCATCCTGATGGGATCGGTGCCGCTCGCCATGTTCGGCTCCCTGGCGCTCACCTTCCTCAAGATGCCAAATCCCAACATGCCCTTCTGGACCGACGGGTGGACGACGACACTCAACGTCTACTCGCAGGTGGGACTCGTCACGCTGGTGGGGTTGGTCGCCAAGAACGGCATCCTCATCGTCCAGTTCGCGAACGAGCTGCAGCGGGAGGGACAGTCGAAGATCGACGCGGTGAAGAACGCCTCCGTCGTCAGGCTCCGCCCCATCCTCATGACCAGCGCGGCCACGATCTTCGGACACCTGCCGCTCACCTTCGTCTCCGGTCCGGGAGCCGCCGCGCGCAACAGCATCGGCCTGGTGCTGGTTGCCGGCATGGCCGTCGGGACGGCCTTCACCATCTTCTTCGTCCCGGCCATCTACCTGCTCATCGCCCGCGACCACGGGAAGAAGGCGCGGGCCGCTCAGGCGGAGAGCGCGGTCGGCGTCTGAGCCTGGGCGGGGCCGCCTCGGAATCAGCGCCCGGCGGGACCCGACTGAAGGCAGACGCGGTTTCGCCCTTCCGCCTTGGCGCGGTAGAGGGCGTCGTCCGCCTGTTGCAGGAGTTCGTCCAGATCCATCGGGTGAAAGGCTGGAGAGGCGCAGGCCACCCCCATGCTCGATCGGATCTCGATGGTTCCGTCTCCGTTCACCGGCCGGATCGTCTCGATGGAGGCACGGATTCGTTCTGCCACCAGCCCAGCCTGGAGGATGGAGGTCCCCGGGAGGATGGCCAGGAACTCGTCGCCGCCCCAGCGTCCAGTGAAGTCGTAGTCCCGCTTGCTCTTCAGGAGCACCTCTGCGACGCAACGCAGGGCCTCGTCGCCGGCGGCGTGACCGAACTTGTCGTTGATGGGCTTGAAGTTGTCGATGTCCATCATGACGAGGCCGACGCTCTTCTTCTCTCGCTGGGCACGGCTCAGCTCGGTCCGGGCGCGGTCGTAGAGCGCCCGCCGGTTGGGCAAGCCGGTCAGGCTGTCCCTGCTCGCCAGCGCTTCCTCTCGGGCCAGCGACTCGCTGAGGCGGGTCTCCAGTTCGAGAATCCGCGAACCCACCCCCATTCGCGCCAGCAGCTCGTCGCGCCGGAAGGGCTTGGTCACGTAGTCGTCGGCGCCCGCGTTCAGGCCCTCGACGACGTCGTCCCGGCCGGTCTTCGCGGTGAGGAGGATGATGTACGTGTATCCGGGCCACCCCGCGCCGCGGATGCGCCGGATGAGCTCCGGACCGTCCAGCCCAGGCATCATCCAGTCGACGAGGAGCATGCGAATGTGCTCCTTCTGGAGCATCTCCCACGCCTCGAGCCCGTTGTTGGCGGTGATGAGATGGTGCCCGGCAACTGCCAGCTCTCCCTGGAGCATCTCACGCAGTAGCGAGTCGTCCTCGGCGATGAGGACCTTCATTTGCACCCCCTGGAAGGAGTCTAGGCTACCCTTCCGGGAGTCACAATTTCCTGAACCCGCCGCCGGTGTCCCTCCCGGGGCATTGTGCTCCTGCGGTGACGGCGTATCCCTGTAATGGGCGACGCGCCAGGCAACGGGAGGGGAGGCGCCGTGGACTCCCTCGATCGGTCGATCGCGGGCATCTATTCCGAGCTGCACCTCGCCAACGGGTCGGCCGAGGTCGTGCGAGGGATTGGCGCCGAGGTTCAAGGCCTGATCCGAGCCAGTGGCGACCCCGCCGCCGCCGAGCGGACCCTGGTCAGGCTCGCGTCCATCCTCGTCACGCGTACGGGACCGGCCGTCGACGCCCTCCTGGACCTGATCGCCAGCCTGGCCCCGGGCATCCGCGGCTTCGGCGAGATCGTGGTGACGCTGCTCGGCGCCTTCGACGAGGGCATCCGCGAACGGGTCGCGGCCCTCGCGGCCGAGATGGCGAGGAGCGGGGGCCTGGCCGTCGACCCCGGGCTGGTGGAGCGCATCGCGCAGGCCGATGGCGCGAGCCCGTTCTCTGCCGCGGCCCTGGCCCATGTGGGCGAGTTGGTGAGACGCCTGGAAACGGACGATCGCCCCCCGGATCCGGTGCTGGCGCTCTTCCGCTCGGGCTCGACTCGAACGGTGCGCCGGCTGGCAGCGCGCCTCCTCGACGCTGCTGGAGGACGTCCAGGCCCCTCGCTCGTGCGCGAGCAGATCGGAGACGCTGCGGCGGATCTCCTCGCCTCCTACCTCGAGTACAGCGGTGCCACCCACCAGGACCTCATGGACATCGCCCCGAACGGCGGCGACGACGTTCCTTGCCTGGAGGGGCTGCGGGAGGCCCAGAAGTCGCTCGGCCCCGCGCTCCTCCGTCAGGTGATCGGCGAGGTGGGCTGGTCTCGCCTCGGAGGCGGGTTCTCGAGCGACGCCAGGACCGGCGTCGCCATCGACGGAAGCTTCCCGTTCGTGGTCGCTCCGGAGCACGCCCGGCTGCTGAGAGACGCACTGGGGGCCGAACCCGTCTGGCGGCGACACATCGTCGTGGCGCAGGGGGGAACTCCGGGCGCCGGCACCGCGCGAACCTCCGAGGCGACGGTGCAGCGCTTTCGCGCCTACAACCTGGCTCACGCCGAGCTCCTCGACGAGATCCTGGCCGTGGAGCCCGTCGACCGGGCCAAGGCGCTTCGAATCCTCGCTCTCCTGGAACGTCTGGTGGCGGACTTCGTCGCCCTCTTCGAGGCCGTCAGCGACGACGCACGCCGGGCGGAATCGGTGCTGGAGCGGATCGCCAGCCTGGTGAAGGCCGATCTCTCTCGCGAACGCCCGAGCGGCTCGCTCTCCGGGGACACCGTTCGCCGCATCCAGATGTTCGAGGATCCGAAAAGCCTGGACGACGTGACCACGCTTCACGGCCTCAAGCGCTATCTCCACCAGCAGGGGCTGCGGCTCGCCTTCCGGCTCTTCCGATCCTACAGCGGAGAGGGGCACACCGTGGATCTGCTCGTGGCCGACGAGCGGCAGGTGCTGCGCCGCGAGCAGGTCCTCCGATTCATCGAGTTCGAACCCACGCCGCCGGTGGGGACGGCGCGGCTGCCGTTCCTGGTCTCCCTCCTCGTGGAGTCCCTTGGGCGCCAGCTCCTGCACGGGCGGAAGCTCCCGTCGGTGACGGTGCTGGGCTACGGCAACGAGTTCCAGATCTACGTCAACTACCGGAACCACCCGGCCTTCGTGCGCATCGACCTCTCTCCCCCGTTTCGCGGCGGGATGATCGACCTCGAGTACTTCGCGGTGAGCCAGTACGAGATGGACCAGCATCCCGACCTGTCCCTGCAGGGGATCCAGCGAGTGATGCGCGAGCTCGACTTCGACGTGTCGAAGGACGGGCTGCGGCTTCGGGCACGATACGACAAGGAGCGGGCGGTCGACCTCGGCGACATCGTGGGCAAGGTCGGCGTGCTGTTCGACCTCCTGCCTTGCCTGATGGACGTCGACTGGCTCATCGGGGACCTCGACTATCCCGAGGGCACGCGGGCCGAGGTCGCGGCGGCCTGGGCCAGCTTCTTCTCCCGATGGGGCGTGCTGCCGGCCCCGGACGTGCTGAGCGCCAACCGGCGAAAAATCGTGGTGGCCATCGAGCCCAATCCGGCCGGACCCCGGGAGGTCACCTGGACGGGACGTGGAGGCTACCGGGACCGGCTCTCGGGCCTGCCACCGGACGCCCTCGCCGAGGAGCTACGACACGAGCTGAAACTCCGGGGCCTGGCCCCGCTCGTCGCAGAGGTTCCACCGCCGCGAGGGGGATGGGGCCAGCGCTGGCTCGATCGCGCCGTGCTCCAGCCGCTGGCTGCGGCGGCTGCGAGGGGCGAGCTGCGGGAGGGTGCAAGCGGACTCGAGCGGGCCCCGGAAGAGCTCTTCCAGCGGGAGCACGAGGCGTCGCGCCTGGCTGGAGCGCTCGCCGAGGGAGGCCCGGTGCTCCGTGCCGCGGTGGAGATGGCCGCGCTGGCGCGAAGCGTCGAACGGCAGGCCAGGTTCCAGACGACGGGGAGCATCCAGGGGTACGCGGTCCAGGCTGCCGACCTCCCCACGGCGCCGCTCCCGGTTGGCCTCTTCGTGCTCCGGGACGGCCAGGGGATCATCCGGCTCGCCCTGGCGGCGAGGGGCGGAGTGCTCCACCGAGAGCGATCGTCCCACCAGGATCCTTGGCTCCGGAGCGCCGAGATCGACGCCGGCGAGCTGGCGCACGCGCTGCGGACCTACAACTACGTGGGGGCCGGCCCCGGCGCCACGCCGAGGGCGACCGACGAGGATCTGGACGCGTTGCGGGAGGGGTTCGCCGCCTTCCACGTCTCCCCGGTGGGGCGGCTCCGTTCCGACGAGCGGGTGGTGCCTGGCACGGTGGCGTCGCCCGGTCGGGCAACTGGATTCGCCGAGTTCCACACCGAGGGGCGTCAACTGGCAGACCTGGACGGATGCGTCCTCGTGTCGCAGGCCGTCCGCCCCCAGGACGTTCCCTGGATTCGCCACGCCGCCGGCATCGTCTCGACGGGGGGCGGCATCCTCAGCCACGTGGGACTGGTGGCCCTGGAACTGGCGAAGCCGGCGCTCATCGTGGAGGGATCGTGGTCGTCCTCCGCCTCCGGAGCCGAGGTGCTGCTCTATCGAAGGCCCGAATGGCGAGAGGAGGAAAGGACGGAAGGCCCCTACCAGGTGATCTGCCGTCTCGACCTGCGCCATGCCGAGGAGGTCCTGGAGCGGGGCGACCTGGTGGTCGTGGACGGCGACGAGAGAGCCCTCATCGTGCTGGGGCACGATTCGCAGGCCCTCTCGCTTCACCAGGATCTCCACGAGCTCGAGCGGTCCTCGGAGTCACTCCTGGTCGTCCGCTCCGACGACGAGATCCTGTCGAGCCGGGGTCGACTCCTCCGGGCCACGCACCTGCTGGAGAGGTTGCTCTCGCGACTGGAGCGACCGGCCCTGGTCCGGCACGCGGTGCGAGAGCTCCTGGTCCCGGCCGGAGCGTCGACCTCGCCGGAGGGGCGCGGGGTAAGGTCGCGGTTGCTCGCCGTGCTGCTCCGCAACCCGGCCTGCGCCGGGGAGGCGCGCGCCTCGGCGTCGCTCCGGCTGCGTGATCTCCGCGCCCGCCTGGATGCGGCGCGTCGGGTGGCGCTCGACGACATCCCGCTTCTGGTGAACCCCGCCGAGGCCCTGCTCTCGCGACTGGGTGTTCGCAGGATGCACGAATCGTTGAAGGACGCGATGGACCTGGCGCGGGCGCACGGGCTCGACCCCGGGGACCCGGGCCAGCCGCTCGACGTGGACCAGGCATGCCGGAGCCGCCTGGAGGAGATCCGGACCAGCCTCGTCGAGCGCGTGACCGGGGCAGACGCGGATCCGGCGTCGCACTGGCGACTCCGCCACCTGCTGCCAAGGCTCGATCAGGTCGAGCGGGTCCTGGGGCCAGGCCGGAACGATCCTGCCGTCGCGCTCGCGATGGAACGTGCCGACGAGGACCTTCGAGACAGGTGGGCACGTCGCCTGGTCTTCGGCGCGGATGCGGGGGGCCAGGAACTGAGGCCCCTGGTGGGTGGAAAGGCCGCCTTCCTGGGCGAGATCGCACGGGCCCTCGGGCCGTCGGCCGTTCCCCCCTGGTTCGCGGTATCCGATGCGGCCTTCCGGGAGGTCCTGGCCGCCGAGGTGCCGCAGGCGGTGCTCCATCGCCTCGGGCTCACCCGGAGCGCCGGCCTGGAGGAGGCCGTCGCAAGGATCACGGAGCGATTCCGATCAGGGGACGCCAGGCCAGGCCGCGTCCATCCGCGAGCTATGGCAGGCGATGCCGCTCCCGGCCCGACTGGTGGAGGAGGTCGCGTCCGCCTACCTTTCCCTCTCGGATCCGACGGGGGCGGAGCCTCTCGTGGCCATCCGCTCCTCCACCCACGAGGAGGATTCGGACGTGGCGACCTGGGCCGGCGAGTTCGACACCTTCCTGTTCGTGCGCGGCCTGGAACCGGTGCTCGAACACCTGAAGCTGGCCTGGGCCGGGTTCTGGACGGAGCGGGCCATCGACCGCCGCCGAGCTCTGGGTGCCTCACCGCTCGCTCGCGGCGGCGGGATCGTCGTGCAGCGCATGGTGGACGCCCGGGTGTCCGGGGTGCTCCACACCGTGTACGCCGCCGCCGACCAGCTCCGGGAGATGGTGATCAACGTCGGCCTGGGGCTCGGCGAGGGGGTCGTGTCCGGCACGGTGGACGTCGATCACGTGCTGGTGGCCAAGAACGGCGACCTGCAGCGCGGGGACCTCCAGCTTCGCTACCGGGTCGGCGACAAGCGGGAGCAGGTGGTGTTCGACCGGGAACGCGGAACCGGCACGAAGCGCCAGGAGACGCGCTACCACCAGCGGTTCCGGGCGGCCCTGGAATACGTGGAGCTGTGCGACCTGGTGCGGGCGGCCTCGCGCCTGGAGGAGGCGTTCCTGCAACCTCTCGACGTGGAGTTCGCCCTCGAGGGTCCGTCCCTCTTCATCCTGCAGGCGCGCCCGATTCCCCTCTGCGACGCTGCCTGGAAGGAGACCCTGGCGCACCACCCGTTACGATCCGCACCCGCACTCGTGGAGGAGGCCTCATGATTCGCAAGCTGGACGCCCTGCGCTACCACTCTGGCGATCGCCCCGGCAAGGTGGAGGTGAAGCCGAGCAAGGCCTGCCTGAGCCCCCGCGAGATCCGAATGGCCTACCTGCCGGGCGCCACCTTCCCGGCCTCCGAGATCGCCGGCGACGCCGCTGCGTCGTACCTGTACACCGCGCGCGGAAACCTGGTGGGCGTGATCACCAACGGCACGGCCGTCCCGGGCCTGGGCGGGGTGGGAGCGGCGGCGGCGAAGCCGGTGCAGGAGGGCATCGCGGTCCTGTTCAAGACGCTCGCCGACATCGACGTCTTCGACCTCGAGCTCGACACCACCGAGGTGGAGGACTTCACCCGCGCCGTGCGCCTGCTGGAGCCGACCTTCGGCGGCATCAACTTGAGGGACCTCCGGGCCCCGGAGGGTCTCGCCATCTACGACCGGCTGGTGGAGTCGATGGGGATCCCGGTGTTCCACGAGAACCTCTACGGCACCGCGGTGGTGGCCCTGGCGGCCCTGTTGAACGCGCTCGACCTCGCGAGCAAGCGGCTGGAGGAGGTCCGCGTGGTCATCTGCGGCGCGGGAACGGTGGGGCTCGGGTGCGCGCGCCTCCTGACCGCCCTGGGCCTTCCGGCCGAGAACCTGTTGCTCTACGACATCCGGGGGCTCGTTCACCCGGAGCGCGACGACCTCTCGCCTTACCAGAGGTCGTTCGCTCGTCCGGGCCCCCCGACGCTCGCCGAGGGGCTGGTGGGAGCCGACGTCTTCCTGGGGGCGGCCGTGGCCGGCGTCATCGACCCGCCCATGATCCGCTCCATGGCCCGTTTCCCGGTCATTCTCGCCATGGCCATGCCGGTTCCGGAGATCGGCTACGAGGCGGCGCGGGCGGCGCGACGCGACGCCATCGTCGCCACCAGCAGCGCCCAGGATCCCAACGCCATCGTCGACCTGCTCAGCTTCCCTTACATCTTCCGCGGCGCCCTGGACGTGCGCGCCTCCCGCATCAGCACGGGGATGATGCTCGCCGCGGCGCGTGCCCTGGCGGAGCTGGCACGCGAGGAGGTCACCGAGGAGGTGAGCCGCGCCTACGGGAACGCCACCTTCACCTTCGGTCCCGAGTACCTGCTCCCCAAGCCCATCGACCCACGCATCCTGGCCAGGGAATCCCATGCCGTTGCCGCGCAGGCGGTGGCGGAGGGGCTGGCGCGGATCCCGCTCGACGTGGAGAGCTACGAGGGCGCCCTCACGGTCCGCCTGGGGACCGGCCGCGAGGTGATGCGCCGGATCATCCTCAAGGCCCGCCAGCACGGGTGCCGCCTGGTGCTGCCGGACGGGACGCAGGAGACGAACCTGCGCGCCTGCCGCATCCTCATCGACGAGGGGGTGGCCAGTCCCGTGCTGCTGGGGCGCGAGGACGAGATCCGCGCAGCCGCTCAGCGGCTGGGTCACGAGCTCGAGGGAGTGACCATCGTCGATCCCCAGCGCAGCCCGCGACTCGACGCCTACGCCCACGAGTACCTTCGCCTGCGGGCGCGCCGCGGCGCCACGCCGGACCTGGCGCGCGCCCGGCTCGCCGACTCCATCTACTTCGCGGCCATGATGGTTCACCTCGCCGACGCGGACATGATGGTCGGATTCGCCGCCGGCCACTACGCCGATGCGATGCGGAAGGTGCTGGAGGTCATCGGCCCCGCGCCGGGCGTTCGACGCATCGCCAGCCTGCACGTGGTGCTCCGGCCCCGCACCACCTACTTCCTGGCCGATTGCGCCGTGAACATCGCTCCGGAAGCGGAGGACCTGGCGGAGATCGCGCTGCTCTCCGCGGGCGCGGTGCGTCTCCTCGGGATCGAGCCGAGGGTGGCGATGCTGTCGTTCTCGAACTACGGCGGAGCCGAGCACCCGCTGGCGCGCAAGGTCCGCCGTGCCACCGAGATCGCCCGCGAGCGAGCACCGGATCTGATCATCGACGGGGAGATCCAGCTCGGCACGGCGCTCGACGAGGCCACCCGACGGCGATACTTCCCGTACTCCGAGCTCCAGCAGAACGCCAACGTCCTCATCTTCCCCGACCTGCAATCGGGCACCCTGGCCCTTCACCTCCTGCAGAAGCTGGGCGACGCCGTGGCGGTGGGCCCGGTCCTGACAGGCACCCGCCGGCCGTTCCACATCCTGCAGCACGAGAACAGCACGGCGGAGGACCTGGTGAACGTGGCGGCCCTGGGCGTCGTGCAGGCCGCCGAGACTCGCCGGCTCGCCGAGGAGGGTTCGCGAGCCCCGTAGTCAAACGGCTCGGCCGGCTCCGGGCCGCCGCAACTGCGCGCTCACCAGGATCGCCACGGCACAAAGGGCGGCGGCCATCGCGAAGCTCGAGGAGAAGCTCCCGGTCCGCTCGGCGAGCATCCCGGCCACCGAGGGGCCCGCAATCTGGCCGAGCGCGAAGACGAACGTGACCACTCCGAAGGTGCCGAGCGCCCGCTCCGGCCCGACGTGGTCGGCCACCGTGGCGATCATGATGGTGGGGACCGACCAGGCCGACACGCCGAAGAGGGCGATCGACAGGTGCAGGTAGACCTCCGGCAGGTTTCCAGCCGCGAGAAGGTAGGCGACCATCTGCAGGGCGAAGACCAGCATCAACCCCGCCCTCCGCCCGATGCGGTCCGAGAGCGCCCCGAACACCGGTCCAGAGAGCAGGCTCATGAGCCCCACCCTCGACCAGAAGTCGCCGGCCGTGGCCTCGGAGAAGCCGCGCTCGCGGACGAGCGACGTCACGATGAAGGTGACGTAGATGGCGTAGGTGTATCCGAAGAGCGCGTAGGCGATCGCGAGCAGGACGATGGGCCGCCGCCCGGTCGTGCGGGGCTTCGCGGCGGGGGCAGCGGGCGGCACCACCCCCGTGATCGGCACCGCCCCGTGGGGAGCGAGCCCCATGGCCCCCGGCGAATTCCGCAGCAGGAGGCCGGCCAGGATCGCCACGCCGATGACGCAGGCACCCAGCACGGCCCAGCTCGTCCGCCAGCCCTCCCCTCCCTGGAGACGCCCGATCCAGGGGATGAGCTGTCCGGAGGCGATGATCCCGAAGCCGCTGCCGATGGCCGCGAAGCCAGCCGCCCGCCCGCGCGCCCGGCCTCCGAACCAACGGGCGATGAGTCCCATCATCGGCACGTTGGTGGCCCCGCTCCCGAATCCGGTGATCACGTACAGGGCAAGGAGCGGCGCGAAGGAGGTCGCCCTCCCCAGGAGGAGCATCGAGACCCCCACCAGGAGCAGTGCGCCGACGATGAGGGCCCGGGCCCCCATCCGCGCCGCGAGCGGGCCGCAGGCGAGGACCGCGGCCAGGTAGCCGACGAAGTTCCCGGTGCTGATGTAGCCGAGCTGGGCGTAGGTGAGCCCCAGCGAGGAGGCCATCGAGGGGAGCAGCATGCCCAGCGCGAAGCGGCCGAATCCCAGGCCGGCCAGGATGCAGAGGGTGCCGGTCCCCACGATCACCCACGCGTAGTGGACGTTGCGAGCTGGCGTGGCCGATTCCTGCATCCTTCGTCATATTAGCATTCCAGTACCGGATAGCTTGCATGCGGGCTTCGCGCGTTGCTACACTCGCGAGCCACGCCTTGCCACTTCCGGCATCATCCCCGGACCCGGTCGCGCACGACGGAGGAGCCTTCATGCAGAAGCAGTTGCTGTCCGGCGACGAGGCCGTGGCGCTCGCCGCGATCGACGCCGGGGTTGTGCTCGGCACCGGGTACCCCGGCACGCCGTCCACCGAGATCCTCGAGGCCTTCGCCGAGGCGGGTGGGCGAGCCCAGTGGGCGCCGAACGAGAAGGTGGCGCTCGAGGTCGGGCTGGGAGCCGCCTTCGCAGGCGCCCGGGTGCTCGTGACCATGAAGCACGTCGGGGTCAACGTGGCGGCGGATCCCCTCTTCACGGCGGCCTACACCGGCGTGTCGGGTGCGCTGGTGCTGCTCACCGCGGACGACCCGGGCATGTCGTCGTCCCAGAACGAGCAGGACAACCGGCGTTACGCGGTAGCGGCCGGCCTTCCGATGATCGAGCCGAGCGACTCCCAGGAGGCCTACGACTTCCTCCAGGCCGCGATCGCGCTCTCCGAGCGGTCCCACCTTCCGGTCCTGCTGCGGATGACCACCCGGGTGTGCCACTCGAAGACGATGGTGGCGCGCCGCCCGCCCCTGCCCCCGGCCGCCACCTGCGAACTTCGAGCGCGACATCGCGGCCCGGGTCATGGTTCCTGGCTACGCCCGCCCGGCCCACCGCCGGCTCCGGGCGCGCCTCGCCGAGATCCAGAAGGAGAACGAGTCCTCCCCGCTCAACCTGTGGCGCCGGGGCGATACCCGGCTCGGCATCATCACCTGCGGCATCACCTACGAGCACGTGCTCGAGGCCGCGCCCACGGCGAGCGTGCTGCGGCTCGGGACCATCTACCCGCTGCCGGTGGAACTGGTGAAGGCGTTTGCCGGGAGCGTGGAACGGTGCCTGGTGATCGAGGAGGGCGACCCCTTCTTCTTCGAGCAGATCCGGGCGGCCGGGATCGCCGTGGACGGGAAGCCGGAGATGTACCGCTTCGGCGAGCTCTCGGTGGAGCGCGTTCGCCGCATCCTGGCGGGCGACGTCTCGCCGGAGCCGCCGCCGCCGCGAGCCACCCCGCCGCGCCTGTGCGATGCCTGCCCGTACCACCCGGTCTACGACACCCTGCGCCGCCTCGACTGCATCGTCGCCGGCGACATCGGCTGCTACACCCTGGGTGTCATGGAGCCGTACCGGGCCATGGACACCTGCGTGGCCATGGGGGCCTCGATCGGCGTCGGACTGGGGCTCCGCCACGTCCTCCCCGAGGCCCAGGCCCGCCGGGTGGTGTCGGTCATCGGCGACTCCACCTTCGTCCACACCGGGGTGAACGGCATCGTGGAGATGATCTACAACCCGCCCTCCACCGGCCACGTCGTCATCGTCCTCGACAACGGCACCACCGCCATGACCGGGCAGCAGGAGCACGCAGGCACCGGCCGCTCGCTGGAGCACGACGCCGCCGGGAAGTTCTCCATCGAGGGCTTTGCCCGCGCCTGCGGCGTTCCGCAAGTGCACATCATCGACCCGGTGGCGGATCCCAAGGGCTTCGAGAAGCTCCTGGTGGAGCGGCTGGCGGCCAGCGAGCTGGCGCTGGTGGTGGCCCGCAGGCCCTGCATCCTGGCGGCCGCGGACATCCGGAAGTGGGACGAGCAGATCGCCGAGAAGGCGGCCACTTGCGGCGCCGTCTGCGGGGGCTGCTGAGCATGGGACGGATCGTGAACGTCATCGTGGCGGGGCTCGGCGGACAGGGGGCGATCAAGGCCTCGGACATCCTGGCCGACGCCGCCTGCCGGGCTGGCCACGACGTGAAGAAGGCGGAGATCCACGGGATGAGCCAGCGCGGGGGCTCCGTGACGAGCGACGTCCGCTACGGGGAGAAGGTCTTCTCGCCCATGGTGCCGCAGGGAGAGGCCGACTTCCTGGTGGTGCTGGCGGCTGACCAGGTGGAGATGAACCGGCCCATGCTGCGGGATGGCGGCGTGCTCATCGGCCCGGACTTCGTCGACGAGACCACGCTCCCCAACCGCCGCAGCCTGAACGTGGCGCTCCTGGGCGCCCTGAGTCACCATCTCGACATTCCGGAGGCGCTCTGGCTCGAGGCCGTCCGGGCCGCGCTGCCGGAACGGCTTCACGAGGTGAACCGGAAGGCCTTCCGCATCGGAAGAGAGAAAGCGGGTGGACGGTGAGCACCTGGAACAATCCGGCCGGCGGCTTCCACCCCGTCAGCGTCACCGACTACCTGCCGCGAGCCAGGCTGGAGGAGATCCAGCTGCAGCGGCTCCGCTCCGTCGTCACCCGCGCCTACGATCGGGTCGACCTCTTCCGCGGGCGCATGGAGGAACGAAAGCTCACCCCGGCCTCGATCCGGCACCTCGAGGACCTGGCGCAGTTGCCCTTCACGGTGAAGGCCGACCTGCGAGACACCTACCCGTTCGGCCTCTTCGCCAGCCCCATGGAGGAGATCGTCCGCCTCCACGCCTCCTCGGGCACGACCGGGAAGCCCATCGTCGTCGCCTACACCCGGGAGGACATCGAGGTCTGGAAGGAGGTCATGGTCCGGACCTTCGTCTCCTGCGGCGTCCACCGGGGCGACGTGATCCAGAACTGCTACGGCTACGGCCTCTTCACCGGCGGTCTCGGCGCCCACTACGGCGGCGAGGCGCTCGGCGCCACCGTGATCCCCATGTCCGGCGGCAACAACGAGCGGCAGCTCATGGTGATGCACGACTTCGGCGTGACCGTCGTCTGCTCGACCCCCTCCTACTTCCTTCACCTGGTCGAGCACGCCCAGCACGCCAGGACCCCGGTCCGGGTGCGGGTGGGCGTCTTCGGCGCGGAACCCTGGAGCGAGGCGATGCGCCAGCGGATCCAGTCCGACACCGGCATCCGGGCCTACGACATCTACGGGCTCTCCGAGATCATCGGTCCGGGCGTCGGTGCGGAGTGCTCGGCCCAGGCCGGTCTCCACCTCTTCGAGGACCACTTCCTGCCCGAGATCATCGACCCGGCCACCGGCCAGGTGCTCCCGGACGGGACCGAGGGCGAGCTCGTGCTCACCACCCTGTCGAAGCAGGCCATGCCCATGATCCGGTACCGGACGCGGGACGTGACCACGCTCGTCCCGGAGCCCTGCTCCTGCGGCCGGACGCTGCGTCGCATCCGGCGCATCGAGCGGCGGTCCGACGACATGTTCATCATCCGGGGCGTGAACGTCTTCCCGTCGCAGGTGGAGACGGCCCTGCTCCAGGTCGAGGGCACCCTGCCCCACTACGAGAATCGTCCTCACCCGGGAGAAGGGGCTCGACCAGATGGAGGTGCGGGTCGAGGTGACCCCAGAGGTCTTCTCGGACACGATGAGGGCGCTCGAGGCGGTGCACAAGAAGCTGGCCGACGCGGTCGATCACATCCTGGGGATCCGGGTGGCCGTGACGCTGGTGGAGCCCCGGTCCATCGCCCGAAGCGAGGGCAAGGCCAAGCGTGTCATCGACAAGAGGAAGCTGTAGGGTTCGCGACTCAGGGAGGACGCACATGGGGATCTCTCAAGTTTCAATCTTCCTCGAGAACCGCGCCGGCGGCCTCGCCGACGTCACCGACGTCCTGGCCCAGAACGACATCGACATCCGGGCGCTCACGCTCGCCGACATGGCCGACTTCGGCATCCTCCGGCTCATCGTCGATGACCCCGACCGGACCCGGAACGTCCTCAAGGCGGCCGGATTCACCGCCGACAAGACCCGCGTCGTCGCGGTCGAGGTCCCCGACAAGCCGGGGGGCCTGGCCGCCACCCTTCGCGCGCTGCGGCAGGGAAAGGTCAACGTCGAGTACATGTACTTCGCGGCCCGCACCCGCGCCGGCCGCGCCGTCCTCATCTTCCGCTTCGACGAGCTCGACCGCGCCCTGGACGTCCTGCGCGAGGCCGGAGTGATCGCGCTTTCCACGCTGAACGCCGTCTGAGAATCCCGCGGTACCCCCGCCGTTCCGAGGTTTCCATGACCAAGGCAATGACCGCTTCACTGGCGCTTCTGGCGTCCGCCCTGCTCGCCCCGCATGCTCTCGCAGAGGACACGATCAAGGTCGGCGCGATCCTCGCCGTCACCGGCCCGGCCTCCTTCCTCGGCTCCCCCGAGGCCAAGACGCTGGAGATGATGGTCGCCGACATCAACGCCAAGGGCGGCATCGGCGGCAAGAAGGTGGTACTGATCATCAAGGACTCGGGGGCCAGCTCCGAGAAGGCCATCTCCTTCGCCAAGCAGCTCATCGAGGAGGAGAAGGTCCTCGCCATCATCGGCCCGTCGACCAGCGGCGAGACCATGGCCATCAAGGCGCTCGCCGAGGAGTCGAAGACCCCGCTCCTCTCCTGCGCCGCGGCCGAGGTGATCGTGAACCCGGTCGCCAGTTACGTCTTCAAGACCCCGCAGAAGGACAGCCAGGCCGTCATCCGCATCTTCCAGCAGATGAAGAAGATGGGCATCTCGAAGATCGGCGTGCTCTCCAGCAACACCGGCTTCGGCAAGGCCGGCAAGGACCAGATCGAGAAGCTCGCGGCCGAGCACGGCATCCAGATCGTCGTGAGCGAGGTGTACGACAGCAAGGCCACCGACCTCACCGCCGAGGTCACCAAGATCAAGGCGGCCAACGTCCAGGCGATCGTGAACTGGTCCATCGAGCCGGCGCAGGCCATCGTCATCAAGAACGCGCGCCAGCTCGGCCTCACCATCCCCATCTTCCAGAGCCACGGCTTCGGGAACATCGGATACGTGAAGGCCGCGGGCGTGGCTGCCGAGGGCGTGATCTTCCCGGCCGGCCGGCTGCTCATCGCCGACCAGCTCCCCGCCAGCAACCCCCAGAAGAAGGTCCTGGTCTCCTACAAGAACGATTACGAGGCCCGGTACAAGGAGGACGTGAGCACCTTTGGCGGCCACGCCTACGACGCCATGCTGCTCCTCTCCGACGCGGTGAAGAAGGGTGGCACCGACCGGGCCAAGGTTCGCGCCGAGCTCGAGGGGCTCAAGGGCGTGGTGGGCACCGCCGGCATCTTCAACATGTCGCCCACCGACCACAACGGCCTGGGGCTCGACGCCTTCGAGATGCTGACCGTCAAGGACGGGCGCTTCGTCCCGCTCGCCCAGTAGTGAGCCTCGCCTTCTTCATCCAGTACCTGGTCGCCGGCATCACCTACGGGACCATCTATGCCGTAGTCGGGATGGGCTTCAACATCATCTACAACACCACCGGCATCATCAACTTCGCCCAGGGCGAGTTCGTGATGCTGGGCGGCATGGTGGCGGTGAGCCTTCACCACCACCTGCCGCTCCCGGCCGCCATCGCGGGCGCCGTGCTGGTGACGATGGCGGTGGGCGCGCTCATCGAGCTGATCTTCATTCACTGGCTGTCGAAGCCGACCGTTCTTCGCATGATCATCGTCACCATCGGGATCTCGATCCTGATCCGGGAGGCGGCGCTGCTCGTCTGGGGGCACGACGTCCGCGTGCTCCCCTACTTCACCGGCAACGAGATCTCGGCCATCTCGCTGGGCGGGGCCCTCATCTCGCCGCAGGTGATCTGGGTGGTGGCCGTCTGTGCCGTCATGGTGCTGCTCACCACCGCCTTCTTCCAGTGGACCATGCTGGGCCGGCAGATGCGGGCCTGCGCATCCAACCGGGTCGGGGCGGCCGTTTGCGGCCTCCCCATCCGGAATCTGGTGACGCTCTCCTTCGCGCTGAGCGCCGGGATGGGGGCGCTGGCGGGATGCGTGGTCTGCCCCATCACGTACACCCAGTACGGCATGGGCACGGGGCTCGCCATCAAGGGGTTCACCGTGGCCATCCTGGGAGGCCTCGGAAACAGCCTGGGCGCAGTGGCCGCAGGGCTCTTGCTGGGCGTGGTGGAGTCCTTCGCCGTCTCGGCGCTCCCCGCCGCCTACAAGGACACCCTCTCCATCGCCATCCTGCTGGGCGTCCTGTTCGTGCGCCCCAGCGGCCTGTTCGGCAGTCGCGCGGCCACGAGGGCCTAGGACCGATGCGCCCCGCGCTCTTCCGCCAGGTCGCCATCTTCGTCGCCGTCTTCGTGGCGCTGCAGTTGCTCGCGGTGGCCGGCGAGAAGTCCTTCCTGCTCACGCAGGTCACCATGTCGGCCTACTACACGCTGGTGGTCCTGGGGCTCTCCCTGCTCATGGGCTACGCCGGGCAGATCTCCCTGGGCCAGGCCGGCTTCTTCGCGCTGGGCGGCTACACCTCGGCCCTGCTCACCACCTGGGACCTGGCAGCCCAGCGATCCGTGAACTGGGTGGCCGGGGCGGCGCGGATCGGGCTGCTCACCTCCCGCACCGACGCGTTCGGCGCGCAGGTGCTCACCGTCCACCCCTGGCCGGCGCTGGTCTGCGCGCTCGTCTTGACCATGACCGTGGCCTTCGTGGTGGGCATCCCGGTGCTCAAGCTGAAGGGGCACTACCTGGCGATGGCCACGCTGGGGCTCGGCACCATCGTCTACAGCATCGCGGTGGGCACGGCCCGCCTGGGGGCCGCCGACGGAATTTCGGGGGTGCCTCCCTTCCCGCTCCTGCCCGGGATCGGGGTGGGCGGGAGCACGGGCGGCCGCATCGTCAACTACTACGTGGCCTGCGGAATCCTCGCGGCCGTCATGCTCCTGCTCCTCAACCTGGTCCACTCCCGCGTGGGCCGGGCCCTTCGAGCCATCCACGGTGCCGAGGACGCGGCCAGCGCCATGGGGGTCGACACCGCCCATTTCAAGGTGCGCACCTTCGTGCTCGGCGCGGCGCTGGCGGGGCTGGCCGGCGTCCTCCTCACCCACTTCAACGGCGCCATCGGCCCCTCCGAGGCGTCCATCATGAAGTCGGTGAAGTACCTGGCCATCGTGGCGGTGGGGGGAATGGGAAGCCTGTGGGGAACGCTGGCAGCCAGCATGGTGCTCAACTTCCTCTCCCTGCGCGGCTACTTCGGGACGCTCGACGACGCCGTGTTCGGCGCCATCCTCATCGCGGTGATGCTGTTCGCCCCCCAGGGAATCCTGGCGATCGACCTGCGCCGGGCCCTCCGCCTTCTGAGACCGGCCCGGGGCGCACCGGCGGAGCCCCGCTGATGCCGCTCCTCCAGGTCTCGTCTCTCTCGAAGAGCTTCGGCGGCGTCCACGCCGTGCGGAACGTGAGCTTCGACGTCGAGGAGGGGATGATCAAGGCGCTCATCGGCCCCAACGGCGCCGGCAAGACCACGCTCTTCAACCTGGTCTCGGGCTTCGTGCTCCCCGACGCCGGCGAGGTTCGCTTCGATGGCCGTCCAATCCGCGGCGTCCAGCCCTGGCAGGTGGCGGCCATCGGCGTCTCGCGCACCTTCCAGAACATCAAGCTCTTCGCCGGCATGACCGCGCTCGAGAACGTGATGGTGGGGCGGCACGTGCGCAGCCGGTCGGGGTTCCTCTCCTCGATGCTCCATCTCCCCTCCACCTGGCGCGAGGAGGCCGAGGTGCGCGGGCGCTCGCTCGAGCTGATGGAGTTCCTGGGCATCGCTGCCCTGGCCGACGCCGAGGCCACGAGCCTGGCCTACGGGCAGCAGCGGGCCGTCGAGCTGGCCCGGGCACTCGCCTCCGAACCTCGGATGGTCCTGCTCGACGAGCCGGCGGCTGGCCTGAACATGCGGGAGACCGCCGAGCTGGCCCGGCTCATCGTCCGCATCCGCGACCGCGGGGTCACCGTGCTCCTCGTCGAGCACGACATGTCGCTCGTCATGGACATCTCCGACGAGGTCGTGGTGCTGAGCTACGGCGAGAAGATCGCCGAGGCCGACCCCCGCACCGTCCAGAAGGACCCGCAGGTCATCCGGGTCTACCTCGGGGAGGACGAATGCTGAGGATCCGCAACCTCGACTCCGGCTACGGGAACCTGACGGTGCTGCGGCGGGTCTCGATCCACGTGAAGCCAGGCGAGATCGTCTCGATCGTGGGAGCCAATGGCGCGGGGAAGACCACCCTCCTCATGACCATCCTGGGCCTGGTCCGGGCCCGCTCCGGCGAGATCCTCTTCGAGGGGCAGGACATCACCGCAGCCCCCACCGACCGCATCGTGGCGATGGGCTGCTCGCTCGTCCCGGAGGGGCGCCAGGTCTTCGCCGACATGACGGTGCGGGAGAACCTTCTCCTCGGCGGCTACGTGCAGCGGAGGCGGGCCGGGAGCAGCGACCTCCTCTCCGACCTCGATCGGGTCTGCGAGATCTTCCCGGTTCTGGCCGAGCGCAGGCGGCAGCTCGCCGGGACGCTCTCGGGCGGCGAGCAGCAGATGCTCGCCATGGGCCGGGCCCTGATGGCTCGCCCCCGGATGCTCATGCTCGACGAGCCCTCCATGGGCCTGGCGCCGCTCGTCGTCCGGGACATCTTCGAGATCATCGTGCGCATCGCCGCCTCGGGGAGCACCGTCCTCCTGGTCGAGCAGAACGCCCGGAGCGCCTTCAAGGTCGCCCACCGCGGGTACGTGCTCGAGACCGGAACCGTCGTCCTGCAAGGCACCTCGGAGGAACTCCTCGCCAACCGGGACGTCCAGAGGGCATATCTTGGAAAGGACGCGAGCGAGGCGTCGGAGAGGCGGACCCCATGAGCGCAGCGCTTCCCGCATACTGGCAGCCGGACGGCGAGTGCATGGACCGGGAGGATCTGGAGCAGCTGCAGCTCGAGCGGCTCCAGGCCACCCTGAACCGCGCCTACCGCAACGTGCCCTTCTACCGCCGGCGATTCGACGACCTGGGATTCGACCCGGAGGGGCTGCGCCGCATCGAGGACCTTCGCCGGCTGCCCTTCACCACCAAGGCCGATCTGATCGAGAGCTACCCCTACGGCATGTTCGCGGTTCCGCTGCGCGACGTGGTCCGCCTCCATGCATCGGGCGGGACCGGAAGCGCCGCCATCGTGCTGGCCTACACCCGCAACGACATCAAGACCTGGTCCAACCTCATGGCCCGCATGCTGGTGGCCGGCGGGGTGACCAAGGACGACGTGGTCCAGATCACCTTCGACTACGGCCTCCTGGCCGGCGCCTTCGGGGTCCACTACGGCGCCGAGAGGATGGGGGCCTCGGTGATCCCCACCTCGAGCGGCAACACCAAGCGGCAGCTGAAGATCATGCAGGACTACAAGACCACGGTTCTCGTCGCCACCCCCGGGTACGCGCTGCACCTCGCCGAGGCGGTCCGGGAGGCTGGCCTGAACCAGAGCGCCTTCTCCCTGCGGGTCGCCCTGCTCGGCGGGGAGCCCTGGTCGGAGGCGATGCGCAAGGAGATCGAGGACCGGCTCTACGTCATCGCCGTCGACAACTACGGCCTGAGCGAGCTCATGGGACCGGGCATCGCCGGCGAGTGCCTGGAGAAGAGCGGCCTCCACGTGAACGAGGACCACTTCCTCGTCGAGGTGGTCGATCCCACGACGCTCGAGCCGGTCGCTCCGGGCAAGGTGGGAGAGCTGGTCATGACCAGCCTCACCAAGGAGGCCTTCCCGCTCGTCCGCTACCGAACGAGGGACCTCTCCGCCCTCGTTCCCGGCACGTGCCCCTGCGGGCGGACGCTGGCCCGGATCCGGCGTGTGGAGGGGCGCAGCGACGACATGATCGTGATCCGGGGCGTGACCATGCACCCCTCGGCCGTGGATACGGTGCTCCGCGACATCCACGGCTCGGTGCCCAGCTACCAGATCGTGCTCGATCGACCGCACACACTCGACCAGGCGACCCTGCACCTGCACGTCTCCGAGTCGCTCTTCTTCGACGACATGAGGCGACAGACGGAATTCCTGGAGAAGCTGCGCCGGCGCCTGGCGTCGGAGCTGGGCGTGACCTTCGAGGTGAAGCTGGTGGGGCGGAGGCCCGGCGAAGGGGCACCGGCCGAGCCCAAGGTGCTCGACCTGCGCACCCGGTAGCTCCCGCCTCGCGTCAGCCGATCTTCGCGCCGTCCGTCCCGCCGAAGCGGTCGCGCAGCACCCGGTGGAGGATCTTGCCGGTGGCGGTGCGAGGCATCTCCTCGTCGCGGATGAAGAGGACGCCCCGCGGGCACTTGTAGCCGGCGAGCTGGCGGCGGACGTGCTCGATCACGGCGCCTGGAGCGAGGTCTCGACCGGGCCGGACGACGACCACCGCGGTGACCGCCTCGCCCCACTTTGGATCCGGGACGCCGATCACCGCCACGTCGTGCACGTCCGGGTGGGAGGCGATCACCTGCTCCACCTCGGATGGGTAGACCTTCTCGCCTCCGGTGATGACCATGTTGCTCTTGCGATCGACGAGCGTGTAGAAGCCTTCGGCGTCCCGCAGCCCCATGTCACCGGCAGTACAATACCCGTCCTGGAAGGCCCGGGCGGTCGCCTCGGGGAGCTTCCAGTAGCCGTCGAAGGAGGTGGGGGTGAGGGAGAACACCTCGCCGACCTCGCCCTCCCCGACCTCCCGGCCATCGGAATCCACCAGCCGCAGGCGCCCCGTCCCGACGATCTCCCGTCCGATGCTGCCCAGCTTCTCGAACTGCTGCTCGGGGCGCAGGAGCGTCACCAGGCCGGCCTCGGTGGAGCCGTAGGCCTCGAAGAGCCGCGAGTTGGGGAAGCACTCCATGATGGCGAGCTTGGTCTCGCGGCGGGCCGGGGCCGAGGAGATGAGGAGCTTGTCCACCCGGCGCAGATCCTGGCGGGCCCGCACCCGTGCCGGGAGCCCCAGCAGCATCACGTAGTGGGTGGGAACGAGCGACGTGAAGGTGATCCGCTCGTCGGCCAGCACGCCGAGCAGGTGCTCCGGGTCGAAGCTCTGCCGGTCGTAGACGCAGACCGAGCCGCCCAGGTAGACGAAGACGAAGCCGTAGAAGACCGAGTTCACGTGGCACATCGGCATGACGGCGAGCCCCGTGTCGCCGCGCCCGAAGCCGAACTCCACGGCGTTCATCAGGTAGAAGAGGGCGTAGCTCAGGTGGCTGCGGATCGCCCCCTTGGGCCGGCCGGTGGTCCCGGACGTGTACATGAGCGTCCAGGTGTCCTCCGGACGGACCCGGACTCCCGGAGGCGATGCCAATCCGCCGGCCAGCACCTCCTCGTAGGAACGCCAGCCGGACCGGCCGCCCTCGCCCCCCAACCGGACGTAGGCGTCGGAGCGCACGGGGAGGTCGCCGCGGATCGCGTCGATGGTGTCGGCGAGGTCGGCTCCCGCCACCACGGCGGCGGCCTCGCAGTCCTCCAGGATGTAGCGGACCTCGGAGGCCGCGAGCCGGAAGTTCACCGGAACCGCCACGACGCCGCTCTTGGCACAGGCCGCGTAGATCTCCATCCACTCGACGCAGTTGTGGGCGTAGACCGCGAGCCGGGCTCCCTGCGCCAGCCCCAGGCCCGAGAACGCGTTGGCGAGCCGGTTGGCCCGCTCCTCGTACTGCGCGTAGGTGAGCGATCGCCGCAGGTCCTTCACCGCCGGTCGATGGGGGTAGAGCCGGGCGTTGACGCTCAGCATCTCGCCGACGTTGAGGACCGCGCTCATGCCCCGTCCGCCGGCGCATGGGAGCGCGCCGCCTCCAGGGCCGCGATCGCGACCCCGAGCGCCCCGATCTCCTGCGCGTGGGCCGGAACGGTGACCCGGGCCCCGATGGCCACCTCCAGGAGCTCCACCACCATGGGGTGGTGGGCAACCACCCCTCCGGTGGCGACCACCGTCCCCTCGACCCGCTCCATCTCCAGGACCCGCTTGACCACCGATCGGTAGGCGGCCCGGGCCAGGTCGGCCGGCCGCTTGCCCTGCCGGATGAGACCGAGCACCTCGGTGCCGCTGAAGACCGTGCAGAAGCTGCCCAGGTCCAGTTCCTCGCCGAAACCCGAGGCCAGCGCCGGCATCTCGGCGATGCGCGAGTCGAGCCGGAGCGCCATCTCCTCGAGGAAGCTTCCGGTCCCGGACGCGCACTTGCGGTTCATCTTGTGGCCCACCCGGCGCCCCAGCGCGTCGACCAGGATGATCTTGGCGTCCTGCCCGCCGATGTCGATGACGGTGAGCGGACCCTGGACGAACTGCAGCGCCCCCCGGGCGTGGCTGTCGAGCTCGGTGCGCACGCCTGTGGCCAGCGGAACGGCGTGGCGCCCGAAGCCGGTGGCCCAGATCGAGGCCACCGCCGCCCGCTCCACGCCCGCTCGGGCCAGCAGCTCCCCGAAGGCGCGCTCGGCCGCGCCGGGGACGTCGGCCCCGGTCCGCACCACCGCGGTGGCGAGAAGCCGGCCCTGCTGGTCCACCAGGGCAGCCTTGGTGTTCCAGGACCCGCTGTCGATCCCGGCGAAGCAGGACGCTCGGGTCATGCCGACACCGGCGCCCGCGGCCCCGCCCCCTCGAGCTGCTCCACGAACCCCTCGATGTTGGTGTGGGCCTGCTCGTCGGAGAAGCAGCGCAGGTCGTTCAGGTCCCCGTCGATGACCAGCACCGGCGTCCCGGTGGCCCGCCGCAGCCGCTGGGGCAGGCCGAAGCGGGCGTTGGAGTTGTTGGGGCAGGTTCGCGAGTCGTGAAACAGCACGCCGTCCACCGAGAACTCGCGGACCATGGACTCGAGGTAGCGATGCTTGGGCCCTTCGGCCCGGGCGATGAACAGCTCGAGCGACGCCTGGGCCATGGAGCGCAGCGGATCGCGCGGGTCGAGCGCGTCGAAGACCCAGCTGTTGCAGTAGGTGGAGGCCACCACGCTGGTCTCGAGCCTCGCGAAGAGCGCGCCGAGGTCGCGTAGCCGGCCCCACACCGGCATCCCGTCCCAGTAGATCCGGAAGCGCTCGCGAGGCAGCGCACCGACACCGGCCCGGACCCGGGCCTGGAGCTCGGCCTCCAGGAGCCGGTAGTAGTCGCAGGCCTCCTGCGTGCCGCGAAGTACGACCGCCGGTCCCATGTGAATGGTGCCGTCGAAGAAGGTGAGAGCCGCCGGTCGCGCCGCGCCGGCACGCAGGCAGCTTTTCCAGAGGTCGCTGCTGGTGCGGGAGAGGGCCACCGCCTCCTCCAGCCGCGGCCCCTCCAGCCGACGGCCGGCCACCGACTCCAGCGTGGGCACGAGCCCCTCGAGCTGCCGGACGATGGCGTCGACGTGATGCGGCTCCACCTCGCCGACGTCGCGGAAGGAGGTGACGCCCACCACCGGCACGTTCCACTCCCGGCCGTAGAACTCGAACCAGTCCCGCACCTCCCGGCACTGGTTGGTGCTGTAGAGGAGCAGGTCGGCGCGGGGAGCCCCGGCGAGTCCGTGGCGCTGGAGCGGCGTCTTGCCCTGGAGGTAGGAGCCGATGTCGCTGGTGAGATACGAGCAGATGTCGGGCGAGTAGCCCAGGGCGTGGGCCCGGCCCATCACCTCGTTGGCCATCCGGGTCGCGCCCAGGAGCGCTCCGTGGTTCTCGGGGAAGAAGACCTGGTAGCCCAGCGCCCGCAGGAGCTCCACCGGCCCCACGCTGGTGCACCAGGCCACGGGCGCGCTGCGCTCGCGGGCGGCGCGGTCCACGCCCGCGAAGTGGGCGCCCATGACCTCCTTCAGGCGGGCTCCGGAAGCGAGCGGCGCCTCGGCGGCGCGGGGAGTGCTGGCCATGCCTCTATCCTCCCCGGGCTGAGTCGAGGGCGTAGAGCGCGGCGCCCAGCGCGCCGGCCATGATGGGCTCGGGGATGATCTCCACCGGGCAGCCGGAGCGCTCGCCCAGCGCCTTCACCACGCCCGGGAAGTACTCGCAGACGCCGCCCGAGATCATCACCGGGCCCTCGAGGCGATCCATCTCCATGATGCGGTCGGCGACCGAGTACATCGCGCCGAGCGCGATCTCCCCGGCGGTGGCCCCGCTGCGCAGGAGCTCGATCACCTCCACCTCGGCGAAGACCGAGCAGTAGCTGCCCACCCGGGCCGGCTTCCCGGCGGTGGTGGCCAGGTCCATGAGCCGGGTGGGATGCACGTCGAGGTGGCGCGAGGTGAACATGAGGAAGGTGCCGATGCCCACTGCGCACTTGCGCACGCTCTTCACCGAGAGCACCGCGCCGCGCTCGTCGACGCGCACCACCCTGGGATCGCGTCCGCCGATGTCCACCAGCGTCATGGGCTTCTGCAAGTGGTGGAAGGCGCCGCGGGCGTGGCAGAGGGTCTCGGTGGTCGTCTGGGTGGCCATCGCGGCGCAGGAGGCGCCGAAGCCGGTCACCACCAGCGATTGTCAGATCCGAGACCTGGGCCTGGGCCTCCCCGAGCGCGTTGCTCATCGCCTCCTGGAAGCAGTCCTGGAAGTAGCCGCGGGTGGGGACGACCGCCCGCCCGACCACCTTCCCATCGCCGGTGGCCACGATGGCCTTGACGCACTCGGTACCGACGTCTGCGCCTGCGACGACCATCGTGCGGACCTCGCTCGTCTCGGGCTAATGGGTCAGGGCATCCCGGGCGCCGTTGTAGCGCCCGGGCGCGCTGCGGCGCAACTCCAGGAACTCCTGGAGCTGCGATCGGATGTGATCGATGGACACCAGTCGCAGGTCGTGGGTGTCCCCCTCGATGACGATGGCCGGCACGCCGGTGTCCCGCTGCAGCCTCACGTGCATGCCGTGGCGCACGCCGCTGTGCTCGGGCGACGTGCGGGCGTCGTGGAAGACCGCCGCCTCCACGCCGTAGCGCTCGAACTCGCGGGCCAGGAAGCGCACCTTGAACTCGCGCGAACGGTTCTCGTAGATGGCGGTGTAGACGTGGGCCATGCTCTCGATGGGGTTCTCGGGCGACAGGGCCTCGAAGGCGTAGTTGTGGCCGTAGGTCGAGGCCACCACCGCGATGCCCTGATCCAGGAAGAGGCTGGCCAGCGGGCGGAGCGCGCACCAGATGGGCGGGCCCTCCCAGTAGACCCGCATCCGCTCGCCCGGCACGGCCGCCACCTTGGCCGCCACCCGCTGCTTCAGCTCGGAGAGGAGGATCTCGTAGTACTGCACCGCTTCCTCGGTCCCGCGCATGAGCAGGATGGGCGCCACGTGGATGAGCGTGTCGAAGTAGGTGAGCGGGCTCGGGGTGTGGCAGGCCAGGTCGAGGATCTCGCTCCAGAGCCGGGCGGCCCGCGCCGAGCGCTCGACGACCGAGGCGAGCACGTCCTGGTCGAGGGCGCGATCGGAGAGCTTCTCGAGCCGACCGATCATCCGCAACATCTGCTGGACGCCGCAGTCCACCTCGATCTTCTCCATGGCATCGAGTCCCGCGGGCGGGTGCAGGCCGAGCAGCGGCGCCTTCATGCGGTTGGCGTAGTACTCGAACCAGCGGGAGATGTAGCGGCCCAGGTTGGTGCTGTAGACGAGCACCTCGGGGCGCGGAATCGAGGCCAGGCCGTGGATGCTGGCGAGCGGGCTCTCCCCGGCCAGCATGGCGCCGATGTCGCTCGTCATCTCGCTCTGAGCGAAGGGGGAGAAGCCGTCGGCCAGCGCCTTGCTGATGTAGCGGCCGGCCAGCCGGCTCGCGCCGATGAGGGCCGCGTTGTTCTCGGGGAAGTACGGCGTGTAGCCCATGGCCCGCACGATCTCCACCGGACCGAGGCCCGAGCACCAGGCCACGTGCCGGGAGGAGTCTCGCCCGGCCTCGGCCAGGTCCGCGTAGTAGCCGTGGATGATCTCCTTGAGGCGCGGTGCGCTCTCCAGGGGAACCCGCCCGCTGGGCATGCCGCCGAAGCGGCCGCGCCCCAGCGGCTTCAACGGGGTGTCGCCCTGCGCGACCTTCACCTGGGCCATGGTCTCGGCGCTCTTCTCCAGGCGGCGGCCGGCCTGGCGCTCGCGCGAGTGGACGAGCTGGACGATGGCCCAGTTGAGGGGGGCCTTCATCCCCAGCCGCTCGGCCTCGTCGACGATGCCCCCGTTCATGGCGTCGATCTCGGTGCGGAAGCCGCGCACCAGGTCCTGCCACATCGAGGGGCGGTTCTTGGCCAGCGCCTTCTGGGATCGAACGATGGGGGCGTAGGGATCCGCCTCGTCCTCGAGCGCCGTTCCCCTCGCCTTCATCACCCCGGCGATCTCCAAGCACAGCGCCCTCATGAAGGCCTGCGCGTCGGGGTCCTCGAGGAGCTCGCTGCAGCTCATGCCGGTGAGGGCCGAGACCGGGTTCACGACGGCGTTGTGGGCGAGCTTCTGCCAGACCACGTCGTCGACGCGCGGGACCACCTCGGCCCGGAGCCCGGCAGCGTTGAACATCTCGCCGATGGCCCGCACCTCGTCGGTGATCACGCCGTCGACCGGCGCCATCTGGATGGGCTTGATCCCGGTGCGGTAGCGCATCCGGTTCGGGCCGGTGTGCTGGATGCTGTGAAAGGTGATGCCGGTGAGGATCCGGGGCGTGTCGATCACCTTGCGGATGCTCTCGACGTTGCCGATGCCGTTCTGCGTGGAGAGGATCCAGGTCTTCTCACCCACGACCGGCAGCGCCGCCCGGACGGCGCCCTCGGTCTGGTAGCTCTTCACCGCGACGAAGACCAGGTCGGAGGGCGGCAACCCGTCCAGGCTGGTGACCACCTTGAGCCTGACCTGGTGCTCGCCCTTGTCGGCCTCGGAGAGGTAAAGCCCCTCGTCGGAGAGGAGCCGGGCGCGGGCCACGTTGGCCTCGAGCAAGGTGACGTCCTGTCCAGCCTCCGCGAGGCGGGCCCCGATGAGCCCCCCCAGCGCACCCGCTCCCAGCACGACAATGCGCATCTACGCGCCTCCCAGCCTTCCGAATCGCGGCTCTGGCCTGCTCAGACTTATTCTGGTACGGTTTTGCATGATTTGTCCACCCCCTCCGAGACCGGAGCTTCCATGAACGTCGGCGTGATCGGGTCGGGCTCGATCGGTCCGGACCTGGCCTACGGGTTCCTCTCGGCCATCGCCCGCCAGGGCGGCACCGTCTACCTCCACGACGTCCGGCAGGAGGCCCTCGACCGTGGGCTGCGCAGGATCGGCACCTACATGGAAAAGGCGCTCGCCCGCGGGAAGCTCTCGGCGAGGGATGCCGAGGCGATGCGCCAGCACCTGGTGCCGACGCTCGAGATCGAGAAGCTCCGCGGCTGCGACTACGTCCTGGAGGCCGCCACCGAGAACCTCGACACCAAGCGCGTCATCCTCGCCAGCCTCGAGAAGGTGGTCGGGGCGGACTGCCTCATCGGCTTCGCCACCTCCGGCCTGCCGAGGGCGCGGATCGCCGCCCAGGCGTCGCGGCCCGAGCGTTGCTTCGTGAATCACCCCTTCTACCCGGCCTGGCGCGCCCTCCCCATCGAGGTGGTCCTCTCCGGCGACGCGGCGCTGGGGCGGCGCATGCTGGAGATGCTGCGGCGGCTGGGCAAGGTCCCCATCGTCACCTCCGACGTCCCCTGCTTCGCCGCCGACGACATCTTCGTGAACTACTGCGCCGAGGCGGCCCGCATCGTCGCCGAGGGGCTCGCGACCCCCGCCCAGGTGGACGACGTCGTCGACCGTGCCGTGGGCGGCGGCGGACCGTTCTGGGTGATGGATCTCACCGCCGGCAATCCACTCAACGTGCATTGCCTGGAGCTGATGCGCGACGCCCCCGGCGGCGGCGAGTGGTTCGCTCCGCCGCCCATCTTCGGGATCCAGGGCACCCGCCCCTGGCACGCCAAGGGAAAGCCGGCCCGCGAGCCCTGCGCCCCCGAGGTCGCCAGGCAGATCCACGATCGAATCCTGGCCGTGCTCCTGGCGCGCACCGCCTTCGTGGCCGACAACGCCATCTGTGAACCTTCCGACCTCGACTGGCTCACCCGCAACGCGCTCGGATTCCGGGTCGGGCTCGTCGACCTCGCCCACGCCCTGGGGGCCGACGAGGTCCACCGGATCTGCGCCACCTATGCCGCCGCGCATCCCGGCTTCGAGGTTCCCGCGAGCCTCCGGGAACGCCGGCCGACTCGCTTCCTCCGCGACGTGAAGGTGGAGCGCGACGGGGAGATCGCGGTGGTGACCCTGCGGCGGCCCGAGGTCCGCAACGCCCTCTCCGAGCGCACGATGCGCGAACTGGGCGAGGCCTTCGCCGCCCTCGAGGGCGACGGCGCGGTGCGCGGGGTCGTGCTCACCAGCTTCGACGGGGCCATCGCCGGGGCCGACATATCCGAGCTCTCCGTCCTGAAGGACGCGGCCGACTGCGAGCGCTCCTCCTCCACCGGTCAGCGGATCGTCGACCGGATCGCGGCCTTTCCCAGGCCGGTGGTGGCGGCGGTGGACGGTCCGGTGCTGGGCGGGGGAGCGGAGCTCTCGATGGCCTGCCACGCACGAGTGGTGGGGCCGCAACTGGTCCTGGGACAACCGGAGGTGAACCTGGGAATCATCCCGGGCTACGGGGGTACCCAGCGGCTCCCGCGCCTCGTCGGGATCGAGCGGGGCTGCGAGATGTTGCGAACCGGCCGGACCGCCTCGGCCGCCGAGGCATGCGCCTGGGGCTGGGCCACCGGCCAGCCCAGCGCCGACGTGGTCGGGGCCGCCAAGGTGCTTCTGCGTCGCCACCTCGCCGGCGAGGTCCGGCTCGCACCGGTGGACCCCGCCCCCATGGCGGTGCCGGAGCAGCTGCCCGTGGTCGACCTCGGCCACCGCTCGCTGGCGATCGACGCCATCCTGGCGGGGGTGATCACCGAGGGGCTGCGGCTTCCCCTCCCCGGCGGCCTGGCGGTGGAGAGCCGCGGATTCGGGCGCTGCAAGGCCACCGTGGACATGGACATCGGCATGAAGAACTTCATCCAGAACGGGCCGCGGGTCCCCGCGGTCTTCCTGAACGAGTAGCGGAGGAATCCCATGGGGCGCGACGCGAGCATCGTCATCCTCGACGGCGGGCGGCGCCTGCCGCGGGCCGACATCCTCCACCAGAACAAGGAGCCGGGGCTCTTCTCCCGCTTCTCCACCACCCAGCTCGGGGGCAAGGCCATTGCCGCCGCGGTGGAGCACAGCCGGGTGCCGCGCGACAAGGTGGGACACGTGGTCATGGGGATGGCCCAGCACAGCCACCGCGACTCGATCTACGCGGCCCAGGGGATGCGCTGGCGCGGTGGGCTTCCCCACGACGTGCCTGCGCTCACGGTGGCGCGCATCTGCGGCAGCGGGGCCGAGGCCCTGGCGGTGGGGGCAGAGATCATCGCCGCAGGCCTGCGCCACGATCCCGATCGCCCCTTCGTGGTCGTGGGTGGCGCGGAGAGCATGCAGTACCCGTTCACCCTCTACAATTTCCGGGGGCGCAAGGTGGGCGAGGCGGTGCAGAAGTTCGGCCCGGTGGAGGCGCGGGCGCTCCCCGCCGGAACCCACCTCGCCGACGTCATGCTGGCCGGGCTGTACGACCCGAGCGCGAAGATGGGCATGGCCAACACCGCCGAGGAGCTGGGACGCCGCTACGGCATCACGCGCGAGCAGGCCGACGCCTTCGGCCTTCGCTCCCACAGGAACGCCAGGCGGGCGCGCGACGCCGGCTGGTTCGACGAGGAGATCGAGCCGGTGGAGGTGCGACGCGACGGTGCATCGCCCCCGATCACCGTCCGTCACGACACCCACATCCTCGAGGACCCGAGCCCGGAGGGAATGGCGCGCCTCCCGGCCGCCTTCGAGCCCGGCGGCATCGTCACCGCCGGCAACGCCAGCGCGGTGGTGGACGGCGCGGCGGCCATGGTCATCGGCCTCGAGGCCGACGCCTCGCGAGCCGGCCTCACGCCGCTGGCGCGCGTCGCCGGCATGGGCGTGGCGGGCTGCGCCCCGGAGATCATGGGCTGGGGCCCCGTGCCGGCCGCGAAGCGGGCCCTGCACCGCGCCGGCATCCAGGCCAAGGACCTCGACATCGTGGAGCTGAACGAGGCCTTCGCGCCCCAGGCCCTGGCCTGCATCCGCGACTTCGACGCCATGGGGATCGATCCGGAACGGGTGAACCCGGTGGGCAACGCCATCGCGCTCGGCCACCCCCTCGGAGCCACCGGCGCCATCCTGACGCTCACCTGCGCCTACGCCCTGCGGCGCACGCGCAAGCGCTACGGCCTGGTGACGATGTGCATCGGCGGGGGACAGGGCATCGCGCTCGTGCTGGAATCCATGGCCTGAGGGGAAGCGATTGATGCCGAGCACGAACGAGCCACCGGTGATGGTGGGCGAGCTCCGAGGCGATCTCGAGCGCGACGTGGCCACGTCGGTCGCCGCCTTTGGCGCTGCGGCGCTGCGCCTGTCCCTGCTTCCGCCCCGTCCTCGGCGCTCTCCCCGGGAGCAAGCGGAGGCCGCCGCACTGCTCTCCGATGCCCGGAGGCTGCGCGAGGCCTTCCTGCGGCACCACGCGGTCGCGGTCTACGACCGGCTCACCGCCAACCGGACGCGCTTCGTCCGGCTCCACGAGCTCGCCTGCGCCGCGGCGGAGCAGTTCCCGGGGCTCGTGCCCACGCCGTCCCAGGTCGCGGAGGAGCAACGCCATCCGCAGATGGAGCAGGACGGCCACCAGATCGACCAGGGAATCTTCTTCGCCCACCTCTTCGCCGACCCGGGCTGCGGGCTCCACATGCTCCAGGCGATGCGGCGGCCCACCGCGGCAGCCCTGGACCTGCTCGAACGCTTCCGGGCCACCGGCCAGGCCGGGTTCCCGTCCATGAGCCTGGAGCGGCAAGGGCGGCTCGGCAGGATCACCTTTCACCATCAGGCCTGGCTCAACGCCGAGGACGACGAGTACCAGGCGGCCTTCGAGGTCCTGGTGGACCTGGTGCTGCTCGACGACGGGATCGACGCGGGCGTGCTGCGCGGCGCCCCCATGACCAAGGCGAAGTACGCCGGACGTCGCGTCTTCGGGTCGGGCATCAACCTCACCCAGCTCTACTTCGGGCGGATCTCGATGGTGAAGTTCATGCTCGAGCGCGAGACCGGGCCGCTCGGGAAGATCTACCGCGGCCACTCCGCTCCCGTCTTCTCCGGCGGCGAGGTCGAGGACGGTACGGAGAAGCCCTTCCTCGGCGCCGTGGACGCCTTCGCCATCGGCGGCCACTGCCAGATGCTCCTCATCCTCGACCGGGTCATCGCCGAGCGCGGCGCCTACTTCAACCTGCCGGCCCGCAAGGAAGGCATCATCCCCGGCGTCGCGAATCTACGCCTCCCCCGCTTCGTGGGCGAACGGGCGGCTCGACAGGGCATCTTCTTCAACCGGCAGTTCCCGGCGGACAGCCCGGCCGGGCAACTCCTTTGCGACGAGGTGGTGGACGGGGACGCGGAGATGGAGGCGGCGATCGAGCGAGGTGCCGCCGAGCTGTGCGGCGCCGGCCCGACAAGCCTCACCGCCAACCGCCGCGCCCTCCGCATCGGCGCCGAGCCCATCGACGACTTCCGCCGCTACATGTCCCTCTACTCCCGCGAGCAGGCCTACTGCCTCTACAGCCCCGCCCTGATCGACAACCTGGTCCGGAACTGGGAAGCGAATCGACGCTCGCTGTAGCCGTTTCCGGCGGCCCGGAGCGGCCCGGGTCGATTGCCCCGATCAACGCTAATCTGGTACTGTTTTACCTCTTGGACTCCTCCCTCCCCGTCCCCGAGGTCGGACCGCGCGGCAAGTTCCGCCTGGCGCTCTCCGTGAATGGCGAGCGGCGCGAGATCCTCGTCGACCCGTACAAGACGCTCCTCGAGGTGCTTCGCGAGGACCTGGGGCTGACCGGCACCAAGCACGGTTGCGAGCTCGGCGAGTGCGGCGCCTGCGCCGTCCTCCTGGACGGCGACCTGGCGCTCTCCTGCCTGGTTGCGGCCGTGGAGTGCGGCGATCGGGAGGTCACCACGGTGGAGGGCCTTCGCGACGGCCCCGAGCTCCATCCCCTCCAGGCCGCCTTCGCCGACCACGGCGCGGCCCAGTGCGGCTACTGCACCCCGGGCATGCTGGTCGCCGCACGCTGGGTCCTCGACAGGAAGCCGGACGCCACGCGGGAGGAGATCGCCGAGGCTCTCTCGGGCCAGCTGTGCCGTTGCACCGGTTACCAGCAGATCTACGAGGCGGTCGAGGCGGCAGGCCGGGTGCTCCGCGGCGAGGCGCCCACCGCGCCGCGGCTCCCCGAGTTGCACGGGAGGACCCCCGATGCCGGGCCCGGTAGGTAAACCGCTCCGGCGCATCGACGCCCGCGGGAAGGTGACCGGCGAGACGCGGTTCGCCGACGACCTCTCGCTGCCCGGCATGCTGCACATGAAGCTCGCGCGCTCCACCGTGCCGCACGCCCGCATCCTCGGCGTCGACCTGGCGGCCGCGTGGGCCGCAGACGGGGTGCGGGCGGTCCTCACCGGCGCCGACTTCCCGGTGCCCTTCGGCATCCTGCCGGTCTCGCAGGACGAGCATGCCCTCTGCACCGACAAGGTCCGCTTCGTGGGCGACCCGGTCGCCGCCGTGGTGGCCGTGGACGAGCTCTCGGCCGAGGAAGCGGCGCGGCTCGTGGAGGTCCGGTACGAGCTGCTCGCCACCATCGCCTCCCCGGAGGAGGCCCTCTCGACTCGCGAACCGCGCATCCACGAGTACGGTGACGGCGGCAACGTCCACAAGGCGGTCGCGTTCGACTTCGGCGACGTTCCGGCGGCGCTCGCCGGCGCCGAGCAGGTGTTCGAGGACCTCTTCTTCTACCAGGGCAACACCCACCTGGCCCTCGAGCAGCACGCCACGCTCGCCTACGTCGACCCCGACGGGCTGCTCACCATCGCGTCCTGCACCCAGACGCCGCACTACCTCCACCGCGCGGCCGCCAAGGTACTCGGGCTCCCGGCCAACCGGATCCGCGTCCTGGCGCCGCCGCAAGGGGGCGGGTTCGGCGGGAAGACCGATCCCTTCAACCACGAGATCGTCGCCGCCAAGGCGGCGCTGCTCACCGGCCGCCCGGTGAAGATCGCCCTCACCCGCGAGGAGGTCTTCCTCTGCCATCGTGGCCGCCACCCCGTTCTCATGCGGATGCGGACCGGGGTCGACCGCGAAGGGCGCATGCTGGGCCACTCGGTGGAGACCCTTCTCGACGGGGGGGCCTACGGCAGCTACGGCGTGGCCTCGACCTTCTACACGGGCGCGCTCGAGACGGTGACCTACCGGATGGACCGGTACCGGTTCCGCGGCTGCCGCACCTTCACCAACAAGCCGCCCTGCGGCCCCAAGCGCGGCCACGGAACCCCGCAGCCCCGCTTCGGCCTCGAGATCCACATCGACAAGATCTGCGAGAAGCTCGGTCGCGACCCGGCCGAGTGGCGCATCGCCAACGCGATCGCGCCTCGCAGCCTGACCGCGAACTGGCTGGAGGTGGGCACCACCGGCCTCGTTCGCTGCCTCGAGGCGGTGGTCGCCGCGTCTGGCTGGAAGGCGCGGTTCCGCAACCTCGGCCCGGGGCGGGGGCTGGGGATAGCCTCCTCGGCCTACATGTGCGGGGCCGGCCTTCCCATCTACTTCAACGAGATGCCCCACAGCGGTGTGCAGCTCCTCCTCGACCGGGGGGGCGGCGTCACGGCGTTCTGCGGATCCACCGAGGTGGGCCAGGGCTCGGACAACGTGCTCGCGCTCCTGGTCGCAGAGGTGCTCGGGCTCTCCCCGTCCGACGTGAAGGTGGTCACCGGCGACACCTCCCTCGCTCCGGTGGACCTGGGCAGCTACAGCTCGCGGGTGACCTTGATGATGGGCAACGCCGCGGTGGAGGCGGCCACGAGGGCCCGCGACCGGCTCGCCGAGGCGGCGGCGGCCCACCTCGCGATCCCCGTCGAGCGGGTCGGCTTCGCCGAGGGTCGCGTCTTCGACGTGGGCGACCCGTCACGCGGCGTGACGTTCGCCGAGGCGGTGGCGCGCGCCGAGACCGAGGGCGGCACGGTGGGCACGGTGGGAAGCTACCGGCCCCCGGCGCCGCGAGCCCGGTTCAAGGGCGGGGGCGTGGGCCCGTCGCCCGCCTACTCCTACAGCGCGGCGGTGGTGGAGGTGGAGGTGGACCCGACCACCGGCGTCGTGCGGGTGGAGAAGGTCTGGGTCGCGCACGACATCGGCCGCGCCCTGAACCCGGTCGCCGTCCGCGGCCAGGTGGAGGGTTCGGTCTACATGGGGCTCGGCGAGGCGCTCATGGAGGAGCAGGCCTTCAGGCGCCTCCCGCCGCGGCTGTCCGGAGCGCTCGTGCACCAGGCCCCGTCGATGCTCGACTACAAGAGCCCTACCACCCTCGACATGCCCGAGGTGGAGACCATCCTCATCGAGGACCCGGATCCAAACGGGCCGTTCGGAGCCAAGGAGGTGGGCCAGGGCCCGCTCCTGCCCATCCCGCCAGCGGTCGCCAACGCCGTCTACGACGCGGTCCGGGTGCGGGTGGACGAGTCGCCGGTGACGCCCGAGAAGGTGCTGGCCGCGCTTCGGGCCCCATCGCGCCGGACCGGCCCCACGAGCTTCCCTGCGGTGACGTGGCCCGAGGCGCTCCGGATCTCCTCCTCCCTGGGAGGGCGGAGACGGCACCGCCGCCAAGGTGAAGCCATGATCCAGGTGAAGGCATGATGCGGCTGCCGCGATTCCGCTACCTCGCCCCGCGGTCGCTCCGCGAGGCCACGGCCGCGCTCGCCGACCTGGGGCCCGAGGCGCTACCGGTCGCGGGGGGCACCGACCTGTTCCCGAACATGAAACGGCGCCAGCAGACGCCGCCGGTGGTGGTGGGGTTGCGCGGCGTGTCCGGAGTTGCGGGCCGTCTCCGGCGACCCGGCCCGGGGGCTCGCTCTCGGCGCCATGGCCCGGCTGTGCGACGTGGCCGGCGGCCGCGCCCTCGCGGCGGGCTGGCCAGCGCTGGCCCGGGCGGCCTCGCTGGTGGGCACGCCGCCGCTGCGCAACATGGGCACGATCGGCGGAAACCTCTGCCTCGACACCCGCTGCACCTACTGGAACCAGACCCACGAGTGGCGCCGCTCCATCGGGTTCTGCCTGAAGCGGGACGGCGACGTGTGCTGGGTGGCGCCTGGATCGAGCCGATGCTGGGCGGTCTCCTCCTCCGACACCGCTCCGGTGCTGTGCGCGCTCGGCGCCGAGGTGACGCTCGTCTCCCGCGCGGGGGAGCGGCGCCTTCCGGTGGCCGACCTCTTCGCCGACGACGGCATCCGCCACCTCTCGCGCCGCCCGGACGAGGTCCTGGCGGCGGTCCACCTCCCGGCTCCCGACCCGGCCGATCGGACCGTCTACCTCAAGCTGCGCCGGCGCGGCGCCGTCGACTTTCCGGTCGTCGGCGTTGCCGCGAAGGTGCGGCTCGGGGCCGGTGGAGCCGTCGAGTCGTCCCGCATCTTCCTCGGCGGCGTGGGCTCCCGCCCGCAGGAGGCCAGTGAGGCCTCCGATTTCCTGCAGGGCCGCCGGCTCGACGACCCGGAGACGGTGGAGGAGGCGGCCCGGCTCGCCGCCAGGGTGGCGAAGCCGCTGCAGAACACCGACTTCGCGATGGGCTGGAGAAAAGGGGCGGCCCGCGAGTACGCGGCCCGGGCGCTGCGGGAACTGGCCCGCTGAGCCGTCCGGGCCCCACCAGCCCGATCAGCCCAGCCCGATCAGATGTACTGCCCGGAATCCACGCGCAGCACCTCGCCGGTGATGCTTCGCGCGGCGTCGGAGAGCAGGAACAGGACCGCGGCGGCGATGTCGTCCACCTCCGGCAGCCGCTTGAGGACGCTCTCCTCCAGGGCGCGGGCCCGGTGCTCCTCCGGCAGCGCCATGGCCATCTCGGTGAGCACCATGCCCGGGGCGACGGCGTTCACCGTCACTCCCTTCTGCCCGAGCTCGCGCGCGGCCGTCTTGGTGAGCGCGATCAGTCCGCCCTTGGAGGCGGCGTAGTTTCCCTGTCCGAACTTCCCGCGCAGGCCGTTGATCGAGGCCAGGTTCACCACCCGGCCGTACCCCGCCGCCACCATCCCCGGCGCCACCGCGCGGATGAGGTGGAAGGCCCCGGTGAGGTTCACCTCGAGCACCGATCGCCACTCCTCGTCGCTCATCTTGAGCAGGCTGCGGTCGCGGGTGATCCCGGCGTTGTTCACGAGCAGCAGCGGGGGCGCTGGAAGCCGGGCCACCGCCGCGGTCACCGCTGCACCATCGGTGATGTCGACGGCGTGGAAGGCAACGCCCTCCCCGGGCGGGCCTGGCTCCCGGTCGAAGACGTGGACCTGGGCGCCGCCGGCCGCGAGGCCGCGCGCGATGGCTCGACCGATGCCGCGCGCCCCGCCGGTGACCAGCGCGGCGTGCCCGTCGAACCGGAACGATGCGCCGGACGCCGGCGGGCTCATCGCGGGACCCCGGAGGAGGCGCCGGCACTTCCCACCGTCTTCTGGAAGGAGAGGCGCTGCGAGGGCCCGAATCCGGCGCGGGCCAGGAAGGCGAGCAGCTCGAACTCTCCCCAGGCGACCTCGGTGATGAGCCGCTCGACCCGCAGCGAGCGCAGGTTGAGGAGAAGCTGCTCGAGGAGGGCGCGCCCCAGCCGGCGCCGGGCGAAGGCGGGGTCCACTCCCACGGCGTCGAGCACGGCGGAGGTCTCGGTCTGTCCGAACTCTCCGTAGTCGATCCGGGCCATCAGGAAACCGGCGGCCTGGCCGTCGACCTCCGCCACCAGCGAGAGGCGAATCCCCGATTCGCGCAGGGCCTCGGCGCCCCTCCGGCGGAAGAACGGGCCCCGGTCGCGCCCGGTGATGTTCCGATCGATGCGGACGACGGCCGGAAGGTCTCGCTCCTCCAGGGAGCGGACGGGAAGCTCCTCCCACTGGAACTCGTCGTCGAACGGGGCCTGCACGTCCCGCTCGATCACCAGTCGCGGAGCGAGCTGGAAGCCGGCCGAGGCGAAGAAGGCGGCCATGCCACGGACGGTCCACTCGACCTGGGTCCGCAGCTCGCGCACCTTGCGCGCAGCGAGCTCCTCCTCGAGCCTCGCCAGCAAGGCGGTCGCCTGGCCGGCGCCGCGATCCGCCTTGGCGACGCCGATGGCGTCGAGAACGCCCACCGGCTCCTCCCCGCCGAACTCGCCGTCGAGCAGGTGGGCCGCCACGAATCCGATCACCCTTCCCTGCCGCTCGGCGCACACCCCCACCAGGTGCCGCGGGTCGGACTCGAGCAGGCCCATCCGCCTGGCGTAGAAGCCCCGCCGCGGGTGGCCCGACGTCGCCGCGTCCAGCTCCACGACGGCCTCGAGGTCGCCGGCCGCCATCGGGCGCATCGCCACGGGGGCGGCCATCAGGCGGCCCTCCCCGCGACGACCACCGGGCCCTTTCCACGGGCCTGGAGCTTCTCGTGCCGGAAGGCGCCCCAGAGAGCGGCGCCGATGGCCCCGGCGTAGATGGAGTCGGGGTGGCTGCGCACCACGAGCGCGCTCCGGACCTCGGCGAGCGATTCGCGGAGCGCCGCCACGAGTCCACCGTCGAGCGCCAGGCCGCCGGTCATGAGCGCCGTTCCCTCCAGCGCGGCCACGCCCTTGATCAGCGAGGCGATCCTTCCGGCCATCGACAGGTGGATCCCGCGGAGGATGTTGGAGGCCGAGATCCCCCGCGACACCATGTTGATGACGTCGGTCTCGGCCAGCACGGCGCAGATCGACGAGACCTTCTCGGGCGAGTCGCCCTGCTGGGACAGGGTGCCGATCTCGTCCTGGGCGATTCCCAGGTAGCGGGCGATGTTCTCGAGGAACTGGCCCGAGCCGGAGGCGCACTGGCTCGTCATCTTGTAGGAGAGCACCTTGCCTCGCTCGTCGGTGTGGATGGCCCGACCGTGCAGGGCGCCGATGTCGCAGACCACCCGCGTCGACGGGTCGAGGTACACCCCGCCGCGCGCGTGGGTGGTCATCGAGTAGAAGTGTCCGGTGGCGAAGGTGAGGCTCTCGCCGTCGCCGGTCGTGGCGACGTAGGCGACCTCGCTGCGCGGGACGCCCGCCTGCGAAAGGACCGCCTCGAAGGCCTCCTCGGCGAGCTGGTACGGGTCCCGCTGCCGGATCCGGTCCAGGTGGCGCGCCAGCCAGCGCGTCTCGCCACCGCCGCTCCCGAACAGCACTGCCTTCACGCACCCGGTGCCGACGTCGATGCCCGCCGTGACGACCAT
The DNA here is from genome assembly GCA_963700085.1 of uncultured delta proteobacterium. Taxonomy (GTDB): domain Bacteria; phylum Myxococcota; class Myxococcia; order Myxococcales; family Anaeromyxobacteraceae; genus CAIOAK01. The sequence continues at coordinate 305,088 of CAVOWI010000012.1, forward strand.
GTCTCTCTCCCCCTCCGGCCGCTAGGCGACCGCGCGCTGCGCGAACGCCGCCGCCCCGAGCGCGCCGGTGTAGATCGAGTCCGGGTTGATGTTGATGGTGACGTCGCCGTAGTTTTCCTTCACCAGCTTGCGCAGCTCGCGCACGGCCGCCTGGTTCTTTGCCACACCACCGGTGAAGGTGAACTGATCGCGGATCCCGCCCGACCGCGAGATGATCGACATGGCCCGCAGGATGATGGCGCGGTGCAGCCCGGCCAGGATGTCCTCGCGCTTGTCCCCCAGCGCCAGGCGGTCGCGGATCTCGGCGCCGGCGAAGACCGTGCAGGTGGAGTTGATGCGCAACGTCTTGGTGGCCTTCAGGGCCATGGGCCCGAGCTCGTGCAGCCCCATGTTCATCTCGTCCGCCACGTACCCGAGATACCGACCCGTGCCCGCGGCGCAGCGGTCGTTCATCTGGAAGTTCTCCACGATGCCGTCCTTGTCCACCTGGATGGCCTTGGTGTCCTGGCCTCCGATGTCGAGGACCGTGCGGGTGCCCTGGTACATCATGTTCGCTCCCAGGCCGTGGCAGAGGATCTCCGAGCGGATGTGCTCCTTGGGAAACGGCAGGCGCACCCGGCCGTAGCCGGTCCCCACCACGTAGGTCTCCTCGAGCGGGATCTCCAGAGCGGCCCGCACCAGGCGCGCCACGGCCTCGGCGTCGGTCGCCAGCGCCACCGAGCTCTCCCCGCTCGCGGGGGCGCGCAGCGCGCCGTCGAGCGCCTTGATGAACTTTCCCTCCATGGCCCCGGCCGGCGGGCGGTTCTCGACCTCGATGATCGACTTGTCGTAGACGTTGAGCATCAGGTCGAAGGAGAGACCCGCCTCCCTGCAGGCCGGCTCGGCCAGCGCCATGAAGCGCGCCCCGGCGATGTCGCGGAAGAAGTCGGACTTGCGGCGCGCCCCGGGCGCGAACAGCGCGCCCGACTCCTCGCGAAGACTCCGGAAGAGCTCGCCCAGCGCCTGCGCCAGCGCCTTCTCCTGCCCGGCGAAGCGAAGCCCGCGGCTGTTGCGGAGGCAGGTCGTCTCCAGGTCGTCGAGCTGCTCCAGGAACTGCACGTGCCGGAAGTGGCGCTCGAACACGCCCAGGAAATCGTCGATGCGCCCGGCCAGCGCCGGGAGCCCCTCCAGTCCGCGCCGCAGGAGCGTGAAGCGCGCGCCGACCAGCGCCTCCTGCTTCGAGACCGCCGCGGCGGTGTCGTAGTTCGAGCGCGAGTTGGTGATCCCCCGCCCCAGGACCTGGGTGCTCTCGTCGACCACCACCGACTTGGTGGTGGTGGAGCCGAGGTCGATGCCGATGAAGCACTTCATGGCTGGTCCCCTGCGGTCAGGCTGCGGTGGCCGCGCTGCGCCGCTTCTGGTCGATCATCTGGAAGTAGCTCTCGAGCCGGTTCTTCACGTTGGCCGCCGAGAAGTACCGGGGGTCCACGAGGTCGGTCTCGATGAAGGCGCCGGGCTTTCCGGTGCGCTTCTCGATCTCCCGCAGGATCATGAGCTGCCCGGCCGAGAAGCTGTTGCAGCTCTTGATCGAGTTGATGAGGAGGCCGTCGGCCTCGTAATCGTGGATGTACTTCTCGATCTGCCCCACGCGCTGCGGCAGGCTGCGGTTCGTGTAGCAGTCCAGACAGTAGTCGGCGAGCGTCTCGAGCGGGTGGGCCGGGTCGTGGCGGAATCCCTGGTCGTAGGTGCCGCCGACCTTGGTGTAGGTCGATGCCACCACCACCGCCCCCTCGTCGTAGAACATCTTCCAGAACTCGCGGAAGTGGGTCCAGTTCGGCGGCCCCTCCACCACCAGCCGGTACTTCTGGTTCTTCATGTCGCCCTCGGGGGTCACCGGCCCGAGCCCCAGGCGGATGCGCTCCTCGATCTCCCTGCGCAGCAGGCGGTAGTACTCGGTGGCGTCGGGCGTTCCGCGGAAGGCGGTGAAGATCGGGCCGATGTAGTAGACGCCTCCGAAGTACGCGTCGATGGGCGAGGGGGTCCGCTTGGCGCTCTCCATCACCCACACGAAGTCGTCCTCGGCCCTGGCCGACTCGGCCAGGTACTGGCGCAGCAGGTCGATGTCGAACTTCACGCCCGAGACCTTCTCGAGCTTGGGGATGACCTCCTCCTTCAGCTGCTTGACGATGTACGACCGCATGTTGTCGGTGACGTGCCCGTCGGCCTGGTAGGGCACGTGCAGCATCACCGTCGGGCACCTGTACTCCTCGCGGACCAGCTCGAACCACTTCATGAAGGTGAAGCAGCCCGTGTAGGAGAGCAGCAGGACGTCGGGGCGCGGCAGCGGCTTGCCGTTCGGGCTCAGGTTCCCCTGGGCCATCATCCCGAGATCGGCCTTCACGTAGGTGCACACGTCCTCGGAGTGGCCTCGCTTCTCCGCCTCCGCGATGTAGTCGCCCGAGACCTTGCGCATGCCGTTCTGGATGGCGTTGATCTCCGGGAGGTTGTTGAGGAGGCCGAAGCACATGATGAGCTCGTTCAGGTTGCCCGGAACGAACGTGGAGGCGACCTTGCGGCCGGTCTCCGGCGCGCTGGTGAGCGCGTCGTAGTTCCGGGCGATCATCTCCTTCTGCTTCACCATCGACAGTTCCTTCACGATCGCTGGATTCGAGGTCATGGCGAGCTCCACAGCTTGATGGAATCGGCAAAGGTCCCGGCCTGCTCCCGCACCGGCTGCATCTGGGCCGAGTTCTCGGCGAACTTGAAGCCGATGTGGGGGATGCCGGCCTCCTCGAGCCGCTTCTCCAGCATGGGCCGCTCCAGCAGTGCCGGATCGCAGAAGCTCGGGGCGGCGAAGATCACCCCCTCGGCCGAGCTGTCCCGGACCGCGTCGAGGATGTAGGTGCCCATGAGCCGGTGGTCGGGCTGGTACTTCGCCGAGGTCTCCGCCGAGCGGTGCAGGAAGGCCTGGGCGAGCGCCTGGATGGGATCGCCTCCGGTCGGGACGTCGTCGAGGAGCCAGCGGTTCACCAGCATGAAGTCGTCGTCCACCACGTAGCAGCCCGACATCTCGATGGCCTTGATGAGGTTCAGGGGCGGCTGCTCGCAGAAGACGCCGTTCAGCACCACCCTGCAGTTGTCGCGAACCGGTCGGGCCGAGGCCTCGGCCGCGGCCAGGTACTCCCGCAAGAGCAGGCTGTGCTCCTCCACCGGCATGGCCATGCCGGCCCGCATCACGAGGTAGACCTCGGAGGTCGGCGAGAGCCACGGCGCCCGGGCCCGCAGCGCGTAGACCTCGCGCACCAGCCGGCGGTTCTCGTTGTAGAGGGCGATCGAGGCCCGCAACCCATCGTCGGTGATGGGCTGGCCGCCGAGCGTGGCCAGGCCGTCGCGAAGTTCCTGGAGCTCCCGCACGTAGTAGCTCCCGCCCACCCCGTCGGCGAAGTTCTGCGGCACGTCGAAGTAGCGGATGTAGACCTTCGGGAAGAGCAGCTTCCAGATCCCGGAGAGGTTTCGGATCACGTCGCAGATCGACGGGAAGAGAAACCCGTCGACGAAGGAGAGCTTTCCGGTGACCCCCAGCTCCAGCGTGGAGCGGGGAATGCGGCAGATGTAGCTCTGGTAGTAGGCGTCCCCGTGGATCACCTCGAGGTTCTCGCCGCCGCCCAGGATGCCGAGCGGCAGCATCCCCGCCGCGTGGATGATCTCGCAGGGGACGTAGATGGGCATGTAGGCCACCACCCGCCTCCCGGCCACGGCCTCCTTCCAGCGGCGCGCGTGGGTGAACTCCAGGTCGTCGAAGATCTCCTGGCACTGCGCCACGATCTGGGCGGCGGTTCGCGTGGGTGCCATGGTCATCGATCCTTCCAGCGCGCCGGACGCTTCTCCAGGAAGGCGGTCAGCCCCTCCACGGCGTCGTGCGTCGACATCAGCCCCTCGAGGTAGAGCCGCTCGAGCGAGGCCAGCTTGGTCCTCACGCGCTCCACCACGTCCTGCCGGGCGGCCCGGGCCGCGAACCGCAGCGCCGCCGCCGAGCGGTGAGAGACGTGCTGGTCGAACCAGGCCAGGGCCGCCGCCTCGGGGTCCTCGGCCACGGCGTTGACGAGGCCGATGCGAAGGGCCTCCTGGCCGTCCACCGAGCGGCCGGAGAGCAGGAGATCGTCGGCGTGCGCCATGCCGATGCGCTCCGGCAGCAGGCAGGACGCGGCCGGGGCGAAGACCCCCAGGAGGATCTCGGGCTGGCCCATGCGCGCGTCGGGTGTCGCGAAGAGCAGGTGGCCTGCGGCCGCGACCTCCAGCCCGCCTCCCAGGCACTGGCCCCGGATCGCGACCAGCACCGGCAACGGGGCATCCAGGATCGCCAGGACGAGCGCGTGGATGCCACGGAGCATCGCGGCCTCCTTGCCCGGAAGGTGCTCCTCGACGCTGGCGCCGAAGCTGAAGTGCGGCCCCTCCGCGTCGAGCAGGACGGCGCGCGGCGGCGGCGTCGCCGGCTCGGCCAGTGACGCGAAGGCCTCGGTGAGCGCCGTCACCATCGCGGAGTCGATCACGTTCGCCTTGGGACGGGACAGTCGTATGCGGAGCAGGCGCCCGTCGTGCTCGCGCCAGACCCGGAGCGGGCCGGCAGCGGTCCCGCCGCCGGTCACCTCTCCCCCTTCTTCGCCCGCGCCGCCGGCAGGAGGCTCTCCACCAGCTCGGGCGTCCAGGGAGTGCCCTGGGCCAGCGCTTGCCGCAGCCCCACGAAGTCGGCCTCGCGGTCCTCCTTGGTCCCCTCGTTGAAGGCGCGGAAGCCCGTGCGGGCCTCGGTCATCATGTTGAGCCCGAGCCAGTCCCGCGAGTTCTCCTTGTTGGCATTCCAGGCCTCGAGCTTGGGCTTGCGGATCTCGGCCACCGTCTTGGAGGTGCAGTCCGGGAACGTGTGGAGCAGCTTGGTGCAGAGCTGCTCCACCCGCTCGTCGAGGAACGACAGGTCCACCGTGCCGCGCTTGACGAGCTCCTTTCCCTCGGCCAGGGCGGCCCCGGTCTTGGGCTCGCCGTGCGCGATGCGCCCGTACTCGTCGAACATCCGATCGGTCCAGACCAGCGGGTTCGGGACCCAGCGGCCGTCCACCTTGAGCCCCGGCACCACGTCGGTGATCATCCCCTCCCGGTAGGCGCGATGTGCCGACCAGGGCTCGCAGAGGAGACCGGACTCCATCGCTCGCTCGCCGCCGAGCATCACCGGGAGGAAATCGGTCGCGCCGCCGATGGGAGCCGAGCCGTGCTTGGGACCGGCCTGGCCGAAGCGGGCCAGGTCCTGGGCGATGGTGAAATCGCAGGCCATGCCGATCTCCTGTCCTCCACCGATGCGCATCCCGTTGACGCGGCAGATCACCGGCTTGTCGCAGCCCAGGATGGTGCTCACCATGTCGTTGAAGAGCCGCATGTACTGCCGGTACTCCTGCGGGTTCCCCGCGTAGTACTCGGCGTACTCCTTGGTGTTGCCGCCGGTGCAGAAGGCCTTGTCCCCGGCGCCGGTGAAGACCACGCACACCGCGTCGCGGGCGCTGGATGCCGCCCGGAAGCCCAGGATCACCTGCTTCACCATGTCGGTGGTGTAGGAGTTGTACTGGCCGGGGTTGTCGAGGGTGATCCAGACGTTGTGCAGCCCGGCCACCTCCTTCCCGGCCGCATCGCGCGCCGGGCGCCTCTCCCAGCGAACGCCCACCCCGTCGCGCCGGGCGGCGAGTTCGTGGTCCTTGAGCTCCTTCGGCGCTGTGGCGCGGACGACGGCGTCGGTCGGCTGGGTCATGATGGCCTCTCCTGCTGGGGAACGAGGACAGCGCGGCGGGTGATCTGCTTCGCGCGCACGGCTTCGAGGACCTGGTTGATCTCGGACAGCGGGTGGCGCTCCACGAAGGGGCCGAGCGCGACCCGGCCGTCGAGCACCAGCTCGAGGGCGGCCGGATACAGGTCGGGCGGGCAGCCCCAGTTGCCGATCGCGCGGGCGTGGAAGGCCATGAGGTTGGAGAGCCGGATCTCGACCTTGTCGAGGGTGAAGCCGACCACGGCCAGGGTGGCGCCGTGGACGAGGAGGCTCCAGGCGGTCTGCTGCCCCGCGGCGGTCCCCGAGCATTCGAAGATGTGCCATTCCCGCGATCGCAGCCCGTTCTGCCTGGCGAACTCCCCGACCGCCTTCTTCAGGGCCTTCCCGTCGAGCGCCCGCGCGTCGAGCGCCAGGCCGGCTCCGTGCCGCCCCGCGAGCTCGAGCTTGCCCGGGTCCACGTCGACGGCAACCACCGCGGCGCCCATGGCCCGAGCGATCTGGACGCAGTAGGAGCCCACGCCGCCGGCGCCGATCACCACCGCAAGGTCGCCCGGCCCCACGCCCGCCTGGACGACAGCCTGGTAGGGGGTGGTCACGGCGTCGGCCACCACCGCCAGGTCGGCGAGCTCCAGGCCTGTGCCGGCCAGTCGCACCTCGTCCACCGGGCAGAGCCCGCGGGCCGGCACGACGACGTGCGTGGCGAAGCCGCCGTGGATGTCGTTGCCGGGCATCTTCTGCTGCGGGCAGATCGTGCCGCGCCCCCTGCGGCAAGCGTCGCAATCGCCGCAGGGAATCACCGCCGGTACGATCACGGCGCGCCCGACCCAGCTCCCGGCGCCGGCGCCCGCTTCCACGACCCGGCCGCTGATCTCGTGGCCCAGCGCCAGCGGCAGCGGATGGTTGGTCCGGACCCCGTCGTGGTAGAAGCCCAGGTCGGTGTGGCACACTCCGCAGCCTGCCACCTGCACCCGCACCTCTCCCGCCTCGAGCGGGACGGCGGGCACGGGCTCCATCGCCATCGGCTGGCCCACGGATCTCATCACCCATCGATGCGCCATCATGAGGCTCCCTCCTTCCAGACTCCGGCCGGACGCGGCGTCGCGACTGCCGTGTTGACGGGGCCGTCACTAAATTGGTAAAGCAGTACCAGATTCTTTCAATTGACGTCAATCCCCCGTGCCCGACCCAGGAGCGTGACCGATGACGAAGACCGGGTCCGAATTTCGCTGGGACGACCCGCTGCACCTCGACGAACAGCTCACGCCCGAGGAGCGGCTGGTGCGCAACACGGCGCGGGACTACGCCCAGGAACAGCTCATGCCCCGCATCCTCCTGGCGAACCGCCACGAGCGATTCGACCGGGAGATCATGAACGAGATGGGCGAGCTCGGGCTGCTCGGCCCCACCATCCAGGGCTACGGCTGCGCCGGCACAACCTACGTGGCCTACGGTCTCGTGGCCCGCGAGGTGGAGCGGGTCGACTCCGGGTACCGCTCGGCGATGAGCGTCCAGTCGAGCCTGGTGATGCACCCCATCCACGCCTACGGGACCGAGGCCCAGCGGGAGAAGTACCTGCCCCGGCTGGCGCTCGGGGAGATCGTGGGCTGCTTCGGCCTCACCGAGCCCGACGCCGGCTCCGACCCGGGTGGAATGCGGACCCGCGCGCGCCGGACGAAGGACGGCTGGGTCCTGAACGGCACCAAGACCTGGATCACCAACTCCCCCATTGCCGACCTCTTCGTGGTCTGGGCCAAGGACGACGAGGGACAGGTCCGCGGCTTCCTCCTGGAGAAGGGGCTGCCCGGTCTCACCGCGCCCAGGATCGAGGGGAAGTTCAGCCTGCGCGCCTCCGAGACCGGCCAGATCGCGATGGACGGCGTGGAGGTGGGCGAGGAGGCGCTCTTGCCCGGGGTGGTCGGGTTGAAGGGGCCGTTCGGCTGCCTCACCCGCGCCCGCTTCGGCATCGCCTGGGGCGCGCTCGGCGCGGCAGAGTTCTGCTGGCACGCGGCCCGGAACTACACCCTGGAGCGCAAGCAGTTCGGCCGCCCGCTGGCCGCCACCCAGCTCGTCCAGCTCAAGCTCGCCAACATGATGACCGAGATCACCATCGGCCTGCAGGCCTGCCTCCGGGTCGGCCGGCTGATGGACGAGCACCTGGAGGCGCCTGAGATGATCTCGCTCATCAAGCGAAACAGCGCGGGCAAGGCGCTCGACATCGCGCGGGCGTCCAGGGACATGCACGGCGGCAACGGGATCGCCGACGAGTACCACGTGATCCGGCACGTCATGAATCTCGAGGCGGTCAACACCTACGAGGGCACCCACGACATCCACGCCTTGATCCTGGGCCGCGCCCAGACCGGGATCCAGGCCTTCTCGTCCTGACGGCCGCTCGAGTCCTAGGCTGGCCGGCGCGGGCGGGCCGCGCGCTGCGCGGTGGGTGAGGCGCTCGGGGCCGGCGCGGGGTCCGGCGGCTCCTGCCCGATCAGCATCAGCATGGTCGCCACGCTGATGGAGCTCAGCGTTGCCTTCGCCGTGTCGTCGAACTCGGCGAGGACCCTGCGCAGCGCCCGCCCCTCGCGCGTGTGCGAGCCTGGTTCGCGGCTGTCCTCTCCGTCGGATCCGATGTCCTCGAAGAGCGTGATGATGTCGAGCAGGGTCACCCGCTTGGCGTTGCCGCGGAACCGGTAGCCGCCGCGAACGCCGCGCAGCGCCTCCACCAGGCCGGCCCGGCCGAGCGTGCGGAGGACCTTGGCGAGGTGGTTCACGGAGATGTCGAACCGCTCGGCGATCTGCGCGGCCGAGATCTGGCTGCCGGGGTCGCTGGCCAGCTCCAGCACGGCGTGGATGGCGATCCGCGTGGCGGTCTGGAGCTTCATGAGTCGAGCCGCTTCTCGAGCTGGATGAATGGGCCCGCCCTCATCCCCTGGCTGCGGAAGAAGGACATCACCAGCGGGTCGTCCTTGGCCAGCATGGTCCGGACCGTCTCCACCCCGGCCTTGCGAAAGCGAGCGCAGATGGCGTCGAAGAGGACGGTGCCCAGTCCGTGGAGGCGCTCCGCCGGGCGAACGTTCACGGCGAATATCCAGCCTCCAGGAGGCGACCCGAACTCCCAGGCGCGGATCTCGCCGACGATGAAGCCGACCGCCTCGGTGCCGCGCTCGGCGATCAGGAAGAAGCGCCCGCGCTCGCCGTTCACGTACCAGGCGAAGCGCTCCTTCCAGTAGGCCGCCTTCTCCATGCCGGTGGTCTCGGCGTCGAGCGCCACCACCGTGGCCAGGTCGCCCGGATGTGCCGCACGGACCACGACGTCCGGCGGCGCATTAGTGGGATTCCGGTGCATGATTGCCATTATGTCCGTTTCTCGGCTCCTTTGGCATCCATCCAGATTCGGACCGGTCCCGTCGAATGACCCAAAAGAGTGACTTCGTGTGCGCAGCGGCTTCCGTTCGAATCGCGCTACGATCGGCGCCGAGGGTGGACGGGGCCCGGAGGTAGCTGCGTGGATTCGAGACCAAGCGAGGTCGAGGTGCGGACGCGACGCGAGCGCGTGAACGGCGCCCGTCTGCGTATCCTGGAACGCGATCCCGCCGCCTCGCTCGGGGAACTGCTCACCGCGACGCTCGACCTGGCGGAGGAGCTCACGGGCAGCCAGATCGGCTTCTTCCACTTCATCGACGACGACCAGGCGAACCTCTGGCTCCAGGCCTGGTCCACGAACACGGTCGCCAAGATGTGCACCGCCGAGGGGGCCGGGCAGCACTACCCTCTCTCCAGGGCTGGCGTGTGGGCGGACTGCGTCCGGACCGGCCAGCCGGTCGTGCACAACGACTACGCATCGCTCCCGAACCGGCAAGGCCTTCCACCCGGGCACGCCTCCGTCGTCCGGGAACTCACGGTGCCGGTGTCGCGCGCCGGCCGGGTCTGCGCCGTGCTCGGCGTCGGGAACAAGCCCTCCGACTACGACGATCGCGACGTCGAGGACGTCTCCACCCTGGCCGACCTGGCCTGGGACATCGCGGCCCGCAAGCGCGCCGAGGAGTCGCTCCGGGCGAGCGAAGCGCACCTGCGCCTCCAGCAGCAGCGTCTGGACCTCTCGGCGAGGTCGGGGAAGCTGGGGTTGTGGGACCTGGACCTGACCACCAACGAGGCCTGGCGCACCCTCCAGCACGACCGGCTTTTCGGGTACGACGAGTTGCAGCCGACCTGGGGAACAGCGGAAGCCCTTCGCCACGTCGTCCCCGAGGACCGGCCCATCTTCGAGCGCGCCTTCGAGGAGGCCCTCTCCACCGGGAAATTTCACTACGAGCTCCGGATCAACCCCGTGAACCAGCCGCAGCGCTGGATCGAGGCCGACGGGGAGGTCTTCCGGGACGAGGCGGGAAAGCCGGTCCGGATGATGGGCACCGTGATGGACGTCACGGAACGGAAGAAGGCCGAGGAGGCGCTCCGTCGCAGCGAGGTGCTCTACCGGACGATCGCCCACCACTTTCCCCGCGGGGTCGTGGGGCTCTTCGACCACGACCTTCGCATCATCCTGGTCGACGGGAAACGGCCCGTCCTGACCCCGAACCCGGAGACGCTCGTGGGGCTGCGTCCATCCGAGTACGCCCCCCCTGAACTGGCTGCGCAGCTCGAGGAGGCCTTTTCAAAGGCGCTGTCCGGAGAGAGCGGACACGTCGTGCTTCACCTGCTCGACCGGACGGTCGAGGTGTCCACCCACCCGGTGCGGGACGACAAGGGAAACGTGGTCATGGGCATGCACATGACCGAGGACGTCACCGAGGAGGTGGCCCTTCGGACCCGGCTCGCGGTCTCCTCGCGCCTCGCCGCCCTGGGAACGCTGGTGGCCGGGGTCGCACACGAGATCAACAATCCGCTCGCGGCCGAGCTCTCCGACCAGGAGCTGGCGATGGCGGCCGTCCGCCAGGTTCTGGGACGCCTCCGCGGCAACGAGGCGCTCGACCGGGGAGCCGAGGCCCGGCGCCTCGAGGACGTGCTGGAGGAACTGAAGGAAGCCCAGGAATGTGGGAGGCGGATCGAGCGGATCGTGAAGGACCTCAAGATCTTCGGGCACCCCGACGCGAAGCGGACCCCGGTCAGGCTCGTCGACATCGTGGACCAGGCCATGCGCTGGATGCCCGCCGCGGTGGCCCGGACCGCCACCGTCGTGGTGGAGAACGGAGGGGCACCCGACGTCAAGGCCGCCGCCGGACAGATCGAGCAGGTCGTTGCTGAACCTGGTCACCAACGCCGCGAAGGCCACCCCGAAGGGGAAGCACGGCCAGGTCATCATCCGGATCGGACCCGGCCAGCCGGGAATGGCGCGCCTCGACGTCATCGACCGCGGCAAGGGCATCGAGCCCGCCCTGCTGGAGAGGATTCTCGATCCCGTTCTTCACGGACGGCGTGGTCGGGAAGGGCTCGGGGCTCGGGCTCGCGGTCAGCCACGCCATCGTGACGTCGCACGGCGGGTCGCTCACGGCCACGAGCGTGGTCGGAGAGGGCTCGACGTTCCGCGTCGAGCTGCCCGCGATCGGCGAGGACCGATGAGGAGCGGCGGCGGGGCGCTGAAGGGCTTGCTGGAGTGCAATTTATTCATCGGTCTATTACGATACAAGGATGTCCAGACCACCCCGTCCCGTCCGGTTGGCTCCCGCTTGCGGCCCAGGTGATTCCGGCGACCAAGACCTCAGGCCTGTCGAGGGGGAAAGCGCCGACCAGGAACTGGCCTCCCTGACCAAGGCCATGGGCCACCCGGCTCGGGTCCAGATCATGCGCCTCCTCGTCCGGCGGGAGGCCTGCGTGTGTGGCGAGATTGACGGCCCGCGCGTCTGATACTGCGTCGAGCCCCGCGGGCTCAGGCGTCTCAAGGCCCTCGTGGGGAGCCGCTAGCCCATGCCCAGCTCCACCGCAACGTCTCCCGGGCGCATGGCTGGACCTGGCGAGACGGCGCATCCACGTGCGAGAGTCGGTGAAGGGCCCGCTTGGTCATGATCGAGCGCTACGCCCCCCTCCGGCCCGACCTCTGGGGCGTGATCGCGGGCAGGCACACCCCCCGGCCTATTTGGCGAGCGGATCGGTTTTCAACCACGTGAAACGCGACATCCGTGTCGTGGTTCATCCCCACATGAACCACTTCTTTAGGTGACAAGTACAAATGCCGGAGCCGCCCTGTCAGCCGGTGTCAACCGGCTTGTCAGCAGAGTCACGCCCGTCACGACTTGCCCCCCTCCCGTGGCGGACGCGTCGGACCCGTCCGGACTTCCCAGTCCCCTCCCCTCGTTCCTCGAGGCGTGCGTCCGTCATCTCATGGAGAAGGCGGAGCGGGTCGCGTCGCTTCGGTCCGCCCCGCCGCGATCTACGGGTGGGTGACCGACTGGATGGCGCGCAGGCGTGGCCCGATCTTCGTCCCGGCGACCTTGAGGTCGTGGTCGGCCTGTAGATTGAGCCAGTACTGCGGAGACTGCTCGAACGCCCGGCCGAACAGCAGCGCCAGCTCCGCCGTCACCGGCCGTGTCCCCTTCACCACGTGGGAGATCCGCATCGGGGACACGCCGATGGTACGCGCGAAGGCCGCCTGGGAGAGTCCCAGCTCCCCGAGCGCCTCGGCGAGGAATTCTCCCGGGTGGATGGTGGTGAGGTTCTTCCTGGTCATGGCGTCGCTTCCTCGCGCGACGGACAAGACTACGGTTGGAACGTGTAGGAGGCGTCGGCGTTTTGGATGCAATGGCCGGTCGTTGACCCCGCGCCCATCATGCCGCCCATGTTCATCCCCGCCATCGAGGCGAGGTCGCGGGAACGCCCCATCGCGTGACTCGCCCACTGGGTCATGGCGTCGACGTGGTGCTGCGCCTCGTTCTTGTTCGGCGTCATGTCGCTCGTCGACGCGCACGCGACGGCCTGGTGCCGGTTCATCTCGGCCAGCATGGCGTTGGCGGAGCAGCCCATATCCTCGGCGTCCATGTGGGCGCCCATGCCCTGCATTTGCCCGACCATGGGCCGGACCTGGGCGTCGTAGGAGGTTTGCGCGGAGGTGCAGGTCGCGGCGGACGTCATGACCGCTGCCTGGCTCCCGTAGGCCGTCACGGCGGCGGACACGCCCTGCGCGGTCTTGTTGAAGGCCTGGATCTCTGCCGTGTTGAGCCCTGACGTGGAACCGCCGCAGGCCGCAAGGGTGAGCGCGGCGAGAGCCAAGGGTCGAATCTTCATGGGATGCCTTTCCATCGGGCTCGACGACTGCCCAGCAACTACTGCGCTTCAGGGTCCAGGCCCGAACGGTTCGACCCTGGACATGACCTGAACAGTCCGCGTGGGTTGCTCGTTCCCGACCCAGAGGATCTCTGCGTTCCACTGCTGCCGTCAGTGCCGATGTCGGTGATGCGGGTCCGGGTGGTGCGCGTGGTCGTGAATCGTCGGCTCGTGACGGTGGGGATGCGAGTGCGGCTCGGGTGGCACTCCGTCACCGTGCGTGTGGACGTGATGCTCGTCGCGAACGTGGGCGTGGTCGTGTTCCTCGGCATCGTGCGCGTGCCGGTGCCCGTGCCGTGCCCTGACGAGGATGGCCACGCCGACCCCCATGACGATGCCGGCAGCCACCTCCTTCCAGGTCAGCCGCTCGCCGAGGATCGGCACCGCCGCCAGCGCACCCACGAACGGCGCCGTGGCGAGGTAGGCGGCCTGGCGCGCGGTCCCGATCTGCCGGAGGGCCATGAGGTGGAGCACGATGCTCACCCCGTAGCCGAGGAAGCCGGTCGCGAGCGAACCGAGGAGCGGCATCGCCGCCGGCAGCCTGTCTCCCATCGCCAGGGCCACACCCACGTTGACGGCCCCCGCGACGAGCGTCTTCACGCGAGTCACGGCCACGGGGTCCCGGAGGGACAGGCGCTGGCTCAGGTTGTTGTCGATGGCCCAGGCGAGGCCCGCTCCCGCCACCGCCAGGGTGCCGAGGACCTGGACAGCACCCTCTCCCGGGCTCGAGGCCAGGATCACTCCCCCGAGGATGACCGCCGCAGCGCCGAGCACCTCCCGCCGGACCAGGGACTCCCCGAAGAAGAGCACCGCGATGCCGATGGTGAACGGGGCCTCCAGGTTGAGGAGGAGGGACGCCACGCCGCCTTGCAGCCGCGCGAGTCCGGTGAGCAGGAGGAGCGGGCCGACGATGCCGCCGGAGATCACCATGGCCGTCAAGGTCGGGAGGTCACTTCCCCGGAGTGGTGCCTCACGACCGGCACGGCGAAGGGGTGCGATGACCGTCAGGCCGATGCCCGCCCCGAGGTAGAGGAGCCCGGCCAGCATGAAGGTCCCGCTGGAGGGAAGCAGCAGTTTCGCCAGGGGCGTGCTCAGCCCGAAGAGCAGGGCCGCCCCGAGGCCGCTCACCACGCCTCGTGGCAGACCAGGGACGGAGTGCATGTCCAAGGCTACCCCGCCGTGCCGCTCCCGGCGAGGCGTGCGATCCGCTCTCTCACCCCGCCGAACCGGAGGTACAGCGCGGGCGTGGCGAGCATGTTGAGGGCGGTGGCGGTGAGCAGGCCGCAGAGGATCACGATGGCCATCGGGGCCTCGATCTCGCTGCCCGCGTTCCCTCCGGCAGTGCCAGCGGGACCAGCGCGAGGCCGGTCGCGAGCGCCGTCATGAGGATCGGCGCGAGCCGCTCCATCGCGCCGCGCGTGCACCGCCTCCGCGGAGTCGGTCACGCCCTCCTCGCTCCAGCAGGTGGTGGACGTGGGAGACCAGCATGATGCCGTTCCGCGTGGCGATGCCGAAGAGCGTGATGAAGCCGATGATGGAGGCGACCGAGAGGACGCCGCCCGAGAGCCAGACGCCGGCCACCCCGCCGATGAGCGCCAGCGGCAGGTTGACCATGATGACGGCGGCGTCCCGGCCGGAGCGCGAGCGCGACGAAGAGGATGAGGAAGATCCCGGCGATCACCGCGAGCCCGAGCAGCAGTCAGCGTCCGCGAGGCCTGCTCCGCGCTCTCGAACTGGCCGCCGTACTCGATGTGGTAGCCGCGCGGAAGCTGACACTGCGACTTGCCACCCGCTCGCGATGTCGCGACGACGCTCGCGAGGTCGCGGCCGGCGACGTTGCACTGGACGACGATCTTCCGCTGCACGTTCTCCCGGCTGACGAAGTTCGGCCTGCGGTCCTCGCGGATCTCGCGAGCGAGCCGCAGCGGCACCCGCGCGCCCGGGGGCGTGTCGATCGAGCGTCGCCGCGATCGTCTCGAGGTCCTTGCAGTCCGCGGGCGTCGTAGCGCACCACGAGGTCGAAGGCGCGCCTGCCCTTCGAGCACGCGGCGACCTCAGCGGCCCACCAACGCCGTCTCCACCGCCTCGGCTACCTCCCGGATGCGCAGCCCGTGCCGGGCGATGGCCGGCGCGGTCGAACCGCACGGTGACGGTGGGGATGTCGGTCTGCTGCTCGACCGAGAGGTCCACCACGCCCGGGACCTGCCGCCATCACGCCGCGACCTGCTCGGCGAGCGACCGCAGCATCTGCAGATCGTCGCCGAAGACCTTCACCGCGATGTTGGCCCGCGTGCCCGACAGCATGTGGTCGATCCGGTGCGAGATGGGCTGGCCGATGGTGACGTTCATGCCCGGGATCAGGGCCAGCGTCCTCGCGGATCGCGGCGAGCACCTCCTCCTTGCGGCCGCTCCCTCATCGTCGAGCTGCACGTCGATCTCGGCGGATTCGACGCCCTGCACGTGCTCGTCCAGTTCGGCGCGCCCCGTGCGGCGCGCGGTGGCGACGACCTCCGGGACCATGAGCAGCGTCGTCTCGAGGGCGGCGCCAGCTGGTCGGACTCCTCGAGCGACGTGCCCGGCATGGTCACGGCGCTGACGGTCAGCGTGCCCTCGTTGAACTCCGGCAGGAAGGCCCGGCCCAGCGAGGCGAGCGCCAACCACCGCGCCACCAGGAGCAGCGCCGGCACGCCATCAGCGAGGCCTGCCAGGCGGAGCGACCAGCGTCGAGGATCGGCGGTAGCGCGCCTTGAGCCAGCGCACGACGCGCGGCTCGTGACCTCGCCGCACGGCCCGCGACGCGCGGCAGGAGCACGAGCACAGCGCCGGAGTCACGGTCAGGGCCACGACGAGCGAGGCACAGCGACGATGACGAAGGCGAGTCCGAGCGGCTGCAGCAGTCGGCCCTCGACGCCAGCGAGAAAGAAGAGCGGGCAGGAACACGAGCAGGATGATCGACGCGTCGCGAAGACGATCGAGCTGCGGATCTCCACGCTGGCCTCGATAGACGACCTCGAGCGCCGGGCGCCGCTCCGCCTCGGGCAGCCGGCGCGTTCTCGCGCAGGCGCCGGAAGACGTTCTCGACGTCGATGATGGCGTCGTCGACCAGCGCGCCGATGGCGATCGCCATGCCGCCGAGGGTCATCGTGTTGATCGTGGCGCCGAGCGCGCTTCAGCCCGAAGACCGCGGCGACCAGCGACAGCGGGATCGCCACCAGCGTGATGAGCGCCGCGCGGACGTTCGCCAGGAACAGCAGGACGATCACGACGACCAGCAGCGCGCCATCGCGGAGCGCGCGACAGGTTTCGATGGCACCTCGATGAAGTCGGCCTGGCGGAAGATGTGCCTTGTCGATCTCCATGCCCGCGGGCAGCGTGGCCTGGATGTCGTCGAGCGCGGCGTCGAGCCGCCGCGTCAGCTCGAGCGTGTTCGCGCCGGGCTGCTTCTGCATGCCGAGGATGACCGCCGGCGTCGCCGTTGTGCGACGCCCTCGCCGCGCTTCGAGCGCCGCGCCGATCGGCACCTCGCCGACGTCGCGCACGAGCACGGGCCGCCTCGCCGCGACGACACGACCGTCTCCGCGATGTCCTCGACGGCTCGCGGAGCGGCCGAGCCTGGATCAGGTACTCCTGCCCGCCCGCGACGTGGAAGCCGGCCGACGTGTTCTCGGTTGCGTCCTCGAGCGCGCTGCACCACCTCGTCGAGCGTGATGTCGTAGGCGCCGAGGCGCTCCGGGCGGACGAGCACCTGGTACTGCTTCGTCTCGCCCGCCGATCGGCGATCACCTGCGACACGCCGGGCACGGCCAGAAGCCGCCTGCGGATCACCGAGTCGGCCGTCGTGCGGAGCTCGATCGGCGTGTGCGTGTCCGATTCGAGGGCGAGGAACAGGATCTCGCCCATGATCGAGGAGATCGGCGCGAGCGACGGGCGGTCGACTCCGGGCGGCAGCGAGCTGCGCGACGAGCTTCAGCTTCTCCGCGACGGTCTGCCGCGCCCGGTAGATGTCCTCGCCCCAGTCGAACTCGACCCAGACGACGGCGATGCCCACCGCGGTCGCCGAGCGCACCCGGCGGACCCCGGCGCGCCGTTCAGCGACGGTCTCGATGGGGAAGGTGACAGGGTCTCCGACCTCGGTCGGCGCCATGCCGTGCGCTTCGGTGAGGATCGTGACCGTGGGCGCGGTCAGGTCCGGGAAGACGTCCACCGGCATGTTCGCAGGCAGTGTAGCCGCCCGCAACGAGCAGCAGCGCCGCGCCGAGCAGCACGAAGAGGCGGTTGCTCGAGGGACCAGCGGATCAGCCGTCGATCATGGCGGCCCCTAGTGAACGTGACCGGACGCGGGAATCGCCCCGGCCGCCGCAGCGAGGCGGACCTGCCACGCTCCTCGGGTCACCACCCGGTCGCCGGGCGAGAGCCCGTCGAGGACCTGGACCCATTCGCCGTCGCGGAATCCGAGCTTGAGTGGCCGCCGCTCGAACGCCTCGCCGGAGACGAGCGCGAACGCCACCTCCTGCTTGCCGTCGTCGATCACCGCCGAGGCGGGAATGGCGAGACCCCTCACCTCCTGGCCGGAGAGGACGTGCACCTTCGCGAACATCCCCACCCGCAGGGTGCGCCCAGTGTTTCCGACCTCGAAGATGAGCGGCGTGGTGCGGGACTGGGCATCCACGACACCGCCGAAGGCGACGACCTTGCCTCCGGCCTTCGGATTGACGGTGAAGGGCGGGTCAAAACCCTGCACCTCGAACCACGCGCCGGACGGCTTGCCGATGCGGCCGATGTCCGCTTCCGGAACTTGAACGTCGAGCCAGAGCCGGTCGGGGTCGACGACGTGAAGAGCAGCTTGCCCTCCTCGACGAACGCACCGGGGGCCGTGGACACGGCGGCGACGACCCCGGCCACCGGCGAGCGCAGCTCGACCTTGCCGGTGGCGCCTTCGCCACTGGCGCGCTGGGTTCCCTGGTACTGGGCAAGGCGCCGGGCCGCTGCGGTGGCCTCCGCCTGGGCGAGTGACTCTGCGCTGCGCGCCTCGGCCAGGCGACGCTCTGGAACCGCCTGCTGGGCGAACAGCCCCTCGAGACGCTCCCGCTCCCGCGCGGCCAGCTCCAGGCGGACCTTCGTCTGGTTCGCCGCCGACTCGAGCGTGGCCGGGTCTGCCTCCGCTCCCAGGCGTGGAGCGATGGTCGCGAGAACCTGGTCCTTCTTCACTGCCATGCCCACGTGCGGGAACGTCCGCCCCACGGAGACGAGACGCCCCGTCACGGGCGCGACCAGGTGAGCCTCCCCATCCGACCGGGGACGGAGAACCCCGTTGGCGATGACGGACGGACGCAGCGCGCGCTCCTCCGCGGCCGCCGTACCGAAGTCCGTCCGCCACTGCTGCTCCATCAGGAAGGCGATTGGCCACCTCGCTCCGGCTCCGGCGTGGCCGCCTTGGCCGCGGCCTCCGGGCTCGCGTGGACGACCACCTCGCCGAGGTCGTGCACGTCGGTGCCGGCCGGGGTCGTGACGGAGATGGCGAGCCGCCGCTTGCCGGCTGCTGCGGGCTTGGGAGCGGGCCGGAAGATGCCCGGCGTGGAGGGCGCCCCAACCTCGAACCGCTCCTCCCTCGCGCCATCCGACAGGGTGACCGTGACCTTACCCTCCCCGAGGGGCTTCCAGTCGGAGAGGCGGGTCAGGTGCGCGGCCATCTTCGTCTCGCGCCCGGCCACGAGGGGCTCGAGCTCGACGAAGAGCTGGGTGGCGTTGCCGAAGTGGGTGAAGGATTCGACCTTCGCCTCCGCTTCGTGGCCCTGTTCGTCCTTGCCTCCCTGGCGGCAGGCAGTGACCAGGAGGACCACCACGAGGGCTGCTTGGCTGCGTCTCATCGGGTTGCGCCTCCGGAAGCGAGTACGAGGTCGATGCGGGCCCTGCGGGCAGCGGACTCGAGGTCGATGGCCTGGAGATCGGCGTCGAGCGAGCTCCGCTGCGCGTCGACGAGTTCCAGCACGCCCAGCTCTCCGCCGCGGTACGCCGCCTCCGCCGTGACGAGCAGCCTGGACGAGGTGGAGGTGGCGTCTGATTGGAAGCGGCGCGCAGCATCGGTGAGGCGGCTCGCCTGGATGCGAAGGCCGCGCACCTCCGCCGAGGCGAGGTCGGTCTCCAGCGTGAGCCGGCCCCGTGCCTGGCGGAACCGACCCTCGGCCCGTGCGGCCTCGTCCTGGTTGCGGTCGAATACCGGCAGCGGGATGGCGATACCGGCGATGTAGCCGTTCAGCTGCTCCCCCGCGGCCCCGACCCCCTTGTACCCGGCGGACAGCGTCAGGTCGGGGAGCCACCAGCGGCCGGCAGCCCGCGCCTCGAGGTCACCGGCAAAAGCCTCCTCCCCGAGCGCCTTCAGATCAGGACGAGAACCGATCCTGTCGACGAGCGCCTCGATGGCAGGAGGGGAGTCGGATGGCAGGAGCGTACCGACCACCCGCACCGTGGACTTCGCTCCGAGTAGACCCTCGAGCCGTGCCCGGGATCGTTCCAGTTGTGCTTCCTGCGCGGCGACCCTGGCGGCGACGCTCTCGCGCTCGCGCTCCAGCCTCATCCTGTCGTACCCGGAGGCATCGCCTGCCCTCTCCCGCTGGACCGTCGCCTCCGCCAGCCGTTCCACCCGCACGAGCGAGTCGCGCAGGGCGGCGAGTCGCGCCTCGCCGGCGACCACCTCGTAGAAGCTCGACCTCACGTCGGCCTCGAGGCCGAGGCGGGTCGCGACGCCCCGTTCCCGTGCCGCTTCCACCCGCCATCGCCCGCCTGGCCGCGGAGGGACCGCCGCCCGGAGATGTCGATCGCCTGCGACAGCTCGACGTAGTTCTCGGCCGAGGCTGCCGGCCCCCCGTACACCTGCTCGCGGCTGTACGACGCCACCGGGTTCGACCACATCCCGGCCCGGAGCGCGTCGCCCCTGGCCACGTCGATCTCGCCCTCGATGACGTCCCGGACCTCCGGACGCGACATCGCTCGCTGGACGGCCTCCTCCTCGGTCACCTGTCCCAGCGCCGCGACCGGCGCGAGGAGCACGAGCAGGATGGAACACCGATTGATCATCGGTCTTGTGCGCGACCGGGAAGTCGAAAGGAAATGCATGTGGGCCTACCTCGCGAGGACTTCGAGCAGCGTCTCGGTCAGGTGGTGGAGGTCGGACGCGAGGAGCACCGCCGCGACGGCCGCAGCGGTCCAGAGCAATCCACGAACCACGGGCGACGCGCTGGTGGACGGCGGATCCTGCAGGAGACCCTCGACGCGGGCGACCGTGCTGGCCCCGTCCATCCCCATCGCGGCGGCGAGTCCCGGCTGGCTCGACCTCATGACGCGCTCCACGGTCACGATGGCTTCCGCCACCCGGACCCGGTCGCCGACCACCTTCGCAGCCTCGTCGTCCGCAGCCTGCTCGCAGGCCAGCGCCAGATCACCGAGGAGGAGGCGCCGGGTGGCTGGGAGGTGCCCGGCCGACAGGAGTGCGGCGGCGACCAGGCGCAGCGGGTCACGGCGACGTGCGTGCGCCCTCTCGGCTCCAGGACCACGGCGAGGACTTCGGGACCGAGTCGCTCTCGCAGGCCGGTCGAGACGAGCACGAGCGGTCGGAAGAGCCCCGTGGTCACCGAGAGCGGGGCGCTCGACGGGATGAGGCCACCCTCGATCTTGCCGGACGTGCGGACGAGGGCGACCACCGCACGCCAGGTGGCGAACTGGGCCGCCACCACCCTCGCGAAGACGACCCCGGCGCCGGTCGCGGCTGCGCCGAGCAGAAGCCACTCGACGAGGGACACCGGCCCTCGGGGTGCGTGCTCGAGGCAGAGATGCACGTGGCCGTCGTCGTGCAGGGGGCAATGGTCGGCTGCGATACCGAGGGCGCTCCACATCGAGGGCAGGAAGCAGAGGGCGACGAGCAGGGCACCGGCCAGCCACGGTGCCGCCGACCAGGCCGCGATCCGGCGAGCACGGGTTGCTGCTGGCAGCCTCCCGTGCCGCGCCCGGACGACCGGGTAGGCAACCGCGGCGAGCAGCGCGGCCAGGAGCCCAAACGCCACCGCCGTGGTCGCAGCCAGCAGGAGGAGCCGCAGGAACGGATTCATCGCCGCTCCTTGCTGGCACGGCGCTCGGCGATGAGTTGCTCCAGGCGAGCGAGGCTTTCCTCGCCAGCCCGGTCAGCGAGGTCGACGAAGGCCGCGAGCACGGTAGCCGGGGCGGCCGTTCCGACGACCGTTGACACGACGTGCTCGGCCATCCGGGCCCCGTACGCCTCCCGGGTCAGCGCCGCCTCGTAGACGAAGGCGTGACTCACCTTCTCGCGCCGGAGCAGTCCCTTCCGGTAGAGCCGTTCCAGCGTGGACTGGACAGTGTTTGAGGTGATCTTCCGCCTCCCGCCCACGGCAAGGTGGCACGCGCGCACATCGCACGGACCGTGTGACCAGACGTGGTCCATCACGGCAAGTTCGAGGTCGCCGAGGAACGGTGGGTGGGTGGGCGCCATGCGTCCGGAACTCTCTCACGATAGAAAACCGACGGGCAATCGGTCTTCAGGAAAAACCCAAAGAAAAACCCCGCCTCCGGGACGACGGAGACGGGGCGATGCTGGTGACCCCTACGGGACTTGAACCCATGTTTTCGGCGTGAGAGGCCGACGTCCTAACCGCTAGACGAAGGGGCCAGAGAACTCCCCTGTTACGACGGTGCTGCCTCGCTGCGACCGGGTTGTCTGGAAGTCAACCCGCTGAATGGTTGGTTGGGGGACTAGGATTCGAACCTAGATAGCATGCTCCAGAGGCATGCGTCCTGCCGTTAGACGATCCCCCACCGGATCGCTGGAAGGGTCCGCGAGGGGCGGTTTGTAGCCGCTAGCGGGCCCGAGGTCAAGGCCGAGCAAAGGGGCCCAGGTCACCTCCAGACCCCCACGGTTCGCCCGTGATGTCCTGCCTCGCGGAGCACCAGCCGGCCGCCCTTCACAGCCGCCCCCGCCGCCGGTCCGACCCACCAGCCCTTGGGATCGCTCCGGCGCCAGGACTTCCGGAAGAACTCGTTCACCTCCTCGAAGATGTGCCTCAAGGCGGCGGGCTTGCCGATGCGGGATCCCGGGTCGTCGTTCACGTCCAGTTCCGCCCAGAGCCGGCCGCCCACCAGCTCGCCCTTCTCGTTGGGGAGGGAGCGCTCGTAGTGAAAGACCGGGGACGGGATCTCCTCGATCTCGAGCATTCCCCTGTCCTTCCCCCTGGCAAGGGGCCGGATGACGACCGGCCCGTACTTCTCGGCCGCCAGGTAGTAGGCCGGCTCCACCAGGAGCGCCTGCGCCTGATCGTCGAGCGGGATCCCCACCGTGCCTGGCGGAAACGTCTCCGGGAAGAGGGTCAGCTCCTTGCGCGCGAGCAAGCGGAAGAACGCGCGCTCGTCCTCCGGAAACATGAAGTACCTGACGGTTGCCGCCACGTTGTCGCCTCAGGGAATGGTTTCGGGTTGTGTCGGTGCCGGCGCGCCGGTCTTCTGCGACGCCAGTTGCACCGTCCCCACGTCCACGGTGGCGCCGGCCGTGACCGCCACCGTGAGCTCCGCTGGCGGCTGCTCGGTGGAGCCGTGGGGTGCCATGCGACGGAACCCCAGGGCCCAGGTCCCTGGAGGCAAGCGCAGCTCGAAGGTCCCGTCGGCACCGGCTGCCACCGACCTGCGGGCCCGCGGGACCATCACCGCGGTCCCGGCTGCAGGCCGCGAGCCGTCGAGGATGCGACCCCGCACCAGCCCCTCCCCCACCCCGGAATCCCTGGGCGACGAGGGGAGCGGCCAGCGGACCAGCCGGACCTCGGCGACGTCCGACTGCATCTGGATGACCGACCCGTCCGGCGCCAGCGCGAACTCCCGGAAGAGCCAGCGCCGATCGCCCGGCGGAACCATCACCGAGCCGGCGATCTGCCCCTGGGGCGTGACCGAGACGAGCAGCACCTCGGCGCGCGTGGCCTCGTCGTCGGCCCCGTCGTGCCGGTCCACCGCGACCACCACGTCGCCGCGCCGGTTCACGCCCACCAGCCGGACGCGGGCGATGGGGATGGCCGAGCGGAGATTCACGGTGCGTCGCACCCGGCCGTCGGCGGCGACGAAGCGCACCAGCGCCGACCAGCGCCCGGCCCGCTCGACCTGGACGTAGACGTCGCCCGCGGGCAACCCCGGCTTCGGCCCCTCGGCCCGGATTCCGCCCCATCCCAGCTCGGCCCGCACCGACTGGCCGTTCAGCATGAGGAAGGTGGGACGTCCCCTTCCTGCCAGGATTTGATCGACTCCCTTGAAGGAGGGCGGCAGGGCCCCGGAGAGGAGCACCTTGCCCGCAGGGTCGTACTGCGTGAGCGTCGGATTGTCACCCTCCGTGACGAGGAAGATGGCCCCGTCGTCCGAGACGGCGATGTCCGACTCGAAGACCGGCTCGAGGCCGGCGCGCGCGACCGGGAAGGACGCGAGGAATCGCCCCCGGGCGTCGAAGCGCTGGATCCGGCCGTTCAGCAGGTCGAGGACCAGCAGGCCTCCCTGTGGCCCCACCGCGAAGCTCGGGGGCCCCAGCGCGTCCTCGTCCTCCCGGGCCGGGTTTCCCTGCAGCCCGAACTGTCCCGGACCGGTCCCGGGCGAGCCGCGCACGAGCATGTTCTCGTGGGCCGTCGACGCCGGGGCGACCGCCGTACCGGGCAGGTCCACCGCAGGGAGATCGGGCGCGGCCGCCACGGTGGGCTCGACGCCGCCGGCCACGGCCGCGGAGGCCGCGTCCGGAACGCAAGAAGCCGGACGCTCGTAGGCCCAGACCTCGACGATGCCCAGGTCGGAGACCTTTCCCGCCATCACGACCACCTCGTCCACCCGCTGGTCCTGCACCAGGCTCGGCCCGCGGATGACGAGCGAATAGCTTCCCGGAGGCAGGTCGAGGAGGAACCGCCCCGCGGCGTCGCTCCTCGCCTGGCGCTCCCGCCCGATGACCGTCACGGTTGCGCCGTTCACGCCGTCCATGCAGCCCTTGTAGCGGAGGAGGCCGGTGACGGTCCCCTGCCAACGAGGCGAGGCGGCGGTCGCCGCCGGGAGGACGAGCGCCAGCGCGAGGACCAGGGCAACCGGGATGTGGTGGCGGCGCAGCACGGCCAAACATCCTATACCGAGGCGGCTCCAGGCGATCGGCTCAGCCTCGGCCGGGGCGGGTCAGCCGGGCCGGGTCGAGCAGGCGTCGGGCCTCCCGGGCCGGGATCCCGGCCATCTCCCCGGCCAGATCCGCGATGGACCTGCCGCTCCGGAGCGATTCCTTCACGATCCCGGCGGCCGCCGCGTATCCGATCCGCGGCGCAAGCGCGGTGGCCAGGCTCACGGTCCGCTCGGCGTGAGATCGGGCCCGGACCCGGTCGGGCTCCAGCCCCCGGGCGAGCTTCTCGTCGAAGGCCCGGACCCCGTTGGCGAGGATCTCGATCTGGTGGAGCAGGTCCCAGGCCACCAGGGGCATCATCACGTTCAGTTCCAGCTGTCCGGCCGCGGCCGACCAGGCGATGGCCTCGTCGAGCCCGATGACCTGGTGGCTCACCATGGCGAGCATCTCGGCCATGGACGGGTTCACCTTGCCGGGCATGATGGAAGACCCGGGCTGCACGGCCGGGAGGCGCAGCTCCCCGAGCCCGGTGGCCGGCCCCGAGGCGAGCAGCCGGATGTCGCCGCCGATGCGCGCGAGCTCCAGCGCCGCGACCCGCATCGCGCCCGACAGCGCGGCGAAGGGGGCGAGCGACTGCATGGCATAGAACGGGTTCGGCGCCGGAAAGAGCGGCACGCCGGTGATCCTCGACAGTTCCTTCACCACCAGCTCCCGGTAGCGCGGGTGGGCGTTCACCCCGGTGCCGACCGCCGTCCCCCCGATCCCCAGCGCCGCCATCTCGGGGAGCGCGCCGTTCACGCGCGCCGCAGCCGCCGAGAGCGCCGCGGCCCAGCCCGAGACCTCCTGCCCCAGCCGGATGGGGGTCGCGTCCATGAGGTGGGTGCGCCCCGCCTTCACGATGCCGTCCCAGGCCTTCGCCTTGCGAGCGAAGGTCGCCGAGAGCCGATCGAGCGCCTCGACGGCGCGCGGCGCGGTGGCGAGGGCGGCGAGCCGGATGGCGGTGGGAATGACGTCGTTGGTGGATTGCGCCAGGTTCACGTCGTCGTTCGGATCGACCGAGCGGTCGCCGCGGCGGCCGCCCAGGATCTCGGCAGCCCGGTTGGCCAGCACCTCGTTCACGTTCATGTGGAACGAGGTCCCGGCGCCCGCCTGGTAGGCGTCCACCACGAATTGTCCGTCCCACCGGCCGGCCAGCACCTCGCGGCAGGCCCGCTCGATGGCCCGGGCCTTCTTCCGCGGGAGGAGTCCGAGCCGGGCGTTCACCCGGGCCGCGGCGAGCTTGATGTGAACCACCGCGTCCACGAGAGGTCGCGGTTCCCGCAGGCCGGAGATGGGAAAGTTCTCCACCGCCCGGGCGGTCTGGGCTCCCCACAGGGCGCTCGCCGGGACCTTCATCTCCCCCAGGGTGTCGCGCTCGACGCGGGTGCGCGGGGCGCGCGGGGCGCTCTTTCCTGCCCGTCTCGACGTGGCCATGGATGCCTCCGGGTCCTTCGTCAGCGAAGCAGACGGTCCCGCAGCCGGCGGAAGGCCAGCTCCGACTTGGCGTCCTCCATCTGGCCGGCCCCGGCCGCGGCGATGGCCGCATCGAGCCCGCGCCAGACGAGCACCGCCCCTTCCTCCAGCGGCGAGCCGTCCCCCTCCTGTGGCGCGTCGAAGTCGCCCGTCTCGGCGCCGCGGGGGATCTCTGCGGCGAGCAGGTGGATCTTCTCCGAGATGATGCCCGGCAGCATGTAGAACGGCGCACCCAGCGGCTCGAGCCGGGCCGGGTCGATCTCCACGCCGGCCTCCTCCCGCGCCTCCTCGACGGCGCGCCGACGGAGCGCCTCCATCCCGTGCTCGCCCGGCTCGAGCAGGCCGGCAACGATCTCCTCGAAGAGGAGGGGCTCGGGCTCGGGGAGCGCCCGGGATTTCCCCCGCCGGAAGTGGACCGCCGGGCGAAGTTGCCGGCGCAGGAGCACCTCCACGCCGCGAGGTGTCCGCGCCCAGAGGCACACCGCCACCGCGTCGAGCGACGGCCGATCGAGGACGTCGATGCGGTAGACGCCCGACAGGGACCCGTCGACTCTCACGTTGCGCGCGCGGTACCGCCGCACGTGGAGGAACCCCTCGTCGCAGCGGGACGAGGAGGTTCGAATCCTCGACGATCTCGATGGCATCCACGCGGGGCATGCGTGGCGGACGCGTCGATCAGGCGACGGCGCGCGCCGACCTCTTGTCCACGGGCTGGTAGTCCGGCAGCTCGTCGAACTGGAGGTACCGGTAGACCTTGTCGAACCGGGGGGCGATCTTGTCGGCGTAGACCGCGAAGTACTCTTCCTTGGTGGGCAGCCGGCCCAGGGTGGAGGCCACCGCGCCCAGCTCGGCCGAGCCCAGGAACACCTTGGCCCCGTCGCCCATGCGGTCGTCGAAGTTTCGGGTCGAGGTCGAGAAGACCGTGGTCTGGCCCGGGACGCGGGCCTGGTTGCCCATGCAGAGCGAGCAGCCCGCCGTCTCGATGCGAGCGCCGATCTGGCTGAAGACCGTGAAGTAGGCCTCGTCGCGAAGCTCCTGCTGGTCCATCCGGGTGGGCGGGCAGATCCAGGTGCGGACGGCCGGGTTGAACTTCTGCCCCTTCCAGATCTCGCCGGCGGCGCGGAAGTGGCCGATGTTGGTCATGCACGACCCGAGGAAGACGTCGTCGATCTTGGTGTTGGCGACGTCGGTGAGGATCTTCACGTCGTCCGGGTCGTTCGGGCAGGCCAGGATCGGCTCGGTGATCTCCGCCAGGTCGATCTCGATGACCGCGGCGTACTCGGCGTTCTTGTCGGCCGAGAGCAGCTCGGGCTTCTTCAGCCACTTCTCTGCGGCGGCGATGCGCCCCTGGAGCGTCTTCGCGTCCTGGTAGCCGGTGGCGATCATCTTCTTCATGAGCGCCACGTTGGAGCGGAGGTAGGCGGCGACGGTCTTCTCCGACAGCTTGACGGCGGCCGCGGCCGCGCTGCGCTCGGCGGCGGCGTCGGTCAGCTCGAAGGCCTGCTCGACGGTCAGGTCGGGCAGCCCCTCCATCTCGAGGATTCGACCGTTGAAGACGTTCTTCTTGCCCTTCTTGGGCACGGTGAGCAGCCCCTGCTGGATGGCCCGGTAGGGGATGGCGTTCACCACGTCACGGAGCGTGATTCCGGCGTTGAGCTTTCCCTTGAAGCGGACCAGCACGCTCTCCGGCATGTCGAGCGGCATGAAGCCCAGCGCGCCGGCGAAGGCCACCAGGCCCGACCCGGCCGGGAAGCTGATGCCGATGGGGAAGCGGGTGTGGCTGTCGCCGCCGGTGCCCACCGTGTCGGGGAGCAGCAGCCGGTTGAGCCAGGAGTGGATGACGCCGTCGCCCGGGCGCAGCGAGACGCCTCCCCGCTCGACCACGAACTGGGGAAGCGTCTTGTGCATCTTGACGTCGGCCGCCTTGGGATAGGCCGAGGTGTGGCAGAAGGACTGCATGACCATGGGCGCCTGGAACTTCAGGCAGGCGAGCTCCTTCAGCTCGTCGGCGGTCATGGGGCCGGTGGTGTCCTGGCTGCCCACCGTGGTCATCCTGGGCTCGACGTACCAGCCCGGCAGCGCGCCGGGAATGCCGCAGGCGCGTCCGACCATCTTCTGGGCCAGCGTGTACCCCTGCCCCTTCTTCGGCTCGGGGTTCTTCTTCACCCGGAAGACGTCGGTGGGCCCCTTCTTGAGCGCCTTTCGGGCCCGGTCGGTGATGGCGCGACCGATGATGAGGGGGATTCGGCCCCCGGCGCGGTATTCGTCGCCGAGGTTCTCGGGCTGGAGCACGAAGGTGGTGAGGACCTCGCCCGACTCGGAGCGAACCTCCCCCTTCTTGAAGTCGATGGTGACGACGTCGCCGGTCTTGAGCTTCGAGACGTCGGCCTTGATGGGCAGCGCGCCCGAGTCCTCGGCGGTGTTGAAGAAGATGGGGGCGATGACGCCGCCCATGATCACCCCGCTGCGCCGCTTGTTCGGAACGTACGGGATGTCCTCGCCGATGGCCCACAGGACCGAGTTGATGGCCGACTTGCGGGACGAGCCGGTGCCCACCACGTCGCCGACGAAGGCGACCTGGAAGCCGTCCTTGCGGAACTCGGCGATGGTCTTCAGCCCGGCCGGGAAGCGGGTCTTGCCCATGGCCAGCGCGTGGAGCGGGATGTCGGGGCGCGTCGAGGCGTCGCCGGCCGGCGAGAAGTCGTCGGTGTTGATCTCGCCGTCGACCTTGAAGACCTTGACCTTCACGGTGTCGGGGATGCCCGGCTTCGAGGTGAACCACTCGGCCGCTGCCCAGGACTCGAGCACCTGGCGGGCCGGACCGTTCTTGGCCTTGGCGAGGGCCGCGACCTCGTCGAAGGAATCGTAGACGTAGGTGAGGCCGGAGAGGGCCTTGGCGGCGTCGTCGGCCAGCGCCTTGTTCTTCAGGGCGGCGACGAGGGGCGGCATGTTGTAGCCGCCGCCCATGGTCCCGAGCATGAAGATGGCGTCCTTCTTGGTGATGACCGGCGACTTCTTCTTGCCGGAGGCGACCTCGCCGAGGAACCCCGCCTTGACCTCGGCGGCGGGATCCACGCCCGGGGAGACCCGGTCGCGGAGCAGCCCGAGCAGGAAGGCCTCCTGCCCCTTGGGCGGCTTCTGGAGGAGCTTCACGACCTCCCGGGTCTGGTCGGGGTCGAGTTGCCGAGGGGGGATGCCCTGCCCCTTCCGCTCCAGCTCGTGGGCCAGGTACGCGTCGATCACCGGGTTGTTCACGCGTCGTCTCCTTGCGATGGGGGGGTCCGCTTATACCCCATCCTCGGAGCCCCTGTCAGCCGTTTCGAAGGTCCACCCGGTTGTCGTAAAAGGTGCTTCCGCCCCCCTCGTCGGTGAGCCGCTGGGAGGTGAGCGCATTCACAGTTCGTCCGCCCTCGACGTGGGAAAGCCAGGGCACGCCCTCGGCGACGACCACGCCGGGCGGCGTCCGGTCGGTGACCAGCAATTCGAAGCTGGCCGCCCCGAGCCCGTTCCAGGCCACCACCCGGGGCCCGGCCAGCCCCCGGCCGGCCGCGTCGGCCGGATTCACCATGAGTGATGGACCGCCCTCGCGCCGGCGCAGCTCGGGACGCTCCCGGAAGGACGAGTTGAGCCCCCACACCGACGCCCCGGTCACGAGCCGGAACGGCAGCTCCCCGTCCTCCTCGTGGGTGGGGAGCCAGCCCGGCAGCGGGTGCTTCTGCCGCGGGTTCTCGATCTCGATCTTGCCGGACGGCGTGCGGATGGCGCGCGCCGACGGCGGCGGAAGCTCGAGCTCCACGCCGCGCCCCTCGGCCAGGGCGCGCTCGTCGATCCCGTTCCGGAGCGGCGCCGGCCTGGCCAGCAGCGCGTCGACGAGACCCGAGGCGGTCTGGCGGAAGAACGGGTGGTCGACGCCCATGGCCGCGGCCAGACGCCGGAAGAGGTCCCAGTTGGACCAGGACTGGCCCACCGGCGCGATGGCCGGCTCGACCCGCTGGATGCAGTACTGGCCGTAGGAACAGTAGAGGTCGTGGTGTTCCAGCGCGGTGGTGGCGGGGAGCACCAGGTCGGCCCAGCGCGCCGTGTCGGTGAGGTAGCGCTCGTGGACCACGGTGAAGAGATCCTCGCGCGCGAGCCCCCGCAGCACGGCCTCCTGGTCCGGGGTCACCGCGGCCGGGTTGGCGGCGTAGACCACCAACCCCATCACTCGTGGTGAATCGAGCTCGAGGAGTGCGTGCCCGAGCCGGTTCATGTTGACCAGCCGGGCGGGTCGCGGCTGGAGATCCTCGCGGGTGACGATCGAGGTGTCGAAGGCCTGGCTCCCGCTGGTGGAGGTGAGCAGCCCCCCGCCCGGCCTCTTCCACGCCCCCGCCACGGCCGGGAGGGTGGTGATGCAGCGCACGTTCATGGCGCCGTTGCCGTAGCGGGAGAGGCCGCTCCCCAGCCGGATGAAGGGCCCCCGCGCCGATGCGTAGCGACGCGCCATCTCCTCGACGATGGCCGGTTCGAGCCCGGTCTTCCCCGCGGCCCAGGCCGGCGTGCAGGAGGGCAGGACCTCGTCGCGGAAGCGCTCCCACCCCAGGACCCGCTCGCGGAGGAAGGCGAGATCGGCGAGCCCGTCGCGAAAGAGGACGTGGGCCATGCCGAGCGCCAGCGCGCCGTCGCTCCCTGGGCGGATGAGGAAGACCCGGTCGGCCTGGTCGGCCGTGGGCGTGCGGTAGGTCTCGATCACCCAGACCTCCGCGCCGCGCCTTCTCGCCTCCTTGGCGCGCTGGGCGAAGTGGATGCTCGTCGCCACCGCGTTGATGCTCCAGAGGAGGACCAGATCGGCCTGGAGCACCTCGTCCGGGTGGGGCGCGAGGGTCTCGCCCATGACCGCCTTCCAGCCCGCTCCCTTCGCCGGCGAGCAGATGGTGCGGTCGAGGCGCGAGGCGCCCAGCGCGTGGAAGAAGGCGTGGCCCGCGTTGCGCTGCACGAGCCCCATGGTCCCGGCGTACGAGTAAGGGAGGATGGCCTCGGCTCCGTGGGTCGCCGAGATTCCCTTCAGCCGATCGGCGATGCGGGGAATGGCCTCTTCCCAGGAGATGGGGCGGAAACTTCCCTCCCCCTTGCGTCCCACCCGCTCGAGGGGCGTCGTCAGGCGCCCATCGGCGTAAACGCTTCGCTCGTAGTTGTTCACCTTGGGGCAAAGGCTTCCCTGGCTGTAGGGGTGATCCGGATCGCCCCTCACCCGGGTCGCCCGTCCCCCTTCCACGTCCACGAGCAGGCCGCAGGCGTCGGGGCAGTCGAAGGGGCAGGTGGCGCGGACGGTCTTCATCCGAGGCATGGTACACCTGCCCCCGATGCGCGCGCTCGTCACCGGGGCCAACGGTTTCCTGGGGTCCTGGCTGACCCGGCGCCTGCTCGAGGGCGGCCATACGGTTCGCGCCCTGCTGCGCCCCGGGAGCCTTCCGGGCGGCCTGTCCGGCCTCGCCATCGAGGAGGCCCGCGGGGACGTCACAGAGCCCGCCACCCTGCCCGCCGCCGTCCGCGGCTGCGACCTGGTCTTCCACCTGGCCGGGATCCGTCGCGCGACCCGGCGCGAGGATTTCCTCCGGGTGAATGCCACGGGAACCCGGAACCTGCTCGAGAGCTGCGCGGCGCACGCGCCGGGGCTCTCCCGCTTCGTGCTGGCCGGCTCGCTGGCCGCCTCCGGACCATCCGCCACGGGCCGGCGCGAGGAGGACCCCTTCCAGCCCCGCGAGTGGTACGGCGAGTCGAAGGCCGAGGCGGAGCGGCTCACCTTCTCCTTCGCCGGGCGGCTGCCGGTGACGGTGGCCCGGCCGCCGCGCATCACCGGCCCCGGAGACAGGGAGAACCTCTTCTTCTTCCGGATCGTCTCGCGCGGCTTCGTGCTGGGGCTTCCGGGTGAGCCCCGGCCGCTCTCCTTCATCGACGTGGCGGACTGCGCCCGCGGCATGGAGCTGCTCGCCACCCATCCGGGCGCGGTGGGCCAGGCCTTCTTCCTGGCCTCGCCGGAGCGCACCAGCGTCGAGGGGCTCCAGCTCGAGGTGGCGCGGGCGCTGGGGGTCCGGGCCCGCGTGCTGCGCATCCCGCCGGCCCTGCTTCGCGGCGCGGGCTCGCTCGCCGACGTGGCGAGCCGCATTCTCGACCGGAACCTGCCGTTCAACCGCAAGCTCGCCGAGCAGGCGCTGGCCCCGGGCTGGGTCTGCGACACCGACAAGGCCCGGCGCGTCCTCGGCTTCGAGGCCCGGATCGGGCTGGCCGAGTCCATCGACCGATCGGCCAGGTGGTACCGGGAGGTCGGCTGGCTGTAGGGAGCGCGGCGGGCGTCCCCGCGATCACATCGTGCCCCCCGACACGTCCCGCAGCTTGCGCACCGCGTGGACGTCGCAGTGCTCCCCGCAGGCCGGACAGACCACGAAGGTCATCTCTTTCACCACGAGTACGTCCTGGTGCGAGCCGGCCGGGGCCAGCACGGCGCCGCAGTCGGGGCACTCGAGCGTCTCCACCGGGCCGGGGCGCATGAGCACCAGCGACCGCCGCCGACCGGGTGGGCAGCGACGGCACTCGATGCCGTAGAGGAAGGCCGTCTCCCGGACGGGCGGGGAGGCGTCCAGGTCGGCCCCGCAGTACTGGCAGTCGTCGCTCACCGGACTCGAGCTACCTCGCCCCTGGGGGCGGGCTCGGCGGCAACGGCGACCGCCGCGGCGAACAAGAGGACGGAGAGGAGTGCGATCGAGACCCGATTCATGATTTCCCCCCGGGGTGGCTGGAGCATTCTCCTGACGTAGACCGAAACAGTCCACCTGGTAGAACCAGGTCGGGGCCCCCTATCGGCCTTGCGCCCCCACAAGCATCCTCCTTGCCGCGTGCAGGCGCGACCAGGCCGTCTCCTCGGGAATGCCGAGGATGTCGGCGATCTCGCCGCTCCGGAGCCCGTCGATGGAGAAGAGCGCGAGAACCAGGCGTGGCCCGGCGGGCAGGCAGGCCAGGGGCGTCGACACGCCGTCGCGCCCCCGAGCCCGCGCCCGGAAGGAGGCTCGGAGCGCCAGGCGATACACCCAGGTGGTGAGCCTGGACTCGCCCGTGAATCCGGGTAGGCCGCGTCGAACGGCGCGGAATGCTTCGGCCACGGCGAACTCCGCGTCTGCGCGCCGCCCGGTGACGTGCAGGCACACCGCGTGCACGGGCTCCCGGAGCCGGCGGAAGAGATCGCCTGCCGCCTCCCGGCGCGCGCCTCCACCTGCCCGAACCCGGGCCACGACCTCCGCCTCCTCGGCGACGGAGAGGGCGGCGGAATGGGTGGAGGGGTGGACGGGCACTATCGTCCCCCTCCCTCGAAGAGCCCCAGGTCGCTGGCCTCTCGCTCGGCGCGAGGGACCGTCACGTGGCGCAGGTAGGCCCACAGTCCAGCCAGCGGAAGGGAAAGCCCTCCGAAGTAGACGAGCGGATCGTAGGTCGCCGATTCACCCGCCATGGCCCTGTAGAGAAAGAAGGCGAGCAGGGCGGCCAGCGCCCACTTCATGCGCCTCGCCCACTGGAGGTTGGCAGCCAATACCCCACGATGGGTGACGAGCATCTCGCCCCGATCCACCAGGGCCAGCGAGGCGCCGCGACGAATAGCCGGCCACCAGACCCACCAGCACGACCACGATCGCGATGGCAGGGAGCGAGCGGAGCATGCGGTCGGACCTCATCGCCGGCGGTGCCGAGAGCCAGGCGAAGAGCGCCATCCACGCTCCGGCGAGCAACGCCCCGGCGAGCCATCCCGGCCAGGCCCGGACGCGCCCACCGATCTCCCGCTCGACCCGCTCCCAGTCCACGTCGGCCGCAGCCGCGCTCGCCTCCATGCGCATGCCGGCCTCCGAGTCGCGCACCGCGGCCTGGTAGGTCCGGCAGCGCTCGCAACCGGCCAGGTGCTCCTCGAGGAGCCGCCCCCTCGGGCTCCCCGAGCGCACCGTGTAGCCGCTTCTCGACGGCGATCTCGAAGGCTTCGCAGCCGGCCATCTCCACCTCGCCCTCGACCTCTTCGCGCCG
Organism: uncultured delta proteobacterium; assembly: GCA_963700085.1. Taxonomy (GTDB): domain Bacteria; phylum Myxococcota; class Myxococcia; order Myxococcales; family Anaeromyxobacteraceae; genus CAIOAK01. The sequence continues at coordinate 338,801 of CAVOWI010000012.1, forward strand.
GGCGTCCTCGATGACTGACCGTGAATAGCAGGAGGGGCCGCACCGCTCGGTACGACCCCTGGGAATTCTGGAGGCACCGCCCGGATTCGAACCGGGGAATAAGGGTTTTGCAGACCCTTGCCTTACCACTTGGCGACGGTGCCGTCGTCGCCGGCCCTTGTAGCGGACGACCGACGTTGCGTCAACGACAGGCGCCCCTCCCGCCGGCGCGACGCCACCCCTGCCCGCGCGACCTGGATACCGCGTGCCCGCAGCGCCGCGATCAGCATGGGAAGCTCGGCCTCGGCCAGGGGCGAGAGGCCGTGCGCCGCCCGGATCTGGACGTCGACGCCGGCGCGGGCCTGCTCGATCCGGACGTCGAGGCTCGGGCCCAGTTCCAGGGTCACCGACGCCGCCTCGCCGGACTTCACCAGGAGTACAATGCGCTCGATGGCGCGGGCGAGCAGCGGTGCCCCGGCGGCGCTCGACATGGACTCGGATCGCCCCGGCGAGGCCATCTCGCCGAGGAGCGCTTCGGGCGGCGACTTCCCGGGCGCCATCGGCTCCCCTTCGTCCTCGCGGGGCCGCTCCGGCCGGCCCGGACGTCCGGCCCGCTCGAGCACGCCCGCGAATCCGCCACCTCGCCCGGCTGGCTCGTTCCTCTCCGCCACGACCGCCCTGCTCTCCCCTGGATCGACGCGCATCCTCCTCCTGGATGCAGGCGGGATGCCGGGCTCCCGCCGCACCGGCACTGGTTCGTCCGGGCATCCCCGTCCGCGGCGCGGCCCTCCAGGTCCGCCTGCCCGACCGGGCGCCTGGTATAGACTCGCCCTCCGCATGCGCCGGGCCGCCCTCCTCCTCTTCCTCCTCGCCCTCTACCTGCCGGCGCTCGGCAATTCCTCCTCGGGCAGCCACCCCGACGAGGCCTGGTACCTGGGCATCAGCGCGGAGATGCAGGCCAAGGACGCCTGGCTCACGCCCTCCCTCGACGACGTGCTGAACTGGAACAAGCCGCCCCTGCTGTACTGGGCCGAGCGCGCCGCCTACATCGCCCTCGGCACCAACCTCTTCGCCGCACGCCTGCCGTCGGCGCTCGCCTGGATCGCCCTGGCCATGCTGCTCCACGCGCTGGGGCGGCGCATGTACGGAGAGAAGGCGGGAATGGCCGCCGCGCTCCTGACGGCCACGGCCTTCGGCTGGGTGAAGTACGGGCGGCTCGCCATGATGGACGCGCCCATGGCGCTGGGGCTCACGCTCGCCGCCTACGGCACCTGGCGGGCCTCGGAGGAGGACGACCCGCCCTGGCTGCTGGCCGTGGGCGTGGCGGCGGCGATGGACTTCCTCCTCAAGGGGCCGGTGGGCGCGGTGCTCGTCCTGCTCCTCTCCGGCGGTTTCCTGCTGGTTCGGAACCCCAAGCTGCTCTTCTCGCGCTGGACCGCAGGGGCCTTCCTCCTCGGCGCCGTCCTGGGACTGCCCTGGTACGTGGCGTCCTTCGCGGTTCACGGTCAGGCCTTCTACGACTCCTTCTTCGTCATCGAGAACCTCGATCGATTCAGGCACCCCTGGACCGTGAGGGCGGAGGCGAGTCTCCTCCTCGGATTCCTCGTCTTCATGCTCCCCTGGACCTTCCTCTTCCTCGGGAGCCTCCGGGCTCTCCGGACCTGGCGGGACCCGGGCGTGCTCCTGCCGCTCTTCTGGGTGGCCGCGGTGCTCGTCACCTTCACGATTCCCTCGCTCAAGTGGCCCCACTACGGCCTGACCGCCATCCCGGCGGCGCTCCTGCTCGCGGTGCGCGTTCCGCCGCCCCGGCTGGGCCCGCGCCGCCACCGGGTTCACCCTCGCGCTCCTGGCGACCGTCTCCGTCCTGGTCCTGCGCTGGCCCCTGCCCTGGATCCCCCTGCTCGCGATCGTCGCCGCGGCGATGGCGTTCGCGGCCTCGTCGATGCTGGCCTTCGGCGGCCGGCTGGCCCCGTCGGCAGCGGCCGCCGGCGCGGCCTTCGCGCTCGTCGTGGGCCTGGTCGTACCAGGAGTGAACCCCCCGGCGCTCCCGCCCCAGGCCATCCCGTCGACGGGCGGCCGGGCGCTCTGGGTGTTCGGCACGGCGCCCGGCCTGTTCACCCTCTCCGCGGGGAGGCCGGTCCGGCGCGCCTGGACCGACGTCGAGGCCGAGAGCGCGCTCGCGGCCGGCGGCGCCTACATCGCCTCCGAGTCACAGGTGGGACGCCTCTCGCCCGAGGTGAGGAAACACTTGGTGATACTGGCAGGTTGGCGCCGGATCCCCGGCTACCTTCCGGCGGCAAACGTCTGGCGCTCCTGGAGAAACCGGGACCCGGGGGAGATCTACGAGTCGATGTCGATCGTGGCCCTGCCGCCCGCCTCCGGGGTACCCCTTCGGTGAAGTGTCCCGGCGGGGGCGGGAAGACCCAAATGGACCCTGTCACTCTCCGCGTGAATTGATACACGTAGAGTCATGGATCTGCTGACACGCTTCGCGACCAACGTCCGCCGCCTTCGCGAGAAGAAGAAGTTCTCCCAGAAGGCCCTTGCCGACAAGGTGGGGATCTCGGTTTCCTACGTGTCGATGCTGGAGCGCGGCCAGCGCTCGCCGCCGCTCGAGACCATCGAGAAGATGGCCAAGGCGCTCGGCGTGCCGGCGGCCTCGCTGCTGGCCGGCCGGTAGGCTCCGCGGCGGTTGTCTCGCCAGGCGGGCTCATCGAGCCCGTCCAGGATTTTCTCGCCCGCGGTCAGCGTCCCAGCGTCTTCACGCCGGGACGCCAGTCCACCGGGCAGTTCTCGCCCGTCTGAAGCGCCTCGAGCACGCGAAGCGTCTCGGACACCGACCGTCCCACGGCGGTGTTGTGGTAGCAGGCGTACTGCACGATTCCCCCGGGATCGATGACGAAGGTCGCCCGGGTCGCGATTCCCTGGTCCTCGATGAGCGCGCCGTAGTCGCGCGCGATGCGTTTCGTGATGTCGGAAACCAGCGGGATCCGCAGCTCGCCGAGGCCGTTCTCGATCCAGGCCCTGTGCGAGTACTGCGAGTCGACCGAGCAGCCCATGACCTGCGCGCCCAGCGCCTCGAACTCCCTCGCCCGCTTGGAGAACTCCAGGATCTCGGTGGGGCACACGAAGGTGAAGTCGAGCGGGTAGAAGAAGAGCACCACCCACCTGCCGCGGTGGCTGGCGAGCGAGACCTCCACGAACTCGCCCTTGCCGGTGGCGGCGGGGGCGGTGAAATCCGGGGCCTTCTCGAGCACGGTGACCATGCGAACCTCCTCGGGGGATGGTGCGCATAGCGGCGGCGCGCCGCAGGATCAACGTCCGTTCGCGAACGGATCGGGCGGCGGGGCCGGTGAGGCCTTGGCAGGGCGCGACGGCTCGGTCGCCTCCTCCGCGAGCTGGATGGTGCGGGCCATGGCGCGCCGCGCCGCGTCCTGATCCTCCACGGTGAGCGCGTAGCGCGGCAGAAGGCGGCGTCCAAAATCGAGGTGGCGTGCCTCGTCGGGCCCGATGATCTCGCGGCAGATGAGGGCCGTCTCGGCGTCGCCGAGGGCGTCGCTCACCTCGGCGAGCAGCCCGTTGCGAAGGCGCGCCACCCCTTCGCGCACGATGCCCGCTGCCAGGCGCTCCGCCGGCGTCTGGAGGCCGCGGAGGTAACGGAACGCCGGACTGTGCGTGCGGGCGCGTGGGTCGGCTGCAGGGTCACCTCCCAGTTCCCGGACCCGGTCTGCCATCAGCTGGAAGTGCCCGGCCTCGTCTCCCACCTGCAGGGCCAGACCCACCTTCAGCTCCAGGTCGGGCTCGTCCGTCATCCAGAGCGCCGCCACCTCGGCGGCCTCGATCTCGTCCCGGAGCGCCGCCGAGAGCAGGTCGGTGACCGCCACGGCCGGGGGCAGCGCCGCGCGGGCCAGTTCCCCTAGCCGAGCCAGCGACCGGAGGAGTTCTCGGTCCAGGTCATCCACGAACTCGGCCGGGTCTAGTGCGGTGCCACGGGAACTGGAGGAGCCCTCGGTCATGGGCACACCCTTGCAGGGACCGGAGCCGCTGGGTAGTCCCTCGGGAAAGGGGGGCCCCATCCGTGTCGAAGGCCCCGCAGATCTGGTCGGGTCTGGCCTGGCCCGGCGACTTCGCAAGTGCCCCCTTCCCGGCGGGGGGCGGGTGGTGTTATCGGGGCGCATGCCGCTAGAGGTCATCCTCATCGACTGGGCCCGCGATCCGCTCCAGAAGCTCTACGCCGCCTACCGGACCTGCTACAGCCCGAAGACGCCTGGCGAGGTCTGGGGCGAGATCCACGACGGGACGATCTCCGGCGAGAAGATCCGGGATTTCATCTCCGAGCGGCTCAAGACCGGCCACGCCTCGCCGCTCGAGCAGGTGGTCTTCTGGTTTGGCATCAGCGGCGTGTCCCGGTCCCTCTCCCACCAGTTCGTCCGGCACCGCATCGGCATCAGCTTCGAGCAGCAGTCTCAGCGCTACGTGAAGTTCAAGGAGGAGCGGCTCGAGTACGTGCGCCCGAAGACCTGGGAGAAGGCCGGGCTCGGAGACGAGTACGACCGGCTCATGGCCGAGGTGACGCGCGTCTACCTGAAGGCGCTCGACCAGGGGATCCCGGCCGAGGACGCTCGCTTCGTCCTCCCCAACGCCGCCCCCACCAACTTCCAGGTGATGGTGAACTTCACCGAGCTCCTTCACATCGCGGATCTGAGGCTCTGCTGGCGGGCCCAGTGGGAGATCCGGCACATGGTGGCGCTCATGCGGCGCGAGGTGGTGAAGCTGGTGCCCGAGCTGGGCGGCCAGCTCCAGCCCAAGTGCGGCGATCGGCGCATGGGCTACTGCGACGAGCCGCTCGACGAATGGAAGCGCTGTCCGATCGGCAAGGTCAGGCCTCACAAGGAGCAACTCTTCGAGATCCTCGAGCAGCACAGGCACGGCTCGGCGGTTCCGCTCACGGAGAAGGACATCCGGGAGGTCGAGGACGCTGGAAACGAGGCCTGACCTGGTCGTGCGGGAGGGTCAAATCGGACCCGGCGCTTTTGCTTTCGCTCAAGATGGGAATCTGTTAGAAGGGTTTCGTCCTTCTTGTTTTTGCGCGTTGGCGCGGCAGAAGGGATACACCGGTCAGCTCCCCGCTGGTCGTCGGACAAAGGGTCCGGCGCGCGGGTGAGTGGACCGCAGCCGGTAAGCACGGTGCAGGACGTCCGCGGTGAAGCAAACCCGCGGCAACGCAGGGAAAGCATGACGGACAACGACGAGACCCCGACCCAGGGCGGCGACGCTTCCAGCGCCCCGCTCCCCCAGTTGAACCAGGACACGCAGCCGGCCGGCCCCCAGGGCGAGCCCGGCAACGGCGGAACCGGCCCGGGAAGTCGCCGCCGCCGGCGGCGGCGCGGCCGACGCGGCCGGGGCGGACAGCCCGGGCAGCCGGGCTCCCCGTCCCCTTCCCAGGGCGGCAACGTCGCCCCTCCCGGCGCCTCGAACGGCGCCTCGGTGGCCCCGATGCCCCAGCCTCAGGGTCAGCCTGAGGTGATGGAGGAGGTCGAGGGCGTCCTCGACTTCGAGGGCAAGGGGCAAGGATGGCTCCGCGACCCGAAGCGCAGCTACCTCCCCCAGAGCTTCGACGTCGAGGTGCCGCGCTGGCTCATCGACAGGATGCACCTGCAGCCCGGCCACCTCGTGAACGGTCAGGCCGCGGTGCGGGGCATGAAGCGCGTGCTCCAGAAGGTCGACCTGCTCGAGGGCACCGAACCCCTCGCGGTGGTCCGGCGCACCGCCTTCACCAACCTGACCGCCACGGATCCCACGGAGCGGCTGGTCATGGAGACACGCCCCGACGAGATGGTCGGGCGCGTCCTCGACCTCGTCGCCCCCATCGGCCTGGGCGCCCGCGCCCTCATCACCTCGCCGCCCAAGGCGGGCAAGACCATCATGCTGCAGAGGATCGCCCAGGCGATCCTCGCCAGCCGGCCGGACGTGCACCTCATCGTGCTGCTCGTGGACGAGCGCCCCGAGGAGCTCACCGACATGCGCCGGAACGTGAAGGGCGAGGTCTGCGGCTCTTCGAACGACCGGCCGGCGGAGGAGCACATCCACACCGCCGAGATGGCCATGGAGCGCGCCAAGCGGCTCGTCGAGGGGGGCAAGGACGTGGTCATCCTTCTCGACTCGATCACCCGGCTCGCACGCGCCTTCAACCGCGAGATCGAGTCGTCCGGCCGCACGCTGACCGGCGGCGTCGACAGCCGCGCGCTGGAGCGCCCGAAGCGCCTCTTCGGTTCGGCCCGCAAGGCCGAGGAGGGCGGGTCGCTCACCATCATCGCCACCGCCCTCATCGACACCGGCAGCCGCATGGACGAGGTGATCTTCGAGGAGTTCAAGGGCACCGGCAACATGGAGGTCGTCCTCTCCCGGCAACTGGCCGAGCGCCGGATCTTCCCGGCCATCGACATCGGCGCCTCCGGTACCCGCAAGGAGGAGAAGCTCTTCTCGGGCAAGCAGATCGAGAAGATCCGCAAGCTCCGCGGGGCGCTGGCCTCGCTGAAGGCCGTGGAAGCCATGGAGCGGCTCCTCAAGAAGCTGACCGAGTTCGAGACGAACGACGACTTCCTGAACAGCTTCTGACCCGCCCGGGTCTCTCCGGCCTTCGTTCCGGGATCGACGGCCGACCACATGCTGGCGCCCGGGCCGCGAAGGGATATGCTTCACCTTCTGGAGCTTTCCCTGGAGGTCCGGTATTCCGTCCCCGAGTCCCGACCGCGTGGTCGTCGTCGATGACGACGTCCTGATCCTTCGAAACCTGAAGCGCATCCTCGAGACCGCCGGGTTCGACGTCCGGACCTATTCGGAGCCGCAGGAGGCGCTGGCCCGGCTCGAGACCGACCGGCCCACGGTCATCATCTCCGACTACATGATGCCGGGGATGGACGGCATCGCGCTCCTGCAGCAGGCCCGCGAGAAGGTCCCCGGCGCTGCCCGCATCCTCTGCACCGCAGCCGAGGACTTCCGCGTCGCCCTCGATGCGGTGAACTCCGGCGAGGTCTACCGGATCATCTCCAAGCCCTGGCACAACCAGGAGGTGGTGACCACGGTGGCCCAGGCCGCCGACGCGTCCCACCTGAGGCGGGAGAACGAGCGGCTCAGCATCCAGGTCCAGCAGCAGAACGACAAGCTCCGGGAGCTGAACCTGCGCCTGGAGGAACGGGTTCGCGAGCGCACCGAGGCGCTGCTCGGCGGGCTCATCGCCGCCCTCGACTACCGCGACGCCGAGACCCAGTGGCACTCGCGGCGCGTCTCGCTCTACTCGCGTCGCCTGGCGTTGCAACTCGGCGTGGCGGAGCCCGAACTCACCATCATCGAGCACGGAGCGCTGCTCCACGACATCGGCAAGATCGGAATCCGCGACCGCGTGCTCCTCAAGCCCGGACCGCTCGACGCCAACGAGTGGAAGGAGATGAAGCGCCACCCGGAACTGGGCTGGGAGTTGCTCCGCCGGGTCGAGTACCTCAAGTCCGCGTCGGTCATCGTCCTGCAGCACCAGGAAAAATGGGACGGCACCGGCTACCCGGCCGGCCTGAAGGAGGACGCCATCCAGATCGGCGCGAGGGTGTTCCACGTCGTCGACGCGTACGACGCCATCACCAGTGACCGCCCCTACCGCAAGGCCCGCGGCTACACCGAGGCCCGCTCCGAAATCGCCCGCTGCCGGGGCGCGCAGTTCGACCCCAAGGTGGTGGACGCCTTCCTCGACATCTCCGAGGAGGAATGGCGCCGCATCAGCATCGACGTCGAGCAGTACGCCATCCTCTCCACCGAGATGGCGGAGCGCCAGCCCGGGACGTCGGCCGGTCCCATGCCCCTCGCCCAGGCCTGAGCGACGATGGCGACGACCTGTTACGGCTGCGGGGCGGCGCTGCGCTTCGACGGCCCCATCGGCCGCCGCACCACCTGCCCGGAGTGCGACGCCGACCTGCATGCCTGCATCGACTGCCGGCACCACGACGAGTCCGCGCCGAACGAGTGCCGTGAGCCGCACGCCGACCACTACGTGGACAAGATCGCCTCCAATGCCTGCGACCTGTTCCAGCTCGGCGACGGAGCGTCCCATCGCCGCGGCTCGTCGCAGGCGGCGCGCGACCGGCTGGGGGCGCTGTTCGGCGAGGCGCCGAAGCCGGTCGAGAATCCGCGCGACGCGCTCGAGGCGCTGTTCCGGAAGAGCTGATCAGCCCGGTCGCACGTTCTTCGCGATCCACGCCAGATACGGCTCGAGCCCGTCCTCCACCGGAAGGACCAGCAACTCCGGCACCTGGTACGGGTGGAGCACCGGAAGGCGTTCCTTCACCGCGGTCACCAGCCGCCGCTCCGTCTTGATCACCAGCAGCGCCTCGGCGTCGTCCTGGACCTTTCCCTCCCAGCGGTAGATGGAGCGGATGGCCGGGATCACGTTCCCGCAGGCGGCGAGCCCCTCCTCGACGAGGGCGCGCGCGATCTCCAGGGCCGCCTCCGACGTGGGCGTCGTGACCAGCACCACCACCGCGTCCTTCATCATTTCTTCCTCCTGGCGCCACCCGGGGCGTCGTCGGGCTTCCTTCACATCCCCGAGCTGCGCGACACGATCTCCTTCATGATCTCGGAGGTCCCGCCGGCGATGGGGAGCACTCGAAGGTCGCGCCAGGCCCGCGCGACGTCGCTCTCGGCCATGTAGCCCATGCCGCCGTGGAACTGCATGCAGTCGTAGGCGATCTTCTGGGCGAGGTCGCAGGCCACCAGCTTGGCCATCGAGATCTCGCGCAGGGCCACCTGGTTCCGGTTGAAGAGGTCGCAGGCCCGGTAGGTGAGCCAGCGGGCCGCCTCGAGGCGCGAGAGGTGCTCGGCGAAGCGGTGGCGCCACACCTGGAAGGTGCCGATGGGGCGGCCGAAGGCCTTGCGCTCCTGGCCGTAACGGAGCGCGTCGTCGAGGACCAGCTGCGCGCCGGCCACGGCGGTGATCGCGGCCACGAGCCGCTCTCCCTGGAAGCCGGTCATGATGTAGTAGAAGCCCTGGTTCTCCTCGCCGAGCAGGTAGCGGGCCGGGATGCGGCAGTCGTCGAAGTAGAGCTCCGCGGTGTCCGACGATAGATTTCCCACCTTCGCCAGCTTGCGCGAGACCTGGAAGCCCTTCACGTCGGTGGGGAAGGTGACGAGCGAGATCCCCTCGTGCCCCTCCCCGCCGGTGCGCACGGCCAGCGTCAGGAAGTCGGCCCGCGCGCCGTTCGAGATCCAGGTCTTCGAGCCGGTCACCACCAGGTCGTCGCCGTCGCGCCGCGCCCGGGTCCGGATCGCGGCCACGTCGCTTCCGGCGTCGGGCTCGGAGATGGCGAGGGCGGCGATCTTCTCCCCGCGGAGCGCCGGCGCGAGGAACTCCCGCTTCTGCTCGTCGGTTCCCAGCTCGCCGATGATGGGGGTCGCCATCTCGCCCTGGACCAGCATGGCGGTGCCGAGGCCGCCGTTGCGGGAGCGGGTCAGCTCCTCGGCGTAGGCCACCACGTACCAGTAGTCGAGGCCGGAGCCGCCCCAGGCCGGGTCGTGCCGGATGCCGAAGAAGCCCATGTCGCCGAAGCGCCGGAAGAGGTCGCTGGGAAACTCGCCCCTGTCGTCCCACTCCCGGGCGTGGGGAGCGAGCTCCTTCTCGCTGAAGTCGCGGACGACGCGCCGGAAGGCCTGGTGCTCGTCGGTGAAGGGCTCGAAGGCGATCGGGGGGCTCGCGGGCTGGCTCATTCGGCCTTCGAGTCTAGCGCACCCGATTCAAGGTGGCGGCACCGCCGCGGCCCGCTGGCCGAGGCGGGTGGCCCAGGCCACGCCGGCCACCGATACCCCGATGCCGAGGAGGCCAATCGACGTGACCGCCTCGCTCAGGACGGCGGCGGCGATCAGGTACTGGGCGATGGGGGTGAGCTGCAGCCAGGCCGCCGCCTCCCCCACCGAGAGCGAACCGTAGGCCTCGGTCATGAGCACCTGGGCGGCGAAGGCGCAGAGTGCCATGGCCACCGCCAGCGCCCAGGGAACGAGGCCGCCGGGCCACGGGTCGAGCGCAAAGGGCAACACCACCGGCAGGCCGGCCAGGCAGAAGAAGAAGAAGATGGTGGGGGCGTTGTCGGTTCCCCGCATGGCGCGGATGACGTTCGCGCTCACCGCCGCGAAGACCGCCGCAGCCAGCGCGGCGCCCTCTCCCCACCCCAGCCCCAGCTGGAGCGAGCCGTTCCCCAGCACGAGCGCCACGCCCAGCGTGGCCACGAGGATGGCCAGCCAGAGCCGCACCGCGGGGCGCTCCCGGAGCAGGTAGAACGCCAGGAGCGTCGCGATGGCCGGGAAGAGGTTGTAGATCATCCCGGCCTCGCCGGCCGGGATGCGGGCCAGGGCCGAGAAGTAGAGGATGACCACCAGGCCGCCGGAGATGCCCCGGGTGACGAGCAGCCCCACGTTCCTCGGCCGGAAGAGCGATGGCCGCACCGCGAAGACGGCCAGGCTGGCCGCCGCCCCCACCCCGAATCGCACCACCGAGAGCTGTCCCGGCGTGAAATGGGCTGGCCCGGTGGCGAGCAGGCGTCCCAGCACGGCCATGAGGCCGAAGAAGATCCCGGAGCCCACCAGCTCGAGGCGGGGAAGCACCCGGGGATGACGGCCGGCCGGCGTCAAGCTTCCTCCGGCTCCGGCGGCCGGCGCCCCAGCACCGATCCGTAGACCACACCGGCGATGCCGACGGCCACGCCGACCACGCCGACCGCCGAAAGGCTCTCGGCCAGCACCGCCCCTGCCCACAGGTAGCTCGCGACCGGGGTGAGTTGCTGCCACACCGCCGCCTCGGCCACGGTGAGCGCGCCGTAGGCCTCGGTCATGAAGATCTGGGCGGCGAAGGAGACCACGCCCGCGGCCATGGCGTAGATCCAGGCGTGGCCGTGGAGGCTCCAGGTCCCGAGCGCGAGCGGCGCCGAGACGAGCAGGCCCCCCACCGTGAAGGCGAAGAAGATGGTGGGGGCGTTGTCGGTGGCCCGGAGCGCCCGGATGGAGGTCACCGCACCCGCGCCCAGGACGGCCGAGGCGATGCCCACCCACTGTCCCGGGCCCATGGTGAAGCCGACCGCCCCGCCCCCGAGGACGAGATACACGCCCAGGCTGGTCACGCCGAGAGCGAGGAGCAGGTGCCAGGTCGGGCGTTCTCCCAGCGTGAAGTAGGAGATCCCCACCGCGATGACCGGAAAGGTGTTGTTGAGGAGCGTGGCCTGCCCGGCCGGAATGAGCGACAGCGCATAGAAGTAGAGCAGCGCCGCCAGGCCGCCCAGCACGCCGCGGGTCACCAGCAACCCACGCCGCACCGGTCGGAACGTGCCGGGGCGCACCCGGAAGAGCGCCAGGCAGAGGCCGGTCCCCACCGCGAAGCGCACGGTGGCCACCTGGGGCGCCGTGAGCCCCTCCATGGAGGCGATCCGGGCCAGCACCGCCAGCAGGCCAAAGAGTGCGGACGCGAAGAAGAGGAGCAAGCGGGCGCGCGTCGCCGGCGCGAGCGCAGGCCGCGGCATACCCGGCTCGGGCCGCGGGCTAACCATCGCCTCGCAGTGCCTCGGACTCGCGCCGGAGCGCATCCGCGAAGGCCACGGCGGCGCCGCGGGTCACCGGCCAGCGAAAGAGCGCCGCCTCCGCTCCCTCGCGCCTCGGAGCGCCGGCCGATTCGGCCAGGAAGAGGGCCAGGTCCATGCCCACCTCCGCGACCAGCAGCTCCCCCTGCCCCTCCGGCACGCCGATCTGGAGCCCGAGCGCCCCGTCGCCGGATTGCCAGGCGAAGCCGGGGATCACGCCCTGCATGAGGTCCTGGAGGGCGGCCAAGAGCGACTCCGCCCCACCCGGGGCGAGGTGGACGACCGGAAGGCGGACGACCGGCCACCACTCTCCGTCGCGGGCGTCCCGGTACTCGAGGGCCGTCGAGGCGAGCACCCGGCCCCCGTCCTCGCGCGAAATCGGGTCCACGCGGAGCCGGATCACCCCGGAATCGTTGGCGAGGTCGGCCATGCGACCCGCTCCCGTATCAGGTTTCCGCGCGGTAGCCAACGCGCCCCGCCGCCGTTATGAAGGGCCGGATGAGCGAGCCCGATACCATCAGCGTCAAGGGGGCCCGCGAGCACAACCTCAAGTCCGTCGACGTCGAGATCCCCAAGAAACGACTGGTGGTCTTCACGGGCGTCTCCGGCTCCGGCAAGAGCTCGCTGGCCTTCGATACCCTTTACGCGGAAGGGCAGCGGCGCTACGTCGAGTCGCTCTCCTCCTACGCGCGGCAGTTCCTCGGGCAGATGGAGAAGCCCCGTTACGACACGCTGCGCGGGCTCTCGCCCACCATCTCCATCGAGCAGAAGGCGGCCTCCAACAACCCGCGCTCCACCGTCGGGACCATCACCGAGGTCCACGATTACCTGCGCGTCCTCTATGCCTCGATCGGCGAGCAGCACTGCCCGTCGCTGCGGCCGGCGCGTCGGGAAGCAGACCGCCCAGCAGATCGTCGAGTCGATCCTCGAGCTGCCGGCCGGCTCGCGCATCCTGGTGCTGGCGCCGATCGTGCAGAACCGCAAGGGCGAGTACCGGGACCTGCTCGGCGACGCCCACAAGCGCGGATTCGCCCGGGTGCGGGTGGACGGCGTGGTCCATTCGCTCGAGGAGCGGCTCGCCCTCGACAAGAAGCTCAAGCACGACATCGAGCTGGTGGTCGATCGCCTGGTGGTGAAGGAGGGAATCCTGGGCCGGCTCACCGACTCGGTGGAGACCGCGCTGCGGGAGGGCAAGGGAACCCTGATCGTCGCCGAGGCCGACAAGGAGCAGAAGGTCGGCCCGGGCATCGACCCGGAGGAGTACAAGAAGCACGACCGGTTCTACTCGGAGATGAACGCCTGCCCGACCTGCGGCATCTCCTTCGGCGAGCTGGCGCCCCAGGCCTTCTCCTTCAACAGCCCGCAGGGCTCCTGCACCGAGTGCCAGGGGCTCGGCACCCGCGCCGAGATGGACGCCGACCTCATCATCCCCGACCCGTCCCTCACCATCCGGGACGGGGCGATCGAGCCCTGGGCGAGCGGAATGGAGCGGGGCGAGGGCTGGACCTTCGAGTTCGTGGAGCACCTCTCCCGCTCGCTGGGCATCGACCTCGATACCCCCTGGGCCAAGCTCCCCAAGCAGCACCGCGACGTGATCCTCGACGGCACGCAGGCCGCCGGCGTGAAGGGCTACCGAATCCAGTGGGAAGGGGTGCTCAACCAGCTCTACCGGCGCTTCAAGTCCACCGGCTCGGAGGCCATGCGCCGCTACTACATGAAGTTCTTCTCCGACAAGCCCTGCCCGGCCTGCGGCGGCGAGCGGCTCAAGGCGGAGAGCCGCGCGGTGCGGGTGCGCGGGGTGGGCATCGTCGGGCTGTCGCGCAAGACCATCCGCGAGGCGCTGGCCTGGCTCGACGGGCTGGAGCTGAAGGGGGCCGAGGCTCGCATCGCCGAGGAGCTGCTGAAGGAGATCAAGAACCGGCTGCGCTTCCTCGTCGACGTGGGGCTCAGCTACCTGACCCTGGAACGGCCCGGCCCGTCGCTGTCGGGCGGGGAGAGCCAGCGCATCCGCCTGGCCTCGCAGATGGGCAGCGAGCTCACCGGGGTCATCTACATCCTCGACGAGCCCTCCATCGGGCTCCACCAGCGGGACAACGGCAAGCTGCTCTCGACCCTCAAGCGGCTGCGCGACATCGGAAACTCGGTCATCGTCGTCGAGCACGACGAGGAGACCATGGAAGCCGCCGACTGGATCATCGACTTCGGCCCCGGCGCGGGAGAGCACGGGGGGCGCGTGGTATCGGCGGGAACGCCCGCGCACGTCATGCAGGACCCGGCCTCTCTCACCGGCGCCTACCTGTCGGGCCGGGCCGAGATCTCCGTGCCGCCGCGCCGCCGTCCCATCGGCAAGGGGCGCATCACCGTGGTCGGCGCCACCGAGAACAACCTGAAGGACGTCACCGTCTCCTTCCCGCTCTCCTGCTTCGTCGCGGTCACGGGCGTGTCGGGTGCGGGCAAGTCCACGCTGGTGAACGGCATCCTCCACCCGGCGCTGACCCGCCTGCTGCACGGCGCCCGCGCGGTCCCCGGCCGCCACAAGTCGATCGCCGGCCACGAGCAGATCGACAAGGTCATCGACATCAACCAGCAGCCCATCGGGCGCACGCCGCGAATCCAACCCCGCCACCTACACCAAGCTCTTCGACCTGGTGCGCGAGGTCTTCGCCCAGACCCCCGAGGCCCGGGCGCTCGGCTACCAGCCCGGACGCTTCAGCTTCAACGTGAAGGGGGGGCGCTGCGAGGCCTGCCAGGGCGACGGCATGAAGCTCGTGGAGATGCACTTCCTCGCCGACGTGCTCGTGCCCTGCGAGGTCTGCCAGGGCAAGCGCTTCAACGAGGCCACGCTCCGGGTGCAGTTCAAGGGGAAGAACGTCGCCCAGGTGCTCGACCTCTCCGTGCACGAGGCCATCGAGCACTTCGCGAACCACAGGGAGATCCTGCGGATCCTCCGGACCCTCGACGACGTCGGCATCGGCTACGTGAAGCTGGGGCAGCCGTCCCCCACCCTGTCGGGCGGCGAGGCCCAGCGAATCAAGCTGTCGCGGGAGCTGGCCCGGGTCGGGACCGGGCGCACCCTCTACATCCTCGACGAGCCCACCACCGGCCTCCACTTCGACGACGTGAAGAAGCTGCTGGTCGTGCTCGACCGGCTCGTCGACGCCGGCAACTCGGTGGTGGTCATCGAGCACAACCTCGACGTCATCAAGTCGGCCGACTGGGTCATCGACCTGGGCCCCGAGGGCGGCGAGGAAGGTGGCTTCGTCATCGCCGAGGGCACGCCAGAGGAGGTGGCCCGGACGAAGGGCAGCTTCACCGGCAACTACCTCGGGCAGATGCTGTCGCGCCACCGGGAGCGCGGCCGCGGCGCCGAGCGACTCGGCGCCTGATCGCCCCCCTGCCCGCCAGGGGCACCGGAAATACGAAGGCCCCGACCGGCGACGCCGGACGGGGCCTGGTTCGCCGGGAAGAGCGGAGAGCTAGGCGGCCTTTGCCTTCGGCGGGGCCGGCTTGTCCTTCTTCTCGTGGCACTTGCACTTCTCGCCACACTTGCAGTCCGCGGCCGTCTTCGCGCCACAGGGGCAGGCGTCGGCTGCGACGAGGAGCGTCGGGGAGGATGCGGCGGCGCTGGTCTTGGGCTTCTCGGTCGTCGTGCCGTGCTTCTCCTGGCACTTGCAGCCCTTCTCGCACTTGCAGTCCTTGGGGTCCTTCGCGCCGCACTTGCAGTCGGCGGCGGCAACGAGCGTGCCCGACACCTTGGAAGCCTCGGCCTTCTTCTCCTGCGCGGGAGCCTGCTGGGCGGGAGCGGCCTTGTCGGCGGCTGCCGGGGCAGCGGACTTCTTGTCCGCCTTCTCGGCGGAGGTGGCGCCCTTCTTGTCGCAGTCGCAAGCGAGGACGGGGGTGGCGACGGCCAGGGCGAACGCCCCAGCCACGCCGAGGGCAATCTGGACGATCAGGCGACGGGTCATGTGTTGCTCCTTCTCCAGGGCTGCCCACGTCCTCCCTGCCGGGTGGAATCGTTCGTGCAGCGGTTAGATTCTCAAATATCTAGGAGGATCCGCCGCGGGGTCAAGCGAATCGACGGCATCGGGATGTAAGTGACATTGTCGGCCGGGGGGGCGGCGTGTAGATTCCGCTCTCGATGCCCCTGGAAGATCCCGATCAGATCCTGGCGATGCTCCGGGACCCCAACGTCGACAGCCAGGAGGTGGCGGCCCAGACCGGCCTGCCGCGAACCGAGGCGGCCCGCGCCGCCCGACTGCTCGTCGGCCTCGCCAAGGCCAGGGCAGAAGAGGTCGCAACCCTCCCGCCCTTGCTCCAGGCGGCGCTCCTCAAGGCCGCCCTCGACGGCGGCAGGGGCGAGGTCCTCTCGGTCCTGGCGGCGTCGGCCGACAAGGTCCTCTCGAAGGAGGCCAAGCGCTGCCTCCACCTGCTCCGTGCCCGCGGGGTGGCAGTGCCGGAGGCGCCACGGGCCGCGCCGCCCACGCCGGCGCCAGCCTCCGAGGAGGTCTTCCCCTGCTACGGTTCCTCCATCGACAGCCAGGGGGAGCGCGCAGTCTGGATCTCCCGCAACGTCCCGGGACGTGGCGTGGAAGTGGGGCAGGCAGTGATCTCCGACGTGAGCGGGCTCATCGAATTGCAGGTGGGCGTTCTCGGCCGCAAGGAGTACCGCACCTTCGGCAAGGACATCGCGGAGCGCGGGCAGACCATGGGCGTCTGCGAGATCGACCCTGGAAACGCCAGGGGGCTCGTCGTCCAGGCCCGCTGCCAGAACGATACCTCCGGACGCGCCGTTCCCGAGGGCGCGGACGCCTGGCTGGGCCGCATCGGCCCCGGCACCCTGCCCCCCGACCCCTCCACGGCGTTTCCTCCGCTCCCCGACGACGACGAACGAGCGGCGCTGGCGGCCTCGGCCGATTTGCACTCGCTGCCCATGCTGCGCGGGTGGATCGCCGACGAGTCGGCGCTCCGCGCCCTGGCCACGACCCTGGACGGGTTGCAGGCATCGACGAGCATCGCCGACGAAGGGCTGCGCGCCGAGCAGATGGCAGCCGCCGTCGCCGAGGCGCTGGAGGCATGGCTCGAACCGGACTGCCGGAAGCGCCTGTCGTCGCGCCTGTTCGCCGTGGCGCTCCACTTCCAGGGCTCGGGATTGGCCGATCGCGCCGCGCAGGCAGCCGCCGCGGCTCGCGCGCTGGCGGCCGGAAGCCCCGGCCGCACCATCCCCTTCGTTCGAGGCATGGTCGAGAAGGCGTTCCCCGCGGGGGGCTCCGGCTCGAGGGCCGCGCCGGCCGCGCCCGTCATCTCGGCGCCTCGCAGGTGACCGGGACGATGGCCGACTTCCGGAATCCCGCTCCCACCGTCGACGCGGTGGTCCTGCTCCCCGACGATCGGGTGGTGCTGATCCGCAGGAAGAACCCGCCTCACGGTTGGGCCATCCCCGGGGGTTTCGTGGACGAGGGCGAGCGACTCGACGTCGCGGCCGCTCGCGAGGCCGCGGAGGAGACCGGGCTCCAGGTGACCCTCCTCGAGCAATTCCACAGCTACTCCGACCCGGCCCGCGATCCCCGCCGCCACACCATCAGCACCGTGTACCTGGCCAGGGCTTCCGGACAGCCGCGCGGGGGCGACGACGCCGCCGAGGCCCGTGCCTTCTCGTGGGACGCGCTGCCCGACCCCATCGTGTTCGACCACAGGGAAATCCTCGCCGACGTGCGGCGCTATCTCCTCACGGGCGCCCGGAGACGGCTGTGAGCTCGCCCCTCTCCCCGCTCGAGCGGGCAGCGCTTCTCGGGGTGGCCCGGGCAGCCATCTGGCACCGGCTCGGGCTCGGTGCGGCGCCCGAGGTGCCGGAGACGGGAGCGCTCGGGGACAGGCGAGGCGCCTTCGTGACCCTTCGTCGCGGCGGCGAGCTCCGGGGCTGCATCGGCCGATTCGATCCGGAGGGCTCGCTGGCCCGCACCGTCGCCGACATGGCGGTGGCCGCCGCCTTCGAGGACCCGCGCTTTCCTCCGCTGCGCCCCGAGGAGATCCACGACCTCGAGCTGCACGTCTCGGCGCTCGGGCCGCGCCGCCCGCTCCCCGATCCGGCGCGGCTCCGGATCGGCGAGCACGGGCTTGCGGTGAGGCAGGGATGGCACCGTGGGGTGCTCCTGCCGGTGGTCGCCGTCGAGCGCGGCTGGGACGCGCCCACCTTCCTGAAGCACGCCTGCCTCAAGGCCGGGCTCCGCCCGGACGCCTGGCTCGATCCGTCCACGACCGTCGAGGTGTTCGACGCCGAGGAGTTCGGAGAGCCGGCCAGAGAGAATCCATGAACGCGGTCCTCCAGTCGCTCCCGATGATCGCCGTCACGGTGCTGGCCTTCGGGCTCCTCATCGTCATCCACGAGCTCGGCCACTACCTGGCTGCCCGCTGGTCGGGCATGCGCGTCGAGCGCTTCAGCATCGGGTTCGGACCGGTGATCTGGTCGCGCCGGCGCGGCGACACCGAGTGGGCCGTCTCGGCCGTTCCGCTGGGCGGTTACGTGAAGATCGCCGGGATGGCGCCCGGCGAGGAGATCGCGGCCGACGACCGGAGCGCCTACTCCCACCAGCCGGCCTGGCGCCGGTTCATCGTCATCCTGGCCGGCCCGGCCATGAACTACCTGCTCGCGGTGGTGCTGGCCGCGGGGCTCATCGCGACGATGGGGCTGCGCGAGCCCGACTCGACCTCGACGATCGGCGACGTCATCGGCGGCGGCGCCGCGGAGCGGGCTGGGCTTCGTCCCGGAGACCGGGTCGTGGGTGCGGCGGGAGCGCCCGTCGACGGCTGGGCGGCGCTCGTGGCGGCCGTGCGCGCGCACCCGGGTCGGGATCTCTCCCTCCAGGTCGAGCGTTCGGGCGCGCCGCCGGGGTCCCCGCCGGTAGCGATGACGATCCGCCCGGACGACTCGGGGGGCATCGGAAAGGCTGGAATCGGCCCCCACCTTCGCGCCGTCCAGGCCGGGCCCGCCGAGGCGGTGGCGATGGCATTCCAGAAGACCAACGACAAGGCCGGCGAGATCCTGGGCGGGCTCGGGCAGGTGGTGACCCGGAAGCAGAAGGCCGAGTTGCAGGGTCCGCTGGGCATCGCCCAGGAGATGACACGCAGCGCCAGGGCCGGCGCGGCTCCCTTCCTCATGATGGTCTGGCTCATCTCCCTCATGCTCGCCATCTTCAACTTCCTGCCCCTGCCGGCCCTCGACGGCGGCCGGCTGGTCTTCCTGGTCTACGAGATCGTGGCGCGCCGGCCGGTGAACCAGAAGGCCGAGGCCGTCATCCACACCGTGGGCTTCCTGGCCCTCATCGCGCTCCTGCTCGGCGTCACGGTCTTCGGGGACCTGCCTCGACTCTTCCGGCGCTGACGGCCAAGGCGAGTTACGATCCGATCGTGCCCGTCACCGTGCTCTATTTCGCCGTCGCCCGCGAGGCCTCCGGCATGGAGTCCGAGTCGCTGGACGCCTGGCCTGCGACCGTGGGCGAGTTTCGCGGCGCGCTGGCGGCCCGCCACCCCACGCTCGCGCGGGTGCTGCCCCGCTGCCGGCTGGCGGTGAACCAGGAGTTCGCCCAGGACGGGGACCCGGTGCCGGATGGCGCCGAGGTGGCGGTCATCCCACCGGTCTCCGGCGGCGCGGGACGATACCGGGTGGTGGACCGCCCGCTCGACCTGGCCGAGGTGGTGGACGCGGTGGCCGGCCCGGAGCGCGGCGGTGTGGTCAGCTTCCGCGGCGACGTCCGAGGCGAGAGCCACGGGAAACGAGTGGTCCGCCTGGAGTACGAGGCCTACGTCCCCATGGCGGAGCGGAAGCTCGAGGAGATTGGACGGCGGATCGGGGCCGAGCACGGCGCCGAGGTGTCCATCGTCCACCGGGTGGGCGCGCTCCTGCCAGGCGAGGCGGCGGTGGTGATCGCGGCGGCGGCGGCGCATCGGGCCCCGGCCTTCCGGGCCTGCGAGGCGACCATCGAGGCGCTCAAGAAGGACGCGCCCATCTGGAAGCGCGAGGTCTACGTCGACGGTTCCGACTGGGTGGGGATGGGACCGTGAAGCTCGCCGTGTTCGATCTGGATGGAACGCTGGTGGACTCCCGCGAGGATCTCTACCTCGCCGTGGCCCACGCCCTCTTCGAGCTCGGCCTCCCGCCGCGGTCTCGCGAGGAGGTGGTGAGCTACGTGGGGGACGGGGCGGTGGCGCTCCTCTCCCGTTCGATCGCGCCCCGGGAGCACCTGCTCGAGACCGCGGTGGCGCTCTGGCGCGAGCACTACTTCCGTCACCTCCTCGACCACACCCACCTCTACCCGGGCATCGCCGCCGTTCTCGGCAGCGCGCGCATCCCGCTCGCGGTCCATACCAACAAGCCGGGCGCCATGGCGCGGAAGATCCTCGACGGCCTGGGCGTATCCTCCCGTTTCGTGGCCGTCGTCGGCGGCGACGAGGGGGTACGGAAGCCAGACCCATCCGGGCTGCTGGGGATCGCCGAGCGCGTCGGGGTCTCGGCGGAGGAGACCGTGCTCATCGGTGACAGCCTGGTCGACCATGCGACGGCCGTGGCCGCCGGCGTTCGCTTCGTGCCCGTCTCCTGGGGCTTCGTCCCGGTCGCGACGCTGGCCGCCGGGGGCGCCACCGGATTCGTCCAGGATGCCGCCGGCCTCCTTCCGTGGGTGGGCGCCACCTCCGAGGTGAGATAGAGAGGGATCGTGTCCGATCTCGAGCCCCGCATCCTGGCGCTCCTCGACGCAGGCGACGTCTCCGGAAGCGCCACCGAGGCGCTGCGCGGATACGGCCCGCAGGTGCTCGGGTACCTCACGGCCGTGTTGCGTGACGAGGACGACGCGCACGACGTCTTCTCCCAGTTCGCCGAGGACCTGTGGCGCGGCCTCCCGGGGTTCAGGCGCGAGTCCTCCGTCCGGACCTGGGCCTTCCGGCTGGCGTGGCATGCGGCCTCCCGCTACGCCCGCGACCCCTACCGCAAGCGCCACCGCCCCATCCTGACCACCGAGGCCTCCAAGAATCGCCGAGCAGGTGCGCTCCACCATGTCCACCTACTTGCCGGGTGGCAGGGCGGACAGGCTCCTGAAGCTTCGCGAGTCGCTCGACAGGGAGGAGCAAACGCTCCTCATCTTGCGGGTCGACAAGGCGATGGCCTGGGAGGAAGTGGCCGAGGTACTTCGAACCGATGGAGAACCCGCCACGACCGCGGCGCTGCGCAAGCGATTCGAGCGGCTGAAGGAGAAGCTCGGTCGCCTGGCGCGCGAGCAGGGGCTCATCGAGTAACCGGTGGGTACCCGACGGGAGCCGGAAAACTCGACGGGCGGCGGGGTGCATGCCACCCTTTCGCCATGTCCCGGCTGCTCCTCGCCGTCGCCGTCGCGGCCATCCTTCTTCTCGTCGGGGCCTTCGTCCCGGTGAACGGGAGGACCCTCGTGGACCGCTGGAACGCCTCGTCCGCCAGGCCGTCCCCGAAGGGGGCTCCCGCCAGGGTCACGCCGGTCGCGCGCCGGTCCAGGCCGTCGGGAACGGCCCCCGAGAAGGTCGTTCCGGAACCGGTCGAGCACCACACCGACGCCGACCGGGACGCCCTGGATCGCATCGTCGCGGAGCACGCGGCCGACCGGCCGGCCCCCCCGCGCTGACCGGACCGACGCCCCAGGCGAATCGCCTGGTTGCGTTCCGCGCGGGGGTCGGGTAATCAACGCCCCGAATGTCCGACACGACTGCGAAGACCAAGGCGAAGAAGGCCGCTCCGAAGGCCAAGGGCAGCGGCAAGAAGACCTGCAAGATCCAGGGCTGCAAGCGCGCGTACCGCGCCAAGGGGCTCTGCTTCTTCCACTACTCCAAGTGGCGCCGCGGCGAGATCGAGGCCAAGCCTCGCCGCTGGAAGGGCTGCGGCAAGGAGGAGTGCAAGAAGAAGGTCTTCCAGCACGGCCTCTGCCAGGCTCACTTCGACGCCTGGAAGAAGAGCCGCAAGGGCGCGAAGCAGGTCGCCGCAGAGGCTCCCGCGGCCTAGTGCTCTAGCCGTTCCCCTCGCCGCCTGCTGGTCCGATCGCGAGCGTTCGCTCCAGCGTGCGGACGGCGGCGGCGAGAAGCTCCACCTCCCGCTGCGTGGGCTCCGCCCGCGCCAGAAGGAGCCTCCACTCCGCGAGGATCGCGTCGGGGTTTTGTGGGTTCAGGTAACCCGCGCCGGCGAGGAGCGCCTTCGTTCGGCTCCAGAAGGCCTCGACGGTCTCGTGGCGAGCCGGCTCCGTCGCCGGAAGGCTTCCCAGACCGGCGCCGCGGCCAAGCGCGATCTCGTAGGCCAGCACGGCGGCGGCCTGGGCCAGGTTCATGGAGTCGTAGGCATCGCTCGTCGGGATGGTGCAGACCGCCGAGCAGAGCGTGAGCTCGGCGTCGGAGAGGCCGCGTCGCTCCTCCCCCAGCACCACGGCCACCGTTCCCGTCCCGGCCCGTCGAGCCACCTCCGCCCCCAGCTCGCGGGGCGTGAGTTGCGGGCGCCCCTCGACGGCCCGCGACGTGGTGCCGCACGCCCAGACGGTCCCGGCCAGCGCGGACGCCAGGTCGGACTTCACCTCGGCCGATTCCAGCACCCCCACGGCCTTCCTGGCCGTGCGCCGCGCCCGGCGGAACACGTCCTCCCGGGCGTTCTGGCCCCGCCCTGTCCGGGGCACGCCCGACCAGGAAGCGGGCGCCACCACGGAGAGCCGTGGCAGGTCGAAGTTCGCGAGGACCCGGGCCACCGCCCCGACGTTCTCGGCGGAGGACGGTCGGTGCAGCACGAAGATCACGTCATCCCGGTTCAAGGCGCTCGTATGCTAGCATTCGCGCCCATGATTCCCGACGACAAGCTCCGCGAGCAGCTCGGCCACACGCTCCGGCAGTTCGACGCCCCGTCCCTCGGCGAGCTCTACCGAGGGAAGGTTCGCGACAACTACTCGCGTGGCGACCAGATCGTGATGGTCACCACCGACCGGATCAGCGCCTTCGACCACGTGCTGGGGACCATCCCGTTCAAGGGAGAGGTGCTCTCGCGCCTCACGCGCTTCTGGTTCGACAAGGTGAAGGGCATCGCCCCCACCCACATCCTCGACAACCCGGACCCGAGCGTCATGGTGGTGAAGCGGGCCCAGCCGCTTCCCGTCGAGATCATCATCCGGGGCTACATCACCGGGTCCCTCTGGCGCGACTACGTGTCGGGGAAGGCCGGGGCCTACGCCATCGAGTGGCCCCAGGGGCTGCGGAAGGACCAGAAGTTCCACCTGCCCGTCATCACGCCCTCCACCAAGGCCCAGTACGGCAAGCACGACGAGCCCATCAGCGAGCGGGAGATCGTCGGACAGGGTCTCGTGCCGGCCGCGGTCTGGCAGGAGGCCGTGGAGATCGCCAGGGCCCTCTTCCATCGTGGCCAGGAGTGGGCCGCCGAGCGCGGGCTCATCCTCGTCGACACCAAGTACGAGATGGGCATCGCCGACGGGAAGCTGGTGGTCATCGACGAGATCCACACCCCGGACAGCTCCCGCTACTGGGTCGCCAAGGGCTACGAGGACAGGCTGGCCGCCGGCCAGGAACAGCAGATGCTCGACAAGGAGAACATCCGGCAGTGGCTCATCACCGAGCACGGATTCTCCGGCCACGGAACACCCCCGGCGCTCACCGACGACGTGCGCATCATGCTGGCCCGCAAGTACATCGAGGTCTTCGAGATCCTCACCGGCGAGACGTTCGACTCGCCCGTGGGGAGCGTGGACGCCCGGATCCGGGCGAACCTGAAGGCCAAGGGATACCTCTAGCCCTTCCCGAACACCCTCTCGAAGATCGTGTCCACGTGCTTCAGGTGGTGGTCCTCCGCGAAGCAGGCGTCGATCTCGGCGTCGCCGAGCGCCTTCTTCACGTCGGCATCCCGCTTGAGCGCGGTCCGGAAGTCGACCTTCTCCTCCCAGACCTTCATGGCGTTGCGCTGCACGAGCACGTAGCCCTCCTGACGCGGGACGCCCTTGCCGACCAGCGCCAGCAGCACCCGCTGGGCCTCGTAGAGGCCGCCGGTCTGCGCGAGGTTCTCCCGCATCCGCTCCGGGTAGACGCGAAGGTCCTCGATCATCCGGGCGAAGCGGGACAGGCCGAAGTCGAGCGCGATGGTGGCGTCGGGCCCGATGACCCGCTCCACCGACGAGTGGCTGATGTCCCGCTCGTGCCAGAGCGCCACGTCCTCGAGCGCAGGCACCGCCCAGCCGCGGAGCAATCTCGCCAGGCCGGTGAGGTTCTCCGACAGGATGGGGTTGCGCTTGTGGGGCATGGCCGAGCTGCCCTTCTGACCCACCGTGAAAGGCTCCTCGACCTCACGCACCTCGGTGCGCTGCAGGTGGCGGACCTCGGTGGCCTGCTGCTCCATCACGGCGCCGGCCACTGCGATGGCGCAGAAGAGATCGGCGTGCCGGTCGCGAGCGACCACCTGGGTGGCCGCCCCCTCCCCGCCCTCGAGGCCGAGCCTGGCCATCACGAAGGCCTCCACGCTCGGGTCGACGTTCGCGAAGGTGCCCACCGCACCGGAGATCTTGCCGACCGCGGCGACCTTGCCGGCCCGCTCGAGCGCGTCGCGCCTCCGGCCCCAGGCGTCGTACCACCCGGCGAGCTTGAGGCCGAAGGTGACCGGCTCGGCGTGGATGCCGTGGCTGCGGCCGATCATGGGGGTGCGCCGGTGCTCGAAAGCGCGCTTCTTCACGGCCGCGCGCACCCGGTCCACGTCGGCGACGAGAAGCTCGGTGGCCTCCTTCAGCTGCACCGCGAGCGTGGTGTCGAGCACGTCGGACGACGTCATGCCCTTGTGCAGGTGGCGCGCCGGCAGCCCGCCCTTCTCCTCCACGAAGGTGAGGAAAGCGATGACGTCGTGCTTCGTCACCTTCTCGATCTCGTCGATGCGGGCCACGTCGGCAGGGGAGAACTCGAAGCCGTCGAAGGCCCGGTGCAGCGCGGCCAGGTCCTCGGACGGGACCTCTCCGAGCTTCCCCATCGCCTCGGCGGCGAGGATCTCGATGTCGAGCCAGATGCGGAGTCGCCGTTCCGGGGACCAGATCCGGGCCATCTCGGGACGCGTGTAGCGCGGGATCATCCGAACCTCCGCGGCCGCCTGGCGGCCGGCATGCGTTTCCGGCCTACCGGCCGGTGGAACCGAATCCCCCGCCGCCCCGCCCCGTGCCGGGCAGCACAGCGACCTCGACGAGGGAGCCTTGCGTCACCTGCGCCAGCACCAGCTGGGCGATGCGCTCGCCCCTGGGGAGGCGCACCCGCTCCTGCCCCCAGTTCACCAGGATGACGCCGACCTCGCCCCGGTAGTCACTGTCGATGGTCCCGGGGGCGTTGGCGATCCCCAGGCCGAGCTTGAGGGCCAGGCCGGAGCGCGGGCGAACCTGCCCCTCCCAGCCCGGCGGGATGGCCACGGCGATGCCGGTGGGGACGAGGCGGCGCTCCCCCGGGGCGAGGTCGACGGGCTCGTCGGCGCGCAGGTCCATGCCTGCGGAGCCGGCGGTCTGGTAGCGCGGCAACTCCAGCGGCTCGCCGCGGCCGCCCACCCGAAGCAGAGGAATCGGGATCGGGGTCTCGGCCGCGGCCACCGCTCTTCTCCCTAGCCCTTGACGGGCTCGGGGTCGGCCTTCGGCGCGCCCCCGGGCGACGCTGCGGCCGCGTCGGCCAGCGCCTCCTTGCGGGAGAGGCGGATCTTGCCGGCCCTGTCGACCGAGATGACCTTCACGAGCACCTCCTCGCCCTCCTGGAGGACGTCGGTGACGCTCTTCACCCGCTTGTCCGAGAGCTCGGAGATGTGGATGAGGCCGTCGGTGCCCGGGAAGATCTCCACGAAGGCGCCGAACTCGGCGATCTTGCGGACCGTGCCCAGGTAGGTCTTGCCGACGTCCGCCTCCTGGGTGAGGTTCTTGATCATCTTGATGGCGGCGTCGACCTTGGTCTGGTCCGAGCTGGCGATGTTGATCGACCCGTCGTCCTCGATGTTGATGCTGCAGCCGGTGCGGGCGGTGATGTCCTTGATGACCTTGCCGCCGGGGCCGATGACGTCCTTGATGCGCTCCGGGCGGATCTTGATGGTCGTGATCCGCGGCGCGTAGGCGCTGATGTCGGTGCGCGGCGCCGAGAGGGCCTTGGCCATCTCGCCGAGGATGTGCTTGCGGCCGGCCGCGGCCTGGTTCAGCGCGTCCTCGAGGATCTTGCGCGTCACCCCGCCGATCTTGATGTCCATCTGGATGGCGGTGATGCCGGCCTCGGTCCCGCAGACCTTGAAGTCCATGTCGCCGAGGTGGTCCTCGTCACCGAGGATGTCGGAGAGGATGGCGATTCTTGTCGCCTTCCTTGATGAGCCCCATGGCGATGCCCGCCACCGGAGCCTTGACCGGGACGCCGGCGTCCATGAGCGACAGGCAGCCGCCGCAGACCGACGCCATCGACGAGGAGCCGTTCGACTCCATGATGTCGGAGACGATGCGGATGGTGTACGGGAACTTGTCCTCGGCCGGCAGCACGGCGCGGAGCGCGCGCTCGGCCAGCACGCCGTGGCCGATCTCGCGGCGGCCCGGACCACGGAGGAACTTGGCCTCGCCCACCGAGAACGGCGGGAAGTTGTAGTGGAGCATGAACTTCTTGAAGATCATGCCGTTCAGCATCTCGACGCGCTGCTCGTCCTGGGAGGTGCCGAGCGTGGTCGCCACGAGCGCCTGGGTCTCACCGCGCGTGAAGAGCGCCGAGCCGTGGACGCGGGGGAGGATGCCGACCTCGGAGGCGATGAACCGGATGTCGGCCGTCCCGCGGCCGCCGATCCGGCGCCCCTCCTGGGTGATCATCTTCCGCATGTAGTCGTACTTCACGTCCTCGTAGTAGCCCTTGATCTCCTTCTCGCGGGCAGCCAGCGAGGCCAGCTTCGTGGCGTCGCCGCCGGCCTCGGCCTTGAGCGCCTCGAGCATCTCCTTCTTGACCTCGGAGAGACGGCCGTAGCGATCGTGCTTCTCGTTGCGGGCGTAGGCCTCCTTCACCTTCTCCCAGGCGAGGGCCTTCACCTTCTCGCGCAGGGCCAGGTCGTTCTTGGGAGGCTCGAAGGTGCGCTTCGACTTGCCGACCGCCCTGGCGAGCCGATCCTGGGCGTCGAGGAGCGGCTGCACCGCTGCGTGGCCGAAGAGGAGCGCGTCCACCATGACGCTCTCCGGCACCTCGAGTGCTCCACCCTCCACCATGACGATGGCGTCACGCGACGCGGCCAGCACCACGTCGATGTCGGCTTCCGCGCGCTGGGCCAGCGTGGGGTTGGCGATGAACTGCCCGCCCACGCGACCGACGCGAACCCCGGCGATGGGGCCGTGGAAGGGGACGTCGGAGACGGCCATGGCCGCCGAGGCCCCGGTCAGCCCCAGCACGTCGGCGTCGTTCTCCTGGTCGAAGGAGATGACGGTGGCGATGATCTGGGTCTCGTTGGCGTAGCCCTCGGGGAAGAGCGGGCGGCAGGAGCGGTCGATCATGCGGGAGACCAGGGTCTCCTTCTCGGTGAGGCGTCCCTCGCGCCGGAAGAAGCTGCCCGGGATCTTGCCCGCGGCGAACATCTTCTCCTGGTAGTCGACGGTCAGCGGGAAGAAGTCGATGCCTTCCTTCCGCTCCTTGGCCGACACGACGGTGACGAGGACGATGGAGTCGCCGTGGCGGATCCAGATGGATCCGTCGGCCTGCTTTGCAACCTTGCCCGTCTCGAGGGAGATTTCGCGATCGCCAACCTGGACGCGTTCCTGGATGACCTTCATTTGGCACCTTTGCGATGTGAGCCGGGGGCCTTGCGCCCACCGGTCCCGCCGTGCGAGTTGCCGGCGCCCGATCCGCGATGCCTCAGTTTCTCACTGGGGAGCCGCTCCAGAGGGAGCGACACCCGAGTCGGAAACGGAAGCGTCGTCGAGGGTGCGTCGGCCCGCTCGCGGGCGGGCCTGTTGAACTGCCCTGCCCTACTTCCGGAGCCCGAGCTGGTCGATGACGACCTTGTAACGGTTCAGGTCGACGCCCCGGAGGTAGTCGAGAAGACGACGCCGCTGCCCGACCAGCTTGAGGAGGCCGCGGCGGCTGTGGTGGTCCTTCTTGTGCGTCTTGAAATGCTCGGTGAGGTAGGCGATGCGCTCGGTGATCAGCGCCACCTGGACCTCGGGGGATCCGGTGTCGGTGTCGTGCCGGCGGTATTTGTGGACGAGCTCGGACTTCTTCTCTGCGATCAGCGCCATGTCGGATGCTCCCTGTTGTGAACCGTCCCCGTCTCGAGGGCGAAGGCGTCGCGCCACGGGGATAGTGGACGGCGGGTCGAAGGAGGGCTTTTAAGCGATCGGGGTGCTCGAAGTCAACGCATTCCCGGGTCTGCCCCTGCGATTCCAGGCGGTTGCACGAACACGCGAAGCGGGCGAAGCGCCTTCCCGTCCTCCGTGGGTGCACAGATCGCCACCAGGTTCCCCGCTTCGTCGATGGCGCGGCAGAGTGGGCCCGGCGGACCCCGGCCGAGCGCCTTCCCCTGTGCCAGCGCCAGCGCCTCGGCCGCCGAGACCGGCACGGCGGGGAATCCGGGCAGGGCGTCGGCCGGGCGGATGATGCGCGCCAGCAGCTCGGCCGGGGCGCTGCGCGCCAGCGACTCGACCAGGTCGAGCGCCAGGGCCTGGCCGATCGAGAAGGGGCCGGACGCGGTTCGCCGGAGCCCGCCGAGATGGGCCGGCACGCCGAGCGCCTTGCCCAGCGACGAGGCCAGCGTCCGGACGTAGGTCCCCTTTCCGCAGCGGACCGCGACTCGCGCTCGCGCCAGCCCTCCCGCGGGCGGCTCGAAGGCCAGCAGCTCGAGCGAATGGACCACGATCCTGCGCGGCGCCCGCTCCACCTCCTCGCCCGCGCGGGCCGCCTCGTGAAGGCGTCGCCCACCGACCCGGACCGCCGAGTACATGGGCGGGGTCTGGTCGATCTCCCCCACGAATCCGGTCAGCGCCGCGGCGACCCGCTCTGAGGTCAGGCCGGCCGGATCGCCCCGTTCCACCTCCCGCCCCTCGGTGTCCTCGGTGTCGGTGGCGAAGCCGAACACCACCAGCGCGTCGTAGCCCTTGTCGGTCTCGGTGATCCACTGCTGGAGCTTCACCGCCTCGTCGAGGCAGATGGCCAGGACGCCCGTGGCCAGCGGGTCGAGGGTGCCGGTGTGGCCGGCCTTCCTCGCGCCCAGCGCGCGCCGCACCCGCTCCACCACCGCGAAGCTGGTGGGGCCGGCCGGCTTGTCGACGACGAGGATGCCGCCGTTCATCGGAGGCGAGCGGCGTGCGTCACCGTCCGTCCTTCGCCCTGGCTTCCTTGAGGAGCCGCTCGATCTTGTCCCCCTCCTCGACGCTCCCGTCGTAGACGATGCTCATGCGGGGGGTGTAGCGGAGCTTGATGGTGCGGGCCGCCTCGCGCTGGATGTAGCCCGTCGCGGCCTGCAACCCGGCGAACGTGTCGCGACGGACCTTGTCGTCGCCGTGGACCGACACGTAGATCGCGACCTCCTTCAGGTCGGGCGACATCTTGGCGCCGGTGACGGTGACGAATCCGGTGATGCGCGGGTCCTTCAACCCCCGGGCGATGATCGACGACACCTCGTGCTGGAATTCCGCGGCCACGCGGGCCGGCCGGTCACGTGCCATTCTCGTCCTCCTCTGCGTCCGCCAGCGTCCGCCACCCGCCGCCCAGGTCGTCCCCGAACGGGACGATCTCCAGCGCCCGGTCGGTGATGAACATCTGCCCGCCGTGGACCGACGCCACGAACCCGGTCACCTTGTCGAGCAGCTCGTTCACGAAGGCGTGGTCGTTCCCCACCGCGGCCACGCCCACCACGCTCCGCTTCCAGGCGTCGTTCTCGCCGACCTCGGCGATGGCCACCGGGTAGCGGGACCGCACCCGGTCGAGCGCCGAGCGGAGCAGGTGGCGCTTCGACTTGAGCGAGCCGGGCTCGGGCAGGTGCAGCGTGAGCCGGAGGATGCCGACGAACACGCCGCTACCTTCGCCCGGGGAGCGCCGCTAGTCCAGCGACGGCCGGGTTTCCTCGAGCTCGTAGGCATCGAAGACGTCGCCGACCTTGAAGTCGGAGAAGTTCTCGACGCCGATGCCGCACTCGAATCCGGACTGGACTTCCTTCACGTCGTCCTTGATCCGGCGGAGCGAGCCAATCTTCCCGGCGTGGACCACCTTGCGCTCGCGGAGCACGCGGACGTGGGCGCCACGCTTGATGACGCCCTCGGTGACCGCCGAGCCGGCGATGGTGCCGGCGCGCGGGATGTTGAAGACGGCCCGGACCTCGGCCTTGCCGAGCGGCTTCTCCCTGATGATGGGGTCGAGCAACCCCACCATCTCCTCGCGGATGGTGTCCGCCGCCTCGTAGATGATGTCGAAGAGCAGGATCTTCACGCTCTGCTGGCTGGCGATCTGATCGACCTTGGTCTCGGGCTTGGTGTGGAAGCCCACGATGATGCCCTTGCCTGCCGCGGCGGTCAGCACGTCGGACTCGGTGACCGCTCCCACTCCGGAGTCGAGGACGACCACCTTGACCTTGCGGGTGGAGAGCTTGGTGAGGGCCTGGGAGACGGCCTCTGCCGAGCCCTGCATGTCGGCCTTGACGACGACGTTCAGTTCCTTCGCGCCGCCCGCCTTGGTCTTGGCGAAGAGATCCTCGAGGGTGGCCCTCTTGACCGAGCCCAGGTCCTTGGCGCGGGCCTTCTCGGCGCGATGTCCGGCCACCTCCTTGGCTGCCTTCTCGTCGGAGACGACGTTGAAGTCGTCGCCGGCGGTGGGCACGCCGGAGAGTCCCAGGACCTCCACCGGGTGACCCGGGAGGACCGCCTTCACCTGTTCGCCGCGCTCGTTCATCATCGCGCGGACCTTGCCGAAATGACTGCCGGTGACCAGGGCGTCGCCGACCCGCAGCGTGCCCTCCTGCACCAGCACCGTGGCCACCGGACCGCGACCCTTCTCGAGCTTGGCCTCGATGACCACGCCGGAGGCGATCTGTTCCGGGTTCGACTTGAGGTCGAGCACCTCGGCCTGGAGCGCGATGTACTCGAGCAGCTCGGGCAGGCCCTGCTTGGTGCGCGCCGACACCGGCATCATGATGGTGGTGCCGCCCCACTGCTCGGGCACCATCTCGTACTCGGTGAGCTGCTGCATGACACGCTCGGGCGTGGCGCCCGGCTTGTCGATCTTGTTGATGGCCACCAGCATGGTCACGCCGGCCGCCTTGGCGTGCTTGATGGCCTCGATGGTCTGCGGCATGACGCCGTCGTCGGCGGCCACCACGAGAACCACCAGATCCGTGACCTGGGCCCCGCGCTGCCGCATGGCCGTGAAGGCCTCGTGGCCCGGGGTGTCGAGGAAGGTGACGGGCCCGTGGACCGTCTCCACCGAGTAGGCGCCGATGTGCTGGGTGATGCCGCCGGCCTCACCCCCCGCCACGTCCGCCTTGCGAATGGCGTCCAGCAGGGAGGTCTTGCCGTGGTCGACGTGCCCCATGACGGTCACGACCGGAGGGCGGTTCACGAGCTTCGTCTCGTCCTCGGCGACCTCGGGGATGAACTCCTCGACCTCGAACCCCTTCTTCTCGACGCTGAAGCCGAAGTCGGTGGCCAGGACGGCGGCGGTGTCCGCGTCGATCTGCTGGTTGATGGTGGCCATGGTGCCACTCGTCATCAGCTTCCGGATCAGGTCGGAGGCCTTGATGCCCATGGCCTGCGACAGGGCGGAGACGCTGATCGACTCCTCGATCCGGATCACCTTCTTGTGCTCGGCGCGCTCGGTCACCTGCGTCTTCATCCCCTTCTTGATGGCCTTCTTCTTCTTGCCGCGGACCGGCACGAAGGAGCGGTCGGTCATGGCCCGCGCCAGGAGATCCTTGGGGGTGGCAGCCTTGTCGGCCTCGCCTCCCGGGCGACCGGTGCCGCGGCGCTTCTTGTCCTTGGAGACGTCGATGAACTCGCGCTCGCGCCCGAGGCTGCCGGGAACGACCTTGAGCTCACGGACCTCGCCCAGCGCGCGCGGGCCGGGAGCGGCCGGGTACTGGCCGCGCGTGGAGGTAGGCGGCGTGACGCGACGGACCGGCGTCGTCGGCCGGGAGATGACCACCGCCTGGGTGGAGGTCGGGCGAATCGTGCGGGGGTCGAGGGCCGGCCGGTGGGGCTGCGGGGACGAGGCTGCCAGGGGGGCGCGGGGGGCCGTGGTGGGCGCGTGAACCGCCGGACGGGGCGGCGCGGCCGGGACCGGGTGCGCGGCGGGGGGATGGGCGGCCGGGACCGGATGGGCAGCCGGGACCGGATGGGCGTCGGGGGAGGCCTCGGCGGGTGGCATGGACTCGGGCGGCGGCGCTTCGGCCACGCCCTCGGCTCCGGACTCGGGCGGAGCGCTCTCCAGCGCGGCGGCGTCCTGTGCCACCTCGTCGGCTGTCGCTGCCTCCTCGTAGGCAGGCTCCTCCTCGGCGGGAGCGATCTCCTCCTCGACCGGCGGCGCCAGCGGGGCGGGCTCCACGTGGGCGCGCTTGCGCACCACGAATCCGGGGCCGCTGGGGCGCGGCGCGGGCGCCTTGGGCTTCTTCTCGCCGACGATCCGCTCGTAGGCAGACTGGGACTGATCCTCCTCCAGCGACGAGGAGTGGCTCTTCACGTCGTAGCCCAGGGAGTGGAGTTTCTCGACGAGCTCCTGGTTGGAGAGCTCGATCCCCGCCTCCTTGAGCTGCTTGCCCAGCTCGTGTACGCGCTTCTTCGACATGGAACCTGTCTCCTAGACCCTGCCGCCGTTGCCCGTCAACTGCTCACGGAGCCGCGATTCGTCCACTGCCACGGGCGCCCGGAACGCCCTCGCAAAGCCCTTGCGCTTCACCGCGCGAGCCAGGCAGGCGCTCCCGGCATGAACCCACGCGCCGCGGCCACCCCGGTGCTCCCCGTCGACGGCGACGACGCCCTCGACGAGACGCAGACGCACGAGCGCCGTCGCGGGCTGCTTCTCCCCGCATCCGACGCAGGTGCGCTCCGGAATTGCCATGGCTAGACCGGCGACCCCGTGCCGCGGCTCTTCTGGGCGTCGAGATCGTCGCGCAACCGCTTCTCCTCGTCGAGGTAGATGCCAACGGCGTGCTTGATCTGGCGGGCCTTCTTGATTCCCAGGTCGGTCGAGTCGCCCAGCTTGTTGACGTCGGCCTCGGCGTGGATGGACTCCACCGTCGGGTACCCGGCGGCCTTCAGCTGCTCGATGGTCTTCTCGCCCACCCCGCGGACGCGCGCCATGCGCTCCTCCTGCGAGAGGTCGCTGGGGTGGCGCCGGGCCTCGGCGATGCGGGCCGCCTCGCGCTCCTGCTCGAGCCGGATCTCCTCCTCGGCGTCGACGATGGCCTGCTCCCGGGCCCGCTTCTGGAGCGCGGGGATCATGTCGAGGTCGAAGCCGGGGAACTGCGTGAGCATCTCGACGGAGGCGTAGGCGACGTCCTGCGCCTTGCGGAACCCGTGGGCGTAGAGCATCTCCTGCGTCGCCTCGGGGATGCCGATGGCGTTGAAGCTCCGGGTGGCGAACTCGCGCATCTCCTTCACGCGCGACTCGCTGTTGATGTCGAGCTTCCAGCCGGTCAGCTGGGAGGCCAGCCGGACGTTCTGGCCGCGGCGCCCGATGCCCAGCGAGAGCTGGTCGTCGGGAACGATGATCTCCATGGCCCGGTTCTGCTCGTCGAGCAGCACCCGCGAGACCTCGGCCGGCGCCAGCGCGTTGCAGACGAAGCGGGCCGGGTCCTCGTGCCAGGGAACGATGTCGATCTTCTCGCCGCGGAGCTCCTGCACGACCGCCTGGACGCGGCTGCCCTTCATGCCCACGCACGCGCCGACCGGGTCCACGTCGCTGTCGCGCGAGGACACCGCGATCTTGGCGCGGCCACCCGGCTCGCGGGCGGCTGCCTCGATGACCACCACGCCCTCGGCGATCTCCGGGACCTCCATCTCGAAGAGCTTGCGGAGCAGCTCGACCGAGGCGCGGGAGAGGATGATCTGCGGGCCGCGCGACTCGCGCAGCACGTCGAACACGTAGGCCTGGATGCGGTCGCCGGCGCGGTAGCTCTCCCGGGGCACCTGCTCGCGCACCGGAAGGACGGCCTCGGCGCGTCCCAGGTCCACGATGACGTTGCCGCGCTCGAAGCGGCGGACGATGCCGGTGATGACCTCGCCCTTGCGGTCCTTGTACTCGTTGAAGATGATCTCGCGCTCGGCGTTTCGCGTGCCCTGGATCATGACCTGCTTCGCGGTCTGGGCGGCGATCCGACCGAAGCTGCGCCGGTAGGTCTTGAGCTTGAGGAGGTCGCCCCACTGCTCGTCCTGCGCGCGGGCCAGGACCTCGTCGTCGGGGCTGTAGTAGATGGGGAAGTCGAGCTCGTCGCCCGCCTCGACCTCGATGCCCTTCTCGTGGGCGAACGACACCGGGATCATGTTGACCGGGTCGGGGAGCGGGTTCTCCTCGGTCGGGTCGTCGACGATGGTGAGCACCTGGAAGGTGTCCACCTTGCCGCGGTCCTCGTCGAAGTGGGCCTTCAGCGCCCGCTCCATGCCAAAGTGCTTCTTGGCTGCGGTGGCGATGGCCTCTTCGAGGATGGCGACGAGCGTGCCCCGGTCGATGCCCTTGTCCTTCGCAACCTGGTCCAGGATCAGGCTCAGATTCACGTTCGGCTGCATGGCTACTCCTTCCTCCTCAGATCGGCTTCGAGGTCGTACTCGAGGTTGGCCTTGGCGACCCGGTCGGCGGGGATGCGGTGGAGCTTGCCGTCCACCTCGATCTCCACCGCTGCGTCGCGAAAGCCGCGAAGCGTCCCCGACCACTGCTTGCGGGGCGGAAGCCCCGGTGCACTCTCCGTCGGCCCGAACGCCTTCACCTTGGCGCGCCGGCCGGCAAAGCGCTGGAAATCCAATGGGCTTTCGCAAGGGCCGGTCGACTCCAGGAGAGCTGACCTCCAGGCTGTAGGCCGGCTCGATGAAATCTTCCACGTCGAGGAGCGTCTCCGCCAGGCGAGAGACGGCCTGGCAGTCGTCGATCCCGAAACCTCCCGCCTTGTCGACGAACAGGCGCAGGACCCAGCCCCCGCCCTCGCGAAGCCACTCGGCCTCGACGAGTTCGTACCCGTCGCGCACGAGCACGGGCTCGAGGAGCATTCGCGCGCGCTCCGCGACGGATTCCTGTGTGATTCCGGTCATGGCTCCAGAAAAGAAAAAAGTGGGCGCTACAGCGGCCCACTTTCGAGTCCCGGCTTCCCGGGGGCGAAAATGTGGGGTGGTCGTAACCTAGCCAACCCCCGTAGTCAAGGAGCGCGGGGCGGGCGGGCGGGGCGTACGCCGGGGAACCGGGGCCCCTGCCGCATGTCGCGACCGCCGCCTACTCGAGCGCCACGAAGGTCAGGGTCGCCTCGAGCCTGGCCGTTGCCCCGAGGGTACCGAAGCCGCTCGCCGCCGGGCTCGTGAGGACCACCTTGAAGCTCCCTCCGACCAGGGCGTCGTGGTCCGCGGGCGTCATGGCTCCCGAGTCGAACGTCACGGGCATCGTGACCGGACCGGCGCCGGTCGGGCCCGTGACGCTCGCCACCGGATACGAGTTATTCGACCCGTTCATCTGGAACGAGAGCCGGACCGTCGCCGAGAACACCTTCTCGAGAGCCGTCACGTTCGTGGAGGTGGCGGGGTCGAGCGTGAGGGTCGCCGACGTCACCTGGATGCTGGAGGGGTTCCGCCCGAGCTTCTGCACGGCGGCGTTCGTGAACGCTCCGTAAGGATTCCCCGACTCGGTGGTGATGTTCTTGTCCACGAGGATGACTCCCCCGACATCGTCGTTCGACTTGACGTCGAGCGAGATGCCTACCGGCGCGGAGTAGCTGACGGGGGCCTTGCTTCCGCAGGCGGCGGCGAGGACGGCGAGAAGGGCGGCTGCATGGCGGATCGTCATGGAGCCGAAAGTGCCACGGCGCTGGTGCGGGATCCAGATTCATCAAGTGACGCCAGGAAGGGAAAAGGGCGTCCAAGGCCCACATCCCGTCGATGGTCTGGGAGGAGAGGCGGCGCCTATGCCGGCGCTGCCAGCCCCAGCAGCCATTCGCGGTTGCCGGCCGGCCCGGCGATGGGCGACTCGGCGTGCCCCAGCACCTCGAAGCCCAGCTCGCGGGCCGCCGCCTCGACCCCGCGGAGCGCCGCGAGGCGCTTCTCGTCCTCCCGCACCACCCCTCCCTTCCCGACCTCCCCCTTCCCCACCTCGAACTGGGGCTTCACGAGCAGGATGGCCCGGCCGCCGGGGCGAAGCAGCGCCTTCACGGCCGGAAGCACGAGGCGAAGCGAGATGAAAGACAGGTCGCCGACCACGAGGTCGAGGTCCTCGCCGAGCCCTCCCGCCTCGAGAAACCTGCGCGTTGACCCGCTCGTGGACCACGACCCGCGGGTCGCTGCGCAGCTTCGGATGCAGCTGGCCGTAGCCCACGTCCACGGCGTGGACGCGCGACGGCCCCCCGCTGGAGCAGTAAATCCGTGAAGCCGCCGGTGGAGGCGCCCAGGTCGGCGCAGACGAGGCCGGCCGGGATCGAGGGGAAGGACCTCGAAGCGCCTTCTCCAGCTTGAGCGCGCCTCGCGACACGTACTTCTGAGGCGCCGCCCCTTCCTTGATCCGGAGCGGCACGTCCGGAGCGAGGAGCTGCCCGGGCTTCTCGACGCGCGATTCGCCCGCCACCACGGCGCCGGCCATGACCAGCGCCTGCGCCTGGGTGCGCGAGGTGGCGAGGCCGCGCTCGACGAGCAGGAGGTCGGCGCGCTGGCGACGGATGGACACGGGGGGGCTACCCGGCACTTCTCCCCGCCGCGGTGCGATCGCCCACCAGTGCGCGCGCGGCTGGCCGCGATCCCGGCGGCGTCGATGCCCATCTCTGCGCGCTGCTTGACCGCGTCACCGTGGGTGATGAAGGCGTCGGGGATGCCGAGCCGCTTGACCTGGATGCCCTTCTCCACCAGTCCGGCCCGCTCGAAGGCCTCCAGGCAGGCCGACCCGAACCCGCCCGCCAGCGCGTTCTCCTCCACGGTGACCACCCGGCGGGCCTGGGCGGCCAGCCCGCAGATCGTCTCCTCGTCGAGCGGCTTCACGAAGCGTGCATCGACCACTGCGGCCTCGATCCCCTGCTCGGCGAGTGCCTGGGCGGCGGCCAGCGCGGCGTGGGCCGGGGGGCCGGCGGCGACGAGGAGGACGTCGGGCTTGCCCGGCGGCTTGCGGAGCACCCTGGCCTTCCCGATGGCGACCGCCTCCGGCAGCGGGTCGACGGGCAGGCCCATGGACGAGCCGCGCGGGAACCGGAAGGCCACCGGACCCTCGTGGTGGATGGAGGTGGCGAGCGCGACGCGCAGCTCGCTCTCGTCGGACGGCGCCATGAGCGACCAGATTCGGCACCAGCCGGAGGTAGGAGAGGTCGAAGGCGCCCTGGTGGGTCTTGCCGTCGGCGCCGACCAGGCCTCCCCGGTCGAGCGCGAAGGTGACCGGGAGGCGCTGCAGGGCCACGTCGTGGATGATCTGGTCGTAGGCCCGCTGCAGGAAGGTGGAGTAGATGGCCACGACCGGCCGCATCCCCTCGCAGGCCAGGCCGGCGGCGAAGGTCACCGCGTGCTGCTCGGCGATGCCCACGTCGTAGGTCCGGTCGGGGAAGCGCTGCTGGCACTTGACGAGGCCGGTGCCCTCCAGCATGGCCGCGGTGATGGCGACGATGCGCGGGTCGTGCTCCATCTGCTCGCAGAGCGCCTCGGCGAAGAGGTCGGTGTAGGCCTTGGGAGAGGCCTTCTTCGCGACCGGCTTGCCGGTGGCGATGTCGAAGAAGGAGAGCCCGTGGCCGCGGGTGGCCTTGTCCGACTCGGCCGGGTGGTACCCCTTCCCCTTGGTGGTGATGGCGTGCACCAGGATCGGTCCGTCGATCTCGCGGAGCTTCGAGAAGCTGCGCACCATCTCCTGGACGTCGTGGCCGTCGACCGGTCCGACGTACTGGAACCCCATGCCCTCGAAGAGGATGCCCGGCGTGATGAGGGCCTTGGTGGCGTCGATGCCGTGGCGCACCATCTCGATGGCCTGATCGCCCTTGGGCATGTGGCGCAGGAAGTCCTTCACCGATCGTCGCCAGCGGTTGTAGGTGCGGGATGCGAACTTCTTCGAGAACCACTCCGAGAGCGCGCCCACGTTGGGCGAGATCGACATCTCGTTGTCGTTCAGGACGACCAGGTAGTTGCGCTGCAGGTATCCGGCCTGGTTCAGCCCCTCGAACGCCACCCCGCCGGTGAGGGCGCCGTCTCCGACCACCGCCACCACCCTGCCCGGAAGGCCGAGATGGCGCTTGCCCTCGACCATGCCCACGCCCGCGCTGACCGCGGTCGAGGCGTGCCCCACCCCGAAGGCGTCGTGGGCCGATTCGTCCCGTTCCGGAAATCCGGCCAGCCCCCCCTCGGTGCGGATGGTGCGGAAGCGGTCGCGCCGCCCGGTCAGGAGCTTGTGCGCGTAGGCCTGGTGCCCCACGTCCCAGACGATCCGGTCGGTGGGCGAGTCGAAGACGTAGTGGAGCGCGACGTTGATCTCGACGGCGCCGAGCGACGAGCCCAGGTGACCGCCGGTGCGGGAGCAGGCCTCGATGATCTCGTCGCGAATCTCCTGGCACAGCCTGGGAAGCTGCTCGGGGGAGAGCTTCTTCAGATCAGCCGGGGAGTCGATCGCGTCGAGCAGTCTGGCCATGGCTCACTTCCTCCGGGAGACGACGAAGCGCGCCAGCGCGCGCAGCGCCTCCGCCCTGTCCCCCAGGCCGGCAAAGGCCAGGAGGGCATCCTCACAGTAATCGTCTGCCCGCTTCCGCGCTTCCCCGACGCCGAGGAGCGCCGGCACCGTGGCCTTGCCGGCAGCCGCGTCCTTGCCCGCCCGCTTTCCCAGGTCGGCGGTGGTGGCCGTGAGGTCGAGCAGGTCGTCGGCGATCTGGAAGGCGAGCCCGAGCTTCTGCCCCGCCGGGCCGAGCCCCTGGTCGCCTCCCGTCGCGGCGATGGCGCCCCCGACCACCGAGGCCGAGAGAAGGGCACCGGTCTTGCGGCGCTGCAGATCCAGGACGCCGTCCAGGCCGGGCGGATGGGTCTCCGCCTCCAGATCGAGCGACTGGCCCTCGACCATGCGGGTGGCCCCCGAGGCGAGCAGAGAAGCCAGCAGCGCGGGGCGGCCATCGGTGGAGGGGGAGGCGAGAAGGTGCTCGAACGCCAGGGACTGCATCGCGTCGCCCGCCAGCACGGCGGTGGCCTCGTCGAAGGCCCGGTGGACGGTGGGACGTCCGCGCCGCAGGTCGTCGTCGTCCATGCAGGGCAGGTCGTCGTGGACGAGCGAATAGGTGTGGATCATCTCCAGCGCCGACGCGAAACGCAGCGCCAGGCTTCCCTCCCCGGTGGGCGCGCCGAAGGCCTCGGCGGTGGCGCAGACCAGCGCCGGCCGGAGCCTCTTGCCGCCTCCGAGCAGCGCGTAGCCCACCGCCTCCCAGAGCCGGGCCGGACCACCGCGCGCGCCCTCCTCGGCAGCGCCGCGAAGTTCCGCATCCACGCGGCCTGCCACGCCTGCGAGATAGGTGTCGAGAGCGAAGGGCGCCTTCACGGAGGTCCTGTTCAGGTCGCGCCGGAGGGGGGACGAGCGGCCTTCCGCGTCGCCAGCATCTCCCGGATTCGCTCGATGAGCCGGTCGACGTCGAGCGGCTTCGTGAAGTAGTCGGCGGCGCCCGCTTCCCGGCCGGTTCGCTCGTCCTCGGGGCTCTTGCGGGCGGTGATGAAGATGACCGGGATGTCGCCGAAGGTGGGGTTCTTCTTGATGGCCCGGCACAGCTCGAAGCCGTCGATCCAGCTCATCATGACGTCGAGCAGGATGACGTCGGGGCGGTCGACGTGCATGGCCGAGATGAGCCTCAGGCCGTTCGCCGCCTGGGAGACATCGAACCCTTCCAGCTGGAGCGCGAGGGTCAGCATCTCCCGCGTGTCCCGGTCGTCGTCGACGATGGTGACCTTGGGTTTGCGTTCCGTCATGGGCCCTCGTCATCGTCTCCGAGCGGCCGCGCCTCGACCGAGCCGTCCTCGGCGCGGAGGAGCTGCTCCACCCGGCGTTCCGACTCGTCGAGCTTCTTCCCGGCATCCCGGGCCAGCTTCACGCCCTCGGCGAAGGTCTCGATCGACTGCTCGAGCGAGAGCCTTCCCCCCTCGAGCTCCTCGACGAGCTTCTCGAGCCGCTCCACGACCTTGTCGTAGGGCTCGGGGGCGGCGTCCTGCTGCGTCTTCTTCTCCCGGCTCACGGCCATACTATGCCTCATCCGGCGCGTCGGAGCGCCCGGGAATCGGATCGGGCGGGGCATCCGTGGACTCGACACGGGCGTCGAGCCATCCCTCCCCGAGCACCACGCGCAACGGGGCGCCTGGCGCGGTGTCGGCACTGCGCCGCAGGAGCCGCCCGTCGGCCAGGGCCAGCGCGAAGCCTCGGGAGAGGATCTTCGCCACGTTGGCCGGCTCGAGCCGCGCGGCCAGGGAGGCGAGGCGGGAGGACTCCCGGCGGAAGGTGGCGGCGCTCCAGGCCTGCAGCCGCTCCCGCGCGGCGTCCCGCCTCCGGCGAAGCTCCCGGAGCAGCGCCCTCGGCTCGAGCCTCCGCAGGGCCTCGGCGCTTCCGGCCACCCTGGCTCGCTCGCTGCGAAGCCGGACGGTCACCGTCCCCTCCCCGCGATGGACGAGGTCATCGAGCCGGCGGCGCTGGTCGGAGAGGATCCGTCGCGGGTCGGTGAGCTCGGCCCGGAGAGCGCGCAGCACGCGTCGCCTCTGCCCCACCGCGTTCCCTTCCGCACGGACCAGCCGACCGCGCAGGGCGGCGAGCGAGGCGGCCAGGTCGTCGCGCACCGGCACGACCACCTCGGCGGCGTGGGTGGGCGTGGCGGCGCGGACGTCGGCCACCAGGTCGGCGACGGTGACGTCCACCTCGTGCCCCACGGCGCTCACCACCGGAACCGGGCAGGCTGCGATGAATCGGGCGAGCCGCTCGTCGTTGAACTCCCAGAGGTCCTCGGCCGACCCGCCGCCTCTCGTGACCACCGCCACGTCCACGCCGAAGTCGACGAGGAGGCGCAGCGCCGAGATCACCGTGGCGGCCGCACCCTCCCCCTGCACGCGGCAGCCGGCCACGAAGACCTGCGCGCCCGGGAAGCGGCCGTGCAGCACCCGCAGGAAGTCCTGCAGCGCAGCCCCCGCCGGACTGGTCGCGACGCCAATTCGCGTGGGCAGGAACGGAAGGGCTCGCTTGCGCGCCGGGTCGAGGAGACCCTCGGCGGCGAGCCTGTCCTTGAGTTCCTGGAGTGCCAGCGCCCGGGCGCCCGCGCCGCGCGGCTCGACCTCCTGGACGACCAGCTGGTAACGGCCTCGGGGTGCGTAGATCTCGATCCGGCCGTGCACCACCACCTCGATGCCATCCCGGAGGTCGAATGGCACCTTGCGCGCCGTGGAGGCCCACAGCACCGCGTCCACGGCTGCAGCCGCGTCCTTCAGCGTGAAGTAGACGTGACCGCTGGGCTGTCGCCGGAGGTTCCCCACCTCGCCGGCGACCCAGACGTCGCGGAAGGCCGGCTCGACCGCGCCCTTGAGCCGGTTCGAGAGCTCCCCCACCGTGAGGACCAGGGGCTCCCGGGGAGGCGGCCGATCGAACAGTCCGGGCATGGGCGGCGGGGCGGGGCGGCGCACGGGTCTCTCTTACCGCGCCCGGCGGCCGGGGTCATCGGCCCAGGCGCCGCAACTGGGCGGGCGCGAGCATCCAGACCATTCGAGCGCCACCGGGACGGGGACGCGGCCCCAGGTCGAGCAGGCACGCCCCGCCCTTCTTCAGCTCCAGGAAGGAACCCCTCGAGCGGGCGAGCAGCCAGCTCGCAAGCCTTCCCAGGTGCGGTTCGTGGCCGACGAGCGCCACGAGATCGAGCTTCGCCCTGGCCGTGAGCCACGGCAGCACGTCGGCGGGCGCGCCGGCCGGCAGGATGGCGTGCAGTTCCTCCGCCGCCTCCACCCCGAATACCTGTGCCACGTGGTCGGCGGTCTGCATGGCCCGGGCAAGCGGGCTGGTTGCGATGGCCTGGGGCCGGTCGACGATCCGCGCCAGGCCCTTCGCGGCTGCGCGCGTGCGGGCGCGGCCGTCGGCGGTGAGCGGCCGCAGGAAGTCCTCCTTCCCGAGCGCTCGCCAGGCTTCCCTATCCCCTGCCGGTCCGTGTCGGATGAGGAGCAGCATCATGGCCTCTTCCTCCTTCGCGGGACGAGGAAGTCGTTCCGCATCGCAGGCCAACGTACAATCAGGGCGCTTGGCGCGCATCCTCATCGTGGACCGGGACCCGGCTTCCCGCGAACTCCTCGAACGGGCCCTCGAGAACGAGGGGCTCGAGGTACTCTCCACCGCCGATCCCGAGGCGGCCTGGGAGGCCTTCTCCGCGTTCTCCCCGCGCGCCGCCGTCCTGGCCCGGCGGCTGCCTCGTGGCGCGGCCGAGGATCTCGCTGCACGCATGCAGGACGCCGACCCCGACCTCCACATCCTGGGCGTCACCGAACCGTTGCCGGAGATGGCGCGCCGCCTCCGCATCCGGCTGGGCGCCCCGGCGCCGCGCTCGCTCCCGTCGGCGCCCCCGGTGTCCAGGCCCGGCACGGCGCATGTCCTCGGACGCCCGGCCATCGAGACCGGCGAGCTCGGCTTCGCTGCCCTGGCAGACCTGCTGGTTCGCCTCTGGCGATCGGCCGCCGACGGGGTCCTTGCCATCGAGCACCCGGGCGGAGCCGACCTCGTCTTCCTCCTGCGCGGAGCGACCGTCGGCGTGCAGGTGGCCGGGGAGCGGCACACCGCAGACGTCTCCGGCGCGCTGGCCTCCCTCTGCGCCCGCAGCGCTCGCGCCTACTCCTTCCACCCGGGCTCCGACTTCGCACTCGAGGTCCGCTCCGCGCCGGTACCGGCGCTCGCCCCGCTCCTCGAGGGCCTCCGGATGGCGGCGGACGAGCCCTCCTACGCCGCGGCACTCGCGGAGGTCCAGGAGGAGGTACCGGTGCGGTCGGGCGCCTTCCCTGTCCTGTCCCGCGACATCGCGTTCGGGGAGGACGACCTCCGGACCGTCGCCGGTCTGGACGGCCACCGGTCGATCCGGACGCTCCTGTCGGGCCCGGGCCGTCCGGCGTCGCTCCTGTGGTTCCTGGTGCGCGCCGGCGCGCTCGACCTGCGCCCGACCGAGACGGCCCGACCGACCCCGGATCGCTGAGCGGGCACGCTACGGTCGAGGTGCCGGGACCGCGCTCGCGAGCGTGGCCCGGACCAGATCTACCAGCGCCCCCGTGAACTCGGGGTGAACACCGACCGCAGCGGCACGGTGGTACTCGACCGCGCCGCCCTTCCTGGCCGCGTCGGCGGCCAGGATGTCCATGTCGTAGAGCGTCTCCAGGTGCTCGGAGACGAAGGCGATCGGATGGGTCACCACGGCTCGGCCGAGGGCGTTCTTCTCGAGCCACTGGCTGGTGTCCGGACCGAGCCACTTCGCCGGGCCCACCCTGGACTGAAAGGTGATCTGGAAGTCCTTCACCCCGGCCAGCTCCGCGGTGCCACGGGCGCTGGCCTCGACCTCCCGGGGATACGGGTCGCCCTTCCTCACCTGGCTCATGGGCAGGCCGTGGGCGCTGAACACGACGAGCAGCCGGTCACGATTCTCCGGCTTCACCCGGGCGATGGCGTCCCGGAGGGTGGCGGCGGAGGCCTCCAGGTATCGTGGGTGATCGGGGTAGCTGCAGAATCTCGAAGAGCGGCTTCTCCCTCGGCCAGAGCCGCCGCATCTCTCGCAGGGAACTGGTCGTGGTGGCATTCGCGAACTGTGGATAGAGGGGCAACGAGATCGCCTGCTCGGCTCCGGCGGCCAGCGCGTCGCGAATCCCCTCCCCGGTGCTGGGATGACCGCAGCGCATGGCGAGGTGCACGGTGAAATCCGGGCCCAGCTCGGCCTGCAGCGCCCTGGCCTGTGCCTCGGTTCCCTCCACGAGCGGGGAGCGGCCGCCGATGAGCTGGTACTTCTCGGCCGACGACGGGGCGCGCAGGTGGCTGATCAGCCGGGCGAAGAGCGGGCGGAAGGGCCCGAAAGGCGCCGAGATCACCAGCGGATCGCCGAACAGGTCGCGGAGGTAGGGCTTCACCTCTTCGAGCGACCGGGGACCGCCCAGGTTCATGAGAAAGACGGCGGTCTTCATGGAGGCCCAGGCCTGGGTCGCGGCACCTAGATGGTCCGGGAGAAGGTCGGCTTCTTGTCCTGGGCCCGCCTGGGCAGGTAGGCGTCGAACATCATGGCGACGTTGCGGACGAGCAACTGGCCGACCGGGGTGACCCGGAGCACGTCTCCGTCGAAGGTGACGAGGCCGTCGGCGACGAGTTCCGGGAGGGCCGCCTTCATCGAGTCCTCGATCTCGGCGCGGGCCTTCTTGCCGAACTTCTCCTCCACCTCGCGCAGGTCGAGCCGGAGCAGGCACATCACGCGGTTGATCACGTGGCGACGCATCACGTCGTCTTCCGAGACCGACGCGCCCTTCACCACCGGCAGGATCCCGCCCTCCACCTTCTCGGCCCAGTCCCGGAGCCGGTGGGCGTTCTGGGCGTAGGCTCCGCCCAGGTCGGAGATGGAGGTCATCCCGAAGGCGATGGTGTCGTCGGCCGGGCGCACGGTGTAGCCCTGGAAGTTGCGGGTGAGCGTGCCCTCGTCCTGGGCCCGGGCCATCTCGTCGCTCTCGAGCGCGAAGTGGTCGAGGCCGATGAGCCGGTAGCCCGACCTCGTGAAGGTTTCCACCGCGTCGAAGAAGAGGGCCACCCGCTCGGAGGTCTTCGGGAGCGCCTGCTCGGGCAGGAGCCGCTGG
Organism: uncultured delta proteobacterium; assembly: GCA_963700085.1. Classification (GTDB taxonomy): domain Bacteria; phylum Myxococcota; class Myxococcia; order Myxococcales; family Anaeromyxobacteraceae; genus CAIOAK01. Next base: position 383,349 of record CAVOWI010000012.1, read on the forward strand.
TGGGGCTTCACCCAGGGCACGTAGGCGAAGCCGAACACCGCCATGCGGTCGGGGTGGATGGCGAGGATCCGTTCGAGCGTCCTCTTCCAGGTCTCGGGCGTCTGGTAGGGAAGGCCGTAGATGAGGTCGAGGTTCACGCCCTTGAAGCCGTTGTCGCGGGCCGCCTGCACCAGGTCGGCGGTCTCCTTCTCGCCCTGGATGCGCCCCACCGTCTCCTGCACCTTGGGGTCGAAATCCTGGACGCCCATGGAGATGCGGTTGAATCCCAGCTCGGCGAGCAGGTCGATCTGCGACCGGGTGGTGATGGCCGGGTCGATCTCCACGGCCTTCTCCCCGTCGGGCGCGATCTGGAAGTGGCGGGTGATGATCTCGTGGCAGCGGGTGAGCTGCTTCTCGTCGAGGAACGTGGGTGTGCCGCCACCCCAGTGGAGCTGGGTGAAGGTGCGCCGGTTGGGCAGGTGCTTCGCCACCAGCGCGACCTCCTTCTCGAGGACGTCGAGGTAGGCGTCGGCGCGGGTGCGGTCGTGGGTGGCGACCACGTTGCAGCCGCAGAAGCGGCACATCTCCCGGCAGAACGGGAGGTGGACGTAGATCGAGAGCGGGCCCTTCTGGGCGTCGGCCCGGGCCAGGTGCTCGGCGAACTGGGCGGGACCGAGCGCGTCGGTCCACTCCGGTGCGGTGGGGTAGCTGGTGTAGCGCGGCCCGGGGCGGTCGTACTTCTTGATCAGGTCGGGCGACGGGATGGAGGTCACGGCTCACCCACGGGGCACGGGGAAGGCGTGGACCGCGTCGACGACCGCCTTCACGTTCTCCGGCGGGGTGGGCGGGGTGATGCCGTGTCCCAGGTTGAAGATGTAACCGGGGCGCCGGCTCCCCTCTTCCAGGAGAGCGCGAGTTCGCTCGAGGAGCAGCTTCTGGGGCCCGAGCAGCAGGATGGAGTCCAGGTTTCCCTGGAAGGCCAGGCTGGGCGCCTGGGCACGAGCCTCGGCGATCGGGATGCGCCAGTCGACCGAGAGCACGTCGTACCCGAGCTTCGACATCGGGCCGATGTGGGTGCTCGTCGTGGTGGAGAAGAGGATGGTGGGCACGCCCAGTGGCCGGATCGCCTCGGCGATGCGCGCCAGGTACGGGAAGACGTAGGCCTCCAGGTCCTCGCGCCCCAGCTCGCCGAGCCAGCTCTCGAAGATCTGGACGGCCTGGGCGCCGGCCTCGACCTGTGCCTGCAACTGCACGATGGCGGCCCGGGTGAGCTTCTCGAAGAGCGCGTGGGTGGCGACCGGGTCGGTGTAGAGGAGGGTCTTCAGACGCGTGAATCCCTGGCTGCCCCCCTCGACCGCGTAGCTCGCCACCGTGAACGGCCCGCCTACGAAGCCGACGAGCGGCACCCGGCCGGCCAGCGTCTTCTGGATGGCTCGGATGCCCGCCGCGACGTACGGCAGGTCGCGCGCCGGGTCGGGGATCTTCAGGGCATCGACGTCGGCTCGGGTGCGAACCGGGTTCGCGATCTTGGGTCCGCCGTCCCCCTTGCCCTTCTCTCCCTTCTCGAAGGAGAGGTCGAGCCCCATGGCCGGCAGGTGGATGAGGATGTCGGAGAAGAGGATGGCGGCGTCGAAGCCGAACTCGTCGATCGGCGAGGCCGTCACCTGGGCGATGAGCTCGGGCGAGTGGCAGAGCTCGAGAAAGCCGACCCTCTGGCGCACCGCCCGGTAGCTGGGCTGGTAGCGGCCGGCCTGGCGCATCATCCAGACCGGGATGCGGTCCACGGGCAGGTTTCGACAGGCGCGGAGGAAGCGGGACGTCGGCTCGGGCTGGTTCGGGCTCATCGGGCGGGCTTCATAACATGCCCCCCCGGGAGGGTGCCAGCAACGGCGGACGGTTCAGCGGAGGGCGGCCCGGACCGCGTCGGCGCCCGCTCCGGCCACTCGGATGGTCTTGCGCCGACCGGTCTCGCCACGCTCGATGGAGACGTCGCCCTTCCGGACGCCCAGCGTGTCGGCCAGGAACTCCACCAGCGCCCGGTTGGCCTCGCCGTCCACCGGGGGCGCGGCGAGCTGGATCTTGAGGCGGCCGCCGTGCTCGCCGACCGGGCGGGTCCGGGAGGCGCGCGGCTGCACCAGGACCTCCAGGACGACGGCGCCCGGAACCTCGCGCAGCCAGGGCATCAGCGGATTCCCACCAGCGCGATCTTCGCCGTGTCGGCGCGGCGGACCATCTCGTCCACGTCCATCACCAGCGTGCCACCGGCCTCGACGGCCAGGACCTGGCAGCCCGCCTCCCGCATCGAGTCGATGGTGTCGGGGCCGACGGCGGGAAGGTCGAAGCGACGGTCCTGCTGGGGCTTCACGGCCTTCACGACGACGCCCCCTTCCTTCGCCAGCTGGCCGCCCCTGCGGATGCAGGCGTCGGTGCCCTCGAGCGCCTCGACGGCGAGCGCCACGAGGTCCTTCACGACCACGGTCTGCCCCAGGTCGAGCCGTCCGATGGCCCGTGCCAGCTCGAGGCCGTAGCGGGCGTCGGCCCACTGATCCTCGGTGGGCTCGCGCCGCCCCATCACGCCCTCGCGGGCCAGCCTGTCCTGGAGGTAGGCGGTCGGATCGGTCACGGCCAGCCCCCGCTCCTCGAGCGCCCCGGCGATGGCTCGCAGCACGCTGTCGTCGCTCTTCACGGCCAGTCGCGCCATGATCTGGACGCCCAGCCCGTCGAGCCAGGCGTCGCGGAAGAAACGGGCCTTGGTGATGGACCCGAGCATGACGACCTGGGTGCACCCCGCGGCCTTCAGCGCGTCGAGCACCTTGCCGAACTGGCCGAGCTTCACCCAGGTGACGCCGTCGACGAGCTTCTCGAGCCCCGGGTCGGTCTGGTTCAGGTGGGCGGCCGCCACCACCTTGTGGCCGGCGCGCCGGGCGCTCTCGGCGAAGAGGAGTGGAAAGCGCCCACCGCCGGCGATGAGGCCGATGGTGGCCATGGCTACCTCAGGATCCCGCGTTCGGAGCCCTCGATGAACTTCACCCAGTGTGCAATCTCGGGGTGCTGCCCCATCTCGGCCCGGACCTGCGCGAGCGCGTCCTGCAGGGGAAGCTTGGCGCGGAAGACGATCCGGTAGGCATCCTTCACCCGCCCCACCTGCTCCTCGGTGAAGCCGGCGCGCTGCATCCCCACCGAGTTGATGCCCACCACCTCGCCGCGAGGTCCCGAGACCATGAGGTAGGGCGCCACGTCCATGTTCACGCCGGTGAGCCCGCCGATGTACGCGAGCCTCCCGATGCGCGTGAACTGCTGGACGGCGGAGACGCCTCCGAAGATGGCGCCGTCCTCGGATTCCACGTGTCCGGCCAGCGCGCAGAAGGTGGCCACGATGCAGCGATCGCCCAGCTGGACGTCGTGGGCGACGTGGGCCGAGGCCATGATCAGGCAGTGGCTGGCCAGGCGGGTGACGCCGCCGCCCCCCACCGTCCCGGTGTGGACGGAGGCGAACTCGCGGACCACGTTCCCGTCGCCCAGCTCGAGCCGCGTGTCCTCTCCCCGATACTTGAGGTCCTGCGGCGGCGCGCCGACGACGGCATGCGCGCAGATGCGGTTCCCGTTGCCGATGGTGGTGCGTCCCTCGACGACGGCGTGGGCGCCCACCACGTTGTTGCGCCCCATCTTGACCAGGGGTCCGATGACGGCGAACGGCCCGATCTCGCAGCTCGGATCGAGCTCGGCTCCGGCCGCCACGATGGCCGTGGGATGGATGGCCACGGTCAGCCTTCCTTCTTCCGATCGACCAGGACGGCCATGAACTCGGCCTCGGCCACGACCTCGCCGTCGACCATGGCGATTCCCTTCTCCTTCCAGATGGCCCCCTTCTGCCTCACCACCTCGACGTGCAGCTCGAGCCGGTCTCCGGGCACCACCGGCTTGCGGAAGCGGGCGTTGTCGATGGCCATGAGGTAGGTGACCTTGTCGTCGGTGGCGTTGGCCATGGACCCCTTGGCGAGCAGCGCCGCGGCCTGGGCCAGCGCCTCCAGGATGAGCACGCCGGGCATGACCGGGTGTCCGGGAAAGTGCCCGGCGAAGAAGGGCTCGTTGACCGTGACGCACTTCACGGCCACCAGCTTCTTCATCGGCTCCATCGAGATCACCCGGTCCACGAGCAGGAACGGGAACCGGTGCGGGAGGATGGCCTCTATGGCGATGACGTCCATCAGCGGCTTGGGGCGATCGCTCATTCGTCCTCCTGGATCTTCTTCATGGCCTTCTCCAGCTCGCGGACCCGCTTGATCAGCTGGGGGAGCTGGTGGATGGCGCCCATTTCCCGCAACCAGTCGCGGTGCGGGCCGGCCGGGTAGCCGCTGTGGGTTTCACCCGCCGGGATGTCGTTCATGACGCCCGACTGCGCGCCGAGGCGGGCGCCGTCGCCGATGTCGAGGTGTCCGACCAGCCCGACCTGGCCCCCGAGGATGACGCCCATCCCGACCTTGGTCGAACCGGAGATTCCCACCTGCGCGGCCGCCAGGGAGAGCGGTCCGAAGTCGACGTTGTGGGCGATCATGACGAGGTCGTCGATCTTCGCCCCCCTGCGAATCACGGTCCGCCCCAGGGTCGCGCGGTCGACGCAGCTGTTGGCACCCAGCTCCACGTCGTCCTCGAGCTCGGCGATCCCCGACTGCGGGACCTTGTAGTGACGCGGTCCGGACCCGTCGCCCTCCATGTCGAAGGCGAAGCCAAACCCGTCGCCGCCCACCACCGCGCCGGGCTGGAGGATGCAGCGATTTCCCACGATGCATCGCTCCCGGACCACCACGTTCGGGTGGAGGATGCAGTCGTCCCCGACGCGCGCCCCCTCCCCGATCACGACGCCCGGGAAGAGGATGGTCCGCGCTCCCACCGACGCGCTCGCCCCCACGAAGACGAAGTCCTTCACCTCGGCGCTCGGGTCGACCCGGGCGCCCGGGGCGATGGAGGCGCGCGACGAGACCTCGGGCACCGACTCGCGAGGCGGGTGAAACAGCGTCGAGACCTTGGCGAAGGCCAGGTAGGCGTCGGCAGCGCGGAGGAGCGTCCGCCCGGCCGGGGCCGGCTCGCCCTCCCCCACGATGACCGCACCGGCGCGCGTGGCGGCGAAGGCCTCCCCGTACTTGCGGTTCACGAAGAAGCTGACGTCGGTCGGACCGGCCTCGTCGAGCGGCATGACCCGCTCGATGCGAAGGGACCCGTCCCCCTCGACGCGCCCGCCGACACGCTTCGCCAGCTCGGCGAGGGTGAAGTGCACGGAACCTCCTACTTCGGCGCCGGGACCGCTGCCGGGGCCGGCTTCTTGCCGTCGGCCTTCTTGGCCGGGGCGGCGGCTCCCTTGTACTTGGCGTTGTACCGCCGGACGAGCTCGTTCGTCATGTTGGCGCTGGGCGGGGCGACGATGAGCCCGGCGTTCTGCTGCTCGAACACGTATGCGTAGCCCTCGGCCTGGGCGATGTCCTTGATGACGGCCTCCATCTTGTCGAAGATGACCTTCATCATCTCCCGCTCGCGGTCGGACAGGTCCTTCTGCATCTGGACGTAGACCTGCTGCATCTCGTTGACCTTGCGCTCGAAATCCATGGCCTTCTCGCGCTTGGCCTCCTCCGACATGACGACCATCTGCTTCTCGAGGTCGTCCTTCAACCTCTTCAGCTCGTTCTGCTTGTCGTCGAGCGTCTTCTGCTTCTGCTCGAACTCCTTCTTGAGGGCGTCGCGGGCCGCCTTGCCCTCGTCGACCTCGCTGACGGCTTGCTGGAGGTTCACGAAGCCGATCTTGAGCTCGGCGGCGCGGGCGGCCTGGGGGACGGCGATCGCCAGCGTGATGGCGGCGAGAACGATGACGTTGCGCATGGTTTCTCCTCTCGGGTCGGTCAGAAGAAGCTGCCGATGGTGAACTGGAAGTCAAGTGGAGCGTCGATGTAGGCGCCGGTCACGGGGTCGCGGCGGCGGTTGAGCGGGAACCCCCACTCGAAGCGGAGCGGGCCAATGGGGCTGAACCAGCGGAAGCCGAAGCCCACGGCCTTGTAGAGGGAAAGGGACACGGTCGGGTCGGTGTAGGCCCCGGGCGTGAAGGCGTTGCCCATGTCGAAGAACACCACCGCCCGGATGCCCATCTTCTCGAAAATGGGGTACTCGAGCTCGAAGTTGAGCACGAGTTGCTTGTTGCCTCCCACCTGGAGCTGGCGAAGGGCCGAGTCGGGATTGGCGGTGTTGCCCACCAGCGCCACCGGCGAGATTGAGTAGAGCCGGTAGCCGCGGATGGTGTTCACCCCACCCAGGTAGTAGAGCTCGGACACCGGCACCGGGTGGTTGGCGTCCCAGCCGCGGACGACGCCGGCGAGCAGCCGGAAGCGCCCCGTCAGCCCCTGCCAGATGTTCTGGTAGAGACGGAACTCCAGGGTCTCCCGGTAGAAGAGGTTCACCTGGCTGCCGAAGAGCCACCCCGGCGCCAGGAGCGGCGGGGCCAGGTCGAGGGCCGCCGTGAGGAAGAAACCGGATGTCGGGAAAAGCCGGTTGTCGCGGCGGTCCCAGGCCACCGACAAGCGGACCGCGCTCGTGACCCCGGATCGGAAGCGATTGTAGAGCAGCAGGTCCTGGACCGACGAGGTGACGCGGATCTTCTCCAGCGTGTAGGTCGCGAAGATCCTCAGGTCTTCGAGCTTCGAGGCGGAAGGGATGAGCCAGGAGAGGCCGGCCAGCTCGTAACCCCACGTGAGCGACCCGCCCAGCGCGGCACGGGTGAAGTTGGCGTAGAGGTTCTCGTTCGCGTAGAGGTCGAAGGCGAAGGTCCACTTGGTGTCGAAGAAGTAGGGCTCGACGAACTGGATCTGGCCGAGCTGCCGGAGCGACGACCACTGGACCTGGAGGGAGAGGGTCTGGCCCCAGCCGAAGAAGTTGTTCTGGCTGACCTGGGCGGTGAGGATGAAGTTCTCGTAGGAGGAGAAGCCGGCGCCGATCTGGAAGGTGCCGGTGGCCTTCTCCTTCACCTCGACCACCGCGATGATCCGGTCGTCCGCGCTTCCCTTTCGGGTCGTGATCTCGGCGACCTCGAAGAAGCCGAGCGCGGTCAGGCGCTGCTTGGAGTTCTTGATGGCCTCGGCGCTGTAGAGCTCGCCCTCGTAGATCCGCAGCTCGCGCCGGATCACCTTGTCGCGGGTCTTGGGGTTCCCCTGGATCTCGATGCGTTCGAAGTAGACCTTCTGGCCGGGCTGGACGTCGAAGGTGAGCCCCAGCGTCTTCGCCTTCGGATCCAGGTTCGTCATCGGATTGACGTTGACGTAGGCGTACCCCATGTCCTTGAAGAAGTCGGCCACCGCGAAGAGGTCGTGGCCGACCTTGGAGCGGACGAAGAGATCGCCCGAGGTGGACTGGAGGAGCTGGGGCAGGAACGGCCGCATCCCCAGGAGATCCCCGCTGAAGTCCACCTTCCCGATGGTGTACTGCTCCCCTTCGTCGATGGGGATGCTGATGAAGAGCGAGGTTCGGTCCGGGCTGAGGGCAATGGCGGGCTTGCCCACCTTGACGTTCACGTAACCTCTTTCGAGGTACACGGCCTGGATGGCCTGGAGGTCGCGCTGGAAGGCTTCCTCCTTGTAGGTGCCCGCAGAGGAGAGGAAGGCCAGGAAGCTCCCCTCCTGCGTCTGCATGAAGGGGATGATCTCGTCCTTGGGGACGTGCTCGTTTCCCAGGAAGTGGATGCGGCGAACCTGGACCTTGGCCCGCTCGTTCACGACGAAGACCACCACCACCTGGTTGTCGGGCTTTTCCTCCACCCGGGAGGTGACCTCGGCGAGGTAGTAGCCCTTCTCGGTGTACTTCTCCTGGATCTTCTTCACGCTCTTGCGGACCGCAGCGGCGTCCAGGATGGCGTAGCGCTTGACCTCGATGGCTTCCTTGAAGTCGTCGCTCCCGATCTCGTCGTTCCCCTCGATGCGGTAGTCCTGCACCGAGGGCTTCTCGACCACCTTCACCACCAGGATGAGCTTCTCCGGCGGGCCCTTCTCCTCGATGCTGACGTCGGCGAAGTAGCCGAGCTTCATCACCGAGCGGACGTCCTGCTGGATGGACCTCGCATCGATTGGCGAGCCGACCTTGGTGACCATCACCCCCTTGATGGCGTCGGTCTCCACGCGCCGGTTGCCCTCGACCTCGATGGCGGCGACGGTGGGCTCGGACGAGGTGGCCGTGGGCGCAGGCGCGGGCGTGGCCGTGGGCGCAGCCTCGGGCGTCGCGGTGGGCGGCTCCTCCCCGCCCCGGGCAAGGGCCGGCCCGGCGAGCAGGTACAGGATCGCGGCGATGGGGAGGGTGCTCCTCACGGAGCCGCGGAATCTAGTGCATGCCCGGAAAAACCTCAAAGGCAATTGGCCGTTCTTCCGGGCGCCTAGGCCAGCCGGCCGGCCACGAGACGGATCCTGCGGCCCAGTGACGCCGCCAGGGTCTCGTTGTGGGTGACCACGACCCCGGTGATTCCGAGGTCCTGGTTCAGTTCCTGGAGGAGCTCGTGGATGCCCGCGGCGGTCTGGGGATCCAGGTTCCCGGTGGGCTCGTCGGCGAGGAGCAGCCGCGGCTGCAGGACGAGCGCGCGTGCCAGCGCGACCCGCTGCTGCTCACCCCCGGAGAGCTCCCCCGGGCGATGTTCGAGCCGGTCGGAGAGCCCCACCCGCGCCAGGCTCTCCTCGGCGCGTCGCCGGGCCACGCCCCGCGACAGGCGCCGCACCAGGCCAGGCATCATGGCGTTCTCGACCGCGGTGAACTCGGGCAGGAGGTGGTGGCTCTGGAACACGAATCCCACCGACTCGTTGCGAAAGCGGGCCAGGTCGCCCTCCTCGAGGGAGGCGAGGTCGCGCCCCTCGAAGAGGATGCGGCCGGCAGTCGGCGCGTCGAGGGCGCCCACCAGGTGGAGGAAGGTGCTCTTCCCGGCGCCCGAGGGTCCGGTGAGGGCCACCATCTCGCCGGCCGCGATCTCCAGGCTCACGTCCTGGAGCACCGCCAGCCGGCGACCTCCGGTGAGGTAGGCCTTCGACAGCCCTTCGATGGCGAGGAGCGGCGGGGCCATCACTCGCTCCTGAGCCCGTCCACCGGCTCGAGCCGGGCGGCGCGGGTGGCCGGGTAGATGGTTGCCAGGTAGGAGAGCGCCACCGCGGCCAGCGCCACCAGGGCGAAGTCCCCACCGTCCACGAGAACGGGAAGATGGCTGATGTAGTAGACCTCCGGGTCGAGCGGGATGCCCACCTTGGACACCAGCGAGGTCGTGCCCAGGCCGAGCAGCAAGCCGAAGCCCGTTCCCACCGCCCCGATGGCGAGCCCCTCGGCCACGAAGATCTTCATGATGCTGGTGGTGGTCGCCCCCATGGAGCGGAGCACCGCGATCTCTCGCGTCTTCTCCAGGACCAGCATGACGAGGGTGGCCACCACGATGAAGCTCGCCACCAGCATGATGAAGCCCAGGATGACCGCCATGGCGATCCGCTCCATCATCAGCGCCGAGAAGAGGTTCCGGTTCATCTCGCCCCAGTCCTTGGTCCGGAACGGGTAGCCCTCGAGCGCGCCCAGCACGCGGCGCATCACCGGCCGGGCCGTGTTCACGTCCTTCATCTTCAGCTCGAGGCCGGTGACCGAGTCGCCGGTGCCAAAGAACCGCTGGGCCTCGGCGAGCTGGAGATAGGCGAACTTGGCGTCGTACTCGTAGAAGCCGCTGTAGAGGATGCCGGCCACCCGGAAGGGCCGGCTCTTCGGCTGCGGGCCGGCCGGGCCGATGTCGCCGAAGGGCGACACGACGTTCACCAGATCTCCGACGCCCACGCGAAGGCCGCGCGCGAGCTCACGCCCGAGCAGGATCCCGGGGAGCGTCTCGCGGGGGGCCGGGGGGGCGGGAGGTGCCTTCCCGGTGCCTTCGAGCGCGTCGCGAAGCAGGGCGCGAGGGGCGGCCTCCGGGATCTCGTCGGGCCGATCGAGCCACTCGAGCCTGCCCTTGTCGAGGTTCCTGGGGATCTCGGTCACCCGGCCCACCGTGGACGTGTCGATGCCCTTCAGCACCGACCCGGTGAGGTTCTGGCCGGCCGAGAGCATGACCTCGGCGTAGAGGAAGGGGGTGGAGGCCGCCACCCCGGGTACGCCGAGCACCCGGTCCTGCGTCCCCCGCCAGTCGGTGAAGTCGTTCTGCCCGTACTTGAGGACGACCCCGTGAGCGTGGGCGCCCAGGATCTTGGACTTGAGATCCTGCTCGAAGCCGCTCATCACCGAGAGCACGACGGTCAGCGCCCAGACCCCGGTGGCCACGCCGCCGATGGAGATGAGGGTCATCAGCATGGTGGCCGGGAGGCGCGGACGCTCGTGCGGATCCCCGGCCATGGCCGCGCGGCGCGCCACGCGGTCGCGCCAGGCCGACCAGGCCACCCCGGCCAGCATGCCGGGGATGACCCCGGTGACCACGATGAGAAACAGCGCCCCGAGCATCCGGGCGTTGAGCCGCAGGTGGCTCCGGGCCACGTAGAGCTCGTAGCCCAGGGACGGGTCGAAGCGGCCCGAACCGAAAAGCAGGAAGGCCACCGTGGATCCGAGAAAGGCCAGCGCCCCGGCCGATAGGCAGGTGAGGAGCAGCCCCGCCACCAGCACCACCCGTCCCTGGTACTCCCAGGTATGGAGGACGAGCGGCAGCCCGCGCAGAGCCGGGAGCAGGAGCACGAGCGGGCCGAGCGCGAGAGCGAGCAGGAGAAGCGTCGCCGCCACGATCTCGTAGAAGGCGAGGCGCCGCCCGGCCACCGACGACGCGGCCCCTCCACCCGCCGCCCAGACCGCTCCGGCAGCGAGCGCCAGGCCGGAAGCCGTGCCGGCCGGAAGCCCCATGCGATCGGAAAGGAAGACGTGGCCAAGCGCCGCCAGCGGAGGAGCGAGGAGCACCCCGGCGGCGGCCAGCGCAAAGGTGCGCCAGGAGAAGACCGGCGCCAGGGGCTACTCCCTCGGCTTCAGAAGCGGGAAGAGGATCACGTCGCGGATGGACGACGAGTCGGTGAGCAGCATGGCCACGCGGTCGATGCCGATCCCCTCGCCGGCCGTGGGCGGCATCCCGTGCTCGAGCGCCCGCACGAAGTCCTCGTCGAAGGGCATGGCCTCCTCGTCCCCCGCCGTGCGGGCCTGGACCTGGGCCTCGAAGCGGGCGCGCTGATCGGCCGGGTCGTTCAGCTCGCTGAAGGCGTTCGCGACCTCCATGCCGGCCACGAACATCTCGAACCGGTCGACGAGCCGGGGATCGGAATCCCGGCGCCGGGAGAGCGGGCTCGTCTCGATGGGCCAGTCGACCACGAAGGCCGGGCGGTCCTTCGGCAACTGGTGCTCGCAGAAGACCTCGAAGGCCAGCGCCAGTGCCTCGCCAGGGGAGGCCCTGGCGGCCTTCTCCAGCTTCCACGCATCCTCGCTGTCCCCCTCGCGGGTGGCGGACCGGGCCAGCGCCTCGCCCAGGCCTCGGCCGGAGAGCGCATCCTCCGACGACAGCCCCAGCGCCTTCGCCCCCATCTCCACCAGCGAGAAGCGAGGGAACGGTGGGGTGAAGTCGATTCTCCTGCCCCTGGTAGGTCACCTTCGCCGCGCCGGCGACCTTCACCGCCAGTTCCTGAAAGAGCTCCTCGGTGAGCCGGATGAGGTCCTCGTGGGTGGCGTAGGCCTGGTAGAACTCGATGGTCGTGAACTCGGGGTTGTGGCGCCGGTCGATGCCCTCGTTGCGCCAGATGCGGCCGATCTCGTAGACGCGCTCCAGCCCGCCCACCACCAGTCTCTTGAGGTGAAGCTCGGTGGCGATGCGGAGCTTCAGATCCATTCCCAGTGCGTTGTGGTGGGTCTCGAAGGGGCGGGCCGCTGCGCCGCCAGCCTCCTCGGGCTTGTGGAGCGTGGGGGTCTCGACCTCGAGGTAGCCGCGCTCGTCGAGGAAGCGGCGGATGGTGGAGACGATGCGGGCCCGCTTCTCGAAGGTCTCCTTCACTCCAGGAGTGGCCACGAGGTCGAGGTAGCGCTGCCGGTAGCGCTGCTCCACGTCGGCCAGGCCGTGCCACTTCTCGGGCAGCGGCCGGATGGCCTTGGTGAGGATGGTGAAGGAAGAGGCCTCCACCGTCAGCTCGCCCGTCTTGGTGCGGGTGGCGGGCCCGCCGGAGGCCACCACGTCGCCCACGTCGAGGAGCTTGAAGACCTCGAAGGCCTTCTCCCCCACCCGGTCCTTCTTCACCCAGACCTGGATGTCGCCGGAGCGGTCGCGAATCTTGAGGAAGGCGGCCTTGCCGAAGCTGCGGATCGCGAGCACCCGGCCGGCCACCGACCAGTCGCCCGGTTCCCTGGCGATCTCCTCGGTGGGCGCCTCGCCGTAGCGTGCGTGCAGGTCGCGGGCCAGGTGCCGTGGCGAGTGGCCGTTGCCGTACGGGTTCACTCCAAGTCGTCGCAGTTCCTCGGCCTTCTTCAGGCGCTGCGCGACGATCTCCGCGTTCGGTGGCTCCCAGTTCCTCGGACATCGAATCTCTCTTCCCTCTCGGTCCATGCCCGCGAAGGGGCTGGCGCAGGCTAGACGGGGCGCCCCCCGCGGTCAACGCGCGGGGAGGTCATCAGATGGCCGGGCTGTAGACCCGGTAGTCGATCTCCGGGAACAGGTTGTCCCGGGACTCGACCTGGTCGAGCCACTCGGCATCGACCTTCCCGGCCCGGATCTGGTCGTGGAGGCGGGTGAAGCGCAACACGTGCTCGCGGGTGCGGCGGATGGCGTAGTCGACCATGGTTCCGGTCTTCATGATGAAGGCCCAGTCGGAGGACTGCGCCAGCAGGAGCTCGCGGGCGGCCTGGTTGAGCGCGCGCCGGGTCCCGGCGTCCGGCTCCGGGTGGTCGCGGGCCAGCGCGATCATGCGCTCGGCCGCCTTGTGCAGGTGGCGGTAGATCCAGTCGTTCGAGCCGTCCAGCCAGACCCCCGCGTAGCCGCCCGCGCCCCAGGAGCAGAGCGGCGGCGTGGCCACCTGCTGCTCCGGGTTCTCGCGCAGGTAGTCGCCCGGGGTGGCCAGCCGGAAGATCTTCTGGTCGAAGGCCACCTTGCGGACCAGGAAGTCGATGAACTGCGGTCCCTCGTACCACCAGTGTCCGTAGAGCTCGGCGTCGTACGGGGAGACCACCATGGGCTTCGTCCCCCCCATCTGCGACGCCAGGTGCTCGATCTGCCGCTCCCGGTTGTGCATGAAGTTGCCGGCGTGGGCAGCGGCGCGCTCCCGGGCGCGCCAGGGATCGTAGGGCTCCTTGTGGCCGCTCTTGCCGGTGATGCGGAAGTACTTGATGCCCACGTTCTTGCGGTTGCCGTCGGGCTGGATCCACGGACGCACGTACTCCCAGTCGAGGTCCCAGCCCACGTCCCGGTAGAATTCCCGGTACTCCGGATCGCCAGGGTAGCCGTGCTCGGAGCTCCAGACCTGTTGCGAGGACTCGGCGTCGCGCCCGAAGGCCGCCGGGCCACTCGGAGTGAATACCGGCGCGTAGGCCCCGAAGCGCGGGCGCGGCGTGGCGTCGGCGATCCCGTGGGTGTCGGTGAAGAAGTAGCGGATGCCCTGCTCGGCGAGCATCTCGTCCACCCCCGGGAAGTAGCCGCACTCCGGGAGCCAGATGCCGGCCGGGCTGCGCCCGAAGTGGCGCCGGTGGCTCGCCGCGGCCACCGCGATCTGGGCCCGCACTGCCTCCGGGTACCCCTGCATGAGCGGAAGGAAGCCGTGGGTGGCCCCGCAGGTGACGAGCTCGAGCCCACCGGCGTCCTCCAGCCGCCGGAACGCGCCCACCAGGTCGCGGCGGTAGCGGTCCTCGAAGAGGCCTCGCAGTTCCCGGAACTCGTGCCGGTAGTGCTGGGCGAGCCCGTGAAAGGTCGGATCGTTCCGGGTGCGCCGAACCTCCCGGTCGGCCAGCTCGCAGAGCCCGTCGAGCTTCCTGGCGTACCGGCCGACGAGCAGGTCGTCGCGGAGCATGGCGACGAGCGGCGGCGACATCGTCATCGAGATGCGAAACGGGATCTTCTCGTCGGTGAGCCGATCGAAGACCCGAAGCAGCGGCAGGTAGGTCTCGGTGATGGCCTCGTAGAGCCAGTCCTCCTCCAGGAAGTCCTCGTGCTCCGGGTGGCGCACGAACGGCAGGTGCGCATGGAGGTGCAGCGAGAGGTAGCCGAGAACGTCGCGGGGCATCTAGGCTCCCCTGCCCTTCTTGCCGCCGCGGCGACCGCGGCCTCCCCAGGCCCTGGTGGGGGAGGACGGACTCTCGTCCTCGGAGCGGACCTGCCAGGCCGGCGCTGTCGGGGGGGACCCAGCCGACAGGCGGGCCAGCAGCGACCGGAGTTCCTCGGGGAAGGCTCCCGCGCCGCGAACCTCCCGCAGCCAGCGGTCGAGGGGCAGGTCCCAGGGGATGCTTGCGAACCGATCGCTCACCACCGGCGAGGGCCCGGACGACGGAAGCGCGACCTCGTTCGACGGACTCGCCGACGACCCTCTCCCGTCCGTCTCGCGACACGGCGCGGATCTCGCCCCGGTAGGTGCGCCCCGGCTCGAGGTCGTGGACGTAGAACCCACGCGACTCGAGGGCGAACTCGGAGGTGCGAACCAGTTCCCAGTCGCCGTCGGCCCTGAGCCCGTAGACGCGGATCTGGGCCCGCGGCCGGTCGAGCCACTCGAAGGCCCGCGCGACCGTGCCCGGGGCGTGGTCCCAGTAGAAGAAGAGGGTTCGCGGGTCCCTGGGAAGCCCCACGAAGACGTCGTCGCCGTAGCTCGAGGGAAGGTCGCCGAGACCCTCGTCGTCGGGGGGTACCGGGACCTCGGCCAGCGCGCGGAGGCTCATGCGGTCCTCGCGCTCGGCGCCCTCGGTCATGGGGTGCGGCGCCAGGCGTGCCGCCTCCTCTCCGCGGATCCGCGCGACGAAGTAGCCGTCGGGGTCGAGCCCCTCGACGCGCGGCGGCCGCGATGGAAGCTTGCGGCGCGGGCCCTTGCGCGGGGGGGATGCCTTGGCTGGGGCCTTGGCGGGCTTCCTGGCGGACGCTCTCGCGGGGGCCTTGGCGGGCTTCCTGGCGGGGGTCTTCGCGGCGCTCTTCTTCGGCGGCGACTTCGGCTTCGCCCTGGCGGCGACCGGCTTCGACCTGGCGGCGACCGGCTTCCTCGGCTTTTTCGCGTCCATGGTGCCTGTAGATGACGGCGACCTCGGTGGCGCGTCAAGCGCAACGGCATCGTCTTCCATCCCGCAAGGGGTGTCCGGGACCCTCCGGCCTGCTAACCTGGGATCCACCAGAAGGCCTTCGTGACCCCGAACGAGCCCAAGACCCTCGAACCTGCTCCCGTCTGTTCCAGCTGCGGACACTCCCACTCTCCCGCCGAGCCGTGCACGTCGGCGCGGAACGCCGGAGCCGGAACCGGCACGCTCGCCATGGGGCAGAGTCCCGGCGGGGACGGCCAGCCGCCCCCGGTGATCGACCCGCTCGTCGGCTCCGCCGTCGGCAGCTTCCGCGTCGTGCGGCTGCTGGGACGAGGCGGGATGGGCACGGTCTACCTCGCTGAGCACCCGGTCATCGGGAGCCGCGTCGCCATCAAGTTCCTGCACGAGTCGATGGCGACGAACCCGGATCTCGGTGGCCCGCTTCTACGACGAGGCCCGGGCGGTGAACCGCATCGGCCACGAGAACATCGTGGGGATCTTCGACCTCTCGATGCTCCCGCCCAACCGGTACTACATCGTCATGGAGTACCTGGACGGCGAGGCCCTCTCCTCGCTGCTCCGGCAGGGAGCCCTGTCGCTCGACGAGGGTCTCGCCATCCTCGGGCAGCTCTGCGACGCCCTGCACTGCGCGCACGAGCGGGGCGTGGTCCACCGCGACCTCAAGCCCGACAACGTCTTCGTCCTTCGTCGTCGAGGCGCGGTCTTCGTGAAGCTCCTCGACTTCGGGATCGCCAAGCTCCGGGACGCCCCCGCCGGTGGCCAGACCGCCGCAGGGATGATCGTGGGGACCCCCGAGTACATGGCGCCGGAGCAGTGCGACAACCGGGCGGTGGACGCACGAACCGACGTCTATGCACTGGGAGTGATGGCCTACCAGATGCTCGCCGGCGTCCTCCCCTTCTCCGGCGGCGTCGCCCAGTTGCTCGTGGCCCACCTCCAGGAGACCCCCCGGCCGCCGCGCAGCGTGAATGGCCTGCTGCCACCCGCCCTCGACGAGGCGATCCTGAAGGCGATGCGGAAACGTCCGGAGGACCGCTTCGACGACATGATGGCGTTCGGGCATGCGCTCTCCAGGGCGCGCGAGGCAGCGGCGGCTCCGTCACCCGAGGCCAGACCCACGCCGACGCCCGCGCCAACGCCGGCGGCCGCTCCCGCTCCGGCTACCGCTCCCGCGCCTGAACCCCAGCCCGTGCTTGCCCCACCCGCCCGCGCGCCGGCCCGGGTCGCTCTCCCGATGGTCCGGGTGCTGTTCGAGGGCGAATCCGTGCAGCGCGAGTTTCCGGCAACCCAGCTCTCCCGGGCTGGCGTGTACCTGGAATCCGGAGCGCCGCTCCCGGCCCCGTTCTCCCGCGTCTCGGTCTCGGTGCCGGGCGACGGCGACGGTGCGTCCGTGGTTCCGGGAGTCGTGGTGCGGGTGGTCGAGCCAGCCGAGGCCAAGGCCTGGGGAATGGCGGCCGGATTCGCCCTGCAGTTCCATCCGTCCACCCCGGCGGAGCGGGTGGCGCTGGAACGGCTTGCCGGCGCGACCCCGTCCACCCCGCGCTCCGAGCCCTCCGACGAATCGGCGGCGGCCCTGCTCGAGGCCCTGGACGGCAAGTCCTCCGGCACGCACTACGAGTTCCTGGGACTGCCGCTCGACGCCGAGCTGAAGGACGTGCAGAGCCGGGCCCGCTCGCTGCGGGTCCAGCTGGAGCATCTCCGCGGCCGGAAGCTCTCGCCCAGGCATGCCGCCCTGGTGGCGCCGCTGCTGACCCGGGTGACGTACGCGGCCGACGTGCTGGGGGTGGCGTCGGAGCGGCTCGCCTACGACGTCCGCTGCGGAAACCACCTGGGGGTGGCCCGCTGCATCGCCTCCGGCCTGCCCGATGCGTTGCTCGCCCAGCGCCGGATGGAGTTCCTCCGCGAACATCCCGGCGCCGCCGAGAGAGCCCGCAAGTGCCTGAGCCGCGCCAAGGTGGCCCGCGCGGTGGGCAACCAGGATTTCGCCCGGGCCCAGTTCGAGGAGGCGCTCGCCGCCGACCCGCTCGACCTCGACGTCCAGCGGGAGTACTGGGCGCTCCGACGGGAGGCGGACGGGCGGGCGCGCTGACCCTCGCCCCGGCGCGGTCTTCCCGTAGAATGCAGCCCATGCCCTCCAAGACCCTCAACGTCCTCGTCACCGGGGCCACCGCCGGCTTCGGCGAGGCCACTGCCGAACGATTCGCCAGGGAAGGGGCCCGGCTCGTCATCGCCGGGCGCCGCATCGACCGCCTCGAGGCCCTGGCGAAGCGCCTGGGGGCGCTGACCCCCGTCCATCCCCTCCCGCTCGACGTCCGCGACCGGGCCGCGGTCGAGCGCGCCCTCTCCACCCTGCCGGCCGACTTCGCGCAGGTGGACGTCCTCGTGAACAACGCGGGGCTCGCGCTTGGCCTGGAGCCGGCCCACCGGGCCAGCCTCGACGAGTGGGAAGAGATGATCGACACCAACAACCGAGGGCTCGTGACCGTCACGCGCCAGGTGCTCCCCGGGATGGTGGAGCGGCGTCGGGGCCACGTCGTGAACGTGGGGTCCGTGGCCGGGACCTACCCCTACCCCGGCGGCAACGTCTACGGCGCAACCAAGGCCTTCGTTCACCAGTTCTCGCTCAACCTGCGCGCCGACCTGGTCGGCACCGGTGTGCGCGTCACCTGCGTGGAGCCCGGAATGGCCGAGACGGAATTCTCGCTGGTTCGCCTCAAGGACGCCGAGAAGGCGAAGGCGGTTTACCAGGGAGTGACGCCGCTCGTCGGTGCCGACATCGCCGACGCGATCCACTGGGTCGTCACCCGTCCGCCGCACGTGAACGTGAACGTCCTGGAGATGATGCCGGAGGCCCAGGCCTTCTCGCCCCTCACGGTGAAGCGGCGCTAGCCGCGGCGCGCCCGTGCCCTCCGACGCTCTCGTCCCCGGCCTCGGCGTCGCCCCCGCCCCGTTCCGCGCCGCGGACGCCGAGGAGCGGCTCGCCCGGCTTCGGCGCCGCCTGGGCCACCGGCTCCCGGAGGTGGAGGAACTGTGCCACCTGGCCCCCGACCCGGATCTGGCGCTGGCCGGCGTGGATCGGTTCCTCGACGCCGACGACCTCCCGGCCGGGCGCGATCTCGTGGAGGCGCTCGTGCTGCTCGCCGGCTCGTCCCGCCTCGCCTCTGCCGCGCTGGCGCGCGACCCCCGGCTCCTCCGGCGCACCGCTCGATCCCCGTTCGCCCACCGGGCACGTCCCGAAGCTTCCATGCGCCGCACCCTGTCGCGCGCGGCCCGCCGGCTCGACGGGGACGACGTGGCCGGTCTTCACCGCTTGCTCCGCCGATTCGCCTCCCGCGAGGTGGTGCGCATCGCGCTCCGGGACCTGCGCCGGGCCCGCGTCGACGAGGTGACCGGGGAGCTCTCGGCGCTGGCCACCTCCGCGCTCGACGCCGCCATCGCCTTCCACGACCGCCGGTTGCGCCTCCGCCACGGCGCACCCGAGGGGCTCGCCGACCGGGAGCCGGGGGCCGGCTTCTGCGCCATCGCCATGGGGAAGCTGGGGGCCCGCGAGCTCAACTTCTCCTCGGACATCGACCTCGTCTACGTCTACCAGGCCGACGGGACCACCACCGGCGAGCACCCGCTCACCCACTTCGCGTACTACGCGAGGCTCGCCGAGCTGGTGACCGAAAGCCTCTCCAAGGTCACCGAGGACGGGTTCGTCTTCCGGGTGGACCTGAACCTTCGCCCCGACGGCCGCAGCGGACCCATCGTGAACGGAATCCGGGCCGCCGAGCTTTACTACCAGGCCTTCGGCCGGTCCTGGGAGCGCAACGCCCTCGTCAAGGCGCGCGCCGGCGCCGGCGACCTGGCGGTCGGGGAGGAGCTGCTGGCGCAGCTCGAGCCGTTCGTCTGGCGCCGCTCGCTCGACCTGGGGATCATCGAGGAGATCCAGACCATGAAGGCACGCATCGACGCCCGCGCCGGCGCCGAGGGAAAGGACGACCTCAAGCTCGGCAAGGGAGGCATCCGCGAGGCCGAGTTCTTCGTGTCGGCACTCCAGCTCCTCCACGGCGGCAAGCTGCGGGACCCGGGAATCCGCGAGCGGGCCGTGCTGCGTGCGCTCGATCGGCTCCTCTTCGCCGGGATCGTGCCGGCACGCGCGCGCGACGACATCTCCGACGCCTACCTCTTCCTGCGCCGCGCCGAGCACCGGGTCCAGATGGTGGACGGCCGCCAGACCCACCGGCTGCCGCCTCCGGAGGACCGGCTCCGCCTGGCCCGCTCCATGGGGTACCCGGACGTGGAGAAGTTCGAGGCCGCCCTCTCCGGCCACCGGGAGCGGGTGGCCGCGCTCTTCTCGGGCCTGCTCGGAACGGGCGGCGGGGCTGCACCTCTCGACCCGGAACTTGCCCTGCTCGCCGACCAGCAAGTCGAGCCGGAGCGCCGGAAGGAGATCGCGCTGCGCCGCGGCTTCGGCAATCCCGACGAGGCCATCGCCGCGATCGACGCCATGGCTCGCCGGGCCACCCCGTTCTCCCGCATGGGCGACCCGGCCGCGGCGGTGGCACTGCTCACCGAGGTGGTCGCCACCCCCGACCCCGACCAGGCGCTGGCCCACCTCGCCGAGTTCGCCGCGGCGCTCCAGTCTCCGGAGCCCTATTTCCGGCTCCTGCGCGACTCCCATCGGGTGGCCCGCCAGCTGATCTCGCTCTTCGGGACCTCCGACTTCCTCTCCAAGCGCTTCCTGCGCCACCCGGAGCTCGTCGACCAGTTGATCCGCGACGACCAGGTGGTGCTGGAGAAGAAGCTCCCCGGGTTCCGCGAGGAGATCGCGGCGCGCCTCGCCCTCGTGCCGCCCGGGACCCAGATCGACGAGTCACTGGAGCGCAGGCTCGCCGAGCTGCGCCGCTACAAGAACGAGGAGGTGCTGCGCATCGCCATGCACGACATCGCCGGGAGCATCCGGCTCTCGAGCGTGGCCGAGCAGCTCTCCGACCTGGCCGAGGCGCTGCTCGGCGCGGCGCTCGAGCTGGCCGAGGAGGAGGCGCGCGCCAAGGGGCGGACGCCCCCGGGACAGCTCACCGTGATGGCACTCGGCAAGCTGGGCGGGCGTGAGCTGGGTTACCACTCCGACCTCGACCTCATCTTTCTCTACCCGGCCACCGAGCCGGGGGGGACGGGCACGCCGGGACAGACGCCGGGCCACATCCTCTACGCGCGCCTCGCCGAGCGCTTCCTCTCGTTCCTGCAGATGCCGCTCCGGGAGGGGTTCCTCTACAAGATCGACACCCGGCTCCGCCCCAGCGGGAACCAGGGGGCGCTCGTCACGAGCGACCAGGGCTTTGCCGGCTATCACCTGGCCAGGCCCGACAGCCCGCAGGTGCGGAGCCAGCTCTGGGAGCGACAGGCGCTCCTCCGGGCTCGCCTCGCCGCCGGGGACGCGGCCTTCTTCGAACGGGTACGCGTGAACGTGCTCGACCCGGTGCTCTTCGGCGCGCCGGTCGACCGGGCCGCGCTCTCCGCCGAGGTCGTCCGCATGCGGGAGCGCATGGAGAACGAGATCGGCAAGGAAGCCACCAAGGGAAAGAACCCCAAGGTGGGTCGGGGCGGCATCGTCGACATCGAGTTCGCCGTGCAGTACCTGCAGCTCGCCCATGGCCACGACGTCCCCGCCATCAGGTCCCCCTCCACGCCCGAGGCGCTCCGGCTGCTTCGCGAGGCCGGACTGCTCGGCGACGTGACCTACGAGGCCCTCGCGCAGGGTTACGAATTCCATCGCCGGCTGGCCACCCGGATGCGCATCGTCCACGATTACGGCATCGACTACCTGCCCGCCGGCGGTCGCGCCCTCGCCCAGCTGGCGCGCCGCCTCGGATACCATGGCGAGGACCCCGGCGCGCGGTTGCTGGCCGACTACGCCCGGGTCACCGACGCGGTGCGCGCGGCCTTCCTCGAAGCCATCTCGGCGTGAACCCGGCCCCGGCTCGCCGGCCTTCCCTTCCCGCCCCGGCGCCGTTATGGATGGGGGGCCACGGGAGGCGACCAGCCATGGAAATCCGATACGACCTGAAGCCCCGCTCAGCGCGCCGGACCAGCCCCTTCCGTCCGGAGGGCGCGCTCTCGTTCGGGCAGCTGCGCACCGACCACATGTTCCTCATGGATTACGAGGAGGGGCAATGGGTGGATCCGCGCATCGTTCCCTACGGCCCGCTCTCGCTGGCCCCCGGCGCCGTGGCCCTCCACTACGCCCAGGAGATCTTCGAGGGCGCCAAGGCCTTCCTCCACGACGACGGTGAAGTCCACGCCTTCCGCATCGACAAGAACGCCGCCCGCCTCAACCGCTCCGGGGCCGGCGTGCTCATCCCGCCCGTCCCCGAGGACGACCAGGTCCAGGCCATCCTCTCGCTGATCGACGTGGACCGCCTCTGGGCCCCGCACCAGGATGGCGCCTCCCTCTACATCCGCCCCTTCGTCTTCGGGACCCAGGATTCACTTGGAGTGAAGCCCAGCTCCCGGTACACCTTCTGCGTCTTCCTCTCCCCGAGCGGCCCCTACTACCCGGCCGGGTTCCGCGAGCCGGTCAAGCTGCTCGTCACCCGGCGCTTCCACCGCGCCGCGCCCGGCGGCACCGGCGCCTTCAAGACCGGCGGGAACTACGCGGCCTCCCTCATGGCCGGCCACGTGGCCCACCAGCACGGCGCCAGCCAGGTGCTCTTCCTCGACGTCACCGACCGTTACATCGAGGAAGCCGGGGCCATGAACCACTTCCACGTCACGCGCCGGGGCGCGCTCGTCATCCCCACCTTCACCGAGACGATCCTGCGCTCGATCACCTCCGAGTCGGTCCTCGAGCTCGGCTCGCGGGAGCTCGGCGTCGAGACCGGGCAGGCGCGCATCCCGGTCGAGGAGTTCCTCGACGGCGTGCGCTCCGGCGCCATCTCCGAGGCAGGCGGCTTCGGCACCGCGGCGGTCGTCTCGGCGGTGGGCACCTACGTCTTCGACGACGGCACGGAGCTCCGGGTCGGAGACGGCCACATCGGCGCCCACACCCGCCACGTCTACGAGGTGCTGACCGGCATCCAGCGTGGCAAGCGGGCCGCGCCGGAGGGCTGGCTTTTCCTCGCCCATCGGCACGAGGCCACTCGCGCCCCACGCGTCAACAAGAAGCCTTCCGCCGCGCCCAAGGCCAAGCGACCGGCCGGGCGGCCGGCCAGGTCCTCGGCCCGACCACCGGCCACGCGGCAGGGGGCGGCGCGCTCGCGACGCTGAACCACCTGATATTCCTCGCCTGCCGCAAAGACCCGGGAATAGCCGGGTCCGCGGTGCGTTCGCCCTTGCGACGGGGATTATCCTGGTTAGATCTCCTGAGACCCAAATGGGTAAAACTTTCCTGTTTTTGAATACTTGAGCGGAGCCCACCCGAGATGCGCACCCGTTACCTCGACCTCGACGACCGCACCCAGGACCTGAACGAGCGGATGCAGGAAGATCCTGATCTCGCTAGTGATTTTCTGCAAAAGTACGAACTTTCCTGGATGTATCACGAGAATGCCCTGGAAGGGGTCATCTACACGGTCCAGGAACTGGTGGCCGGCCTTGCCGCCCCTCAGCCGGTCGCCGACGCCACCGTGATCGGAGTCCTGCAGCAGATTCGCAACCACAAGACGGCCATCGACCTCGTCCGCGCAGAGGCGGCGTCGAAGAAGTCCAAGATGAACCTGACGCTCGTGAAGAAGATCCACGAGACCCTGCGCGCCAACATCCAGAGCAAGGGGAACTCCGAATTCCGGAAGGACATGCCCCTTCACCGGGCCTACTTCCACGAGATCGCCCAGCCCGCCAGGGTCGCGCCCATGCTCACCAAGGTCCTCGACGCGGCCGAGACCTCCGATTTCAAGAAGTCCCACCCCATCCAGCAGGCGGCCCGCATCCAGCATGGCTTCATGCAGGTCTTCCCGTATACCGAAGGCTCGGGCAAGGTGGCGCGGCTGCTGTCGAATCTTCTCCTGATCCGGGGCGGGTTTCTCCCCTGCGTCATCCACTCCATCGACCGTCAGCGCTACTACGACTCCTTCAAGATGCCGGAGGCGGCGCTGCGGGACCTCATGATCGAGGCCATGGACAACGCGGTCGTCCACGCCGAGAAGCACTTCGCCGAGGCGCCCCCTTCCCGCGTGCGCCGTACCGCCCGGTAGGGGCTCCGACCCTCGAGCCACGCCCGTGCGTGCCCCGTCCTCGTGGCGGAGGGCTGCACCATGGTGTATGAGGTGCCCCGCATGGTTCTGGGCGCCCATGAGGGCATCGCTGGTGGGGTCTCACGCGCCTTCGAGCGCGCCGAGGAAGACACCGCCGAGGCGGTCCAGATCTTCGTCCGGAACCCCAGGGGATGGGCTTCCAGGCCCGTCGAGGACGCCGAGGTCGAGCGCTTCCGCGCCGAGGCAAAGCGGACGGGGATGCCTTCGGCGGCCCACTCCATCTACCTCGCCAACCACGCCTCGCCCGACCCCGAGTTGCGCGAGAAGTCATGGGGGGCGCTCGGCGACGAGCTATCGCGCTGCGAGCAACTCGGCATCGCCCACCTGGTCTTCCACCCCGGGAGCAACGCCGACGAGAAGGAGGGGCTGAAGCTCGTGGCCGAGGGAATGGAGCGGGCCCTCGGTGAGGTGAAGGGGCGGGTCCGGCTGCTCGTCGAGATCACCGCCGGCCAGGGGAACTCGCTGGGCTGGCGCTTCGAGCAGGTCGAAGCCATTCGCGAGGCGGTCCCGGCCGCGCCCCGGCGCCGGGTCGGAGTCTGCTTCGACACCTGCCACGCCTTCGCAGCCGGCTACGATCTCTCCACGCCCGAGGGCTACGAGAAGGTCTTCGCCGAGTTCGACGACGTGATCGGCCTCGAGCACCTGTCGGCCTTCCACCTGAACGACTGCAAGAAGCCGCTCGGCTGCCGCGTCGACCGGCACGAGCACATCGGCCAGGGGTCCCTCGGACGCGAGCCGTTCCGCTGGCTGGTGAATGACAGGCGCTTCGCGACGCTGCCGGCCTTCCTGGAGACCGAGATGCAGTTCCGGGAGAACCTGAAAGTCCTGCGGTCCCTCCTGCGATGACGCGCCAGGAGCTGACCCAGAAGCAGCGGGCGAAGGGCTCGCGCACCCGGACGCGCGTCCGGCTGGGGGGCGGTTCGCCCACCGAGGTCCGGGCGCGCCTCGACCGGCTGGTCGAGTTCGCCAGGGGCCACCACAAGGCCCTGATCCTCACCCACGACAACCCGGACCCCGATTCGCTGGCCTCGGGCGTCGCGCTGGCATGGCTCCTCGAGCAGATGGCCGGCGTCCAGGCGGTGGTGGCCTACGGCGGCATCGTGGGGCGGGCCGAGAACCGCGCGTTCGTGAAGGTTCTCCGCCTTCCGGTGGTGCCGCTGTCGCGGGTGGTCTTCGACGAGTACGACCTCATCGCCATGGTGGACACCCAGCCCGAGCAGGGGAACCACTCGCTGCCGGCGGCCCACTTCCCCGACGTGGTCATCGACCACCACCCCGAGCGACCCGAGACCCGGCTCGCCGTGGTCGCCGACGTGGGGCGCGACACCGGCGCCACGTCCACGGTGGTCACCGACTACCTTCGTGCCAGCGGCCTCGAAGTACCGGCCACCATCGCCACCGCGCTGTTCTACGGCATCAAGTCGGACACGCGCGACCTGGAGCGGGAGACCACCGGCCCGGACATCGAGGCCTACCTCTGGCTCTTCCCGAAGGCCGACGGGCAGGCCCTCTCCCAGATCGAGCACCCGCGCCTGCCCGAGGACTACTTTCGCCTCTTCCACGCCGCCGTCGAGAAGGCCCGCGTGCACGGCGAGGCGGTGATCTGCGACCTGGGCAAGGTCTACTACCCAGACCTGGTGGCCGAGGTGGCCGACCGCTTCCTCTCCATGGGCGACGTGAAGTGGTCGCTGGCAGTGGGCGAGTACCGCGGCGACCTCTACTTCTCGGTGCGCACCCGCGACCGGCGAATGAACGCCGGCAAGATGATCCGCGAGATCATCGAGGAGCGCGGCGGAACCGCGGGCGGGCACGGCTCCATGGCCGGGGCTCGACTCCCGGTGAAGGGGATCCCGGCGGCGGCCCGCAAGCGGTTGCTCCAGGCAATCTTTCGCTCGTTCCTGCGCGAGTTCGGCGAGCAGGGCTCGCGACCTCGCCGGCTGGTGTGATCTACCTCGACCACAACGCCATCACGCCGGTGCGTCCCGAGGCGGCCGCCGCGGTGACGCGCGCTCTCTCGGCCTTCGGGAATCCGTCGTCGGTGCACGCCGCCGGGCGCGAGGCCCGGGCGCTGCTCGACGAGGCCCGCGCGCGGGTGGCCGCGGCGCTCGGCGTCGCCGGGCGGGACCTGGTCTTCACGTCCGGCGCCACCGAGTCGGCGACGCTCGCCATTCGCGGGGCGCTCGCCACCGCGCCGGAAGGGCGAATCTCGCTCGTCGTCACGGCAATCGAGCATCCCTGCGTCCTCGACCTGGCCCGCGACCTGGCCCGCCACGGCACCCCGGTGCAGGTGATCCCGGTGGATCGCTCCGGGGTGGTGGACACGGAGGTGCTCCGAGAGGCCGTCACCCAGGAAACGGCGCTCGTCTGCTGCATGCTGGCGAACAACGAGACCGGCGTCCTGCAACCGGTGGCCGAGGCCGCGGATCTCGCCCACGCCGCGGGCGCGCTCCTCCTGTGCGATGCCGTCCAGGCCGTGGGCAAGATCCCGGTGGACCTCCCCTCCCTCCGGGCGGACCTGGTGGCCATCACCAGCCAGAAGTTCGGCGGACCGCGCGGTGCCGGCGCCCTCTGGATCGCTCCCGGCGTCCGGCTGGCTCCCGTCGCGGGAGGACACCAGGAGCGCGGACGGCGCGCCGGGACGGAGAACCTGCCCGGAATCGCCGGCATGGGCGCCGCGCTCGAGGTGGCGGCGGCGGCAATCCCGGCGGACGCCGGGCGGATCCGCCAGCTCCGCGACCGGCTCGAGAGCGGCCTCCTCGCGGCGATCCCGGATGCGCGCGTGAACGGCCGCGGCGCGGATCGGCTCCCGAACACGCTCTCCATCACCTTCCCTGGCGCGGACGGGGAGGCCCTGCTCATGGCCCTCGACCTCGAGGGGCTCTGCGCCAGCGCCGGCGCCGCCTGCACGTCGGGATCGACGACGCCTTCACACGTCCTGTCCGCGATGGGACTCTCGGTCGACGAGGCACGTGCGACGCTGCGGCTCTCGCTCGGCTGGAACAGCACGGACGACGACGTGAACCAGGCGCTTCGCCTGATGCCCGGGCTCATCCGCCGGGTCCGCGAGGCCCTCGCCGCACCCCGGGAGTGACCTCGCCGACGGTCGGTCGATTTCGCCGCAATCGCTTGACAGGGCTCATCTCGGCCCCTACAATCACTACATCAAACTTCTCGTGATTTCGAGAGGTTGTCGCTCTTTCTGTATCTCGAGTTGCCCCCTGCTGGGTTCGTGATTGGCTTCGAGTCGTTTGGGCCGACTCTGAACAAAGAGGAGCACCTGGCTCCGCTCATGTGCAAGCTCCCGCGTAGCAAGGGAGAAGCCTACGAGAGGAGCTTCGAAGTGCCCCACCTGTAGCAATACAGGTCCAAGCAACCGATCCACACGGCCTGCGCGGGGGGCTTTTTTTCTTCCGCGTGCCAGTCATCCCCACATCCCCAGCCGACAAGAAGCGTGCGCTCCGGGAGCGGATGCTCGCCGGGCGCGCGCGCTTGCCGGCCCACGAGCGAGCCGTTGCGTCGCAGGCCATCGCCGAGCGGCTCGAGTCGCTCCCGGCCTGGCGTTCGGCCAGCACCGTCGCCCTCTACGCCTCGATGGGCGCCGAGGTGGAGACGGCGGACCTGGCGCGGCGGGCGATCCTGGAGGGCAAGCGCGTCGTCTGGCCGCGACTGGCGACCTCGGGGCCGGCCATGGAGTTCGCCGAATGTGCCGCGGCCGACCTGGCCGCCGGCGCGACCCGTGCGCTCGAACCCCCCGCCACCGCCCCGGTCGTTCCCGGCCGCGAGGTCGACCTGGTCGCCGTCCCGGGCGTCGCCTTCGACACGCGCGGCGGGCGGCTGGGGCGAGGCCGGGGGCACTACGACGCGACGCTCGCGCGGCTCCCTCGAAGCGCCTTCCGGGTCGGCCTGGCCTTCGAGTCGCAGATCGTCCCGGCCATTCCGTCCGAACCCCACGA
This sequence comes from uncultured delta proteobacterium, assembly GCA_963700085.1. Lineage (GTDB taxonomy): Bacteria > Myxococcota > Myxococcia > Myxococcales > Anaeromyxobacteraceae > CAIOAK01. Next base: position 410,740 of record CAVOWI010000012.1, read on the forward strand.
CGAGCGGCTCGACGCGGTGGTGACCGAGGCACGCGTGCTCCTGGCGAGCGTCGAACCGCGACGGACGCGGCGACGGACGCGGTTGACACTTGCCTGCACGCGTGAGCGAGATCCCGCCCCCTTGAAACTCCTCTTCCTCGGCGACGTCTTCGGAAAGCCCGGCCGCATGGCCGTGAAGCGGCTCGTGCCGCGCCTCATCTCCCGCCACGCCATCGACCTGGTGGTGGCCAACGCGGAGAACGCGGCCAACGGCGTCGGGGTGAACCCGGAGACCGCCGACGAGCTGCTCGCCGCCGAGGTGAACCTCCTGACCAGCGGCAACCACATCTGGGCGAAGCGGGAGATCGTCCCCTACCTCGAGGCCAAGGGCTCGAAGCTGCTCCGCCCGGCCAACTACCCGCAGGGCGCGCCGGGGCGTGGGCACGCCGTGGTCGAGACGCCCGACGGCCGCAAGCTCGGCGTGGTGAACATCGAGGGGCGGGTCTTCATGAAGGACCTCGACGACCCCTTCCGCACCGCCGACCGGCTGGTCGGCGAGCTGAAGTCGCAGGGATGCAAGGCCATCCTCGTGGACATGCACTGCGACGCCACCAGCGAGAAGAACGCCATGGGCTGGTTCCTCGACGGCAGGGTGTCAGCCGTCCTCGGCACCCACACCCACGTGCAGACCGCCGACGCCCGGGTGCTCACCGGGGGAACGGCCTTCATCACCGACGTGGGCATGTGCGGGCCGTGGGACTCGGTCATCGGCGTGAAGAAGGAGCTGGTGCTCGAGCGCTTCCTCTCCCAGCGTCCGGTGCAGTTCGAGCCGGCCAGGCGGGACGTCTGGCTGCAGGGCGCCATCGTGGACATCGACGATTCGACCGGCAAGGCCCGCTCCATCGAGCGGGTCCAGGAGAAGGACGAGGAGCAGTGAGGATGGCAAGCGGAGACCCGAGACTCCGGAGCGCGACCCCCGACGAGCAGTTCCGCGAGGTGACCCGCGGCATGGTGGACCTGCACGTGGAGAAGGAACTTCGCGAGCGGCTCCGGAAGGCCCACGACACCGGGGTGCCCTTGCGGGTGAAGGCGGGCTTCGACCCCACCGCGCCCGACCTGCACCTCGGGCACACCGTGCTCATCTCCCGCATGCGCCGGTTCCAGCAGTTCGGCCACACCGTCATCTTCCTCATCGGCGACTTCACCGGGATGATCGGCGACCCCAGCGGGCGCAACGCCACCCGGCCGCCGCTGTCCCGCGAGCAGATCCTCTCGAACGCCGAGACCTACAAGAAGCAGGTCTTCAAGAATCCTCGACCCCGCCGAGACCGAGGTCCGCTTCAACTCCGAGTGGCTCGGCCCCATGACCTTCGCCGACGTGGTGCGCCTGGCCAGCCGCCACACGGTGGCCCGCATGCTGGAGCGGGACGATTTCAAGAAGCGCTACACGGGCAACACGCCCATCTCCATCCACGAGTTCCTCTACCCGCTGGCCCAGGGCTACGACTCGGTGGCCCTGAAGTGCGACATCGAGCTCGGCTCCTCCGACCAGCTCTTCAACCTGCTGGTGGGGCGCGCGCTCATGCAGCAGTACGGACAGGTGCCGCAGGTCGTGCTCACCGGCCCCATCCTCGAGGGGCTCGACGCGAAGCTCGACCCGGCCACCGGCAAGATCGCCGGCGACAAGATGTCGAAGTCGCTCGGCAACTACGTGGGCGTGGCCGAGGCGCCGGAGGAACAGTTCGGCAAGCTCATGTCGGTCACCGACGACCTCATGTGGCGCTACTACGAGCTGCTCTCCGCGCGGACCACCGCCGAGATCGCCGCGCTTCGCGCCGGCCACCCCAAGGCCGCCAAGGTGGCCCTCGCCATGGAGATCGTCGAACGCTTCCACGGCGCGGAGGCATCCCGGCAGGCCGAGGCCCACTTCGAGCAGGTCCACGCCCGGCGCGAGACGCCGGAGGACGTGGCGGAGGTGACGCTGTCGCTGGCCGGCCAGGCGTCCTTGCCGCTCGCCGCCGCGCTCGCCGATGCGAAGCTCGCCTCCTCGCGCAGCGAGGCACGACGGCTCGTGACCCAGGGCGGCGTCACCGTCAACGGGGAGCGGGCCAGCGATCCCCAGGCTGCGCTTGCCGCCGGCGAGTACCTGGTCAAGGTGGGCAAGCGACACTTCGCGAAGTTGAAGATCAGCTGACCGGGGTGCCCCGGGGGACCGTCATCCCGCCGGGCGCCGCGACACGAATGTCATGGTTCATCCACATGAACCACTCCTTCGGGTGGTTCATCACAGGCAAGTCAGCGGTGCGCGAGCGTTCCGCCGCCTGAAGGCGTCGGCTTGAAATCCCGCCCCACCACGTAGACCTCGAAGCTCCGTTCCCGCGTGGCTTCCGGCCGCACCACGTCCACCTTGCCGAATCGGGCCCGCATCTCCTTCTGGAAGATGGGGAAGTCGCCCCCCATGAAGACCTTCACCACGAAGGAGCCGCCCAGCTTCAGCGTGTCGCAGGCGACCGAGAGGGCCATGCGCGACAGCTCCAGCGACCGGGCCTCGTCGGTGATCTTCACGCCGATGGTCTTCGGCGCCATGTCGCTCGTCACGAGGTCGAACCTGCCGGGGTGAAGGTCCCGGATTCGATCGAGCGCGTCCGGTGCGAGCAGGTCGAGAACGGCGGTCTTCACCCAGGGTCGGCCGAGATGCTTCATGGGGACGATGTCCACGCCGACGGCCACGCCGCTCGGCCCCACCACCTCGGCCAGGATCTGCAGGAAGCCACCGGGTGCGGCCCCGAGGTCGAGAACCGAGCCGCCCTTCCCGAGCAACTTCTGCCGCCCCAGGATCTCCTCGATCTTGAAGGCGGACCGGGCCCGGAGCCCCTGCTCCTTGGCCTTCTGGAAGAATCGGTCCTTCGGGTCGTAGGGCTTCGCCATGTGGATACCGTGATCCACCTCTCATTACCCCATCCGCGCCGGGACCGGAGGCAGGAAGCACCCCTGCGACGCCCCTTGACGAGGGCGCTGGCTCCGTCGGATAACCCTCCCCCCGGACCGATCGGGAAAACTCCAGGAGAGGCGAGACCCATGGCGACCATCATCACCGAGGAGTGCATCAACTGCGGCGCGTGCGAGCCCGAGTGCCCGAACGGCGCCATCAGCCAGGGGGACGACATCTACATCATCAACCCCGACCTGTGCACCGAGTGCGTGGGCTTCCACGACGAGGAGGCCTGCGCCACGGTCTGCCCGGTCGACTGCTGCGTCCCCGACCCGGCCCGCCCCGAGACCGAGGAGCAGAACTACGCCAAGCTGGCGACGCTCCACGCCGACAAGACCTTCCCGCCGCTCGCCGAGCTGCCGGCCAACCTGTCCAGGTTCCGCAAGGCCTGACCCGTCGCGCGAGAGCGCGAGAACCGCATCCCCGAGCCCCGCACGTCGAAAGGCGCGCGGGGCTTGCCGTTTCGGCCGACCGCCCACCGAAGGGACGCCCCCATGAACATGCTCACCGGTGGCCAGCTCGTCGCCCGCATGCTGAAGAAGGAGGGGGTGGACACGGTCTTCACCCTTTGCGGCCTCCACATCGCGCCCATCTACGCGGGGCTCGTCGAGGAGGGGATCCGGATCGTGGACACGCGCCACGAGCAGGCCGCCGCCCACGCGGCAGATGCCTGGGCGCGCCTCTCCCGGGGGATGGGCGTCGCCATCGTGACCGCCGGCCCGGGCGTCACCGACGCGGTCACCGGGGTGGCGAATGCGTGGGCCGCCAACTCGCCGCTGCTCCTCATCGGGGGCGCCGCACCCACCTTCAACCAGGGCCGCGGGTCGCTCCAGGAGATGCCGCAGACGCAGCTCTTCCAGGGCATCACCAAGTGGAGCGACCGGGTACCCTCCCCGGAGCTTCTCCCGAGCTACCTGGCGAAGGCCTTCCGGGTGGCCCGCGCCGGGCGTCCCGGCCCGGTCTTCCTGGAGATCCCCTGGGACGTCCTCTCCAACGGGGCCGACGGCTCGGTGGCCGACTCGCTCACCCACTACCGCACCGACGCCCGGTCGCCGGGCGATCAGCACAAGGTGGAGCAGGCACTCTCGCTGCTCGCCCACGCGGAGCGACCGGTGATCCTGGGCGGGTCCTCGATCTGGTGGGACGGCGCGTCCACCGCGCTCGACCAGCTGGCCATGCGCAGCGGCATCCCGGTGTACCTGAACGGAATGGGGCGCGGCTGCCTGCCTCCCGATCACGCCGAGTTCTTCCAGCACACCCGCAAGGAGGCGCTCGGCGAGGCCGACGTGGTGATGCTGGTGGGGACGCCCCTCGACTTCCGGGTCGGCTACGGCGCGGAGCCCACCTTCGCCGCGGGAGCCAGGGTGATCCAGGTGGACGCGGACGCCGCCGAGATCGGGCGCAACCGCCCCATCGACGTGGGCATCGTGGGAGATTCACGCAGCGTGCTCACCCAGCTCGAGGCCGGCGTGAAGGCCGTGCCGGGCGCCCCGGCCTGGCGCAAGCGGCTGCGCGGGAGCGAGGCCCGCAGGCTCGAGGTGCAGGCGGCCTTCGAGGGGAGCGACCAGCGCCCCATCCACCACTTCCGGCTCGGCAAGGAGATCGACGCAGCCGCCCGTCGCGCCGGCGACGTCACCTTCGTCGCCGATGGCGGAAACGTGGTGGCCGTGGCCGCGAAGAGCATCCAGCTTCCCCGCCCCGGCCGCTGGCTCGACCCGGGGCCGCTCGGCTGCCTGGGAGTGGGCGCGCCCTTCGCGATCGCGGCCAAGCTCCACGCCCCGGAGCGGCCGGTCCTGGTCATCCAGGGCGACGGCTCGTTCGGGCTCTCCGGCTTCGACTTCGAGACCGCGGTGCGATTCAAGCTACCCATGGTGATCGTGGTCGGCAACGACGCCGCCTGGGGGCAGATCCTCATCCCGCAGCGCATCCTCCACGGCGAGGACAAGAGCCCGGCCACGCGGCTCGCGTCCACCCGGTACGACCGGGTGGTGGAGGCCTTCGGCGGGAAGGGCGAGCACGTCGACGACCCGGCCGATCTCGCGCCGGCGCTGGACCGCGCCTTCGCATCGGGTACGGTGTACTGCATCGACGTCGCCATCGACCCGGAGGCCGCCGCGGCCTCGGGCGCCGCCGGCTACGCCGTCTGACCGGAGGAACCCATGGCCGCCCCACACCCGAAGCTCCATCGCGACCGCACCGTGATCCTCGTCGTCGACGTGCAGGACCGGCTCACCCCGGCCATGCCGCCCGACACCCTCGCACGGCTCGTGAAGTACGGCCGCGCCCTGATCCACTGCGGGAAGACGCTCGGACTTCCCGTCCTGGCCACCGAGCAGTATCCCAGGGGGCTGGGGCACACCATCCCCGAGCTGGCCGAGCTGCTCCCCTCCCCGCCGCTCGAGAAGGTCCACTTCTCCTGCGGCGCCGACCCGGTCTTCCAGCGCACCCTCGAGACCACCGGGCGCAAGCAGGTGGTGATCACCGGGATGGAGACCCACGTCTGCGTGTTCCAGACCACGCGCGACCTGGTGGCCATGGGCTACGACGTGCACGTCTGCGCCGACGCGGTGTCGAGCCGGACCGAGGAGCACCGGGTCCGCGGGCTCGACCTGGCCCGGCAGGCGGGCGCAACGGTGACCCTGGCCGAGACCGCCATCTTCGACCTGCTGCACCAGGCGGCCACGCCCGAGTTCAAGGCCATTTCGCCCTGGGTGAAGTAGCCCGGGCGGCCGGGCCGCGGCTCAGCGCGCGTTCACCGCGATCCGGGGGAGAAGCGGGTTCACCCGGGTCGTGATCTCGTAGTGGATGGTCCCGGCCCAGCCGGCCAGGGCCTCGGCGCTGACCACCTCGTCGCCGTCGCGGCCGAGCAGGACCGCCACGTCGCCGGCCGCCGCGCCGGGAACGTCGGTGACGTCCACCATGAACATGTTCATGCAGACGCGACCCAGGACCTGTGCCCGCTGCCCTCGCACCAGCACGTGGGCGCGGGAGGAGAGCGCGCGGGAGTAGCCCTCGAAGTAGCCGACGGGGATGACCGCGATGCGGGTGCGACGCGGAGCCCGCCAGGTCCGGCCATATCCGACGTACCCGCCCGCCGGTACGTCCTTCACCTGGGCCACCAGCGCCTTCCAGGTCATCACCGGCGCGAGCGCGAAGCCGGAGAGGCCGCGCTCCCGGGCCGAGACCAGCGTCTCGCGCGAGGGCCACAGCCCGTAGAGGCCGATGCCGACCCGGGCCAGGTCGAAGTGGGTCCTCGGGAAGAGGATGGCGGCGGCCGAGCAGGCGGTGTGGCGGACCGGGGGGCGCTGGCCCGTGGCGGCGATGCGCTCGACACCGTCCGTGAACCTCGCCAGCTGGGCGTCGGCGTGGGCGTGGTCGGTGGTGTCCTCGATGTCGGCGTAGTGGGTGGAGAGCCCTTCCAGCTCGACGCCCGGCGCGGCGGCGACGGCGCGGGCCAGCGTCACGGCCTCGTCGGTCTCGAGCCCCTGGCGATGGGTGCCGGTCTCGAGCTTGAGGTGAACGCGCGCGACCTTGCCCTGCGCAGCCGCGGCACGGGCCAGCGCGGGGATGGCGGCCGGGTCGTAGAGGGTGAGGCGCAGGTCGGCGGCGATGGCGTCGTCGAAGTCCTGCGGCGGCGTGTGCCCCAGGCAGAGGATGGGGACGCCCGGGCCGACCAGGGCGCGGAGCGGGATGCCCTCGTTCGCTCCCCAGACGGCGAGCCAGGAGGCGCCGGCGCGCAGCGCGGCGGGAGCGACCAGTGCGACGCCGTGGCCGTAGGCCTCGCTCTTCACCACCGCGGCGAGCTTCGCCCCGCCCAGCCGTCCCTGGAAGGCGCGGACGTTGTCGGAGAGCGCGCCGAGGTCGATCTCGAGCCAGCTCACCGTCCCGGGCGGAAGGCCGGCAGGGCGGGAGGGAGGTCTCGCGGTGGCGTCGGACATTCCCGGAGTGTAGCCCGGAGGGCGCGCGGGCTCGACGATCCGGACGAATTCGGCAGGCCGGCGAAGCGGTTGACCCTCGGGGGCGCGGGTGTTACCTATCGCGTCCCTGTCGTGCCCGGGGCGTAGCGCAGCCTGGTAGCGCACTTGCTTGGGGTGCAAGTGGTCGCTGGTTCAAATCCAGTCGCCCCGACTCAGTAGCCCCCGAGATTCCGTAAGGGTCTCGGGGGTTTTTGTTTGTCCGGGGCCTGAGGCGGGGTCACCTTCGCCGCCGTCCCGAAAAGGGGCAAGCAGGCCGGGCGGCCTCACATCAGCTTCTCGAAGTCGCCCGGCTTCCAGGTCTTGTCGAGGGCGGCTTCAGTCGGGCCGTAGAGCCTGAAGACCACGAAGTAGCCCCTGCCCGGAACCGTCGCGAGCCAGTTTCCGGCCTTGCCCTCGGGTGCCCTGGGACCGAGGAAGAGGTCCGTGCCGCCGTCGGCGTTCTGCGCCGGCTTGTCCCGCGAGCCGAGGGAGGGGAATGGCCGGCCATTGGCGAGGCCCCTGCCGTTCTCGGCGTCGTACAGCGTCAGGGACCAGAAGTTGGCAGCCGGCACGTCGGGCGGCAGGGATAGACGATAGTGACGCCACCCGACAGGCCGGCCCCCTCGCCGTCGGTGAAGCCAATCATGTACATGGCCCCCTTGCCTGGAATCCTCGAGAGCATCCCCGGACTGATGGAGTAGTAGTTGGTGAAGAACCAGATCCGGGCATCGAGGTCGAGGTGACCGCCCGAGACGTTCTCCCAGGACAGGTTGAGCGTCGTGCGCGGATTCGGCGGGGTGACGTTGTCCATGGGGTTCACCCAGCGGCGGTCGGGATACACGCGCAGCGAACCGCCGTTGAGGACCTCCTGGAAGCCGATGACGCGGCTCATCTTGTAGGCCGTCCTGGCGGCGCGATCGAGGATCTCGCGCGCGCGGGAATCGGGCTTGAACGGCTGGCCCTTGACGATGCCGATGGCCGCCAGCATTCCGCGTGAATCCGGGTCGGCGAGATTGGCCGCCTCGCTGTCCACGAGTTGCTTGAGCTGGTCGAAGGCGCTGCCGTCGCTGACCGGCAGCATGCCGGCCGGGACCCCGGAAGCATCGGGGAACCGCATCGGCCTGGCAGTGGCCTTGCCGTTCAGCGGATAGATCCTGGTCTGCTCCAGGAGCGCGACGGCCGGCGCGAGATCCTTCGGGTCCTGATAGAACCCGCGCAGGAAGATGAAGACGTTGTTCGTCCCCGAACGGTAGACGAACTGATCGTCCGGTACCTCGCCCGCATACCCGGGCGGCAGGATCAGGAACTTGCCCCCCTTGCCGCCGTCGGGTCCCGGCAGGCCGACGTCACCGAAGAACTTCCCGCCATCGACCGGGATGGGGCGCTGCCAGAAGTCGAGAAGGATGCCCTGCAGCATGGGCGGCGCTTCCATCACCAGTGGACCGTCCCTGCCGACATCGACGTAGCTCATCGCGTAGAGGACGTCGGAGTTGGGGGTCGTGACCTCCGTCTTGGCGTCGAGACGCTTCTTCCAGATCGGCAGGACCTCGTAGCCGGCGCCGAATACACGCTCGGACCCGACCTTCATGCCGAGCGTGTTGATCAAGGGCAGTGCCCAGAGATACGCCTGGGTCGCGCGCTGAAAGAGCAGCTCGTCCCGGAGCGTGCGGGCGGTCTCCGCTGTCGGATGGCCTTCCTCGAACGGGGCGTTGGCCAGATCGTCAAAGCGTGTCGTGTTCATGTGGGCGCTCCTCACGCGGGTCCATTCATCCAATCGGCTCGAAATCGGCCAGGCTGAAGGTCTTGTCGAAGAATGGCTGCAGCGGGGCATACAGGCGGAAGTAGACGAACCAGCCGTCCTCGCCCACGGTCTTCATGAAGTTGCTCTCGAACCCGGCGGGAGCCTTCGCCCCGATGAACAGGTCGACGCTGCCGTCGGCGTTGGCCTTCAGATCTTTCACCTTGTTGCCGAGATCCACGCTGCGCGCGTCGGCGCCGCCGTTGTCGTACGGCCTGCGGGTGTTCTCGCTGTAGAGCGTGAGCGCCCAGAACTGCGCGACGGGGACGTCCTTCGGGACGTGCAGCCTGTAGGTCCGGTCGGCGCGGAACAGGTTCCCCTTCGCGTCGCGCTTGGTCGTCATGTACACCTGACCCTTGCCGACCACGGGGTTCACCATGCCCTCGCTGCTCGTGACCGCCTCGTAGAACCAGGTGGTCCGCTCGTCGAGCTCGACCCGGGTCTCCGTCTCCTGCGGGATGGTGAAGTCGAAGCACTTGTACCAGTGGGTGCCCTTCCAGTACGGCTCGGCGAAGCGCGGGTTCACCTGGAGGTTGCGGGCCATGAGCTCGCCCATCGCCGCGCCCCGGACCAGGATCGACTCCTGCCTCGCGTCGGGCCGGAAGGGCTTCCCCTTCTCGATGCCGAGCGGGAGCAGCATCGCCATCCAGGCCTTGTCGACCGCGCGCACCGGCTCGTCCTGGATCGCCTCCCAGAGGGCGCGCCAGTACTCGAGGCCCCGCGGCGCGGTCGCGCTCCACTCGACGTCGCGGTTCTCGATGAACGGGCAGGTCGCGAGCGGGGCTCCGTGCCGGCCCATCTTCAGGCTGGACTTGAACCGCGCGTAGTAGGCCGGATCGGGGTCGAGGACGCGCGCGCCGAAGAGGATGACGTTCGTGGCGCTCTGGACGACGAAGACCCCCGGCTTCTCGTAGGCCTTCGGGTCGCCCTCCGGGCCGACCACGACGTAGGTGCCGCCCTTGCCCCCGTCGGGACCGGTGAGCCCCGTGTCCGCCACCGGGCGCTGCCAGAGGTCGATGAATCCACCGGCCGTCATCCCGCCCGGATACTCGACCACAAGCGGCCCGTCCTTGAGGCTCGTGAACTGCAGGATGTAGGGTGTGGACAGGTTTCCCGTCACGATGCCCCGCTTCTCCTTGAGCGAGTCGAGGACGACGAAGTCGTGGGGACCCTTCACGCCGAAGGCCTGGCCCTGGCGGAGGCGAAACGTGGTCATGCTGACGATCGGATGGCTCCAGAGGTAGGCCTGGCAGGCCCGCTGGAAGTCCATCTCGTCGAACAGCCTCCGGGAGGCGTCGTCGTCGAAGTAGCTGTGGCGCAACTCGATGTCCCCGATTGGGGTGTGGATGAGCTCATCGCCTTGCAGGGTGGCGGCTTCGAGAGGATTCGTGCGCATGGTCACTTTCGGGAGGCGGGCGGGGCGTTCAGGGGATTGCGAAGAGCGGCGTCGGCTGTTCGAACGATCGAGCGGTTGCTCGGCGCGCCGATGCGATGGCAACACGAGCAGCACACTCAGGAGCAGCACGAGCTTGGCGATAGTCTCAGGAATCACGGTCTCTCTCTTCCGTGACTTGAAGGAACAACTAGGCAACAGACGTTGGCGGGCGAAGTTTCTGCGGCATAGAACGAAGTGGCTACGTAATTTCGGCAAGAAGCCACTGAGGCTGAGAACACCGGAAGCATCCATTTACTTGCTCGAGACAGACGATGACGCGCCTCACTTACAACGAATACGATGCTTACGCCGAGGCGGTGCGGGGCGTGTCCATGACGATGCGGATGCACTCGAGGCAGGGCTCACGCTGGACTTCGATATCGAGCTCGCCCCTTGGCGTTCAGCAAGGCTTCGAAGGCGGCGGCAGCATTGCTGAAGGGGCGACTGGCAGCGACGGGTGGACGCTCTACCATCAATCGCCCCGGGATGCGCCAACGGTCAGGTCACGAACGAGGACGAGGTATTTGCGGTCACGCCAGGGGGCGAGTTTTGCCTGGGTGGCAAACGAAGTCACGAGTGGATCTCAGTACAAATTCCAGCTTCCTGCTGTTTCCATCGACGCCGGCGTTGGAGTTCGCATCCTGCGCCAGAGCGCAACTGCTGAAGCCGCCGCCGCACGTGACGCGACGATTCACGTCGCTGGTTCACCGTGTCCTTGCGACGACCGAATCCCGACCTCAGCTGTTGGATCATCCCGTTGCCGTGGACTCCTGTCGGCATGAATTGCTGTCGGCGGCTCAGGATCTCTTCGCGAGCTGACAGCATTCCGCAAGTCGTCACTTCGATCGTTGGCGTAGCCTGACGAGGGCCACATCGGAACTGGCACTGAGCCGTCCCGATCGATAGCTGTCCGTCTCGGAACTGGCTCGACAAACCGGCGTGCCTGAACGATCTCTGCGAGCCGCGTTTCAAGGGAGCTACGGCCTCTCGCGCCAGGAGTACCTTCGCATCCAGCGTCTGTATCAAGCCCGACGGCTTCTTCGCGCGAGCGGTCAAGACCAGACGACCGTCACCCAGATTGCCTTCGGACTGGGATTCTGGGATCTGGGCCGGTTCGCCGGCGCGTATGGTTCACTGTACGGGGAACGTCCTTCCGAGACCCTTCGGTGGCCCGTTCCGCAAGGGCCAGCGCCAGCCCGGTGAGCTGGGCTGGATCCGGTCCGGTGGACAGCTTGACTACGCTACCAACTTCAAACGTTCTGATGGGGTGTAAGCCGAAGCTTCACGAGGGCCAAGCCTCGAGGGCGCGGCGCGCCCCCCTCGGCTCCGCGAAGCGCAGGAGCAGGGCGTTCGGATAGACTCCGGGGTCCAACTGCCAGAGGGGTGAGTCCATGGAACGGACCAGGTTCGGTCGGATGGCATGGGTGGGGCGAACACTCCTCGTGGCGGCCGCGCTGCTGCCCATGGAACCGCTCGCGCAGGTCGTGGTCACGCGGCCGATCCCCACGACACAGGCCTTCACCACGGCGGCCGTCAACCTGCGCGCAGGGCCCGACCGGAGCTTCCCGCTCGTCTCCTGGCTGCAGGGTGGCACGCCCGTCACGGTCTTCGGGTGCTTGAACGGCTGGCACTGGTGCGACGTCGCCTTCGGATTCAACCGCGGGTGGGTCTACGGGCGATTCCTGGCGATCCCGTTCAATGGCCAGCAGGTCCTGATCATGAACTCCGGCCCACGCTTCGGGGTCCCGATGGTCACGTTCTCGGTCGGGCCCTACTGGGGAGCGCACTATCGCGGCCGCCCCTGGTACCACCAGCCTCCGCCGCCCGGATGGGCCCGCCGCCCCCGCGGCCGCCGCCTCCCAGGCCTCCGTCGGCGTCGGCGCCTCCGCCCCCACGGCCGCCTTCCGGAAGCCAGCCGCCACCGCCCGCCCGTCCTCCCTCGGGTCAGCCGCCGCCGGCTCCGCCGGGCAATAGTCGCAGGTAGGGCTCGAGCAGGCTCCGGGTCATGCCTCCAGGGTCAGGACAACCGCTTTCCGTGACTGGATTGCCCGACCCGAAATGCGGGATTAATCTCCCATCAGTTCACCCCTGGATGCTCGAGTACAACGCCGAGGAGCAAATCATGATGCGTCGAGCCGGATTGCTGGCGGTGCTGCTTTCCCTCGGGATCCTCGTACCGGACCACGCGCAAGGGAGCGAGGTCCGGCCGTTCGTGGACTTCGAGGCCGGCCCGGCCTTCCCCGGGTACAACGACGTCCGCATCCCCGGGGACGGCGGGACGACCTTCTCGCTGACGCAGCAGCTCAAGGCCCCGGTCACCCCGTACTTCCGGGCGCGCGCGGGTGTCCGCATCGGCCGCCACGAGATCTTCGCCTTCTTCGGCCCCGTGACGACCCGGCCGACGGGCACGGTTCCGTACGACGTCCTGTTCGTGGACGCCGTGTTCCCGGCGAACACGTTCCTCACCGCGACCTGGACCTTCGATACCTACCGGCTGACGTACCGCTACTCCGTCGTCGACAACGAGAACTGGCAGGTCGCCGTCGGCGCGACCGCCTTGGTCCGCGTGGCGTCGATCTCCGCTGGCCGGCGGCGGCCTCTATCAGGTGAAGAACAACGTCGGGGTCGTGCCCCTGTTGAGCTTCAAGGTGGCCTGGACGTTCGCCGGACCCTGGTCGATCCTCCTCGACGGGGACGCTCTCGCCGTCCCCCAGGGGCGCGCCGAGGACGTGTTCCTCGGGCTTCGCTACCGCTTCGGCGATGCCGTCAGCGGCCGCGTCGGGTATCGCATCCTCGAGGGCGGGGGGGACAATTCCAGCGTCTACAACTTCGCGCTCGTGAACTTCCTCGCCTTCGGGTTCGACGTCACGCTCTGAAGGGGGCGGATTGCCGGTCAGGCCTCGCCGAGCGTCGCCAGGAACTCGGCGGCGCTGACCACCATGACGCCCGCGAAGCTGCCGACGGCGAGCACCGCGGCGTCGCCGCTCACGATGGTCCGGGCCCCAGCGGCGAGCGCCGTTGCGAAGAGCACGTCGTCGTCGGGGTCCGACTCGACGACACGCACGCCGCCGAGCAGGTCGGCCGGCACCATGGTGGCGATGGTAGCCAGCCTGGCGAGCACCTGTCGGGCCTGCGTCTCACGTCCCTGCAACCGCTTCAGGATGCGCGGCAGGTCTAGGATACGGCGGCACTCCACGGCGATGGCCGGCGTCCACACCAGCTCATAGCGGAGCCCGGCCGCCCTGAGGACGGCCGCCGGCACGCCGGCCCGGTTGAGGATGCCGCTCACCACCACGTTCGTGTCGATGACCGCGCGGATCACCGGCGGCGGCTCCGCACCTCGCGCTTCGCCTCGGCGGCGAGCTCGGCCGCTTCCTCGTCGGTCATGTCTCCGCCGGCCTTGGTCGCGTCGAGCAACCGCGCCAGGTCCACGACCGCCCGGCGCTTGCGGGCCGCGGCGATCGCCAGGTCGCGAAGCCAGGCGGACACCGACCCACCCGGCGCCATGCGCTTGAGCAGGTCCCGGTCGGCCTTGGTGACGCGGACGGGGATGATGACGTCCCTGGTAGCCATGCCGGTAGTTATACAACGTATGGCGGTGTCCGAGCAATGCAGTCCTCCAGGGTTCCGAGGCCCCGCACCAGGTCGTCATGAGCACTTCCAATCCGGCTGGCGACCCAGTTGAAGTGTAGCGCCAACGTGGCTACGCTCGGCTCATGCGAAAGGACGCCGTCTACCGGATGCGGGTGCCCAGGAAGACCCTCGCCGCCATCAAGCGGGTGGCGGCCGCCAAAGGCGAGGACGCCTCCGAGTGGGGCCGGGCGATCATCGAGACGGAATTGCGCCGAGACCTGGCCGCTATCCACCTACGCGACCAGCTGCGCGCGGCCGGGCCCGGAAGCCTCACCGAGGACGAGGCCGTGGACGTCGTCAACGAGGCGAGGCGGGCCACGAGGGCTCGGTGATCCGGGCCGTCCTGGACTGCAACGTCGTCGTCACCGCCGCCCTGAGCTCGGGCAAGTGCGCCGACCTCCTGTCACGGGTGCGTCGGCGCGACGGTTTCGAGCTGGTCTGGTCCGCCCCCATCGTCGCGGAATGCCTCCGCGTCATCGAGTACCAGAAACTGGCCGAGAAGTTCCGGACCGACCCTCGGCTCCTCGTCGAGCGGGCCATGACGAGCGCGCACATGGTCGCAACCGACCTCCTACCGGCCGTGGACGTGGTGCAGTCCGATCCGTCGGACAACGTCTACCTCGCGACGGCGCTGGCCGGCGGCGCCCGGTGGGTCGTCAGTGGCAACACACGCCACCTCACGCCGCTCGACGGCTACGCTGGCCTCCGGATCGTGAGTCCGGTGGTCTTCCTGGCCGAGCTCGACGCGCAAGCCTGAGCGACCCGGGCGATGCATCCGGACGCAGACTGCTAGGCTGGCCCGCTACGGACTCGTGTGCTCCAGACGTACGCCGCCAGGGCGGCCTCTAGGATTCGCATCGAATGAGTCGAGACTCCAATGGACGCGAGCTTCCTGCCCTCGCAGAGTATCATCCTCCGTCTGCGCAAGCCGAACTCGGCCCACACCATCGTGACGAATCACTCGCGCCTCAATCTCTTTCTTGGACTTTGAAATGTCGCACCTCTGACAAGGAACTGATGATGCTCAAAGGATTCTTGATTGGCGGTAGGCGCCGCAGTCTCATGCAATCGTTGCTTATCATCGCGATTGCGCTGACCGGTGTCGGCATGGCGCAAGCCCAAGTCAGCGCCCCTGCAACCCCGGCCAAGATCCGCACGGTCTACACCGGCGACGTGATCAACGGCAAGAAGGTGGTGAGCTCGCTGAACACCGATGACCTGGAGCCTGGCAGGAAACACCTGCTCTACTTCCAGGGCGTACAGATGTCCACGGGACAGTACTGGTACGTGTCGGTGATCGTGGCCAAGGGAGCCAAGCCCGGCAAGCGCATCACCCTGACCAGCGGTGTGCACGGTGACGAGATGAGTTCGGTGCACACCGTGCAGACCGTCATGACCCAATTGAACCCCGCCGACATGTCGGGCACGGTCATGGCCGTGCTCGATATTGCGCGCCCTGCCATGGAGAGCATGCAGCGCCGCTGGCCGAGTTCCGGGCGCGGCCTGGAGTTGACCGACATGAACCGCGAATGGCCGGGCAACGAAAACGGCTTCGGTGCCGTCAGCCGCCAAGCCGGGCTGGTGTTCAACCGGCTGCTCAAGCCCAATTCCGACCTGGCCATCGACTTCCATACCGGGACCACCGGCCTAGACGCAGCCGCCTTTCACATCGGAGATATGCGCATCCCGGACGTGAAGACCATGATGATGCTCTACCCCGTTCCCGCGATCTGGGACAACCCGGTCTACCCAGGTGTGCTGCACAACGCCTACATCGATGCGGGCATCCCGTGCTTCACGCCCGAGGTGGGTGTGGCGCGACGGCTGGAGCTCGACATGATTCCGATCTTCGTTGAAGGCACGATAAACGTGTTCAAGCACTACGGCGTGGTTCCCGGAGCTATCGGACGCACCGCCGTCGATGCCAACGTCTATATCGGGAAGAGTGCGATTCCGGTGCTGACCACCCATGGTGGATTCGTCGAGTTGTTGGTCAAGCTGAATGCCAAGGTCACGTCGGGACAGAAGCTGGCCATCCAGCGCAACGCTTTCGGCGAAGTGGTGGCGGAATACACAAGCCCGGTCAACGGCCTTGTCGGTGGCCTGCGCAGCGACGCAACGTCGGAGCCCGGCAACGTGCTGCTCTTCATCCTGGCCGATGCTGCGCCGGTATCCGGCGCGGCCTCTTACCCGGAGTAGCTCGCGGCACCAGGTTGGTACCGTTTGAATCTTCCCCGCCCTCGTCGGTGAGGCCCAGCCCTCGAATGCTCGCTCATGGGTCGTCCATCACTTGCCGACCCGGCACGCCGCAACGTACGCCTTGAGTTCGCTGTCCCGGATCCGGATTGAATGCGTCGAGATCCTCGCGTTCGCCAATCGCCCCGTCTCGCACAGCGCGTACACCGTCGCCGTCGAGACCTTGAGACGCCGGGCCGCCTCCTTGACCGTGAGCAGAGAATCCGTACCTACAGTGACATTTTCTTGCATTACGGGTGCATTAAACGATCGGCGAAAGGCTCCCAAACCTGGCGAAGGCACGGAAAGTGCTTCCTCCGAAACCTCTCCGGATTGCGAAGACTTGCGAGACCCTGCATCGTTTAACTCACAGTGCGGGCAGGATTGGGGTGCAAGTGGTCGCAGGTTAAAATCCTGTCGCCCCGACTCAACAACACCGAATGAAAAAGGGCGGTTGGCCGACAAAGCTAGCCGCCCTTTCTATTCCTCGAACCCGGTGATTCCCGGCCAGGTTAGACGCCAGGGAAAGACCTCCCCGGTTTCCGCCCGGACGAGGAGCACGTTCTGGAAGGCGCGCCGGACGGCCTCGGCATACGGTCAGTTCTTGGGGCTGGGAGCAGGAACAGGGGAAGCGGCGGCCTGGCAACGATAGGCGACGCCGTAGTAGACCCACGTCACGGATCCCCTCTGGCCGGAGTATTCCGACTTGTACCAGAAGTGTGTCGCGCCCAGATCCCGGGCATCCGCCAAGGCATATTGCTTGGCCCTGTCCTCGTTCACGGGATGGCCCTGGCTCGTCCCCGTCACCTTGCCCAGGTTCTTGCAGGCACCCGGAGGTTGCCGTTCGACCACCACGATCGGAGCCTTGTCTTCCGCGACTCCGGTGCCTGCGAACGTGAGCAGGGCGAGCGCCCCGATGATGAACTGCGCCGATAGGCGGAACGTGTGCCGTCGAGGATTCATCTCCCCCCTTTGAACGCCATGCCAGGCCTGATGTCCGAGTTCCCTGAATCGGCGTTAGCACACCAACCCTGGGCATTGACTGACCCCTTTGGGTTCTACCCGAAGGGGCCCCTGACCTCGCCAGAAAGAACGAAGTAGCGTTTCTCCCGTCACCTCGGCCGCAGCCACCTGCGTGAGGGAGGTCCGGCCCGAGGATCGGGGCGATCCCTGTATCGAAAGGCGGTTCGACATCTTGACCCTGCGAACGAAGTTCATGTGCGTCTCGATCCTCGCGCTTGCCGCGTGCGGCAGCGACACGACCGGCAAGGGACGGGTCGCTATCGCCATGTCGGCCACCGGCGCAGGTGTCGCCTCGGCGGCGGCCAATGCCGGTCTCGTGGACGGCTCCGCATCCCCGTCCACGTCGCACAACGGCTGCCTGCCCGGTCAGGGGCTTCAGGCGGCCAACGTGACGCTCTCGAGCATCCTGGCCCGGACTGTCGGGGGGGTATTGACGAACTTCACCATCGACCTCCCTGTCACGGTGGACGTGCTCAAGCTCTCGAGCGCAGCGGACACAACTCTCCCCATCGGGTACCTGCCCCCGGGAACCTACGATCAGAATCGTCGTCGTCATGACGAAGGTCGAGGTGACTCTTCTGAACGGCACGAAGGTGGCCATCACGCCCCCGGGCGGAGGGTGGACGTCGATCGTTCCCGTCGCGCAGCCGTTCACGGTCGTCGAGGGCCAGACCACCACCATCACGCTCACTTTCCGCAAGGATCTTTCCTTCGGATGCGGGTCCGGCAACTGGGAGTTCAAGCCCAGGTTCGAGTGCAACGGCAAGCACGGCGGGTGAGCGACTCGGAGGACCCTCGCTTGCGACGACGCTCCGGGCGCGGGTCATCTGCCCCGCGGCCGCCCCCGCCGCCGGGGCGGAGGTAGTCGGCGACTTCGCCACGATCCCGGCGGGTGAGCCAGTTGACTCGGATCTTCTCCTTGACCGACGGGGCCGCGAAGCGGATCCCCGGCTGACGAGGCCGCCGATTCGACGCCCGGAATCGCCCGCAACGAGTACGCTAGGCCGGTGAGCGTCGCCGCCTCCGAGACGACGGGAGCACCGTGACGATGGCGGCCATCCGCAGCACCCAGGAACTCGTCGAGCGGGCCCGGGCCGGTGGACCGGTGCGCGTCGTGGTCCCGGGCGCCGAGTCGGAGACCGCGCTGGGAGCGGTGCTCGAGGCGATGCGCCAGGGTTTGGCGCTGCCCGTGCTGATCGGCGAGACGGCGGCCGTCGAGCGCCTCGTCGCCGGCCTGGGCGAGGATCCCGCCTCCGTGGAGATCCACCACGAGCCCGACGACGCGGCCGCGGCCCGCCGCGCGGTGGCCATGATCCGGGCCGGCGAGGCCCGCGTCCTCCTCAAGGGACGGCTTCACACGGCAGACCTGATGCGGGCCGTGCTCGACCGGGAGACTGGCCTGCGCACCGGCCGGCTGCTCTCCGACGTGCTGGTCTCGGAGCATCCCCAGGCGCCGCGACTGGTGGGGGTGAGCGACGGTGGCGTGAACGTGGCCCCGGACCTCGCCCGGAAGAAGGCCATCCTCGAGAACGCGGTGCGGGTCTTCCGGCGGCTCGGCGTGGAGCGGCCAAAGGTGGCGGTCCTGTGCGCGGTGGAGACCGTGGAGGACTCCCAGCCCCAGACCCGCGACGCGCGGGCCCTGGCCGAGATGGCGGAGCGCGGGGAGATCGAGAACTGCGACGTGTTCGGTCCCATCGCCCTCGACGGCGCGCTGGCCATCCACGCCGCGCAGGCCAAGCACATGACGAGCCCGGTTGCCGGGCGCGCCGACATCCTGCTGGTCCAGGCCATCGAGGTGGGCAACGTCCTCGGCAAGGCCTTCACCTGGCTGGCCGGCAAGCCGGTGGCGCATCTCATCGAGGGGGCGTCCGCCCCGGTGCTCATCCCCTCGCGCGCCGAGGCCGCCCAGGACAAGCTCTGCTCCATCGCGCTCGGCATCCTGGCCTCCCGGGAGGGGCCGTGAGCCTCATCCTCTGCGTGAACCCGGGCGCCACCTCGACCAAGGTCGGGCTCTTCGAAGGCATCGCTCCCCTTCAGGCGCGGACGCTTCGCCACCCGGACGCGGAGCTGGCCCGGCACCCACGTGTGTCCGACCAGCTCGCCCTGCGGCTCGATGCGGTGCGCGCCTTCCTGGCCGATGCGAAGGTCGAACGCGGCCAGCTCTCGGCGGTGGCGGGGCGCGGCGGGCTCCTCCGTCCGCTCGCCAGCGGGACCTACCGGGTCGACGCAGCGCTCCTCGCCGATGCGGCCAGCGCGAGGCGCGGCGAGCACGCCTCCAACCTGGGCGGCCCCATCGCGGCGGCGGTGGCCGGGGAGCACGGCTGCCCGGCGTTCGTGGTCGACCCGGTCTCGGTGGACGAGCTCGAACCGGTGGCCCGCCTCACCGGCCTGGCCGGCGTGGAGCGGCAGAGCCTGGCCCACGCCCTCAACATCAAGGCGGTGGCCCGCCGGCATGCCCGGGACCGCGGCCGCGCGCTCGAGTCGCTTCGGCTCGTGGTCGCCCACCTCGGCAGCGGCGTCTCCATGGCGGCCATCGAGGGCGGTCGCATGATCGACGTCGTGAACCCGCAGGACGAGGGGCCCATGAGCCCGGACCGGGCCGGCGGGATGCCATCCACCGCCATCGTCGAGATGTGCTTCGCGCCAGCGGCCGACCGGGCGGCGGTTCGCCGGCGCCTCTTCGGAGAGGGCGGGCTCTGGTCGCACCTGGGAACGCGCGACCTGGGGGAGGCGCTGGCGCGGGCCGACGGCGGCGACGAGCGCGCCCGGCTGGTCCTCGAGGCCATGGCCTACCAGATCGCCAAGGCCGTGGCGGACATGGCCGCCGCTCTCCGCGGGAAGGTGGACGCCGTGCTCCTCACCGGCGGCATGGCGCACGCGCCCTGGCTCGTCGCCGAGGTGCGGAGCCGGGTGGCGTGGATCGCGCCGGTCGAGGTCTACCCCGGCGAGGACGAGCTCCTCGCGCTGGCCGAGGGGGCCTGGCGCGTGCTCTCTGGCGAGGAACCGGCCCGGCATTACGGCGGCGGCGGGGGGCAACCGTGACGGATGGAAAGGAAACGTCGGTCGGCATCGGCACGAGCCTCCTCATCGGTCTCACCGCCGGTGCGTTCGGGGGGCTCGTCGGCCTCGGCGGCGGGGTGGTGATGGTGCCGCTCATGGTGGGAGTCGCGAAGCTCCAGCAGAGGCAAGCCCACGGGACGAGCCTCGTCGCGCTCGTCTTCACGGGGATCGTCGGGGCGGCCACCTATGCGACCCGGGGCCAGGTCGACCTGGTCGGCGCGGTTCTCCTCGCCGTCCCGGCGACCTTCATGGCTCGCTTCGGCGCGCGGTACGCCCACGTTCTCCCGGAGTGGAAGCTGAAGCGCTCCTTCGGCGCCTTCCTGCTGGTCATCGCGGTGATCCTGCTGGCGCGCCCCTGGATCCTGGGTGCGTCCGGACCGGTCGGGCCGTGGACGAAGGCGGTCGTTCTGCTCTCGACGGGGGTCTTCTCCGGCTTCCTCTCCGGGATGATGGGGGTGGGAGGAGGCAGCATCATGGTGCCGGCCATGGTGCTCCTGGCCGGGTTTCCCCAGGTCCTGGCGCAGGGGAGCTCGCTGCTCGCGATGGTCCCGGCCGGCGCGGCGGGCGCCTTCGCCCACATGCGGCTGGGCAACGTGGTGACGTCGCTCCTGGCCGGGCTCATCCCGGGAATCCTGGTGGGCACGTTCGTGGGAAGCAGCCTCGCCGTGCGGCTTCCCGAGGTGGTCCTCCGACTGGTCTTCGCGGCGGTCCTGGTCTGGACCGGATCGAAGTACATCCGGGCGCCTCGGCCGGCAGGCGTGGGCGGCTAGACCTCATCCCTCTTCGCTGTAAGTAGAAAACGATCAGCAATATCATGACGTTACGATGTAGCCCCTGTCCGGGACTCGACTCCTGACTCTGTCCGGGTTAAACACCTTGTCCCTTCCTCTTCCAGGAAGGCTCTGATGGCGGTCTTCGCCAACAGTGAATAGAAAAAGGGTAATAACGAAATGGCTACCGGTACCGTGAAGTGGTTCAACGACGCGAAGGGCTTCGGCTTCATCACCCAGGACGGCGGCGGCGAGGATGTCTTCTGCCACCACACCGCCATCCAGGCCAACGGGTTCCGCACCCTGGCCGAAGGCCAGAAGGTGGAGTTCGACGTCACCAAGGGCCCCAAGGGCCTGCAGGCGGCGAACGTCCGCCCCGTCTGAGCCGCTTCACCTTCGGCTCGCGAGCCCGGCCCTCATAGGTCGGGCTCTTTTTTTGTCCAGCGCTCGCCCGCGCCGGCGTCAGCGCCCTTGCTGGAACGTGTCGCAGGCGTCGAGCCGTCCGGCGTCGAGCCCTCGGCGGAACCACTCGCTGCGCTGGGCCGAGGTCCCGTGGGTGAAGGTCTCCGGGGAGACGCGCCCGGCCGCGGCCTTCTGAAGGCGATCGTCGCCCACCGCCGCGGCGGCGCGCAGGCCCGCCTCGACGTCTCCAGGGTCGAGCAACCTCCGGCCCTGCGCCGAATGGGCCCAGACCCCGGCCAGGCAGTCGGCCTGAAGCTCCATCTTCACGGATAGAGAATTCCGCCTCCCGGGATCGCGTCGCTGCGCCTCGCGGACCTTCGGCTCGATGCCGAGCACCTTCTGCAGATGGTGCCCGACCTCGTGGGCGATGACGTAGGCCTGCGCGAACTCGCCGGGGGCGCCGAAGCGGGTCGCCAGCTCCCGGTAGAAGCCCAGGTCGATGTAGACCTTCTCGTCCTCCGGGCAGTAGAAGGGGCCCATCTCGGCGCCAGCCTGGCCGCAGCCGGAGCGGGTCTGGTCCCAGAAGAGCACCAGCTTCGCGTCGCGGTAGCCGCCGGGACGCCTCGAGAGCGCCGACTCCCAGGTTCGCTGCGCGTCGTTGAATGCGGAGACTGCGGTGCTCTCCAGCCTGGTCTCCGCGGCGGCACGCCGTTCCGCCTGCTCGGGCGAGGCCCCGGGCCCGGGCCCGGCCATGGGCGCCCCCGCGGGCGCCGCTCCCAGGTCGGAGAAGAGATCGCGCCCGAAGAACAGGGAGAGGGCCAGCACCACGACCGTTCCGCCCAGGCCGAGCCGCACGCCCCGGCCGCCCGTCGGCATCCCGAGGCCCGGCGACTCGCCCCGCCGATCCTCCACGTTGCTGCGGTCGCCATCGTCTCCGAGTCTCATGGGGTCCCCCGCGTCAACGGTGGCGCTGCCGGAGCACCCGGGCAGCCTCCACGGTGATCGCCAGCTTGCCACGGGCCAGCTCGGCCGAGGCGACCGGATTGTCCGCGAAGGTAGCGAAGCCGCAATCCGGATTGAGGAGCACGCGCGTCGGACCGAAGAGCGTCACCGCCTGCTCCGCCCGGGCGAGCACCTCATCGAGCGCCTCGACCGCCGGGACCTTCTGGTTCACCACGCCGACCCCGATGCGCTTGTCGCGGGGGAGCTCCGCCAGGACCTGCATCTCCCCGGCTCGCGGCGTGGCCAGCTCGAGGAAGAGGGTCCCGACCGGCGCCCGGGCGAGTAGCCCGAGGAGAGGACGGTAGTCACCCCGGAGCGCCACCGACTCGTCCGGCGTCCAGTTCCCCCTGCAGACGTGGAGCGCCAGCCGCTCCGCGGGCAGCCCCTCGGCGACACGGGTGAGCAGTCTCTCTGCGAAGGCCAGCTCCTCGGGCGTGTCGCGCCGCGCCCCGAGTGCCCCGCACATGAAGCTGCGGTTCCCGGCCACGGCGCCGCCGAACACCACCTCGGAGAGGACGGGCTCGTCGAGCTGGACGAGCGCCGCGCCGGCGGCGAGCAGGAAGTGCAGCTCCTCTCGGAGGACGCGCACCACGTCGTCGGCGAGGGCCTCGCGATCGGCATACGCGGCGTCGGAGATGCACTCCATCCACATGGTGCGAGCCAGCAGATAGGGGCCCGGCAGCGCGACCTTCACTGGAAGCGAAGTGCGCCGCCGGAGGAACTCCAGCTCGTGGACCGCGATGGGGCGTCCGCGGGACAGGGGGCCCAGGACGGCGGGATGGCGAATCTTCTCGGCCGGGACGTCGAGCGCGCGGAGCTCGCGCTGGAACTCCTCCGGGTCGTCCACGTAGGACATCAGATCGGTGATGGGCACGAGCTGGCAGTTGTCGAGGCGAGAGGCCACGAAGCTCGCGTAGTTGTCCCGGCGCTGCTCCCCGTCGGTGACCACGTCCACCCCGGCGGCGACCTGTGCGTCGAGCGCCAGCTGGGCTGCGTCGTCGGCCGTGGCCTGGAACTCCGCCTCGGGCATCCTCCCGTCCAGGTACTCGTGCAGCGCCTGGAGCATCCAGCGCGGCCGCGGCCAGCTTCCGATGCCCATCACCGAGAGCGGGGCGATGGCCGGCGCGGGCGCCGGAGGCGGGAGGGAACCCGGGATCCGGACCGGGAGGATCTCCCGGCCGGGCATGCGCGCGCGGACGGGCGGCGCCTGGCCGGAGGAGGCGGGCGCGGGCAGGAACTTCCCCTTCGAGACCAGGAAGCGATACCTCCCGTTCCCGTGGTCCACCGAGACCAGCTCGTTGCCCGTCATCCGGCACCAGGCCGGAAGGTCCTCGCATACCGACGACTCGGTCGACCCGATCTCGAGCAACTCACCCTGGCGGAGCGGGTCGATGTTCTGACGGATGAGCAGGAGCAGGCCGCTCCCGCAGTCGAGATCGCCGCCGTCGAAGCGCACGGCCGGGGTAAGGTCTCTCGGGTCACCGGAGGCCACGGGGCGCCTCCCTAGTAGGAGATGCAGGGAGCGCCGGAGGCGAGGAACTCCACCACCTTGGCCCCGCCCACGATGGTCGCGCCGTCCACCAGCGCCTTCTCGTCGAGCCCCCGCTTCTTGAAGCAGGGGGAGCAGACGAAGATCGTGCCGCCCCCCTTCACGAAGTTCGCCAGCAGGTCGCGGAGCGGGGCGAACCCCTCCTCGTGGATGTCGTCCGCGTAGCCCTTCACCGCCAGGCGAACCGCCTCGGTGGAGAGGAAGACCATCGTCTCCTGGGCGGAACCGACGGCGGCGTTCGCCACCACGAAGCCCACCGTGGCGCGGTCGGCGTCGTTCTTCGCATTCGTGATCGAGACACAGAGCTTGCCTGCCATGTCATGACTCCTTGGATCGAATGAAGTAGTGAGGAGGATTCGCTATCAGCAGAGCGTTTCCGGTCAACCGGCACCAGGCCGGGATGTCGTGTGGCGCGCCCAGGTCGGTGGCGACGAGTTCCAGCACCTTGCCGGGGCCCAGGGCGCGCGTGCGCCGGGCGAGCAGGAAGACCAGCTCGCCACAGCCCATGTCGCCTGCGTCCCAGACATCGTCGGCCTGGACGGATGGTTCCATCGTCACCGCTCTCGTCGAAGGGGAGTTCGCCACACGAAACGATCGGGGAAGCCGACGGCTTCCGGGCCTCGCGGCCTCAAGCCTCGAGCGGGCTGCGCGACTCGATGTCGATCACGGCCATCACCTCCGATCGGCGTCGACCTCTAGCACGACTATCGACGGCCATGGCAGTCGTGCTACGGTTTTCCCGTTCGTAGCACGACCGGAGATTCGCCACATGATGCCGAGGCTGCTCCTGCCGTCCCTCGCCGCCGCCTGGCTGGCGTTTCCGCTCGGCGTCCAGGCCCACGATCTCTGGCTCGAGCCGCAGGGCGAGGTGCTGGTGCTCCGATACGGCCACCGGGGTGGGGAGCTCCTCGACCTCGACCCAGCCAAGGTCAAGGTCGTCCGCTGCCAGCGCGGCGGGGCACCGGCCGTCGACGTGCGGGCAGCGTCGACGCCCGGCCCCAAAGAGCTTCGAACACCCTCGCGCTGCGACGTGGCGAGCGCGTTCCTCGACGGCGGCTTCTGGTCGCTCACGCCCGATGGCGAGAGGAATCTGCCGAGGAACGAGGTTCCGGACGCGGTTCGCTCCTGGCGGTCGAAGCAGTTCGCGAAGTGGATCGACGTCAGGTCGCCGGTCGCGGGCGCGGTGCTCGGCGACGAGCTGGAGATCGTCCCGGTGGGCGACCTCTCCCGAGTCCACCAGGGCGACAAGGCCACCTTCCGGGTCCTCTGGCAGGGCAGGCCGGTGGCCGGCGCCGTCCTCGCCATCGACCACAAGCCGATCGGCGAGACCGACACGTCGGGCGAATGCCGCGTGAAGGTCCGCGCCGCCGAGGTGGAATCGGTGAGCGTGACCCTGAAGCGCCCGCTCGGCACGCCCGAGGCCGATACGCTGCTGTCCGAGGCCAGCCTGACCTTCGAGGTCGCGCGGTGAGACGTTCGACGGCAGCCCTACTCGCCGCCACCGCGCTGCTGGCGCTCCCCGCTGCGGCACGCGCCCACGAGGTCCTCCACGAGGTCCAGCGCGGGCGGGCCGTGGCCGTGCACGCCTGGTTTCCCGACGGCGAGAGCCTCGCCTACGTCCAGGCCGAGGTCTTCTCCCCCGCCGACGGGAAGATCCCCTACTGGAAGGGACGAACCGACCGGAACGGCTGGCTGGCCTTCGTGCCCGATGTGCCTGGCAGTTGGCGCGTCCGCGTCATCGACTCGACCGGCCACGGGCTCGACACGACGGTCGCGGTCCCGGCATGGGGCACCCCGGAATCTGCGCCCGCCCGTGCCGCCGGCGCCGAGCCCTCCGGCGTCGCCTCGCTCGCATTCGTGTTCCGCCCCGTGCTCGGAGTCGCCCTCATCGCCGCCATCTTCGGTCTCCTCTTCCTCCGCGGACGAAGGAGCAAGAAATGATCCCGCTCCCGGCCACGCTTCGCCGCCTCGGCCTCGTCCTCGCCCTGTCGGCCGCCCTCCCCGCTCGGGCGCACCACGGGGGCGCCGCCGTCGGCATGTCCGGCCCCGAAGGGCCTGGCGCCGCCATCGAGACCACGTCGCCCATCCCGCTCCCCCAGGACACCCTGTTCCTCATGGTGAAGTCGGAATACGCGCCCTTCCGGCAGTTCGACTTCGCCGAGCCGGAGAACAAGGTATACTCACTCTTCAACACGCTGGTGGCGGGCTACGGCATCACCCCGTGGCTCTCCGGGTACCTCTTCGTCCCCTACAACGTGAAGTCCCAGACTGGCGTGGGCACCAACGTCGGCTTCGGCGACCCCGGGATCTACCTGAACCTAGGCTTCAAGTACGACGAGGGGTTCCGTCTGGTACCTCGGAAGGAGAGCCTCGACGAGCTGATGGACTGGCACTTCTCGGTCTTCACCTTCTGGACCGTTCCCATGGGCCCGACCATCTCCGCCACGCGGTCGCTGGAGTGGTACGCGCCCGACATGCAGACCGGCTTCGGATCGCCCAGCTTCCAGGTGGGCATCGCCGCCGAGAAGCAGCTCTCCGCCGACTTCACCTGGCTGGCCGACGCGAGCTACCAGTACTTCTTCCCGCATACCTATCCCGCGACCCGCTACCAGTTCGGGGCCGAATCGCGGGTCAACACCGCCATCGCCTGGCGGGCCATCGCCAAGCCGGGCTTCCGCTTCGACCTGGCCGGCGAGGTGAACCTGCTCAATCTCCGGCGCGACCAGGAGTCGAACCCGGCCGGCACGATGGAGCCGCTGCAGGCCTCCGGCGGGACCATCCTCTACGCCGGACTCGGCGTGCGAGCCTACTTCGGACGCTTCTCAGCCGCGCTCGCCGCCCGCACATCCTTTGCCCGCTGGCTCAACGAGGGAGCCGACCAGCAGGGCTCAGAGGGGCTCGAATGGGTCCGCGTGGCGCTCACCCTCTCCTGCGCCTTGCCGCTCTAGATCGGGGCATCGGCCCATGCACATCCCCGACGGCTTCCTCTCTCCCTCGGTGACGCTCCCGGCCTGGGGAGTCGCCGCGCCCCTCTGGTACTGGGCCGTCCGCCGGAACTTCGGGACCTCCTCCACCGAGTCCCTGCCGGTCGTGGGTGCCCTCACGGCCATCGCCTTCGTGGTGCAGAGCATCATGATCCCGGTGCCAGGGGGGACATCGGCGCACCTCACCGGCGTGGCCATCCTGGCCTTCCTGTACAACCCCGGCGTGGCCTTCGTCTGCGAGTCGCTGGTCCTGCTCCTCCAGGCCCTCTTCTTCGGGGCGGGCGGATTCACCGTCCTGGGCGTGAACGCGCTGGCCATGGGGCTGCTCGGCCCAGGGGCGGCCTGGCTCGTCCACCGGGCGCTGCGCCCCCTCTGGCCGCGCGCCGCCGCCTTCGCGGGCGCCTACGTCGGAATCCAGGTGGCCACACTGGGAGTGTCGCTCGTCCTGGGACTGCAGCACCGGCTCGACGGCGACTACATGCCGGTGCCCTTCTCGGTGATGCTTCCCGCCCTGATGCTGCCGAGCCTGACCGTGGTCGGCGTCGTCGAGGGGCTCTACACGGTGGCGACCTTGTCGCTTCTCCGCAGGGCCAGGCTTCTCGATGCTCCGTGAGCCCCGGCGCAGCCAGGCGATCATCGCCGCCTGGGCCGTGTCGGTCTTCGCGCTCTCCGCGCTGACCGGCCTCGCCGCCCTGGCGATGGCGTCGGCCGCAGCCGTCCTCCTCTTCCGGCGGGGCGCCCTTCGCGAGATGCGGCGCGTGCTGCTCGGCGTCGTTCCCCTCTCCCTCGGCCTTTCGCTCGCCTCCTGGACCTGGCTCTGGCTCCTGGGAACGCCCCCACCGGTTGCGCCCTTCGTCGCGCTCGCGGCCCGGACCTCGCTCATCGCCTTCGTCACCTTCTCCGTGCTCGGGCGCGTGGACCTGCTCCGCGCCGCGGCGCCCTTCCCCACCGCCGCCCGCCTGCTCGTCCTCTGCCTCGCACAGATCCATGCGCTGCGCCTTCTCGCCACCGAGTCTGCACTCGGCCTCAGGAGCCGGCTCCCTCGCAGGCCCGGAACCCGCGACGTGGTCCAGGGATCGGGCGCGGTCACGGTGGCGCTCCTCACGCTCTCCGCCCGGAACTCCCGGGACATCGGGGAGGCCATGCGCTCCAGGGGATTCCATTGATCTACGAGCTGTCCGGACTGGGCGTGGACATGGACGGCCGGCCCGTCCTGCGAGATCTCTCGTTCTCCGTGGGGGCCGGAGAGCGCGTGGTCGTGCTGGGCGTGAACGGGTGCGGCAAGACCACGCTCCTCAAGGCCCTCGACGCGCTGACCTTCGCCACGGCCGGCTCGATGCGCTTCGACGGGGTGCCCGTTCACGCAGCGGCGCTCGACGACGCGCCCTTTCGTCGCCGCTTCCGGGGCGAGGTGGGATTCCTTTTCCAGAACGTGGACGCGATGCTCTTCAATCCCACCGTCGCGGACGAGATCGCCTTCGGCCCGCGGCAACTCGGCCTGGCGGACGTGGACGGGCGCGTGGCCCGCTGGGCTGGGTTCTTCGAGCTCACGCCCCTGCTCCAGCGTCCGCCCTTCGAGCTCTCCGGCGGCGAGAAGAAGCGAGTGGCCCTGGCGGCGCTCCTGGCCGTGGACCCCCGGGTCCTGCTCCTCGACGAGGCCACCGCGAACCTGGATCCGGCCTGGGCCGGCCGGCTGGTGGACCTGCTCGACGCCCGAAAGGGGCTGACGGTGATCGCGGCGACCCACAACCTCTCCATCGCCGAGGAGCTGGGGAACCGTGCGCTGCTGCTGGCCTCTGGACGCCCCGGGGTGCTCTTCGATGGACCGCCGTCCGCACTGCTCCGGAACCAGGGGCTGCTCGTCGAGGCCGGCCTTGCCCATCGGCACCGCCACGTCCACGACGGCGCCGACCACGCCCACTTCCACGTCCACGACGTGGAGTGACGCCCCATTGTACCCGTCCAGGACGGGGCGCGGCGGCGCACCCGGAGTATCCTCGTCTCGCGAGGAAAGGTGGGCACATGAACCCAGGAAGGCTCGTCGTCTTCGAAGGCATCTACGGATTGGGGAGGATCGTCGTCGACGTCGTGAACCGGCTCCGCGAGGCGCTGGTGGCCCAGGGCGTCGAGGTGTACGAGATCGACAGCCCGGATGCCGGCCGCGCTCGCGTGATGGGCGCCCAGGACCTCGACACCAGCTGGCACTACGGTGTCTTCGAGGCCGACTTCTTCTTCGAGCTGGCCTCCAGGGCGCGCGTCTGCGCGGCGGTCCGCGACGAGCTGGCCGACGGCAAGACCGTCCTCTGCAAGAACTTCACGCTCGCCTCCGCGGTCCACGTCCGCCTGCAGGGGCACGACTGGGTGGGCGAGGAGCTGAACGTGCTGGAGAGACGCGCCCGCGGCCTCCCCTTCGGCCGCGAGGTCGTGCCCGACCTGACCATCTTCGTGGACGTCCGGCCCGAGGTCGCGGTGAAGCAGCTGGGCGGGCGCCTTGCCGAGTTCTTCCCGGCGGGCACGCTCGACCACCAGCGGGCGTACTACCTGGAGGAGCTCGCGCGCCTTCCGGCCGATCGGGTGAAGATCATCGCGGCCGGCTCCGAGGACGGCGTCTTCGAGGAGTCGCTCGTCGCCATCCGGTCCCTGGGAAGACGCTAGTCTCGAGCCAAAGCCACGATCGGGGCGCCAGCCCGGGGCTACTTCTGCGGCGGCAGTGGCGGCAGCGACTGCTGCGGCAATGACTGCTGCGGCAATGACTGCTGCGGCAGCGACTGCTGCTGCGGC
The DNA here is from genome assembly GCA_963700085.1 of uncultured delta proteobacterium. Lineage (GTDB taxonomy): Bacteria > Myxococcota > Myxococcia > Myxococcales > Anaeromyxobacteraceae > CAIOAK01. The sequence goes on from CAVOWI010000012.1 coordinate 440,339, forward strand.
TGGGTCGACTGCGGTTGCTCTGGCTGCGTGGGCATGGATCCGGACCCTCCGCCTCCGGTGCATTCGTAGTCCACGCGGATACCGTAGGGCGATCCGGCCGAACCGACCGGGTCGGCCATGGCGCCGGGGGACGCGGGAGGAGGGCCGGAGGAACCCCGGCTCTTCTCCTGGACCTGGGCCACCACGCGGTACTTGTCGTCGCAGTGGCTGCTCATGAGTTCCTTGGCTTGATCCCAGGCCTTGTCGTTGTTGGCCGAGATCATGATGGAGCCGCCGTCGGGGCGGGTCCCGATTCGCTGGGCGCGGCCGGGCGCACCACAGGCGGACAAGGCGACGAGCGCTGCCACCGCGATCCGGAGGGTCATGCTCCATCGGTAGCACGAGCCCGGGGCCGCGGCGAGTCGGCATCCCCCGCCATTGCGCCCGGGAACGCTGCCGGCGCATCATCACGCCCCGGAGACCCCATGGACGCCACCACGCTCAATACGCACCTCGAGAAGCACCTTCGCGTTTCCACCTTCCCGCTGGGCATCCGTCCGATCCGATCCGGCGAACCCTTCCCGAAGAAGGCCCGCCGGCCCCTCGCCCAGATGGGAGTGAAGGTGGCCATCTGCCAGGCCCTGGGCCTGGCGCGCCGCTACGGATGGACCATGGGCTTCTCGGGCGAGGACCTCTCGTGCCCCATCGCCAAGGCGGTGTTCGGATTCGAGGAGCGGAACGACTACTACACCTCCGGTGCGCTCGCCGACGGCATGTACGCATCGTGCCGCGAGGCCGGTGCACGGTTCGAGGACGCGCTCTCGAAGTACGACGTGGGGGAGATCGCGGGCGTCGTGGCCGGTCCGCTCAACCGGATCGACTTCGAGCCCGAGACGGTGCTCGTCTACGGCAACTCGGCCCAGGTGCTTCGGCTCCTCAACGCCAGCCTCTTCGAGAAGGGTGGCGCGCTGAAGTCGGAGTTCTCGGGGCGCGGAGACTGCTCGGACATCATCATCCGGACCGGAAAGACGGCCGAGCCCCAGGTCATCCTGCCGTGCTACGGCGACCGGATCTTCGGCATGGCCGCAGACGACGAGATGGCCTTCACCTTCCCATTCCGGATGGCGGAGAAGGTGGTGAAGGGACTCGAGGGAACCCACGCCGGCGGAGTCCGATACCCGGTGCCGATCTTCCTCCGCTACCAGGCCGACTTCCCGAAGAGCTACCAGGAGCTCGAGAAGCTCTGGGAGGCGGAGAAGCCGGAGTCGTAGGGCGGTCAGCGCTGCGGCGGGTACTTGTGGAGCTTGCGCTGCAGGGATTTGCGGTGGATTCCGAGCCGCCTCGCCGACTCGGAGACGTTGCCGTCGCAGTCCGCGAGCACCCGCTGGATGTGCTCCCACTCGGCGCGCGCCAGGGAGGGGGTGTCGATGTCGGCGGGGGCGTGCGACCCGCCTCTCCCGAGCAGCTGGGCCACGATCTCGTCGGCGTCGGCCGGCTTGGAGAGGTAACCGATGGCCCCGCGCCGGGTCGCATCCACCGCAGTGGCGATGGAGCCGTAACCGGTGAGCATGAGAACCTTCGTGGCAGGGTCGATGGCGCGGAGCGTCTCCAGCACCTCGATACCCGATGGACCAGGCATGCGCAGGTCCACCACGGCGTACTCCGGGGCGTCGCGACGCGCCAGCGCGATGGCCTCGGCCCCGCCCGGCGCCGTGGTCACCTCGAAGCCCCTCTCCCGGAGCGCGCGCGCGAGCCGCTCCCGGAGAACCTCGTCGTCGTCGACGAGGAGCAGCGTCAGCGCCCCGTCCTTCCCGGCTTCCTGGCTCATGCATCCCCCTCGCGCCGGGGTCTCCTGCCCGGCAGGACGATCCGCGCCTTGGTCCCGCGCCCCGGAGCCGAATCCAGCTCCAGCGACCCGCCCAGCTGCTCGGCGAGCGTGCGGGCGATGTAGATTCCCAGCCCGCTGCCCTCTCCCGGCTCCTTGGTGGTGAAGAATGGCTCGCCGGCGCGCGCCAGCACTTCGGGCGTCATTCCCGGACCGTCGTCCTCGATCTCCACGAGGACGCTCGACCCCACCGCGCGGGCGCCCAGGCGCACCGAGCCGATGCCGGAACGCTCGGCAGTGGCCTGCAGCGCGTTCTGCAGGAGGACGCGCAGCGCCCGCTCCAGGCCGTGAACGGGGCCGCGAACCACGGCCTCGCCGCAGGCGACGTCGGACGCCACCCGGGCCCCTCCAGGAAGACCGTCGAGCGCGCCCTCCACCCAGCGCGCCACCGAGACATCCAGGATGGGCTCCCCTGCGTTCTCGCCTGCGCGAGCGGACATCTGCTGGAGGATCTCCTTGCACCGGGACACCTGGGTCCGGATCAGCTCGAGGTCGGCGCGGGCCTCCCCGGGCGCCCCAGCGCGCGCCATGTCCCGGTCGAGCTCCTTCGCCGCGACGGCGATGGCGGAGAGCGGCGTGGCCAGCTCGTGCGCCGCGCCGGCGGCCAGCGTCACCAGCGAGGCCAGCTTGGCTCGCTGATCGGCGAGCCGGCGCTCCCGCGCCAGCTCCTCGTCGCGCCGGGCCAGCGCCCGGCTCACGCGCTGGACGATGAGCACGATGACGAAGGCCGCGATGGCCACCGCGACGAGCATCCCGTAGAGGTGGACCTCCATCATCGCCTCGTGCTCCAGCACGCCGAAGGGCGCCCACTGCTGCATGGGGAAGAGGGCGCCGAAGGCCAGCACGCTGAAGCCCGCCTGGGTCCAGGACCAGCGCGGGGGGAGCAGGACCGCGGCCAGCGCGACGTTCACGATGTAGAGGGTGGAGAAGGGGTTGAAGTGCCCCCCGGAGAGGTGCAGGAGCCCGGTCAGGATCGCGGTGTCGAAGAGCATCACCCCGGCCAGGAATCGGTCGGAAACGGCCGGGTCGGTCCGGATCCAGGCGCCGAGCGCGAGGTTGACCAGGGCAGACAGCCCCACCAGCGCGCCCAGCGGCACGAGCGGCAGCGCGAGCAGGCCGGCCGCCTGGACCCCGACGATGGCCGCCGATTCTCCCAGGATGGCGATCCAGTGGAGCTTGACGAGCCACTCCAGCTTGATTCGCCCCGGCTCGGCGACGAGGTCTGTGATCCGTCCGGACAAGCCTTCATCCTGACAGAGGCGGCACCCGTTCAAAAGAGCGCTTCCGTCGCACCTCCCTCTGGTATCTTCGCCGGCCCAGGAGGTCCACCGCGTGCGCATCGTCTCGGCCGCAGAGGCCGTATCCGCCATCCAGTCCGGAAACCGCGTCTTCATCCACAGCGTCGCCGCCGCGCCTCGCCGTCTCATCGAGGCCATGACCGCGCGCTCCGACGAGCTCCGGGTCGTCGAGATCGTCCAGCTGCACACCGAGGGGGAGGCCCCCTACGCCGCACCCGGGATGGCCAAGAGCTTCCGGGTGAACTCGGTCTTCGTCGGTGCGAACATCCGCGACGCCGTCCAGGACGGGCGCGCCGACTACCTGCCGATCTTCCTCTCCGAGGTGCCCAAGCTCTTCCGGTCCGGGCTCCTGCCGCTCGACGTGGCCCTGGTGCAGGTGTCGCCTCCCGATCGCCACGGGTTCTGCTCGCTGGGCGTCTCGGTCGATGCGACGCGCGCCGCGGTCCAGACCGCGCGCACGGTGATCGCCCAGGTGAACCGCCACATGCCCCGCACCCACGGGGACGGGCTCATCCACGTGGACGACATCGAGTTCGGCGTCGAGGGGCACGACCCCATTCCGGAGATCCGCCACCCGCCCGTGTCCGACATCGACCGCGAGGTGGGCCGCCACTGCGCCGAGCTGGTCGAGGACGGGGCCACGCTGCAGATCGGAATCGGCACCATCCCCGACGCCACCCTGGCCGCGCTGGCTGACCACCACCGGCTCGGCATCCACACCGAGATGCTCTCCGACGGCATCGTCGACCTGGTCGAGAAGGGCGTGGTCACCGGCGAGAAGAAGCGATTCCACCCGGGGAAGATCGTGGCCGGATTCGCCCTCGGGACCCGCCGTCTCTACGACTTCATGGACGACAACCCGCTCGTCCAGATGCTCGACATCGCCTACGTGAACGACCCCGAGGTGATCCGTCGCAACCCGCGCGTCACAGCCATCAACAGCGCACTCGAGGTGGACATCACCGGGCAGGTCTGCGCCGACTCCATCGGCGAGCTGCTCTACTCCGGCGTGGGCGGCCAGATGGACTTCATCCGGGCCGCGGCGCTGTCCGAGGGTGGCAAGCCCATCATCGCGCTTCCGTCGATCACCTCCAGCGGCGAATCGCGCGTGGTCTCGCAGCTGAAGCCGGGAGCGGGCGTCGTCACCACCCGTGCCCACGTCCACTTCGTGGTCACCGAGCACGGCATCGCCGACCTGTTCGGGAAGAACCTGCGGCAGCGCGCCGAGGCGCTCATCGCGGTCGCCGACCCGCGCCATCGCGACGGGCTCTCGGCGGAGGCGCGACGCCGGTTCGGGAGCTGGTAGGGGCTCGTCCGGCTGGAGCTAGAAGTGGAACTCGGGCGAGGCCAGGAGCTGGAGGCCTCCGACGAAGAACCCGTTCATCGTCCCGCCCTCGAGCACCAGGTCGAGACCGACGCCGAAGCGGCCGGCATTGAAGAACGAGGTGCCCAGGCCGATGCGGCCGAGGAAGCCCAGCGTGCTGTTCGGGCCGATGAGCAGCCCGCCTCCGAACCGGAGCCGCGCCACCGTGTCGTCCATGGGCGTCCCCAGCTTGACCAGGTAGTCGAGGGTCGGCTCGTACGTCGTCACCTGCGCCGACTTGCTGACGCGCTGCGTGCCTTCGAGGATGGTCGTCTTCACCGTCCCGAAGGCGAAGGTCACCCCCACGCTCAGGTTGCTCGGCCCACCCAGGTGGATGTCGAACTGGGGGCCGACCAGGAACGGGATGTAGCTCGCGTAGGAGCTCGGGGCGCAGGAGGTGTAGTACCAGCAGTTGTACCAGTCGGAGTTGTAGAACCCGGCGCCCAGGTTCACCCGGACCACGTTGTCCCATCCGTGGAGCCGCACCGGAGGGGGTTCCTTGTCGGGCGACAGGAACGTGTACTGGGCGGCCGCCGGCGCTGCGAACGCGAGGGCGCTGGCCACGACGGCTATCTTGAAACCACCGGGGAGGAAGCGCATGGGCGCTTCTCTTCTACTACGAGAAGTGGCTGGCTGGCGCGAGCTTCGGCAGTTGCACCCGAAGCGGCTCGAGTGCCTTCTCGCCGCTGACCCGGACCACCCGGTGGCTCGACGGGTCGCCGAGCACCTTGGCCACCAGCGCCTGGTTCAGTCCGTGGCCGCTCTTGTAGGCGCTGAAGTGGCCGATCACTGGCAGCCCGAAGAGCGACAGGTCGCCGATGGCGTCGAGCACCTTGTGGCGCGCGAACTCGTCGGGGAATCGCAGCCCCTCGGGATTCAGGATGGAGAACTCGTCGACCACGATGGCGTTCTCGAGACTTCCGCCCCGGGCGAGGCCGGCCTTCTTCATCATCTCGATGTCGCGCAGGAAGCAGAAGGTGCGGGCCCGCGCCACCTCCCGCTCGTAGTTGCGGTCGGAGAAGGCGAAGCGGAAGGCCTGGTCGGTGACCAGCGGGTGCTTGAAATCGACGGTGAACTCGATGGTGAGCGAGCTGGAAGGCTCGAGCCGGGCCAGCTTGTCGCCGTCGCGAACCTCGACGGCCCGTTCCATGACGATGAACTGCTTTCCGGCGCGCTGCTCGGCGACCCCGGCCTCGCGGATGAGGGCCACGAAAGGAGCGGAGGAGCCGTCGAGGATGGGGATCTCCGAGCCGTCCACCTCGACGCGGCAGTTGTCGATGCCCATTCCGGTGAGGGCGGAAAGCACGTGCTCGACGGTGTGGATCCGGGCCGGGCCGAGGGCGAGATTGGTGGAGAGGGTGGTGTCGGCGACGTGTGCGGACAAGGCCGGGATCTCGGCCCCGAGGTCCATGCGCACGAAGCGGACTCCGCTGTCGGCCGGCGCAGGGGCGAGCGTGAGTGACGCGGGCCGGCCGGAGTGGAGTCCCACCCCCGAGCAGGTCACCCGCTTCCCCACCGTTCGTTGATTCCAGTACGCCATGTCGATTCGCCTCCGAAGCCGACGCCGCCCGTGATGCCGCAACGCGTAAATGCCCAGCGTCCTGGTATGGAGCAAGAAAGGTGCCCCTCGATCACGGTATCGGTGCGCTTGGGCTCCGAAAGGGTATGTGCTCGATATGACGAGGCTTTAGCTTCGATTGGCTCCGAGGACAAGTTTATTGCATCGACGCAGTGTGTCGTCGTAACCGAACATCCCTGACAGAAATGTCGCGACCATGCACCTACGCGCAGTTCCTGGCGGATTCGGATATACGACCTCCGGGAGCGACCCAGGCACCCCCGATCGTGTCCAGGACACCTTGATACCGCTGAAGAACGACATCCCGACCCGCCGGGTCCCTGCCGTGACCTGGATGCTCCTCCTGGCGAACCTCCTGGCCTTCGGCTGGCAGGCCTGGGTCGCGCTTCGAGTGTCGGGGGCGCTGCAGACGCCTGGACTTCCCCTCGCCGAGTTGATCCAGAGGTTCGACCGGGGGATCAACTTCACGGCGCTCGTCGGCGGCGCGATCCCCTGGGAGATCGTCACCTTCCGGGACATCGGGCCCCGCGACATCGTCCCTCCCCCCTTCACGATCCTGACGAGCATGTTCCTGCACGGCGGGCTGTTTCACCTGCTGGGGAACCTGCTCTTCCTCTGGGTCTTTGCTCCCAACGTGGAGGACGTCCTGGGGCGGTGGCGATTCCTCGGCTTCTACCTGGCGAGCGGGATCGCCGCCGCTGCCGCGCAGACGCTCCTGTCCCTCGCCCAGGCCGACCCGCTCATGCCCATGGTCGGGGCGAGCGGCGCCATCGCCGGCGTCATGGGTGCCTACGTCGTCTTCTTCCCGCGGGCGCGCGTCCTCACCGCGGTCCCCATCTTCGTCTTCATTCGATTCATCTACCTGCCGGCCGCGTTCTTCATCGGCCTCTGGTTCGTCCTTCAGATGCTCTACGCCTCCCTGGGCGGGTCGGGCTCGGGCGTGGCCTTCTTCGCCCACATCGGCGGGTTCGTCTTCGGGTGGCTGGTCACGAAGGTGCTGGTGCGCGCGCAGACTCGCCGGAGCGGCGCGGCATAGCAACGGGTCAGAAGAGCGGGTCCTGCCCGCCGCGGGGGCGGTCCCGACCCAGGTGTGCGTAGGCCAGCGGAAGCGCGACCCGGCCGCGCGGGGTGCGGGCCAGGTAGCCCTCCCGGACGAGGAAGGGCTCGTACACGTCCTCGATGGTGTCGCGCTCCTCGCCAACGGACGCCGCGATGGCCTCGATGCCCACCGGGCCGCCGCCGAAGACGTCGATCACGATCGTGAGGATGCGCCGGTCCATGGCGTCGAGGCCGCTCACGTCGACCTCGAGCCGGTCCAGCGTGCGAGCGACGATGGCCGGCGTGACCCGCCCGTCCCCCTCGACCTGCGCGAAGTCCCTGGCGCGCAGCAGGAGCCGGATGGCGATGCGCGGCGTGCCACGGGCCCGGCGGGAGAGCTCGTCCATGCCCTCGGGATCGACCGGCAGGCCAAGCTTCTTCGCCGCGCGGACGGCGATCTCCTTCAGGTCGGGCGGGGCGTAGTAGTCGAGCCGCTCCTGGATGGGGAACCGATCGCGGAGCGGACTGGCCAGCAGCCCGGTGCGGGTCGTCGCGCCCACCAGGGTGAAGCGCTCGAGCTTCATCTCCATGGTCTGCGCGCCCAGGCCGGCGCCGAGGACCACGTCGAAGCGGAAGTCCTCCATGGCCGGGTAGAGCGCCTCCTCCACCGCGGGCGACAGGCGGTGGACCTCGTCGATGAAGAGGATGTCGCGGGGAGCGAGCGCGGTGAGCAGGCCGGCCAGGTCGCCCTTCTTCACCAGCGCCGGACCGCTGGTGACGTGCATCGCCACGCCCAGCTCGGTGGAGAGAATGTGGGCGAGCGAGGTCTTGCCCAGGCCCGGCGGGCCGGAGAGGAGAACGTGGTCGAGGGCCTCGCCTCGCTGCCTGGCCGCCTGCGCGTAGACCCGGAAGTTGTCGACCAGCTTCTTCTGTCCGACGTACTCGTCGAAGCTGGCCGGCCGGAGCGACTGCTCCAGTCGCTCCTCGCCCACCTGGGCCTTCCCCGAAAGCTCGCGCACCGGCTGCACCGACATGCGGGTAATGTAGCACTCGTGTCCGACTGGCTCGACGGTCGATTCGCCCCCCTCCGCGCCATGGCGCTGGCCGGCCTGCTGGCTGGAGTCGCCGCCTGCCAGCCGCTCGAACGCGCCGCGCCTCCGGTCCCGGACGGCGGCACGCCTTGCTCCAGGGCGGTGGCGGTCCCGGCACTGGAAGTGGTGATCACGGCCGGCGCCTGCAATCCGTGGTGCATCCACGTACCGGTGGGGAGCCGGGTCTACTTCATCAACAACGACCCGGTCCTCTACCTCTTCGCGGCCGACCCGCCGCTCGCGTACGAGGTCCAGGTCCCCGGCTACACCGGCGCGGTCACCCTTCCGCTCGAGGCCGTGGGCGCGGTGACGTGGACGGCGGTGCATTCGCCCGCGGCGACGGTGACCATCTACGTGGAGTGAAGTGTCCGGGGCGCCGCGCCCCTACCCGCGGAGCCGCTTCAGCGCCTCGCGGAGCAGGTCGTCGAGGTCCCTCCCCTCGGCCGATCCGGCCACGGCGTCGACTGCCTGCGCGGCCTGCTGTGGCCGGTATCCGAGGCTCAGGAGCGCCTGCTCCAGTTGCTCGACCATCGGGGGGCGCTTCCCACCGGTGCGAGGCGATGCCGCGCGGGCCAGCGTCGCCAGCTTCTCCTTCAGCTCCACCACGAGCCGCTCGGCGGTCTTCTTGCCGATGCCGGGAACCTTGGTGAGCCGCGCCACGTCGCCCGTGGCCACCGCGGCCGCGAACTCGCGTGGCTCGATGCCGGAGAGGATGTTCAGCGCCGCGCGCGGCCCGACGTTCTTCACGCCGAGGAGCTCGCGAAAGACGGCCTCCTCCTCCTCGGTGGCGAAACCGAAGAGGTCGAGCGCATCCTCGCGGACATGGGTGTAGGTCCGGAGCCGGACGCGCTCGCCGGGCGGCAGGGTGGCCAGGCAGGTCTGCGAGACGTGGACCAGGTAGCCGACGCCGTTCACGTCGAGGACCACGGCGCCCTCTCGCTTCTCGACGACGTCGCCCGCGAGGTGGGCGATCACGCGGCGCTCCCGGCCTGCGGCGAGCGGCCGATGTGGCAGAGGGCCAGCGCGATGGCGTCGGCCTCGTCGGCCAGGACGGCCTCGACGCCGAAGAGCGCCCGGGCCATGCGGATCATCTGCGCCTTCTCGGCGCGGCCGTTGCCGGTCAGCGCGAGCTTGGCCTGCTGTGGGGCGTACTCGCTCACCGGAAGCCCCGCGCGCGCGGCCGCGGCGAGCACCACGCCCCGGGCCTGTCCGAGGACGAGCGCGGACCGGGGAGAGACGCCGGCGAAGACCGTCTCGACCGCGACGGCGTCTGCGCGAGAACGGGCCAGGATGGCTTCCAGCCCTTCGAGGATGAGCGCGAGCCTGCGCGGCAGGTCATGGTCGCCCGGAACGAGCACGCCCGACTCGACCACCCGGAGCCGGGAACCCGTCCTCGCCACCACCCCGTAGCCGCACCTTTGCGTGCCCGGATCGACGCCGACGACCACCACGCGGGCATCCTGCCACGGGTCTGAATGTCCGTCCAGTGGATGCCCGATTCACCCGACGTCCCGCTCCCCGCCCGGCTTCACGAGGGCGAGCAACCCGGCGGCGAGCGCCATCGCCGCGCCGGATGCCAGCGCCAGACGCCAGCCGGCCACGAAGGAGGTCGCCTCCCCGACGGCGAAGAGCGCCCCTCCCAGCGCCACCCCGGCGACCATGCCCACGTTCCGCGCCGTGGCGAGAAGGCCTCCGCCCGAGCCGAGCTTCGCCACCGGAAGCGCCCCCATCACCGCGCTGTTGTTGGGAGGCTGGAAGAAACCCATCCCCGCCCCTTCCAGCGCCAGCCGGGCCACGATCGACGTCGTCGAGGACGAGCCGTCGGCGAGCGAGAGAGCGAGAAGCCCGGCCGCGAGCATGGCGCCTCCCAGGACCTGGGGGCCGCGCGGCCCGTACCGGTCGGAAAGCCAGCCGGAGACCGGCGCCGTCACCATGAGCGCGATGGGAACGGTCGTCATCACGGCGCCCATGCCCGCCACCCCGAACCCCTTCACCTCCGAGAGGAAGAAGGGCGAGAGGAGCACCTGGTGGAACATGGCCGCGTAGGAGAGCAGGCCGGCCAGGAGCCCGAGCATCACGGTCCGGTCGCGGAGCAGCTCCGGGTCCACGAGCGGGGCCGCGACCCGCCGCTCGGTCCGCCAGAGGAATACCGCTGCCACCGCCCCCGCCCCGGCCAGGGCGAGGGCCCAGGACACCGAGTGTGGTGCCACCTCGAGCGCGCCGATCCCGCCGACGAGCGCCGCGCCCAGCCAGGCCGCGCCGCTCGTGTCGAACGGGACGCCTTTCTCCGCGCCGTCCTCGGGCAGCACCCGCGACGCCCAGATGGCGCCGGCCACGCCCACCGGCAGGTTCACCAGGAAGATGAAGTGCCAGGGGAAGAAGGAGAGGATCGCCCCGCCCATCGGCGCGCCGGCCGTCAACCCGGCGGCCACGACGCTCGACACCGCGCCCAGCGCCCGGCCGCGGCGTTCCCGCGGGAAGATGGAGGTGACGATGGCCGGAGCCATGGACATCATCGCCGCCCCGCCCAGCGCCTGGACGGCGCGGGCCGCCACCAGCACCGGCAGTGACCAGGCGACTGCCGCACAGGCCTGAACCGAGCGTGAAGAGGAGCAGGCCGCCCGCGTAGACCCGGCGCCGCCCGGCCGCGTCTCCGAGCCGCCCGGCGGCGAGCAGCGTCGCCGAGATGACGAGCAGGTAGGCGCTCACCACCAGCTCCACCCCGCCGATGGACGCGCCGAAGTCCTTGCGGATCGCCGGCAGCGCCACGTTGACGATGCTCCCGTCGAGGGTGGCCATGAAGACCCCCACCGACACGGCGGAGAAGCCCCACCATGGCGACCGGGCACCGTTCACGCCTGGCACCTTACCCGCTTTGCCCGGAGGGCCGGCCCCGATATGTTCGCGCGCCCGTGAAGCTCTCCCTGCCCGTCCGCGCCGAGGTGCGCGCGCTCGTCCGGCTCGCCGTCCCGCTGGCGCTGGCCAACGCCGGGCAGTCGCTCATGGGCGTGGTGGACGCCGCCGTGGTGGGGCGCGCCGGGGCGGCGCAGCTGGCCGGGGTGGGGCTCGGCGCCCTGCTCTTCTTCGCCGTCTCGGTGGTGGCCATGGGCACGATGATGGGGCTCGACCCGCTCGTCTCACAGGCCTTCGGCGCCGGCGACGCGCCGCGTGCCCGCCACTTCCTCTGGCAGGGGGCGTGGATGGCGCTCGTCATCGGCGTCCTGCTCGCCGTCCCGCTCGGCTTCGTCCCGCTGGCGCTGGGACCGATGGGAATCGAGCCGGAGGTGGCCAGGCAGGCCTCCGGCCACCTGCTGGCCCGCCTGCCCAGCCTCCCCGCCCTCCTCTTCTTCTTCGCCGCCCGCTCCTACATGCAGGGCGCGAACGCCCCTCGCGCGGTGCTCCTGTCGGCGGTGCTCGCCAACGTCGTCAATCTCGCGCTCGACCTGCTGCTCGTCTTCGGCGGCGCGGATCTCCCGTCGTGGACCGGGGCGCTGCGCCAGATCCCTCCGCTCGGCGCCGTCGGGTCGGGAATCGCCACGTCGATCTCGACCTGGATCCAGGCCGCCTTCGTGGCCTGGGCCGCCGGCCAGATCCCGGTGAAGGGCGCGTTCGTGAGGCGCCCGCTCTGGCCGGAGATGCGCCTCGCCGTGCGCGTCGGCGCGCCCATCGGCCTCCACATGGGCGCCGAGGTGGGGCTCTTCGCGCTGGTGGGACTCCTGGCCGGACGGCTCGGGGCCGTGCCCATGGCGGCGCACCAGGTGGCGATCGTGCTCGCCTCCTTCTCCTTCAACGCGGCGGTCGGGATCGGCAACGCCGGATCGGTGCGGGTCGGCTGGGCAGTGGGCTCGGGCGACACCCCGGCCGCGCGGCGGGCCGGGCTGGTGGCCTTCGGCACCGGGGCCGCGCTCATGTCGGCCTGGGGGCTCGCCTTCCTCCTCTTCCCCGGGGTCTTCGCGCGCCTGATGAGCAACGACCCGGCGGTGGTCGCCGCCACCACGCCCCTGCTCCGCGTGGCCGGCGTCTTCCAGGTCTCCGACGGCATCCAGGCCGTGGGGGCGGGCGTGCTGCGGGGTGCCGGAGATACGCGCTTCACGCTCCTCGCGAACCTGGTGGGGCACTGGGCGCTGGGCATGCCGGCGGCGCTCGGACTGGGGCTCGCTCTCGGCTGGGGCGTGACCGGTCTCTGGTGGGGGCTCCTCATCGGGCTCTCGGCGGTGGCCGCGGCGCTCTTCTTCCGCTTCCGGCTCGTCTCTTCCCGCGAGATCGTGCCGATCCACGGGCGACGAGGTCGGGCAGCCCGGCTGACCCGTGCGCCTCGCCGTGAAGATCGCCGTGTAGGATGGCCCCGTGCAGCTGCGGCGCATCCACGACTGGCTCTGGGAGATCCCGCGCGAGGGGGGCATGCGCGTCCCGGGGTGGGTCTACTCGGACGGAATGCCCGCGCCGGACGACCCCGCGCTGCGGCAGGTGGCCAACGTGGCCTTCCTCCCCGGGATCGTGAAGGCGTCGCTGGCCATGCCCGACATGCACTGGGGGTACGGCTTTCCCATCGGTGGCGTGGCCGCGGTGGACCCGGACGAGGGAGCGGTGTCGCCGGGCGGGGTGGGCTACGACATCAACTGCGGCGTCCGCCTCGTCGCCACACGCCTCCCGGCCGAGGAGCTCCGCCCCCGGCTCCACGACGCGCTGGCCCAGCTCTACCGCGACGTGCCCACCGGGGTGGGATCGAGCGCGGCCATCCCCCGCCTGTCGCCGCGCGAGCTCGACGCCGTGGTCACGCAGGGTGCCCGCTGGGCCTTCGCCCGGGGCTTCTCGGCCTCGGCGAACGACGTGGAGCACTGCGAGGAGGGAGGCGCGCTGGCCGGCGCCGACCCGGCCGCGCTGAGCGACCGGGCCCGGGAGCGGGGGGCCGATCAGCTGGGAACGCTGGGGAGCGGCAACCACTTCCTCGAGCTGGACGTGGTGGCCGAGATCTTCGACGAGCCCGCCGCGCTCGCCTTCGGCCTCCACCCGGGCGAGGTCGCCGTCCAGATTCACTCCGGGTCACGAGGGCTCGGCCACCAGGTCTGCGACGACGCCCTCTCGGCGCTGGCGCCGACCATGGGTCGCCGCGGGCCGGCCTATGCGGCGATCCCCGACCCCCAGCTTGCCTGCGCCCCGGTCCGGAGCCCGGCGGGCCAGGAGTACCTGGCCGCCATGGCTGCCGCGGCCAACTTCGCCTGGGCCAACCGGCAGGTGATGACCGGCCTCGCGGTGCGCGCGCTCTGCCGGTCGCTCGGCCTTTCCGAAAGGGACCTGGGCGCTCGCCTGGTCTATGACGTCTGCCACAACGTGGCGAAGCACGAGGAGCACCTCGTCGACGGCCAGCCCCGGCGGTTGCTCGTCCACAGGAAGGGAGCCACCCGCGCCTTCGGGCCGGGCGACGCGCGGGTTCCCTCCGCCTACCGGGCGGTCGGGCAGCCCGTGCTCATCCCTGGCGACATGGGGCGTTACTCGTACGTCCTCGGCGGCGCGGCGGGCGCGATGGAGCAGACCTTCGGGAGCTCCTGCCACGGCGCCGGGCGCCTGCTCTCCCGCCACCAGGCCATGAAGGCGGCCCGAGGCCGCTCCATCCACCGGGAGCTGGCCGACCGGGGCATCGAGGTCATCTCCCGAGGAAAGAAGACGCTCGCCGAGGAGATGAGCGAGGCCTACAAGGACGTCGCGCGCGTGGTGTCGGTCGTGGAGAGGGCCGGGCTCGCGCGCAGGGTCGCGCGGCTCGAACCGATGGGCGTCATCAAGGGTTGAGCGATGGACGCCTTCCACCTCCCGAGCTGCCGGTGGCCCGGCTCCACCTCGTCGAGTTCACCGACCTGCCGGGACTGCCGCGCCCGCTTCGCCGCTGGCTGGGCGACTACCTGCGAGGGATCGTCACCCTCACCCGGCTATTCGAGCCGGCCGCGCCACGCATCGCCGACCTCCTTCGCGCGACCGGCGGCGACCGGGTCGTGGACCTCTGCTCCGGCGCCGGCGGGCCCTGGCCCGCGCTGGCAGCGCACCCTGGAAGCGTTGCTGGGCCGCCCGGTGCGGGTCTTGCTCACCGACCTCCATCCGGATGCCGGCACCTGGGCCTGGCTCGAGGCGTCGGCCCAGGCCGGCGTTTCCGGCCATCCAGGACCCGTTCCCGCCCACGACGTCCCCGCGGCCCTCCAGGGGGTCCGGACCCTCTTCGACGGCTTGCACCACCTGCCCCCCGCGGCGGCCCGCGCCGTCCTCGCCGACGCCGCCAGGCACGGCGTGCCCCTCCTCGCCGCCGAGGCGGTCGAGCGGAGTGCGCTGGGGTTCGCCGGCGTCCTCTTCTCCCCGCTCCTGGTCTGGGCGGTGACGCCCTTCCTCCGGCCGCTGTCGATCCCTCGCCTCCTCTTCACGTACGTCCTCCCGGTCGTTCCCCTCATGGTCCTCTGGGACGGAATCGTCTCGGTGCTCCGCTGCTACCGGCCCGACGAGCTGCGCGCCCTCACCGACGGGCTGGACGACCGGTACGGCTGGAGCGTGGAACGGGTTCGCCGCTTCGGGCCAGCGTCGACCGTTCTGGTGGGAACCCCTCGCGCACGCTGAGGGGACCGGTTATGCGACCCTCCGTGCGCCCACCGCCTGGCTCCCCGCCCTACCCTCCCGAGCTGTCCGCGCGACTTCGCGCGGCCCTCGCCGCAGCCCCCGCCGGCTACGTCCCTCGCACCAGGCACCGCGACGGGACCGACCCTCATTTCACGAACCGTCTCATCCTGGAGACGAGTCCGTACCTTCGACAGCACGCCCACAATCCCGGTGAACTGGCGCCCCTGGGGGGACGAGGCCTTCGACGAGGCGCGAAGCACGGGCCGGCCGGTCTTCCTCTCGGTGGGATACACGACCTGCCACTGGTGCCACGTGATGGAGGAGGAATCCTTCGAGGACCTCGAGGTCGCTCGCCTCCTGAACGAGAACTTCGTCCCCATCAAGGTCGACCGGGAGGAGCGACCGGACGTGGACGCGGTCTACATGACCGCGGTGCAGGCCCTCACCGGTCACGGGGGGTGGCCCATGAGCGTCTGGCTCGACGCCGATCGCCGGCCGTTCTTCGGCGGCACCTACTTCCCCCCTCACGACGGCGACCGTGGCGCCTCGAAGGGATTCGCCTCCCTGCTCCGGGACCTCGCCGAGATCCACCGGCGCGACCCCGAGCGCGTGGCCCGGGCGGCGGCGTCGATCACCGAGGCCATCCGGGGAGCCATGGCCGGGAGTCCCGCGGGCGAGCACGTCCCGGGTCCGGAGGTCATCCGCGCGGCGGCGGCCTTCTACGCCCGCATCCACGACCCGCAGCACGGCGGGGTGCGCGGCGCGCCCAAGTTCCCGTCCAGCCTCCCGGTGCGCCTCCTTCTCCGGCACCACCGGCGGACCGGCGACGCTCGCTCGCTCGAGATGGCGGTCCACACGCTCGAGCGGATGGCCGCGGGCGGCATCCACGACCAGCTCGGCGGGGGCTTCCACCGCTACTCGGTCGACGAGTTCTGGCTCGTGCCGCACTTCGAGAAGATGCTCTACGACAACGCGCTGCTGGCCCTGGCCTACGCCGAGGCCTGGCAGGTGACGAAGCGCCCCGACTTCGCCCGGGTGCTCCGGAGCACGCTCGAGTACGTGCTGCGGGAGATGACCGCACCGGAGGGCGGCTTCTTCTCGGCCACCGACGCCGACTCGGAGGGCGAGGAGGGTCGCTTCTTCGTCTGGATCGAGGGGGAGATCCGCCAGATCCTCGGCGCGGAGGCGGAGCGCTTCATCGCCTTCCACGGCGTCACGCAGCGGGGAAACTTCGAGAGCTACAACATCCTGTCCGTGCCGCGCCCGGACGAGAAGGAGTGGGAGGCGCTCGCCGGGGCAAGGGAGGCGCTGCGCCGGGAGCGTGAGTCGCGTCCCCACCCGATCCTCGACGACAAGATCCTCACCGCCTGGAACGGTCTCATGATCTCGGCCATGGCGGTGGGCGGACGCATCCTCGCCGAGCCCCGCTTCGTGGAGGGCGCGGCGCGCGCGGCGGCCTTCGCGCTCGAGCGACTCCGGGTCGACGGCCGGCTCCAGCGAAGCTTCCGCGACGGTCGAACCTCGGGCCCGGGCTTCCTGGAGGACCAGGCCTTCCTCGTGCAGGGGCTGCTCGACCTGTACGAGGCGACGTTCGAGCCCCGCTGGCTTGCCGAGGCGCTCGCGCTGGCGGAGCAAGGCGAGGCGCTCTTCGCCGACCCCGAGGCCGGAGGCTGGTACCGCAGCGCATCCGACCACGAACGGCTGGTGGCCCGCGAGAAGCCGGGGAACGACGGGGCCGAGCCGAGCGGCGCGTCGGTGGCGCTTCTCGATGCGCTCCGGCTCCACGCCTTCACCTCCGACGATCGCTGGAGGCAGGTGGCGGTCCGGGCCTTCCAGGCTCACGCCGCGGTGCTCGAGCAACAGCCCGCCGCTCTTCACGAGATGCTTCTCGCCCTCGACTTCTTCACCGACGACTCGCCGGAGGTGGTGCTGGTCTGGCCGGAGGGGGCCCGGCCGCCCGCCGACATGCTCGACGTCCTTCGCCGCACGTTCCTCCCCAACCGCGTCATCGCCGGCGCCGAGGAGGGCTCCCCGTTCGAGTCGCTCGCCCGGGTCGCCGCCGTCGCGCGCGGCAAGAGGGCGCTCGGTGGACTTCCCACCGCCTACGTCTGCGAGCGGGGAGCGTGCCAGGTGCCGGCCATGGACGCGGCGGCGCTCACGGCGAGCCTCGCGCCCATCAAGCCATTGTGATGCCGCGGCCCCGGCAAGGTTCGGCGCTCACCGTCCCGTGGCCCGCCGCACCGCCTCCCGGGCCACACCCGGAGTGTTGCTGACGACGGCGGCGACCCCCAGCGCCGCGAGCCGCTCCACCTCGGCCGGGTCGTCCACCGTCCAGACCAGCACGCGCAGTCCAGCCCGCCCCCACGCCTCCATCCGCGCGGGCGTCACCAGTTGCCGGGCCGGGTGGATCGCCGCCGGGCGCAGCAACTGGATCACCGCGCCGACGCGGGCCTGCCAGAGCCTGCCGGGCGCCACGAGGCATCCCGCTGCCACGTCGGGAGCGAGGGCCCGGAAGGTCGCGAGCAGCGTGGCGCTGAACGACGACACCACCACGCGAGGCTCGGCCTGGTGCTGCCGGAGCGTCCGGACCACCTCGCGCGCGAGTCCCGGATCGGGAACCCGCCCGGACTTCATCTCGACGTTCACGACCGCCGACGGGAAGGCTTCGAGCACCTCCGCGAGCGAGGGAATGCGCTCCCGACGGAAGCGCTCCCCGCGCCACCGACCGACGTCGAGCTCTCGCAACCGGGAAAGGGGCGTCCGGCCGACCCGGAGACGCGACTGGCCGGTGCGTGCCGTGTCCTCGTCGTGGAGAACCACTGCCTCCCCGCTGCCGCAGCGCCACACGTCGAGCTCGAACCCGTCGGCGCCCAGCTCCATCGCCCGGCGAAAGGCCACCATCGTGTTTTCCGGCGCCTCGGCGCTGGCGCCGCGGTGACCGAGGACGAGAGGGCGGCCGGTGACGGAGGGGAAGGTCGGGGGGCTCACGGCGTGGTGGCGCGGTCGGGGGGCGAAAGGTATGCTAACGCCCATGCGACTCGGTTTCGGCGAGATTCTCATCATCCTCGTCGTCGTGCTGCTGATCTTCGGTGCGGCCAAGATCCCCCAGCTCGGCGACGCCCTCGGAAAGGGGATCAAGAACTTCCGGAAGGCGGCCGGCGGAAGCGACGACTCCATCGACGTCACCCCGCCGAAGGTCGATCCCGAGCAGCTCTCGTCGGCCGATCGCAACGCCGCGCCGCAGCCGGCCCGCTCCGAGTCGAAGAAGGTCTAGCCAGGTCTAGCGCCTCCGGCGCCCGCCCCGCGCCTCCGAGAGCTTCCGCGCCGCCTCCCGCACCACCGGGTGAAGCGTGCCGTCCTCGGCCATCTCGTCGACCTGCCGCGCCGGCAACGTGGGCAGGATGTGGAGCGCGATCTCGGTCTCCACGAAGGGATTCCGGGCCAGGGCGCGACGCACCGCGCTCCGGCTTCGCCAGCGCCGGTCCTGGTGGAGCAAGCGCAGCGTCTCCGGACGCGCCGGCCGCCGGGCGGCGATGCGAACCGCCTCGGCCTCGGTCACGAGCGGGTTGCGGAGCAGCTCCCGTACCACCGCCGGATCGCCCTCCGCAGCCAGGCGCGCCAGGAGATTGGGGTCGCGCCGCAGCCGGGCGAACGACTTCTTGTGACCCAGCGTGACCCGCGCCACCGCCGGGTCGGCCTTGTCGCGCGGCTCCTCGAAGGCGCGGAGGGGGCGCGGTGAGAGGAAGAACGCGGCCACGTGCGGCAGCTCGCGCTCGCGCGCCTCCGCGTAGACGGCCGCTCTCCACTCGTAGTCGATGGGGGACCCGTCGGCCAGGAGCGCCTGCCCCACGGCCGCGACGGCTGCCGTGCCCCAGCCCTCCGCGCCAGCCGCCAGGAGCGCGGCGAGCAGGTCGACCGCGTTCCCGGGTTCCAGCCGGGCGAGGTGGCGTCCGGCCGCCCCGGCCCGGATGGCACCCTCCTCGAGTGCCGAGAGGCGCCGGGCGAACGCCGCGGCCCCTGGCTCCTTGCTCCCCTTCGCGGCCACGCTCAGCGCCCGGGAGGGAGGACAGGCTCGACGCGGAAGCGGATGGCGCCGACGTCGCCGTCGGGCCGAGGCAGGATCACCAGGAACGGAAGACCCTTGCCCGGCTCGAGCCGGGACGGGGCGCTCGCCAGGAGCTCGGCGCGCATCCGGTCGAGGTCCGCGGCCGAGGCCAGGCCCACGAGCTGATCCAGGGTGGGCAGGGCGCCCGCCGCGCCGGCGGCCGCGCCGAGCGTGGCACCGCCGCGAACCAGCTCGACTCGAACCACCACCGGTCCCGCGACCGGCCCCCGGTTCGCTCGAACCACCCCGCGCACGAAGAGCACCGGGACGCCGCGGTTCCCCTCGTACTCGCCGCTCGAGACCTGAACGACCTCGATTTCCTTGCCCTGCGCCGAGCCCGGCCAGCGAAGGATGCTGCCGATGCCCTCTCCCCGCCACCACACCAGGATCCCGACGGTCACGACGAGGAGCGCGGCCAGGGACAGCACGTTCATCACCAGCACCCGGTAATGCGGCGCCCTCGACGGGGCCGGCGTCCCGGCCGGCGTCCGGCCGACGATGAGGCCGGCGATGCGGGAGCGTTGGGCGAAGGAGACGGCGAGGAGGTCGCGGTGCCGAGGGCCACGACCGGAGGCGTCGCCTCGCGTGGCGAGAGGCGCTGCACCGGCGCCGGTGGCGTCGGCTCGGGGTCGAGCGGGTCGAAGTCGGGATCGGGGGGCGCCGCACCGGCCGCGAGGTCCACTTCCTGGAACCCGTCCGGACCCACCGCCACGGCGTTCGTGGCATCGGGCTCGTCCCAGCGCGGGGCGCCGTCCCTGACCGGAACTGCCGCCGGAGTCCCCTCCTCGAGCGAAAGCCCTCCGTCGCGGAAGGAGTCGGGGTCGGGAGGGCGTGGACCGGCGATCGGCACGGCCCCGGTCCGCTCCAGGTCCGAGAGATTCGTGACAGACTGTGAACCCAGGAAGCCCGATCTCGACGCGGCGGCTGCCGCGGGCCTGCGGAGAGCCTGGCCAGCCGGGGTCGGGTCGGTGAGGGCGCCGCCGGAGGCCCCCGCGAAGGCAGCGAACGGGTCTCCCTCGAGCGAGAGGGCCAGTGGGGTTCCGATGTCTGGTGACGACGGCGTCCCGTGCACCTCGAGCACGCCCGTGGGCCATCCACCCGTGCCGGTGGCCTCCGACGCGGTGGTCGGGGGTTCAGGTCGGGCGACCGGGGCCGGGGTGGGAGGCGGCTGCGTGGGTGGCTGCTGCGCGGGTGGGGGCGGATGCATGACGGCAAAGGTCTGGCCGCACCGGGTGCAGCGTATCCGCGCGCCCCGTGGGCCGACCTTCTCATCGGCGACCCGGAACCGGGCGCTGCACGCGGAGCAAGCGACGATCATGCCGTGATTCCTACGTTCCTCGCGGGACCTTAACACCCGACCCCCTTGACACCAAGGTTCGCGCCAAGAACAATGCCGCACTGCGGCAGAGTTCCCCACGCCAGGCCCGAGACTCCAAGATGACCGAACAGCAGACGGCAGCATCGGACACGCCCTCTTTGGGGCGTGAACCGAAGGTGATCAAGCGGTACGCGAACCGCAAGCTCTACGACACCGTCGAGTCACGCTACGTCACGCTGGAGGAGATAGCGGAGATGGTGAAGGCCGGGGCCGAGGTGCGCATCGTCGACAACCGCACCAAGGACGATCTCACCAGCGTGACCCTCGCCCAGATCATCTTCGAGGAGGAGAAGAAGACCTCCAAGATGAGCCTGCGCACCTTGAAGGACCTCATCCGCCACGGCGGCGAGCGGGCCCAGCAGTTCGTCGAGGAAGCCCAGGCCGACATTCGCGAGAAGGTCCAGGTCCTGATCCCGAAGGTCCAGGCCACCGGTGACCGGGCCAAGGACCTCGTGGCCGCATCGCAGGAGGCCGTGTCCCAGTTCCAGCGACGGGTGGACGACCGGGTCCGCGCCACGGTCGACGGGATGGCCAACCTGCCCGAGCTGCGCAAGGATCTACAGACGCTGACCACCCGGCTCGAGGACCTCGAGCGGCGGCTGGCCGACCTCGACCGCTAGATCGGCGCGGGCCGGTCCCAGATCACGCGGGCGATCTCGGCCAGCGCCAGGGCTCCGCTGGATCGCGGCGCGTACTCGAAGATGGTCCGGCCGTGGCTCTGGGCCTCGTCGATCTTCACCGAGTAGCCGAGCGGTGCCGCCAGGCATCCGGGGAAGCGCTCGCGCAGCCTGCCCAGGATCTCCTCGGCGAGCTGGGTCTTTCGATAGAGGGTGGGCACGACCAGTGTCACCACCGGAGCCTTCCCGGTCTCGGCGCGGAGGGCGTCCAGGCTGGCCATGATCTCGGCGCACCCGTCGAGCGCCAGGTAGGTGAGCCCCACCGGCAGCACCACCTCGGTGGCGGCCCGAAGGACGTTGTCCGTGACGAGCGACACCGACGGGGGCGCGTCGATGAGCACGGCGTCCCAGGACCCGGCCGGCACCTCGTCGAGACGGCGGCAGAGCCGGTCCGCCCGGTCGGGCGAGGAGGCGACCTCCACCGGGAAACCGGCCAGGTCCTTGTTGGCGGGGAGCAGGTCGAGCCCGGGCACGGCGGTGGCGCGAGCCACATCTATCACGGAAAGTGACTGTCCGATCAGGACGTCCCGGATCGTCGGCGAGAGGCCGCGGACGTCGATGCCCAGCACCTTGCCGGCGTGCCCCTGCGTGTCGAGGTCCGCGATCAGCACCCGCTTCCCGCGCTGGCCCGCGATCCACGCGGCCGTGTTCACGCAGAGCGTGGTCTTGCAGGTGCCACCCTTCTCGTTGACGAAGGCGATGCGCCGCATGGCCCGGGATCGCCCCCTCAGCTCCGGGCGGGATCTTCCTTGGCCGGCTCGTCGGCGTCGTCGTCGTCGGCCTCGTCGTCGGTGTCGGTGTCGGCGTCGTCGGGGCTGGCCTCGTGGGCCTCTGCCCGGGCCAGGCGTGCCGACAGGCCGTCGAGCAGCTCCTCCATCTCGGCCAGGCGCCGCTTCAGCTCCTCGAGGTCCCGCGACGACGGCACCTGGGCGGCATCGAGCGCCGCCCGCGCCAGGCGGTCGATGCGCTCGCGGGCCTCCCCGGCGGCGGCGAGGACGGTCTGCAGCACGACACCGGCCTTCTCGGGGGAGAGAACGCGCCCGACCTGGCGCTCGCCGGCGGCGCGCGCCTGACGCAGGAGAGGATGATCGAGGAACGAGCGGAGCATGTGGACTTCTCCCCCCCTTGTCGTTAGCTTGTCAAGCGCCGTGTCCGGCTCCGATTTGCTCGATCGCCGCCTCGTCGTCGTCACTGGCAAGGGGGGCGTCGGGAAGTCCACGGTCGCCGCCTCCCTCGCCACGCTGGCCGCTCGTCGCGGGAAGAAGGTTCTCGTCGCCGAGGTCGACGCGAGAGAGCGCGTGGCGCCCATGCTGGGCGGCCGCCCATCGGGCCCGGCGGTCCGGCAGGTCCTTCCCAACATCTCCACCGTCAACGTCGACCCGCGCCACGCGCTCGAGGAGTACGCGCTCATGGTGGTGAAGGTGCGGGCCATCTACCAGGCGGTCTTCGAGAACCGGGTGGTCCGCTTCTTCCTGCGCGCGGTCCCGTCGCTCGCCGAGACCCTCATGCTCGGGAAGATCCTGCACGAGGCCCGGAGCGAGTCCGGCGGAAGGCCGCGATGGGACCTGGTGATCGTCGACGCGCCGGCCACCGGGCACGCGGTGCAGCTGCTCGGGGTCCCGAAGGCGCTCATCGACACCGTGCCCGCCGGGCCGCTCCGGCGCGACGCGGAGTGGATGCAGGCGCTCCTGACCGACCCCGCCAAGACCTCCGTGGTCCTGGTGTCCCTGCCCGAGGAGATGCCGGTCAGCGAGACCGTCGAGCTCGACGCGCAGGTTCGCGATCTCCTGCGCATTCCGCGCGGCCCGGTCTTCGTGAACGCCATGCCCGACGAGCGCTTCACGCCCGGGGAGCTGGAGCGGCTCCGGGGGCTCGTGGAAACGCCACCGCCGGTGGGGCCAGCGGCGCGGGCCGCGGTCCTCCAGGGAGGACGGCAGGAGCGGGCCCAGGAGCAGGTGGACCGGCTGCGCGAGGCCCTCGGCCGGCCACTCGTCACCCTTCCGCTTCTCGCGTCCGAGCGATGGGGGCGCCGCGCGGTCGAGCGGATCGCCGACGCCATGGAAGGGCGCATCTGATGGGCGCGCTCCTCGGGTCGCTCGCTGACAAGCGCATCGCGGTGGTGGTGGGGAGCGGGGGCGTCGGCAAGACCTCGCTCTCGGCCGCCATCGCGCTCTCGCGGGCCATGGACGGCGGGCGCGTGCTCGTCTGCACCATCGACCCGGCCCGTCGGCTGGCCTCGGCGCTGGGACTCGCGTCGCTGGGAAACACCGAGGCCCGGATTCCCGACGAGGCCTTCGCCCGGGCCGGGCTGGCGCCGAAGGGCGAGCTGCACGCCATGATGCTCGACGTGAAGCGGACCTGGGACGACCTGGTCGCCCGCCATGCGCCCGATGCGGCCACGCGCGATCGGATCCTCGGCAACCGCATCTACCAGCAAGTTTCCGGGGCCCTGGCCGGCTCGCAGGAGTACATGGCCATGGAGAAGCTCTACGAGCTCTCGACCGAGCGCGACTACGACCTGATCGTGCTCGACACGCCGCCCACGACCCACGCCCTCGACTTCCTGGAGGCACCCGACCGGATCCTGGACTTCGTGGGCAACGAGACGGCGCGGAAGCTCTTTGCCCCGGCCATCGGCGCCGGCCGCTTCGGGGCCCGGCTGCTCCAGGTGGGCACGGGCTACGTGGCGAAGACGCTCTCCCGCTTCACCGGCTCCGACGTGCTCCACGACGTGGGCGAGTTCCTCGGCCAGTTCCAGGGCATGTACGACGGGTTCAAGGAGCGGGCCTCGGCGGTGCGGACGCTCCTCACCCGGCCCGAGGTCGGATTCGTCCTGGTGGCGAGCCCCAGCCCGCTCTCGGTGGACGAGGCCCTCTACTTCCACGACCACCTTCGCACGGCCGGGATGCCCGTGGCCGGCTCGATCGCGAACCGCGTCACGCCGGACCTCTGGCCCTTTCCCGGCGCTCTCCCGGCGCCGGAGCGGCTCGGCGACGCGCTCGGCCAGGCCGGCGTCGCCGGCTTCGAAGGTGGGGATCTTCTTCGCGGCTCCTCCGCACGCTCGCGGAGAACCAGACCTTCGCCCACGCCGACGCGCGCGAGCTGGGGCGCTTGCGGCGAGGCGCGTCGGGATCCCACGTCGCGGTTCCCCAGCTCGAGGGGGACGTCCACGACCTCTCCGGCCTGGCGGCGCTGGCCGGTCACCTCTGAGGGCGGGGATCGAATGGGCGTCGTCCGATTCGAGGTACCCACCCGCGACGCGACGCAGCTCGTCGAGATCACCGCGCAGGTCCGCGAGGCCATCCGCTCCTCGGGCGTGACCGAGGGGATCGCCGTGGTCGCGAGCGTCCACACGACCGCCGGCGTCACCTTGCAGGAGAACGCCGATCCCGACGTCGCCCACGACCTCCTGCTCGCCCTCGGGAACGCGGTGCCGCCGCGAGCGACGCGGGGGATCTACCGTCACGGCGAGGGAAACTCGGACGCCCACGTGAAGACGGCGATGGTCGGCGCCTCGGTGACGCTCGTGGTGGAGTGGGGAGCGCCCGTGCTCGGCACCTGGCAGGGCGTGTACCTCTGCGAGTTCGACGGGCCGCGCGTGCGCACGGTCGTCGTGAAGGTCGTCGCGGGCTGACCGTCTCGACGTCCGCGCCATCATCCGCTTGACAGGACGAACATCCACTATATAGGATTCGCCTCCCTTTCCGACCCAGAGGACGACACGACCATGGCCATTCCCCCGACCCGCAAGCTCCGCTTCGAGACCCTGCAAGTGCACGCCGGCCAGGAGCCCGCCCCGGGCACCAACGCGCGCGCGGTGCCCATCTACCAGACCACCTCCTACACCTTCGACTAGCGCGGAGCACGGCGCGAAGCTCTTCGCGCTGCAGCAGTTCGGGAACATCTACACGCGGCTCATGAACCCGACCACCGACGTCTTCGAGAAGCGGGTCGCCGCGCTCGAGGGGGGCGTGGCCGCGCTGGCCACCGCCTCCGGACACGCCGCGCAGTTCCTCGCCATCACCAACATCGCCCAGGCCGGCGACGACATCGTCTCCTCGAGCCGCCTCTACGGCGGGACCTACAACCAGTTCAAGGTCACGCTCCCGCGCCTCGGCATCGGGGTGAAGCTCGTGGACAGCGTCGAGGCGGCCGACCTGGCGAAGGCCATCGGGCCGAAGACCAAGGCGCTCTACGTGGAGACCATCGGCAACCCGGGCTTCGACATCCCCGACCTCGCAGCGCTGGCCAAGGTGGCCCACGACGCGAAGATCCCGCTCATCGTCGACAACACCTTCGCGGCCGCCGGCTACCTGTCACGCCCCATCGACTTCGGCGCCGACGTCGTCGTCCAGTCGGCCACCAAGTGGATCGGCGGCCACGGCACCTCCATCGGCGGCGTCATCGTGGACTCGGGCAAGTTCGACTGGGCCGCCAGCGGCAAGTTCCCCTTCTTCACCGAGCCGTCGCCCGGCTACCACGGCCTGGTCTTCAGCGACGTGTTCGGCCCCAAGGGCCCGTTCGGGAACATCCAGTTCATCATCCGCGCCCGCGTCGAGGGGCTGCGCGATCAGGGAGCAGCGCTTTCCCCGTTCAACTCCTTCCTCTTCCTGCAGGGGCTGGAGACCCTGTCCCTGCGCGTGCAGCGCCACTGCGACAACACGCTGGCGCTGGCCCGCTGGCTCGAGAAGAACCCCCAGGTAGCCTGGGTCACCTACCCCGGCCTGCCGAGCCACCCCCACCACGAGCGGGCCAAGAAGTTCCTCCGGAACGGCTTCGGGGCCGTGCTGAGCTTCGGGATCAAGGGCGGCGCCGCGGCCGGCAAGAAGTTCATCGACTCGGTGAAGCTGGCCTCCCACCTGGCCAACGTGGGCGACGCGAAGACCCTGGTGATCCACCCGGCGTCCACGACCCACAGCCAGCTCAGCGAGGCCGAGCAGAAGACCGCCGGCGTCGCGCCCGACCTCATCCGGGTCTCGGTGGGGCTCGAGCACATCGAGGACATCCAGGAAGACTTCGCGGAAGCCTTCGCAGCGGCGAAGTAGACTGGAGGGCGTGAGCTCACGGCCCCCCAGCCTCGACCCCGAGGAGGTCCACCGGTACGGCCGGCACCTGCTCCTGCCCGAGCTGGGGATGGAGGGGCAGAGGCGCATCAAGGGAACGCGGGCGCTGCTCGTCGGCGCCGGCGGGCTCGGTTCACCGGCCGCCCTCTACCTGGCGGCGGCCGGCATCGGCCACCTCACCCTGGTCGACTTCGACGTCGTGGACGTGACGAACCTCCAGCGTCAGGTGCTCCACGGAACCCGGGACGTGGGGCGCCTCAAGGTGGAATCGGCGCGCGACCGGCTCCGCGACCTCAATCCGCACGTCTCGGTGGAGATCGTCTCCGATCGGCTCGATGCCGGGAACGCGCTCGGGCTGGTGAGCGGCCACGACATGGTGCTGGACGGAACCGACAGCTTCGCCACCCGCTACCTCGTGAGCGACGCCTGCGTGCTGGCCGGGAAGCCAAACGTCCACGCCAGCATCTTCCGGTTCGAGGGACAGGCGACCGTCCTCTCGACGCCGGAGGCCCCGTGCTACCGGTGCCTGTATCCTTCGCCGCCGGCCCCGGGTGAGGTGCCGTCCTGTTCGGAGGCCGGCGTGCTCGGGGTCCTGCCCGGCCTGCTCGGCACCATCCAGGCCACCGAGGCTCTCAAGCTCGCGGCGGGAATCGGCGAGCCGCTCTCCGGGCGCCTCCTGCTCGTGGACGCCCTTTCGATGCGGTTCAGGACCATGCAGGTCCGGCGCGATCCGCGCTGCCCCGCCTGCGGGACCCGGGAGATCCGGGAGCTGCGCGAGGAGAGCGCGGCGTGCGCCGCCGATTTCCGGGACGCCGTTCCCGAGATCGAACCGGCCGGGCTCGCCGCCAGGCTGCGAAGCGGCGAGCCGGTCCAGCTCCTCGACGTGCGGGAGGCGCACGAGTGGGAGATGGCCCGGATTCCTGGCGCGCGCCACGCGCCCATGTCGGGGCTCGACGGGGCGCTCGCGGGGCTCGATCCGGCCCTGGACACGGTCCTCTACTGTCGATCTGGCGCGCGCAGCCAGGAGGCCGGACTTCGCCTTCGTGCCGCCGGCTTCGCCCGGGTGTTCTCCCTGGCCGGCGGGATCCAGCGCTTCGACGCCGAGATCCACGTTAACGGATGATCATCCGTTATCCGGGAACCGGCTCGGCCTTCAGCGCCCCCGGACCTCGTCGAGGAAGCTCTTCCCCTCTGCGGCTGCCAGCCCGAAGTACGCGGCCACGGTCGCCCCCAGGTCGGCGAAGCTCGGCCGGGTGCCGAGCGGCACACCGTCCCGCCCCGGCACGCTCACCAGGAGTGGAACGTGCTCGCGGGAGTGATCGGTGGACGGCGTGGTCGGGTCGCAGCCGTGGTCGGCGGTGATGGCGAGCACGTCCCCCTCCCGCAGCCTGGCCAGGACTGCGGGAAGCCCCCGGTCGAGATCCTCGAGCGCCCGCGCATAGCCCTGGACGTCGTTGCGGTGCCCCCAGAGCATGTCGAAGTCCACCAGGTTCACGAACAGGAAACCCCGCTCCATCCGGCCGAGGATCTGGCCGGTCCGTCGCAGTCCGTCGGCGTTTCCCTCGGTGTGCAGGTCCTCCGAGATGCCCCTCCGGTCGAAGATGTCGCCGATCTTCCCCACCCCGACCACCGGAGCCCCGGTCGCTGCGACCATCTCGATCACGGTCTGGCGCGGAGGCAGAAGCGAGAAGTCCTTGCGGTTGTAGGTGCGCTGGTAGGCGCCCGGCCGGCCCACGAACGGGCGGGCGATGACGCGGGCCACGCGGAGTGGATCGAGGATGCGCCGGGCCTCCCGGCACCAGGCGTAGAGGGTCTCGAGCGGCACCGTCTCCTCGTGCGCCGCCACCTGGAAGACCGAGTCGGCCGAGGTGTAGACGATGGGCTTGCCGGTGCGCTGGTGCTCCTCCCCCAGTTCCTCGATGACCTGGGTGCCGCTGGCGGCCCGGTTGGCGAGCACGCCCGGCACGCCGGTCGCGGCGATCCAGGGGTCGATCACCGCCGGCGGGAAGCCCCGCGGAAAGAGCGGCAGCGGCTCGGCGAGCGAGACGCCCATCATCTCCCAGTGGCCGGTGATGGTGTCCTTCCCCGGCGAACGCTCGGCCATTCGCCCCCAGGACGCGGCCGGACGCGCCACCGGGGGCACGCCCAGGATGGGGACGACGTTGCCGAGCCCCATCCGGCCCAGCGTCGGGAGCGACAGGCCCCCCACGGCGCGGCTCACGTTTCCCAGCGTGTCGGCGCCGGCGTCGCCGTACTCCGCCGCGTCTGGCATGGCGCCCGCCCCCACGCTGTCGGCGACCAGGATGACGAATCGACCAGCGGTCACGCGCGCCTCAGCCCTCGA
This sequence comes from uncultured delta proteobacterium, assembly GCA_963700085.1. Taxonomy (GTDB): domain Bacteria; phylum Myxococcota; class Myxococcia; order Myxococcales; family Anaeromyxobacteraceae; genus CAIOAK01. The sequence continues at coordinate 468,736 of CAVOWI010000012.1, forward strand.
ACTTGCCGGTCACGATGGCCGGACCGGCGCTCGTCCCGATCCGATCGGCGCCGGCGCGCACCATCCTGAGCGCGTCGGCGGCGGTCCGGATGCCGCCCGACGCCTTGACCCCCATCGACGGCCCCACCGAGGCGCGGAGCAGTGACACGTCCTCCACCGTGGCGCCGCCTCCCGCATAGCCGGTCGAGGTCTTGACCCACGCCGCGCCGGCCGCCTGGGCGAGCGCACAGGCCGCCACCTTCTCGTCGTGCGAGAGGCGGCTGGTCTCGAGGATCACTTTCACGGGGACCCGCGCCGTCGCCACGAGCTCCTGGAGGTCGCGAAGGACCGCGGCGTGGTCTCGCGCCTTCAAGGCATCGCGACCCAGCACCACGTCCACCTCGGTGGCCCCTGCCTCGGCCGCGGCGCGGGCCTCACGGGCACGCGAACCGGTACTACCGGTGCCCTCCGGAAAATCCACCGTCGCGACCACCGCCACGCCGCTCCCGGCCAGCGCGCGGGCGGCCCGATTCACCCACCGGGATCGGACGCAGACCGCGCCGAGACGGTGTCGGCGGGCCTCCTCGCAGGTCCCGAGCACGTCCGCCTCGGTGGCGTCCTCGCGCAGCAGCGTGTGCTCGATGAGCGGCGCCAGGTCGCGCGGCTCGCGAATCGAATCGGGGGAAGGGGTCGGCACTACCCGGCGACCTCGGCATCGATCCAGGGGTCGGGACCGGTGGCCTCGCCGAGTTGCCTCTGCAGATCCCGGTCGAGGAGGTGGCTCGGCACCACGCGGGAGAGCGCCGAGAGCAGATTCCCCTTCACGGCCGGGTGCTCGGCGGCAAGTTCCGCGATCATCGCCTTCACCCGCTTGCGCATCAAGTTCGGCTGCGAGCCGCACAGGTCGCAGGGCACGATGGGGAAGCGCATGGCCTCGGCGAAGGCGGCGATCTCCTCCTCGGCCGCGTAGGCCATGGGGCGGATGACCACGTTTCGCCCGTCGTCCGAGTGAAGCTTGACCGGCATGCTCATCAGCCGGCCGGAGTAGAGCGCGGACAGGAGCAGCGTCTCGATGAGGTCGTCGCGGTGGTGCCCCAGCGCGATCTTGTTGCAGCCCATCTCGACGGCCGCGTTGTAGAGGATGCCGCGCCGGAGCCGCGAGCACGCCGAGCAATAGGTGCCGCCCTCGGGCACCACGCGCTTCACGATGGTGAGCGTGTCCTGCTTGAGCATCCGGTAGGGGACGCCCACGGCGCGGAAATGGGCCTCCAGCGTGGCGGCCGGAAACCCCGGGTGCCCCTGATCGAGGTTCACTGCCACCAGGTCGAAGCGGATGGGAGCGCGCTCCCGCAGCCGGGAAAGCAGGTGCAGGAGCACGTAGCTGTCCTTGCCCCCCGAGACGGCGACCAGGATCTTGTCGCCCTCCGCCACCAGGCCGAAGTCCTCGATGGCGCGGGCGGTGGCGCGCAGCAGGCGCCGCTCCAGCCTTTCGGTCTCCTTCATGCAGGCGAGATATAGCCCACGTTCCTGTGGGGGGCCTCGCCTTTTCCTTTGACGGAGGCGGATGCTTTAGATAAACGGCGCGCACGCCACCGGGGAGAGAAATGCCGCCGACGGATCTCGGAACCAAGCACACCTGCTTCAAGTGCTCCACGAAGTTCTACGATTTGAAGAAGCCCGTGCCGGTTTGCCCGAAGTGCGGGGCCGACCAGCGCGAGAGCCCGGCCCTGAAGGCGCCGCCCGCCGAGAAGCGCGCGCGCGCCGCGGCGCGAAAGCCCGAGCCGAAGCTCGAGGTCGTGGAGGGCGACGAGGAGATCGCGCTCGAGGAGGACGAGGAAGAAAAGGAAGAGGAAGACGACAGCTAGTTGCCGCGAACGCGCCGCTAGTAGGTGAACTCGACCGTGGCCGCTCCCGAGGGGGGAATGGTCACGGTGCCCTTCTTCTCTCCCAGCTTCTCGTGCCAGGCCGTCACCTCGTAGGTGCCCGCAGGCACGTTCCCGATGGCGAACGAGCCGTCCTCGCCGGATACCGCGGCCGGCGCGTCCACCACCCAGATGAACGCGCTCATCCAGGCGTGCACGTCGCAGCGGACCACCACCAGCCCCGGCTTCTTCATCTGCCGGGCCACGCGCTGGTCCTTCGAGGGCATGGCCAGGTTGAAGGCCGTGGCCTGTCCCAGGTAGCCGTGGACGTTGTGCAGGGTCGGATCCCCGTTCGCGATCTCGAGGGTGCTTCCCAGCGGGATGGCCTGGACGTGGGGCGCGTAGCGGCAGGTTCGCTGGTCGAGGACGGCCTTCACCGGGGACGGCGCCGGGGCCCCCTTCACGACCACCACGACGTTGCGCAACTTGCCGTTCGCGACCTGCAAGGTCTCGTCCGGCACCGAGTCCCCGCAGAGACCCCGCTCCTTGGTCGTCTCGAGGGGCGCGAGCACCGGCGGCGCTCCCTGGAAGCGGACCACGCCACGGAGGTCGCCGGCAGGCGTGGCGATGGGGACGAGGGCGAGCGCGGCGGCGAGGAGGAGGGCCGGACGGTTCATGCCCCAGACATACCCCGTCTCGCGCCTTTGCCGGCCACCCCCACGGGGGCCTAGACGTGGCCTTGACCAGGATCAGGTCGCCCTTTAAACAACCGTTCACCCATGCTCGAGTACCAGCTAGCCCGGGCCACGGCCGCCGCCACATTCGTGCTCCTCGTCATCGGGGGAATGGTGCACGCCACCGGCTCTTCGCTCGCCTGCCCCGACTGGCCACTCTGCTACGGCCAGTTCTTCCCTTCCATGGAAGGGGGCGTCCTCTACGAGCACGGTCACAGGCTGGTGGCCTTCGCCGTCTCTGTCCTGACCGTCGCGCTTGCCATCGTGGTGTGGCGGCGACGGCGGGAGCCGGCCCTGCGTGGCGGCTCGCTGCTCGCCGTGGGGCTCGTGCTCTTCCAGGCCGCGCTCGGCGCGCTCACCGTGATCTGGAAGCTGCCGCTCGTGGTCTCGTCGGGCCACCTGGCCACGTCGATGGCCTTCTTCTCCCTTCTCCTCTGGCTTTCCTGGCGCCTCGCGCCTGCCCGGGAAGCGGCCCGCACGGCCTCGGCTCCCGGGACCGTGCGCGCGCTGGCCTTCGCCGCCGCACTCGGCGTGTACCTCCAGATCGTCCTCGGGGCGGTGGTCCGCCACACCGGCTCCGGGCTGGCCTGCGGCAGCGAGGTGATCCTCTGCCAGGGCGCCGCCTGGCCTCTCGGTGGCCCGGCCCAGCTCGTCAGCCTTCACCGGTTCGCAGGCGTCGCCGTGGCGATCCTCGTCGCGGCCGCCAGCCTCGCCGCGCTCCGCTCCGGTTCGCTTCGGGCCCGGCGCGCCGCGCTCGCGGCTCCGGTCCTCGTCGTCGCACAGGTCCTCCTCGGGGCCTGGACGGTGTGGAGCCTCATCGCCGTCCCGGTGGTGACCCTGCACCTTGGCGTGGGCGCCCTGCTGCTCGCCGACAGCCTCCTGCTCTTCCTCCTTCTCGGTCCATCGCCTGCGCCTCGGCGCGCCGGCGAGGACCGCCTTCCCGGACTCGCACATGCCCAGGGGTGAGACGTGACACCGACCCAGAGCCGCGCCACCGCGCGCGAAGCCCTCTCCCCCCTGAAGGCCGTCCGCGGGATCGGAGACCTCTTCGCACTCGCCAAGCCGCGCCTCTCCGGCATGGTGGTCTCGACCACCGCCGCCGGCGTGTGGCTGGCGCCGCAGCAGCCGTCGGCGCCCCGCGCCGCCGCCGTCCTCCTCGGCACGGGCATGGTCGTCGGCGCCGCCAACATCCTCAACAACTACCTGGAGCGCGACGTCGACCGGCTCATGCGCCGCACCTGGGGGCGTCCGCTTCCCGCCGGCCGCGTCGAGCCGGGCACCGCGCTGGCCCTGGGCATCGCCCTGCCCGCCTTCGCGATCCCGATGCTGGCCTTCGCGGCCAACCCGCTCACCGCGCTCCTGGCCCTCGTCGCACTCGTCAGCTACGCCTTCGTCTACACCCCCATGAAGCGCTGGACCACGGCGGCCCTCTTCGTCGGGGCCGTCCCGGGCGCCATCCCGCCGCTCATGGGCTGGACCGCCGCAACCGGCTCGATCGACGGCCGGGGGCTCGCGCTCTTCGCGCTCCTCTTCGTCTGGCAGCTGCCCCACTTCCTCGCCATCTCGGTCTACCTGAAGGAGGACTACGCGCGCGGCGGACTCAAGGTCTTCGCGCTGGTCCACGGGGAGCGGGCGGCCAAGATCTCGGCGGTGGCCACGAGCGCGCTCCTCGTCCCGGTGGGAATGCTCCCGGCCTGGCTGGGCATGGCGTCCTGGGGCTACGGGGCGGCGGCGGCGCTGCTCGGCGGCGGCCTGACCGCGGCCGCGGCGTCCGGCCTGCGCATCCCGGACGGCTCGGCGCGGTGGGCCCGGAACTTCTTCCTGTCCACCCTCCTCTACCTGGTCCTGGTCTTCATCGCCCTGTTCCTCGGGGCGAGATGATTCACTTTTCGTGAATATCGCGTCCTGGAGCCTCGGGGAGATTCTTCCCCCGGTGAACGCGGCGCTGAACGCCAGCAGCGCCACGCTGGTCTTCCTGGGGTGGCGCGCCATCCGGACGGGGCAGCGAACCCGCCACCGGAACCTCATGCTCTCGGCGCTCGGCACGTCGGCCCTCTTCCTGGTCGGCTACCTGACGCGCATCGCCCTCACCGGCACTCACCGCTTCCCGGGCCAGGGCTGGCTCCGCTCCGGATACCTGCTGCTCCTCGGAAGCCACACCATCCTCGCCGCGGCCATCGTCCCCCTCATCGCGGTCACCCTCTGGCTGGCCTGGAAGGGGCGCTTCGACGCCCATCGACGCGTCGCGCGCTACACGCTGCCGGCCTGGCTCTACGTGTCGGTGACCGGCGTGCTGGTGTACGTCATGCTCTACTGGGTGGCGCCCATCGTCTCTTGACACCCGGGGCCCCGACCCGTAAACAAGGCCCCCTCGCCACCCGCGGGAGGCGTGCGAATGCCGGGGCTGTAGCTCAGTTGGGAGAGCGCTAGAATCGCACTCTAGAGGTCGTCGGTTCGATCCCGTCCAGCTCCACCAGTCCAGAGGGCCCGGTCCGAGACGACCGGGCCCTTTCTTTTCAGCCGCCTCGCCGCATGGTCACGAACTGCGCGGTGATCGCGTCCATGGACTGGATGTGGGCCACGAACCAGGCCGGCACCGCCTCGGCCACGTACGACCAGAGCCGGCCGGTGTCCCCGGTCTCCCGGAAGTGGATCTCCTCCGATTCCATCTCCTCGATCACCCGTTCGTGCTCCGCCTTGTGCATCGGGTAGGGCGGGAAGCCGGCCTCACGCATCGCCTCCTCCTCGCGACCGAAGTGCTCCTGGGTGTGCTCCAGGAGCGCCTCGAGCTTGTGGAGCACTGCCTCCACCGGAACCTTCCCCGTCCGATGTGCCTTCACCGCGTCCGCCAGCTCGTTCAGGAGCCTGCCCTCCTGGAGGTGGTCGTCGTTGATGAACTGGAGCGCTACCTGGGGAATCTTGTCGAGGTCGACGATCTGCACGGTAACCTCCACGGGGCCTCGTGAGATGACTGCGCTGGCCCCTCGCATCTGGTAATTCTACGCGATGGCCGACGCCGCCCCTACCCTCTCCGCGGGCTCCCCCCTTCATTCCCGCCGCCGCGGCTTCGCCTGGGTGATAGGCACCTATCTCCTGGCGCTGGCCGCTGCGGTGGCCACCGCCATGGCCCTTTCCGGGCATGACCCGATCCTGGTGGCGCTGGCCGCCGACGTGGTGGCCACCGCCGTGGTCTTCGCCTTCAGCCTGGTGCTCGACAACTCCAGCATGTACGACCCGTACTGGAGCGTCGCGCCGATCCCCGTCGTCCTGTACTGGGCCACGGCGCCCGGGGGCTCGGAGGCCGTCCCGATGCGCCAGTTCCTGGTGGTGCTCCTGGTCGCCGCCTGGGGGGTTCGCCTCACCGCCAACTGGGCGGCCCGCTGGCACGGCCTCTCCGACGAGGACTTCCGCTACGTGGAGATCCGCAGCAAGACCGGGCGGCTCTACTGGCCGGCGAGCTTCTTCAGCATCCACCTCTTCCCGACCGGGTGGGTCTTCCTCGGCCTCCTCTCCACCTGGCCGGCGTTGAACGGCCCGGCGCGCCCCCTCGGGTGGCTCGACGCCGCAGCCGTCCTGATCACCTTTGGCGCCATCGTCATCGAAGGGATCTCCGACCTCCAGCTTCGCCGGTTCATGAGCACCCGCCGGGACAAGGAATCGGTCCTCGACACGGGGCTGTGGGCCTGGAGCCGCCACCCGAACTACTTCGGCGAGGTGATGTTCTGGTGGGGGCTTTGGCTGCTCGGCTACGCGGCTCGCCCGTCCTGGGCCTGGACGGCGGTCGGCCCCATCTCCATCACGCTCCTCTTCGCGTTGGTCTCCATTCCCTGGATGGACCGGCGCATGCTGTCGCGCCACCCGTCCTGGGCGGGGCACATGAAGCGCACGTCGGCGTTCTTCCCGCTTCCGCCTCGCGGCTGACCGGGGTCACGCCCCCTCGCCCTTGACCCCGGCCGGGCGCTCGCGCGCGAGCAGCCAGAGCGCGGCCGGCAAGGCGGTGAAATCGGCCACCATGGAGAGCAGGAAGGCCGCCGCGGTGATCACGCCGAACTGGCGCAGCGGAGGGAAGTTCGACACCGAGAGGGCCAGGAAGCCGGCTGCGTTGATGAGCGTGGCGAAGACGATGGCCCTTCCCGACACCCGCAGCGTGTAGCGGAGCGACTGCTCGAAGTTCCTGCCCTCCTGCCGTCCTTCCTGGAGGTGGTAGAAGAAGTGGATCTGGTCGTTCTCGGTCGTGCCGAGCACGGTGGTGGCGATCAGGATCGTGGCCACGTTGAGGGAGGCCCCCAGGAACCGCATCCCCAGGAACGTGGCCAGGATGGCGAAGACCGACGGGATCATCGCCATGAGGCGCGCCGTGGGGCTGCGGAAGACGAACAGGAAGGCCAGGAAGATCAGCCCGGCCGTCAGCGCGAAGCTCTCGGTGAGGGTGGGCACGAGGCTCGCCCCGACCTTGGCCTGCAAGAGCGACTCGCCCACCACCTGCATCTCGACGCCGCGGAAGGCCGGGTCGCCCTTCACCGCGGCATCCCAGGCCTTGTGCAGGCCGGACGAGAGCCGCTCGAAGTCCTTCTCGTCCAGGCCGTCGAAGACCACGGTGAACTGGACGTTCGCGAGCGTTCCCACGTCGACGAAGGCGCGCAGTTCTGGCTCGGTGAGCAGCAACTGCTCCACGTCGGCGGCTGCCTCCTCGAAGGCCGCCCTTTCCTGGGGGAGCCGATCGCCCTGCCCGGCCATGTAGCGGCGCATGCGCAGGAAGGTGGTCGGCCCCACCACCGCCGAGACGACGGGCAGGCTCTCCACCGCGGTCGCGAAACGGTCGATCCCCCGGAGGAATTCGGGGTCGACGACGGCACCCGGCGGCGTCCGCACCCAGACCCGGGCCACGTTCAGCCCGGCCACGTTCTTGCGGAACCAGAGCATGTCCTTGTGGATGGGCAGGTCCGCGTCGACGTAGTCGAGCGAGTCGACGCCGACGCTCATGGGCGCGACCAGGCCGGGGAAGCCGAAGAGCGCCACCGCGCCCGTGGCCGAGACCACGAGCGCCCCGACCACGAGGGGCCAGCGGAAGCGCCAGGTGAAGACCGGAAGCACCTCGGCGAGCCGGTCGTAGTATCGCGTCCGGATGGCGCCCGACCGCCAGGTCGGCGTGCGAAGGACCTTCTGGAGGGCCGGGAAGAGGGTGAAGGCGGCGATCCACCCCAGCCCCAGCCCCACCGCGGTCCAGACCCCCATCTCGCGCACCGGGCGGATCCTGGAGACCGCCAGCGCCCCGAAGCCCAGCACCGCGGCCACGGTCGACGCCGTCACCGGGAGGAACTTGTTGGCGAGGGCGAAGGCCTGGTGGGCGTCGACGTCGGTGGTCTCGGGTTGATCGACGAATCGCGACTGGAGGTACACCAGGGTTGCCAGCGTCGTCACCATCACGGTGAGTGGAACGAGCGCCGACACGACCGTGAAGGTGAACCCGAGCAGCGATCCCGCTCCCACCCCGAGCGCGACGGCGCCTCCGAGCGCGAGCAGGATGGCCAGCAGCGTCCGCCAGGATCGGTAGAGGAAGAGCGTGATCGCCACCACGAAGGCGCCGAAGAGCGGGAAGTAGCGGAGCGATGCCGTTCCCGACTCGTGCTCGATCCAGGCCTCCACGAGGGGAGCCCCCACCCGCCGGATGCCCTTCACCCCGGGGCCGGGCTCGCCCACCGCCTTCTCGATGGCGGCGAGCACCGTGGGCCTGCTTCCGGCCTCGGCGCCGAAGCCGGCAACCACGCCCTGGAAATCCTTTCCCAGAAGCCCCTGCCGCCGGAGGATGTCGGTCCCGGTGGCGAACTTCCGATAGGCCTCGGCCCCGGCCGCATCGGGCTGGAAGCCGGGAGTGACCCGCCGGAACACGTCGAGCCCCGATACCGGATGCACGCCCGGGATGGTCCTCAGCCGGTCCTCGAGCGCGACGACCTGGCGCAGCACCTCCGGGCTCCAGGGGTCGTCGGCCTCCAGGAGGAGCATCACCACCTGCCCCTCCGGGAAGACCTTCTGGAAGGCGCGGGTGGCCACGAAGTCCGGGTCGGAGGGGACGATGAGGCGGTCGATGGCTCCTTCCGACGGGATCCGGAACGTCAACGCGATGGCGACCGGGACCAGCACCGCGTAGATGGCGAGAACGGAGAGGCGCCACCTCACGATTCGGCGGAAGGCACGCTCCAGGAAGGGGTGTCGCTCCATCGGTACCGCGATACGTAGCACTTGCCCGGTGGTGTCGGGTAGTGTCCGCGACTGACCGGGAGGAAGGCATGCTGGAGCGCATCGGGATCTCGCTCGAGGAGGACCTCCTCGCGCAGTTCGACCGACTCATCGCCGCAAAGGGTTACGTCAACCGGTCGGAGGCCATCCGCGACCTCATTCGCGACTCGCTCGTCCAGCGGGAGTGGGCGGAGTCCACCGGCCGCGAGGAGAAGGTGGCGGTCGTGACCCTCGTCTACGACCACGACTCGGCCAGCCTGGGGCAGAAGCTCGCCCACATCCAGCACGAGAACCACCGCGCGGTGGTGTCGGCGCTCCACATCCACCTCGACCCGCACAACTGCCTCGAGGTGCTGGTGCTGCGAGGGCGCGGGCGCGACGTCTCCGCCATGGGGGACGAGCTCGTCTCCACCAGGGGCGTGAAGTACGGCAAGGTCGTGCCCGCCACCACCGGCGAGGGGCTGCGGTAGGCTACTTCCCGGACGGTTCCGGGCCGCGCAGCGCCCGGGAGGGCGGTCCTTCCATCGACACCACGTGCAGGTCCCGCTGCGGGAACGGGATGGCGATGCCGGCCGCGCCGAGCTTCTCCACGACGGCCGTCCGGACCTCGCTGCCGATGGCCAGGTAACGGTCGAACTGCGCCGTCCAGAATCGCAGCTGGAAATTGAGCGCGCTGTCGCCCAGGCCGGTGAAGAACGCCACCGGCGGCGGGCTGGAGAGCGCGTCGACGTGTCCTCGCGCGGCCAGAAGCAGGATCTCCTGCACCTTCACCACGTCGCTCCCGTAGGCCACGCCGACGTCGATGTCGATGCGCCGGGTCTGATCGGAGAGCGTCCAGTTGGTGAGCTGGTTCGAGACCAGGTTCGAGTTGGGCAGCACCACCTCCGCGCCCTGGAAGGTCTTGACGGTGCTGGAGCGGATGCCGATGTGGGTCACGGTCCCGCTGGCGGTCCCCACCTCGATGACGTCGCCCACGCGGATGGGGCGCTCGTAGAGGAGGATCAGGCCGGAGACGAAGTTGTTCACCACGTTCTGCAGGCCGAAGCCGATGCCGACCGAGAGCGTGCCCAGGATGACGGTGAAGCGGGTGACGTCCATCCCGGAGGCCAGCACCGCCGCGAGGAAGCCCAGCCCCACCATGAGGTAGCCCACCGTCTTCGCGATGGCGACGGCAACGCCGGCGTGCAGCTGCGGGTTCTTCCCGAGCCCCGCCTCGAGGGCTACCCGGAGCAGGCGCGCCAGCAAGATCGACGCGTAGAGGGTGATCGCGAAGGCGGCCAGGTCGCCGAGCGACACGTCGAGTCCGCCAAATCGGAGACGGGCGGAGAATGCGGCCGTGATGCCCCCCCTCACGGCGTCGTCGACGTGAAAGGCGCGCAGCGTGCCGAGCACCCAGAGCAGGAGCGCCGCCCAGTAGATGAATGCGGATCCGCGCTCGGCGATCGCGTCCCCGTGCTCCACCAGGCTCGAGATCCGGCGGACCTCGGGCATGCGCAGACCGCCCACCAGGACCGCCCGGAGCACGCGGGCCACCGCCACGAGCAGGAGCGCGATCATCGCCGACGAGAGCGAGCCGTCGGACAGCCTCCGGGCCAGGCTGACGTTGCCGATCACGTTGGCGACGAGCGCCGCCGCCAGGAGGATCGCGATCGCCCAGACCGCCACCCGGACGCGGTCCGCGCGCCCGGGCCGGACGACCGCCCGGGTCCACGAGGCGTTCTTCCGGAGCATCCGGATCGCCCCCAGGAGGCCGACCGAGGCCACCAGGAGGGCCACGAGCCGGCCCGGCATCGAGTAGTCCGGTAGCACGCCGCCGAGGCGAGAGACCGCAAAGAGCGCGGTGAACCCGTAGAGCAGCGGACGCAACTCGACGGCGAGCAGGTTGCGCACCAGCACCAGGAACGGCGGCAGCATGAACAGCACGGCCAGCTCGTTGACGACGGCCGGGGCGCGCGGCAGGAGCCAGGAGGTGAGGCTCAGGGCGACCAGGATGCCGGCGGAGATCGGGTGGGAGAGCACCTCGACGGTCGCGGCCAGTTCCGGGTCGACCGCTGCGCGCGCGGCGAAGCGCCGCCCCATCCAGCCCACGCCGACCCCGACCACCACGAACAGCAGAAGGACCCAGGAGAACTGGGCCCCCTCCTCCCGGACGAAGGTGGCGATGGCCGACGCGTTCTTTTGCAAGGTCCGCGTGATCTGGACGCCGAAGCCGCGGGCCGGCTCCCGGTTCGAGAAGACCGCCCAGATGGGCCTGGCCTCGATCTCGAAGAGCTGCTGCTCCCGGACCACGTCGGCCCGGTCGGCCGCGCCAACCCAGCCCAGGATGCGGATCCGAAGGCTCGCCACCCGGTCCTGCTCGGCCAGCAACCTGTCGAGCCGCACCTTCACCCGCTTCTGCAGATCCTCGACCTCCTGCCGGACCAGCCGGGCACGCTCGACGATCGCCGGAGCCGCCCCCTCCACCTCCACCTGCTGCTCGGTGAGCTTCCAGATCGAGGCCTTCTTCTCCAGCTCCTTCTGCGAGCCATAGGCTGCCTTGACCGCGTCCTCGATCTTCCCGCTCCACCGGACCAGCTGCGCGTCCTGCCGCATCATCTCCTGGCGGAAGTCGACGAGGTCCCGGTCTCCGAGGCTGCTCATCGGCTGGCGCGCGAACTGTGTCCCGGACCGTTCCACGGCCGCGGCGACCTCGTCGAGCGGGGCGAGCATCTCGTCGAGCGCGGCCTCCGGATCGGTCTTCGCGCGGATGACCGCCAGGGACCGGTAGGCCTCCACCGCCGCGGGCACGACCTGGGGCAGCGGGATGGCGGTCGGCTCCTGCGCCGCGCCCGCCCTTGCATCCGCCGGCTTCGCGTCCGTGGCCGGCCTGGGAAGGAGATCGAGAGGCCCCGCGGCGAACGTCTCCGCTGGCACGGTCAGGAGAGCCATCGCCGCGAAGGCGAGGGCGCGCGCACGGTTGCGAGGCGTCATCGGGGCCATGCTAGCCGAACGGGAAGCTATCGCGAGCGCCTCGACGCCGTTCGGCGGGCTGGGGCGGCGTGCGCCTGGACGGCCCGTCCGGGTGCACAGGTGTCGCAGCTCGCGCCGCAGGGGTCGAGTTGCTCCCCGAAATGGCGTCCCAGCAGCCGGTGGCGGCAGCCCCTCGCCTCGGCCCACTCGAACATGGCCCGGGCCTTCTGGCGCTGGAAGCGAGCCGCCTCGGGGTCGTCCGAGCTCTCCGCCAGCCGGTCGTGGGCCATCACGTCGGCCCAGGAGTAGAGCAGCACGCAGTCGGACGGCTCGCCGTCCCTCCCGGCGCGGCCTATCTCCTGGCAGTAGCCCTCCACCGACCCGGGCATGTCCCGGTGGATGACGAATCGGATGTCGGGCTTGTCGATGCCCATGCCGAAGGCCACGGTCGCGACCACCACGTCGACCCCGCCGCGCAGGAAGGCGTCCTGCACCCGCTCCCGGTCGTCGGCCTCGAGGCCGGCGTGGTACGCCAGGGCCTTCACTTTTCGTGAACGAAGAAACTCCGCCACCGACTCGGCCGATTTCCGCGCGATGCAGTAGACGATCCCGCTCTCGCCGCGCCGTGCCCGGATCCGGTCCAGGATCTCCTCGCGCGACTTCACCCCGTCCCCGCCCTTCTTCACCACCTCCAGGCGGAGGTTCGGACGGAAGACCGAGCCGCGGGAGATGACCGGGTCGCGCATGCCCAGCTGCTCGGCGATGTCGGTCGCCACCCTGGGCGTCGCGGTGGCGGTGAGCGCCAGGATCGGGGCGTTGCCGAAGCGGGCCCGCAACCCGGCCAGGTTGCGGTAGGCAGGCCGGAAGTCGTGCCCCCAGTGGCTGATGCAGTGGGCCTCGTCCACGGCGAGGAGCGAGAGGCGGGCCCCGGCCAGCGCCGCGCCGGCCGCCCCCTCCAGCCCTTCGGGCGCCGCGTAGACCAGCTCGTACTCGCCGCGCCGGATCCCGGCCACCCGGCTCCGCCGCTCCTCGGCGTCGAGGGACGAGTTGAGATACGTGGCCCGCAGCCCCACCCTTCCCATCGACTCCACCTGGTCCTTCATGAGTGCGATGAGCGGGGAGACGACCAGCGTCACCCCGCCGAGCACCCGCGCCGGAAGCTGGTAGGTGAGCGACTTCCCGGAGCCCGTCGGGAGAACCCCCAGCGCGTCGCGCCCCGCCAGGACCGCGTCCACCAGATCCCTCTGCCCCGGGCGGAACGTGGGAAATCCGAAGACATCCTTCAGGACCACGGACGGGTCGGCGGCGGGACGGTGCCGGAGCGACGACGAGGGCCGGGCGGACCAACCGGGCAGCCTCGGGCGCGAAGAGCGCTGGCCGGTCTCGCCGCAGGTTTCGCAGCGCCTCGACGGTCGCGGTGATGCGGGCGCGAAGCTCGTCGTCGCCGCCGGGCGCCTCGCGCCACGCCCCCAGGAGAGCGGCGACATCCGGGTGGAGCTTCATCGGGGGCGGAACCTAGCACCTCGCCGCCCGCGAGCGGTAGGAGTGTGGTGCCCGTCCCGGGGCGGTGCTATATCGCCAGGCATGAGACTCGGATTCGCCGAGATCGCCATCATCCTCGTCGTCGCGCTGCTCATCTTCGGGCCGAAGAAGTTGCCCCAGCTGGGCGACGCCCTCGGGAAGGCCATCCGGAACTTCAAGAAGGGGGTCGACGCCCCCGACGATGCGCCTCCCGCCAAGGAGGCGCCGGCCTCGGAACTGCCCGGGCACGCCCAGGGAACCACCGCGCCGGTTTCCCAGCAGACGGCGACGAGCGAGCGGAAGCAGCCGTAACCCTGGCTGTTTTCCCCGCTCCGCAACCCAGCGCCCTTCCCCGGGTTGAATCAGGCATCCGCTGGAAAGCTCAACGCCCGGAGGCCTGCAATGAATCTTCGCACCCTGTTCCTCGCCGCTCCCCTCGCCGTCGTCCTGGCGTGCGGCGGCTCCACCTCGACCGGCACCGGCAGCGACGCCCTGAACGCGGCCACTCCGAGCTTCGCCACCCTGTCGCTCGATCAGGTCGCCACCGACACCACTGCGCCGACGGCCGCCCTGGTCGCCGACACCGGCTCGACCCAGATGATGGGCCCGGGCGGTTTCGGCTGCCACCCCCACCTCTTCATGCGGGAGCGCGAGGTGGTGGAGCGCGTGAACCGGCACATCTACAAGGTGCTGAAGAACGTCGAGAAGCTCATCGCCAGGATCCCGTCGACGGAGACCGAGATCTCCAGGACCTGGACGAAGACCGAGGCGGGCGTGGACGTCGCGTTCACCGTCAAGCTCGTGTCTCCCAGCATGTACGAATGGGTGTTCTCAGCCGGCCCGACCGGCACGACGCCGCTGCCGGTGGTGATGACCGGCGAGATCGACCGCAATGGCTACTCCGGTGAGCACGAGGGCAAGGGCACGATGGACGTCGACTTCGCCAGGCTTCACGCCGCCTTCCCGAACGAGAAGGTCGCGCAGGGCACGATCCACGTGGCATTCGACGTGTCGGCGAAGGCCCGGAAGATCACGGTCGACGCCGCGAACATCACCTGGGACATGGACCCGCGCCACTTCGACAACGCCGTCGTCCCAGCCGCGCTCGGCGCGCCCCGCAGCGGCGCCTACGTCTACTACCGCGAGCCCGGCAAGGGCGGCAGCCTGAAGATCCAGGACCAGATGGTCTTCGCCTGCGGAATGGACCGCAGGGTGGAGAACCTCGCGCTCGTTCCCGCCGACGCCCGGATGGTCTCCCGCTGGTACAAGGCCCCGAACGGCACGGTCCACGGCCGCAGCGACGGCCTCATCGAGGGCGGCAACCTGGTCGCCCCGGTCGCCAGCATCGTTGGCGTGACCTGCCACAACGCGTCGGCCGAGCAGCACATGCCGACGGAAGGCTACTGGCTCATGAAGGCCGAGGACGCCGCCGGCGCCACGCTGGTGGGCTTCTCCAGCATGAGCCTGATGGACACCAGCGCGAGTCCCTGCGACGCCGCTTTCGGGGACGTGCCGAACCTGGCCGATAATGCCAAGGATTTCAAGGCTTGGCCGACGTCCTACTCGGACGAAACGCCCTACCCGTTCCCGGGCATGTAGCTCCACGCTCGAGAGGTTCTGAAGTGCGAGAGGCCTCCGGACCCATCCGGGGGCCTTCTTCGTTTCCGGTGGTGGGGGGTGGAGTCATGGACAAGGGGGGGCCTGATCTGCCAACCTGTGTCCCGTGAACATGGACTTGCTCCGATCGGGGTGGTCTCGGTCTCCAGCCCTGGAGATGCCGTTCCAGCGCCCTGCTTACCGCCGCGTCCAGGCGCCCATCTACCACCGACCCACGTCGTGGTTTGCACAGGGCCTGCCGCGAAGCAGCGCCGAACCTGCCCTCGGCGGCATCCGGTCCTACTCCGACGATGCGATGAAACCGGGGCGACTCCTCGAGATGGACGTGTTCCTTCCGGACGGTGGCGCGGTCACGGCGCTCGTCGAGGTCGAGTGGTGTGAACCGTTGCCCCGGGAAGTCCCTGCCCGCTTCGACGTGGGGATGAAGCTCGTCCAGATCGCGCCCGACGACAGGGTGAAGCTGGGCGCGGTCCTCGCCTAGCCGACTGCGGGAGTCGACTACCGGCTTGGGCTGCTGGGCCCGCTCTTGAACCAGTTCTCGGCGCCCTGCTTGCCCGCGTCGTCGACGAAGTGGTTGACCTCGCGGCATTCGCGCGTCGCGATGTTGGAACCCGACCTCCGGACGTACTCGCAGATCACCCTGGACTCTTCCACCCTCGGGGGAGATGGACTTGCGACAGCCGAGGCTGGGACCGCCGTGGTTGCACCCGCTGGGGTGGCACCCGTCGGGGTCGCGCTCGACGGGGTTGCGTTCGACGGGCCGCGACCGGCCTCTGCGGACGGTCCGGCGCAGGCGGCAGCGATGACCAGAAGCGAGGCGAGAATGATCGTCTTGGCGAGGATCATGGAGGGGCAATCTAGGCGAAGGCGGCCGTGCGGCCAAGGGATTACGCTGCGAGGGCGCCGGTGCCGACTCTTTCAGGTCGAGGTCCGTCTGGAACCCCTTGCCCCATTGACCGGGCTGGCCAGAGACCTATGATCGAGTTGAGACGCTGGTCATGCCAAGTCGAAAGGACCGCCCATGACTCGATCGATCTTGGTTGCATTCGCCCTGGCCGCGGCCGGCTCGGTGGGCGCCGCGGACGGCGCCGCCGTGTACAAGCAATACTGCGCGAGCTGCCACGGCGCGAACGGCCAGGGGGGCTCGGACAGGCCAGTCGCCGGCCAGCCGGCCTCGTTCATCAAGGAAGTGGTGGAGTTCCACCCGCCCCCGATGGACAAGATGAAGCTCTCCAGGGCGGACACCGAGGCGGTGGCGAACTACGTGGCGAGCCTGAAGAAGCCGTAGCCCCGTTCCCGAGCGGCGGTCCGAGCGGCGGTCCGGCCTACTGGACGAAGACGGTGAACGGCCCTGGTCCCGTGTGCCGGAACCTGGCCACGGACCGATCGGGCCGTCTGCGAACGTTTGCCTGGATTTTCGGCTCCCACCCGACCAGAAAGCCGGGATGAAGACCCTGACAGCCCTCTCGGCCGCTTTGCTCGCTCTCGTCTCCCTTCCCGTCCTCGCCCAGGACGCCAAGGCCCCCACCCCCGCAGCGAATGCCGCAGTGGCTGCCGCAGCGCCGATTGCGAACCCGGCCATCACGGGACTGAAGTGGCCCTGGACCCGGGTGAAGGACATCACGGTCCGGGCGGCCGAAAAGATGCCGGAGGCGCTCTACGGCTTTCAGCCGACCCCGGAGGTGAGAACCTTCGGGCAGCTCGTGGGGCACGTCGCCGACTCGAACGTCATGCTCTGCTCCATGGCACTCGGCGAGAAGAAGGAACCCTGGACCGTGGAGAAGACGAAGACTTCCAAGGCCGATCTCGTCGCGGCGCTGAAGGAGTCGATCGTGGTGTGCGATCGCGTCTTCGCCCAGGGAGACGCCGACCTCGCGACCGGAGTGAATCTGTTTGGCGTCGACACCAATCGGTTCGCGCTCGTCGGATTGATCATCGGTCACGAGTTCGAGCACTACGGCAACATGGTGACCTACATGCGGGTGAAGGGACTCGTTCCTCCGTCCAGCGAGCCCCCGCCCGCGAAAGCCCCAGCCTCGAAGTGAACCGGTCGCAACCGCCGCAACCAGGAGACATGATGATCGTCCGCTCTCGCCTCGCCCTCGTCGCGGCGCTCGTCGCCGGCACCGCCGTCGCGCAGGAGGGTCCCAAGCTCGTCCTGCCCCAACCCAGCCCCAGTTCCACGATCAAGCAGACCGTGGGCCTCACCGACGTCACCGTCGACTACTCCAGCCCGGCCGTGAGGGGGCGAAAGATCTGGGGAGAGCTGGTTCCCTACGACCAGCTCTGGCGCGCCGGCGCGAACGCGTGCACCAAGGTCACCCTGAGCACGGCTGCGTCCATCGGAGGGAAGCCGGTCGCCGCCGGCAGCTACTGCCTCTTCCTCCTTCCCGCCAAGACGGGCTGGACCTTCATCCTCAACAAGGACACGAGCCTCTGGGGCACCGACGGCTACAAGCCGGAGAGCGACGTGCTGCGCGTTCCGGCGACGGCGACTGCCATCGCGCCGCGCGAACGTCTCGCCTTCGACGTCCTGGACTTCAACGACGACGGCGGCACCCTGGCGCTCGAGTGGGACACCCTGAGGGTGGGCGTGAAGTTCGAGGTGGCCACCCGGGCCGCGGCCCTGGCGGCGATCCGCGCGCTGAAGAGCGATGACTGGCGACCGTACGCCCGCGCCGCCGGCTACCTCCTGGACGCGAAGGCGGAGCCGGCCCTGGCGATGGATCTCATCGACCGTTCCATCCAGCTGAAGGAGGAGTGGTACAACGTCTGGATCAAGGCGCAACTCCTCGCGGCCGCCGGAAAGCCCAGGGACGCTGCGACCGCGGCGCAGCGCGTCCAGGCTCTCGGGAAGCAGTCGAAGAACTTCTACCTGGCGGACGACGTGGCCAAGGCCCTGGCCGAGTGGTCGAAGAAGTAGCTCACGGACGCCGCTCGAGAAGCTCCCGGTAGAGCGCCTCGAAGCGGTCGAGCACGGGTTCGGGGCGGAAGCGTGCCGTGGCATCGGCGCGCGCCGCCCTGCCCATCTCCGCCCGGCGCGGCTCGTCGCGAAGCAGGTCCAGCACGGCATCGGCGAGCGCCCGCGGATCGTGCGGCGGAACGAGCCGCCCGGTCTCGCCGTCCCGGACCACCTCGGGCAATCCCCCCACGTTGCTCGCGACCACCGGAACCCCCGAGGCGAGGGCTTCCAGCGCCGCCAGGCCGAAGCTCTCCTGCTCGCTGGGCAGCACGAAGACATCGGCCTGGGCGAAGAGCCCCCCGAGGTGGAGCTGCTCGCCGAGGAAGGTGACGTACGGACCAAGGCCGAGCGCTCCGGCGAGCTTCTCCACCCCCTCGCGCTCCGGTCCGTCGCCCACCAGAACGAGCACCGCGGGGCGCTCGCGGATCACCTCGGAGAGGGCGACCACGGCATCCCCCACCCGCTTCAGCGCCCGGAAGTTGGAGGCGTGGAGGAGCACCGACGGCCGCGCCGGGCCGCTCCACTCGAAGCGCGGGAAGAGCCGGGACAGGCTGGCGCGATCCGGGCTGGGGCGGAACTCCCCGGGATCGACGAAGTTGGGCACGACGTCGATCCGGGTGTCCGCGGGCAGCTGCATGGTCTCGAGTGCGCTCCGGCGCAGCGACTGCGAGGGGGTGGTGATGAGGTCGCTCTGCAGGGTGGCGTGGCGGGTCACCAGGCGAAGGGCCGGGTCGTCGGCCAGGCTCGTGACGTCCGTGCCGTGGAGCGTGGTGACGACCTGGGGCCGTCGCCCGCCGCTGGCCTCGACGATCTGGCGGGCCAGCAAGGCACTCGCGGCGTGGGGAATCGCGTAGTGCACGTGCAGGACGTCGAGCCGCTCCCGCAGCGTCACCTCGGCGAGAGCGCCCGCCAGGGTGAGCGCGTAGGCGCCGTGCTCGACGGGCGGGCGCAGGACCGGGTCGACCCGGTGAAGGTGGCAATGCTCCCGCCCGTGACCCAGGCGTGCCGGAACACCGGAGGAGAAGACGTGCACCGTGTGGCCGCGCCCGGCGAGCTTGGCGCCGAGCTGGGAAGCGACCACCCCGCTGCCGCCCACGGTGGGGAAGCAGGCGATGCCGATGGAGAGTGGCTTCACAGGTTCACGCTCCGGACGTCCGGCGAGAGGGGGCGCGCAGCTTCCACCAGGGCGGCCACGAGCAGGGCGGGCCCTGCGCGGGCGGCGAGCGCCGGGAACGCGTCCACCCGCTCCTGGGGACGCCCGCCCGGGCGAAGTGCGTCGAGAAGACGGTCGAGTCGCTCCACCGCCACACGGTCCCTCGAGAGCGCGGTGCGCTCCGCGGCGGAAACCAGTCGATCCACTGCAAAGGCCGCGGTCTCGCGTGTTCGCCGGACGTTTCGCTCGAGCGCGGGGTCGAGCCCGACGAGGAGCGGCGCGAGGGCGTCGAGCTGGCGCGTGAGGCCACCCAGCAGCCGTTCCCGAAGTACCTCGGGTGGCGGCATCTCGCCGGGGCGCTCCGCCACGCTCGCGAGCAGCTCGGCGCGCGGCCGGTCGACGTCCTCCGGCCGCAGTCCGAGCCGCGCGAGCTGCCGCCGCGCCGGCCCGTCGACCAGGCGCAGACGCGCGCGCGGTGCGATCATGGGCGGCGTGAGACCGAAGCGATCGTAGACCGGCGAGAGCTGCGCGAAGTAGCTGCACTCGGCCGGGCCACCCAGGTAGGCGGCGGTCGGGAGGAGCGTGTCCTGGACCAGCGGGCGGAGCAGCGCCGACGTGCTGAACCAGAGCGGATCGGCGTCGAGCCGGGAGAGGAGCTCGGCGACGGACACGCTCCCGTCCGGAGTGGAGAAGCCGGCGCCTTCCCGGACCAGCCGGTAGCGCGGCCCCGCGGGCCCGCGCGGGTGGAAGAATGCGAGAGATGCCTCGGGCCGGGTGTGCACCTGCTCGACGAAGCCGCGTGCGGCGAGCTCCCGCCCCCGTTCGGCGAGCGCCGACGCGATGGCCTCGTGGTCCTCGATGGCGCGGCGGAGAATGGGCGCGGCGAGCCGAGCCATCGCCGGCGTTCGCGGGTCGAGGATCAGGAGCCCTTCCTCTGCGAA
This sequence comes from uncultured delta proteobacterium, assembly GCA_963700085.1. Classification (GTDB taxonomy): domain Bacteria; phylum Myxococcota; class Myxococcia; order Myxococcales; family Anaeromyxobacteraceae; genus CAIOAK01. The sequence continues at coordinate 488,691 of CAVOWI010000012.1, forward strand.
GAGCTCGGCCAAGAGCCCCGCGAAGGCCTCCCCCGGCGTTCGTCCGGAGCGATAGTGCCGGGCCACCGCGGCGGCCACCTCGGGCCCGTGCGGCAGGGGCTCGAGCGCCTGGCCGAGCCCCGCCACGAGCCCGTCCACCTCCGGGGGAAGGACCCGCTGCGCCAGAGACACCCGGGCCAGGGCCTCCGGCCCCGGCGGCATCTCGAAAGACACCCGCCCGGACGGGCCGAGCACCTCGGCTTTCCGGATCTCCTCCCAGTCGTGGTCCTCGGTCTGGATCCAGAACAGCGGGATGCACGGATTCCCCGTGACGCTCGGAGATCCAGCCTGCCCGCGCCACCGCCGTCGCCGCCTTGTGCAGCGTGTAGAGCGGGCCCAGGAAGAGCCCGACCTGCTGCCCGGTCACGACCACCGTGGCGCCATCCCGCCCCAGCGCATCCAGGGCCCGATCGCGCGCCGGCGAGGGCGGCAGGGCGCCCGACTGGCGTCTCAACTCGTCCTGCAGCCCCGGGGCGAGGCGCCGCCCGGCCGCCAGGCGGGCCGCCGCCTCCCAGTCCCGCTCGTCGACGGGCCCGAACGGCAGGAGCCCGGCCGTGGCAGTCCCCCCAGCGATGAAGGAAGCGAAGAGATCCCCTCCCATGTAAACCTCAAGCTAACAGCGACGCCGCTCTCGACCAACCCAATGCGCCCACTCTTCCGTCTCCTCGCGACCGTGACCCTCCTCTCCACCACCGCCCTCGCCGCGCCGCTACGCCCCTCGCAGCCGCCCGGGGCCCGCATGGAGCGGCTCCTCGACCGGCTCCTCGTCGTCGGGAACGTCCTCTACGTGGCAGCCCACCCGGACGACGAGAACACCAGGCTCCTGGCCTACCTCTCGAACTCGATGCTGCTGCGGGCCGGCTACCTCTCGGTGACCCGCGGCGACGGGGGCCAGAACCTCATCGGCCCGGAGCTCGGGCCTGGCCTCGGCCTCATCCGGACCCAGGAGCTCCTCGCCGCGCGCTCGGTCGACGGTGCCGAGCAGCTCTTCACCCGCGCCCGCGACTTCGGCTACTCCAAGAATCCGGACGAGGCCCTCGCCATCTGGGGTCACGACGCGGTGCTCGCCGACGTGGTGCTGGCCATTCGCCGCTTCAGGCCCGACGTGATCATGTCGCGGTTCCCGACGGAGGGGTTCGACACCCACGGGCACCACACCGCTTCGGCGCGGCTGACGGTGGAGGCCTTCGGCCGGGCGGCCGACCCGGCCTACATGCCCGACGCGGAGCATCGCCGGCTCGGTCCCTGGAAGGCGACCCGGGTGGTCTGGAACCAGTCGGCCGGCTGGGGCGCCACCGAGCAGGAGCTCGCGCCCTTTCCGCAGATCGACGCCGGAGGTTACGACCCCTGGCTCGGGCTCTCCTACGGCGAGCTGGCGGCCGACAGCCGCAGCAACCACAGGAGCCAGGGCTTCGGCGCCGCGCGCCGGCGCGGCCCCTCGAAGGAATTCTTCCGCCCCCTCGGCGGTGAGCCGATGAAGGGCTCGCCGTTCGACGGCCTGGTCCTCGACTGGTCGCGCGTGCCGGGCACCGCGCAGCTCGTCGCCGAGCTCCGCCGGGCCCGCGACGCCTTCCGCGCCGCGTCACCGGAGGCTGCCCTGCCGGGCCTGCTCGCGGCCCGCCTCGAGCTCCTGCGGCTTCCGGAGAACCCGTGGAAGGCCCAGAAGCTCGCCGAGCTCGACGAGGCGATCGTCGCCAGCGTCGGACTGTATGCCGAGGCGGTGGCCGAGAAGCCCAGCACCACGCCCGGCGCGAGCTTGCCGGTGACCGTGACGGCGCTCCTGCGCAGGCCCGCCAGCGTGAAGCTCGAGAAGGTGAAGGTGGCGGGAGTCGAGTTCAAGGCCGGAAGAGCGCTCGAGTCGGGGAAGCCGCTGGAGTTGAAGGAGTCGCTCCGGGTGCCGGCCGACGCGCGGCTCACCTCCCCTTCCTGGCTCGAGTTGCCCGCGACGGACGGGCTCTACCCGGTCCGCGATCCGGCGCTCGCGGGGATCCCGGAGGAGCCGGCGCCGCTCGAGGCGGAGCTTCTCCTCAGCATCGGCGACCAGTCCATCCCGGTTCGCCGCTCGCTCGCCTACAAGTGGGTGGATCCGGTGATGGGCGAGCGCTACCGCCGCGTCGAGGTGTTGCCTGCGGTCACGGTGGACGTGCATGGCGCGTTGCTCCTCTTCCCGGACAACGACCCTCGCGACCTGGCGGTGACCGTCCGGAGCGTCCCGGGAGCCCTGGGGTCCGTGGCGCTCGAGGTCCCGGCCGGATTCACGGTCTCGCCGGCGCAGGCGCCCTTCAAGCTCGCGGCCGGCGGCGAGACCGACTCTTTCATTCCGGGTGACGCCGCCGAGGACGGCCTCCACCGGCGTTCTTCGCGCGGTGGCGACGGTGGCCGGGCAGCGCTTCGACCGGGGCCTGCAGCGGGTCGACCACCCGCACATCCCCATCCAGACCTGGCTGCCGCCCGCCGAGGTGACGCTGACGCGGGTGGACGTGCTCCACGCCCGCCATCGGATCGGCTACGTCCCCGGGCCGGGCGACGATGCGCCCGGGGCGCTGCGGCAGGCCGGTTACGACGTCACCGCGCTCACGCCCGGAGATCTGGCCGAGAAGCCGCTCGGCCAGTTCGACGCCATCGTCTTCGGCGTCCGCGCCTTCAACGTGGAGCCCAGGCTCGTCGCACTTCACGACCGGCTCATGAGCTACGTCGAGGCGGGCGGGACGGTCATCCTCCAGTACGTCACCAGCAACTGGATCTCCACGGCTCCCCCGGACCTGGGGCCCTACCCCTTCACCATCGGTCGCGGCCGCGTCACCGACGAGCGAGCGCAGGTCGTGGCGACGGACCATCCGGTGCTCGACCGGCCGAACCGGATCGGCCCCGAGGACTGGGCCGGCTGGGTGCAGGAGCGGGGGCTCTACTTCGCGGAGGCCTGGGACCCCCGCTACGCGGCGCCCCTCTCGATGCACGACCCGGGCGAGAAGCCGATGCAGGGGGCCCTTCTCGTGGGGCGATACGGCAAGGGCACCTTCGTCTACACCGGGCTCTCCTTCTTCCGGCAGTTCCCGGCCGGCGTTCCCGGCGCCTTCCGGCTCTTCGCGAACCTCGTGGACCATGGACTCTGACGCCAGACCGCCGCTGGGCAGCTGGCCGCGCCTCTACGCCGTCGTCGTCGGCACCCTGGTGGTGGAGATCGCCCTGCTGTGGATCCTGGCCAGGGTGTTCCATTGAGCACCGTCGACTGGATCGTGCTGGTCGCGACCATCGTCGGCATCGTCGCGTACGGCTCGTGGAGGAGCCGGCACGTCCAGACGACCGAGTCCTTCCTTCGCGCCGGCAAGGACCTGCGCTGGTGGACCATCGGCCTCTCGGTCATCGCCACCCAGGCCAGCGCCATCACCTTCCTCTCGCTGCCGGGTCAGGCCTACGAGGACGGGCTGGGGTTCGTGCAGTTCTACTTCGGGCTGCCCATCGCGATGGTGATCCTGTCGGCGATCATCGTCCCCATCTACCACCGCCTCCGCGTCTACACGGCCTACGAGTACTTGGAGATCCGCTTCGACCGGAAGACGCGACAGTTCACCGCGCTGCTCTTCCTGGTGTCCCGCGGGCTGGCCTCGGGGCTCGCCATCTACGCGCCGGCGCTGGTCCTCTCCGCGGTGCTCGGCTGGCCCGTCCTGTGGACCAACTTCCTTCTCGGCGGGACCACCATCGTGTACACGGTCCTCGGTGGCAGCCGGGCGGTCAGCCGCACCCAGTCCGCGCAGATGGCGGTGATCTTCCTGGGCCTGGTGGCGGCGCTCGTCACCGTCGTCATGAGCCTGCCGCGCGAGGTGTCGTTCGGCGAGGGCGTGGCGCTCGCCGGCGCCCTCGGCAAGCTCCAGGGCGTGGACCTCTCGCTGAGATTCGACACCCGGTACACGCTATGGTCGGGCCTCCTCGGCGGGCTCTTCGTCCAGCTCGCCTACTTCGGCACCGATCAGTCGCAGGTGCAGCGCTACCTCTCCGGGGGTCCCCTCACCGAGAGCCGCCTCGGCCTTCTCATGAACGGCCTGGTCAAGGTTCCGATGCAGCTCTTCATCCTCTTCATCGGGGTGATGGTCTTCGTCTTCTACCAGCTGAGCCCCCCACCGCTGTTCTTCAACGGGGCCGCGCTGGAGCGGCTGCGCGAGCGGCAGGGCGCGGAGGTCGCACGGCTGGAGCGCGCGCAGGCGGAGGTCTTCTCCGAGAAGCGCGCCGCCATCGAGCGGCTGCTCTCGCCCGGGGCTTCGCCGCAATCGGTCGCGGCCGCGCGCGACGAGGTTCGCGGGGGCCAGGCGCGAATCGTCTCCCTTCGCAAGGAGGCCGGGGCGCTCGCCGCCAGGACGCTTCCGGGCGTGGACGCCAAGGACTCCGACTTCATCTTCCTGCGCTTCGTGCTCGATCACTTCCCGCGAGGGCTCATCGGCCTCCTGGTCGCGGTCGATCCTCTCCGCCGCCATGTCCGCAAACTCGGCTGCACTCTCCTCTCTCGGGGCGACGACCGTCGTCGATTTCTACCGGCCGCGCCGTCCGGACGCGACCGACGCCCAGACGCTCCGGGTGGCGCGGATCGCCACGGCGGGCTGGGGAGTCGTCGCGGTCGGATTTGCCGCCTACGCTTCACTGCTCGACAACCTCATCCAGGCGGTCAACGTCCTCGGCTCGCTCTTCTACGGGCCCATGCTCGGCGTGTTCCTCGTCGGCTTCTTCCTGAAGCACGTGCGGGGGACGGCGGCCTTCTGGGCCACCATCGCCGGCGAGGCCGTGGTGCTCGCCGCCGCGGCGTTCGGGAACCTGGGCTTCCTCTGGTACAACGTCGTCGGTTGCGCGGTCGTGGTGGGCGCGGCCCCGCTCCTCCAGCTCGCCTCGCCGCGTGGCTCCGCAGGGCCCGGCGGCCCGTAGGCTGTTCTTCCACGGAGATTTCCATGCTCGTCCTTCCCTGCCTTGCCCTCGGTCTGGCGCTCGCCACCCCGCAGCCCAGGAGCCCTCGCGTCGAGGCGCTCGTCGTGGCCGTGGATCCCGCCCGGCTCCAGGCGTCGGTCGCCCGGCTCGTCTCCTTCGGGACGCGCCACACGCTCTCCGACACGAAGTCGGCAACCCGGGGCATCGGCGCCGCCCGGGCGTGGCTCGCCTCCGAGTTCGGCACGCTGTCGAGGCTGCCCGGTTCACGACTTCAACCGTTCGAGGATCGATTCACGGCCGAGCCGGCGCCGCGGATCCCCCGGCCCGTGGAGATCGTCAACGTCGGCGCCCTGCTGCCAGGGGTCGACCCGTCGCGCGCCAAGGAGGCCATCGTGCTGGCGGCCCACTACGACAGCCGCGCCAGCGACGTGATGGACGTCAACCTCGGACGCCCCTGGTGCGGTGGACGACGGCAGCGGTGTGGCGGTCCTCCTCGAGATGGCCCGGGTCATGGCCCGGGAGCGGCCAGCCATCTCGGTCTACCTCGTCGCGGTCGCGGGCGAGGAGCAGGGGCTCACCGGCTCCACCCACCTGGCCCGGCGCCTCAAGTCGGAGGGGGTCTCGGTGGTGGCCATGATCGGGGTCGACACGGTGGGCAACACCGACGGGCTCGACGGAGTGAAGGACAACGTCTCGGCGCGCCTCTTCAGCGAGGGAGTGAGCCGGCTGGAGACCGACGCGCAGCGCAAGCTCCGGGAGGCGATCGGCGGCGAGAACGACGGCGCCGCCCGCGAGTGGAGCCGCTACGTGAAGCGGGTCGCGGAGAGGTACGTGGAGAACCTCGACCTGTGGGTCATGCTCCGCCAGGATCGGATCGCCCGCGGCGGCGACCACATGAGCTTCAGCCGGGAGGGCGTCCCCGCCATCCGGATCACCGAGGCGCACGAGAACTACGATCGGCAGCACCAGATCCCGCGTGTCGAGGGCGGGCGAAGCTACGGCGACGACCTGGCCCATTTCGACGCCCTGTACGCGGCCAAGCTCACGCGGGCCCTGATCGCGGCCGTCGCCACGCTGGCGAGCGCGCCGTCGCCCATCCGCGACCTGGCGCTCGGCGGGGCGGTCAGCCCCGACGCCAGGCTGCGGATCCAGCTCCCGGAAGACGCTCGCATCACCGGCCTCGTCCTCTACCGGCGACGCGCCGACGGCGTGGCGTGGCAGAGCGCCGAGGCCTACCCCAGGGGCAACGAGATCGTGGTGAAGGGCACGGTGCCCGACAGCTTCGTCTTCGCCGTGGCGACGGTGGACGCCGAGGGCAACCAGAGCATCCCCAGCCATCCCACGCGACTGGAGTGATTCCATGACCCGCCGTGAACTCGTGCTCCTGCTCGCCTCGCTGTGCGCCTGTGCCACGACGCCTCCCGTGACGGCCACGCCTGCCCCGGCGGCGTCGTCCACGCCGGCGGCATCGTCCGCGCCGGCGCTCCGGTCCTTGCTCGCCGAGCACTGGGAGTACGTCCTCTCCCATTCCCCGGAGTACGCCTCCATCCTGGGTGACAAGCGCTGGAACGATCGATCGAGCGACCTCTCGCCCGCCGCCGAGGTCGCCGACCTCGCCAGGACCAAGGATTTCCTGGCGCGGTTCGAGGCCATCGACCCGGCCGGGCTCGGCGAGCAGGACGCCTTGACGAGGACGCTCCTCATCCGGGCGTTCCGGGAGGATCTGCAGAACGCCCGGTTCGAGTCCTGGAAGATGCCGGTGAACCAGATGAACGGGATCCACCTCCGGGCGGCCCAGTTCCCGGCTCTCCTCCAGTTCCAGACCACGAAGGACTACGACGACTACCTGAGCCGGGTCCGCAACCTGCCTCGGCAACTCGACGACACCATCGCCAGGATGCGGCTCGGGATGGCCGACGGACTCATGCCGCCCAGGTTCCTGCTCGAGAAGGTGGCGGACCAGGCCGCGGGCATCGCCGCCATGAAGCCGGAGGAGAGCCCCTTCGCGAGGCCGCTCGCCCGGATGCCGAAGGACATTCCGCAGGCCGAGCAGCAGCGCATCCGCGCGGCCCTCCTCGGAGCGATCCAGGAGGGCGTGCTCCCCGCCTACTCCAGCTTCGCGAAGTTCGTGCGAGACGAGTACTCGCCGAAGGGTCGCACCGAGGTGGGCGTCTGGTCGCTCCCGGACGGCGCAGCCCGCTACGCGTCGCTCGCGAGGGAGTCCACCACCACGAACCTGACGCCCGACCAGATCCACCAGGTCGGCTTGCGGGAGGTGGCCCGCATCGAGGTCGAGATGGCGGCAGCGGCGAAGCGGGCTGGATTCGATGGCCTGGAGGCCTTCCGCGCCTCCATCGCCGGCAATCCAGCGCTCCACCCGGCCTCCCGGGAGCAGATCCTCGACATCTATCGCGGCCACCTCGAAGCCATGCGGCGGGAGCTCCCGAAGCTCTTCGGCCGGCTCCCCAGGGCCGACTTCGTCGTCGTCCAGGTCGAGGAGTTCCGGGAAAAGGAGGCCGCCTCGGCGCAGTACGTGGGCCCCGCTGCGGACGGCTCGCGACCTGGGCGCATCGAGGTCAACACCGGGGACTTCGCGAATCGCACCACCTTGACGATGGAGTCGACCGCCTACCACGAGGCCGTGCCCGGCCACCACTTGCAGGTCGCCATCCAGCAGGAGCTGGAGGGTCTGCCGGCGGTCCGCAGATACTGGCTCGGCTACAACGCCTACTCCGAGGGGTGGGCGCTCTATTCCGAGCGGCTCGGGGATGAGGTCGGGCGCTACCAGGACCCGTACAGCTACTACGGACATCTCCAGGACGAGATGCTCCGGGCCATCCGGCTCGTCGTCGACACCGGGCTTCACGAGAAGCGATGGTCGCGTGAACAGGTCGTGAAGTACTTCCGCGACCACTCCTCCATCGACGAGGTGGAGGTGCAGGCGGAGACCGACCGATACATCGTCTGGCCGGGGCAGGCGCTCGCCTACAAGGTGGGAGAGTTGCAGATCCTCGAGCTGCGCGCCCGTGCCAGGCGCGAGCTGGGGGCGTCCTTCGACCTCCGCCGGTTCCACGACACCGTGCTCGGCACGGGTGAACTGCCGCTCGACGTGCTGGAGGCCCGGATCGACGCCTGGATCGCGTCCGAGAAGGCCGGGAAGGCGGTGTCGCGCTATACTTCTGGAGGGGGAGGAGGTTCGCCATGAAACATCCGTGGAAGACGGTTCCCGCTGCGTTGCTCGCTGGAATCGCCGCGATGGTCGTGGGTTGTGCCCACACGGCCACGGCGGTGCCGGCGGCTTCGCCCGAGCCGAAGTCGATGGTCGTCACTGGATCACGCATCCCGCAGCCCGTCGATGTGCGCACGGGTTACCCGACCACCCCGTCCATCCTGCGCATCTATACGCAGGACGACCTGGACAAGAGCGGTCGAACCCAGGTCGGCCCCGCCCTGCAACAGCTCGATCCCGCGATCGGGCAGTGAGCCCCCCCGTTCATCGCGGCGTCCCGGCGCTCGCCCTGATCCTCCTCGCCGTCGCCTGCGGAGGGGGATCCTCGGGCGGCGGCACGCCCCTGCCTCCCCCGGGCGACCCGACGCTGCCCGATCCGCAGTACCGCGCCTCGTACCTCTCGCCATTCTCCGCCGGCTGCGACGGTGGCCGGGCCGGCGCCTACACGAACGCCGAGGTCGAGCCCATGGTCGCCGTCGATCCGACCAACCCGAGCCGCCTGATCGGCGTCTGGCAGCAGGACCGCTTCTCGAACGGTGGCGCGCGCGGGAACATGACCGGGGTGTCGGTCGACGGAGGTCGCACCTGGACGGAGCGCTCGGCCCCCTTCACGCGCTGCACGGGCGGCGCGTTCTCGCGCGCCTCGGACCCGTGGGTCACCATCTCGCCCACCGGCGTCGCCTACCAGATCGCGATCGCCTTCGAAGGCCAGACGTTCGCGGCCGGCTCCTCCAGCGCGGTCCTCGTCAGCCGATCGGCGGACGGGGGCGACACCTGGAGCCCGGCGGTGACGATCATCCTGGATGACGCCAGCGCCTTCAACGACAAGGAGTCGATCACCGCCGATCCCACGGATGCCACCCACGTCTATGCGGTGTGGGACAGGCTCGGCGCGAATGGCGGAGGCCCGACGTATATCTCCCGGACCACCGACGGCGGCGCCAGCTGGGAGCGGGCGCGGTCCATCTACGACCCCGGCCCGACCAGCCAGACCATCAACAACCAGATCGTCGTGCTGCCCGACGGCACGCTGGTCGACTTCTTCACCCAGCTCGACACGGCCCCCAGCCGGCAGACGCTCGCGGTCATCCGCTCCCAGGACAAGGGGCTCACCTGGTCGGGGCCAATCGTGATGTCCCCGGTGCAGGCACTCGGCACCCGGGACCCCGAGACCGGAACACCGGTCCGCGACGCAGCCATCCTAGGCGCCATCACCGCGGGGCCGGACGGGTCGCTCGTGGCGGTGTGGCAGGACTCGCGCTTCTCCGGAGGCCAGCGGGACGGCATCGCCCTCTCGCGGTCGACCGATGGCGGATTCACCTGGTCCACCGCCGTTCGAGTCAACCGCGATCCAACCGTACCTGCCTTCGTTCCGAGCGTGGCCGTGCTTTCCGACGGAACGATCGGCGTCACCTACTACGACTTCCGCAGCAACACGAGCGACCGCGCGACGCTGCCGACCGACTACTGGCTGGCCCGCTCCACCGACGGAGGCGCGACCTGGCGCGAGAGTCGCGTGGCCGGCCCGTTCGACCTGGCGATCGCGCCCTACGCCGTGGGGCTCTTCCTGGGCGACTACCAGGCGCTCGTCGGCATCGGCAGCGCCTTCGTGCCCTTCTACGTGGCGGTGAACAACGGCGACCTCTCGAACACCACCGACGTCTTCGCATCGCTGGTGACCTCGGCGGGCGCCGCGGCCAGCGTCGCCCTCGCCGAGTTGCTGGACGCGGACGCGCCGATGCGCGCCTCGACCGCGGAGCCGCTTCCGATGACGCCCGGGCTGCGGCTGAGGCTGCACGAGAGCGCCAGCCGGGTGCGGGAGCGGCGCCTGTCGAGGTGACGTCCACGCCTGGGCTCCTCCGGTGGACGGTTCACTTGCCCTTCAGCTGCTCCATGAGCGCCTGAGCGCCGGGGAAGCTCGGGTACAGCGAGAGGGTGCGCTGCAGCGCTTCCATGGCGCCGCCCCGGTCGCCGCTGCGAAGCCGGGCCACCGCCAGGTTGTACTGGATGTGCGCTCCCTTGGGATCGAGCGCCGCCGCGGCATTCAGCTCCTCCAGCGCCGCCGGCAGGTCGCCCGATTGCAGCAGGAGGGCCCCCAGGTTGGCGTGGGGCGCCGCGATGAGCGGGTCGAGGGACGCGGCCTTCCGGTAATGGGATGCCGCCTCGACGTTTCTGCCCTGCCTCGACACCGAGATGCCCAGGTTGTTCCAGCCCCGGGCGAAGGTGGGTTTCACGACCACCGCCAGCCGGAAGAGCCGCTCCGCCTCGCCCCAGTCCGGCACCTCCCCCAGCTCGCGGGCCCGATCCACCGCTTCGTAGCCGCGGTTGTTGTAGAAGTGGGCCACCGCCTCCAGGTCGTCGAGCACGTCGTACCGGCGGTAGCGGCCGAGCTGGGTGAAGTCGAGCCCGATCTTGTTCGGGCCGGTGGCCACCTGGGCGGTGATGTGCCCGAAGTTGATGGTGCTGCCGTCGTCGCCGTAGCGCGTCTCGTGGACGACGCCGGAAGCGTCGACGTAGAGCGCTTCGAGCCCCACCGAGCGCGCCAGCCCGATGAAGACGGAGGCGAGCCCCACGCAGTTGCCCCGGCCCGTCCTGAGCGTTTCGGCTCCGGTCGTGGTGGCACTGGCGTCGTAGGTCAACCCGTAGGCGGCGGGATCGAACATGGCCTGAACCAGGATCTCGACGCGCTGGTCGTCCGTTCTGGAATCGCGAACCAGGCGGCGCGCGGTCGCCAGCGCCTCGGGAGGCAGCTCGAACGGCACCACGACGTCGGCCGCCGGGAGGGCCGGACCGAGGGAGAGCAGTTCCTTGCGAAGTGCCTCCGGCGTGTAGACCTGCCGCGCGCCACCCGCGCATCCCAGTCCACAGAGCACCAGCGCCGCCATCGGGGCGGCCACGATTCGTCGGGGCATGTCCGCCTCGCTTCGAGAGAAGCATACCGAGCCTGGCGGGCGGATGCACGACGGCCTCCGACATTCCTCCGGCCTACAGGACCGAGAGCGCCGCGCCATGCGCGCCGACGAGCTGCGGCTCCTCCACCACCTGCACCGGCCGGCCCAGCGCCTCGCGGAGCGCCGCCACCATGGCCGGATTCAGCGCGACCCCCCCGCTCATGAAGACCTCTCCGGGGGCGCCGCGGGCCAGGGCCGCCACCCGCGAGGCGAGCGCCTGGTGCAGGCCCTTCAAGATTCCCTCGAGCGGCTCCCCGCCGGCAACGAGCGAGATCACCTCGCTCTCGGCGAAGACGGTGCACGTGGAGGAGACCGGGACCGACCTCTCGGCACGCGCCACCTGGCTGGCGACCTGGTCGAATGGGATCCGAAGCCGCCCCAGGATCACCTCCAGGAACCGGCCCGTTCCGGCGGCGCACTTGTCGTTCATGGAGAAGTCGACGACCTCGCCGGCGGGTCCGATGCGGATCACCTTGGTGTCCTGGCCGCCCACGTCGACGAGCACGCCGGCTCGGCCCAGGGCCGCGAAGGCTCCCCGGGCGTGGCAGGTGATCTCGGTGAGGGCGCGCGCGGCCGGCACGCGCTTCCGCCCGTAGCCCGTGGCTCCCACCGGAGCGCCGTGGGCGCCGGTCTCGTCCCGGAGCTCCCGGATCACTCGCTCCACCTGCTGCTCGATGCGCGGGTCGGTGTGCTCGACGCGCCGGGCGACGACCCGGCCCTTGCCGTCCACGGCCACCGCCTTGCAGGTCGTGGAACCGACGTCGACGCCGAGGGCCACCGCGGTCACTCGAAGCTCTCCATGAAGGCGGTGAGCCGGTTGTCGGCCTGCTCCCGGGACCAGGCGCGGGGGTCGGAGTGGTCGGCCTCGAGCAACAACACGCGGATCCCGGTCTCCGCCGCCAGCCTTTCCTTCAGGTCCACCTGGCCGATCGAGTAGGGCTTGCAGGAGCGATCGCTGTGGAGGACCGCCCCGTCGACGCCGTAGTCCCGGGAGAGGCGGCGCAGGATGCCGAGCCGGTTCGGCAGGTCCTGGTTCAGGATGATGTGGGTGTAGGAGTCGGCCGCCGAGCCGATGAGATCCTCGGGATCGATGCGGCTCCCGGCCTCGGCCCAGGCGTTCGTGTAGCTCGTGCACACGAAGTTGAAGCCGCGCGTGGCGAGCAGGGTCGCCACCTCGCGCACCGCGAACCAGATGGGCAGGTTGTCCCAGAGGAGCCGGTGGCGCTCCTCGCGGAGGCCGCCGATGCCGCGCTGGGCCCGGTCGCGAAGCTCGTCCCGGAGCATCCGGTAGTAGTCGTTGCAGGTGTCCGTGCCGCGGAGCGCCACGATGGGCGCCATGTGGAAGAAGCCGTCGATGCCGGTCCAGGGGGCGGGCCGGCTCTTCCCGGTGGCCAGGCAGTCCGCCCAGAGGTCGGTCCCCTCCTTCGCCTTTCGCGCCACCGCGGCGAGGGCCTCCGGCTCGGCGCGCCGCCCCGAGATGCGCTCCGCGACCCGGACGAGCTCCTCGAGCTGCTCGCGGACGTAGGCGATGTGGTGCGGCTTCGCCTCCCCGTACACGTAGGGCGTGTCGACGAGCACCAGCGGCACCTGGAAGTGGTCCGCCAGGGCGCGGTACCAGTAGAGGACCGTCTGGCAGATGTTCGTGCAGCAGGCGAGCAGGTCGGGGCGAGGAAGCCGGCCCACGGGCGTTTGCCCGGTGACGACGCTGCCCAGGTCGGTGCGGGCGTAGCTGCAGAGGTCACGCGAGTAGCCGAGCGCCTCGACGGCGTCGGAGAGGCCGGGCACGAGCCTCTGCACACCGCACATCGCCGCGTGGTTCTCCGGGTAGACGGCATGGAACCCGAAAGGGCGCAGCACCTCCACCGGGAACCCGCTCGTCACCCAGGCCACCGGCACCGCGCCGTCGGCGTAGCGCGCCTGGAAGTAGTGCGCCGTCATGATCTCCTTCAGCTTCCGCAGCGACTCGAGCGGCGGGCCGAACGGGGTTTCACGCGGCGTGCGTCCCCGCGCGCGCAGCGTGCGCTTCCAGCCGTCGAGCGAGGCGAGAAATGGCCCGCCGACGCGGCCGGCCAGCTCGTACTGCGCGCGGCGCAGGATCACGCGGCCCTCCCGGCGGAGATCATCTCCACGAAGGCCTCTACCCGGGTGACGACCTGCCCGGAAAGCCCGGCCTCGAGCTCGCCTTCCAGGTACAGCACCGGGACCCCTCGCTCGGCGAACGCGCGGCGCAGCACGGGCACGTCGAAGAGCTCCGGCTCGCAGAACTTCAGGACGTGCAGGATGACGCCCCGGGCGCCGGACCGGTCGAGGAGCGCGCCGAGGTGGCGGATCCGCTCGCCGTGATCGGCGGATCGGGTCGAGCAGGGAGGCGCGGCCCAGTAGCGGGCGAGGAGCGCCTGCCAGGGATCGCCGGCGGGGTTGGCTGCACGCACGACCCGGCGCCCCACCGCGGCGTAGTCGTCGGCGCCGACGTACGCGCCGGCCGCGTCGAGCACCTCGAGGAGCGCGGGCGGCTCCGGCACGTAGCCGGAGACGAGCACCGGAACGCCCGGACGGACAGGCCCGGCCGGCCAGCGGGCCCGCGCCTCCCGGAGCTCGGCGAGGTGATCGCCGGGCCAGAGCCACTCGCCGCGGCGGAGGAGCGCGTAGAGCTCCTTGTCGGCGACCGCGAGACGGGGACGGGCGTCCAGCAGCGCGGCGCGGCACTCGTCGATCTCCTCGTGAAGCCGGAGCGCGGCGGCGAGCCGGTCCGGCTCGAGGCTGCGTCCGGCGAAGGGCTCCAGCTCGCGAACCAGCGATCGGAGCTCGGCCTCCAGGTACACCCGCGAGCTTTCCCGTGGCGGCCCCTTCGGATGAAGGAACGTGAAGGACTTCTTCCCCCAGCCCCCGAAGTCGGTCGCCAGCGTGGCCAGCCCCTGGATGGAATCGCAGGTGTGCGGGAAGAGGACGCCATCCACCGCGTCGGCGCCGCCGGAGGAGAGGAAGGCGAGCGCATTGCGGACGACGGAGCAGACGTAGGCCTGGATCCGGCCGGCTCCCTCGCCGCGGGGCGCGCCCGGAGGTCCCCAGAGCTCGACAGAGAGGATGTCGAGCGCGGTGAGGACCTCCTTCGGGTAGTGGATGGGGAGAACGGCGATGGACTTCCGTCCGTGCCGGTCCCGCTGCTGCGCGATGTACTCCTTGCGGGTCACGCGCCGCCGCCCTTCACGCCCGGTGGAATGGCCGGAGCGGGATACCAGTCGGCCTTGGCCACGACCTTGGCCTGCGCCGGGTCACCGAGGTAGTGCGGCGACATGATCTGGACGCCGTGCTCGTTGAAGACGTCCTGGATGTTGGCGTGGAGAGCCGTGAGGACCATGGCGCGGGGCACCGGCTTCTCGGGCACGGCGTAGGTCACGAGCCGGTACTCGACGTAGAAGTCGGATAGCGCGGTCTGATGGACGCGCGAAGGAGGTTCCTGGACCACGCCCTTGGTGCGACGGGCCGCCTCGAGGAGCATGGCCTCCACCTGCCTCCAGGGCGCGTCGTAACCGATGGTGACGACCGTGTCGACGATGAACCCGGGACCCTTGACCACGCGGGAGTAGTTCCTGGTGACCGCACCGACGACGAGCGCGTTGGAAAGCGTCAACTCCTCTCCCATGCCGGTCCGGATCCGCGTGATGAAGAGGCCGGCCTCCACCACCGTCCCCTCGTGATCGTTGATCCGGACGTAATCTCCGACGCGCAAGGTGCGCGAGTACATGAGGATGAGCCCGCTCGCTCCCTGCCCGATCACGCTGGAGGCTCCGAGCGAGATCATCAGGCCGATCAGCACCGAAAGCCCCTTGAAGGCATCGGTCCCGGCGCCCGGAAGGTAGGGATAGGCCATCGCCAGCGCGAAGAGCCAGACCACCACGTTGGCGATGCGGCGCGTGGGCAGGACGGTCTCTGGGTCCAGCCAGCGGACGACGAAGTCACCGCGCTCCACCCGGTCGAAGAAGGTGCGGAGCATCTGGATGACGAATCGCGCGCCGATGAAGACCACCGCGGCGAGCACCAGGCCGGGAATCGCGTTCACGACGGCGGAGAGGACCTTCACCACCAGGCCGGAGAGGAACCGGATGAGCCCCTCGCCCCACGGGCGGGTGTAGGGGAACCGCGCCAGGATGAAGCCCAGCCACTCGTAGACGAGCAGCAGCGTGACGACCCAGGAGAGGAGGTTCACGAGCCACTGGACGAGGAAGAGGAGCCGCTCCCGGTTCACGAGCTCCGAGCCCCCGAGCCGCAGCTTGCCCGCGTGGGTCTCGGCCAGGGCCGTCAACCGGCGAGTGAGAGCAAGCCGGAGCCGGCGCAACCCCCAGATGAGGAGAATCAGGATCCCGGTGGCCGCCAGGGAGATGAGCCCTCCTCGGGACAGGGCGCGGAGGTCGCGGCTCTCGCTGGTCTCCGCCACGACGACCTGCAGCGCCTGGACCGCCTTCCCGACGGCGGTGTCGAAATCCTCGTCCTTCAGAGGATCCATGTCCTCCGGGACGAGGACGAAGGCGGACGCCCCGTCGATGCTGACCACCCGGCCCACGGGGGTCGCCTTCTCGGTCACCGCATGCTTCCCCGACCGCTCGAGGAGGTCCTGGATCCGCGCGACGGCTCGCTGCACGCGGTCCTCGGCGGTGACCCCGAGCACCGGAGCCCGGAAGGTCGCGATGTGGCGATTGAACACGGAGAGATCCGCGCTGGCACCCTGGGCCTTCGGCGGAGCCTTGGCTCCCAGGTCCTGGGGGGACGCTGGCACTGCCAGTGCCAGCAGGGCGACCGCGATGACCGATCGGAGCGTCATGGCGCGAAACTATACCCGACCGCTGGTCCGCCTCGGACGCGTTTCCTCGCACACCTATTCGTTGCAGGAAGACGTGTAGTAGACAATGGGTCCTGGGCCGATCGACGGCTCGACGGAGGCTGGTCATGGTCCGACGCGGAACCCTCTTCCTTGCTGGGATGCTGGCGGCCTCGTTCCTGGCCATGCTGCCCGGGCGGGCGCTCGCCCAGACCAGCGGACTTCTCTTCCCTCCGAGCATCGCCATCACCAACTACGACCGGGTGCTGGTCGGGCAGGAGGAAGCCCTCGAGGCCGGAGCCTTCGTGGCTCGAGTCGGTGACACGACGTCTGGCTGGTACAACCCGGCGGGGATGGCCACCATGGCGCGCACCGCCATCGGCGCGAGCGCCAGCGGGTTCGAGAGCGACCTCCTCTCCCTGGAGGGCATCGGCAGCCAGCGGGGCGGCGGCATGAGCATCTACCAGCTCCCGTCCTTCTTCGGGGCGGTCCTGGGCAGGGACGTGATCGACTCCGAGCAATGGCGCATCGGCCTCACCATCACCAAGCCCACCTCCTGGAACCAGGAGATCGTGGGCGGCCTGGCGGGGAGCACGCGCATCTCCTACTCGTCGCACGTGGGGCTGTCCACCCTGCTTCCCATGTTCTCGGCGAGCTACTCCCCCTTCTCCTCGCTGCGGTTCGGCGCCGGGATCGGCGTCGCCATCACCTCGCTGAGCGAGATCCAGACCTTCTCCGAGCAGGTCGCATTGCCGGCGTCGGCAGACGCGTTTCTCCGGAACCTGGACGCCAAGGGATCGATCTGGAACCTGACCGGCACCCTGGGCGTGCAGTGGGATGTCACCGAGCACGTCGTGGTGGGCGCCATGATGCGCACCCCAGGACTGAAGATCATCCAGAGCGGCAGCCTCACCTACCAGAACGTGGACAACCGCTCCACGCCCTGGAACCAGACCTTCTTCACCGACAAGGACGCCACCTTCGACTACCGCCTGCCGCTCGACGTGAACGTGGGGGTGGCCTGGCGCTCGAAGGCCTTCGAGGCGGAGTTCGACCTGCGCTACCACTCGGCCATCTCCGAATACACGCTGCTGGCGAGCAGCCAGCCCGTCCGGATCACGACCACCGACCCGGCTACCGGCTTGCCCGTGTACACCACCCAGCCGTTCGCGGGCGTGAGCAACGGTGCCCGGACGGTCTGGAACTTCGCCCTCGGGGGGCGCTACAACCTGAACGAGATCTGGAGCTTTCACGGAGGCTTCTTCAGCGACGCGTCTCCCACGAACGCGGCCGGCGCGAACCTCTTCCGCAGCGTGGACATGTACGGGATCACGGCCGGAGCGAAGGTCCGAGGCGACCACCTCTCCGGTTCCTTCGGCCTCGGCTACTCCTGGGGCAGCTCGCAGCCCATCCAGTTCGGGGACCCGGTCACCGGGACGCCCATCAACACCAGGCTCACCATCACCAGCCTGAGCCTGCTCTACGCGGTGGCCTACAAGTTCTGAGCGTCCGGGAAAGCGGCAGGGTCGAGCGGTGTCACTCCACGCTGGGGCGAAAGACGAAGGGATACTCCACCGAGACCGGCTGGGACGGCCGAAAGGGAGTCCTCCACGCCCGCACCAGCCCGACGACGCATTGAGCGACCAGCTCGGACCGAAGCGTGTCCTGGGCGACCGCGACGTTGGACAGCTCGCCGGTGGGCTGGATTGAGAAGCGCATCCGCACGGTTCCGTCGGTGCGCTGATCGAGCTTGAGCTGGCTCTCGTAGCAGGCCCGGAGTCCACCGATCCGAGCGCGCACGAACGCGTCCAGACGGGCCTGGTCGACGTCCGCCGAATCGACCTGGCTGGTACCGATCGCCGACGGAGCCGGAACCGTAGGGCAACCCTCCCCCGCCTCCTCCGCCGCCACCTCCAACCCTGGCTCCGAGGTCGCCCAGCCCGGCGGGCGCGCCTCCGCCTCCCCCCTTTCTTCCGGGCAAGGTGCCCGGGTCGATCTCCGCGGTGAGGCTTCCGGGAGTCCCGGGGCGAGCTCCCCGCCCTCGAGTGTCGAGGGGAGGCCCTTCGCCATCGGTCCCCGGCCAAGGGCATCGAGCGCCCGGAGGATGCCCTTTCGATGGACCTCGCTGGCCACGTCCTCGGGAAGCGCGATCGACCCGGGCCGAGGGCCTCACCGGGGCTGACCGGGCCCTGCCCATCTCCCCTTCGGGCTTCGAGGCGTCGGTTCCCGGAGGCGCAGGCCGGAAGGCGGGCCAGCGCTCCACCACCATGAATCCATCCGGCACCCTCTTCACGGGGGGTGCCTTCCACGACGCGATCCAGGCGTAGCCGAGCAGGTGAACGGCGAGCGACCCCGCGAGACAGAGCACGAGGATCCGCAGCTGCCTCCGTTGCCGGCGGCCGCGCGAGCCCTCCATCTGGATCGTGCTCGTGTCCAGGGGGATCACCTCACCTTCCGGCCTCGCGGAACGGTTCCTTGTCCACCGCCTCGACGATCTTCCAGAGGAACGAGTCGCGCTCCGGCTGCTGCCGCTTCGCCATGCTGGGAGGGGTGATCGCGGGGGCGGACTGCTTCCGCACCTTGCCCTTGATCTCGACCTCTCCGGGACGAAGGACCTTTCGGTCACTCGTCTGCGCGGGGGGACTCGGCCGCTCCGGAGTCTCTGCTCGAGTCCTGGCGGGTGCGAGCACCACCAGGGCGAGCATGGCCACGAGTCGCAGGGCGTTCATCGGCTCCCCTCCGTGAGGGATCGCCTGGCCCGCGTCCAGCGACATGGCTCGTTCCCGTGCTCGCCTGGCGTCGTCGGATCGGCCGAGACCTTCATACGCATTGCCGAGATCGTGCCAGGACGCCGCGCTGCCCGGCGCGCTTCGCACCGCACGCTCGAGGAGAGCGGCGGCGCCCGCGTAGTCGCCCGCCTCGACCAGCAACTGTCCGTGGTTCGTCAGGGCGTCCGCGCCGTGCGGGTCCAGCTCGACGGCCTTCTTCCACCTCGCCTCGGCCTGCACCCGTGCTCCGCGAGCGAGATCCACCCGCCCGAGGCCGTTCCACACCCGTCGCGTCGTCCGGAGCGACCTTCTGGGCGCTCTCCAGGATCGCGGTGGCAAGCTCGATCCGCCCTCGTGCGAGGGAAGCGTTGGCGAGCCGGACCATCGCGCTCACGTCCCGATCGTCGCGCGCCAGCGCACTTCTCGCCGCCCGCTCCTCGTCATCAGGGCGAGGAGGGCTCTCAGGCATGAAGCGCCCCTTCGCCCCGCCCAGGTGACCGGACTCTCCGGGACGTCGTTGCGCGAGCGCCCCGGCGGCCCGCCGGCTCCATTCGCTCTCGACGCGGAACTCCTGCGCGAGCCTGACGGCTTGCGCGTAGGCCTTGTCGGCCTGCGCCTCGTAGGGGCGCGCGAACGTCGCCAGCTGGGCCTGGTACTCGGCCAGGTACGCCTCCTGCCCTGCTCTCCGGAACTCGGGAGGCGGCGGAGCCTCGAGGAGCGAGTGAGCGAACCGCTCGGCCAGGTACCCTTGTCGGTAGAGCGCCGCGACCGTCCAGTCGGGGCTCTGGTAGCGCTTCACCTCCTCGTACTGCCCGGCAAGCCTGGCCATCTCGGAGAGCCGGGCCTTGAGAGCCCGTTCGAGTGCGCCCGACTGGCTGGTCGACGGAAGCCCGCTTCGCTCGAATCGCTGGAGGTCGGGCTCCGCCAGCCGGAAACGGGCCTCGGCGGCGGCCGCCGCCCCCGCGGGGTATTTCCGGGAATCGAGCTTCCGCCGGTCGAACTCGGCCACGCTCCTCGAGAATGCGCCCTTCGCCGCCGCCTCGTGCCCGAGCGCGCCCTCGGCCCGACCGACGCGGAGTTGGGCCACCACCAGCGCCTCCGCATCCCCCGACTTCGTGTACCTCCGCTGGTATTCCTGGAGGGTCCGGATGACCCGAGGCCAGGCCGCGCCCTTCTCGAAGACCTCGGCGGCGTGGAGCAGCGTCGCGGGCGCGTCGGCGGGGCCCGGGACCAGGGAGGCGTACCGCTCGAAGTCGAGGCCCGCTTCCTCGTAGCGCTGCAGGATCTCCAGCGATCGCGCGCGGTCGTGGAGCGCGTCCCTCGCCTGCTTCGAGCCCGGGTGCCTGGTGATCAAGGTCTGGTAGCGCTCGGCGGCCTTCTCGAAGTCGAACACGGCCTCGGCGAGGGCAGCCTGCCGGAGCAGGGCATCCGGGGCGTGCGGCGAGCCTGGGTAGTCGTCCCCGACACGCGCGTACAGCGCGGCCGCGGCCTCCCTGTGGTGGTCGCTCTCCTGGCAGAACGCGGCGTTGTAGAGGGCCTTGTCGGCGAGTGGATGGCGGGGGGCCTCGTCCGCGATCGCCTGGAAGATCGAGGCGGCCTCGCTCCACTTCCTCTGTCCGAGCAGGTCGGTCGCCCGCTGGAAGCGGATCGCGAGGTCCATTCCCTGCGCGTCTCTCGCCGCCTCCGTGCCCGGCCACCGGGTGGAGACCTCCTCGAACCTGCGCCGGGCCTCCGTCCAGTCCTGGTACCGGTAGAACACCTCCCCGACCCGCAAGGCGGCGACGGGCGCACTCGCGTCGTCGGGGAAGCGAGCCACCAGCGCGTCGGTGGCGCTCGCCAGGGAGCGGAGCGCGCCGGGAAGCGGGAGATCGCGACCCTGGAGCATCCCCGCGCCTTGCTGGCGAGAGGCCTCGGCTTCCCAGGAGCGGACGGCCTCCCGTGCCGCCTCCCGCTGGAATCGAGGATCGCCCGAGGTGTCGCGCACCTCCTCGAACAGCCGCGCCGCCGCCTCGTACTCGCCAGCGCCGAAGGTGCATTCGGCCCGGGCGACCGCCAGGCCCTCCGCGCCCTTCACCCCCGGTGTGCCGTCCAGGATCTGCGCGTAGGCCTGGGCGGCTCGCCGGAACTCGACCGCAGCGGCCTCCCGCTTGCCGGCCCGCGCCAGCTCCCTCGCCTGTGCGTGAAGGGCGACCGCCGCCTGCGCCAGGTTGGCCTCGATCAGCTCTCGGACCTCTCCGGGGGGAACCCCGGCCTTCTGGTTCCTCCGCGACCACTCGCTCGACTCGCCGTATCTGGCGATGAGTTGCTCCCGCTCGAGGGCCTCCTCCTTCGGTCGCCCCTCCCTCGACCAGGAGAGGACGACGCGCTCCTGCAGCCTGGGCGCCTCCCGCGACCATGGAGCCCGCGCGATGGCGAGCTTGTAGGCGTCGACCGCCTGGACGTACCTCCCCTGGTCGAAGAGCTCGTCGGCGAGGCGACGGTAGGTGGCCGCCTCGTAGGGGTGGTCGGCCTCCCCGGCGAAGAGCACCCGTGCGCGTGCGAGGCCATCCCACCTCGGATCCGCGAGCATGGATCCCAGCAGGTTGACGGCACCGGACGGCAGGTCCTCCTTGGACTCCCTGCGCGCGGCGATCTCCCGATCGAGCAGCCGCTCCAGGGTTTCCACCGCACGCGGCAGATCGTCCAGGCGGTACTGCGTCCAGCCGAGCATGTACATGGCGTGCTCGTACAGCGGGTGATCCCTCCGGGCGGCTGCCTTCGAGTACGCCTCCGCGGCGCGGCGCAGCGAATCGGGCCGGCCCTCCTCGAAGCCCAGGTCGCCGATGCGCACCCAGGCCTCGGGCACGTGAGGGCTGTCGGGGTACTTCCGCACCAGGTCGGAGTAGGCCTGCCGGGCCTCCGAGGCCTTCCCCATCTCGCCCAGGCAGTAGCCCGCCAGGAAGTACACGGCGTCCTTTTGCCGGTATTCGGGGAAGCCCTTGGCCACGCGCCGGTGGAGCTCGACGGCCGCCGCACAGCCCTTGGGACCCTCCGGAGGGCCAGGCCGGGCCCCACCCTGGGGCGGGGCCCCCTCTGCTCCTTCCATCTGGAGCTCGGCCAGCCGCGAGAGCGCCTGCGGCGTGTAGAAGGCATCGTCCTCGTGCCGCTGGACGTAGTCGTTCAGCTGCGCGATGGCCTCCTCCCGGACCCGCCGGTCTGCGGCCACTGCCTCGCGACTCCGGCTCTCGATCACTGCGAGCACCTCGGGTCGATCCTCCCTCCAGGGGAGACTCGCCTCGAACCGTTTGCGGAACACGAGCGACTCGACCTGCGTTTCCGCGTCCTTGGTCCGGGCGAGCGCCACCTCGACGATTCCCCGATCCGCCTGGAGGATCGTGCGGTCCAGCTCCGAGCGGACCCCCAGGAAGGCCTGGTGGATCTGCAACCCGAGCGACGTCTGCGCCTCGGTGCGGAGGTTGCCGAGCTCGCGCTGGGCGTCCGCGAGGTTCTTCTGCTCCTCGACGATCTCCGCCGCCGGCAGGCCGCCCTCGGTCCCCCGGAGCTCGACGAGCATTCGTTCGTCCCGCATCGCCCGCGCGCGAAGGTGGGCGAGACGAAGCCGGAGGGCCCGCATGGCGCGCAGGCGCTTCTGCCAGGCGCCGGAGAGCTCCTCGGGCGAGGCACCAGCCCACTTCGCCTCCTCGGCGGCAAGAACCGCGGCGAGCGCCTGCGCCTGGTCCGCGAGCACGACGAGCCCGGAGGCACCCGTGCCGGTCGGCGAGGGAACCGGTGACGCTGCGTCGCGCGAGAGCATCGCGTCCAGTCGACCCGAGGCCGTGCGGGCGCTCGCCAGTGCCTGCGTCGCCGTCTCGAGGTCGTTCCAGATGTCGAGGGCCTGTTCGACCTCCGCCGTTTCACGGGCCCTCCGCATCGCCAGTGACGGCATCGTCGGAGGGGGACCGCTGCGGTCGCTACCGACCGTGAACCACTCGAGATAGGCGGCCGGCCCCCTCTCGGCCCCGAGCGCCCTGTCGAGCTGATCGCGCATCGCCAAGGCCCGCCGGCGAATCCGGTCGAAGCCCTCGACGGCCTCGACGTATCGCCCGAGGCGCGACAGGATCTCGGCGCGCAGCACATCGACCTGCCATGCGAGCGGCGACTCGGGATCCTCGCCGACGATCTGGTCGACGAGGGCGAGCGCGAGCCGGGGCGAGCCGGCGCGCTCGTGGTCCCAGGCCTGCTCGTAGAGTGCCTCGCGGTGGTGAGGGGATCCGGGTGGGACCTGGCCGTACCAGCGGCGCTCCGCGTCCCAGGGCCAGCGGTCGCCGTCGATGCGAGCCAGGGCGAGCCGGCACATCTCACGCTGCGCCTGCTGCCGCGGGGACCTGGCGGGAAGGTCGACGCACGCCTCGAACTCCGGAATGGCGGTGTCGATGTCCCCGGACCGCACGAGAATCGCGCCTCGGTAGTAGGCGGCCGGGACGTCGAACGGGGGTCCGACCGCGCGGAGGATCTCGAGCGCCTTCCGGTCCCTCTTGTCGGGTGGAAGGTCCGTTCGTCGAAATGCCGCGGTCCCGGCCAGGTACGTCGCCTCCGGTGGGATCGATGGTTCTGGAAGGCTCCCGCCCGGCCCGGTCCTCGGGGTGCGGGCCGCATCGAGCAGATCCACCGCCCCCCGGAAATCCCCGAGACGAAGCCTGCACTCGATCGCCCCCGTGAGCGCTGCGGACCCCTCGGGCGATGGCATCCCCAGCAATCGCTCGTAGTACGAGAGCGCCCCCTCCCAGAGCTTCCTTGCCCGAAGCGCGTCGGCGAGCTGGAGGAGCGCGGCGCTTCGGTCGGCGTCATCCTGGAACAATCTCCGCTCGACTGGAAGCTGGAGGAGGGCCGCGTTCGACCACCCGTTCGGGGTGCCGAGCCCACTCCCGGGCAGCTGCCCCCGGCCGGAATCCAGAAGCCTCTCGAGCGCGTCGACCTCTCGCTCCGAGGCAGCGAGGAGCTCGTCCACGTTCAGGGATCCTGCCAGGAGTCCGATGCTGGGCAGCGTCGTCCTGGACGCGCCGAGCGCCTCCTGCAGGTCGAGCAGATGGGCCTGCGTGCGCAGGATCCGCATCGTGAGCTGGCCAGCCTGCTCCCCGATCTTCCTGGACCGCATGCTCGCCGCCGAGGCGCCAGGAGATCGGGGCGGTTCCGCCTTGGCGAGCGTCAGCGGAAGGACGAGCAGGCTCGAAAGCATGCACAGCAGAACTCGCCGACGGAGCCTGCAGAAGTCGGCCCTCGCTATGCACCCCGTCCTCATGCGTGGCAGGACCTTGTCCGGAACGGGACCTCGGATCAAGCCATCCGCGCGGCTCCCCCCCACGGCTCCCTAGTCCGTTTGGTTGGTAACCGCTCCGTTGAGCCTTCCTCGGCTTCGTTTCCTTCATCGGCTTCGGCCAGTGCCATAATCCGGCAATGCGATCTTCCCGGTCGGTGACTCAAAGTCTCTCGGTCTCCCTTCTTCTCGGGGCTTGCGCGACGACGCCGTGGGCGGAGGTCAACGCCACGGCCAGTCCGAGCGCGAACTTCCAGGCTTTCAGGACCTACGCCTTCGAACCCGTCGACCGTCTAGACATGAGTGGGTCGCAGATGGCGGACCCGGTGACGCGCGGAAATCTCGAGGCGGCGATCGGGCGCGAGCTGCAGGCAAAGGGGCTCTCGCCGGCCGCGAGCGGCACCAAGCCGAGCCTGCTGGTGTCCTACTTCGCGGATGTGTACCAGGGGGCCGACAAGAAGCGGCCGATTTCTGGGGCGACGGGTGGAACCAATGAGCAAAGGCAGGGAGAGCTCATCGTCCATCTCATCGACGCGGCGGATCAGCAGGTCGTGTGGCATGGCGAGGCCTGGGCGCGGGATCCGAACGTCACGATCGCCGGTCAACTCGTGGTCGACCTGTTCCGCAAGTACCCGCAGGCTCGGTAGGCGATTTCTCGGCCAAACCGAGGACCTCAGCCCTTCGCGTCCAGCTCCGCCAGGAAGACGGCCGGTTCGACGACTCGCAATCCCGCGTAGCCGTCCAGCTTGGTCAGGTGCCTGGTGTTCCCGGTGACGACCCAGCGGGCGCCGCCGGCCAGGGCGATCGCCAGGTAGACGTTGTCGGTCGGGTCGGCCTTCACGATGTCGATCGCCGGGAGGAGGTCGGTCGCCACCATGTGGGCGCTCGCCATGGCCCGCTCGACGAGGAGCCGTGGATCGGTCCGGAACTTCCCGGTGAACTTGGGGTACTCGATGACCCGGAGACACTCGGCGACGATGGGCGGTGACCAGACCAGCTCGAACCCGTCGCGCCGCCTGGTCCGCGACAACAGTTCGGCGCACTTCCCGGCAGAGAGCGCGGCGGTGATCACCACGTTGCAGTCGAGGACCGCTCGGATCACCTTGCCCTCGTGGCACGCTTCGCCAGGTTGACGAGGTTCGTGGCCTCCTCCTCGGTCAAGCTGCCCGGCTTCGCCGCCTGGAGCTGTTCGCGGAGCTGGATCGCGGCGAGGTCGCGGCGCACCTCGATCTCGATGATGCTGCGCCCCCACTCGGAGGCGTCCTCGCCCTTGGCAGCGGCCACCCGCTTGATGGCGGCCAGCGTCTTCTTGGGAACCCGCATCCGGTAGACGGCGTCCTTGCGCATGAGCTCAATGTAGCTACAACAGGGCTACGCGGCAATCGAGCGCCTGTGTCACGCCAGGGCGTGGGTTCGCGACATCGATTCTGGTGAGAACGAAGACGCCCCGGAGCCCACGCTTTCGCCTGGGACTCCGATGCGTCAGATGGTCGGGGAGACAGGATTCGAACCTGCGACCCTTTGGTCCCGAAGGGCCGAAGGTGGCGCTGGATCGCATCCGGTGGCACCGCCTCCACTGGATGCGACGCCGTTTGGTGCATTGGCGCCATGAAGGGATGAAGCATTTGAGACATTTACCATGTGTGAATCATGGCCATGCGACAGCCCACGCCCGTCAGTCGTTTGGCCCGTCGTTACCGTTGGCTGAAGCCTCGATCCAGCTCCCCAGGCACCCCCACCCTTTCCCGGGCTTCTGCCGGCGTCCGGGAGACATGCGGGAGACGGAAGCTCCTTCGCCTTCGTTCAGACTGACGTCGCGGGACTACGCCGCCACGACGTGGAGGTGCCCTCTTCCCTTGGCCGAATGCCTCGCTCGGATTGCGATGTCCACGTCCTGGCCCAGGCTGGTGATGAACTTGAGGAGCCGGTCGATGGAGAAGGCCGCCCGGCGCCCGCGCAGGAGCGCCGAGACCTTAGCGCCTCGTCCGCCGAAGGCATGTCGAGGTCCTTTCGCTCACGGCCCGTCGTTCACCGATTGCTCACGCCTCCAGCCCCACGAGCTTCCGGCTGACCCGGTCGAGACGCTCGGCGATGGCGTCGTCCTGTGCCTGCGGATTGGGCGAGCGGAGTGGCCACCCGCCCTTGTTCGCCGCCTTGTCGCGGTACAGGCCGAGCTGGCTGAAGTAGGCGCCGCCGTGCGCGGGCACCTCGGGGGAGAAAAGGGCGAACAGCGTCGTCTGCGCCCCCTCCCAGGGCTCGATCATCCCGGCCATGCGGAGGAAGGGGCGCAGCAGGTAGTCCTGCGCCCAGACCGGCATGGAGGACCTCACGAGCCTGGTGCGGACCCAGCCGGGGTGCACGCTCACGAACGTGATGCCGGTGCCGGCGAGCCTCCTGGAGAGCTGCTTCGCGTGGAGCACGTTGGCGAGCTTGGACTGCGCGTAGGCCTCCCAGCCGTCGTACTTGCGCTTCTCGAAGTGCAGGTCGTCGAAGTCGATGCGCCCTTTCCGCCCCATCGCGACGTCGTGGTAGCAGCTGGAAAGGTTCACCACCCGCGAAGGCGATCCCCGCTTCAGCGCGGGCAGCAGGAGCTCCGTCAACAAGTAGTGCCCGAGGTGGTTCGTCCCGATCTGGGTCTCGAAGCCGTCCGTGGTCTTCCCCTTCGGCGTGTTCATCACCCCGGCGTTGTTCACGAGCCCGTGCAGGGCGCCGTTCGTCGCGAGGAACGACCTGGCGAAGGACCGGACCGAGTCGAGGCTCGACAGATCGAGGGCGGAAACTTCGATGCTCCCCCGGGCCCCTCCGGCGAGGATCTGCCCCGCGGCCCGCTCACCCTCGGCGGGGCGCCGGCACGCCAGCACGACCCGGGCGCCCTGCGTCGCCAGCTGCCCGACGGTCACGAGCCCGATCCCGGAGTTGCCCCCGGTGACGATGTAGGTCCTGCCGGCGAGGTCGAGGGACAGCAGCTCCGGGGGGCACATGAGGGGCTTGGGCATGATGGGAGTATCTAGCGGACGCCAGCCCCGCCGGCAGGACAGGAGCCCGCCCCGGAGGGGAGCACACCGTGGCTGACCGCGTGCCCCCGATGGCCGACGGTGCTCCTGTGGCTACCGAAGACCCCGCCTGGGCGGTTCGCAGCACGGAGGTAGGGCTGGTGCACATGCGCCGCCTGACCGCCAACGAGCGCCTCGCGGTTCGGCGACAGGCGAGACAGCCCTCCGTGCCCATTCCTTCGAGCCGGCGCGAGTTCTACCCGTGCGTGGAAGCGGACCGGTGCCCCGGAGCGCCGCGGCGTCGGGCAGTACGAGGAGGGCCAAGCTTGTGCTCGGCGTCCCAAAGATCGACCGCGATCTGGAGGTTCAGCCACAGCGCGGGTGTGGTCCCCAGGGCGCGAGAGAGCAGGATCGCCGTCTCGGCGGTGACGGCGCGCCGGCCGGAGATGACCCCGTTGACCCGCTGGATCGGCACGCCCATGCGTGCGGCGAGTGCCACCTGCGTGATGCCGGCGGGACGGAGGAACTCCTCGAGGAGCATCTCCCCGGGGAGCGTTGGGCGGCGCTTCATCGTGGCGGTCGTGAGCATGTTCGCTTCCCTCAGTGGTAGTCGATGAGTTGCACGTGCGAGGCATTTCCCGCCTCGAACTTGAAGATGATCCGATACTGGTCGTTCACCCGGATGCTGTAGAAGCCGGCCAGATCGCCATGGAGTCGCTCCAGGCGATTCCCGGGAGGAGCGGCCAGGTCGCGGACCTCGACGGCCGCGCCGATGAGGTCGAGCTTGCGGCGAGCCACTTTGCGCACCGCCACGGCAAAGCGCCGGACCGCCTTGGACTCCTCGCCGACATGAATGGCCCGGGTCGCGTCGTCGAGATAGCCAACAATCACGAGCCCAAGCTACCGCACACATACTTGAACGTCAAGTGTTCAATCGCTTCGCTGTAAGCGCTGTAGGCGCTTCATTCGTCTGCGCGTGTGGTTCGCCAACGTTCGGCCAGACACGGTCTTGCCCTGGCTGGAGACGATCTCGAGGAGCCGGGGAACGCCAATCGTTCCTTCCGCGGGTGCCTCGCGAGTGGGAGGTACATGGTAGTTGAGGTGGTCAGCCTGGGAGACCATCTCATCGGTCGCGCTCAGCGCGACCGATTTCCCGCGCTTCGTGGTGATCGTCTCCAGTCCCGGGTCGTGCGTGCTCGCTCCAGCCGGACCTCCAGCACGAGGCCGCCTTTCAGCACCGCGCCCTCCCCGAAGGCCTCCCTGATGCGTGCGAGGAACCGGTCGAAGACCAGCATCTGGCGACGCCTCGTGATCGCCGGCCCCGATCCGACAAGCTGGCGCAGTCGTTGATCGACCGCAGCCTTGAAAGCCTCGGGCGTCTTGTACGCGCGCGGCTTCATCTCGCGAGCCCTGCGGAGCGCGCGAGCTCGGCGAGGCGGTGGGCACGAGCCCTCGCGCCTTGGCCTGCTCGATCGCTTGCGCCACCCACTCAGGCGAGACGTGGTCCTCGATGCAGTCCTCGATCGTCCGCTCGGGCGTCGTCACCTTGAGAACTCCGACCCAGGCCAAGGCGCGCCGACTTACCGGCCGGTGGTGAAGCACGACACCCACAGGGACACGAAGGCGTCGATTGCTCCAGGAGGTGGGCAGCGTGACGTGGACGCGGTGGGGCAGGGCGTCAGAGAGGTCGTGGCGCGAGAGCGCCGTCTGGTGCGAGAAGACCGCCTTGCGATCGGCCCACAGCCAGATCTCGACGAGCGGCTCCTCGTCCGAGGGTGGGAAATGTACGAGTCGGAACACGCCCCTGCGCAGGCGCTGAGATCCTGCCGGCCCTTGCGTGGTGGTTCAGGAGCTGAGGCGAGTACCCGGCGCGTTCGGCCTGTCGCGTCGTGAAAAGGCCGCGTCGCGCCTCGGCCGCGCCCGTGAGGCCATTTCCGGCTACCGGGAACCTCCGCTAGGATTGGACTCATGAAGGCTGAGGCGCCGCCATGAGGACCCATCAGGAGATCGACGCGCGCAGCCTGGAGTTGCACCGGCTGATCGCGGCCAAGGTTCGCCGGGACCCGGCGCTCCTCGATCGGGTACGCCTGACGCTCCAGCGGTGGCGCGACCCGGGCAACCCCAGCCGCGCCGATCCGTACCTCGCGGAGTGGGAGCGGCTCATGGCGGAGGGGCTCGAGCAGGTGCTCGCCGCCGCGGTCGAGGAGTCGGAGCGTGCCGCGGCGTTGCGGCAGTGCTCGCCCTTCGCCGGCATCCTCTCGCCGACGGAGCGGTTCGCCTTCCTGAAGGCCTGGGCCGCCACCCATGCGGCGTGACGAGCTCGAGCACGTCATCCGGGCCGCCGCCGCCATCACGGGCGACTCGGAGATGTCGTCATCGGCGCCGCGCGCTCCTCGGCTCCGTGCCCACCCCACCCGCCGACCTGGCACAGACGATGGAGGCCGAATCTACCCGCTCCGCCATCTGGCGGACGTCATCGATGGCGCCATCGGTGAGCTCTCCCCCTTCCACGAGACCTTCCGCTACTACGCGCACGGAGTTGGACCGACCACGGCCGTCCTGCCGGCGGGCTGGCAGGACCGGCTCGTGAAGGTCCAGAACGAGGGCACGAGGCAATACATCGGCTACTGCCTCGACCCGTGCGATCTGGCAGCCTCCAAGCTCGCGGCAGGGCGCGAGAAGGACTCGGCCTTCGTCGAGGGGCTGCTCCGTCACCGGATCGTGACGGCGGAGCAGCTTCTCGGGCGTATCGGGCTGCTCCCGCTCGACGCGGAACGACGGCGGCGATTGGAGTTGCAGGTGGTAGCGCTCGGGAAGACATCGGGACATGGCGGGTAGAGGATCCAAGTGTCGCGCGCCACGGTGTACCGCCTGGTCCTGGCCGGGGCCCTGCCCGTCCTGAGGGTCTCGAACGCCATCCGCATTCCGGATGGGGCGCTGGTCCCGTGACCTGAGGTCCCCACCCTCCCCCGGACTACGCCGCCACCACGTGAAGGTGCCCTCGGCCCTTGGTCGAACGCCTCGCCCTGATCACGATGTCCACGTCCTGGCCCAGGCAGATGGTGAATTTGAGGAGCCGGTCGGTGGAAAAGCCGTTGAGGCGCCCCCTCAGTAGCGCCGACACCTTGGGCTGATCCACGCCGAGTCGGTCAGGGAACAACTCGCCCGCACGGTGGCGCCAGATCTGGAGCAACAACCCGCAGGAGCGGCTCAACCGCGAGATCCGCCGCCGCACCGACGTCGTCGGCGTCTTCCCCAACCGCGAGACCATCATCCGCCTCGTCGGCGCCGTGCTCTGCGAGCTCAACGACGACTGGGCCGTCGTCCGCCGCTACATGACCATCAGCCGCGAGGAACCTGCGGAGAAACTCAAGGCGCTGAAGCCGACGCCCAAGAAGCACGCCGCGTAGTCAGTCAAACCGGATGACGCGCCCTACACCACTTGACGGGACATGACCCACCGGCGAAGCCCCGCCACGGGTCGCGGAAGTAAACGAATACTTTGTCCCACGATCAAGTTGTCACAATTCTGTCTCTGGCATCTCGGTTCGCCTTGCCTAAATGGAATGCTTTCCAACAGAGGGGGGCAAACGACATGCCACTTAGAATCGAGCAACCCACGCCGCCGACGAGGATGAGTTGCCTCAATTGCCAGTTGCTGGGACGACGCAAGCTTCTCTGCTCCAAGAAGGACGTGTGCAAGGACTTGCCGATCGTTTTTCCGCTTGCTCCTTTGATGCTGGTCGGCTGGCTTGGAACCGTGGTCGCGTTTGTCTTCTCCGTGAAGTGAGCGACGAGGCGCCTCCGTCCAGGGCTTGAGGCGTAGTCGGCTTCTTGCGGCGCACCTGCAACCGCGCATCCGGTGAGCCGCGCCATGGGTCGGTGAGGCCATCGCCCCGCTCCACGACTGACGGGGCTCGGTGCTCAGTTCCCCGGCGTTGTCTCCTTCATCGGGTTCGACCCGTGCGGCGGCACCCGCGCGTCGACGTACGCTCCCCCGAGGTCGCATGTCGGCCATCGACCGCGAGCTGCTCGACCTGGGGCTAGGGGCGGGATAGGCACTGCCCCCTCCCTTCCCCCCGGCCGCTACGCTGGGGCCAGCGGGCCGCGGTGCCGGCCATCGCCGAGACGCACCGCAAGACGCACCGCACGAGGGCAAAAGAATACCCGCCATCGCGCAAACTGCTGCGATGGCGGGCGGTTACTGGTCGGGGAGACAGGATTTGAACCTGCGACCCCTTGGTCCCGAAGGGCCGAATGCCGATCCGCACGGCGTGGCACCGGGTCACCTGGCGTCGTATCCCGTGGACAACACTGGGGTCGAAGGTGGCGCAGGATCGCATACGTTGGCACCGCTTCCACCGGTTGCGACGCCGTTTGGTGCATTAGTGGTGCATGGCGCGGTGCGCCAACTGCTGACGGTTCGTGAAGTGGCGGCCCGGCTCCGGGTGTCGCGCGCCACGGTGTACCGCCTGGTCCAGGCCGGGGCCCTGCCCGTCTTGAGGGTCTCGAACTCCATCCGGATTCCGGCGGCGGCGTTGGCGCGGGGAGCGCTACCCGAACAGCTCGCTATGCGAGCCAAGGCGGACGAGCTGGAGGGTCTCCGGGTTCGGCTTCCGGTAGATGAGCAGGAGGTCCGGCCGTAGGTGGCACTCCCGGTGGTCGGCCCACTCCCCGGTGAGTTGGTGGTCATGTTTGGAGGTCGGGAGAGGGCGGTCCTCCACCAGTAGCGCCACGATCGCCTGAAGCAGGCCGCTCGCCCGCTTGCCGTGGACTCCGGAGCCGACCTTCTTCCAGTCCCGGTGGAACGCCTTGGTCCGCTCAATCGTCCGCATTGAGGTCGGCCATGAGGTCGCCAACGGAGGCGAACCGCTTGAGACCGCCTCGACGCGCCTCCGCCATGGCCGCCCGGGTCTTGGCGTTGGGCACCTTGACCTCGAAGGGGAGCGCCTGTTCGGCGGCAACACGAGTGAGGAGGACGCGGACTGCATCGGAGACGGTGAGGCCCATGGCGCCGAGGGCCTTCTCGGCGCGCGCCTTGACCTTCTCGTTCAACCGGACATGAACCATGGTGGTGGTGGCGGCCATGAGAGACAATGTATCTCGGTCTCCCCGGGGCCCGCAACCATTTGAGCTCTGCGTCGGGGGGCAGCTCATTCCAGCGGCGGCCTTGGAGCCGTGAGCTATCCACGGGACCGGACCATTCGCTCGATGGAAAGTCAGCCACCTACCGCCGGCCCGCGCCGTGCCCCTGCGCCCCATCTGACCCGGTTGGCAACGCCGGCAACAGGAGCCCGAGTACCACGGCCTGCTGTACGAGCCCGGCAAGCGACTCGGCTCCCATCTTCCGCATCACCCGCCCGCGGTGGACCTTGATGGTCTTCTCCGCGGCGCCCAGCTCGCTCGCGATCTCCTTGTTCAGCTGGCCCCGCACCACGAGTCCCAGGACCTCCTTCTCGCGCTGCGTGAGGGCCGAATAGCGGGCGCGCAGCCCCTCCAGCTTCCGCCCTTCCCGCATCATCAGCTCGCTCCTCTCGAGCGCACCGCGCACCGCGGCGAGGAATTGCTCGGGGACGAAGGGCTTCAGCAGGAAGTCGACGGCGCCCGCCTTGACGGCGCGCACCGAGGTCGGCACGTCGGCATGGGCACTGAGGAAGATGATGGGGACCTTCACCCCCCGCGCAGCCAGCTCCTCCTGGAGAGCGATCCCGTCCATCCCCGGCATCCTGAGATCCAGGACCGCGCATGCTGGCGGCGCGAGCGTTCCCGGTCCAGCCAGGAACTCGGCGGCGCTGTTCCAGGCGACCGCCTCGATTCCTTCCGCGCCGAGAAGCCGCACCAGGGAACGCAGGACCGATGGGTCGTCGTCCACGAGGTGAACTTTGCCAGCGGGGGGACTCGCCATCCTGCGTCCATCATCCTGCCTTTCCAGCACGCAACGCCAGCCCTACAATCCCCCGATGCCCAGTCGCCCGATGGCAACGCTGCTGCTCGTGGCCCTCGCAGCGTCGGGCGCACCGACCCTCGCCGGGGCCGCGCCCGCTGCGGTGCTCGTGCTCGCACAGGCCGAACCGTCCTACCCGGCGTTCCAGGAGGAGATGTCGGCGGTCCGGGCCGTCCTCGCCGAGGCGCCCGCGGGGGTGACCTACTACCTCGAGCACCTGGAGTCCTTCCGCTTCCGGGAGCCGGGCTTCAAGGACCGAATGAGCGAGTGGCTCCGGCAGAAGTACCGTGGCGTTCCCGTCGACCTCATCCTCGCGCAGGGCGCCGAGGCCGTCCGGTTCGTGCAGGAGAACCGGGCGGGGTGGCCGGACGTTCCGGTGGTCTTCTTCGGCGTTCCGGTTCCCTTCGAAACCGTCCCATCCATCGCTGGCATGACGGGGGCCACGTTCACACCCGACGTCGCCGGGAACGTGCGACTTGTGCGGCGCCTCCTTCCGGCCACCCGCACCGTGGCCCTCATCGCCGGCGCATCCCCGTTCGAGCGCAGCGGTTGCGAGAGCCTGGCACGCGTGATCCGCAAGACCGGAGACGTCGCCGTCCTCGAGCTGTGTGGACTTCCCATGTCAGATCTGATGCATCAGGTGACGGCCCTTCCGGGCGACTCCGTCGTCCTCTTCCTTTCCATGATCGTGGACGGAAAGGGGGCCAACTTCGTTTCCGCGGAGGTGGCAGGAAACCTCGCGCGGGTCGCGAACCGTCCGATGTTCGGGCTGGCGAGCCCCATCGTCGGCCAGGGCGTCGTCGGTGGCGTGATCATCGACTACGGACGGGTCGGACATGCGGGCGGCGAGGTGGCCCTCCGCGTCTTGCGAGGCGAGGATCCGGGCGCGATTCCCGTCCGGCACGCCGATGCCAACCGAATGGTGCTGGATGCGCGCCAGCTGGAACGCTGGGGAATTCCCCGCTCCCTCGTGCCCTCCGAGGCGGAGATTCTCTTCGACGAACCGTCCGTCTGGCAGCGCTACCGCCGGTGGCTCCTCGGCGGAGTGGCGGCGCTGATCGCCCAGGCGCTCGTCATCGTAGGGCTGCTCTACGAGCGGCGCCGGCGCCGGGAGGCTCAGGAGTCCGCCGTCCGGGCCAAGGAACTGCAAGACCAGATTGCCCACCTGAACCGGGTGGCGTCGCTCGGCGAGCTGGCGAGTTCCATCGCCCACGAGCTGGGGCAGCCCCTCGCCGCCATCACCAACAACGCCCATGCCACGCTCGCGCTGCTCGACCGCGGCGGGGCGAGCCTGCAGGACATCCGCGAAGGGGTGAGCGATATCTCCGGCGATGCGGGGCGCGCCGCCCAGGTGCTCGCCCGCATGCGTTCCTACCTGCGACGCGAGTCGACCGAACAGCGCCCCGTCTCCCTCGCCTCGGTGGCGGACGATGCGGCGCGACTGGTCCGGAGCGCCGCCAAGCAACGCGGGGTCACCCTGAAGGTCGACAACGGGGTCGACTGCCCCCCGTGCTGGGTGACGAGGTTCAACTCCTGCAGGTGGCCCTCAACCTCGCCACGAATGCGATCGAGGCGGCGAGCGCCGGCGAAGGCGATCGCCAGGTGGTGATCCGGACCTCGCTCCGGGCCAGCGAGGTCGAACTCAGCGTGGAGGACTCCGGTCCCGGGACCCCGCCCGCCATCGCAGCCCAGATGTTCGAGCCGTTCTTCACGACCAAGCCGAGCGGACTGGGAATGGGGCTCGCCATCTCCCGCACCATCGTCGAGGCGCATGGCGGCCGAATCTGGGTGGAGTGCGCCCCCGGGGGCGGGGCCTGGGTCCGCTTCGTGCTCCCGCCCGCCGCCGGTCAGGCCTCGGCCAGCGCCCCGCCTCTCCACTTCCCGTAGATCGCGAGCAGGATGGCCGAAACGAGGACGTAGGTGAGCACGACGGCTCCCGCGCCTCGCCCAGGGAAGTTGAGCTGTATGACGAGCAGAGCGATCCCGGGATTGCGAACGGCGCTGGCGATGGCGAGGGCCGAGCGCGTGGACGAGCGCGGCCCGCCGAGCAGGTGCCCGAGCAGGATGGCGCCGACGGCCGCGAGCACAACGGCCACGTAGCCGCCGATCCCCACGACGAGAAGCAGCTTCCCTTGCATCACGAGGACGAGGACCGCGATGGCAGCGAGGAGCATCGCAGCCAGCTTCCCCAGCGGACGGGCCAGCCGGTCGGCCCATGTCGGGCTCACGGCCCGGAGCGCCATCCCCGCGAGGAGCGGGAGGATCTGTGCACGCCCCACCTGGCTCGCCACAGCCCAGCGAGAAACCTGTGCCTGGTGGGCCGGGAACAATGCCGACAGCAGGTCGAGGGAGAGCGGCACCGTGACGATGGCGAGGGAGGCCAGCACCAGCTGGAGGCTCGGCGCGTAATCCTCGTCCCCGCTCACCTTCGCGGCCTTCTTCCGCATGAGGGGAGCCGCGGGGGAGACCGCAAGCAGGACGAGCGCGATCGCGACCGGCTCGACCACGCCGAGCGCCATCACGAGGAGCGTCGAGACCACCGGGACGAGCACCAGTGCCGCGAGGACGGATCGGAAGAGAAGACCAGGATGGCGGAACAGCCAGGTCGCCTGCCCGACGGTGGTGCCGAGCGCAAGGGAGAATACCGACATGATCACCGTCGAGACGGCGATCAGGCTCGAGAGCGCCTGGATCTGGGCGGCGTTCATCCGGCCATCCGCAATTCCCTACTTGTCGCCGGTGACCTGGGCGCCGTGCCCGCCGAGCCAGGAGTAGAGGGCGCCGGCGATGAGCGCGCCGATGATGGGCGCCACCCAGAAGAGCCAGAGCTGCTCCAGGGCCCAACCGCCCCCGATGAGGGCGGGTGCGGTGCTCCGGGCCGGGTTCACGGAAGTGTTCGTGACCGGAATGCTGATGAGGTGGATGAGGGTCAAGCCAAGGCCGATGGCGATGGGAGCGAAGCCCTTCGGCGCCCGGCCGTCGGTCGCGCCCAGGATGATGAGCAGGAACATCATGGTCATCACCACCTCGGCGACGAAGCCCGAAACCATGGAGTAGCCGCCCGGCGAGTGAGCGCCGTAGCCGTTCGCCGCAAGCATGCGCGGGGCGTCGAACCAGCCAGCCTTCCCGCTGGCGATGAGAAGGAGGACCCCGCCACCGACGAGGGCGCCGACCACCTGCGCCAGGATGTACGGAACGAGCTCGGACGCCGGGAAACGCTTGCCGGCCCAGAGGCCGATCGACACGGCCGGGTTCAGGTGGCAGCCGGAGATATGCCCGATGGCGTAGGCCATCGTGAGCACGGTGAGGCCGAAGGCAATGGAGACGCCCACGAAGCCGATACCCATGCCCGGAAACCCAGCGGCCAGGACGGCGCTCCCGCAGCCGCCCAGAACGAGCCAGAAGGTTCCGATGAACTCCGCTGCGAGCTTCTTCGAAAGTGGCATGTGCAATCGCTCCTTCACGGATGGTTGACTAACTTCGGGCGTTCACTTGAGCTGCACCTGGACGGAGGCGATCCGCCCGTCGAACCGGAATGGCCTACGGTCGAAGTAGTCCGCCGACACCGGCGAGCCGAGGTCGACTCCGACGTCGAACGACTCGCTGGCGGTGAAGGCGGCGGGGACCGTGCGCTTCACGGTCGTGCGCGCGACCTCGGTGCCATCGACGGAAACCACCACTTCCGCCGGCGCACCAGGCTTCGCGATCGTCGTGTCCACCTCGACGCGGTGCTTGCCAGCAGCGAGCTTCCCTTTCGAGCGCGCCGTGTAGCGCTCGATGATCATCATGTTGTACTCGTACACGAGCTTGCCATCGTCCACGTAGAGGGCGAGGCCGCCCGACGCGCCGCCCAAGGCGTAGAGCACGCCCGAGGCGTTCTCCCTGAACTCGGCGTCGATCGTCACGAGGTTGCTCTCGCGACCGAGCCCCGGCGCGGTGAACTCTGGCATGCGGGTCGTCGTCGCGTCGAAGGTCCAGCTGGTGTACGGGGTCTTGACGCGATCCTCGGGGTGGATTCGCAGCCAGATGCCGGCGCCGATCGGGAAGACCTGGTTCGCCTTCGCTTCCTTCAGGAACGTCCCCTGCATGGAACGCAGGCGCTGGGGCTGCTTCCCTGCCAGGTCGTTGGCCTGGGAGAAATCGGCCGTCAGATCGTAGAGTTCCCAGACGTCCTTCGTCGAATCCCAGTCTTTCAGGCTCGCGCCCGGCCCGACCGCGTCCCACGGGACGAGAGGCCCGAAAGTGGAGGCGAACCAGCCGTCCACGTAGACGCCTCGGCTCCCGTTGTTGTCGAAGTACTGCGTCCGCTTCCGCCCCGGGACCCTTGCATCGGCAAAGGTGTAGGCCAGGCTGATGCCGTCGATGGGGTCCTGCTTGAACCCGTCGACGACCCTGGGAGGCTTGATGCCGAGGAGGTCGTAGATCGTCGGGGCGATGTCGTTCACGTGGTGGAACTGGGAGCGCGGCACCGGGTCGGGCTTGATGCGCGCCGGCCAGGAGATGGCCATCGGATTTCGAGTCCCGCCGAAGTGGGAAGCCACGAGCTTGGTGTGGTGGAACGGCGTGTTCCCGGCCCACGCCCAGCCGGCGTGGAACATGTTGTCCATCTTCGGGCCGCCCAGCGCGTCGAGTCCACCGAGCCGGTCGAGCGCGGCCATCTGTTGCTCCACCGTGCTGGGGATTCCGTTCTGGGCCAGGAGCTCGCTGACGGTGCCCTGCTGTCCCTCGGCGCTCGAGCCGTTGTCACCGAAGATGTAGAAGACGATGGTGTTGTCGCGGATGCCGAGGCGGTCGAGTTCTTCGATCACCTTCCCCACCTGCGCGTCGACGTGCTCGACGAACCCGGCGAACACTTCCATCAAGCGCAGCTGGAACGCCCGCTGCGAGACCGGGATGCTGTCCCAGCCCGCCATGCTCCCGGCCCTCGGGGTCAGCTGGGTCTCCGCCGGGATCCAGCCGAGTTCCTTCTGCTTCCTGAAGGTGCGCTCTCGCAGGGCGTCCCATCCATCGTCGAACTTGCCCTTGTAGCGGTCGGCCCACTCCTTCGAAACGTGGTGAGGCCCGTGGGCGGCGCCGGGGGCCCAGTAGACGAAGAAGGGCTTGTCGGGGGCGAAGGAGCGGTGCCTGCGCATCCAGGTGATGGCCCTGTCGGCCAGGTCCTCGCTCAGGTGGTACTTCCCGTCGTGGGGTGGCTCCACAACGTTGAGGTTCTCGACGAGGCGGGGCTCCCACTGCGAGGTCTCGCCGGCCAGGAATCCGTAGAAGTAGTCGAAACCGATTCCCTCCCCGGTCGGCCAGAGAGTGAAAGGTCCCATGGCCGTGGTCTCGGTCGCCGGCGTGTTGTGCCACTTGCCGAACGCCGCGGTCCTGTAACCGTAGGATCCCAGCACCTTGGCGAGCGTTGCCGACGTCCTGGGGATGACGCCGGTGTAGCCGTCCCAGTCCACCGCCCGCTCCGCGATGGTCCCGGAGCCCACCCGCTGGTGGTTCCGGCCGGTGAGCAGGGCCGCGCGCGTCGGCGAGCAGATGGCAGTGGTGTGGAAGGTGTTGAAGCTGATCCCCTCCGCGGCGATGCGGGAGAGCGTGGGCGTCCGGATCGGCCCCCCGTAGGTGTCCGGCATTCCGAACCCAACGTCGTCGAGCAACACGATGAGGATGTTCGGGGCATCCTTCCGGAGGTGGCTCTTCTCGGAGCGCCGCTGGTGCTTCGAGGCCTGCAGCGTGGGCGCCGCCACGCTTGCGGAGGGCGCGGGGGAAAGGGGAGCGTCGCGCCGTCGCCGGGCCCGGCGAGGGCGAGGACCGGCATGGCGGCCAGAAGGAGTGCGATTCCGAGACTTGGCCGCGAATGGGTCATGGTGTCCGTTCACTTCTTCGGCAGAACCAGCTTGTGGTGCGGCAGGCCCCCGTCGTCGACGTCAAAATCCGGATCGACCAGGGTCTGCCCTTGCGCGCCGAGGTAGTCCGGCTGCGCCTTCAACCACTCACTCGGCTTCTGCTGCCTGGCGTAGGAGAGGAGCCGGTCCTCCAGGTCACGCACGACCTCCGGGTTCATGGCCGCGACGTCCGACTTCTCGCCGGGGTCCACCGAGAGATCGAACAGTTCGGTCTTGCCCGGCAGCAGCGCGACCTTCACGAGCTTCCACTGGCCCTTGATGACCGAGCCGCGGAACGCCTCGACGTTCACCAGGATGTCGTCGTGCGGCGAGGGCTTGCCTTCGGAGACCGTGGACCAGATGTCCTTGCCGTCGAGCGGCCTGTCGGCCGGGTTCGGCCGGGCGCCAGCCAGGGCGAGCAAGGTGGGCATGACGTCCACCATGTGGAGCGGTGCATCGACGACGCCCGGCTTCAGGTGCCCGGGCCAGTTCAGGATGGTTGGGGTCCGCACACCGCCCTCGTACAGACTGCCCTTGCCCCCGCGTAGGTTTCCATTGCTGGCCGGCAGCGACTCCTGCTTGACGCCGCTCGCCGCTCGCTCCTCTGGGGAATGCGCCCCGCTCGCGACCACCGCGCTGCGGGGACCCCCGTTGTCGCTGGAGAAGACGATCAAAGTGTTCTCGCGAATGCCCTTCTTTTCGAGCGCGGCGACGATCCGTCCCACCTGATCGTCGAGCGAGGTGACCATCGCGGCGTAGGTGCGGCGTGTCGGGTCCTTGATCGTGGCGACGTAGGCCGCCTCCCCCGCCTTCGTCGCCTGGTACGGGGCGTGGGGAGCGAGGGAGGCGAAGTAGAGGAAGAGCGGCCGATCCTTCGGCTGCTTCTCGATCAACCGGACCGCCTCGTCGCCGATCAGGTCCAGGTAGTACCCCTTCTCCTGAAGGAACTTCCCGTTGCGCTGCCAGTCGATGACCCCGCCTCGCACCTTGGTGAAGTAGTCGACCTCGCCGGCCAGGTTGCCGTAGAAGTGATCGAAGCCTCGGTTCTGCGGCCAGTACTTCTGGTTTGCGTGGCCCAGGTGCCACTTGCCCACCATCGCGGTGGTGTACCCCGCCTCCTTCAGCGCCTGGGGAAGCGTCCGCTCGTCCGTCGGCAGCCCATACTTATGGTTGGGGAAGATCACCAGCGTCTGGAGGCCGTAGCGCATCGGGTACCGGCCCGTCATGAGCGCCGCGCGCGCCGGCGTGCAGACGGGCATCGCGTGGAAGGACTCGAGACGCACTCCCCCGCTCGCCAGCTTGTCGATGTTCGGTGTCTTGATGTCGCTCCCGCGATAGCCGAGGTCGGCGTTCCCGAGATCGTCGGCCAGGATGACGACGACGTTCGGAGGCGCTGCGTCGGCCGCGCTCGCAGACGACCCGCTCAGGAGGGCGAGGCACAACGCGATCGACATCTTCTGGACCATGTAGCGAACGCTCATGTCTACCCTGCCTCCTGGCCAGGTGCTTCTCTGGATGCTTTGCCGTCCGTGCTTCACTGTCGGCGAGGGCCGGGGCAAGTGGACCAAGGTCCTATGCCATTCTGCGGAGCCCGCCTGGGACGCGGTTTTCGTGGCAACCCAGATTGTGGAAGACCATAGCTACCGGGCCGATAACCGACTCACCCGAGGCTCGACATGGTCGAACGAGGAACCCTTTCCCGTGCTGGAATGCTGGCTGCCTTGTTCCTGATCGTGATGCCAGGGCGGGCGCTCGCCCAGACCAGCGGAGTTCTCTTCCCACCGAGCATCGCCATCACCAACTACGACCGGGTGCTGGTCGGGCAGGAGGAAGCCCTCGAGGCCGGTGCCTTCGTGGCGCGAGTCGGTGACACGACGTCTGGCTGGTACAACCCGGCGGGGATGGCCAGCGTGGCGCGCACCGCCATCGGTGCGAGCGCCAGCGGCTTCGAGACCGACGTCCTCTCCCTGGAGGGCATCGGCAAGCAGCGGGGCGGCGGCATGAGCATCTACCAGCTCCCGTCCTTCTTCGGCGCGGTCCTGGGCAAGGACGTGATCGACTCCGAGCAATGGCGCATCGGCCTCACCATCACCAAGCCCACCTCCTGGAACCAGGAGATCGTGGGCGGCCTGGCGGGGAGCACGCGCATCTCCTACTCGTCGCACGTGGGGCTCTCCACCCTGCTCCCGATGTTCTCGGCGAGCTACTCGCCCTTCGCCTCGCTGCGGTTCGGCGCCGGGATCGGCGTCGCCATCACCTCGCTGAGCGAGATCCAGGCCTTCTCCGAGCAGGTCGCGACGCCCACGACGGCAAATGCATTCCTCCGGAACCTGGACGGCAGCGGGTCGATCTGGAACCTGACCGGCACCCTGGGCGTGCAGTGGGATGTCACCGAGCACGTCGTGGTGGGCGCCATGATGCGCACGCCCGGCCTGAAGATCACCCAGAGCGGCAGCCTCACCTACCAGAACGTGGACAACCGCTCCACACCCTGGAACCAGACCTTCTTCTCCGACAAGGACGCCACCTTCGATTACCGCCTGCCGCTCGACGTGAACGTCGGGGTGGCCTGGCGCTCGAAGGCCTTCGAGGCGGAGTTCGACCTGCGCTACCACTCGGCCATCTCCGAATACACGCTGCTGGCGAGCAGCCAGCCCGTCCGGATCACGACCACCGACCCGGCTACCGGCTTGCCCGTGTACACCACCCAGCCGTTCGCGGGCGTGAGCAACGGCGCCCGGACGGTCTGGAACTTCGCCCTCGGGGGGCGCTACAACCTGAACGAGATCTGGAGCTTTCACGGAGGCTTCTTCAGCGACGCGTCTCCCACGAACGCGGCCGGCGCGAACCTCTTCCGCAGCGTGGACATGTACGGGATCACGGCCGGAGCGAAGGTCCGAGGCGACCACCTCTCGGCGTCCTTCGGGCTCGGCTACTCCTGGGGAAGCTCGCCGCCCTTCCAGTTCGGGGACCCAGTCGGCGGGACGCCCATCAACACCAGGCTCACCATCACCAGCCTGAGCCTGCTGTACGCGGTGGCATACAAGTTCTGATCGTCGTCCTGACGCATGGCAGTTCACCCAAAGGAGGAGACGCACCGATGAAGCGAACCCTGATGGCGTTGACGTCCCTGGCAGTGATGGCCTTCGCGCAGTTGGCGCTGGCCGGCCCGCTCGACCCGGAATGCACGGCGGAGAAGGCGGCCAAGGGCACGGCCGCCA
Organism: uncultured delta proteobacterium; assembly: GCA_963700085.1. Lineage (GTDB taxonomy): Bacteria > Myxococcota > Myxococcia > Myxococcales > Anaeromyxobacteraceae > CAIOAK01. Next base: position 530,729 of record CAVOWI010000012.1, read on the forward strand.
AGGCCACGGTGGGCGTCGGAGGACGCTGCACGCCCGCCGAAGCCGCCAAGGACCAGACCAAGAATGCGGTCGGCATCGACGACAAGAAGGGCAAGGACAAGAAGAAGGACAAGGACCAGGGTCCCATCGAGAAGCGCAGGGACGATGATCCCAAGGCTGACGCTGCGAAGAGCGTCGCGAAGAAGGCCGTCAACTAGAGACGATCACGAGGCAGCGCGGAATGCGGCCGCGCCGGGCGCGACCGCTCGGATTGGTCTGCGTGCCCGTTCGCGTCCGCCCGACCCTTCAACATCCAGTGATCGCGCCGAAAGTTACAACCTCGGGCCCCTTGGCTCCGGCATATGTTGTCGTGGGTCCCGCGGTCGGGAGTAGCCCGCGAGACCCAATGTTCAAGCTAGTTTCCGCACGAGCCGGCGCGGCGACGGCGGGCGATCCCGCGATGGTTTGGTGCATTAGTGGTGCGGACTGCATTTCGTCCGAAAACGAAGACGCCCCGGAATTCCCGCTTTCGCTAGGAACTCCGGGGCGTTAGATGGTCGGGGAGACAGGATTTGAACCTGCGACCCCTTGGTCCCGAACCAAGTGCTCTACCAAGCTGAGCCACTCCCCGACGTAAGCTTTTCTTGCCGGCGCACCCGGGAGGCGCGGCGGTGGAACCGGGCGGATTCTACTGGACTCCCCGGGGGGAGTCAAGAAGCATCGCCCCCTCGCCGCCCCTACGCTGCGACCACGTACCACTGCCCCTTCGCGCCCTGCTCGCGGCGGAGGAGCTTCTCCTTCTCCATGGCCTCGAGGAGCCGGTTGAAGGACGAGAAGCCGTGTTCCCGCTCGTCGAAGTCGGGCTCCTTGCGGACGATGGCGGCCTTGATGGCCGAGGGGTTGAGCGGTGCGGTGGCCTTGGCGAGAAGCGATGCGGCGGCCTCGCGGGCCACCTCGGGGATCACCTTCTCCTTCGCCTTCTCCTTCTCCCGGCCACCCTCCTCCCGCCCGCCCTCGCGCCGGCGCTGACCGCCACCGCGCAGGTACATGAACTCGTCGCACGCCTTCACGAAGAGTGGACTGGTGGACTCCTTCACCGCCATGCCCACCACCGTCCGGTCGTTCTCGCGCAGCTTGTGGGCCAGCGGGCAGAAGTCCGAGTCGCCCGAGGCGATGACGAAGGTGTCGATGTGCTCGCGCAGGTAGCAGAGCTCGAGCGCGTCGATGACAAGCCGCACGTCGGCGCCGTTCTTCCCGGCGCGGGTGGAGGGGGGCACGTCGATGAGCTCCACGCCCAGGTCGTGGAGCCGGGCGGCCGCGTCGGCGAAGCGGGCCCAGTCGGCGTAGGCCCGCCGGTACACGACCTTGCCCTTCTCGAGCAGGGTGTCGATGGCCGGCTGGAGGTCGAAGGTCTCCGCCGCGATGCCGGTCCGGGTGACCAGGTTCTCGAAATCCACGAACAGCGCGATGCGCTGGGCCTGCGACTCGCCCTTCATCTGGTGCAGCAAAGTTCCACCTCGTCCGGCAGCTTGGGGACCGCGGCGGTGAGGTTCTCGTGGCCGTCCTTCGTGACCAGGATGTCGTCCTCGATGCGAATGCCGATGCCGCGGAGATCAGCGGGCGCGCCGGCGTCATCGGACGCCACGTAGAGCCCGGGCTCCACCGTGATGACGTTTCCCGGGACGAGCGCCCGGGAGTTGCCATCCACGTGATAGGAGCCCACGTCATGCACGTCCATGCCCAGCCAGTGGCTGGTCCGGTGCATGAAGTATTTCTTGTACGAGCCGTCGGCGATGCGCTCCTCCGGCTTTCCCTGAAGGAGACCGATGGCGATCATCCCCTCGACGAGCTTCTTCAGCACGAGATCGTGGAGGCCGTCGATGGTGACGCCCGGCTTCACCGCGGCGATGCCGGCCTCCTCGGCCGCCAGGACCACGTCGTAGGCCTTGCGCTGCGCCTTCGAGAACTCGCCCGACACCGGGAAGGTGCGGGTCACGTCGGCGGTGTAGAGGTCGAACTCGGCGCCGGCGTCCACGAGGCACAGGTCGCCCGACTTCAGCTCGGCGTTCCCGGCCCGGTAGTGGAGGATGGTCGCGTTCGGCCCGGCGGCGACGATGGTGCCGTAGCCGGGACCGCTCCCGCCGCGGCGGAGGAAGGCGTACTCGATCTCCGACTGGACCTGGTACTCGCGCGCCCCGGGCCGGCCGTCGCGCATGGCCGCCATGTGGGCCTCGGCGGTGATCTCGGCGGCGCGCCGCAGCCGGTCCACCTCCTCCGCGGACTTCACGAGCCGAAGCTCGTGGAGCACGGCCCCGGGGTCGCGAACCGGGTCGGGCGCGTGGACGCCGGTGCGGATGCGGTCCCGGAGCTTCTGGATGACCCGCACCACCCGCTCGTCCCACTCCCGCGAGAAGCCGAGCCGGTACCAGAGGGTGCCGCCGCGGGCCAGGTGCTCCTCGAGCTTGGCCTCCGTCTCGGCCACGGGGTGTGCGGCGTCGGCGCCGTACTCGGTCACCGCGCCCTCGACGCCGGCGCGGAGACCGTCCCAGATCTCCCGCTCCCGGTCCCTGGGGCGGACGAACATCACCAGCCCGGACCTTTCCGGACCCGGGTCGGCGAAGAGCAGCGCCGCGCCCTCGGGTTCGTCGAAGCCGGTCACCCAGGCGAAGTCGGAGTCCTGCCGGAACGGGTGGGCGTTGCCGGCGTTGCGGATCTTCTCGTCCGCGGCGGGGAGGAGCATGGCTCCCCCACCCTGCTCTCGCATGGCGGCCTGGATGGTGGCGCGCCGTGCGGCGTGGATCGTGGAATCGAACATGAGGGGTCCCTTATAACCTCAACGCTCCGGAAGTGCCGCCAGCGCCAGGCGGCGCCCGTCGTCCGACAGCCTGCGCGGGTGGGCAAGCCCCATGCGCGCCAGCCGGTACTGGAGGGCGGTGCCGAGGACGCCGAAGCCGTACTTCACGCTTCGCCGGAAGTTGATGGAGGACGCCTCGGTGAAGTAGCGGGTCGGGCAGGTGAGCTCGCCGATGTCGAAACCGAACCAGAGGGTCTGGGCCAGCATCTGGTTGTCGAAGACGAAGTCGTCCGAGTTCTCCTCGAGCGGCAGCCGCTCGAGCAGCCGGCGCGAGAAGGCCCGGTAGCCGCTGTGGTACTCGGAGAGCTTGTAGCCGAGCAGCACGTTCTCGGAGAGCGTCAGGAAGCGGTTCGCCACGTACTTCCAGAGCGGCATCCCGCCGCGCCGCGCCCCGGTGCCCAGGATGCGCGAGCCGAGCACGGCGTCGAAGTGCTCGCTCGCCACCATGCCGGCCATGGCCGCGAGCAGCCGCGGCGAGTACTGGTAGTCCGGGTGGACCATCACCACGATGTCGGCGCCGCGGGCGAGCGCCTCGGTGTAGCAGGTCTTCTGGTTGCCGCCGTAGCCGCGGTTGCGCTCGTGGACGACGACGTGGAGGCCGAGGCGGCGGGCGATGGCGGACGTGCTGTCGTGGCTCGCGTCGTCCACGACGATGACGTCGTCGGCCACGTCCCGGTCGAGCTCGGCCGCGGTCCTCTCGAGCGTCTTCTCGGCGTTGTACGCCGGCATGACGACACAGACGCGTTTCCCGCCGATCATCGGCTCCCCCCGTTGGCGACGCCCTCCGCGGCGCGGCCGGAGGGGGAGGATTAGCATGGAATCTCCCGCCAGGGCACCCATCCGGAGTACCCTTCGCGCAAAATGCCCGTCGCCGATTCACCTCCAAGCTCGCAGAACTCCCGCCGCTGGATCGCAGCCCTGGCAGTGGCATTCGCGACCGCCGTCGTGTACTGGCCGACCACCGCCAATTCCTTCATCGACCTCTACGACGATGGCCCGTACGTGCTGCAGAACGCGAAGGTCCGGGGCGGTCTCACCGCGGACGGGATCGCCTGGGCGTTCACCGCGGTGCACGTCCACAACTGGCATCCGCTGACCTGGCTCTCTCACATGACCGACGTGCAACTCTTCGGTCTCGACCCGGCCGGCCACCACCGGACGAGCGTTCTGCTTCACGCGACGAACGCGGGGCTCCTGGTGCTGCTCTTTGCTGCGCTGGGCGCGCCGGTGCTGGCCGCTGCGCTGGCGGGCGCGTTCTTTGGATTGCACCCTCTGCGGCTCCAGTCCGTGGCCTGGGTGGCCGAGCGGAAGGACTTGCTCTCGGGGCTCTTCTTCTTCCTCGCCTTGCTCGCCTGGGTGCGGCACGCGCGGAAGCCGGGGCGCGGACCCTACCTCGCCGCCCTGGGGAGCTTCGCGCTGGGCCTCCTCGCGAAGCCGATGCTCGTGACCTTGCCTGCCCTGCTCCTGCTCCTCGACCTCTGGCCGCTCGAGCGAGTGGGGTTCGGACGCGGGGCGGAAGTACGGGGGCGCTGGAGGCGGGAACTGATCGAGCTGGCGCCGTTCGCTGCGCTTTCGATCGCGGTCGCCGGGATCACGGTTCTCGCGCAGGGAACCACCGGGAGCTTTTCCGTCGCAGATGACATCACGCTTGGCCAGCGCGTGGCGAATGCCGCCACCTCCGTTTTCTCGTACATCGCGAAGACGGCCTGGCCCGCCGATCTCTCCGTGTTCTATCCTCACCCTCGGCGCGAACTCCTCTCCTCTGTGGCGCTCGCCGCCCTGGCCGGCTTCGCCGGGGTGACGGCCGGCGCCTTCGCCGCCTGGCGCCGCGCCCCTTGGCTACTCGTGGGCTGGCTCTGGTATCTCGCGATGCTCGTCCCCGTGATCGGTATCTTTCAGGTCGGACGTCAGGGAATGGCGGATCGTTACACCTATCTTCCCGTCATCGGACTACTCCTCGCAGCATCGTGGTCCCTGCTCGCCCTGGTCGAGCGAGCCTCATCACGCCCTTTTCGCGTCGGGACGGCAATCGCGTCGTTCGCCGCGTTGGGCGCCTTGGCCGTCGCCACGCGGGAGGGGATAGGCGCCTGGAAGAACAGCGAGGCGCTCTTCCTTCAGGCTCGCTCTGCGACCGGCGCCAACGCACTTGCGTCCAATGCTCTCGCCACGATCGCTGCCGGGCGAGGCCAGTTCGACGAGGCCGAGCGACTCTTGCGCGAGGCGATCGCGGCCGATCCTCGCTTCGGCGTTCCGCGCCAGAACCTCGCTTCCATGCTCCTTTCCCAGGGCCGCATGGAGGAGGGGTGGCAGCACGCGGTCGAGGCCGTCCGCCTCGACCCGTCGAACGGACGGGCCCACTACGCTCTCGGAGTGGGTCTCGAGATGCAGGGGCGCCTCGCTGAAGCTGCCGCAGCGTACGAGGAGACGCTCCGGCGCATGCCCGAGCACGAGGGGGCTCGCCGCAGGCTCGTCGAGGTGCGCGCCGCGCTTGGATCCCCCGGAGGTCCGGATCGATGACACGCTGTCACCACGCCCTGGAACGAACCGAGCTGCTCTTCCCAGCCCGCGACTACGTCACCGGCGACACCTTCGAGATCCGGCGCTGCGGCGACTGCGGCCTGACGCTCACCTGGCCTCCCCCGCCCGCTTCCGAGATGGGACGCTATTACCCCGACGCCTACTACGGCGACGCTGGCGAGAAGCGCTTCGTGGGCCCGGTGGAACGGATGCAGCGGGCGCTCTACGGTTCCCGCGCTCGCCGGGTCGAGGCGGCAGCGGGCGGCAGCGCGGGGCGCGTTCTCGACGTGGGCTGCGGGCGCGGATTCCTTCTCGACGCGTTTCGTCGGCGCGGGTGGACGGTGGAAGGAACCGAGATGTCGGAAGCCTCGTCGGCGCACGCGCGGGAGGTGCTTGGCATCCCCGTCCACATCGGGGCGCTCGAGGCCCTGGCGCTGCCGGCTGGGTCGTTCGACGCCGTCACCCTCTGGCACGTTCTCGAGCACGTGACCGACCCGGGTTCACTCCTCGGCGAGATCGGCCGGCTGCTCCGACCCGGAGGTGCGCTGCTCGTCAGCGTGCCCAACTTCGGGAGCCCGGAGGCGCGCCTCGCCGGACCGGGGTGGTTCCACCTCGACGCCCCGCGCCACCTGGTCCATTTCACGCCGGAGTCGCTCGAATCGTGCCTGATCGGAGCCGGCTTCGAGACGCTCGAGTCCCGCTTCTTCGCCCCCGAGTTCGACTCCTTCAGCTTCGTGCAATCGACCCTCAACCGGGTCGGCCTGCGCCAGAACGCGCTCTACGACGCGCTTCGCGGACGCGCGGCCAAGCTCGACACCGAGGGCGGCGGGGCAAGCGCCGTCGCGTCGGTGCTGCTGGCGGCGCCCCTCGGGATCCTGTCGCTACCGGCCACGCTCGCCGCCGGCCTGGCGGGAGCGGGCTCGACGCTGACGGTGCTGGCCCGGCGTCAGTGACAGTTGAAGCAGCGAGACTTCCATCGCGGAGCGACTTCGACGACGCCGTTCTTGTGCGTCGTCCCGCTGAGCACCAGCTCGCCGTTCACCTTGGTCACGTTGGGGTGGCAGAGGGAGCAGTCGGCGTTGACTCCGCCACCGCCGTGGGTGGGGCTGTGCCAGGCGCCGGCCGCTGGCGACGGCGGGCTCGCGTGACAGGCGCGGCAGGCGCCCCGCAGGGCCTCGAGCCAGGAGGGCGTGGTCACGGGGCCGCCGTAGGTTGCCGCCTCCGGGTACACCTCGCCGTCTCCGCCCTGGATCCAGTACGTGTACGTCCCGGCCGGAACCATGTGGCAGGCCACGTTTGAGCAGGTGTGGGTGGCCGCGTCGAGCGACGGCGCCGGCCAGTTGGGGATGTAGGCCACTGCGGGAAAGCGGAAGATCGACACGAACGACCCGCCATGGGGTGTGTGGCAGTCGGTGCACTGCATTCCGACGTCGGTCATGTGGATGGTATGGGCCGACGTGGGCACTGCGAGGGCTGAGCCCCTGGGCGGGACGCGCAGCCTGGCGGCCGCCTCCTCCTCCGCGATGGGGGCTTCGTTCCCGCCGCAGCCAGGAAAGAGGAAGGTCGCGCCCGCGGCGAGAAGGCTGGCTGAGAGCACACGGCCGAATCGACGATCGATCATGGTGGCGGGTCCCCCGACCCGGGTGGCGCCAGTCCGGAGGGACCGGCGGCGCGGGGATTGCTCCGTGCAGGCGGCGTGCCGCCTTGCCATCGATCGGAAATGCGATCGGTACGCAGAATCAGGATTCGGGGGACGGCGCGACCTGGGGCGGCTGGGTCGAATCCCTGGTGTCATGCGGAACTTCACGCGCCCCGGTCGAGACTCCCCGGCCGGGGCGTCTCGGAGTCACCGGCGGCGGATCTCGGCGGCCTTGGCGGGATCCAGCCTCTCCAGGCGATCGAACGCTTCCGCGGTTCCTGGCCCGTCGCCGAGCGCGGCCCTGGCAATCGTCAGATTTGCCCAGATCCGCGGGTCCCCCGGCCGCAGGGTGGCGGCGCGCTCCAGGGCCTGGGCGGCAAGGCGGTGCTCGCCCAGGTTTCCGTGCGCCGTGCCCAGGTTGTACCAGGCGTCCGCGTAGGCGGGGTCGAGGCGGATCGCCTGCTGAAAGCGATCGATCGCATCGGCGAGAAGTCCCAGCTGTCCCAGGCTCACGCCGAGGCCGTTCCAGGCCACGGCATTTCCGGGACGGATCCGAAGCGACTGACCGTGAGCCTCAGCCGCCTCGACCGGGCGTCCGGCCTCGAAGAGCGCGTCTCCAAGGCCAGTCCAGGCTTGCCAGTTGTCGCTCGTCACCGCGAGTGTGTGTCGCCAGAGGCGCTCGGAGTTGCGCCAGTGCTTCACCTGCCCGGCGGCGACAACACCGAGCACCGCGACGGCGACGGCCGCCAGCGAGGCCGAGACCATCTTGCCAATCCGAAGCGGGAACGGGACGGAGGCGGCGAGCCAGGTGACCGCGACCAGGATCCCAATCGACGGGATGTAGGTGTACCTATCGGCGTGCGACTGCACCCCCACCTGCACGATCCCGATGGCCGGCACCAAGGTACCCAGGAACCAGAGCCATCCCCAGGCGAGGTAGGGGCGGCTGCGCCAGGCTCGAAGGGCGATCCAGGTGACGGCGAGGAGGACCGCCGCAGCCGCCGCCACCTTCCACGCCGCGTGCCCGCTCCCGCCGATGGACGGGTGCGGGTAGAGAGGCGCGAGGCCGGAAGGCCAGAAGGCCTTCTCGAGGTAGACCACGTAGGAGACGATGGCGTTCCCGATCCGATCGCCGAGGGAGATGTCGGCCAGGCGAACCACCGCCGATTCCTGCTGCGCCACCCACGTCGCGACCGCCGACCCCGCCGAGAGGAGGAAGAGCGGGATCTTTTCGCGAAGGAGGGGCAGGAGGCGCCGGGGCTCGAACGGCTCGCCCGGCGAGAGGCCGCCGAGCCTCCCCAGCGGCCATGCGTCCACGAGGAGGAGCGCGAACGGGAGCGTGATCACCATGGGCTTCGAGAGGAGCCCGAGGGTGAACGCGGCGACCACGGCGAGGTAGCGGGCCGCGCCCCGGCGCATCACCCAGCCGTCGTAGGCGATGAGGGCGAGCAACCAGAAGAACGTCGAAAGGACGTCCTTCCGCTCCGAGATCCAGGCCACCGACTCCACGTGAAGCGGGTGGACGGCGAAGAGGGCCCCGACGACCGCGCTCCGCCACGTGGACCCCGTGGCCAGTCGCAGCCAGAGGAAGAGCAGCGCCGAGTCGACGGCGTGGATCAGGACGGAGACGAGGTGGTGCCGTCCCGGCTCGAGCCCGAAGAGCTGGACGTCGGCCATGTGGGAAAGCCAGGTGAGCGGGTGCCAGTTGGACCCACGCAGGGACCCGAAGGCCCAGGCGAACCCCTCCCAGGAGAGTCCTCGGAGAACCATCCTGTTCTCGTAGACGTAGGTCTGGTCGTCCAGATTGAGAAACCCGAACCCGGTCGCGGCCCAGTAGACCGTGAGTGCGAGCAGGAAGATGGCGGCGGCGAGCAGAGGCCGGGAGCCACGAGTGGGCGGGACGGGCCGCTCCGGGACTCTCGGCCGTCACCGGCGCTCCACCTTCCGGCCGTCGATCACGACCTCCACTGTCTCGCCCAAGGTGACCTGCGCCTCGGTCACGGGCACCTCCACCCGCCCCTTCCCCGCCACCTGGACGGCGTACGAACCGGCCATCACGGTGCCGTTCGGCCCCGTCGCGTAGGGCACGCGGAGCCGGGCCACTCCGGCGACGTCGGCCGGGGCGCGCGTGGCCCAGACGAAGTCCCGCCCCACGTTGCTCCTGAGCGGGACGAGTGCCACCACGTCCGCACCGGGGTCGGCTCCCCGGACGACGAGGGTCGCCCCGGGGACGACTCCGAAGAGCTTGTGCGCCTGGGCCCGGTAGCCGAGCACGGCGTTCGGGGTCGGGCTCTCGACGAGCAGGCGGTACCCGGCCAGGCCCGGCGACGAGGCCGTCCCGGGAACCTCCGTCGAAGAACCAGAGGCGGCTCCCCACCAGGTCGAAGAACTCGGGGTGAAATGCGTAGCGGCTTCCGAACTCGCTGCTCTTCTCCTCGACGGCGCGCTCCGGCTTGCCCGGTGCGAAGGGGCGCAAGGTGGCCACCGCGCGGGCTGGGTTCTCGACGATGACGAAGCCAATCCGGCGGCGACGCAGCAACTCCTCGGCCACGGCCGGGTCCGACTCGAGCCGGAACGCCGCCTCGTCGGCGATGGACGCCGGGTCGATGTCGGTGCCGAAGGGGGTGGCCAGGACCGGTTTCCGCGCGATCCACTGGATCTCGTGCCCGTCGGACCAGCTCGCGAGCACGCCCTCCCTTCCGGGAAAGGCCGGAACGCTCTTCAGATATCGCAGCATGGGAAACCGGTCGGAGGCCTGTGCCGGCAACTCGGCCACGCTTCCCGTGGCGACGACCGGGATCCCGGGAGCGGCAAGGAGGAGGAGGGCGAGCGGCCGGGCGAGGACCAGCCATCGCGAGGCGGATTCCCACTTCCCCCTCGCCCACGCCGCACCCTCCCGCACCACCCAGGCCGCGACGATGGCCAGGGGGAGGACGGCGTACCCCTCGAAACGGCGCCGCAGGACGGCGATGGCGATGGTGCCTCCGCCCCAGGTCGCCAGGAAGGCGAGCTGGGCCCGGCGTTCCGGGCTCGTGCGCCAGGTCCGAGCGATGAGCCATGCAGCCACGGGCAGCAGAAGCGGCGTGAAGCCGTAGGCGATGGCGGCGATCTGCAGCTCGAAGGCCAGAGGCTGCCGGCCGCTGCCGAGGAGCGGCCAGAACTCTCCGATGCTCTGGTACCAGCCACTCGAGGCGCCGAGAGCGACGAGGCCGTGCTCCAGGCCGCGGCGCAGTCCCGACGGGAGGAGAAGCACGAGCAGTCCGGGCGCGGCGGCGGCCGCGACAAGGGTCGCAACCCGTCCGGCGAGCGAAAGCGCCGGCGCCCATCGGCGCGCCGCCCAGAGGACCGCGGCGCCGAGCGCCGTTCCCGCGCAGACCGCCACGGAGAGCCCGGTGATGGGTGTGAGCGCGCCGCTTCGAAGCGCACCGGGAGGACCCCAGAGCGCGATGGATCCTGCAAGGAGGACGGCCCCGATGGCAGCGCCTCCGGCCAGCAGCCCTGCCGCTCGTCCCGGCGCTGGATCACCCGGCGGTGCGAAGACCTGCAGGATCGCGACATGGGCCGCCAGCACCAGGAGATAGAGGGCGCTTCCCGACCAGTTCCAGAAGGAGAGCGCCAGCGCGGCCCCCAGCGCGAGCATCCAGCCGCCTCCCCGGCGCCCCGGGCGAAGCCCGGACAGGTAGGCGAGGTAGGCAAGCGCGCTCACGAGCGCCTCGAGCACGTGGTGATCGGGGCGCCCAACGAACGACTGCCTCACCGCCGCGGGGAGGAGCGCGACGAGGAGCGCGGCGTCCCACCATGTGGCTCCGCCCAGGAGAAGGACCGCGAGCATGGCGGTCACCGCCACGAGCAGGGTCCCTGCAATGGGTGGGATGAGCGCGGCCACGCCGGCGACGTGGTCGGGCGTCGGCGCCCCCGTGACCACGGCCGCGGTCGCGATGACCTGATCGAGGAGCGGCGGCCAGGGGATCGCGGCGCCCAGAGGGAAGTTCATCCCCGGGTCGGTCCAGGGAACGTGCGGCCAGTCCTGGGCAATCCGCTCGGCGCGCAGTGCGTGGTAGTAGGTGTCGCCGTCGGCCATGAGCAGCACGCCGTCCGGCGTGAAGACCTGCGGCCAGGGCAGGAGGCGCACCGCGAGCGCGAGGGCCAGGACGAGGCCGAGCGCTGCGCGCGCCTGCTTGTTGCTAGAATCCGCCGCGTGCATGAGCCGGTAGGATTAGCGCACCCTCCAGGGGAGCGAAAGGGCGCTGGCGCGGCTTGGTGGACCGCGGCGGCGGCCATCGTCCTGGCCGGCGCCGTCTTACGTCTCCTGGCCGCTCGCGGCGACCTCTGGCTCGACGAGATCTGGTCTGTCGAGCTGGGGAGGCTGGCCGGGTCGGCGGTCGGGGTGTTCACGAACCTCCACCACGACAACAACCACCACCTGAACACGCTCTACGCCCGGGCGGTGGGGTACGACGCGACACCGCTCGCGCTGCGAGCTCTGGCCGTACTGGCCGGCACGGCGACGATCGCCGTGGCCGCGGCGAGCGACTTCCGCGACCGGATCCAGTCGCTCGCCTGGGCGCTCCTCCTCTCCTTTTCGTACCTCGTGGTCCACTATTCCTCCGAGGCGCGCGGCTACGGCCTGGCGCTCTTTTTCGCAACGACGAGCTACGTGGCGATGGAGCGCTTCCTCGACTCCCGCCGGATCGCCTGGGCGGCTGCGTTCGCGGCGTCGGCCATCCTCGGCCTCCTTTCCCACCTCACCTTCCTCTACGCGCTGCTGGCATTCCTGGCCTGGGGGGCTGCCGCGGCTTGGCGGGATCGCAGCGCCCGCGTCCTCGGGCCCGGGTGGTTCCTGGCCTTCGCTCCCCCCGTCGCCACCTTTGCCGCTCTCTGGGCAGTCGATCTGCGCCACGTCGTCATCGGGGGAGGCCCGGAGTACCGGCTCTGGACCGTGCTGCGAGAGCTCGTCCGCTCGACCTCGGGCATTCCCGAGGGGCCGCTGGAGTGGCTTGCGCTCCCGGTGCTCGGGATTGCAGCGGCCGAGTTCGTTCGAATGGTGCGCGCGCGCGACCTTCGCTGGGTCTTCTTCGCAGCCGTGATCGTCGCCGGGCCCGCTGCGGTATTGCTCCTCACCCGCCCCGAGTACCTGGCTCCGCGCTACTTCCTGGTCCTCGTCCCCTTCCTGCTCTGGCTCTGGGCGAGCGGCCTCGCGAGGATGGCGCGCACGGGCCGGGCGGGCGCCATCGCGGCGGCACTTCTCCTGGTCTTCTTCCTCGCCGGAAACGGCGTGTACGTCGCCCGTCTCCTTCGCGACGGGCGCGGACGCTACCGCGAGGCCCTCGAGTTCATCGTCCGGAGCGATCCCGGCCCGGTCGCGACGGTGGGAAGCGACAACGACTTCCGCAACGCCACGGTCATCGGGCGCCACTTGCCGGACCTCTCCGGCGCGGCGCAGTTCCGTTACGTCCAGACCGGCGAGTGGACCGATGCGGCGCCAACCTGGGTGCTCGTGCACCACTTCGCCGAGGAGCCGCCTCCCGACGACGTCGTGCTCGGCCCCACCGGCAGGCGCTACGCCCTGTCGCGGATCTTCCCGTACGCAGGCCTCTCCGGCTGGGACTGGTACGTCTACCGGATGGCGGCGCAGCAGGGTGCGCGGTGAGCGAGGCAAACCCCTCCCGGGCCGCCCGGTCCCGCCTCCGCTACCTGGAATGGCTCCTCTTCGCGATGAGCCTCCTCGCGTTCGCCTGGTTCCACCCGGGGGGCGGGTGGAACCAGAACGCGCGCTTCGCCCTGGTCCGCGCCATCGTCGAGGAGGGGCGACTCTCGATCGATTCCTTCCTGGCGTACGACGTCGCCGCCACGGCGACGGGATCTCGCCTCGTGCGCCTGCCGATCCGGGACGGCGAGCTCGTGCGGCCGGACCGGCGCGTCGCGCTCTACTGGAAGGACGTCCATGGCAATCCCATCCCGCTCGCGCGCCGGATCGGGGGGACCGTCGCCGCGGTGCGGAGCAGCGAATCGACGCTGGACGTGGCCGTCGCGGACCGTCTCGTCGTCCCGGTGGGGATTCCGGCAGGCATCGTGATTCTCCGGAACGGGCAACCCGCGCCTCTCGACTCCCTGCGCCCAGGCGAAGTGGTTCAGGTCGAGTTGCGGGAACCCGATGGCCGCCGGGCAATCGCCGCCGGGGTGGCCTCGGGACAGGGCGTCGTGATCCCGGACGTGACCTGGTCGGAACCGGGGCAGGTGGCGGCCACCGGCGACCTCTCCTTCCATGCCGGCCACTTCCACCCGGCAAAGGCCCCGGGGGGTTCGTTCCTCGCCGTCCCTGCCTACTTCCTCGTTCGCGCAGCGGGGCGTCTCTCCGGCGCCGATCCCGACGACTGGTGGACGCTGACGACGGGCGCCTGGCTCACGTCGATCTTCAGTGTCGGCCTTCTCTCCGCGCTCACGGTGGTCCTGCTCTTCCGGTCGTCGATGCGGCTTTCGGGCGGCAAGACGCTCCCGAGCGCCCTCACCGCCCTCGCCTTCGCGCTCGGGACCCCCTTCCTCCCCTACGCGACCATGCTCTACGAGCACGCTCCCATCGCCTTCCTTCTCTTCGCATCCTTCTACCTGCTCTTCCGATCGAGGCGTGTCTCCGTGGACGGGACCGCGACCCTCCCCGAAGGCCGTGCGGCCATCTTGATCGGCCTCGCGGGCGCGTCGGTCGGCCTCGCGGCGGTCGCCAACTACGCGATGGCCGTCGTCGCCGTGCTGTTCTTCGCCTACCTGATCGCCGCCGTGGGGCGTGCCCGCGGGTGGGTCTGGTTTTCCATCGGACTCCTGGGGCCGTTTCTCCTGCTCTGCGCCTACAACGTCGCTGCCTTCGGAACGCCGTTCACCACCAACTACGCCTTCGAGGATCCACAGTTCCTCGAGCAGGGCGACGCCCTCCTCGGCGTCTTCCGGGCCCCGCGCGTGGAGGTGATCGCGCTGGCCCTCTTCTCTCCGTTCCGGGGGATTTTCCTGGCGGCACCCGCGCTGCTCCTCGGCGTCCTTGGCCTCGTCCCGTGGTTCCGTTCCGGGCGGATGCGGGCGGAGTGGCGGGTCGTCGTCTCCGTCCTCGCCTTCTTTCTCGCCTTCCTCACCACGTTCAACGGGTGGCACGGCGGGTGGGGGGCGAGCGTGAGATACCTGGTCCCTTCGTTGCCCTTCCTGGCGCTGCCGGCGGTCTTCGCGTTCGCCCGATCCGTCACGGCCTCGAGCCTCCTGGCCGCGGTCTCGATCGGCCTGAGCCTTCTCGCGACCGCGGTCGACCCGCAGGCGCCGGTGGGCCTCGCTCCCATGGCGACGATCCAGGGCCTTCCCGGGTGGCGCCACAGCCCCATCCTCCTCTACGAGTGGCCCCTCTTCACCGAGGGGCGAGCCACCCCCATCCTCGACGCGCAGCGGGACGAGGTGCTCCGCGCGAACGACGAGTTCCTCCTCTCCCGCGGTGCGCCCTCCGACGCCCGGACCCGGAGCGCCGCAGACCTCCGGCGTCAGATCGACGCCGCCGTGAACCGGGGCGAGCCGGCACCCCTTCTCCTGCGACGGGGCCCGGGCGGAGAGCCCGGCCTCTCCCTCTCTCCGCTCTCGACCATCGCCGGTCCGGTGTCCGCGAACCCGGTCGGGATGTACGAGGGCTGGATGTTCCGCGTCTTCCCGCCTGGTTCCAGCGAGGCCCGCTGGAACTCCTTCAACGCGGGGGAGTTCCTCTTCCCCGAGAGCCGGTGGAGCCTCGCCCCGCTACTCCTGATCCAGGCGATCCTCGGATGGCTCGCCATCCGCGCGGCGCGCCAGCTGGACGCCCTGGGCGTCCCCTCCTCCGCCTGATCGCCGGCCGACGACGAGCCACCCGGCGACCAGGAACAGGAAGGGCTCGGTCGAGTACCGCACCCGGTTCCCCTCGGGACCATCGACGAAGAGCACCATGGCGAGGACCCATCCGATGGAGAAGAGCATCAGGGCCACGGTCCGGTCCGGCGCGTTCCAGCGCCTCCGGCGTCTCCAGAGCACGACGAGCGCCGCCACGACGATCAGCGGAAAGAGAATGGCGAATCCCGTGCTGATGCGGGTCACGGCTGGGTCGTAGTCGCGAAAGGGAAGGAAGACGACCATCTCGTAGGCCTTGGCCCATCCCTGGCCGGTCGTCATCTCGGGGGAGTAGCCGGTCTTGTAGGGCCAGCGGGCCTCGAAGAGGGCGAAACCGTTCGCGTAGAAGTCGGCGCCCTTCATGAGGAGCAGTGACGGGTCCTCGCGCAGCGTCGCCAGGGCCGCCGCGCCCAGCTCCCTGGACAGCGGGATGAGCGCGTAGTGGTTCCAGTTGGGAGAGCCGTCGGGCTTGGCCACGGAGGCGAGAGCCGGCCGGTCGCGAAACTCGGAAGGCACGAGCCGCTCGGCCCGCGCCACCGCGCCGGGAGCGGGGGGCTCGTTGCTCGTCCGGGCGAATGCACCCAGCCGGGCCTGGTAACCGCTCGGAAGCAGGGGCTCCCCCGTGGGAAGCCCACGCGCGATGCTCATCCCCGACCAGCTCGAGAAGCCGAAGAACCCGAAGCGGGCGAGGTTCTTCATGGGCCAAGCTGCCACGAGAAGCAGCGCGGCCGACGCCACCATTGCTCCCCGCCGCCAGGGCAGCGCGGGTCGAGCGAGCATGGCGAGAAGCACCACCTGTCCAACGAACCAGATCGGGTGGAAGAGGCTCCGCGTGTAAACGAGGAGCACGGCCGGCGCGAGCGCCGCGGCGAACCGTCCCGGGCTCGGGTGCTCCAGGAGTCGAAGTCCGTGGAGCGCCGAGAGGAGCAGGAAGAGCAGCTCCCACGGCGTGTAGAACACGTAGTGAAGCGATGCGTAGAGGTACGGATTCGCGACGAAGAGCAGCACGACGATCCACCGGACCGCCGGGCGGGACACCAGGCGCCGCGCCAGCACGGCGAACGTCGCGACCGACGCGCCACCCACCGCGAAGTAGACGGGCTGGAGCAGGGACTCCACCGGCAGGCCGGTCGCGATCGAGGCCTGGAGCGCCAGGCCGAAGAGGAGATTCAGGAAGGGCGGCTGGGAGTGAAGGTCCAGCATCGCCCCGGGCAGATCCTCGACGAGCGACGGCCACGGCAGGAGTTGCCAGAGGTCTGGCCAGACGTGAAAGGCGCCGCCCATGGCGTTCCAGGCGAGGAACAGGGCTGCGTAGAGGGCGCAGGCCCCCAGGGCGTCGGCGTGCCGTCGCGCGAACCCGGCGACGCCAACCACGGCTTTGGTGCGCTCCTCGGATTGCTCCTTCACGCGCGGACTGATCTAGCAGAAACTGGCGCACCATGTCGGCGGCGCGAGAGTCACTCTGGTCATCGGCGGCTCCTGGACTGGCGGCCTTCGGGGCCGTCGTCCTGGCGATCGCGCTCGCCGTCTCTTCCGGAATGTACAGTCCGGTGGCGCTCGCACTGGTCTCGATCGCTGGCTCCGCCGCGCTGGTCGGCACCTTTGCATCGGCCGCCCACTCGCCCGGGACAGGGAGGCGGGCGACGATCGGCATCCTCGCGCTCGGCATCGGAACGAGCTGGGTTCACGACCTGCTCTTCCTCCCCGGCGTGGCCGTGGACCCCGCTGCGGCTCGGCGCCTTCCGTCCGGCACTGGCCGTCGTCGGCGTGATCCTGCTCACCTACTTCTGGCGCGAACCGCCTGGGTGGGTCGCCCGGATTCGTTTCCCGGTGATCGTGGCCCTCGGGATCGCGCTCGCCGCGATGGTCATCCTCGCGTCCCCTGCGCCTGGCATCGACGTGTGGCAGATCCAGCAGCGGGGAGCGATCGCGTTGCTCTCGGGCCGCAATCCGTATGCCCTCGCCTACGCGAACCCCTACGGGCCCGGCACCCCTTTCCTCGACCCGTCGCTCCTGTCTCCGGACGGGCGGCGCATCCTGGCGTACCCGTACATGCCCCTCGTCCTCCTGCTCGACGTTCCGGGCGTCCTGCTCGGGGACGTCCGCTGGACCATGCTGGCGGCGCTGGCCATCTCGGCGCTCCTCGTCCGGGCCCTGGGGAAGGGATCGCTGGAGGCGGAACTGGCCGGGGCCCTGTTGCTGCTGCAGCCACAGGGATGGATGGTCATCGAGCTGGCGTGGACCGAGCCGCTGGCTCTCGCCGCCGTTCTCCTGGTCGCGCTGGCCGTGGCCAGGACCGCCAGCCGCGCAGGGGACGGATCGTCGGCGTGGAAGGCCTGGCTGGTTCCTGGGCTCGCTGCGGCGTTGGCCATCTCGACCAAGCAGTACGTGCCCCTCCTGCTCGTCTCCTTCCTCTTCCTCCTCCCGAGGGAGGCGCGCGCCAGGTCCATCCTCGTGGCGGCTGCCGGTGCGATCGCCCTCGCGCTCCCCTTCCTGGCCATCGAACCGCGTGCCTTCGTGCGGGGTGTCCTCGAGTTTCAGCTTCGCCAGCCGTTCCGTCAGGACGCCCTTTCCTGGCCCGCGGCCCTGTTCGCTCTGGGGGGCCCGAAGTCTCCATCCTGGCCGGCGTTCGTCCTCGCCGGCGCAACGCTCGTCGCGACGCTGCGAGGGTCCGTGACGATCGGTCGGGCGACGCTCGCCAGTGCCAGCGCCTGGATCGTCTTCGTCGCGTTCAACAAGCAGGCCTTTGCGAACTACTACTGGATGGGCGTGGGGTTGCTGTGCGCGGGGGTGGCCGTGCTGACCCCTTCCCCGCCGAACGGACGCTCCGGCACCGGCAACGGATCCCGTTAGGCGCCCCTCCGGGGGTGGGCTAGATTCCGGCGGTGATCCGGTCGGACAGGCTCCGGGATGCGGCGGTGGCTGCCGTCATCGCAGCGGCGGGCATCGTTGCCTACTGGCCCGCCTTTCGCGCCGGGTTCGTGTGGGACGACCACGTCCTGCTCTGGGAAGCACCCCTGCTCCGGGGTCCTCTCTGGCGGATCTGGTTCAGCGGTGACGCCACCGACTACTGGCCCCTCACCTGGACCACCTTCTGGGTGGAAGCTCGTCTCTGGGGTCGGAATGCCGCACCTTTCCACGTGGTGAACGTCTCGCTTCACATCCTTTCGTCCATCCTCCTCTGGCGGTTGCTCCGGGCGCTCCGCGTCCCCGGCTCCGCGGTTGCCGGTCTGCTGTTCGCGATCCACCCCGTCGCCGTCGAGTCGGTGGCCTGGGTGTCGGAACGGAAGAACGTGCTCTCCGGCGTGTTCTTCTTCTCGTCTCTGCTCGCCTGGACCCGGTTCGACGAGGCGGGTCGCCGCCGGGACGCCGTCGCTTCCTTCCTCCTCTACCTGTGCGCCCTCCTGGCAAAGACCTCCGTCGTCATGCTGCCGTTCGTCCAGCTCGGCATCGCGCTCTACCGGCGGCGGGCCGTCACGCGACGCGATCTCGCCAGGATCGTTCCGTTCGTCCTGCTCTCCGCGGCCTTCGGCGCCCTGACCCTCTGGACACAGGGCGTCAACGTGATCCGGGGCGAGATCGCGGAGCGCGGTTTCGCGGAGCGCGTCGCAGGCGCCGGGTGGGCGCTGCTTTCCTATGTGCAGAAGGCGTTCGTCCCCGTCGACCTGGGCGTCGTCTACCCGAGGTGGCCCGTGGCGCCGGGCTCTCCGGCATTCTGGATTCCATTACTGTTCGTGATCATCGCGGCAGGCGCAGCGTGGGCCGCCGGACGTCGCTCCTGGGGTCGATCGCTCGCCCTTGGCCTTGGCTACCACGCACTCATGGTCCTCCCCGTGCTCGGCCTCCTCGACATGGCCTACTTCGCGGTGGGTCCCGTCTCGAACCACCTCCAGTACCTGGCGCTGGCAGCGCCCTGTGCCCTCGTGGGCGCGGGGCTGGCCGCCCTGCATCGCCGCCACCCATCCGCGGCCTTGGCCCTCGGCGTCGCCGCGTCGCTGGTCCTCGTCGCGGCGACCCACGGGCGGGCCGCCGCCTTCGAGGACGATCTTCACCTGTGGCGTGCGGCTGCCCGGGCGTCGCCCCGAAGCCTCTACGCCGCATCGAGCTACGCAGCCGAGCTGGGGGGCGCGGTGAGCGTCGCCGCGGCAGTGGGCGAACTCGAGGCGTTCATCGCCCGTTCGCCGGACGACGCCGACCGCCACCTCGCTCGCGCGCTCGCGCTCGTCTACCTGCGACGCCCGGCCGAGGCCGCCGGGGAGGCCATCTGCCGGCGACGCGATCCGTCCGGACGTCCAGCGTCAGATCGAGATCGGCAGGCTTCTCGTGACGTCCGGGTACGCGGCAGATGCGATCCGGGTGTTCTCGGTGCAACTGGAGCGTGCCCCCCGATCCGCCGACGTGCGCTACTGGCTGAGCGCGGCCCTGTTCCGGAGCGGGCGCGTCGACGAGGCCCGCCAGGTCGTTCTGGACGGCCTGCGCGTGTCTCCCAGGGACGTGAAGCTCCGCAGCGCCCTCGCCATGCTCGACCAGCAGGCCCCGCCGGCTCCGGTCCCGGAAGAGGCACGCCCGTGAGTCCGCCCGGCCCGGTGACCAGCCGCGCCATCCTGCGCGGATCGGCGCCCGCGCTGATCCTCTCCACGATTCTCCTGCTGCCGTTCCTCGACAAGGCCTTCACGATGGACGACACGGTGTTCTTGTTCGAGGCCCGGCACGCCGTAGCGGATCCTCTCCACCCCACCGCATTCGAGATGCCCTGGAACCTGAAACCGGAGCGGGTCTCCGCGATCGTCCCGACCGGTCCGGTGATGGCCTGGCTCCTCGTGCCCGCGATCCTGGCGGGGGGCTCCGAGCGGGTGGCCCACGCTGCCCAGGTCGGGATGCTCTGGCTCGCGATCGTCGCCACGGTCGCGCTCGCGCTTCGGCTCGGGGCTTCCTTGGCATGGGCGGCTGCTGCTGGCCTGCTCCTGGGCGTTGCACCCGCCGTGCTCGGCATGGCCGGCACGGCGATGCCCGACGTCCCGGCGATGGCGCTCGGGGTGGCCGGCCTGGAACAGGTTGTGGCGTGGCGACAGGAGAGCCGGTGGCGTCAGGCCGCGGGCGCCGCCCTCCTTCTCGGGCTGGCTCCGCTTGCCCGCACGCACCTCGTGCTTCTCCTGGGCCTCGGCGCGCTGCTGCTGGTCGGCGACGTGTTCTCTCTTCGTGAGTGGCGGCGTGGACCGTGGTCCCGGTGGTCGCCCATCGTCATGGCGCTCGCCGTCACCGCGGGGGTCACCCTCCTGACCCGGGACCCGGCTCCAGGTTCCGGGTCGATCACCGCGGCCGCAACCCGGTTCAGTTCCCTTGAAAAGGTTGCCCCGAACCTCGTCGCGTTCGCGATCCACTGGGCGTTGGCGCTTCCCTTCGCGCTCCCCTGGGTATTGCTTCGCTGGCGACCCGCGTTCGGACGCCTCGCCCTTCTCGTGGGCGGAACCGCTGCGGCAGCGGCACTGCTGCGCCTCGCCCATCCCTCGGATACTCCGTGGCTTCTGGCACCCGTGGCCGGTCTGTCGGTGGCGGCGCTCGTCGACGTCATCCTGGACGCCGTCCGGAGACGGGACGGGATCCAGTTCACGCTCG
Organism: uncultured delta proteobacterium; assembly: GCA_963700085.1. GTDB lineage: Bacteria > Myxococcota > Myxococcia > Myxococcales > Anaeromyxobacteraceae > CAIOAK01. The sequence continues at coordinate 551,221 of CAVOWI010000012.1, forward strand.
GCATCTGGCTGCTCCTGGCGCTTCCCGCTGCGATCTACGTCCACCTCCCGGCCAAGTACCTGCTCGCCTCCGCACCAGCGGCGGCGATTCTCCTGGCTCGCGCGATGGAATCCAGGCCGGGCCTGGGCCGGCCCGTGCTCGCACTGGTCCTCGTGGCCTCGGCGGTCCTGGGGATCGCCATCCTTCGCGCAGATGCGGCCTTCGCGGACCTGGGGCGAACGGCGGCCCGCACCCTCATCGCTCCCGAGATCGCGAGTGGCCGCCGGGTCTGGTACGTCGGGCACTGGGGGTTCCAGTGGTACGCCGAGGAGGCGGGAGCGCGATTCTTCCCCATAGAGCCTCCGTTCCCGAGGAACGGCGACCTGGTGGTCGCCTGCGTGAACTGCGAGCCCCACCTCGACGTCGAGAAGATGGAAGCCCTCGTCCCGGTCCGTCGACTTCGTCACGCGGAACCCGGTGGCCGGGTGATGGACAAGTCGTCCGGCGCGGGATTCTTCTCGAACTCGTGGGGTTACCTGCCCTGGACCTGGGGCGACGGGCTCATCGACGGTTTCGACGTGTTCCGGGTCCAGCATCCGCAGTGATCATGGACATCCCTTCCCAGCCCACCCAGCGATCCTCGCCTTCCTGGTGGTGGCTTGCCGCCTTCGCCCTCGTGGCGCTCGCCGTCGCAGGCGGGCTCCAGTTCCTCTTCGCCCGCGTTCCATCCGACGCGGACACGGCCTACCACGCGGCCGTGGGGAGCCTCATCGCCGAGCACGGGATCCTCCACGCCTTTCCGTGGACGTCCATGAGCTGGCTAGCGGACCATTACGCCGACAAGGAACTGATCTTTCACCTGCTCTATGTCCCGCTGACGGGTCTCGGGTGGATCACGGCGTCGAAGATCGTGGGCACGATCTCCGGCGCAGCCCTCCTGATCGCGCTCCACGCCGTCCTCCGAGCCGAGGGCATCCGATTTCCCGGCGCCTGGGCGCTCCTGCCCCTGGCTGCGTCGTCGGCATTCCTCTACCGCTTCCTGCTGGTCCGTCCTCACGTGCTCTCGATCGCGCTGGCGATCGTGGTTCTTTGGGCGGCGGCGCGAGGACGGCTCCTCGTCCTCGCCATCGCGTCCTTCCTCTATCCCTGGACCTACATCGCCTGGGCCATGCCCGTCGTGCTCGCCGGCATCGCCGAGACGGCTCGACTCCTTTCCGGGGAACGGCTCCGATGGAAGCCGGCCGCCGTGGCGTTGGGGGCCGTGGCCCTGGGGTTGGTCCTGCACCCCAACGGCGCCAACCTCGTCCGCTTCGCCTGGCTCGTCCTGGGGCGCGTGCTCGTGATGAACGCCTGGGGAGGCAAGGCCGGCCTGGAGATGGGCTCCGAGTTCGACGTCTTCACCCTGGGTCAGTGGGTCGAGTTGCTCCTGCTCGCCGCGGCCATGTCCGCTGCCGCTCTCGTCCTGGCCTGGCGGGGGCGGAGCGCCTCGAGCGTGCCGCTGGCTTTCGCCCTGACCGCCCTGGCCTTCGGCGCCCTCACGGCGCGAACGGCACGGTTCACCGAGTACTTCGTCCCGTTCTCCGTCGTGGCCCTGGCCCTCTCGCTGCGGCTCGACCCCCGGCCCCGCCTCCGCTTCGCCCCGTTCGGGCTGCTCGCCGCGGCGCTCCTCTACCAGGCACGCGAGGAGGCCGGTCTCCTGGCGCGGCTGAGGGAGTGGCCGAACCGGATCCCGTCCTACGTCGCGAAGGTGATGCGGGATGGGATTCCACCCGGGGCCCAGGTCTTCACCTGCGAGTGGGGCATGACCGGCTACCTCATGCAGGCGCTGCCCGGCAGACGTTTCCTCGTCGCCCTCGACCCCACGCTCTTCCAGGCCAAGGACCCGGAGCTCTACGCCCTCTGGTACGCGGCGACGCGGCGCCCCCCGCCCAACGTCGCAGCGCTGGTCCGGGAGCGGTTCGGTGCGCGCTACGTGGCCTGCTTCTACGACCCGCAGTTCGAGCCCTTCTCGAGCCAGCTCTCGGCGACGCCCGGCGTTCGCACCCTGCTCGTCTCCGACGACTGGAACGTCTTCGACCTGGGCCCGCCCGTTCCGGCATCCTCGACCGATCGCTGACCGGCAGGGGCCTACGGATCGAGCGTTCGACGAAGTGCCTCGGCCCTCGAAGGATCGAGTGCCTGGAGTCGCCGGTAGGCCACGGTCGCGCCGTCTCGATCCCCGGCCCGAAGCCGGGCGAGCCCGAGATAGCCCCAGGTCTCGGCGTCGTCGGGGCGGAGCCGCAGCGCCTGCCGGAAGTACCCCGAGGCCTGTTCGTAGTCCCCGAGATTGCCCAAGGCCGAGCCGAGGTTCCTCAGTGCGTTGAAGTAGTCGGGCCGGAGGGCCAGGGCCTTGAGGAAGAATGGAATGGCCTCGTCCGGCTTCCCCATACGCGCCCGGACGACACCGAGCGTCTGCCAGGCCTCCGGGTAGACGGGGAGGATCCGGATCGCTTGCTCGCATGCTGCGGTCGCCTCCCCGAAGCGGCCCAGATCGAGGAGGGCGTCGCACAGACCCTGCGATGCCTTCCAGTTGGACGCCGTCACGTCGAGGGATCTCTGATGGAGGGTGACGCTGTCCCTCCAGAACCCAGCCTGTCTCCAGGAGATCGCCCCGAAGAGGGCGACCACGGCGCCCGCCAGCAGGGCCATGACCGGGCGAGGGACCCGGCGGGCCTCCGCCAGCATCGGCGAGCCCCCAGACGGCGGCGACGAAGATCCCGATGAGCGGAACGTAGGTGTAGCGGTCGGCCATGGCCTGGCCGCCCACCTGGAGAAATCCGATCACCGGCACGAGCGTCCCGACGTACCAGAGCCATCCCCAGGCCAGGTAGGGCCGAGTCGTCCGCTCCCTGACGACCCAGACGGTGACGAGCAAGAGAACCGACGCAGCGCCGAGGGCAGGAAGCACCGGTGTCCCGGGCCCAGTCGTCGCCGGATGAGGGTAGAAGGACGCAAGCCCCTGGGGCCAGACCGTGAAGACGGGGTAGCGGACGTAGGACACCAGTGCGTTCGCGACCCTGGGCCAGAGTGCGACGGGAGAGACCGCGCTCTCGCCGCCCCCTGCCGACTGGGCCAGCCAGGTGACCGCGCTCGCCGCGGCCGCGAGCAGGAAGAAGGGCGCCTTTTCGACGGCGAGCCTTCCCAGCGTCCGGAAGAACGGCCGGACTCCAGTCCCCGAGAACCTGCCGAGTGGCCACGCGTCGAGCAACAGCAGGAGGAACGGCGTCGTCACCAGCATGGGCTTCGACATCAATCCCAGTGCGAAGAACCCAAGGGCCGCCAGGTAAAGACCCGCGCGCCGGCCGCGCACGAATCCGACCCAGGCCTGGAGGGTCAGCAAGAGGAAGAGCGTGCTCAGGACGTCCTTGCGCTCCGACACCCAGGCAACCGACTCGACGTGAAGGGGGTGGATCCCGAAGAGCGCCGCCACGAAGGCGCTGCGCCACGTCGCTCCCGTGGCACCGCGCAACAGCGCAAAGAGGAGAACCGTGTTCAGCCCGTGGAACGCCGCGCTCACGACGTGGTGCGCTCCGGGGGTCGGCCCGAAGAGCTGCACGTCGAGCATGTGGGAGAGCCAGGTGAGCGGATGCCAGTTGGACACCCGGAACCCGGTGAACGCCCAGGCGATGCCGTCCCAGGTCAGCCCTTGCAGCACCCATCGGTTCCGGGAGACGTATTCGGGGTCGTCGAAGTTGACGAAGTCGAACCGGTCGGACCTGCCAGTAGACGAGGGCCACCAGGAGGGCGAGCCCTGCGCCGATCGCCACCGCCGTCCGCCTCCCCGGCGAGCCGCCTCCGACCTCGTTCCTGGTGCTGGCGGGCAACACCTTCAAATCCTCGCCACTCCGAGAAACACGGCGTGAAACGCGGCGATGAGCGCGACGAAGGTGGCGCGGGCCGCGGTCGGCGAGAGCCCCAGGAATCGGAAGCGGATGAGCCCGGAGTGGCAGGAGGCCAGGCAATCGCCACACAGCGTGCAAGTGCCCCCCGCCTGCTTGCGCCGAAGGTCCTCCATCTCGAGCGCCCGGTAGCGGCATACGAGCGAGCAGAGGCGGCACTCGTTGCACCCGTCGCCGATCTCCAGGCGAAACGGGGAGACTCGCCCGAACGTCGCGGCCAGCGCGCCGATGGGGCAGTAGGCCACGCACTGGGTCATGACGCCCTTGCGCCGCGACCAGAGGACGATGAAGCCCACGCCGCCGATCCCGAAGCCGATCCCGAAGCCGGCGGCCACGATCCCCGGCACGCCGGCTGCCCGCAGGCCGATCGCGACCAGGACCACCAGCGCGAGGGAGACCCAGCGCAGCCGCTCCAGCCATCCGGGCGTCTTCTTCGCCCGGGGGAGCGCGTTCGCGGCGAGGTTGTCCCAGGCCCCGAAGTAGCAGAGTTGCGAGCACCAGGCCGGCCCGACGAGGAGGAGCGTCACCCCGAAGAGGACAGGCATGAAGAAGCCGCCGCCTCGGAACACCGGGCCGGCGACGATCACCGCCGGAACCGGCACGTGCAGCGCACCGGTCATGAGGAACTTCGAGAACCCGAGCAGCCCCAGGCCGAGCTGCGCGAAGAAGACGACCGAGAAGAGCAGCCAGAGGCGCACCCGCCAGGTCGCCACCCTCCTCTCATCGAGGAGCCAGCGCGCCACCAGTGCCGCATACACCGCGAGGAGGACGACCTCCACCCATCCAGCACCGGGAACGAAGCGGTCGAGGAGCAGTGCGCGGAGGCGGAGCCGCTCCTGCATGAACCCCAGCGTCGTGAGCACGAGCAGGAAGGCGGCCACGGCCGTGGCGCGTTCGTGGCGCGGTGGCGCGGAAGGTGCGTCTGGAGGCAGGACGCGGAGGGAGCGGGCGGACGAAGCCATGGGGAGGAACCGGGGCAAGAGTGCCAGCGGGGCAACCGCCCCTTCTCTACTTCCCACCCGCGCACGCCTGCTTGCCGCCCTGCGCGCCCTTGTTCGCGGCATCGATCGCCAGCGCCGCGTCGTACGACACCACGGCCTCCGCACAGTTCCCCTGCCCCGCCCGCGCATCTCCGAGGAGGACCAGCGCCGGGACGTACTTCGGGTCCTTCGCGAGGATCGCCGTCGCCTCCGCGGCGGCCTTGTCGTACTGCTTCGACCTGAGCAGCATCTCGCCCAGGTTCTGGCGCCGCTTCAGGGCCGCGCCTGCGATCTCCCCGGGCATCGTCGCCCTCTCCGGCGCCTCCACCTTCTTCACGTCCTCCGCGGTGATCTCCTGGAGGGCGAACTGGATCCGTGCCCGGATGCGGTCGCAGTAGTTCACCTTCATGAAGGGCTCGTAGGCGAGGAGCTTGAACTTCCCGTCCGCGACGCCGATCACCGGATGGAGCCGCAGCCCGAGCTTGCCGTAGAGCCGGTCGGCCTGGTCCACCACCACCGGCATGCGGATGCCCGTGTCGGTGACCATCTTGCGGACGTCCTTGACGTCCCAGGTCGACGAGACGATGGCGACCCAGTGGACGGGCTTGCCCTTGAACTCCTCCTCGCAGGCGGCCATGGCCTTCAAGGTCTCGGTGGAGTGCTCCTGGTTGGGACGAAAGAAGATGAAGACGTTGGCCTGCGCCTTCGCGGAGAAGAGGGGCTCGGTCCCCCCGTCCAGGGTGGGGAGGTCCTCCGGGTCGATGCGCTCGCCGATGGCGACGTTCGTGAAGGCCTCGGCGCCGCCGGGCGTGGCGAGCCAGAGCATCAGCAAGGCGCGCGCCAGGAGCATCGCGCTACTTCTTCTTGGCCGTGGTCGCCGTGGGCACCGCGGCCGTGGGCGTGAGCTTCCGGTCGTAGCCCTTCGTGTCGTGGCAGGTCTTGGCGCAGGAGCCGCCGTTCGGCGTCTTCGTGTAGCCGACCTTGAGGATCCAGCCCTTCGATCCGTAGGGGACGCCGTCGCGGATCTGGTGCGCCTGCTTGGAGGCGTGCACCTCGTGACAGGCGCGGCAGGTGCGGCCGCGGTCCGCCTTGTTCACGTGGACGAAGTGGAGGTTCCGGGAACCGTCCCGGAAGCCGGTCAGCGTGGCGGTCTCGGCGTTCTTCGCCACATCGGCGTTGTGGCAGGTGAAGCAGAGCTCGTAGTTCTTCGGGTCGTACGGAGCGTAGAACTCGGGCGGGTACTCGGCCACGAGCAGCCGGAAGTTGGGGCCGCCGTGCGGGAGGTGGCAGGAGGAGCAGTCCTTGGCCGCCACCGGCGCGTGCCACTCCTTGTTGTCGCCGAGCCACTTCTGGAAGTTGGTGAGCGTCTTGCCGTCCCCGTCCTTCAACCCGTCCACCGAGTGGCAGCTCACGCACAGGTCGAAGGGGAGCTGGGTGAGGAGCTTCTCCACGTTGGAGGCGTGCGGATTGTGGCAGCCCAGGCACTTCTTCCCGCTGGTGAGGGCGTCGTGCTTGACCTTCGAGCCCTCGGCCAGGGCCTTCACGCCGGCGTGGCAGCCCAGGCAGAGCGCCGAGGCCTCCGCGTGGAGCAGCTTCCCCTGCCGGGCGTCGTGGGCGTTGTGACAGGAGGTGCAGCTCGCCTTGGCCGGGGCGTGCGGGTGCTTTCGCGACATGATGGGCTGGAACTCGTCGTGACACATGAAGCAGATCTCGTTGCCCTGCTTCACGAGCTTGCCGGGGTTCTTCGCGTCGTTCCTCTCGTGGCAGATCGAGCAGTCGCCCGCGGCGAAGGGCGCGTGGGTCCAGGCCGCCTTCTCGCTCGAGGGCAGCGGGGCCTGGCGCGGAGGCGTGGCCGGGGCCGACTTGGGCTTGGCGGCCGGCGCGGGCGCCGCCTGCGCAGCCGCCGCCAGTGCGAGCAAGGCAACCGCAAGAAGAGATCGAGAATGGAAGTGGTTCACGAGGCCCCCGCTTGACCTGGTCGGCATCGACCGGTTCGTTTCCCTTGTCAGTTAGCACGACCGAGTGCGCCCGGGTGGCCCCACACATCGGGTACTAGGCCGGATCGTCGATGCATCGTAGGGTGAGCCTTGGCGTTCATGTTCACGGGGTCCATCACTTGAGCGGGATCAAGCCAGCCAGTGCTTTTCGGTCCCGTCGCGGGCCGCTTGCGAGCGGCCGTCTCGGCGGCCCTGCTCTTCGCCGCAGCACCCTGCGTCGCCCTCGACGGCGGTGAACCCCTGCCCTGGGGCACCAAGGCCGTCTCCTCCCACGCCCCTTACGCGGCCCGCGATTGCCTCGGCTGCCACACCAAGAGATGGGGCGGCCCGCTCCTCGAGGGTGGCGACAACATGTGTCTCGCTTGCCACGAGGACGCGCGGCAGCACGTTCACGCTCCGAAGAATTGCATCCGCTGCCACAACGCCCACGATGCGCTTCGCAAGAAGTTGCTCCGGGCCGATCTGGAGAAGTGCGGGGAGTGCCACCAGAAGAAGTGAGCCCCTTTACCGGCTCGCGGGCCCCATCTGGGGCATTTCCCCCCGCAAGTGGGTGAAAAGCCGCGCATTCGCTTGACCTCGATGTAGGAATTTCAGCTATTTGAACGCACATGGGGTCCAAATCCCCTAGTACGAGGGTTGCAGCTAGCCGCATCGATGCCCCAACCACGCCTCGCGCCATGCTTCGCCGGCTCGGTTCGCCTTGCGCTTGCCGCCTTGGCCGTGCTCGGGGCCTGCACTCGCGAGCCCGTGCCGACGCCGGCCTCCCCGAAGCCACCGACGGTGACGGCCGCGCCCTCGGTCCCGGCGCCGGCCCCCGCTCCGCCCCAGGCTGGCCCAGCCCCCGCCTCGGTCCGCGCACCGTCCGCGCCGGGCGGGCTGCAGGCGACGGCCCAATCTTCCTCCGAGATCGCGATTGCCTGGCAGCCGTCCAGTTCCGCCACCGGGACCGTCGCCTACGAGTTCTTCCAGGGCGCCGTCCGGGTGGGCCGCACGGAGGAGACGCACGCTGTCCACTCGAATCTCCGGGCCGGCACCCGCTACTGCTACACCGTGCGTGCCGTCGACCCGGCGGGCCGCACCTCGGCTCCCTCCGCCTCCGCGTGCGCACAGACGCTCGACACCAGCCCGCCGACTTCCCCGTCCGGCGTGGCGGTGAGGATGCTCCCGGGAAACGTCGCGGAGCTGTCCTGGAGCCCTTCCACGGACGACGTCGGCGTGACCGGCTACGAGCTCTTCCGTGCCGAGGTGCGCGTCGCCTCGGTGAACGGCACCAAGGCCAGGGAGGAGAAGCTCGCCTCGGGAAAGGAGCACTGCTGGACGGTGAAGGCACTCGACGCCGGCGGCAACCGATCGACCGCATCCGACCCGGCCTGCGCCACGTTCCCCGACACGACCCCGCCTACGGTGCCTCAGCGCGTGACGGCGAGCGCGGCGGAGGAACGTGTCGTCGAGCTCGCCTGGGAAGCCTCCCTGGACGACGTGGGCGTGGTCCGCTACGAGATCCAGCGTGCCGGTGCCCCGGTTCTCGTCGCCACGGGCCCCGCGACGCGGGAGCGGGGGCTCCTTCCGGCACGGCCCTACTGCTACACGGTGCGCGCCTGCGACGCGGCCGGGAAACTGCTCGTTGCCCGCTCCGGAGGCGTGCGCCACCACCCCCGATCTCACGCCGCCGTCGATACCCGCGACCCTCGATGCCACAGCCCCACAGCGACGTCGCCATCCATCTCGCCTGGGCGCGATCCACCGACGAGGTCGGCGTGACCGGGTACGAGGTGAAGCGCGGGGAGAAGGTGGTGGCCGCGGGGCTCCCCGATCCGTCGTTCACAGACGGTGGACTGCACCCCGGGACGAAGTACTGCTACGCGGTGCTGGCCCTCGACGCGGCCGGCAACCGGTCGCCCGCGGCGCAGGCCTGCGCCACCACTCCCGACCTCACTCCGCCCACGCGCCCGGGCAGGCCTGCCGCGGTGTCGGTCTCTTCCACGCAGATCTTCGTGGGCTGGGACCCGTCCACCGACGACGTGGGCGTGCTGGGGTACGAGGTGCTTCGCGACGGCGCGGTGATCGCCACCGTGCCGGCAACGCGCGCGCGGGAGCGCAAGCTCCCCGCGAACCAGGAGTTCTGCTACACGGTGCGTGCGTTCGACGCGGCCGGCAACCGCTCCGGGCCCGCCGGGCCGATCTGTGCCCGGACGGCCGACCCGTCGCAGCTCACCTCGCCCTCCGACCTCCGCGTGGTTCGAGTCTCCACCACGGATCTTCTCCTCCAGTGGGAGCCCTCGGAGCAGGAGGGGGTCCTCTACCGGGTCTACCGGGTGTCCGAGAACGGCACGAAGAGCGTGGGTCTCACCCGCGGGAGCACCTTCAATCCGTCCGGCAAGATGGGCGCCAAGGCGGACTGCTACCGGGTGGCGGCGGTGGACGACCAGATGCGCGAGTCGCCGCGTTCCAACGAGGTGTGCGCGCTGCGGGCCCCGGGCCCGGTCACGGAGCGTTGAAGCACCGATCCCGGCGCCTCCGCGCCTCAACGCTCCGGAAGTGCCGCCCCGGTCCAGGCCAGGAAGGCCGATCTTCTGCGCCGGCGTGGCGTCCGGAACCGGCTCCAGCCACACGACCTCCTCGGGGGCGTGACCGAGCGTCACCGGGACCTCGACGAGCTCGTCCTTGCGGAACACCGTGAGTCGCAGCTGGCCGCCCGGCCCGACCTGCCGCATCCGGTCCCAGAGGGCGCCCCGGTCCACGCGGAAGCCAGACTCGGCCAGGATCTCGTCGTCGGCGTACAGCCCGGCCGTCCCGGCGGGACTCCCCTCCCGGACGGTGCGCACCACGAGCTTCGCGCCCGATGGGATCTCCGCGCCCAGCCAGCCGGCAGCCGGGTCGTCGCCGTTCTTCCGCGGCGGCGTGCCCCCCTTGTCGTCGAGCGACTGGGCGACGCGCCGCGAGAGCCGCAGCCCGACCGGATCGAGCGCGGCCTCGATCGGCCCCGTGCCTCGCACGAAGCGGTCGAAGAAGTCCCGCGCCGCGCCCTCCCCCATCACCTCGGCCGCCGCCCGCTCCACGCCGTCCTCGGGAAGCCCCGTCGCCGCGTACCGCGCGTGAAGTCCGCGGAGCAGGTCGTCGAGCGATCCGCCGGCGCGCCGCAGCGCGAGGTCGAGGCAGAGCGCCACCAGCTCCCCCTTCTGGTAGTAGGAGACCGCGCTGTTCGGGCTGTTCTCGTCGGGGCGGTAGTACTTCACCCAGGCGGTGAGGCTCGCCTCCTCCAGGCTCATCTTCCCGGCGCCGGGCTGCCGCGAGAGACCCGTCCACTCCTCGCCCAGGTGCTTCAGCCAGCCCTTCGCCTCGCCCAGGCCGGTGCGCACCAGCGTGAGCCGGTCGTAGTAGCTCGTCACCCCCTCGAACCACCAGAGCAGCCGCGTGTACTGCTCCCGGGAGTAGTCGTAGGGGCGGAGCGCCGCGGGCCGGAGCCGCTTCACGTTCCAGAGGTGGAGGAACTCGTGGGCGGCCAGCGCCAGCGTCTCCTCGTAGCTCTCCCTGGGGAAGAAGGCGGTCCGGGCCACCGCGAGCGTGGTGCTCCGCTCGTGCTCGAGGCCGCCGCGCCGCTTGTCGGTCAGGTGGACGATGAAGAGGTAGCGCTCGTAGGGCAGCCCGCCCATGAGGCCGCCCAGGTGCTCCACGACCTTCTTCAGATCGGCCGCGAAGCGGGGCAGGTCCACGTGTCCGCGGCCGGAGATGGCCACCTCGTGCCGCTTGCCGAGGGCCTCGAAGGTGGCGAGCGCGTGCGTCCCCACCTCCACCGGCGAGTCCACCAGCTCGTGGTAGTCACGCGCGGTGAACCGGGTGGGGCCGCCGTCCATGGCCGTGGCCACGCGCCAGCCCGGGGGCGGGGCGATCTCCAGCTCGACCGGCTCGTCCACCCTCCCCTCGGCGTAGAGGAAGAGGTTCGCCCCGTTCCAGAAGGCGTGCGTGCCGTCGAGGTGGGCCGTGCGAACCGTCAGCTCGTTCGCGTAGACCCGGTAGCGCACCCGCACCTGCGCCGCGCCGCCGGCCTCCACGCGGAAGCGGTGCTTGTCGAGCCGGACCACCGGGAGCTTCCGCCCGGCGCCGTCGTCGGCCTCGATGCCCTCGAGGTGGCGGGCGAACTCGCGGACGAGGTAGCTGCCCGGCGTCCAGACCGGCAGCGCCAGGACGGGGGACGGGCCGGGTTCGGCGAGAACCGCCTCGACCTCGAAGAGGTGGGAATGGGGGTGGTGCATGGAGACCCGGTAGCGCATGAGGGAGCGAATGTAGCGTAATCTCGACCCACCGTGGATCCCTATGGCCTGAGGCGTGTCATCTCCCCCGCCGGCGTGCTCCCCCAGCGCGCCGACCGGCTCGATCCGGACCTTCCGCTCGGCGACGACGAGCTCTCCATCGACGTGGACGCCCTCAACATCGACTCGGCGAGCTTCAGGCAGATCTCCGACGAGGTGGGGCGCGACGCGGCCCGCATCGGCGAGGAGGTGGGGCGAATCGTCCGGGAGCGCGGCAAGATGCACAACCCCGTCACCGGCTCGGGCGGGATGCTCATCGGACGGGTGCGCGCGGTCGGACCGCGCAACCCGGCCGCGGACGACCTCGCCCCCGGCGACCGCATCGCCACGCTGGTTTCGCTCACGCTGACGCCGCTCCGGATCGACGAGATCCTGGCCGTCCATCCCGACGTGGAGCGGATCGACGTGCGCGGAAGCGCCATCCTCTTCGCCACCGGCCACTGGTCGCGGCTGCCCTCCGACATGCCCGACAAGCTGGCGCTGGCCGCCCTCGACGTCTGCGGCGCGCCGGCGCTGGTGGCCCGCCACGCCCGGCCTGGCGCGCGGGTGCTGGTGATCGGGGCCGGGAAGTCGGGGGCGCTCGTCTGCGCCCAGGCCAGGGAGACCTTGGCCGGGTCGGGCGAGGTGGTGGCGGCCGACGTGAACGAGAAGGCGCTCGCCGACCTCGTGACCATCGGCGTGGTGGACCGGACCCTGCTGCTCGACGCCACCCGCGGCGTGGACGCGCTGCACCGGGTGGAGTCGGCCGGCGGGCTATTCGACCTCGTGGTGAACTGCGCCAACGTGCCCGGGACCGAGCTGTCGACGCTGCTCCTGGTGCGCGACGGCGGGACGGTGATCTTCTTCTCCATGGCCACGAGCTTCACGGCCGCGGCGCTCGGTGCGGAGGGGGTCGGCAAGGACGCGACGCTCCTCATCGGGAACGGGTACGTCCCGGGACACGCGGGGCTGGCGCTCGGGCTTGCTGCGGAGAAATCCGAGGCTCCGCGCACACTTCGAGGCGCGCTTCGTCCGCTGATTTTGGCGTGGCGGCCCGGCCGGGATTCGTGGATAACTACCCGTTCGGAGGTAGGTCTTGATGGTCGTTTCCCGCACGCTGGGCTGGGTCGCCGTGGCGCTCGTAGCGAGCGGCTGCGGGAACGACTTCATCCCGAGCGTCGTCAACACCGGGACGGCAGTCCTCACCTACCAGGCGCCCGACACCGATTTCGGGGCGTTCTCCACCTACGCCATCGTGAACAAGATGACGGTGGTGAACGACACGACCGGCGTGCCGGTCTACACGTTCCAGTCCGCGCCCGAGATCATCGGCGCGGTCGAGCGGAACATGAAGTCCCGCGGTTTCGTGCTCGTCGCCCGCATCGACCCCGAATACCCGCCCGTCGTCCCCATCGACGCCGACCTCGCCATCAACGTGTCGGTCTTCACCGGCACCGACTACGCCTGGTTTCCCTGCGACTACTGGCCATGGTGGGGAATCCCGGGATACGGCTGCGACCAGCCCTGGCAATGGGTGGCCTACCGGGTGGGGACACTGCTCGTCGAGATGGGCGACCTCGGCCCACCCGCAGCCCGGGCCGGTCATCCCGCGCCTCTGGGCGGGCGCCGGGTATTCCGTGCTCACGCCGGAAAATGCCAGGAACGTCCAGATCGCGGTGGGCGCCGTGAATCAGGCCTTCGCCCAGTCGCCCTACCTCGTGACGCCATGATCCGCACGTTCGCGCGCGCCGCGACCTTCCTCGCCCTGGCCGCGACCTTGCTCGCACCGCGCCCCGCCCTCGCCGATGCGTATCTCGATGCCTGGCATCCGTACCAGACCTACTGGGCGGTCGGGTGGAGCGCGGCGATTCCGACGACCTCTCTCCGGTCGAACTTCATCAGCAACCCCGGCTTGCTGGGCGGCGGCTTCGACATCCGCATCGGAGTGGTCGGGAGGCTCGCCGTCGGCGGCAGCGCCACGTGGAACTGGTTCGACCAGACCATTTCGAGCCTGACGATCCAGCAGGGCCAGCTGACCTTCACCGGCCCCGTCTACAGACGCCTGGGTGCGTTCACCGCGCTCGCCACGGTTCACTACTACTTCACCCAGTCGGCCGTGCAGCCCTTCGTCGGAGTGGGCCTGGGCGGCGTCTGGTTCTCGACCCTTCAGCAGACCGTGAACCGTCCGCAGAACACCTCCACGAGCGGACTGGTGGTGGCGCCGGAGGTGGGGTTCCTCTTCAACGTCGCCCAGCGCCTGGGGCTCTACCTGAGCGGCCGATACCAGTTCAACATGACCACGATCCCGGGCGTGAAGAATCCCCAGTGGGCCTCCGTCCAGGCCGGGCTGGCCTACTACTTCTGATCGGTTGGGCCGGGTTCAGCGATTGGTGTCGAAGATCTGGACGCGGTTGTTCGAACGGTCGGCGATGAAGGCGGAGCCAGCCGCGTTGATGCAGAGCTGGGCCGGGTAGTAGAGGTAACCGTCGCCCCAGCCGATGGCGAGCTGCCTGCCCTGGAAGGCGCCGTCGGCCCCCAGGACCACGATCCCGTGCCCGTTCTGGTCGACGAGGAAGAACCGTCCCTTGCTCCCCGTCATGTAGCCGGGGAAGTTCATCTTGTCCTTCATGCTCGGGGTGAAGGGCTTGAAGGCCGTGGCGGTCTTGTCCGCCGACCAGACGGCCGCCTGCGACCCGTCCACGACGTAGAGGTTGCCGCTCCCGTCCACGTGAACGTCGGTGATGGCCGTGGTCCCCTTCGGCAGGTCCAGCTGTCGCTTGACCGAGCCGGCCGGGTCGAACGTGACCACGCGCGCACCCACGGCGTCCACGACGTGGACGTTGTCGGCCGAGTCCACCTTGAAGGCCACCGGGAACGCCTGGAGGGCGGTGGCGCCAGCCTTGAGCTCGATGGCTCCGAGGACCGCTCCCTTCGGATCGACCCGGAAGATCTTCCGCGCCTTCGGGTCGAGAACGAGGATGTTCCCCTTCGAGTCGAGCTGCAGGCGCCTGGGATAGGCCACGCCTGCGGGCTTGAGCTCCGTCGCCGCGGAGAGCGATCCGCCCGCGAAGCGGTAGAGGAGGAGCCTGCCGTTGCCCGAGTCGGCGATGACGACGTTCCCGGCGTCGTCACAGGCGACCCCCTCGGGCGCCTTCAGGGCCACCTCCTTCTCGTCCTGGAGGATCGCGCGGTCGAAGACGAACGGCGTGGTCTGGGCGCGGGCCGCGACCGGGGAGAGCGCCAGGGCGGCGACGAGCAGGGCGGAGGCGCGAACGAAGTGGTTCACGGGCATCACCTCTTGAACTTCTCGTGGCACTTGGTGCACAGGTCGGACGTCGTCGGGTACGGCATCATGTGCTTGTACTCGGTGCCGTGGGAGCGGTGGCAGGAGAGGCACTGGACCTGGAGGTTCTTGTTGCGGGGGTCCTTGGTCTTCGCGCCCATGGGGTGGGACGAGTGCTTGAGCCAGTCGTGGCAGGCGCCGCAGCCCTCGACGATGTCCGGGTTGGACATCAGGAGCGGCGCGTTGGACGAGTGCGGGTCGTGGCAGGCCGTGCACTGGCCGGTTGCCACCGGGTCGTGCTTGGTGGGCGAGAGCTTCTGACGCTTGATGGTGTCGGCGTGGCAGCCGCCGCAGGTGGCCAGCTGGCCGCCCTTGCGCATGAGCCCCGACTGCTTGGCGGCGTGCGGGTTGTGGCAGGTGAGGCAGGCCTGCCCCTCCACCATGGCCACGTGCACGCGGTCCTTCGCCAGCATCTCGGTCATCTTCTGCGCGTGGCATCCGCGGCACAGGTCGGCGCCGGCGATCTTGGGCTGGAACTTCCTCGGCGATCCGGGCGGCTCGTGGCACTGGTTGCACATCTGCTTCGCCACCGGAGCGTGGACCTTGTTGTAGAGCATGCCTCGCTTGTCCGAGCCGTGCGGGTCGTGGCAGGAGGTGCAGCGCGACGTGGCCACCTGGTAGCCCATGTGCTGCTTCAGGAAGATCTGGCCGTCGGTCTTGTGGCACTTCACGCAGAGCCCGGGCACGTCCGTCTTGAGCAGGTCGTCGGCCTTGGCCGAGCCGTGCGGGTCGTGGCAGGTGCCGCAGTTCTGCTCCACCGGCCTGTGCTTGAACTTCGACTTGGCGGCCTGCTCGAGGACGGGCTTGTGGCAGCCGGCGCAGAGCTCGTTGCCGGGCTTGAGCAGGACGAACTTGGCGTTCGACGCGTGCGGGTCGTGGCAGCCCGCGCAGCCCTTCTCCTCCACCGGCTTGTGGGTGCTCTTCGCGTTCTTCGGCACCACGCCGCCGTGGCAGGCGAGGCAGGTCTGGCTGGGGCTCGCGTCGAGCAGCTTGCCGTGCTGGGACGCGTGCGGGTTGTGACAGCCCACGCAGTCCTTGGCCTTCACCGGGGTGTGCACGAAGGGCTTCTTCAGCACGTCCAGGAAGGTGGCGTGGCACTCCAGGCAGGTGTTGCCGGTGGCGCCGGGCTTCAGCTTGAACTTCTGGGCCTGGGACGCCGACTGCGCCACCACTGCCGAGGGGACGGCGAGGACCGCTACGGCAAGCACGAGGGCGATGTTCTTTCGCATGGCGGCTCCTCTCACTTGGCCGGCGCGACGTGGCAGGCGTCGCAGGAACGTCCCGCGAACGGGGCGTGCTCCACCGCCTTGAAGAACTTGGGATCCTTCGAGGAGTGGGGGTTGTGGCAGCTGATGCAGTTGATGTTCTTCGGGTCGATGCCGAGGTGCGCCTTGGAGAACTTGGCGTCCTTCACGTCGTGGCACTGGGCGCACAGCTGCGCCCACCGGCTGGGTGCCGAGATGCTGGTTCACGGCGTAGTGCGGCTGGTGGCAGGTCAGGCAGTCCTCGGCCGGCGAGTGGACCTTCTCCTTCGCCATCTTCTCCTTCATCGCCTTGTGGCAGGTGAAGCAGAGGTCGGGCGCCTTGGCGAGCTGCAGCTTCTTCATGCCGGCCGTGTGCGGACCGTGGCAGCTCGTGCAGTCGCCGGCCGCGAAGGCGGCGTGGACCGACTTCGCCCCCTTGAGCCCGGCCTCGAGCTTCCCGTGGCACTGCAGGCAGAGCTCCTTCTGCGGCGAGACGAGCAACCCCCGGGTGTTGGAGCCGTGCGGGTCGTGGCAGGAGAGGCAGTCGCCGTCCATGACCGGCGGGTGGTTCGAGCCGCCCTGGGTGGGCTTCCCGACCCCGGCGTGGCACTCCGCGCAGAGCTTCGACCCGGAGGCCTTGAGCAGGTTCTTGCTCGTCGGACGCGTGGGGGGTGTGGCAGGCGGAGCAGAGCCCCTCGAGCACCGGCTTGTGGGTGTAGGTCTTCACGAACTTCGCCTCGGCCGCCTGGTGGCACGAGTAGCAGACCGCGTCCTCGCGCCCCTTGCCCATGCCGGGGAAGTTGGAGCCGTGCGGGTTGTGGCAGGAGACGCAGGCGCCCTGGGCGAAGGGGCGGTGGACGACCTTCTTCTTGCCCTGCTCGATCACCTTGGCGTGGCAGCCCGCGCAGTTGGCGGCGGCCGTGGTCTCGAGCAGCCCCTTCTGCTTGGCCGGCGTGCGGCTTGTGGCAGGAGACGCAGCCCGCGCCCGTGGTGACGGGCTTGTGCGGCTTCGACACCTTCTCGGCCATGGGCTTGTGGCAGCCCGTGCACAGCGCGTTGCCCTCGACGCGCGCCAGCTTCTTTCGCGTTGGAGGCGTGCGGGTCGTGGCAGGCGACGCATTCGCCCTTCTTGAAGGGCGCGTGCTCGACCTTGCCCCCGGCCGCGAGCCCCGCGGCGTCGTGGCAGCCCGCGCAGAGCTTCCCGCCGGCCTCCTGGAGCGCGAAGGGCTTCGGGGAGTTCGCCGGCGCGTGGCAGGAGTCGCAGCCGGAGAGCACCGCGTGGACCGTGCCCTTGAGGAGCTTGGGCTGTTCCGCCGAGTGGGGGTCGTGGCAGAGAGAGCAGGTGGCCTTGCTCGCCACCGGGTAGCCTCCATGAGCCTTCTGGAAGGCGCCGCCGGCCGGATCGTGGCACTTCGAGCAGAGCTTCACCTCGTCGGCGACGAGCAGGTTCTTCTGGTCGGAGGCGTGCGCCACGTGGCAGGCGCCGCAGCCGTCCTTCTTGAGAGGCGCGTGCACCGACCTTCTTCTCGAAGGCCTTCCGGTCGTGGCACTTGTAGCAGCCCTCGACCCCGCCGACCTTGAGCATGTGCTCGGCGTTGGAGCCGTGGGGGTCGTGGCAGACGCTGCAACTGCCTCCGATCAGCACGGCGTGGACGTGCCTCCTGTCCATGCCGATCGACTTCTTGTCGTGGCAGGTGAAGCAGAGCGCGTTCCCCTGCTCCTTGAGCGCCAGCTTGGGAACGGCGCCGTGCCGCAGATGGCAGTCCTCGCACTTCCGCTGCTTCACGGCGGAGTGCTGGGACTTCATCGCGTCGAACCTGTCCGCCTCCTTCTTGTGACACTCCAGGCAGTCCCTCTGCTTGAAGGAGCGCTGCGCCGCCGCCTGCGACGGGAGCAGGAGCACCCCGGCGCAGAGCGCCGCGGCCAGGAAGAAGAGCCTCGAACCAGCTTGCCCGTTCGCGCGCATCGTCCGCTCCTCGTTCCGGATCAGCTGCCGACCCGCGTGAGATAGACCTGCACCGGGTGGATCTTGCGAAGCTTCCCGATCCACTCCTGCACCGAGTTCTGGACCGCCTCGCCGTAGAGCTTCTGCAAGATGCTCTCCCGCACCTCGTCGTAGGGCTGGGCCGAGGGAGGCGTCACCTGGACGACGTGCACCGCGTAGAACTGATCGCCTCGGGGCGGCCCAGACCCGGTAGTCGCCGGTCTTCGCACCCTCCATGACCTTGGCGAAGCCGGGCGTCAGGGCCTTGGCGCTGAGCACGCCGCTCGGGCGTTCGGTGTCCTTGCCGGGCGGAAGCTTCCCCTCGGCGTTGGCGTTCAGCCACTTGAAGTCGGTGCCGCTGCGGAGCTTCGACACCGCCGCCTCGGCGTTCTTCTGGCTCCCGAAGCCGATGCTGTCGAGCTTGTAGAACGCCGGGAAGGCGTAGTCGGCCTGGTGCGCGTCGTAGTACTTGCGGACGCTGCCCTCGTCGAGCTTCACGTTGGGCAGGACCACCTTCTTCACGAAGGCCCCGAACACCTGGCTTTCCCGGCTGGCCTCGTAGCGGCGCTTGAACTCGGCGGTCTTGGGGATCCCGAGCCGGTCGACCTCGATGGCCACGACCCGCTGCGCGATGAGCGCGTCGAGCGTCGTGCCCTTGGCCTTGTTGAGACGCTTCTGCTGGGTGGCGTTGTCCACGCCGTGGAAGAACTGCTCGGAGAGGGCCACCGACAGGAGCCCCACGGTGACGGGCTTCTGCCCCTCGACCTGGGCGAGCACGCGGGTGTCCTTCTTGAGCGCCTCGAACCCGGGCTTCTTGGCCTCGAAGTCGAGCTTCTTCAGCAGCTTCTCGTCGATCTTCACGTACTTCTTCACCAGCCCGTCGTAGTACTTCTTCAGCGCAGCCTTCTTCTGCTCGAGGAGCGAGGTGGCCTCGGCCTCGGCCCGCGCCTTGGGGTTCTCCGGGTAGCGGATCTCCTCCACCTCGATGACCGTGTAGCCGCCGGTCACCTTCACGGGCGGGGTGGCCTGTCCCGCCTTGGTTCTCTCGACGTTCGCGAGGACCGGCAGGGCGAGCTTGCTGCCGTGGACGAACTGCCCCGGCTCGTTCCCCTTGGCCTTCTTGTCGGCCACCGCCTGGGCGGCGAGCGCGTCGAAGGGCTTGCCGGCCTTGAGCTGCTTCACCATCGCCTTGGCGTCGTCCTCGCGGACGAAGAGGACCGACTGGAGCTTCCACTCCCGAACCTTGTCCTTGTAGAGCCGGTCCACCTGGGCGGGGTCGGAGCGGACGTCGCGGAGCACCTGCTCCTTCAGCATCTCCCGGCCGATGCTCTCCTGGCTGGCCTTGAGCCCCTCCTTCACCTCGGGCAGGTCCTCGATGCCCATCGCGTCGCCCTCCATGACGATGAGCTTCGCGTCGACGAGCCGGTTGACGATGGCGGTGGGGTCCTGCTTGCCGGCCTGCTGGACCGTTCCGTGCCCTTCGTGGGCGCCGGCCAGCGCCGTGGCGAGCTCGTCCACGGTGACGTTGCCGCCCCCGTCGATGGACGCGACGGGGCAGTTTCCCGAGCGCTCGGCGAAGAGGGGCACCTTGACGACCCCGCTCGTCGCCGGCTGGGGGTCGGGGCAGCTGGCGGGGGCGCCCGGAAGCGGCGTCTTGAGGAAGACCCACATGCCACCGGCACCTGGAGCCGCCTGTGGCGCCGGGTCGGCGGCCGAGACGAGGGCCAGGGGCGCAGCAGAGAGGATTGCAATCAAGACCAGTTTGTCGAGCACACTGCCCTCCGTGGTGATGCGGCCAGCTGTGCAACCGGCGTGCCCCATCCGAACGCGGCCTTGTACGCCCATGTCCTTGAAATCGGGAGACAATTCGTCCGTGGCGGGCGTGTTCTGGCGCATCGATTGCGCCGGGCCCTGAACGTCGGGGCGCTTTTGCGTTTCTGGCTCACCGGCGCGACACCGACCTCTCCCCCGTCATCCCGTCGATCACCTCCCGGGCCATCCGGCAGGTGAGGCGGGGCGCTGTGCTCACCCGGCGCAACCCGAAGAGCGTCTCCGAGTCGGACCCCTTGTTGTGGGAGATCGACTCCCAGATCACCCGGCCGGTCTTCCGGTCGATCACCATGGCGGTGAAGTTGGAATAGGGCGCCCCGCCGCCGTCCTCGAAGTCGAAGACGTATCCGGCCACGCACCAGATCGGCGTCGAGCGAGGCAGAGACCACGCGCGCCTGATCGAGCGAGACGCCGTCCTCCATCACGATGCGCCGCCGGAGCAGCTCGTCGCGGACGATGCCCGGCTCCACCAGCCGGAAGCCGTCGGCGCTGGCGAACTGCCGCGCGAACTCGAGCGCGACGACCTCGCCGGCGCCCCGTCGCCGCGTCTCGTTCACGAACGGGAGGACCGCCACGCTCGCGACCTGCCGCTGGTCGGGGCGGGCGCGATAGGCGATGCGCGGGCGCCACCAGCCGCCGCCCCCGCATCGCTCGGCCTGGACCCCGCTCCCGAGGTAGGCCTCGAGCGACACCCGGAGTTGCTGGAGTGCCTCGGCCTGGAGGACCTGCGGCTCGTACACGATGTTCAGCGCGAAGACCCCGGGGGAGTCGTCGCCGGTCCGGGCGAAACCGTCCATCCAGAGCACGGCCGGGATGTCGGCGGTGGAGACGAGCCTGACCACGAGCGCCGCCTGCGGTGGCGTTCCGCCCCAGAGCGTCACGGTGGTCACGAGGATCGCGTCGGCTCCCAGGTCCTCCCGGGCGGCCTTCGCCGCCACCGGGTCCACGCCGCCGGTGTACCGGATGCGGTACCTGGCCAGGTAGTCCTCGAGTTGCTGGCCGCCGATGACGTCCGCGCCGGCCATGGCCGCCATCTGCTCGAGCCGGTTGGTGACCTCCCTCGACGGCAGGGGGCCGACGGCCAGGTTCTCCGGTGGGAGCACCAGGACCCTGAGCCCTGCCCTCGGGGGCTCGGCGGCCGGGGCTGCGGGCGGCGCGCCCGCACACCCAGCCAGGCTGGCAATCGCGCCCACGAGTGCAACGAGGCGGCGCACGCTACTTGAAGAGCTTGTTGAGGAGGTCATCGACCGCCTCTTCGGTGAGGTGGTTCATGGGGGCGCCGCCGCCGCCGAAGAGCCGGTCGGAGAAGGTCACGCCGCCCTTGGTGGTCGTCCCGGTCCAGATCACCTTGCCGGAGGAGGTCTCCTGCATCTGGACGCTCACCGAGATGGCGTTCCCCACGGCCGTGCCGGAGCGCACCTCCCCGTACTCCTTCACCGTGCCGGTGAGGATCGCCTCGGCCTTGAGGGCCTGGCCGAGCTTCACCACCTCCTCGGCGCTCGGGGAGACGGCGATCGGCACGCCCACCTTGCCCAGGGCCCGCGCCACCTCGCCGTTCGGCACCACGTAGACGGCCTCGGTGGCCAGCAGCGCGCTCGCGAAGACGTCGCGCACCCGGTCGGCTGCCAGGTTGTCGCGGGAGAGGTTCTGGAAGGGCATCACCGCCACGGTCTTCAGGGCGCCGAAGTCCATCTTCTTGTCCTGGTAGCGGTGGCCGGAGGAGGAGCAGGCGGAGAGCGCCGCCAGGAGCGCGAGCGGGGTCAGGAATCGGGTCGTCTTTTCACTCATGGTGTCATCCCCGGGTGGGAGGATCCGGCAGGGTCACAGGAAGGTGATGAACAGGTTGGCGAAGAGGTTTCGGGACTGGGTGAGGAGGGCCGGCTGGATGGCGTCGTTCCAGGTGTAGGCGACGTCGAGGGAGGTCCCGGTGCGGATGTTCCAGCGCACGCTCGGGCCGAAGAAACGGTTTCGCACGCGCGACCCGACGTCGAGGCTCTCGTCGTAGCCGAAGCGCAGGAGCAGTTGCCCGCCGGCGAAGGGGGAGAAGCCGGCCCCGAAGTTGACCAGCGTCTGCGGCCCCATGACCTCCGCCCGAGGAGCGCTGCACGCCGGCGGTGAAGTAGATGGCCCGCACCGGCGTGAAGGCCACGCTCCCCTGGAGCGACGTGGTCCTGTCGCCGAGCACCGGCCGCCCGGTCTGGCTGACGATGGCCGACGAGACCCCCCATGTTCCGGTCACCACGAGCGCCTGCATGGGCGTGAGGGTCAGGCTGAGGGTGCCGTTCGGGCTCTCCAGCGTTCGCCCTCGCTCGTCCCGCGCCCAGGAGTAGCCGGCGGTGGCGGCGAGACTCACCCCCTGCCAGGGGTCCACCCGCCCCACCAGCGTGAGGGCGTTCGAGAGGACCTCCCCCACGAAGAGCTGGCCGTACTGGCCCGAGTAGGTGAGCGACGCGCCCAGCGTCGTGAACGGGTCGTAGCTGATCTGGGCGCTCCAGCGATTGATGGCCTCGTGGGGGAGGTTGGTCTGGGCGGAGTCGGTGCGGCTCAGCTGGGCGCCCACCGAGACGTTCCGGGCGATCTGCTTCCCCGCCGACAGCGCGTTCAGCACGCTCCAGTCCTGGAACCAGACCGAGTTCTGGTGCGAGGTGCTGAAGGCGAGCGTGTAGGCCAGGTTCCAGTCCTGGAGCAGGAGCAGCCGGGCGTTGGCGCTGAAGTTGCCTCCGTATTGCTGGCTGCTGCGCGGCGCCTCGCTGGCCGGGACTACCAGGTACGTCTGCAGCTCGGTGACGAGCACCGCCCTGTACTGCGGGTCCGCCGTGACGGCGGGGGTGAGCGGCCTCGTCACCACCTTGAGGTAGCGGGCCTGGGTGCGGGCGACGGGGATCTCGAATCGATTCTGGAAGACGCCGAAGATCACCGGGCCGGTCACCGGGATCTGCGTCCAGGTGAAGTTGTCGCTGCTCGACCAGGCCGTGAAGACGTAGGCGTTCGCCACCGCGGGAGAGAGCGGTCGGTCCACCCAGAGCCAGAGCGTGTTCACCTCGGTGGTGGTGTTGGCGAAGAGCACGCCCAGGTCGCGGAAGTTCTGGTCCCCGGCGAGCGCCGGGCCGAAGCCGATGTCGATGCCGGCGCTGGCCAGCACGTCGCCGTCGATGAGCGCCGGGTTGGGCAGCAGCGTGTTCTGCGACGGGATGGACGGGAAGGTCTCGACGAGCGAGAGCCCGCCCACCGGGAACTGCTGCACGCTGACCGTGCCGCGTGCCGGAGGACTGGACGGAGCCGGTGCGATAGCCCACGTTGTAGTTGACCGACGTGGAGAGGCGCCGCTCGAAGTAGCTTCCGGCCCAGGTCACCTGCGCGCCCTGGTTGAGATCGGTCGTCTGCACGTTGGTGAGGAAGTCCTCGCCGTGCGACCAGCGCAGCGAGTAGCGCAATGCCAGGTTCTCCACCTCCAGGTAGCTCACGTTGAAGATGACCTCGTCCGACCGGGTGTCCTGGAACTCCCGCTTGGAGTCGAAGTTCTCGTTCCGCCCCACCCGGAGGTTGATGAGCGGCAGCCCGGCCGGGATTCCAGCCGGTGTAGACGCCGTAGGCCTGGTTCACGAGCGTGGGCGACCGCACCGAGACGCCTCCGCCTCCGAGCGTGGCGAACTCCTGCCGGCGGATGTAGTAGGGGGTGGCGTTCAGCACCGGGGGGCCGATGGTCAGGCTCCCGAAGACGCTCCAGCGCTGGTTGTCGACCGTGCTCTCCACCCCGTCGGTCGTCGTCCACCCCGGGGTCCACTGGTAGAGCCCCGAGGCGTTGAGGATGAGGTGCGGGTAGAACTGCTTGTCGACGGAGAGCCGGTACCGCTGCGGGACCAGGGTCGACAGGATGGTGCTCGATCGGCCGGTGGCGTCGGTGGTGGTGGCCGTCCCGCTCGTGAAGTTCACCTCGGCCGTGGCGCCGATGCCGTCGCCGCGCGCCGCCGCGGCGGCCAGCAGGAGCGACAGCGCGGCGAGGGCGCACGCGCCCCGGAGGTGGCCGGAGAGTCGCCCCATCGCGTGCCCTTAGCGCCGCTCCCCGACCACGGAGGCGCCGTAGGGCGCCTCGCCGGTCTCCAGCATGGGCAGCACCTTGCGGCTGGTGAGCTCCATGGCGGTCACGCCGTTCCGGGAGGGCACGACGCCGATGAGCACGTCGTAGGTGTCGTCGATGGCGAGCCAGGTGGCCGGCCCGGGCAATTCCACGCGCCCGACCGGCAGCGGAGCCCGCGGCGCGAAGAGCTGGAGCTGCCCGGTGTCCCCCATGCTCACGTAGGCGTACTCGGTCCGCGCATCGACGTGCACCGACACGGCGTTGAAGCCGACGAAGATCTGGTTCACGGTCGCCAGCGTGGGAATGGACAGCACCTTCATGTGGGCCGACGACGGCGACACCACGTACATCTGATCGCCGTTGCGGTTGAGCGCGCCGCGAGCGGGCGGCCCGTCGGTGGGGATGGTCCCGGCGGCGGCGCGCCCGGCGATGTCGATCACCGTGATGTTGGAGGACCCCTGGTTGAAGGCGTAGGCCCGCTTCCCCGACCGGTCCATGAGAAGCGCGGTGGGCTGGATGCCGGCCCGGGCCCGGGCCACCTCCACGAGCGCGAGCGAATCCACGAAGGCCACCGTGTTGCTGCCGGCGTTCGTCACCACCAGCGTGCGCCCGTCGCCGGCGAGCGCAAGCTCCTGTGGACGGTCGCCGGGCTGGAGCCTCGCCCGCCCCAGCTCCGCGCCGGTCACGAGGTCGTAGGAGGCCACCTCGTCGCCCCCGGAGAGCGCCACGAAGAGCCTTCCCTGGAGCCGGTCCACGGCGAGTCCCCGGGGGTCGCGCCCGGCGGCCAGCACGCCCACCACCTGCCGGCTCCGCTTGTCGAAGACCGTCACCGCGTCGGCGTTGGTGGCGGTGGCGAAGCCGAGCAGCTCGACGAGCGGCAAGGTCGGCACGGAGCCGGTGAACGACGGCCGGAAGCCGAACCCCTTGTCGAGCGAGCGGGCGTACTGGAGCGAGAGGGTCAGCACCCGGGCGCGGGCCCGGGCCACCGCGAAGGGCGCGCCGACCCGCACCGGCTCCGGAGGAACGAGCAGGTTGGACGGGGCGCCGCCCTCGTCCGACTCGAGGGTGGCCTTCTTCACGCGCATGGAGAGGCCGGTGTACTCGCCGGGCGGCAGCCGCCCGGAGGCGAGCAGGCGCTGCCGCCGGTCCTCCTTGCCGGAGACGTCGGAGAGCGAGATCGAGAGCGGGAACTCCTGGCCGTCGCTCCGGGACGCGGCAATCGACTCGAGCGAGAACCTGAGCCGGTCGGCCTGGGGCGGGAGTTCCTGGAGGTAGACCCAGACCTCCCCCTCGCTGTCGAGGGGGGCCTGCTTCACGCTGCGCGCCGCCATCTGGCAGCCGGCGAGGACGGCCACGACCGACACGGCGGCGATCTTCCCGATCCTCATCTGGACGGCTCCGGGCATGGGTACGGGTGGGACCGTGCAACCCATGTGCCCCTACCGCTTCGGGGCCAGGCAAGGTCAAGCGCTCGTTTCGACGGGGATTTCCAGATCCGCCGCCCCCCCTCCGCGACGCAAGCCTTGCGTCCACCAAATAGTGAAGGGGGGCCGCTCTCGCGACCCCCCTTCGATTTCAGCTAGAAGCCGTGCCGCTCGACTAGTCCTTCGCGTGGCACTTGTTGCAGTAGCTGCGGGCCCAGGGGCCGAACACGGTGGCCGGGCGGTAGTTGTACGCGTTCTGCTGCTGGGTCTGGTTGTAGCCGTAGTTGATCTTGTTCTCCGTGGTGGCTGGAGTCGTAGATCGCGGCGTTGGCGCTGTCGGCCACCGTCATGAACTCGTTCAGGTAGAAGAACCGCAGCGAGCTCTCGAAGCCGGTGGCGTGGGCGCGGTGGCAGGAGAGGCAGGCCACGTTGTTCGAGGTCGCTGGCGGCCGGCATGTTCTGGTTGGCGAGGCCGGTCGAGGTGACGGCGGCGGCCTTCAGGACGGCGTAGTCAGCCGTGCCGATCTCGAACGGAGCCAGGGTGCTGAAGGCGGCGCCGGGGGTGACGTTCGTCATGACGCCCGAGCGGACCCAGGAGTTGTAGTTGGCGACGACGTCGGCGGTGAGGTCGGCGCCGTTGCCGGCCGGGTGACGGAGGCCGGCCATGCCGGAGGTGTAGCTGCCCTGGAGCATCGCCGCTGTGGCAGTTGGCGCACCACTCGGACGAGTCCTGGCCGTAGGCGATGCCGGTCTGGGCGACGGC
The DNA here is from genome assembly GCA_963700085.1 of uncultured delta proteobacterium. Lineage (GTDB taxonomy): Bacteria > Myxococcota > Myxococcia > Myxococcales > Anaeromyxobacteraceae > CAIOAK01. The sequence goes on from CAVOWI010000012.1 coordinate 577,070, forward strand.
CTCGGAGCGGTTGTAGGTCGAGGCGACGACGGCCGCGGGGACCGTGTTCGCGAAGGCGAAGGAGCCGGTGAGCGACTTCGGCTGGTAGCCGATGCCGCCGAGGATGCGGTAGGCGCCGACCGCCGAGACGCCGGCGATGGGGTTCGCGCTGCTGTTGTAGGAGCCGGAGTTCCAGATCGGGAGGCCGGAGGTGGCGATGGCGCCCGTCGCGTCGCGGCGGTACTTGCCGTGCGGGTCGTGGCAGGCGGATGCAGGAGAAGGTCGGCGGCGGGGTAGGTGCCGCCCGGGGCGACCGTCAGGGTGCTGTCGGCGACGTAGCCGAAGTCGGCGGCGACGACGTTGTGGCCGTGGCGCTCGCCGGGGTTGCCGTCCAGCGCGGTGGTCTTGCGGATGACGACGTTCATGGTCTTCTTCAGCCAGGCGAAGTCGCCGCCCGGGGTCGACTCGACCGGAGACGTGCTGTCGTAGGGGTTCACGCCGGCGGTGGAGATGTGGTAGCTCGACGGAGCCGTGTCGGCCGCCTGGTGGCAGTTGAGGCACGCGCCGGACTGGTCGTTCGCCTTGAGCAGGTAGACGCCGGTGCCCTGGGCGAAGGTGCGGCCGGTCACGTTGGGCGAGCCGTCGAAGGAGTTGTGCATCGAGTGGCAGCCTTCGCACTCGGCGACGCCGCCGGAGTGGAACGCGTAGGCATTGCTGAACGTCAGCGCGAAGACGGCCGCGACTGCGAACTTGAGGAACTTCATTTGGTGGTCCCCTCTCTGGTTGAACGGCGGTGCAGCGTCTGAACTCCGAATGTCCGGGAGCATCACTCCCGTGCGGGGGCCTTGTGCAGTCGGCGTGCCACCCAGGACGCACATTGGCCCTCATGTAACCACTTGGATTTCGGACCCATGGGTCCCTTTCGGCGTAGGGGGAACATGGTCCAGGTGCCCCAGGATCTGGGTGAAAGCCCCCAGGCGGCGTGCCCCAGGTCACCCATGTTCGGGTCCACCCCATGAGGTGGACCCGGTAGGTGGATATCGGTGAAAGGGGGCACTGGACCGCCCGGAGCCGGCAATCAGGGAGCGTCGAGAACCTTCACCTCGAAGACGCTCACACCCTTCTTCGCGAACTGGGAGACGAAGACCTTTCCGTCGCCGGCGGCCACGTCCACCGGGGCCACGATGCCGCCCGGCTTCCCGGTGCGATACCCGAACTCCTTCACCCAGCGGAACTCCTTGTCGAAGACCAGGACCGCCGACTTGAGGATGTCGGTCACGTAGTAGTAGCCCCGCTCGTCCCGGGCGATCCCGGAGACGATGTTGAACTTGCCGGGGGCGCTGCCCTTCACGCCGAAGCTCCGGAGCGTCCCGTCGGGCGACAGCACGAAGGCGCGGAACATGGGCTGCACGGTGAAGAGGATGTCGCCGTTCTCGGCGACGCGGAGCCCCTTCACGCCGTTGTCCACCCGCTTGTCGGCGACGTCGCAGAGCCTGGCCAGGTCGTGGAAGGCGACGAACGCGCCGTCCATCCCCAGGACGACGACGCGCATTCCCGCGAGGTCGGCGAGGTAGACGTGCCCCTGGGCCCAGCCGATGGCGTTGGCGCGAAACGGCTGTGGAACCTGCTCGGGGAGCCCCTTTGGCTCGATCAGCCCCTTGAACTCGCCGCGGAAGTTGGCGAGGACAATCGAGGGAGCCTCCCCCTTGCCGTAGCTGAGGAGGACGAAATCGCCGTCCTCCGTGGCCGCGGCGCCCACGATGCTCCCCAGTTCCGGGTCGTCGCCGAAGGAGAAGATCTCCATCCCGGTGGGGTTGAAGATGGTGACCCGCCCGCTGCCGACGACCAGCGTCTCCTTCCCCTTGGGATCGTAGGAGACGTTCAGGCCGTGGAACGGGATGACCCCGGTGGTGCTGGAGAGCTTGTAGAGGAAGGAGACGCCGACCATCTGCGCGCGCGTGGATACCGGCGCGGCGAGGGCGAGCAAGGAGGCGGCGATGGCGAGTTGGCGGGTCAAGGCGTGAAGCTCTTCCGGTAGCAAGGTCCCGGTAGCAATGTCGGTGCCCTTTCGAACAAGCCGGGCGTTTCCCAGAATTCCCAGGCTCCTCCGGGGTTACCCCCAAGCGATGGGAGCGCCCCTCCCGCTGCTCACGCGGAGGACTTGCGCCCACATCGCCTGTTCAACCCATTTCACGCAAGGATTGCATGGGAAGGGTCCACGTCGCCCGGAAGTTGGTGTGATATTACGGACGAACGCCGATAGTGACCCTTACGGGGGTGGGGCACGCGCGTTGCAGCGACCTTGGCCCACCTGGAGCCCGCCACAATCACGAGAACCCACACGACCCGCTTGCTGCTGTCGGCGCTCCTCGTCGCCGCGGCCGGGCCGACCCTCGCCTTCCACTCTGGCGGCGTCGCGGACTGCGAGGGCTGCCACAGCATGCACAACTCGTCGGAGGGCTCGGCGGCCGTGGCGGGCGGGCTGGGCTCGTACCTGCTCCGGGGAGGTGACCCGAGCTCGGTGTGCCTCCATTGCCACGAGGCCGTCGGGGCTGCCCGGGCCCGCGGGTCCACTTCGTCTCCACCTCCTCGTCCGACCTCCCCACCGGCACCGCGCCGAAGCAGCTCAATCCAGGCGGCGACTTCGGCTGGCTGAAGAAGACCTACGCCTGGACGCCGGCGCCAGGCGCCGCCCAGCTCACGAGCCCCGGCGAGCGGCACGGTCACAACGTGGTGGCCTCCGAGTACGGCTACCTCCCCGACGGAGCCCACGCCACCGCGCCCGGAGGCACCTATCCAAGCGGCAGCTTCTCCTGCACGAGCTGCCACGACCCGCACGGCAAGTACCGGCGCCTCCCCGGCGGGACCGTCGCCGCCACCGGCCTCCCCGTCGTCGACAGCGGCTCGTACGCGAGCAGCCCGGACCCGGTGCCCGACGCCTGGGCCGTCGGCGTCTACCGGTTGCTCGGCGGCGTGGGCTACCAGCCCAGGTCGCTTCCGGCGGGGCTCGCCTTCTCCTTCCCGCCGCCCGACGCCGTCGCACCCGACGTGTACAACCGGTCGGAGGCCGTCACCCAGACCCGCGTGGCCTACGGCCGGGGCATGTCCGAGTGGTGCGCCAACTGCCACCCCGGCATGCTCCAGGTCGGGGTGACGGCGCAGATGAACGGGCTTCGCCACCCCGTGGGCAACGACGCCAAGCTCCCCAACAACTTCCAGACCAACTACATCGCCTACGTGAAGACCGGGAGCATCGCCAACACCAATCCGACGCGGGCCTACCTGTCGCTCGTGCCCTTCGAGGAGGGCACGGCGAACTACGCGACCCTGAAGTCGCACGCCAGGTCCGACGACGCCTACCTGAACGGACCCGACTCCCAGTCGAACACCAGTTGCCTCTCGTGCCACCGCGCCCACGCCTCGGGGTTCGACTCGATCATGCGCTACCGCGCGGGCAATGCCTTCATCACGGTGGGCGACGCCGCCGGCAATCCCATCTGGCCGGACCCGTACGTGGCGCCGGCCGAGGCCCAGGGGCGCACCGCGGCGGAGACGCAGCAGTCGTACTATGGTCGTCCGGCCAGCAAGTTCGCCTCCTTCCAGAACACGCTCTGCAACAAGTGCCACGTGAAGGACTGATCCCAGCCGTGGAGGTTCCCTTGCGCCGCCATCTCGTCCCCGTCCTCGCCGTCCTGGCCGTCGCGATCTTCGCGGGTGCGAGCATCGCGCGCGCGAAGCCCTACGAGAACTTCACCCTCGAGGAGCACGACAAGATCATCGCCGAGACGCCGGGCTGCTTCGCCTCCTGCACGGTGATGGGCACGAGGCGCAACTGCACGGTGAAGGACTTCGACTGCAAGGCGGTGTGCACCGCGCTCCAGGAATGCAAGCCGGACGGGCTGCGCGCCATGAAGGTGTGCGCCGTCATCCGAGAGAGCAAGTGATGACGGGGGGCCGGCGCCGACACCTGCTCGTCTGCGCCGCGCTGGCCGTGGCCGCGGCGGCCTGCGGCCCGACCGGTTCCGGCGGCGGTGGGGGGGGCTCGGGCTTTCCGCGGCCTGGCCCGTCCGGCGACCCCATCGGCGAATCCTCGACGCAAACCCTGGACGGCGCCGGCGGCGCCTTCGCCTCCTTCGACGGGTTCCTCGTGGTCGAGGTCCCGCCGGGCGCGGCGCCGGCAACCACGTCCGTCACCGTGCAGGAGGTGACGAACCTCGCACCTGGCGGCGTCGGCCCCGCCTGGAAGCTCGGCCCCGAGGGGACGCTCTTCGCGAAGCCCGTGGCGCTCACCTTCTACACCGGCCCAATCGGACGCTCGATCGACGAGCTGACCGTGGCCTGGCAGGACGACCAGGGCTACTGGCACCGGGTGGCGCCCGGGAACGTGGCCCGCGACCCGGTGGCCCTCACGCTCACGGTGAACACCACCCACTTCAGCTCGTGGACGGTCACCACCACCCCCACGGCGAACGACTTCACGGGACCGATCAGCGTCTCCACCACGCTGGGATCGCCCTTCACCGCGGCCGGGACCATCACCTACACCTTCGCCGGCGAGGACGCCGCCGCGACGTACTACCTCCTCTCCGGGACGCTGGTGCTGCCGTCGCCGCTCGCGTCGGGCACGACGACCTGCACGCCCACCCCGCCGGAGACCCCGACGTTCGCCGTTCGCACCAACGTCGGTGAGCTGTCGAAGTCCACGCCGACGACGTTCGACTGGGGCACGAGCGGCGCCTGGAACGTCAGCTGCGCCGACGGGACGACGCGCGTCGTCTCGGTCGCCTTCGACACCGTGGGCGTCGGGTTCGTCGGCTGCACCCGCGTCGTCACCGCTCCGGAGGCATCCGGGCCCGCCGCCACGGGTGGCGGCACCACCTGGGACTGCACGTCCAGGGGGCTCGGCCAGGTATCCGGCACGTGGAACCTCCAGTCGGCTGCCTGCGGAACGGCCTGCGCCACGGCCAACCCGTGCAGGACCGCCGCGGTGCAGTGCGGAAGCGGCTCGGCGGTGTGCACCGAGACCGGAAACGTCGCCGACGGCTCGTCGTGCGGCACCGACCAGGTCTGCAGCGCCGGCGTGTGCGTCGGCTGCACGGCCGGGCTCGCCTGCACGCCGGCCAACCCGTGCAGCGTGGGGGTCACGAGCTGCGCCACCGGAGCGTCGGTCTGCGTGGAGAGCACCACCCCGGCCACACCGGTCGCCGACGGGACGACCTGCGGCACCGACCTCGTCTGCAGCGCCGGCGTCTGCGCCTCCTGCGCGGCCGGCGCCGCCTGCACGCCGGCGAACCCCTGCCACCAGGGGGCGACGAGCTGCGCCACCGGCACGTCGGTCTGCGTGGACTCGACCCTCCCGGTGACCGACGGAACGACCTGCGGAACCGACCTGGTCTGCTTCAGCGGCGCCTGCATCGCCTGCACGCAGGGTGCGGCCTGCACGTCGGCGAATCCCTGCACCGCCACGGCCACCTACGAGTGCTCGAGCGGCGCCGCCGTGTGCACCGACCGGCTGAGCCAGCCCGCCGGAACGGCCTGCGGCGCCGGGCTCGTCTGCTCGGCCACCGGCGTCTGCGACGCCTGCACGGAGGGCGCGGCCTGCACCCCCATCGAACCCCTGCGCGTCCGGGGCCGCCATCTCCTGCGCCTCGGGCAGCCCGGTCTGCACCGACACGGGAACCCCCGCGCCGGCCGGCACGGCCTGCGGCGCCGGGCTCGTCTGCACCGCCGCCGGCCAGTGCGTCTCCTGCCTGCCGGGCTCGAGCTGCACGCCCCTCAACGCCTGCTTGACCGGCACCGTCACCTGCACGGCGGGTCCGGTCTGCGTGGAGGGCGCTCCGGTCGCGAACGGCACGTCCTGCGGCGCGAACCAGGTGTGCAACGCGGGCGTCTGCAACGCCTGCACGCAGGGGGCGCTCTGCGCGTCGAGCAACCCCTGCGTGTCCACGGCGACCATCGCCTGCGCCACCGGCACGCCGGTCTGCACCGACGGCACCTTCCTCACGCCGGGCGCGGTCTGCGGGACGAACCAGGTCTGCTCGCCCTCGGGCGTCTGCACCGCCTGCACGCAGGGTTCGGCCTGCACTCCCGCGAACCCGTGCGCCACCTCGGGGACGACCCAGTGCGGGACCGGCGCGCCGGTCTGCGCCGACCAGTTCTTCGCGGCCGGCGGCACGAGCTGCGGGACGAACCAGGTCTGCACGCCGGGCGGCGTCTGCGTCGCCTGCACGCAGGGTGCGACCTGCACCTCCACGAACCCCTGTGCGGCCACCGCCACGCTGGAGTGCGCCTCGGGCAACCCCACCTGCACCGACCGGACCTTCGTGGCCGACGGCACGGCCTGCGGCGCGGGCCAGTCGTGCAATGCCGGCGCGTGCATCGGCAGCCGGACCGTCACCGGCACCCGCACCGCCAGTTACTGGGCCGACGCCGGGACGACGACGGCGGCGCCGGCCAACGCGGCGGCCAGCTCGGTCTCGGCGCTGGTCTCCGACGGGAACGGGGGCTGGTCCAGCTACGCCGGCACGGTGTCGGCGGCCGGCGCCGCCTCGATCCAGAACGTGCCAACCGGCCCCTTCTGGCTCCGGTTCGCGGAGCCGGGCGGATCGCCCACCTTCCTCGACACGGCGGCGGCGACGTCGATCGACCTCGGCTACGACCAGCTCGGACGGTCGAACGTGACTCGGGCAACCTCGTCGACGCAGGTCAACTTCACGGTGACCCTCCCGACCGGCGTGACCTGGGGAACGAGCAACCTCGACCAGATCCAGGTGGCGTCCTCGAATTCAAACGTCTGGGATCGGCTTTCGCTCGTGACCTTGCAGGGGAACCGCCGCTCCGGAACGTTCCGCGACAACTGGTTCACGAGCAACACCACCGGCGCGCCGCTCAACCTGGTCGTCACCGGGGACTCCATCACGCTCTACCACCTGATCTCGCGCACCGATGCCACCTCGGGTCGGGCCTACCTCGCGGCGGGTGGCCAGCAGACCGGGACCAACACGAACATCGTGAACGCCCAGACCCTGAACGTGAGCCGGACCCTCTCCACGAACGCGCTCACGAACCGGACCCTTGCCGCCGGCACCTGGAGCCTCTCCGCCTTCGAGGCGCTGCGCCCGGCCATGAACCTGCCGTCCGGCGGCACCCACACGCTCGTCGTGGGCGCGAGCGTGGGCACGCTCACCGGCAACGGCCCGGTCCCGCGGAACGCACCGCCGACCCTGTTCATCATGACGGCGCCGGCCGGGACGACCCCGAACCCCAATCTGGGAACGGCGCTGACCTACAACCGGGTGCTCACGACCACGCGCTGGAACGAGTGGCGCGGCGTGGATTTCACCGGCAGTGTCGCCTTCACCACGCCGGGGGCGACGGCGGCCGTCACCGAGGCCGTGTCGGTCGGCCGGCGGGAGGCCATGCCCTCCACCTCCGCGCTCACTCCCACGCTCACGCCGGTGCAGAACCTGATCGTCCGTGCCACGACCGGGCTCGAGTCGCCGGCGTCCGGGGCGGTCACCGGCACGGGGCTCACCCCGACCCTCAGGTGGTCGGCGCCGCTCACCGGGACGGTCACGAGCTACGTGGTCGAGGTCTTCCGGCTCGGGCTGAACGGGACGGCGAGCACCAGCACCAAGGTGGCTACCTTCCTCACAGCCTCGACCCAGGTGGCCATCCCGTCGGGCGTGCTCACCACGGGCAGCGCCCACTACGTCCGGGTGACGGCGCGGGCCATCGCCTCCGACCCGTGGGTGAACGCGCCGTTCCGTCAGGTGGTGCTCGGCGCCTGGGCGGCCACGCTCAGCGGGACCATCACGCCGTAGGACGGGGCCATGTCGTCACCGGGGGAGACAGCGACTCGCCCGGCCCGGACGAACTGGCTCATCGCCGCGGCCCTGCTTCTCGGGACCCTCGCGCTCTACGCCCGCGTGGCCGGCCACCCGTTCATCTTCTTCGACGACAACCGGTACGTCACCGAGAACCCCACGGTGCAGGCGGGGCTGACGTGGCAGGGCGTGACCTGGGCGTTCACCACGCTCCACGTCTCCAACTGGCACCCGCTCACCTGGCTGTCCCACATGCTCGACGTGGAGCTGTTCGGGGTGAGGCCGGGCCCGCACCATCTGGTGAACGCGGTCCTTCACGCGGCGAACGCGGTGCTGGTGTTCCTGGTGTTCCTCCGGTTGACGGGCGCAACGTGGCGAAGCGCGCTCGTGGCCGCGCTCTTCGCGGTTCATCCCACCCACGTGGAGTCGGTGGCCTGGGTGGCGGAGCGGAAGGACGTCCTCTCCACCCTGTTCGGCCTGCTGGCGCTCCTCGTCTACGCCGGGTACGCGCGGCGCGGCGGCCTGCTGCGCTACCTGGGCGTGCTGGCGCTCTTCGCCCTGAGCCTGATGTCGAAGCCGATGTGGGTCACGCTGCCATTCCTGCTGCTGCTCCTCGACGCATGGCCGCTGCAGCGGTGGGCGGGCTCGCCCATCCCGGTCGACCCCGAGCCGCCCGCGTCCCCTCGCCAGGGCCTGGGGCGGCTCGTCCTGGAGAAGTTGCCGCTCCTGGCCCTCGCCGCCGCGTCGTCGGCCGTGACCGTGATCGCCCAGTCGCGGGGCGGCGCGGTCACCGGCCTGGAGCTGGGCGTGGGCACCCGGCTCGGCAACGCCGCGGTCGCGTACGTCCGCTACGTCGGGAAGACGGTCTGGCCGTCGCCGCTCGCCATCTACTACCCGCACCCTTCCGGCGGCCTCCCGGCCTGGCAGGCCATCGCGGCCACCGCGCTCGTCGCCCTCGCGTGCGTCGTCGCGGTCCTGGCGATTCGTCGTGCGCCCTGGCTCGCGCTGGGGTGGTTCTGGTTCCTGGGCACGCTCGTGCCGGTCATCGGCCTCGTCCAGGTGGGCGCGCAGGCCATGGCGGATCGGTACACGTATCTCCCCACCATCGGGCTCTTCGTCATCGTCGCCTGGGGCGGGGCGTCCCTCGCACGCTCCTGGAGCCTGAAGTCCGCGGCGCGTGGCGCGGCCGCGGCGGCGCTGGTCGCGCTCTCGGCGGTCACCTGGCGCCAGCTCGGGCTCTGGTCGGACCACGTCGCCCTCTTCCAGCACGCACTCGCCGTGGAGCCCCGCAGCGGGGTGGCGGCGGGCGTCCTGTCCGAAGGGATGCGCAGGGCCGGACGCCACGAGGAGGCCCTGGCCCTCGCCGAGGAGGCCGTCGCGCTGGCGCCCGGCACGGCACGGCACCTGAACAACCTGGCCATCTCCTACCGCGACGTGCGCCGCTACGCAGATGCACGGGAGGCGCTCGTCGAGGCGATCCGGGTGGATCCTTCCTACTCCACGAGCTGGCTCAACCTGGGGCTCGTGGAGATGGACCTGGGCCACCCCTGGGAAGCCATCGCCGCCTACGAGGGGGCGCTGGCGCGAGGGGCGGAGAATGCCTCGGCGCTGGGCAACCTGGCGGTGCTCTACCAGTCCGTGGGACGCACCGCCGACGCCGGCCGCGCGTTCGAGCGCTCGGCCCAGCTCGACCCGTCGAACGTGGCGGTCTGGTGGAACCTGGGCGTCTTCCGGGCGAAGGAGGGGCGTCTTCCGGAGGCGGAAGCGGCGCTGCTCGAGGCCCAGCGGCTCGACCCGTCGAACATCCAGGTCCGGCTGCGGCTGGCCGAAATCCAGTCGCGCATCCGACGCTGAGGCCGACCCCTGTGGGGAAAGGGCCCCTTTACACCCACATGCCGCTCGGGCAGAGTGGATGAGGGCGCGTCTTCTGAGTTCCCTCTTGGGCGAGCCTTCGCAGGGCCGGGTTTCCCGGCCCTGCTCTCATTTGGAGGGGGCCGGCGCGGGCGCCGCCGCGGGCTTCGCGGCCGGTTTCTTGTCCGCCGGCTTGGCCGCCTTGGCCACGCAGACGTTGTAGCCGAACCGCCCCCGGCCGTTGCGGATCTTGTCCCGCTCCTGCTCGCAGTCCTTGTCGGTCGCGCACTGCGCGCAGGCCTCCATGAACGCGTCCTCCGCGCCCTGGAGCATGGTGATGAGCTCGGCGTTCTTCCGGGGCGAGTTCGGGTCGCATTCCTCGGCCTTCGGGCAAGACCCCATCGCGGCCATGAACCGGTTCTTGGCGGCGGTGACCGCAAGGAGCCTCTCGTCGGAAGCCGAGATCTTGGGAGGCGCGGCCGTCGTCTTCGGCTTCGGCGGCCTCGGCGACGACGACATCGACTGCGAGGACGACGAGGAGGGCGGTGGCGACGGCGGGTCCGCTGCGATCGCCGGGCGGGCGAGAGCGAGCAGGGCGATGGCGAGAACGATGCGCGTCATGGGGCGCGGATCCTAGGGGGGGTGGCCGGGTGGCGTCAACCTCGACAGGGGCCCTTTCAGTGGCAGCTGAAGCAACTGGTCGCCCAGGTGGGTTCTACGTCCACGAGGCCGTTCACGTGGCGGGAGGAGTCGGTGAATCCCGTCCCGTCCGGCTTCGTTCCGGGGTGGCAGAGGTCGCAGCCGTTTCCCCCGGCGTGCAGCCCGCTGTGCCACACGGAGCCGCGAGGAGGTGCTTCGTGGCAGGTCCCGCAGGCCGCCTGCGTCCCGTCCACCTGGTTCCACTTCGGCCTGGCGCCCTTGCCCGAGTAGGCGAAATCGATCGGCACCTGCGTCCCCGAACCGTCGTCGAAGAAGTAGGTGAAGGTCCCGCGGTAGCTTCCATGGCACCAGGAGGTCGAGCAGGTGGCGCTCGTCGCGGCTCCAGCCCGGGTCCGTCGATGAACTGGAGCGCCGGGTCGGTGCCCGTGTAGCCGGTGACCAGCGGTCGCGCCGTCGAAGTGCGCCGGGCGAGAAGACCAGCGCCGGCTTCACGTGGCAGGCGACTGCAGTCGAGGCGGGGCGAGGCCGTGGGTCGCCTCGACGTGGGCCTGGTGCGCGCCCACCCCGACGGCGGTGGTGGCCTGTTCCCGTGCACGTCCTTCGGCGGCGCGCTGGTCGTGATCGAGCCCGTGGCAGCCGAGAGCAGGACGTGGTCCAGTCGACCCCGCCCGCCAGCGCGTCGTGGCAGCTCGCGCAGGTGAGCGGAGCCGTTCGTCGACGGCGCCTTGGCGGCATGGCAACGGCAGCAGGCGTCCGCGCCCTGGGTGACGCGCCTGGCCGTGGAAGTTGCCGGGTCGCCCGGGACGAGCAAGCCCAGCGCCGTGGCCGGCGAAGTCGTCGAGCCTCTGCCTCCGTTCACGTGCCTGCCGCCGGCCGCGTCGAGCTGCCGTCGCCTGCACGGTGGTCGGGGTGGCAGAGCGCGCAGGTGGACGCGGGGGTCGCGCCGGCCGCGAGCGCCGGGTGCGGTGCCGGAGGGGGAATCCCGTGGCAGGAGCCGCAGGTGGACTGGGTGCCGTCCACGTTCGTCCACTTCGGGCGGCTGCTCGCTCCACCCTGCATCGTGGCACCGTGACAGTAGGCCGTTGCGCACGAGGCGCTCGAACGGTTCCAGCCCGGGTCCTTCACGAACTGGAGGCCCGGGTCGGTGCCGGTGTAGCCCGTGATCGCGGTGGCGCCGTCTAGGTGGCCCGCCGAGAAGACCTCCGCCGGCTGCACGTGGCAGACGCTGCAGCCGTAAGGCCGGGCGATGCCGTGACTGGCCTCGGCGTGCGACCGATGCGCCCCCACCCCGACGGCCGTGGTGACCGTGTTCCCGTGGACGTCCTTCGGCGGCGCGGAGGTCGTCGCCGAGCCGTGGCAGCCGATGCAGGAGCGTCGTCCAGTCCACGCCACCGGCGAGTGCGTCGTGGCAACTCGCGCAGGTTCGGATGCCGTTCGTGGATGGCTCCTTGGCCGAGTGGCAGCGGAAGCAGGCGTTCACACCCTGGGTCACCGCGGCCTGGCCGTGGGAGGCCGGGTCGCCCGCGACCATCCATCCGGCACCGTGTCCGGTGAAGCCGTCGGTCTCCACCCGCCCGTTCACGTGCTTACCTCCGACGACGTCGATGCTGCCGTCGGCCTTCACGCTGGCCGGATGGCAGAGCGCACAGGTGGCGGCGGACCCGGCGGTGAACGCCGGGTGCCCGGCAGGGGGGAGTCCGTGGCAGGTCCCGCAGGCCGCCTGGGTGCCGTCCACGACCGTCCAGCGCGGCGAGACGTTGCTTCCGCCCGGGAGCGTGGCGCCGTGGCAGTAGACGTTGTTGCAGGTGGCGCTGGCACGGTCCCACGACGGGGCCGCGCCCATCGCGTTGGCCAGGCCTCCCCAGACGATCTTCTGGGCGCCATCCAGGTGACCGGGCGAGGAGATATTGGCCGGCTTCACGTGGCAGGCGTTGCAGTCGATCGCCGCGGCGAGCGAGCCAGCCTTCAAGTGCGCCGTGTGCGCACCGACCGTGACCTCGGTGGGCGCCATGCGCCCCTTCGAGATCCTTCGGCGGCGCGCCGGTGTCGTTGTCGCCGCCCCCGTGGCACGCGGTGCAGGTCGCCGCGGCGCCTTCACCCTGCGCAGCGGCCGGGCGGGCGTCGCCGCAAGCTGCGAGCGCAGCGGTGAGGGTCGATGCCGCGAGCCACGCCCACGCACGGTTCGTCATCCCGGGTCCCATCTCCTCGCGGCATCCTACCGATCGGCGCGGGACGAGGGTTGACGAAAGGTGACTGCTCGCATGCAAGTGAGCCCGGCCCCCCGAAAGGAGGAGCCGGGCTCGTATTGACTTCAGGTGAACAACTCCGCGCGGATCAGTGGCAGCCGAAGCACGCCGTCCTGAATCGGGCGGCCACGTTCAAGTCCGTTCCCGTGGAACGTGGGGAGCAGGATCAACGTGCCACGGTAGCCGGTGCCGTCGTTTGCACTCGCCGCGATCGGGCTGAAGACATTGCCCACCTGATTGTTGTGGCAGAGCTCACACGCGTTGGGCGCAATGGGGCCAACGTTCTGGTTGTTGGCGTGATTGCCGCTGTGCCAGGCGTTGGAACCGTCCGATCCGTTCGCGGGCGGGTTTCCATGGCATGCGGTACAGCTGGCACCGGTCGCGTACCAGGACGGGGTGCTCGCGGCCATCGTCCCACCGTAGTTCACGGTCTTCAGCTCCGGGATCGGATACCCATCCTCGTCCATCTCGTTTCCCGGGAAGTAGTAGCTGAACGTGCCAGCTGGGACGCCGTGGCAGGCGACGTTGGAGCAGGTCTTGGTGGTCGCATTGAAGGTCGGGCGCGGCTGGGCCGACGTCCAGCCCGAGCCATAGGCCGGCCCGCCGATCTGGAACGCCAGCCTCCCGGCCACGGCGTGGCACACCGCGCAGGTGCCGGTGTGCTTCGCATGCGCGCCCGTCGGTGCGTGCAGGAGGTGGCACTGGCGTCGTCGCACACGTCAGCCTGCGTCAGCCTGGCGGTTCCCTGGGGAGCCCGCAGGCCGCCGTCCGAGGAAGTCGCCGGCGCGACCCTGACTCCCGATTCACCCACGGGAAGGTCCCCACAGGCGGCGAACACCGCCGCGATGACGACGAACAGCGCTGCTGAAACGCCTCGAAGTACGTTGGCTCTCTGCACGGTGTCCCCCTCCCAGGAGATGGTCGCGCCCTGCGGGGCGAAACGGTCATTGTTCAGAAACCGGCGACGCCGAAGTATCCCGCGATCGCGGGACCGGGCGCCACTTCGCGGCAGGGGCACCGGCCTTCCTCGAGGCAGGCGCACATCGACTCCTGCCTGGAGTCGATGTGGGGCGTCGTGGTTGCGGAAAGCGAGCGGGGAACACCCTGCGATCGAGCGTTCCCCGCGGGTGCTGCAGGTTCGGTGACCTGGCGGAGCGCTACGGAGGGGTCACCGTCGCGACGCCAGACGGGATCGGGCAGTTGGCGACGGGCCCAACCGTCGCCTGCCAGGGCGTGGCGCTTTCACTGGGGAGGAGTCTGTTGCTCGCCAGACTGAACGCTGAAGTGAAGTTGAGAGGAGCACCGGTCGAGCTGGTGGGCGAGGGCAGAATCACGCTTGCTCCGCCGTACACGGCCGCGGGCGAGGCCGGCTGACCTTCGTATGTCACGGTCCAACCGTTCCTCGCCCACGGGGCGACCAGGCCTGCCACCCTGACCCTGAAGGTGTTGTAGGGAACCTCGTTGAAACCTGCGAAGATCGCCGTCGGGCAGACGATTGCAGGGACATTGTATTTCGCGGGATGGGGTTCCAGTCCGGTGTTGGCGCTGCACAAGTGACGTTGGGAACCGTGGTGGGCATGGTGAATGGACCTGAGATGTATGCCTCCGCGATCGCCCTTGGCCCGGTGGCCGCCGCGGTCGTCGTGACATAGACCTCGGCCGTATAGGTTCTTCCGTCACAAGGGACAGTAGAATTCCCATGGTGAGGCAGTCAGGTTCTTGACGTAGAGGATCGTTGGGATTTCCGTGCTCGTCATGCACTCGTTGCTCGGCCCGCACATGCCGGATTCGGACCCTGGGCATGCGGCGTTGGAGGTGCAGGGAATCGTGACGCAGTTTCCATCTCCGTCGACGCTGCTGCAGTCGAGCGCACAACGGTCTGGGTCGTGTTCAGGACGACCTTCACGATAGTTGGATTCGGAGTGACCAGGGCGCCAACCGGAATCGTCGGAACGTTGGGCCCCGACCCGGGCAGATTCCCGCCGCCCGGATCCGTCGATGCGTTGGACCCACTCGACCCGGTGCCGCACGCGGCGAGCACACGGCTCCGATGACGAGAATGATCGCTTGAACATGAGCTAATCCCCCTCCAGGATTATGAAGACTTCGTGACGACGGCGGACACGCCAGGAAATGGCAACCCCCTCAGGATGCCAAGGCAAACTCGATATCGGGAGGGTGTGCAGACTGCTCACCCCTTGGTATTGCGCGTGGTCAAACGTGGGTGTCCCGCGCACACGGTATAGGCGCGCGCCAGATCGATCTGGCCTGCAGGCCCCCGCGTCTCGAGACCTGAGCCAGGGCCAGCGAAAAGCCGATTCAACCGGCCGTCAAGATGTCCCGGCGTCCGGCGCACCACCGCTCTGTCCCTGATGGGGCGTCCGGCGGGTCTCCGCCCCTCTCACCGCACCGGCTTCACATGGCACCGCTCGCAGTCGGCGATCGGAAATGCCACCTTGGTGTGACAGACGCCGCAGGACTCGCCGGACGAGATCCCGATCATCGAGGTCTTCTTCGTCCCGCTCTTCGTGCTCGGGTAGATCTCCGGGTGGCAGACCTCGCAGCCGTTCCACACCGAGTGCTTCCGGTGGGAGAAGAGCACGTCGGTCATCCATCCGCTCGACTCGATCGCGATCTCCTTCTCCATCTTCAGCGGAGCGCGCCGGATGGAGACGCCCTCGACGAAGTCGATGGGCCGGATGAGCCCCTTCGCCTCTGCCTCCTCCCAGTCCACGGCGCGCGCCTGCCCCTTCCTCGGGAACTTCTCGGCCAAGGCCTCGTAGTCACGTCGCGCCTTTTCGGGGTCGCGCCTCTCGTGACATCGGCGGCAGCTCGGGGACTCGTCCACGTCGACGCCCGCCGAGCAGGAGGCGAAGACGGGCTTCCCGCCCAGCACGGTCTTGCCGTTGTGGCAGGCGCCGCAGTGGTAGCCGGAGCGGTTGGTGGAGGCGGAGATGCCGGTCTGCCCGGCGGTCATCGCGAAACCCACGTCGACGTGACAGAGACGGCAGGTGAAGCGCGCCCGGTGACTCCAGTGGTCGAACGACACGGGCGGGACCTTGGCCGCGGCGGCGCGGTTCCCGAACTGGACGAGGCCGAACCGGTGGGCCGGCACGACCTCCATGCCCCGCGACGCGACAGGGGCGAGCAGGACGACCAGCACGGCGAGTGCGCAGCGGGACGGCCACGCCGGCTAACCCTTCTCGCGGGACTCGATGACGAACTGGTAGAGGTCGCGGCACACTTGAAGCCGCCGCGAGTACACTTTTCGCTGGGATTCGTCCAGCTTCTCGATCCGCGGCTTCAGCTTGTCGCAGCGGGAGACGAGCCCCTTGAGCTCGTCCATCGGGAGCGCCATCGCGTCCTGGGTCTTGGCGCAGATCTCCTCGAACTCCTTCTTCCAGTCCTGCGTCGCGGCCGCCGGGCCCTGGGCCAGAACGGCTTGCGCCGCACCGATTGTCGAATGCCGCGCCCGCCCCCAGGGCCGCCGCGAGGAGCCAGCTTCTCCCGCGTCTCACTGGACCGGCCTCGCGTGGCAGCGCCCGCAGTCGATGAGCGGGAAGGCCACGGTGACGTGGCAAGCGCCGCAGTACTTGCCGTCGAAGATCTCCACCATCGAGTACTTGGTGGCCCCCTTCTTCACGCCCACGAAGATCTCCGGGTGGCAGAGCTCGCAACCGTTCCAGACGGTGTGCTTCTGGTGGGAGAAGATGATGTCGGGCATCCCCTGCAGCTTGGGCGAGAGCGCGAAGTCCTTCTGGGCCGTGAACGACTTCCGCGGGATGGACACGCCCTCCAGGAAGTCCACCGGCTTGACGAGCCCGGTCTCCTCCGCCTTCTCCCAGTCGACGCCGTTGCCGAAGCGGCCGACCGGCAGGTCCTTCGTGAAGGTCTTGAAGTCGACCATGGGCGTGACGTTCTTCCCCACCGAGTGGCAGCGCAGGCAGCCGGCGCGGTTCTCCCCGATGAGCGCCTTGCCGCAGGACTCGAAGACCTTCCTCTTGTCGACGACGAGCTTCCCGTTGTGGCAGGCGCCGCAGTAGAACCCGGCCTGGTTGTCGGCCGCCTTGATGCCGGTGGCGCCCGCCTTCATGGCGAAGCCGATGTCCACGTGACAGAGACGGCAAGTGTACTTGGCGCGGTGGAACCAGTGGTCGAAGGACACCGGGGCGAGGCCGGCCTTCTCCGACGCGTTGTTGATGATCACGCGCCCGAACTCGGGCGGAAGCGGCCGCCGCTTCTTGGCGCCCGTCTGTTCGGCAAGGGCGGGACTGGCGACGACGGCGGACACGGCCAGAAAGGCGACCCAGCGTCTCATGAAGGCTCTCCCCCGAAGCCGCGGGACCCGCGGCCGAACAGGTGGAGCCTGGCCGAAGGAACCTCTTTTGACAATGCTCCATGCGTGACATACGAACGCGGCTCGCCGTGGCACCGATATCGCGCCGGGCACCCATGCGATAGTGACTCCGGGGCCGTGGCGGAACTGGCAGACGCCGGGGACTTAAAATCCCCTGCCGCGAAGGCGGCGTCCCGGTTCGACTCCGGGCGGCCCCACTCCTGGACGCGCGATGATCGACACCTCCCACACCACGACGCGGCAGGCCTGGCTGGCGGCCATCCTGGTCGCCTCGCTGGCGTTCGCCGCGTACGCCGGCACGATTGGCCACGGGTTCGCCCTCGACGACGGGCCCGAGGTGGTGGAGAACGCGCTCATCCGGTCGCCCGCAGGTACACCGCGGATCTTTTCCACGGCGTCGTGGGCTGGCTCGGGGGACGCCGAGGTCCCGATGTACCGGCCGCTGACGACTCTCAGTTACTCGGTCAACTACGCGCTCGGTGGCATCTCCCCGATCGGATTCCACCTGCTGAACGTCCTCCTCCACGCGGGCGTGTGCGTCCTCGTGCTCTTCCTGGCCGTGAACCTGGGGCTGCCGCTCCCGCCTGCGGTGCTGGCCGCCCTCCTCTTCGCCGTCCTTCCCGTCCACGTGGAGGCCGTGGCCAACGTCGCCGGGCGAAAGGACCTGCTCGTCGCCCTCTTCTCCATCGGCGCGGTGCTCGCCCATGCCCGCGCCATGCGTCGCGGGGGCCCGGCCATGGCGCTCGCGCCACTGCTCGTCGCGGGAGCCCTCCTCTCCAAGGAGGCCGGGCTCGTCCTGGTGGGACTGCTCGCCGCGCACGACCTCCTCTACGCGCGTGAGGGCTGGCGCAGTCATCGCGGGCGGGCCATCGGTCTCTTCGCCGCCTATGTCGCGGTGACCGTTGCCTTCCTCGCCGCACGCCACGCGGTCCTCGACACCCTCGTCTTTCCGCGGATCCCGTTCGACGAGAACCCCATCGCCGGGGCCCCGACGGGGGTGAGGATCATGACGGCCGTCGCCGTGCTGGGTCGAGGGCTCCTCCTCCTCGTTGCGCCGCTCCGGCTGTCCGCCGACTACTCCTTCGCAGCCATCGCGCCTGTCACCTCTCCGCTCGACCTGGCCTTCCTCGCCTCGGCCGCCGCCATCATCGCCCTCGGTGCGATCGCCTGGCGCTTCCGAAAGCCCTTCCCGCTCGGCGTCTTCGCCTTCCTCTGGTACGGCATCACCATCTTCCCGGCGTCGAACCTGCTCGTCCCCATCGGGACGATCTTCGGCGAGCGGTTGCTCTACGTCCCGAGCGTCGCCTTCGCTCTCGTGGCGGGGGCTGGCGCGGGCGCACTCCTGGAATTCCGCGCGCGAGCCCCGGCGCTGGTCGCCTTCGCCATCGTGCTGGCGGCATTCGCGGCACGGACCTGGGACTACTCGCGCGCCTGGAAGAACGACCTCACCGTCTTCACCGCCGCAGCCGCAGCGCAGCCCGACTCGGCCAAGGCCCAGCGGATGCTGGGCGGGGCGCTCATGGAGGCCGGGCGACCGCAGGAGGCAGCCGAGGCCTTCGGTCGCGCCGCGTCGATCATTCGCCGGCCCGGGACGCCGCAGAGCCGGCTCGCACCGGCCCTCATCGAGCAGGGCGTCGCGTACGAGAAGCTTGGCCTGCTCCTCGACGCCGCGCGCCTCTACGAGGAGGTCCTCGATTCCGACCCTCGAAATCCGGACGCGCTCTGGCGGCTCGGCGTCGTGGCCTGGCAGCAGGGGAACCGGCCCGCTGCCGTCGCGCTCTGGGAGCGCGCCGTGTCGGTCGATCCGGCCAATGCCCGCGCCTGGAACGACCTGGGCATCGCCGCGTCCCTTCGCGGCGATCTCGATGGTGCGCAGGCCGCCTGGACGCGCGCGACGGCTGAGTCGCCGAATCTCGCCAGCGCCTGGTACCGGCTCGGCAACCTCCTGGAGCGGCGGGGGGACGCCGCGGGCGCGCGACGCGCCTGGGTGCGGTTCCTGGAGACGGCGCACGACCGCTTCCCGGAGATGCGGGAAGAGGTCGCTCGGAAACTCGGGACGACTTCAGCGCCCCGGTGACAGGGAAGGCGCGCCCCACGACTCGTCCGGCGCCGGCCTCGCCAGATACGCGGTTCCCGCCGCCGGGCGCATCGTCTACTGGCGTCGGAGCGTGCCCGTTCCGTAGTCGGCCACGCCGCAGGGCGTCCCCTGGTAGGCGACGTCCATGAGGAGAGTGGCCGCCCCCGGGTTCGTCACCGTGCCGGTGAGAGCTACCCTCGCCGTCGAATTGCCAGGCCCCCCGCAGGGAGCGACGGCCACGTAGAGGGTGGCCCTGTCGCCGGAGACGCCGCCCTGGACGGTACCGGAGAAGGCGCCCACCGAGTCGAAGGTGCCGGTGACAGCTGACCCGGTCTGCACGAGCTGGAGCGTGAGCGAGTAGGTCCCGAAGACCGGCTCGAATCCAGGCGGCCCGGCATTCGAGTCGATGTCCCCCACCCACGTCCCCGTGACATCGACCGTGGGTGCAGGTGCCTGTGTCCCGCACCCGGCCGACAGGGCCAGGGCGAGCCCGAGGGCCAGCTGGATCTTCGAGGGCGTGGCATCGGTCATGGGCTTGCACCCCTCCCACTCTTTGCCGAAGGCGGAGGTGGATTGCCATCCATCTCATGGAATCCGCAGTAGTCCACGACCCACACGTGTCCCGGGACGTCGCCCGGTTCGGCGGGTCCGGTCGAGGAGCCATCCTTCAACTTGTAGATGACCCGGATCGTCCCGGCCGGGAGGTCCCCACGGTCACACTTGTATTCCTCCAGGTAGCAGTCCCATCGCTGGTCCATTGGACCCGCACCGCAGAGGTTCTTCCCGGACGAGTGGGCGGGAATATCGAAGTACTGGCAAACCCGCTGAACGGTGCTCCTGTCCAGGCCGGGCCTGATGAGCCCCTCCTTGAGCAGGGTCGTCCACTGGAAGCACGTCAGCTTGGGAGGTGGATTGGGTTGGGTCGTGGCACAAGCCGAAAGCGAGAGGCCAGCCAGGATGGCAATCGTGGTCTGTCTCACGACGACTTGGCTCCTTCCCGCACCGAACGGGGCAATGTTACAGCCTCGAGCGAACCCGGCCGTGACCAAAATGAGTCGAGGCGAAGAGGGCAGGCGCGGCGAGCTTCACTGTCAGGAAACCGTCCGGCAGTCCCAGGGAGTCGGAGACGGTGGTCTGCCCTTTCCCGCGAGCACATTCTCGAGCCGACGAGACCCAGGCGGGTGCCCCACGCGCGAGGGACGTCGATCCGGATTAAATTCCCTTAATTTTCATGAACTTACGACGCCACAAGATGGGGCTTATCCCCCATTGACCCACACGGCTGGGTGAAGCCCCGCTGGCTTGACCCGGAATTTCGAGAGCGCGTCTCAAGATCATTGAGGTTTCTCTCTCGCCGACCGTGGCTCAATAACTGCTTACCTCCTCGGGCTTCAGGACCAGTCCGTCGCCGCCGATCCGCGACCTGCTGCTCCTCGTCCAGCGTCTCACCTGCCCGAGAGGAATCATGAGATCCAGAGACTGCCGCGCCTCGGTCCGTGGGCTTCTGTCCCTCATCGCTGGAGTCGGGTTGCTGGTCGCCGTCGGTTGCTCCAACCAGGGCGGAACGGGCTCATCCGCCGATTCCGCGGGCACCATTGCCGCCGCGAGGAAGCCTCCGAGGCTCGCGTCCGCGCCCGCGTCTCCCCGGATCATGCAGGTCTACTTCAACACCGTGGACGGTCGCGAGTGGATCTACGACGGGGTCCGGTGGGTCCCCCGCGATCGAACCGTCGACGACTACCCTGAAGCGCTGGCGGAGAAGGGCGCGGCGACGACGCCGCGCGCGGCTCTCACCGTGCCGTTCTCCCCGACAGGCGCACACACGAAGCACGGCGCCTTCGCCTGCACCGCCTGCCACCTCATCCCGGGGAGCCCCTGCCTCGATCCGGCGGGTCCGGCCGCGGCCCCCGGCAGGCCCGCCCCGGCCTTCGACGCGACCGCCAAGACCTGCTCCAACGTCGCGTGCCACGGGGCGTACTCCGGCACCTACACGTACGGCGTCTGGGACTACGGCATCGACGACTTCGTGTACGTGACGGTCCCGTACGCGGGGTCCGGCGGAGCCGCGAATTCCTGGTTCTCGACCGGCTCCACCTGCTCGACCTGCCACGGGAACCCTCCCCCTCCCACCAACAACTGGCACGCGCCGAACCACGCATCCTCGATGCCGAACGGAAGAACCTGCGAGATTTGCCACCCCGACGCGACCAGCGCCGTGGTCGGCGGAAAGACCGTCGGCGTCTCGATCAAGGCGGCGTACGCGGCCCTGCACGGCAACGGGGTCGTGAACGTGCAGGCCAAGTTCACCTCGAAGTGCTTCGGGTGCCACTGATGAACCCCGCAAAGATGACGAGGGCAGTGCTTGGTTTCGCGACGATGCTGGCGCTCGTTTGCGGCCTCACGACGGGGTCTGCTTTCGCGGCGAACATGACGATCACCCAGGGCGCGGCTCACGCCAGCCACACCCAGGACAATCGGGCGCTCGCCAAGCTCTCCTGCGCGGAGTGCCACGCTCCGGTGTGTTCCCCCACCGGGAGCAGGAACGTCGTGTTCGGAGCAATGGCTGCCACCGGGGGAACAGCTCCCACGTGGAACGCCACCGCCCGGACCTGTTCGAACGTCTATTGCCACGGCTCCAGTCCTGCGCCGGTGGCATGGACGTACGTCTATACCCCCGTGGCCCCGACCCTCGCCGTCGAGTGCGCCATGTGCCACGGCTATCCGCCGTCGTCGCACGAGGCCTCGTCGACATCCTGCAACGGTTGCCATTCCGAGACGGTCAAGACCGACGGCACCATCGACATCGCCGGCGGAAAGCACATCAACGGGACGCTCGAGGTCTCGGGGGGCACCGGCGGAACAGGCTGCGCCGCCTGCCACGGCTTCCCGCCCGCCACGGGTGCGCACGTCGCGCATTTCGGGCCCACGGGCATCACCACGATAAGCTACGTCGACACCGGCACGCTGGAGGACCGATATCCGGAATGCAACGCCCACCAGCGCACCCGCGGTGTATGCGTACGGCTGCGCCAATTGCCACTCGGTGATCCCCGGCAACCACCGGAACGGCTCGGTGGACGTGAAACTCTACGAGGCGGCCGCACCGGCCGGAAGCATCAAGGCCCGCAACGCCAGCACGGCGACCTACGACGCCACCGCCAAGACCTGCAACGGGGTCTACTGCCACTCCAGCGGCCAGGCTTCCCCGACGTTCGTCGGAACGCCGGGATGGAACTCCGGCACGCACCTCGGTTGCACGGGCTGCCACGCCAATCCGCCGCGCTACGCCTCGGGCGGTGCCGGCGCGGCCACCGCCAACAGCCACCTGAACATGGCCGACGACGGATACGAGTACGGGCACTTCCTCGGCTTGCCCGGCCCGTGGCACACCAGCAAGCACGGCGGAAACGGCTGGGGGCGCCGGGGAGGACGCCGCGGCCATGACCTGCCAGACCTGCCACTACGACACGACCGATCCCGCCAACACGGGACCGAGCGGGTTCTACTACCTCGACACGACCGGCAACTACGACCTGGGCGGATGGCTAGGCGCCCGCTGCGACTCCTGCCACACGGTCGGCAACGCGGTGGCCCCCCGACAGGGCGGCAAGGTGCTTCCGCTCCGCCACGTGAACGGAAGGCGCGACGTGAACTTCGACGTGCGGACCTCGCTCCCCGCCATTTCCTGGCTGCCGGGCGCGGGGAACAGTCCCGACACTTCCCATGTGGATGACCGGTGCCAGCCCCACCAATCCCTGGTCCCCCAACGCGTCCTTCTCCGGCACCGACGACCGCGTCGGTCATCCTCGGACAGGCGAGCTACGAGCCCGCCACGAAGACCTGCACCAACGTGGGCTGCCACCTGGCCCAGGGCAACACGTCGTTCGTGCCGGACGTCCCGACGGGCACCGTCCCGGCCGTCCCGCTCGTCTGGGGAGACCCGCTCCTCTACTACGCGCCCGGGAGCGATCTGTGCAACAAGTGTCACCAGATGTGAAGCCGGTCCATCACCTCGGCTTCACGCACTCGTCCGGCGCCGGCTTCCCGGCGAACCGGTCGGCCATCCAGGCCACGGCGTCCTTCGCCGTGTGGAAGGCCACCCGCATGTGCGCCTCGTCGGGAACCGACAGGTAGCTCACCGCCGTTCCCTGCGCGCACAGCCCTCCCGCGTACAGGGCCGTGATCTGCGGCCGCACCACCTCGTCCACCGTTCCCTGGGAGATGAAGACCGGCGCTCCCATGGGCGCAGCGCCCGGGGAGTTCTCCTTCATGATGGCGCCCCAGGGCTCGACCGCCGCGAGCTTCACCGTCAGGAAACCATCACGCAGCCCGAGTGAATCGGAGAAGGCCGTCAACCCCTCCCCCGGGTCGCGGATGCAGTCCGCCGCCACCCTGTCCACGACGGGAATCGCGTCGGGGTAGAGCACCTTCGACATGGGCGTGTCGTAGAATCCTCGACCACGACCAGAGGGCCTCGGCCGCGAGCACCTTCCCGAGCTTGCTGTCGAGGTCGGCCTGCAGGAGCCGGGCGAGGTCGGTGGCAGGCGCGGCCGCCGCCACCCCCACGAGCTTCAGCTCCGGCGCGAGCGCCGCAGACAGCTGCCCGGTGAAGAGCGCGGCGTGCCCTCCCTGGGAGTGGCCCCAGACCGCGTAGCGATCCCCCGCCCCGGCCTCCTTCACGTTGCGTGCGGCCCGCACCGAGTCCACCACCGCCCGCGCCTCGCTCGCGCCCACGAGATACGGGTGCACTCCCGGAGTTCCGAGCCCGGGGTAGTCGGTGGCGACCACGACCCAGCCCGCCTTCACCATCTCGTCGAGGCCGGCGATGGTCTTCCTCCAGCTGGGCTGCAGCGACGGCGCGCAGTCCTGGACCACGCCGGTGGTGGGGTGGGCCCAGGCCACCACGTCGCGCCCGGCCTTCGGAGCCGGACCGTCGGGGACGACCAGCATGGCCGACACGGCCACCGGCTCCCCCTTCATCCCGGTGGAGCGGTAGAGGATCCGCCACGACCTCGCGCCCTCGGGCCCGTCCTCGACCGGCTCGGAGCGCAGCACGTCGCCGGGCTTCCCCGCGGGCATGGGAACGGGCGACTGGTAGAAGGCGTCGGGCTTCCTGGGCGCGCCCGCGCAACCCAGCGCGACCACCACGGAGAGCGCTGCCATCCCGGTCCGGAGGTTCATCCGGGCATTCAATCACCACGACCGGGCCGGGGCACTAATTCAGGAACGTGGGGGGCTCGATCGTGACCCCCTCGATGGGCTGGCGCGACGAGAACCCACTCTCGACCGGGTGCCAGAAGGCCACCGCCGGCTCACCGAACTGCCAGCAGAGGAAGACCGGCTCCCCGTCCCGGATTCCGTAGAAGTCGACCAGCCCGGCGTCGAGGTCCTTCACGAGGCAGCCCAGCTCGTTCACCTGCTCGACGATGGCGTTGATCTCCAGGACGAGCGCCTGGAAACGGGAGGCGTGCGCCTCCAGGCCCGGGTTCGGGGTGCCGCCGTTCAGGACCTCCATGGCCCGCTCCCCGCCGCCCAGGGCCTCCACGAGCACGCTCGCCTCCCCGCGCAACCTCCCCAGCCGCCCGAAGGCCAGTTCCAGATCGGGGACGAGGTCGTTCGCCTCCTCCACGGTGAACATCCGGGGGCCTTCGGATGGCGGTCGCGGGGCCATGGCCGTGTTATAAGCCCACCCTTCGAAAGGGCACCCGGGAAGATGCTGGAAACCGTCGCCAAGGGCTTCAAGGCCGCGAGGAACAAGCTCAAGGGCCGCACCGAGATCACCTCGGAGGTGGTCGACGACGCGCTGCGCGACATCCGCGTGGCGCTGCTCGAGGCCGACGTCTCCTTCGAGGTGGTGAAACGCTTCGTCGCCCGCGTTCGCGAGAAGGCGGTCGGCGAGGTCGTCGACACCAAGGTCAAGACCGGTCGGGGAACGGTGCGGGTCACCCCCCAGGACCACTTCATCAAGATCTGCCACGACGAGCTGGAAGCCCTGATGGGCCCGGTGGACACCTCGCTCGCCGTCGGCCAGAAGAAGCCCACCGGCGTCATGATGGTGGGGCTCCAGGGCTCGGGCAAGACCACCACCGCCGCCAAGCTCGCGAACCGCTACCTCAAGGACGGAAAGACCATCCTGCTGGTGGCGGCCGACGTGCAGCGCCCCGCCGCCGTGGATCAGCTGAAGCAGCTGGGCGAGAAGCTGGGCGTGCCGGTCTTCCACGAGCCGGGCATCGCCCCGCCCGAGCTGTGCCGTCGCGCCCACGAGCACGCGGCGAAGCACAGGACCGACGTGATCATCTACGACACCGCCGGCCGCCTCGCCGTCGACGACGCGCTCATGACCGAGCTCGAGCAGGTCAAGTCGGCGGTGAAGCCGGAGAACACCCTGCTGGTCTGCGACGCCATGATCGGCCAGGACGCGGTTCGCACCGCGTCCGAGTTCGACCGTCGCATCGGCATCGACGGCTTCGTGCTCACCAAGCTCGACGGCGACGCCCGCGGCGGCGCGGCGCTGTCCATCAAGGAGGTCACCGGAAAGCCCATCAAGTTCCTGGGCATGGGCGAGGGGCTCGACAAGCTGGAGGAGTTCCGGCCCGAGGGGCTGGCCAGCCGCATCCTGGGGTTCGGCGACGTCGTCGGCCTCATGAAGGACTTCGAGGAGCACGTCGACGAGGAGCAGGCCGAGGCCGACGCCAAGAAGCTCCTCTCCGGCGACTTCACCCTCGACGACTTCGTGAAGCAGATCCGCACCATCCGGAAGATGGGGCCCATCGGCGAGCTGATGGAGAAGTTCCCGATCTTCGGGGAGATGCCGGAGGGGTTCAAGTTCGACGAGGCCGCGCTCGGCCGCATCGTGTCCATCGTCGACTCGATGACCAAGGTCGAGCGGCAGCGCCCCGACTCGCTCAACGAGTCGCGCATCCGGCGCGTGGCCCGCGGATCCGGGCGCAAGGAGAAGGACGTCCGGGATCTGCTGAAGCAGTACCACGGCATGCGCGGCGTGATGCGCGCGGTGGGCTCGGCGCCGGGGCTGCTCTCCCGCCTCCCGGGCATCAAGCAGCTCGCCAACCTGCGCAAGTCGAAGGGCCAGGGGATGGAGGACGTGCTGGGCGAGGACGCCTCGGCCGTCCAGGACCTCATGGATGGGCGCACCCCCGACCCGGCGACGCTGGCCGGGCAGATGGCGGGACTGCCGAAGGGCATGCAGCCGCGGTTGCCGGCGGGCGCGCTGGCCCGGGCCCGGCTCATGGGCTACGCGCCCGAGCCCATCTCGACCGAGAGTGCAGCGGACAGGGACGCCCGCAACAAGAAGCGCAAGCGGGAGCGCCAGGCGCGCAAGAAGGCCCGGCGGAAGAAGTAGCGCCGGTCACCTGGTGGGGGCGGGCAATCCCCGAAGGGCGGCCAGCTTTTCTCGCGGCTTCGGCCAGGCCGGGATCGAGCCGGATCGCCTCTTCGTAGGCTTTCGCGGCCTCGGCCCGCTGGCCGTCCCGATCGAGCGCAAGCCCCAGGTTGAAGTGGGTGGTGGCGAGCGTGGGGTTGAGCGCGACCGCGCGCCGGAGCACCTTCGCAGCCTCGCCGGGGCAATCCACCTCGAGGAGCACGCCGCCCACGGCATTCGCCTTGACGTAGGATCCTGGACTCAGGGTCAGGTCGGCCTGGAAGAGCTCCAGTGCGGTCGCGTAGAGGTCGGGATCCTTCGACTCCCGGGCGAGGATCAGCAACACCTCTGCGAGGACGCCTCGCGCCTCTCCCGGCGAGCCGATGGCATTCACCTTCTCGGCCAGGGCCGGGCGCGTCCGGAGCCCGGCGAGGGCATCGGAGGCCCGGAGGTACTTGCGCAGCTCGGGGTCGTTCGGGGCGAGGGGTTCGGCCGCACGGAGCTGCCTCCTCGCCTCGCCCAGGTCGCCGAGGAGGAAGAGCACCCTCCCCCGCTCGATGGCGAGACGCCCGTCCCGGTCCTCGAACCCGACCTTCTGCAGCTGGTGCCGCGCCTCGCCGAAATGGCCGGCGCGCCAGGCCGACCGGGCTGCTCGAAGTCGAGCAGCGGGCCCCGTGAATCGCTGCGGGTCGGCCCCCACGAGATCCGGCAACTCGCGCGTCCGGAAGGAGCGAAGGAGCTCCTCGTTCTTCTGTGGCGAGGAACCGTACAACGCCAGCGGCGCACTGAACTCGAGGATCGGGTGGTCGTCGGTGTTGCGAGTCGCTCCGGCGGCGTACCGCCGGGCGTCCTCCTCGCCCAGGAAGAACCGGAAGGCCAGCTCGCCGTCGGCCCAACCGAAGCGCTCGAAGTCCTCGCGCAGCCCGGGCGACTCGGCGAGGCGCCTGGCGACGAGTTGCTGATCGAGCCGGACCGTGCCGGGCGTCGCGACGAGCAGGAAGTCGTTCGGCGACGCCGCCCAGATCGAGACGTGGGGGAAGACCTCCTGGAAGGTCCGCACCACCATCTGCATGTCCTGGGAGAAGATCGAGTAGTTCTGCAGCCACTGCACGAAGACGCCGTCCGGCGAGAGCCTCCGTCGGGCCGCCTCGTAGAAGTCCTTCGTGAAGAGGCTCGCGACCCCGGCGATCCAGGGGTTCGACGGCTCGGAGATGATGAGGTCGTACGGCTGGGTCGCGGTGGCAAGAATGGATCGCCCGTCCCCCTCGATGAGACGAACCCTCGGGTCCGCGAGCGCACCGCGGTTCTCGTTCGCGAAGAACTGGGAGGCCCGCCGCATCGCCGGTTCGAGTTCGGCAACGTCGATCACTTCGAGGGGATGCTGGGCCACCGCGCCCGCCGTGACACCGCTCGCCAGTCCAATCACGAGCGCGCGGCGGAGCCCCTGCTGGAGCAACGGCCCGATGTGACCGGAGAGCACTTGCGTTTGCATGTCGGCGTCGTTGCTGGCGTCGCCCTTGCCGTTCACGGTGAGAACGGTGCCGCCAGGGTCGCGAGCGACCGACACCGTCGTGCTGATTCCCTCGTCGTAGAAGAGCAGTTCCCGTTCGGCTGCGAAGCGTCGAAGCCCTTCACCCCCACCCTTCACGAACATCTCGGCGTAGACGCCCACGCCGGTCGTCATGACGCCGGGGTCCCAGTGCGGGACGAATGGCGCGATCCCGATGAACGCCATGCCGGCGACGCCTGCGACCCACCTCGAGCGCCGGCCTGCATCGGGTGCGACGAGCAGGACTCCTAGCCCGACTGCCAGGTTCGCCGCCGCGGCCGCGATCACGGTGTTCTGGATTCCGATGACGCGGATGAGGACGAACCCGGCCAGGATGGATCCGGCGATGGTCCCCACGGTATTGGCGCCGTAGATCGCGCCCACGTCCCGGCCGATCCGCCCGAGCCCCCGGTGAAGCGCCGCCACCGCCAGCGGGAAGGTCGCACCGATGAGGAGGGTCGGGAGGATCATGACCGCGAAGCTGAGCCCCGCCTGCGTTCCCAGAACCGTGCCGAAGGAGATACCGGTCCTCTGGAGCACGAGCAGCACTGCGTCGGGGAGTCGCCCCAGGAGCGGGAGGATGGCGAGCGTCGAGAAGGCGATGGCCATCTCCACCCACCCGAAGGCCGCGAGCCCGGGGTGCCGGTGGCGCATCCAGCGCGAGACGATCGCGGCGCCCGCCGCGAGCCCGACGAGGAAGGTCGTGAGCATTGCAGCGAAGGCATAGGTGGAGCTTCCCAGCACGAGACTCAGCGCGCGGGTCCAGGCGATCTCGTACCCCATCGAGGCCGCGCCCGACAGGCCGATGCCGACGAGCACCGCCAGGACGACCGCGGGGGGCAACTCCCTCCCGTGGGGCGATGCCACCTCGACCACTGCACCTGCCTCGGGGGCCTCCACCGCCGGACTCGCCATGCGCTCCGCGCCCAGCGCGAGCGCGGCCACCCCGAAGTTCACCGCCACGGCGAGCCAGATGGTGACCGTCACGCCGAGTGACGGGATGAGCAGGAAGCCCGCGAGTGCGGTCCCCAGGACTGCGCCCCAGGTGTTCACGGCATAGAGGGCCCCGACCTGCGATGCGGCCAGGCTACCCCCGCGAACGACCGCCCGGCTCAGGATCGGAAGCGTCGCTCCCATGAGCGTGGTGGGCGGGAGGAGGAGCGCCGCCGAGAAGACGAGGTGGAGCGCCGCCGCGCCGGCCGCCGAGGGCTGGAGCCTCCCGTGCACCCAGAGATAGGCCGCGTCGGCCCCGCGGAATAGCCACGGGGTCGCGAGGCAGTAGATCCCCACCGCGGCCTCGAGGATTCCGTAGACCCGAAGCGGGCGGCGCATCCCGTCGGCGCGGCGGCCGATGAGCATGCTCCCCAGCGCCAGGCCGCCCATGTATGCGGCGAGGACCGTGGTGATGGCGTAGACGGTATGCCCGAAGACGAGCCCCAGGAGTCGCGTCCACACGACCTCGTAAACGAGCCCTGCCGCGCCCGAGAGGAAGAAGCAGGCCGTGGCAGCGGCGACGAGTCCGCGGTGGCCGAGTCGGTTCGAACCGGAAGTCACCGGGGGAACCTAGCAGAGGACGCCCCTCCGGGCTCAGTCCTTTGCTTTCCTCTTCCTCGGCACCACCAGCCCCCGCGACAGCCTCCGCAGCGCCGTCAGGTTCTGCCGCTTCTTGTAGCGGGCATGGCTCGCCGGCCCCTCCTCGTTCGCCTTGGCCGTCTCCCAGTCCATCACCTGGAACTCGACCATCGAGAAGACCACCCTCCCCAGGTCCTCGCCGTCGACCGGCGGCACGGGCGGAAGGAGGTCGTCTATCCTCACCGGCAGGTCGACCACGAAGTGGAGCGCCCGGTACGAGTCCTCGCTGAACGGGTTGGTCCGCTTCGGCTTCCCCGCCTCCGGCTCCAGCGCCTCCTGGAGGCGGCCGGCGATCTCGGCGGCTCGCGGGTGGTCGCCGACCACGCGCCGGAAGGGCATGAGCGAGTTCTCCGACTGCCCCGGCACGACGTAGTTGAACGGGAAGAGCACCTCGAAGAGGTGGCGCAGCACCGGCGCGACGTCCCCGGGCTCGCGGGTCACCACCCGGTAGCGGACCCGGTCGAAGACCTGTGCGGCCACGCTCTCCCGCTTCACCAGCAGCTTCGTCACGAGCGACGACCGCGACTTCCGGTTGCCCCGGAACTCCACGACGGGGAGCCCCTCGTCGAGCATCTGCCGGGCCACCGCCATCACCCGCCGGTCCACGCGGTCGGCGAGGTCCGACTCGCGCAGCGGCGTGCGGAAGAGCAGCTCGCGCGCCTCCAGGTGCTGGATCACGTGCATGCACTTCAGCACCACGCAGGCGATCCGCCGGTAGCGCGACGGCTCGGCCACCCCGCTCGCCAGCAGGAACAGCGTCTTCAGATCCGCGGGCTCGGCCACCGGCGCCGCCACCCGGTATCCGTAGGCGGAGCGCAGGTACTCGATCGCCTGGGCCAGGATGACCCGGAGCCGGGCCTCGTCGCGCGGGTCGGCCGGGTCGAGGAGCTCGAGCCGGAGGAACCGCTCCACCTCGTCGGCAGACCGGAAGTGGAGCCGGCGCCAGTCGATGACCGAATCGCCCCGGAGGATGAGGCGCAGGATCTCGAGGTCGCCGACGTCCAGCTCCTCGAGCGGGCGATAGGCCGCGAAGGCATGGGCGACGCGGCGACCGGGAAGCGTCACGGAGGGAGAACTCCGCTACTTCGCGAGCCACCAGAGGCCGAAGGCCACGGCCGCGACCACCAGGAGCGCGATCACGAGCGTCACCGTGAGTGAACGGCTCTCGGGCCGGCGCTGGGGGACGGGCGCGCGCACGCGCTGACCGTGGGGGCCGGGCGTGCGGGCGATGCGCTTCTCGCCTGTCCGGTCCAGCCCCTGGATGGGGAGCGGGACGACGCCGGTGGGGTCCACGCCGACGACGTCGCGCGGATGCGTCGGGAGCCGGAGCGGGCGGCGGAGCGAACCCGGAAGAGACCGGCTCGACCGACGGGCGAAGTTCCGAGTCCTCCAGCGCCGCGAGCGCCGACGCCGCTCCCGGGCGCCACTCCTCCGGAGGCGCTGCCGGAGGCGGCTCCAGCTCGGGCGCGGCCGGCGCGTCGATCGCCGCGGGCGGAACGGCCCCGGACAGGTAGGCATGCAGCTCGGGAAGGGACGAGATCGGGGACCACTCTGCCAGCCCGGCATTCCAGGCCAGGCTCTCCGGGTGGATCTCGCCGGCGTTCCAGTGGTTCTGGACGACGTCCAGCGAGACCGGCCCGACCGGCTGGTCGGCGATGGCGATCCACCAGTCCACGGCGAGCCCCCCGGCGGCCGCCGCCTCGGGCGCCAGCTCCGGCTCCGACCGACGAACCAGGATCACGTGCCCGCACTTCTTGCAGCGAACCTTCACGCCGCCGGGCCCGACCTTGTCGTCGGAGATCATGTACTTCGCGTCACATCCGTCACAGGCGAACCGCATGACCGCCTCCCTCACCTCGCCGCCACCGAGAGTCCCAGCGCTTCTCGCAGGATGGCCCAGTCCTCGGACAGGCAGAATCGCGCCAAGTCTCGCACCTTGGCATCGTCGTGCAACTTCGAGACCTGCGCCTTTTCCTCCAGGACGAGCTTGCGCGCGACCTGGAGGTCGCCGGCGAGCAGCGCCCCGGCGCGGTTGGACGTCAGCTCGACCGCATCCATGTGCGCCCGGACGTCGCCGGACCGCGCCACGGCGCCGTACTCCTGGGCGAGCCTGGCCAGCACCGGGAGCTTGCCCCGCTCTCCCAGCGCCCGTTCGATGGACCCGGCCAGCTTCTGGACCGCCTTCGGATCCGACGTGACCTCGAAGGCCGGCAACCCCACGCTGCAGGCTGCCTGGAACACCGCCTCGAGCTGGTCGTGCGGCATGAGGCGCGCCAGGCGCAGTTCGGGGCGGCAGAAGGAGACCGTCCGCGCCGCGACGTACCAGAGCTCCCTGCGCGGCCGGTCCTGGTAGGTCTCCTCGCCGGCAACCAGCGCCGGCGGGTCGGTGTTCGCGAAGCCGAGCCGCATGGGGCTGCCCGCCACGCGGAAGAGGCGAACCCCCTCGATGCCCAGCGCCCGGGCCGCGTACTTGATGCCGTTCGCGAGGACCAGGCCCGAGGTGGAGAGGTCGACCTCGTCCCGGTCCGGGTTGAGTCCCAGGTCCTTCGGCGACTGCGTGAAGAGCGCCGCCGCGTCCCGGGCCAGCAGCGTCAGGATGGCCGTCACCGGCCCCGCCCGCAGCCGCTCGTGGAGGAGCCGCTGCCAGAGCACGTCGTCGAGCGAGCGGGTGGCGAACTCGCGCGAGAGGCGCCGAAGCCTGTCCACCGTCTCCAGCTCGTCGGGGCTGGCGGTGCGAAGCAGATGGGCGAGCACGTCGGCCGCGGCGTAGGCCCGGTCGAGGTCCTTACGGGCGAGCTGGAGCTCGAGGAGCTTCGAGACCGCGGCAGAGGGGTCGTTCTGGCGCGCGACGATGGCCTGGTACGCGTTGGCGGCTGCCGTCTCCTGGCCGGGAACGGCGGCGGCGATCTCGGCGAAGGCCTGCAGGGCCTCCAGGTCGTCGGGGGCGATGCGCACCACCTGCTCGTAGGCCCGGCGGGCCGCGGGCAGGTCGCCGAGGGCCTTCTTCTGCAGCTCTCCCAGCTCCCGCCAGAGCGCGAGGCGCGCCTTCTCGGTGTCCGGCCCCTCCGGATGCCGCTCGATCATCCGCTCGAGCGCCTTGGCCAGGTCGCGCCACTTCCGCTTCCCGGCCAGCACCGCCTCCACCGCCGCGAAGGCCTTCACGAGCCGGAAGTCGGCGTCGAGGGCCAGCTCGAAGTGGTGGAGAGCCAGCTCCTCGTCCCCCACGCGGTCCCGGAGCACCTCGCCGAGCTGGAGGTGGAGCTTGGCAGCACCGGCTCGATCGGCCTGCACCTCGGGCATGCGAAGCAGCCGCTCCAGCAGGCCGGCGGCGCGCGGCCAGTCCCCGCGGGCCTGGAGCGTTCGCGCCATGCCTCGGAGCGACGGGACGTGCTCGGGATCGGCCTCCAGCGCCTTCTCGAAGTTCTCGGCCGCCCGCTCGCTCCAGCCCTGCCGCTCCAGGATCTGCCCGACCCAGCCACAGGTCACGGCCACCTCGGCCGGCGAGAGCGAGTCGCGGTGATGGGCGAGGATCGCCTCGAGCACCGGCAGCGCTTCGTCCCAGGCGCCTCGCCTGGCCAGCAGCGCGCCCAGCCCCTTCAGCGCCGGAAGCGAGGTCCCGTCGATCTCGCGGGCCCGCTGGAAGGCGGCGAGCGCTCCGTTGACGTCGCCCAGGTTCTCCCGCGCCCGCCCGAGGCGGCAGAGCTGCCGCAGGAGCTCCCTCGGATCTCCGTCCGGACCCATCCGGCGCGGTGGCGTCGTCGAGAAGCCGGGCCACGCCGGCATGGTCTCCTCTGTCCTCCAGCACGTCCGAGAGGGCCAGCGTCGCGGCCAGGTGGCCGGGGACGCGCTGCAGGGCCTCCGCGTAGAGCTTTCCGGCTTCTTCCCGGGGCTGCCCGGCGAGCTCCGACAGTCGGGCGGCCTCGAGGAGCGCATCGGCGGCGCGGGCAGCGTCGTCGGTGTGCCGGGCCTCCTCGAGGAGGAGCGCGGTGTAGCCGGCGCGGTCCCCGGCGCGGTGCCGGATGTCCTGCAGGGCGCGGATGGCCGGGAGGTGGCCGGGGGAGAGCTCGAGAATGCGCTCGTAGTCCGCCCGGGCCGCGGTCGGGTCACCGCCCTCCTGCGTGCGCATGCGCGCCAGCCGGAGGAGCAGGTCGGTGGCGGCGGGCGGCTCGAGCCCCAGGGCCAGGGCCTCGCGGAAGGTGGCCTCGGCGTCGGCGGCCCGGTCGAGCTTGCCTGCCAGGATCTCCCCCAGCTCGAGGAGGAGCGTCGCCTGCTCGGCCGGGTCCGGCTCCTGCCCGACCCGGGCGCGCAGGACGAGGGCGAGCGCCTCCCAGTTCCCCGCCTCGCGGTGGGCCTGCTCGAGCGCGCGGGCCACCTCCCGGTCGCCCGGGGCCAGCCGGTGGGCCGCCTCGAGGCAGGCGGACACGCGAGCGCCCTCGCCCGGCCTGGACTTCCAGGCCTCGGCACCCCAGGCCAGCAGGCAGGCGCGCTCCTGCGACGAAAGCGCGCTCTCCGCGCCCTCGATCGCATCCAGGCATCCGGGCGCGGCCAGCAGGGCCCGGCGCACCGCGTCGGCCCCCGCCACCGCGTTGCCGAGGCGGACACCTCGCGACACCGCCACGCGGAGCAGGAGATCGGCCTGCCGCTCGCCGCTCGCCGCGTCCGCGGCCTCCTCCAGGATCGCCGCCATCTCGGCGAGGTCGCCGCGGTCCGGCGCGAGCCGCTCCAGCGCGGCCAGCGACCGCTCGCTCGACGGCGCCTCGCGGAAGGCCCTGCGCCACGCCTTCCACGCGCCGTCCGGGTCGCCGACGCGGGTCTCGAGCGCGTCGCCCAGTTCCTCGAGAAGCGCCGCCCGGCCGGCAGGATCCTCGACTCGCGGCACGTAGAGGTCGGTGACGCGCGCCCAGGCGGCCCAGTCGCCCGCCGCCGCGTGGAAGGTCCGCAGCGTGTCGAAGGTGGATCTGCTGGCTGGATCGCATCCGAAGGCCTCGGCGAGCGCTGCCGCGGCCGCGGCGGTGTTTCCGCGCGCCGCCCAGTCGACCGACGCCGCCCGGAAGGCCTCGCCGGCGGCGGGAAGTGCGCCTTCCGCGGCGAGACGCCTGGCCCGCGCCTCGGCCACCCGGATGCGGTCGTCCTCGGCACCCGACGCAAGGAAGAGGGCGGCCAGCCGCTGCGAGCTCGGCGTCGGATGCAGCGCCGGCAGCGCCGCTCGCGAAGGCGCGCCGCCCTTCCTCCGCGGCGGCGTCCCGGTCGCCCGCGGCGAGCAGGGTCTCGGCCAGCGCGAGGCGCAGGTCGCGCTCGGCGGCCGGGTCGAAGGGCAGGAGCTTCCGCAGCGTGTCGGCGAGTCCGGCGTGGTCCCCCTGCGCGCCCTGGATCCGGCGAAGGGCATCGAGCGGCTGGCGGTCTCCCGGGTCTGCGTCGGCGATGCGGCGCCACAGGCGGCCCGACAGCTCCGCGTCGGTGGACTCGGTCCCCTCGGCGATCCGGCGGAGCGCCCGCAGGGAAGCCGGGTGGCCCGGGATGGCGTCGATCACCCTTCCGTAGGCCTCGGCGGCGCGAGCTGGTGCCGCCAGGCGGTCCTCGCACAGCTGGGCCAGGACGAAGAGCAGCCCGGTCCGCTCCTCGCTCCGGGTCTCGACCTCGACCAGCGAGTCGAGAACGGCGGCCAGGTCGGACCATCGCTCGAGCTTGCGGTAGAGCCGCTCCAGGGCGGCCAGCGCCCGCGGCGCCAGGGACGGGTCGAGACGACGGGCCTGCTCGTAGAACGCGGGGGCATCGGCGACCCGTTCGAGCGGCCCCTCGTGCAGCACCCCGAGCCGCATCGCCACCGCGCCGCCGGCGTCGCCGAGGCGCGGGAGCTCCTCCGCGAACAGCGCAGCCAGCTTGTCGTACTTCCCGGTGGAGGCGTAGACCCGCTCCAGGATGGGGGTCGCTCCGGCGGGGTCGCGAACCATCGCCGCCTCGACCTGCGCCAGGGCGCCGGCGTGGTCGGGACGCCTGGCCAGGACCTGGTCGAGCAGCGCCAGCGCGCCAGCGGTGTCCTGCAGCCGCTCGTCGCGCAGCGCGGCCAGTGTCACTCGAAGTGAATCCGCATCGTCGCCGCTCCCGGACGCCTCGGCGGCGGCCAGCTCGCCCGCCAGGACGCCGGCGAAGAATGGCGCGTGCTCGGCCACCACGTCGGGGTCGCGGGAAAGCTCCTCCACCGCGGCGAGCGCCCCCGCGTGGCGAGGGGCCGCGGCGAGCGCGGAGCGGAGCGAGGCGATGGCTCCCTTCGCGTCGCCGAGCCGCTCCTTCCTGATCCGGGCCGCCCGCACGTGCTGGTCGGCCCCCTCGACTGCCCCGCCCGTCCGCGAGATGGCCGCCTCGGCCTCCTGGTCGATCAGGCCCGACGCCTCCGCCCATGCGGAGCGTGCACTCTCCTGGATCTCCCAGGCGGTCGGCGAAGATCTCGGCGATCTCCTGCCAGAGCTCGCGGCGCAGGCGCAGGTCGGCGACGAGGGCGGCGCGCCTTCTCAGGTCCGTGGCCAGCGGCGCCCATTCTTCCCGGGCCCGGTGAAGGGCGGCGAGGGAGGCCAGGGCCGCGGCGGCTCCAGCGTCGGGAAGCCCCTCGGCGATCGAGGACTCGAGAATGTCGGCGAGCCGATCCTCCCGGCCCGCCGCGGCGGCCAGGCGCAGGAGCTCGGTGCGGAGCGCCGGCTCGGCGTCCGGATCGCGCCGCTCGTCGGCGTACTGGCGTACCCGCGCGTCGAAGGCCTCGGCGGTCTGCCCGCACGCCTCGCGCAGCGCTGCGATCTCCGGCAGGACGGTTCGCCGCTCGCCGGGATCCATGTCCTCGAGCCGGACCTCGAGCAGCTCCGCGAGCTTCACCTTGTCGCCGGCAGCGCGGTAGGTCTTCTCGAGCAGGCGCGCCGCGGCGGCGCGCGACCCCGGACGCGACAGCGCGCGAGCCAGCCCCGAGAGCGCCGCCCCTTCCTGCGGGAACTCCTCCAGGATCGCCGCGAAGGCGTCGACCGCGGCGTGCGGGTCGTCGGTTCCCTCGAGCAGGACCGCTCGCCGGAGCAGGGTCTCCTGGCGTCGAGCCGGATCGCCCCGACGCGCCTCGGCGAGCTCGCCCAGGACGGGGGCCAGCTCCTCGATGCGCCGCTCCCGCGACAGGTTCCGGTCGAGCGCCTCCAGGGCCTCGACGTCGCCCGGCGACGCCCTGCGCAGACGCTGCCAGGCGTCGATGGCGCCGGACCCGCTGTCGATCCCCTCGCGGGTTCGAGCCGCGAGGCGCAGGAAGTCGTTCGCCTCCACGCCGTTCGCCGTGGCGGCGGCCGACTCCCAGACCTCGGCCAGCACGTCGAGCCGCTTCGCCTTGGCGGCAAGGCGAGGGATGTCGGCCAGGGCTTCCTCCCGCTCCCGCCCGCTCCCGCCGAAGGCGCCGCGCGCGGCCTCGAGCGCGCGCGCCGGGTCGGCCAGATCCACCTCCAGGATGGTCCGGATCTGGCCCTGCAACTGGGCCCGCTCGGCCGGGTCCTGCTCGACGGCAAGCCGGTCCTCCCGCACGGTGACGCGGGTCTCCCCGTCGGCGCGGTCGTGGAAGCACTCGTCCACCTGGACGAGCGCGTCCCGGCCCACCCGGCCGGGCAGGATCGCCAGCTCGAGCAGGGCCTGCCGCGCGCCCAGGTGGTCCGGCTGGTGTGCGAGCAGCTCCGAGAGCAGCCGGAGCGCGCCGGCGGGATCCCCGAGCCGGATGCGGCGCAGCTCCGCGAGCTGGAAGGCGAGGTCGGGGTCGAAGAGTGCCGCCGAGAGCCTCTGCTCGAGCCCCCAGGCGAGGTCGCTCGGCCGGTCGAGCTCGGTGGCCAGGAGCGTGAGCTCGGCGGCGGCGGCCGCATCCTGGGCATCTCGCCCCAGGCGCGACCGGGCAAGCGCGAGCCGCTCGAGCGGGTCGACGGGCGGGGGCGGCGCGGGCAGCTCGAGACCGGGCGGCACGTTGGGGTGCTCTGCGAGGTCGGCGAGCACCGCCACGAGGCCGTCCCAATCGCCGGCGGCCTCGAGCGCCCGGGCCAGCCGCGCGAGAAGCCGGGCCGAGCTCTCCCGGGGGACGAGCTCTATCGCGCGGCGGTAGGCCGCGGCGGCGCCGGCGGGGTCGTGCATGGAGTCGGCGAGGAGGTCGCCGAGCTGGGTGAGGAGCGCCGCCCTCTGGACGGCCGGAGGAGCAAGCGCTTCCCGCTCGGTGAGCAGATCGCGCGCCTCTTCCCAGCGCTCGCCGGCCAGCGCGAGCCGGGTGAGGGCCGCGAGCACCTCCGGGTCCTCGGGACCGAGTGCGCGAGCGCGACGGAGCTGCGTGACCGCCTGCTCGTGGGAGCCCAGCTCCTCCTCGGCGAGCCGTGCCGCCCGCAACCGGAGCAACCGCTCCTCGGCCGGCTGGCCGGAGAGGGCGTCGGCGGCGCCGACGAGATGTGCGTACAGCTCGGCGAAGGCCTTGGCGCGGGTGGCGAGGTCCTCCACCCGCCGGCGCGCCTCCGGATGGGCCGGCGCCTCGAGAAAGGCCGAGACGGCCGCGTCGAGAGCGCCGCGGGTGTCGTCGAGCCGGTCCTGCCGGATTGCCGAGACGTCGAGCCACATGCGCGCCCGGTCGGCAGGCAGCGCGGATTCGTCCCGGGCGATGACCTCGAGCATGTCGACGTGCCGGGCCGAGTCTCCGGATGCCGCCCGGACCGGCGCGAGCGCGCGGGCGATGCGGACCGGTTCCACCCCTCGGGCCAGGAGCTCCTCCAGCGCCCGGACGGCGTGGGTGGCGTGCTCGAGGCCGAGACCGCCACCCTCGAGGAGGGCCAGCCAGGTGGAAGCCGCGTCCTCCGGTCGCTCCAGCGGCTCGAGGAGCAGCGCCGCCCGCTCCGCCTCCAGGTCGGCCCGGTCGGGCGCTCCCTGGGCGGACAGCCTGGCGAGCACCTGGCAGAGCTCGTCGGCCGCGGGGACGGAGGGGTCGTTTCGGAGCGCGGTGGCGAGCCCCCGCAGCGCCTCCGGATCGGTGCCGTCCTCGGCCAGCAGGTCGCGCCAGGCGGTGGCGCTCCCCGCCGCGTCGCCCGCCTCGAGCCGGAGCCGGGCGATCTTGACTGCCAGCTCGCGTCGGGCCTCCCCTTTCGTCTCGGCGAGGCGGGACGAGAGGTCGGCGATGAGGTCTCCGTGGCGGCCAGCCCGGGACAGCGCCGCCTCGTAGGCGCTCGCGGCGCCGCGGTCGTCGGGGTCGAGAATGGCGAGCTGCCGCCAGACCCGGGCCGCCTCCTCGGCGTGCCCCAGGTCGTGCTCCTCGATCTCCGCCACCCGGCGAAGCAGTGCCTTGCAGGTCCGGAGGTCCGTACTCGCCGCCGCCGCTCCGGCGCGGAAGGCGCGGGCCAGCTCGGTGAAGTCCCCGGTGCGCGCAGCGGCCGCCTCCATCTGTCGCCGAGTGGCCAGCCGGGCTGGCTCGGTGACGAGCGCCCAGGAGAGGATGCGCACGGCCTCGCCGGGATTTCCCAGCGCATCCAGCGCGACCTCGGCTGCCCGCAGCAGGAGCGAGGCCCGCGTGGCCGGATCCCGCTCCGCGGAGGCCAGCGACTCGATGAGCTCGACGACGCGAGGCCAGTCCCCGGCGTTCTCGAGCAGCGGGAGGAGCGCGCTCGCCGCGGGCAGGAAGCCCGGATCCTCTCGAAGCGCAGCCTCCAGCATCCCGCGGGCGCGGACCGGATCCCCTCCCGCGAGCGCCATCTCGGCGCCCCGCAGGCGCAGCGGGGCGTTCTCGGCCCGGCGGGGAGCGGCGGCCAGGTGGCGCTCCAGCGTCGAGAGCGCCTCCGCGTCCCGACCCGCGTCGACGTAGGTCTCGAAGAGGTGAAGGGCGGCCTCGTCGTTGGCGGGGTCGAGGTCGATGGCGCGCGCGAGGGCCTCGCTGGCAGTGTCCACGTCGCCGAAGCGGACCGTCGCAAGCTGGGCGAGCCGCAGGTTCGCGGCCACGGCGCCGGCCAGGTCGCGCGTGCTCGTTGCGAGCCGGGACAGCTCCTCCCGGAGGGCCGGCCAGTCGCCGCGCTCGCCGTGCCACTTCTCGAGGAGGTCGAGGGCGCGCGAACTCCCCGGCGCCGCCAGCCAGGCGCGGTCGAAGGCCTCGCGCGCCATCGCAGCGCCGTCCGGGTCGTAGGCCACGTGGATCGCCGCGAGCCGCAACCAGGTCCGGGCCGCGTCGCGCCGGTCGCGCTCGCCGCTGGCGCGGTGTTCCAGGATAGCCGCCTGGTCCTTCCAGGTTCGCGCCGCGCCCTTCAGGCGCTCCAGCGTCTCCGCCGCGCCCGGGACCGTCCGGTCGAGGAGCATGGCCTCCACCGTGGCATCGAGGGCGAGCCCGTGCTCGAGCGGCTCGTCGGCCAGAAGCGCCCCGAGCGCTGCGTAGGCCTCTGCCAGCTCGGCCCGGTCGCCACCGGCCTCGCGCCAGCCGTCGAGGAGCTTCTTCGCGTGGCCGTACCGGCCGAGCGCCTCGGCGCAGGCCACCGCCCGCCGCCGCGCCTCGGCCAGGTCCGGCGCGAGCCGGACGGCCCGCCCGTAGAAGAGCACCGCCCGGTCCCGACGCAAGAGCCGCTCCTCCCACCAGCGGGCGAGGGCCAGGAATCGGGTGGCGGCCTCGGCCGGACTCTGCGTTCGGTCCGCCTCCTCCTCGAGGACCGCAGCCACCCCCACCAGGTCCCCGGACTGCTCCCGGACCCGGGCGAGCGCGCGGAGAACGTCGGGGTCGCCGGGCTGGAATGCCTGCGCTCGCAGCAGCAACCCCTCGGCCCTGGCCGGGTCGGAGAGCTCGTCCAGCGCCAGCGCGGCACAGCGCCGCAGCAGTGCCGCGGCCCGTGCGCCGTCGGCCTCCTCGCGGGCTTCCCGTTCGAGCACGGACAGCTGCGCGAGCAGGTCGCGTGTTCGCTCGTCGACGGAGTCGCTCGACAAATTGGTTCGGGTCGGCGGGCTCATCGGGATCACCCACCATCGTACCCATGGTTCGGCAACCCGGGCAATTCGCCGGACGTCCGGGGCATGCGTCTTGATGCGTGGCTGCGCGGGTGCTAACCGTCAGCCCCGATGCCCACCCGCCTCCGCCGCCGGCTGGCCGATATCGCCCACCGGGCGCCCCTCGCCCTCCTGCTCGCCGCGACCCTCTCGTCCACCCCGGCCTGCGCCGCCCCCTCGGGGCCCCGCGTGATCCTGGAGTCCGGGGGGAAGAGCCACCGGGTCCAGGTGGAACTCGCCGACACCGAGGCGAAACGCGAGCGAGGGCTCATGTTTCGCAAGGAGCTTCCGGAGGGGCGCGGGATGCTCTTTCTCTTCGACGAGGAGGGCGAGCACAGCTTCTGGATGAAGGACACCCTCATCCCCCTCGACCTGATCTTCGTCGACTCGTCTGGACGGGTCACCGGCATCGTGGCCCGGGCGCGCCCGCTCACCCTGGAGCCCCGCAGCGGCGGACCGAGCCGGATGGTGCTCGAGGTGCCCGGCGGCTGGGCGGAAGCCCACGGCGTCCGGACCGGCGACCGGATGACCGTCGAGGGGCTCGCCGAAAAGCCTCAGTGACTCCCGTCGTCTCCACCGTCGAGGATCCGCCGCGCCACCACCGGGCCGAAGCTGGCGACCATCATGGCCTCGACGATCGCCTCGAACTGGCGGCGTCGCTCGTCGTCGCTCCAGCGAAACTGGATCCCCACGCCGGACTCCTCCCCTTCCTCGCCGTGTCGCACCACCACGCCCTCGAGCTCGAAGGGCGAGGCGCGACCGGGGACCACCAGCCGGAAGCGGAAGACCGTGCCCAGCGGGACGGTCCTCGACGCGCGAATGAAGGTGCCCCCCTTCGAGATGTTCCGCGTGTAGTCGGCGAAGAAGCTGTTGAGCCGCTCGTAGGCGACCTGCAACTGCACGGGGGCTCGGGCGTGCTCGCGGCGTTCCGACATCTCCCGGCCATGCTAGCCCGGCGGGAGCCTTGACCGATAGTCGAACGATCCGCCTGGCGGCCTGGGCGGCTCTCACGGGCGCGCTCGCCG
Organism: uncultured delta proteobacterium; assembly: GCA_963700085.1. GTDB lineage: Bacteria > Myxococcota > Myxococcia > Myxococcales > Anaeromyxobacteraceae > CAIOAK01. The sequence continues at coordinate 618,648 of CAVOWI010000012.1, forward strand.
CGCTGGGCTTCCGGCTGGCCGGGCTCCCGCTCCTCGAGGCGCCCGGATGGGAACTGGGGATGGTGGCGGCGCTCCTCGCCGTCGTCGCAGCCGCACCGCTGGGAATCTCGGCGACACGGCGGGAGCTCTCGAAAGGCGGTCCTGCACCGCTTCGCGCCTTCGTGCGAGCGTCGGCGGGGCTCCTGCTGCTCCAGGCGGCGCTCGTCTTCGGCGCGGCGGCGCGCACGGCGTTCTTCACGCCCTGCAGCCCCACGTTCGGCCTCGCCTTCGTCCCGGCGGTCGCCCTCCCCTCCGCGCTCGTCGCCGCGGCGCTCGCGACGCTGGCCGCGTTCCTGGCCCGTGGCCGGCCCCTCCGGAGCGCGCTCCTCTACCTGGCCGGCGTGGTGGCGTCGCTCGGGACCACGCTCCTCGAGGGCTGGCTCGGGCCGTCGTCGTATCTCCTCGACCACCTCCTGGGCATCTGGCCGGGGCCCATCTACGACGAGGCCCTCTCCCTCGACCGGCGGCTCCTGCTCTTCCGGCTGGGGTCGCTCGGCTGGACCGTGGCGCTCCTGGCGGTCGCCCAGCTCGTGGCCGCGCGCCGCCGAAACCCGCCCGGCCCGGTGCGGGGCCCCGCCATCGGGATCGCTCTCGCCCTCGTCGCGGTGGGTGCGATCCGCGTCGTGGGTGCCTGGACCGGCGACCTGGCCACCCGCGACTCGCTCGCCCGCGTCCTCGGTGGCCGCCTCACCGGCCCGCTCTGCGACCTCCACCATCCGCGCGAGAAGCCCGCGGCCGACGCCGAGCGGCTCTTCCGGGCCTGCCAGGCCGACGTGGCCGAGGTGTCCGCCGCGCTCGGGATCTCCCCTCCACCCTTGGTGAAGGTCTGGGCCCACCGCTCGGAGGAGGAGAAGCGGCGCCTGGTGGGCGCGGGGCGCACCGAGTTCACCAAGCCCTGGCTCGCAGAGATCCAGGTCCTCGACGCCGCCGCCGGCCCTCCGGCACTGCGCCACGAGATCGTCCACGCCGTGGGGGGAGCGGTGGCCGGCGGCCCGCTCGGCGTCCCGGCCCGGGCCTTGGTCCTCGTCGATGCGGGGCTCGTGGAGGGGCTGGCGGTGGCGCTGGAGGTGCCGCGCGGCGAGTGGACGACCCACGAGTGGGCTCGCGCCATGAAGGACCTCGGGCTGCTGCCGCCTGCGGCGCGCCTCGTCGAGCCGGCCGGCTTCTTCTCGGCCCCCGCCGCCCGGGCCTACGGCGCGTCGGGGAGCTTCCTCGCCTTCCTCATGGAGAAGCGCGGCGCGGCGCCGGTGCTTCGGGCCTACGCCGGGACCCCGTTCGCGGAAGCCTTCGGGCGCCCCATCTCCGAGCTGGAGCGGGACTGGCACGCCTTCCTCGACACCATTCCCGTCCCTCCCGGGCTGGCGGTCGCCGCGGAGGCCCGCTTCCGTCCGGCAGGACTCCTCGGACGGCGCTGCGCGCGGGAGACGGCCGGCCTCGAGGCCCGGGCCCAGTCGGCCGCGCGTGGCGGGCAGGGGCGAGAGGCGGCGGCGCTGTGGCGGCGCGCCGGGCGGATCTCCGGCGACCCCGCCGATCTCCGGGGTGCGGGCGATGCCCTCCAGCTTTCCGACCCCCCCGCAGCCGACGCCGCCTATTCCGAGGCCCTTTCGGCGCTCGGCGCCGCCCGCCCTTCGCTGCGCTCGGCGATCCTGGAATCCAGGGGCGACCTGCGCTGGCGGGCCGGTGACGCGGCGGCTGCCGCCGACCGTTACCGCGAGGCGCTGGCGCTCCTTCCCGACCGACCGCGGGAGCGGCTGCTCACCGCGAAGATCGCGGCCGTCACCGACCCGGCGCTGGCCGCGGCCGCCCCCTGGTTCCTCGGCAAGGGCGACGCGCAGGAGGCCTTGCGCTCGCTCGCCGCCTCGGACAATCCCCTCGGCCCCTACCTCGCCGGTCGCGCCGCGTCGGCCCGGGGAGACCCGGCCGCGGCCATCCCGCTGCTGGAGCGGGCGCTGGCCGGATCGTTGCCGTCGACGGCCTTCCGCGTCGAGGCCCTCTCCTCGCTCGCCGCGGCCCGCTGCGCCACGGGCGACCTGCGCCGGCGCCCTTGCCGCCTGGGGGGAACTGGAGCGCGTCGCCGATCGCGAAGCCGACAGGGAGCGGGCCCGCCACGCGGCGAACCGCTGCGCCGTGGAACCGGAAGCCGCGACGCGCTAGCCTCACCTTCCTTGGAACCGGAGTCCACACCTCGCGCCGCCAGGACGCGCGCCGCGCTGGCCGCCCTCCTGGCCCTCGCCACCTTCGCGCTCTACTCCCGGGTGGCCGGCCACCAGTTCCTCCACTTCGACGACGACCGCTACCTGACCGCCAACCCGATGGTGTCCGCCGGACTGACCGTCGACGGCGTCCGCTGGGCGTTCGGCACCTTCTCGGTGGCCAACTGGCACCCGCTGGCCTGGCTCTCCCACATGCTCGACGTGCAGCTCTTCGGCATGCGGCCGGGTCCCCACCTGCTGGAAAACGCGGCGATCCACGCGGTCAACTCGGCGCTGGTCTTCCTCGTGCTCGCCCGCATGACCCGCGCGACGCTGCTCTCCCTCCTCGCGGCCGGGCTCTTCGCCTTCCACCCGCTTCACGTGGAGTCCGTGGCCTGGATCTCGGAGCGGAAGGACCTGCTCTCCACCTTCTTCGGCCTGCTCCTGCTCGGCGCCTACGCGCGCCACGCCGCGCGCCCGTCGTTCCCGCGCTACCTCGCGATCCTCCTGCTCCTCGCGGCGAGCCTGATGGCGAAGGCCATGTGGATCACCGCGCCGTTCCTCCTGCTCCTCCTCGATTTCTGGCCGCTGCAGCGGGTCGCGGCCAGCTGGAATCCGGGCGACCCTCGCCCGCCGCCATCCCCTCGCTTCCCCGTGAAGTGGCTCGTCCTCGAGAAGCTGCCGCTGCTGGCGCTCTGTGCGGCGGTGGGCGCGGTGGCCGTGGTGGCCCAGGGGCGCGAGGGCGCCCTCGAGTCCCTGGCGCGGCTGCCCCTGCCCGACCGCATCGGGAATGCCGCCGCGAGCTACCTTCGCTACCTGCAGCTCGCCGTCTGGCCGTCGTCGCTGGCCGCCTACTACCCCATGGCCCCGGGCGGCCTCCCTGCCTGGCTCGTGGGCGCCGCCCTCCTCGCGATCGGCGGCGTCACCGCCGGCGCCGTCGTCCTCCGCCTCCGCATGCCCTGGGTCCTCACCGGCTGGCTCTGGTACCTGGGCATGCTGGTCCCGGTGATCGGCCTCGTTCAGGTGGGGTCGCAGGCCATGGCCGACCGCTACACCTACGTTCCGCTCCTGGGCATCTTCGTGGCGCTGCTCTGGAGCCTGGATGCCCTCGTCCGGCACCGCCGGACGCGCGCCGCGCTGGCCGGGGTCGCCGCGGCGGGAATCGGAGCTCTCGCCATCGCGACCTGGAACCAGATCGGCCACTGGCGCGACCAGGTCTCCCTCTTCACCCACGCGATGGAGGTGACCGAGGCGAACGGCCGTGCTCACCACCTGCTCTCGCAGGGGCTCATCGCGGAACAGCGCTGGCCAGAGGCCCTGGTCCACGCCCGCGAGGCCGCGCGGCTCGACCCGTCGAACCCACGGGCCCACAAGAACCTGGGGTTCGTTCTCTACCGGAACGGCCTTCTCTCCGAGGCCATCGCCTCGCTGGAGCAGGCTGTCGCGCTCGACCCCGGATACGCCGAGGCGCACGGCAACCTGGCCATCGCGTACGGCCGAGCGGGCCGGACCGAAGAAGCCATGCGGGAGATGCGCCTCGAGATGCAGCTCCGATCAGGCCCCCCGCTGAGCCCTACTTGCCGCCCCGCAGCCGGTCGATGGCCGCCTTGGGGTTCTTCACGCCGTTCTTGAGGAGCCACCAGGCCACCTTGGCGCCGCCGGCCGCCAGCACCCCCAGGTAACCGTGGGAGATGAGCCGCGCCGTGGAGGCGTGGATGTGCACCCGGACCTTCCGCTCCGGCTCGCGCGCCAGGACCAGCTTGAAGAACTCGACGCCGAACTCGCCCACGTCCTCGGCCCGGATGGAGGTGAGGTGCGCCACCGCCGCGTCCGGCAGCGTGAGGGTGAAGTCCGGGTCGGGCTCGGCCCCCTCCTCCACCCGCCCCTCCCCGGTACTCATGGTGAACCTGGCGGCTCCCCCGGCCAGGTCGAGGGCGGCGCGCGCGTCGCGGGCGAGCGGCTTCGTCGCCTTGCGGGCGGCGGGCGAGGTCGCGAAGAAGCGGGCCAGCGCCTCCGTGCTCGAGGTCGTGCTCGGGATCGGCATGTGCCCGAGTGTAGAGCAGCGGGCCGCCCCGTCCACCGATTGACTGCCCGGGCGACCCGTGGTTTGACCTGCCAATGCAATTTCGCTTCATGATCCTGCTCGCGGCCCTCTCTCTCGCCGCCTGCGCCCGCAACATCCCCGGCACCGACATCGCCGAGAACCCGGACAACCGGGAGATCATCGCGATGGTGGACGCCTACCGGAAGGCCTTCGACTCCCGGAACCTCGACGGCATCATGGTGCTCGTCTCGCCCCTCTACTACGACGACGCCGGGACCGTCACCGCCGAGGACGACATCGACTACAGGGGGCTCCCCCAGGCTCTCAAGGAGACCTTCTCGCGCATCAGCCAGGTGCGCATCGAGTTCGGGATCACCGCCATCGCCATCACCGGCGACAAGGCCAACGTCGATCTCTTCTACGACGCCAAGTACCGGGTGACGACGCCCCGCGCCGAGATCCCCAGGCGCGACACCGACGTGCAGCGTCTCGTGTTGCAGCGCGACGGAACGGGCTGGAAGATCCTCACCGGGCTTTGAGATCGCTGGCTCGCTGCCAGCGGGCCGACACCACACGCCACCCTTCCTTCTCGCGCTCCAGGCCGGCCTCGACGCGCCACGTGTCGCCGGCCTCCGGCAGCCGGCCTGCGATGCCCTCGCCACGCCCCCCGCGCACCAGGGCGACGTCGACCACCGCCTCGGCCCGATCGCCGTCCACTTGCACCCGGGTTGCCACCGGGATGACCGCGTTCCAGGAGCCGCGCAGCGTGTTGTACGTGACGAACTGCTGCAGTTCTCGCCTCCCCATTCCCTCCCCCTGGAAGCGTTCGCTCACCGCCTCCATCAGGTCGCCAGGCCGCTTCTCCTCCACGGCGCGCGACGCGCGATCGAGGAGAGCGCGGATCCTGTCCTCGTCGGAGGGGCCGGCGCGAAGCCCTCGCCACGCCAGCCAGCGCGCCGACGATGACCAGCGCGACGAGGCACGGCGACGACGAGTGTTCTGGAGATGCGCATGGCAAAGGTCCGGAAGGGGCCGGGACGCCATTGGAGTAGACTCCGGACCGTGGCGCAAGACCGGGACAGGCCGACCCAGGCCGATCAGCACAACGAGCGAGGCATCGAGCTCGCCGACCGCGGCTGGCTCGAGGAGGCCGAGAAGGAGTTCAAGAAGGCCATCGCCCTCGACCCGGCCTCCGCCCACGCCCACGAGAACCTGGCCATGGTCCACGCCCGCCAGAAGCGCTGGCGGGAGGCCCTGCGCGCGCACCTGCACGCGGTCGACGTCGAGCCGGACAGCCCGGGGGCCCGCTTCACGCTCGCCTCCTTCCTCGCCAACCACGCCCTCGAGATGGCCGAGGCCGAGTACCGCGAGGCCATCGCCGCCGACCCCGAGCACGCCGAGGCCCACCTGGAGCTGGGGCTTGCGCTCGCCGACATGGGGCGCGCCGCCGAGGGGCTGAAGGAGCTGGAGATCGCGGTTCGCCTCGCCCCGGAGGACCCCATGGCCCGCCACGAGCTGGCCGGACTCCTCATGGACGAGGGGGACTACCGAACCGCCATCGGCCACCTTCGCGAGGCGGCTCGCCTGGAGCCCACCAGCTTCGAGATCCACCTCGACCTGGGGCTCTGCCACGCGCAGAAGGGGTTCTACGCCGAGGCCGAGCGGGCCTATCAAAAGGCGCTGTCGCTGAAGCCGGACGACCCGATGGCGAACTACGACATCGCCTCGCTCTACGTCCAGTGGGGGCGCAGCGCCGATGCCCTCGCCCCGCTGCGCAATGCCCTGGAGGCCGACGGGGAGAAGGTCCGGACCTGGCTCGCCTCCGACCCGGTCTTCGACCCCATGCGCGGCAGCGACGCCTTCGATCAGCTCGTCGCCGGCTGACCCGGCGCGCTTCTCGCATAGGCTCGGAACCCAGCATGCCCGAACTCGCTTTCTTTCGTCACGGTGAGGAGTTGCTGCGCGTGGCCCTGGGCGACCAGACCACGATCGGCCGATCCGCGGACTGCGACGTCTCCTTGCCGGACCCTGCCCTCTCGAGAATCCAGGCGTCGGTCGAGCGCCGGCCGCGGGGGCTTCACGCTCTTCGACCGCTCCGGCCGGGGCACCCGGGTCGCCGGGGCCGACGTCTTCGGAGGCCGTGCTGACCGACGGCACCGAGCTCTCCTTCGGCTCCTGGCGCGCCCTCTTCCGGGAGGCCGGCTCCGGCGACCCGGAGGCCACCTCGGCGGGCGGGCTCACCGGCATCCGCCAGGTGGAGCCGGTCCACGCGCCCCAGGCCCGGCTTCGCATTCGCGACCGCGGCCGCGAACGCATCGTCCCCCTGCCCGACGACGGCGTCACGGTGGGCTCGGTGCCGGGCAACACCCTCGTCCTCGACGACCCCTTCGTCTCCGCGCGCCACCTGCGCATCGAGCGGCACGAAGGGCGCTGGCAGCTCGTCGACACCGGTTCCACCAACGGGACGCTGCTCGGCGGCGTCCGGGTCTGGCGCGCCGAGGTTCCCCCCGGCCTGCCCATCACGGTGGGTGACAGCCAGCTCGTGCTCGAGCTGGGCACGCCGCGGGAGGGGCGGCTGCCCGGCAGCTACGAGGGCATGTTCTCGCTCGACCCGGGCATGCGGCGGGTCTTCGACCTCATCGACCGGCTGGCCCCCTCCGAGCTTCCGGCCTCCGTCCTCGGCGAGACCGGCACCGGCAAGGAGCTCGTGGCCCGGGCCCTTCACGCCCGATCCCCCCGCTGCGACGGCCCGTTCATCCCGGTGAACTGCGCCGCCATCCCCGAGTCACTCATGGAGAGCGAGCTCTTCGGCCACGAGAAGGGGGCCTTCTCCGGCGCCGAGCGGCAGCGCAAGGGGGCCTTCGAGGAGGCCGACCAGGGCACCCTCTTCCTCGACGAGATCGGCGAGATGCCGCTCGACCTCCAGTCCAAGCTGCTCCGGGCGCTCGACAGCGGCGAGGTGAAGCGGGTCGGCTCCTCGCGCCCCATCCAGGTCTCGGTCCGGATCGTCTCGGCCACCCACCGCGACCTGGCGGCCCAGGTGCGAGCCGGCAAGTTCCGCGAGGACCTCTTCTACCGGCTCTGCGTCATCCCGGTGGCCGTTCCTCCGCTCCGCAGGCGCCAGGGCGACGTGCGCGCCCTGGCCCAGCGCTTCCTCGACGCCGCGGCGCCGCGCGGCCTGCAGCTTCGCTGGAGCGAGGAGGCCCTGCAGCGGCTCGAGACCTACGAGTGGCCCGGCAACGTTCGCCAGCTCCGCAACGTGGTGCAGCGCGCGCTGCTCTTCCGCGGCGAGGGCACGGTGCTGCCGGCGTCGGCCGTGACCTTCGAGGACCTGCGCCCCGCGGCCGGCCCGGGCGGGGACGACACCACCCTCTACCTGCCCGGCCTCACCATGGACGACATCGAGCGCGAGGCCATCCGGCTCTCGCTGCGGCGCCACCGGGGCAAGCGCGCCGCCGTCGTGAAGGAGCTCCAGATCGCGAAGAGCACGGTCATGAAGCGGATCGGCCAGTGGAAGTTGCAGGACGAGGGGCGAGAGAGCGGGGCCCCGCCCGAGCGACGACGGCGACGACGACGATAACGTCTGAGCCCTGCTCTCAGTTCCAGAAGCGAGTCGAACGCCCGCCCTGAACCAGGTCCATCTCCCCGAGTGGCTCGGGAGGCATGTCGAGCGCCGAAGGGTGGCCGCGCCCCATGTACCTGGCGATCGCCACCTCGAGCTGGGTCTTCGTCGCCAGCACCGGGCGCACCAGCTTGCCGCTGGCGAAGGCGACCTCGTCGAGAGCCTGGAGGTCGAGCGGGTCGCTCGTGGCCACCAGCAGCGGTCCGCGGCGGCACTCGGAGAGGAGTTCCAGCGGGAGCACCCGGCGCCCCTCGATGATCTTCTGGGGCACGAGCAGCAGCACGTCGGCCGGCACGTTGCGCGCGGACAGGTCGACGATCGGGATCTCGAACTGCCGGCCCAGCGCCCAGAGGAGCTCCGTCTCGTTCACGAGGCCGAGGTGCACGAGGGCGTGGCCGAGGCGGCCGCCCCTGCGCTTCTGCCACTCGAGGCCGGCGCGGAGCTGCCGCGTGTCGATGGACCCGCCCTGGATGAGCAGCTGGCCGATGGGGACGCGTTTCATATACACACACTCTGTACCAGGAGGTGCGATAAGCAAGTACCCTGACCTGGCTACTTCTTAGGTGGGGGCTTCTTCTTGGAATTCTTGGAGATTTCGGCGAGACGGGCGGAAGCCTTCTTCGCCGCGGTGGTCTTGGGAAAACGGTTGACCACATCCTGGTAGATGGCCTTCGCGTCGTCCCGGAGATCGAGGGCCATCATGGCCTCCCCGGTGCGGAACAGGGCGTCGGGCGCCTTGTCGGAGCGAGGGAAGTCCTGGGCGACCTTGCCGTAGGAGAGAACCGCCTCGCGGTACCTCTTCTCCCCGAACGAGATCTCCCCCAGCCGGAACCACGCGTCGGCCGCCCGCGGGTCGGTCGGCCACTTCTTCACGTACTCGTCGTAGAGCTGCCGGGCCACCGCCCGCTCCCCGGCCTGCTCCTGCTGCTGGGCGAGCGCGAAGAACTCGGCCTTCTCCGCGGGGCGCTTGAGCGCCTCGGCCCGCTTGCGCCCCTCGTAGTCCTCGAGCGCGCCTGCGCCCTTCAGCGCCGCGAACCGGGCGTCGGTGTCCGACTGGAGCTGGGACAGGCGCTGGTCCAGCAGGAGGAGGCCGTGTTGCTTCTCCTCGAGCTGGCCGCTCATGCGCGTCAGCATCTCCTGCAGCCGGTCCTGGTTGGCGACGACGTCCGCACCGCTCCGGTGGGCGGTGGCGTTGAGCTCGTCCAGCTTCTTCTGGACCTCGGCGATCTTCTGGTCGACCCGGGCGATGCGGTCCCGGACGAGGTTCCGCTGCTCCTCGAGCTGCCGCGTGGTGGCGGCGCTCTCCGCCTCGAGCCGCTGGATGCGGTCGTCCATCTGCCGCCCCTTCTCGACGGGGACCCAGCAGGCGGAGGCGGCGAGGAGCAGCGGAAACGCGAACCGGACCTTCATCGGTTCACGGTCCGTTTACTGCGCCACGAGATCGGAGCGGCGGTTCTGGGACCAGCAGGACTCGACCTGTTCCGTGCAGACCGGACGCTCCTTTCCGAAGCTGACCGTCTTGACGGCCTTGGCGGGGACGCCCAGGTTCACGATGAACTTCCTGGCGGCCTCGGCGCGGCGCTGGCCGAGCTGCAGGTTGTACTCGGCGGTCCCGCGGTCGTCGGTGTTGCCCTCGACGGTGATCTTGGTGAAGCCCCGGTCCTTGATGCAGGCGGCGTTCTTGGCCAGGTCGGCCTGGGCGTCCTTGGTCAGGATCGCCTCGTTGAAGCCGAAGAAGACGGGGAGCAGCTTGCCGCCACCGGCCGGACAGGCCACCGGGCCCGACGTGACGCACTTGCCGGCCTGGCAGGCCTTGCCCGAGCCGCAGGCGCCGTCGCTCGTGCACTCGGGAGGCGGAGGCGGCGGGGGGGCGACGGTCATGCACTTGCCGGCCTCGCAGGCCTTGCCGACCGGGCAATCGTCGCTCCGTTCACACTCGGGGCGTGGGACGCACTTCAGGGAGCGGCAGACGAACCCGGCCTTGCAGTCGGTGTCGAGCCCGCATTCCTGGCAGCGCCCCTCCACGCAGGTCTTCCCGTAGCCTTCCTGTGCGGCGCACTCGTCGCTGGTCTTGCACTCCCCGTTCTTGGGCTTGGCGGGGCAGCCGGAAAGGAACAAAGCGAGCACCGGAACGACGAGCAAGAACGAGCGATGCATCCTCATGGAATTCCTCCGTGTATCGAGGGGTAGGCGATGGAGAACGATTCCCCGTGATGCGCTCGATTCGGGAGTCTGTCAAACGAAAATCCGGGTGGGAATGTCTCCCGCCGCGCCGACGTTTCCGTCTGAGCAGGCCACGGGAGGTTCCGGCCATCCCTCCCTCCCGGCCGGGACGCCCGTGTGCCTGCGCTTCCCTTCGTCCCCTTGGCGGCAGTGCGCAGCGGGACTAAGTTCGACCCCCCTCGTGGATCCGACCGCGCCTCCAGAAAGTCCTCCCCTGCCCGGGCCGCCCGGCGGCGCCCGGGCCCGGGGCCGACTCGCCCGGGCCGCGGCCTGGGTTCGCGGACTGGGGCGGACGCGCCTCGTGGTCGGGGCGCTGGGCGTCGTGGTGCTCGTCGCTGCGGCCGGAGGCGGCCTGCTCTTCGCCTGGACGCGCGAGCTTCCGGCCTTCGACGATCTCCAGGACTACCGGCCACTGGTGGCCACGACCGTCTACGCCGCCGACGGCAGCGAGGCCTTCTCCTTCGCCCGCGAGCGGCGCACGGTGGTCCCCTTCGACAAGATCCCGGACGTGGTCAAGAAGGCCGTGCTGGCCGCCGAGGACGCGAAGTTCTACCAGCACGAGGGGGTCAACTACCTCGCCATCGCCCGCTGCGCGGTGAAGGGGCTCCTGCGCGCCGGGGTGGCCTGCGGGGGATCCACCATCACCCAGCAGGTCGTGAAGACCTTCCTGCTCCCCACCGACTGGCGGGTGAAGCGAAAGGTGAAGGAGCTGTTCCTCGCTCCCCGCCTGGAGCAGAACCTCGCCAAGGACGAGATCCTCTACCTCTACCTGAACCAGATCTACCTGGGGCACCGGCGCTACGGCGTCGAGGAGGCCTCGCGCTTCTACTTCGGGAAGGGCGTCAAGGACTTGACGATTGGCGAAGCCGCCACGCTGGCCGGCCTGGTGCAATCGCCCGAGCGGCTCTCCCCGGTGAAGCACCCGGAGGCGGCCAAGTCCCGGCAGCGCTACGTGCTGCGTCGCATGACCGAGGAGGGCTACATCGACGCCCGCACCGCCGAGGTCGAGTCCCAGCGGCCGCTCAAGATCCGCAAGGTTCCCGAGCCCTACGGCGCCTGGTACGCCGACGCCGTGCGGCGCCTCCTCGACGAGCGCTACGGCGCCGAGCGGGTCGAGACCGACGGCCTCCAGGTGGACGTGGCCATGATGCCGCAGATGCAGCGGGCCGCCGAGGCCGCGCTGGCATCCGACCTGCGTCTCGTCGACAAGCGCCACGGCTGGCGGGGCGCGCCGCAGAAGCTCGACGAGAAGCAGCTCGCCGCCGTCCTGCCGGTCTGGCGCGAGCGACTGGCGGCGGCCCGCGTGCAGCCCGGCGAGATCCTGGTGTGGGACCTGGGGCGCGTGGACCCCGACGAGATCGAGCCCGACGCGGCGGTCACGCCAGACGCCCGGCGGCGGGTCCTGGCCCGGTCGCTGGAGGCCGGCGAGACCTACACGGTGCTGGTGACGGCGGTGGAGGACAAGCAGGCCACGCTCGACCTGGGCGGCGCACGCGGCGTCATCCCCTTCTCCGACGTGGCCTGGGCGCGCAAGTACAACGCCTCGGTCGGCACGGCTCCGCCGAGGAAGATGGCCGACGTGCTCCACCCGGGCGACATCGTGCTGGCGCGGGTGGTGCCGGGCCGCTCGTCGCCGCTCGACCTGGCCCGCGCCGGAAAGCCGCTGGCGCTCTCGCTCGAGCAGGTCCCGCGCGTCGAGGGGGCGCTCGTGGCCATCGACCCGGTCACCCGCGGCGTTCGCGCCCTGGTGGGAGGCCACGACTTCACCCGCTCCCAGTTCAACCGCGCCATCCAGGCGAAGCGGCAACCCGGCAGCGCCTTCAAGCCCTTCGTGTGGGGCGCGGCCATCGAGTCGGGACGCTTCACTGCCGCCACGGTGGTCTACGACACGCCCGACCTCTACCGCGATCCCTGGACCGGCAAGGAGTGGAAGCCGCAGAATTTCGAGAGGGACGTCTACGAGGGGCCGATGCTGTTGCGCGACGCGCTGGCCCACTCGAAGAACACCGTGTCGGCGAAGCTCACCGACGCGCTCGGCGTGGAGGCGATCATCGACTTCGCGCGCCGGGCCGGCATCGAGAGCGAACTGCCGCGGAGCCTCTCTCTGGCGCTCGGCACCGGCGAGGTGACGCCGATCGAGCTCGTGAACGGCTACGCGACGCTCGCCGCGGGCGGATTCCCTGCGCCGCCCATCTTCATCACCCGGGTGCGCGACCGCGATGGCGCCGTCCTCGAGGAGACCCTTCCGCTTCGCCCACCCCCGCTCCCCGAGACGTCCATCCCCGGACCCCCGCCCGACGCATCCGTTGGCGCCGAGCCCCCCGGGGAGGTGGCCGTCACGCCCCCCGCACCCACGGTGGGGCGGCTCGAAGGGCGAGTCCGGCCCGAGGCGGCCTTCGTCACGGTGACCATGATGAAGGACGTCGTGCAGTTCGGGACCGGCCAGGGGGCGAAGGCGCTCGACCGGCCGGTGGCCGCAAAGACCGGCACCGCCCAGGAGCACCGGGACGCCTGGTTCGTGGGCATGACTCCCGACCTGGTGGCCGGCGTCTGGGTGGGCTTCGACGGCCACGAGCCCCTCGGACCGCACGCAACCGGGGCCGGCGCCGCGCTGCCGGGCTGGCTCGGCTTCATGCAGGCCGCCGTGGGAATGCGGCCACCCACCGACTTCGTCGCGCCGCAAACGGTCGAGATGGCGCGTATCGACCCGAGGACGGGGATGCTGGCGAGCGGCCCCTCCGAGGGCGTGCTGCTGCCCTTCCTGCCCGGCACGGCGCCGAAGCGCACCGCGCCCGACCCGTCGACCGCGCCGCAGAACTTCTTCCAGGACGATCGCTGAGGCGAGGCCGTCAGCGGATCGGCGTGGCCTTGAGCGCCGCCTTCCCGTCCTTCACGTAGACCTGGAAGCGGACGGTCCGGCAGGCGTACTTCTGGGCCAGCGCGTCGCGGTTCCTGCGCAGCTTGTCCCGGAAGCGATCCCAGGTGAGACCCTCCACCGACTCCCCGCAATCGACGCGGAGGCGGAGAAACTCCTGGTGGACTCCGGTCCACTGCGCGTCCTCCCCGTCCGCCGTGGGCGTGGGCGTGGGCGTGGGCGTGGGCCGGGAGGCGGGCAGCGGGGTGGCGCGGATGGGCCTGGGTCGTGCGCGGGTGGATGGCGCGCTCGGCCTGCGCGGCCTTCACCAGGTCGGCGGCCGAGAGATGTCCGCTGCCGTGCACGGGCGTGGGGATGGGCGTGCCCGGGGGAGCCATTCCCTTGCTGGTGAATTGATCCTCGATCCCGCGAGAGCCGGTCGCCTCCTCGGGCGGGACGGCGTGGAGCGGCACGTCGAGCGTGAGCGCCGGCGTCGCCGGGGCGGGCGGGGCTGACCCGGGGAAGGCGGCCGACGTGGCGGCCTGCCCGATTCGCCCGAGCCGGCCGGCCTCGGAGGCGCGCGCCAGGGCCGCCGCCAGCGTGCCGAACGTCCCGGACATGCGCGGCACCCTGACCTCGAAGTCGCCACGGGCGATGCGATCGGCCACGGCCGCCAGCTCCCGCGGCACGTGCGAGGGAACCGGACGGTCCCGGGAAAAGCCGAGCGCGACGCCCAGCACGCCCAGGACGACGAGCGCGAGCAGCATCACCTGCTGGAACGCGGCCACCGGCTCCAGCGCCGCCCGGGTAGGCGCCGAGACCACCGCCACCGGCCCGTCGATCCCGGAGAGCGACATGGCCCGGGCCCGCCACGCCGGGGCCTTGGTGAAGAGGAGCGGCAGGCCGGAAAGCCGGCCCGCGTCCACGATCCCGCCCGCCCCCTTCTTCGCCTCCGCGACCACGGCGGCGGCGTCGGCCGGCGGCAGCGTCGAGATGAGGCCGGCTCCGATGAAGGTCAGGTCGGCGCCGGTGGCGGCCTGGATCCGCTCCGCCCAGCGCGGATTCGATGGGGAGGCCAAAGGCGAGCATCGCGCCTCGCCCGGCGGGCATGACCGCGACGGCGTAGATGGCGTCCCCGACCCGGACGTGGCGCGGGGCCGCGCCCGAGCCGAGCAGCGCCTGCGCGAGCGCGTCGCGGGGTTCCACCAGGCGGTCGCCGACCCGGAGCCAGATGGAGCGTTCGTGGGAGAGCCCCACCAGCGGGGCGCGCCCCATCTCCACGTCGAGAAGCGCGGCCGCGACGTGGACGGACGCCTCGGCCACCTCCGACACGTCGGGGGCCGCCGAGACGGGGGTTGCCGCGCCTCGGGCGGGAGCGGCGGGGCGCGGCGCGCGCGCCACCTCGACCGGGGCCAGCGCGCTCGCGAGGGCCGGGTCGCGCGCCGCCACCGCGGCCACGTCCCTCACCTGTCGGGCAAGCAGACGGGTCCCGGTCTCGAACTGGAGCGCGCCGGAGCGGACCGTCGCGGCCACCTGCTCGTTCGCCGGACCGGCGGCCCGCTGGGTGAACACCCAGAGCCCGACGAATCCCGACACCACCACCAGCGCCGCGTAACCCCAGGTCTTGGAACGGCTCATGCGGCGCCGTTTATAGCACGCTCACCCACACGCTCACGCCTGGCTGGGAGAAGCAGCGGTCCATCTCGGCCTCGACGTCCAGGTCGGCAGGGAGCACCGCCTCGGCGCGCCGCGGTGCCTCGCGGAAACGCCGGTCGTACTCCTGGAGGTGGCGGACAACCTTCTGCCAGTCGCGCTCGCCGTCGGTCATGGGCGAAGCCTAGCCCGGAGCCGCGCCGGGTCCAGAAATCGGGCGGTGGGGGGGGCGGGGCTGCCGGGGGAGCCCCCCTCACGCGTCCCGCGGCACCGCGATCATCCGCTCCAGCGCGCGGCGCGCGCCCTGGGCCACGTCGGCCGGCACCACGATTCCGTGCTTCCCGCGGAGCAGCGAGTCGCGGACCATGACCACGTCGATCATCTTCATGTACGGACAGTGCATGCGGCAGCCCAGGCACCCGTCGGCGATGACGAACTCCTTGTCGGGATAGCGCTTCTTCAGGCCGGTGAGGATCCCGTGCTCGGTGGCCACGATGAAGGTCCTGGCCTCGGGGTGGCGGGCCACCGCGGCGGTCATCCCGGTGGTGGAGCAGACCTCGTCGGCCAGCTCCAGCACGTCGGCGCGGCACTCCGGGTGGGCGATGACCACGGCGTCGGGTCGCTGCCCGTGCACCTTCTCCACGCTGGCGCTGCGCAGCACGTCGTGGATGGGGCAGACGCCGTCGTAGACCACGACCTCCTTCTCCGGCACCTTCGACTTCACCCAGGCGCCCAGGTTCCGGTCCGGGGTGAAGAGGATCTTCTTCTCCGGGAGGGACCGCACCACGCTGGCGGCGTTGGCGCTCGTGCAGCAGATGTCGGAGAGCGCCTTCACCTCGGCCGTGGAGTTCACGTAGGTGACGACGGCGTGGCCGGGGTAGCGCGCCTTCCAGTCCTCGAGCGACTCGGCCGAGATGGAGTCGGCCAGCGAGCAGCCCGCCGAGAGGTTGGGGAGCAGCACCCGCTTGGCCGGGTTCAGCACCTTGGCCGATTCGGCCATGAAGTGGACGCCGCAGAAGACGATGGTCCCCTGGGGCACCTTCTGCGCCTCGATGGCGAGCTGCAGCGAGTCGCCCACCACGTCGGCCAGCCCCTGGATCTCCGGCAGCTGGTAGTTGTGGGCCAGGATCACCGCGTCCTTCTCCCGCTTCAGCTCGCGGATCTCGGCCTCCAGCTCCCTCACCTGATCGGCGGTGAGGTTGGAGCCATTGACGGGGTTTGCGACCGGGTCGTGGACGGCGACGATGGGAAGGCTCATGGCGCCCTGTATAGATAGCCGGTGCGTCTCGCCGTCACCACCCCCTTCGCTCCGACCCCCGCCCACGACGAGGCCGCTCGCGAATCGGCCCGCCGCCGGGCCCTGCCCTTCGCCGCGCCGCCGGGACCAGTCCCTCGCCGAGGTGGCCCAGGAGGCCGGTGCCGACGCCCTCCTGGTGCTGGGCGCACACGCCTCGCTCTGGATTGCCGGCGCCGAGGAGCGCTGGCACCCGGGCATGGGGGCGCTGCGGGCGAAGCGGATGGCCATCCACGAACGGGTCACGGGCGACTCCTTCCTCGCGGCTGCCAGGCTGCGGCCCGGGGACGCCGTGCTCGACTGCACGCTCGGGCTGGGGGCCGACGCGCTGGTGGCCGCGGTCGCGGTCGGGCCAGCCGGCCGGGTGGTGGGGCTCGAATCGTCCCCCGCCCTGGCCGCATGGGCCGGCGAGGGGTTCGCGCGGCTTCCGGGCGAGGCCGCCTCGCGCGTTCACGTGGAGTGCGCCGACCATTCCGTCTGGCTCCAGGCCGCGCCCGATCGCAGCTTCGACGTGGTGGTCTTCGACCCCATGTTCCGCCACGCCCGCCCGGGCACGCCGGGGTTCGACCTCCTGCGCCGGATGGCCGACGCTCGACCCCTCTCGCGCGAGGCCCTCGACCGGGCCCGGCGGGTGGCCCGCCGCGGCGTGCTGGTGAAGGACGGCACGCCTGGCTGGGACCTGGCCCGGCTCTCGCTCACGCCGCAGGACGGCAGGCGCGGCGCCGATCGGCTCTACGCCTGGCTCGAGGCGGGGTGACCACCGCCGGGCGGTCGCGTCGCCCGGCCAGGCCTTCCTTCAAGCTTGCGGCTGCGCGTCGTCCGCCCCGGTCCGCGCGAACGCATCGCGCTCCGGAGAGACCAGCGCCTCCCGAAGCACGTCGTCCATGTGATCGACCAGCCGGATGTTCATGGCCGCCCGGACCTTGCGCGGGATCTCCTTCAGGTCCTTCTCGACCTCGCGGGGCACGAGGATGGTCTTGATCCCGCCCCGGTGGGCCGCCAGCGCCTTCTCCTTCACGCCGCCCACGGGCAGGATGCGGCCGCGCAGCGTGATCTCCCCGGTCATGGCGATGTCCTTGCGCACCGGCACGCGGGTGAGCGCCGAGACGAGCGCGGTGGCCATGGTGATGCCCGCCGACGGCCCGTCCTTGGGGATGGCGCCCTCCGGCACGTGCACGTGGATGTCGATGGTCTCGAGGAACTTCTTCTCCAGCCCGAGCACCTCGGCCCGGCTGCGCACGTAGCTCATGGCGGCCTGGGCCGACTCCTGCATGACCTCGCCGAGCTTTCCGGTGATCATGAGCTTGCCCTTGCCGGGCATGACGGTGGCCTCGATGGTGAGCAGCTCGCCTCCCATCTCGGTCCAGGCGAGCCCGGTGGCCACGCCCACCTGGTCCTCGGCCTCGGCGGTCCCGTACCGGAAGCGAGGCGCGCCCAGCAGCCGCTGCACCTTCTTCGCGCCGATGACGTACTTCTTCTCCTTCCCTTCCCGGATGACCTCGCGGGCGGTCTTGCGGAAGAGGCTCGCGATCTCCCGCTCCAGCGAGCGGACGCCGGCCTCCTTCGTGTAGCGGTGGATGAGGAGCTTCAGCGCCTCCAGCTTCATCTCCACGGCGACCTCGGCGAGCCCGTTGGCCTCCTTCTGGCGCGGCACCAGGTAGCGGTTCGCGATGGAGAGCTTCTCCTGATCGGTGTAGCCGGCCAGGCGGATGATCTCCATGCGGTCCTGCAGGGGCAACGGGATTCCCGCCATGGTGTTGGCGGTGCAGACGAAGAGCACCTTGGAGAGGTCGTAGTCGAGGTCGAGGTAGTGGTCGGCGAAGGCGGCGTTCTGCTCCGGGTCGAGCACCTCGAGCAGCGCCGCCGACGGGTCGCCGCGGAAGTCGGTGGACATCTTGTCCACCTCGTCGAGCAGCACCACCGGATTGGAGGCCCCGGCCTTCCGGATCGACTGGAGGATCTTCCCGGGCATGGCGCCGATGTAGGTGCGCCGGTGGCCGCGGATCTCGGCCTCGTCGCGCACCCCGCCCAGGCTGATGCGGACGAAGCGGCGCCCCATGGCCCGGGCGATGCTGCGGGCGAGCGACGTCTTGCCCACGCCCGGAGGGCCGACGAGACAGAGGATGGGCCCCTTGATCTTCGCCACCAGCGCCTGGACCGCCAGGTACTCGAGGATGCGCTCCTTCACCTTGCGTAGACCGTGGTGGTCCTCGTCGAGGACCTTCTCGGCCTCGGCCACGTCGAGCTTGTCCTCGGTGACCTCGGCCCAGGGCAGCGAGAGGATCCAGTCGATGTAGCTCCGGACCACGGTGGCCTCGGCGCTCATGGGGCTCATCATCTTGAGCTTCTTCAGCTCCTTGCGCGCCCGGACCGTGGCCTCCTTCGACATCCGCTTGTCGCGGATCTTCTCCTCCAGCTCCTGGATCTCGTTCTTGAACTCGTCGCGATCGCCCAGCTCCTTCTGGATCGCCTGCATCTGCTCGTTGAGGTAGTACTCCTTCTGCGACTTCTCCATCTGCTTCTTGACCCGCGTCCGGATCTTGCGCTCCACCTGCAGGATCTCGATCTCCCCCTGCATGAGCTCGAAGAGCTTCTCGAGGCGAACCCGCGGCGAGGCGGTCTCCAGGATGGACTGCTTGTCCTGCAGCTTGAGGGAGAGGTGGGCGACGATGGTGTCGGCGAGCCGTCCCGGGTCGTCGATGGTGGAGACGCTGGCCAGCATCTCCGGCGGGATGCGCTTGTTGAGCTTGACGTAGGCCTCGAAGGTCGTCTGGACCTGGCGGATGAGGGCCTCGAGCTCCACGTCCCGCACGGCCTCCTCGTCGAGCTCCTCGACCCGGACCTCGTAGAAGCGCTCCTTGGAGACCAGCTCGGCGAGCCGCACCCGGCGCTTGCCCTCGACCAGCGCCTTCACCGTGCCGTCGGGCAGGCGGAGGAGCTGGATGATGGTGGCGATGGTGCCCACCGAGAAGACGTCCTCGAAGGCCGGCTCGTTGGTCTTGGCCTTCTTCTGGGCGGCCAGGACCACGGTCTTGTCCTTCCCCATGGCGTCGTCGAGGGCGGCGATGGACTTCTCGCGCCCCACGAAGAGCGGGATCACCATGTGCGGGAAGACGATGATGTCCCGGAGCGGCAGGAGCGGCAGGGTATGGACGCGCACGGCGACCTCCGAGCATCTCTTCTACCACCGCAAGGGCGGCGGCACAGGTTCTGGACCCAACTGGAACGCGGGGAAATGGACGTTCCTTGTGTGCCCGGAAGGGTCGGGCTAGACACTTGCGACATGTCCAGGTTCCAGGAGGTCGCGTCCCGGCTCCGCGACGCCGAGGTCGGACGGGGAACGCGGATCCCCACCCCCTTCGGCCCCCGCCTGATCCACTACGCCGACCTGACCGCCACCGGCCGCCACCTCGACCTGGTCGAGCGCTTCGTGGACGGGATCCGCCCCCTGTACGCCAACACCCACACCGCCGTGGCCACCACCGGCCGGGTGATGAACGGCCTGCGGGAACGGGCCCGGGCCCTCATTTCACGTTCCGTGAATGCCGGCCCGGACGACGTGGTGCTCTTCACCGGCAGTGGAGCGACCGCGGCGGTGAACAAGCTGGTGGGGCTGCTGGGGCTCCGGCTGCCCGAGCCGCTGGAGCGGGAGTTCGGTCTCTCGGACCACGTCCCGGCGGACCGGCGCCCGGTGATCCTGATCGGCCCGTACGAGCACCACTCCAACGTGCTGCCCTGGATGGAATCGATCGCCGACGTGGAGGAGGTGGCCCTCGACCCGAGCGGCCGGATCGACCTCGACGACCTGCGACGGCGGGCCCGCGCCGCGCGGGGGCGGCCGCTCGTGGCCGGCGCGCTCTCGGCGGCCTCCAACGTGGACGGGCTCCTCACCGACGTCCCCGCCGTGGCCCGGGTGCTCCACGAGGAGGGGGCGCTGGCCTTCCTGGACTACGCGGCCGGCGGCCCCTACCTGCCCATCGACATGCACCCGGCCGATCCCGCCGAGCGGCTCGACGCCGTCTTCGTCTCCACCCACAAGTTCCTGGGAGGACCCGAGGGGTCGGGCGTGCTCGTCGCCCACCGCGACCTCTTCCGCTCCCGCACCCCGGAGCGCCCCGGCGGCGGGACGGTGGACTACGTCTCCGGCTGCCGGCACGAACAGGTCGACTACGTCCACAGGCTCTCCGAGCGCGAGGAGGGCGGCACCCCCTCCATCCTCGGCGACATCCGGGCCGGCATCGCCTTCGCGCTGCGGGATCACGTGGGCGCCCGGGAGATCCGCGACCACGACCTGGCGCTGGCGCGCGCCGCGGTGGAGCGCCTCTCGCGCCACCCCCGCATCCGCCTCTACGGCCCGCTCGACGCGCCTCGCCTGCCCATCCTCTCCTTCAACGTCGAAGGGCTTCACCACGACCTGGTCTCGTCCTTGCTCGACCACCTCTTCGGGGTGCAGAACCGGGCCGGGTGCTCCTGCGCCGGCCCCTACGGCCACCGCCTGCTGGGCATCGAGGGCGAGCGGTCGGAGCGCTATCGCCGGCTCATCGCCGACGGGCTCACCGGCGCCAAGCCCGGCTGGGTCAGGGTGTCGCTCCCCTGGTACGGCTCGCCCGAGGACGTGGAGTTCACGCTGCGTGCGGTGGAGTTCGTGGCCTCGCGGGGCGAGGCCTTCGTGCCGCTCTACCGGCTCGACTGGCGCGACGGGGTCTGGCGCCACCGGGAGGGCGAGGTCGTGGACCCGTCGCCGGTGCGGCTCACCGCCGAGGCCATCCTGGCCGGGCCGGGACCGGTGCCGCCGCCCCCCTCCCCCGCGGAGCGGGAGGCCGAGCGGGCCGGCTATTTCTCCGAGGCCGGGCGCCTCGCCGACGAGCTCGAGGAGCGCTGGAGAAGCGGAGCCACCCGTCTGGAACCGCCCCACCGGGCGCGCCGACGTCGACGAGCTCATCTGGTTCAAGTACGTCGAGACCGAGGGGCTGTAGCCACCGACGGGGCCGCCCGTCGCAGCCTGGTTCTGTCACGAGAGCGCCGAGACCGACGCGAGGCGGGCGCCCGAGGAGGGAGCAGCGGAGGCGTAGCAGCGCTACGTCGAGCAGCGCTCCGACGAGGCCGCCCGTCGCAGCGAGAGGATGGCGCTCGAATCACGCGCTCTCGGCTTCCTGGCGCAGCACGACCAGCGGCTGCTCGCGCTTCTCGATGACGTCCTCGCTGATGACGATCTCCTGCACGTTCCGGCGGCTGGGCACGTCGTACATGATGTCGAGCATGGCGCCCTCGACGATGGTGCGCAGCCCGCGGGCCCCGGCCTTGTTCTTCACGGCCGCGCGCGCGATGGCCTTCAGTGAACCGTCGGTGAACTTGAGGGTCACCCCGTCCATCTCCATGAGCTTGCGGTACTGCTTCACGAGCGCGTTGCGCGGGCGGGTCAGGATCTCCACCAGCGCCGTCTCGTCGAGCTCCTCGAGCGCGGTGACCACCGGCAGGCGCCCCACGAACTCGGGGATCATGCCGAACTTGAGCAGGTCCTCCGGCTCCACCAGCCCGAGCAGCTCGCCGATGTTCCGGTCCTCCCGCTTCTTGGCGTCGTGGCCGAATCCCAGGCTGCGCCCGCCCAGGCGCCGCTCGATCACGCCTTCCAGGCCGCAGAAGGCGCCGCCGCAGATGAAGAGGATGTTGGTGGTGTCGACCTGCAGGAACTCCTGCTGCGGGTGCTTGCGGCCGCCCTTGGGCGGGACGTTGGCCACCGTGCCCTCGATGAGCTTGAGCAGCGCCTGCTGCACCCCCTCGCCGGACACGTCCCGGGTGATGCTGGGGTTCTCGCTCTTGCGGGCGATCTTGTCGATCTCGTCGATGTAGACGATGCCCTTCTGGGCCCGCTCGATGTCGTGGTCGGCGGCCTGCAGGAGGCTGACGATGATGTTCTCGACGTCCTCGCCGACGTAGCCGGCCTCGGTCAGGGTGGTGGCGTCGGCGATGGTGAAGGGGACGTTCAGGATGCGGGCCAGCGTCTGGGCGAGCAGCGTCTTGCCCGATCCGGTGGGGCCCAGCATCAGGATGTTCGACTTCTGCAGCTCGACGTCGTCGACCTCGAGCCGGCTCTCGATGCGCTTGTAGTGGTTGTGGACCGCGACGGCGAGCGTCTTCTTGGCCCGCTCCTGCCCGACCACGTACTCGTCGAGGATGGCCTTGATCTCCGACGGGCGGGGAATGCGGACCTTCTGGTCGCGCTTCTCCTCGCCGGCGATCTCCTCGGCGATGATGTCGTTGCACAGGCCGATGCACTCGTCGCAGATGTAGACGGTGGGCCCGGCGATGAGCTTCTTCACCTCCTTCTGCGACTTCCCGCAGAAGGAGCAGCACAGCGTCTCTCGTTTCTCCACTCCGGCCATCCATCAATCTTACTGCGGCTTCTTCTCCGCCGCCTTCTTCCTGACGATCACCTCGTCGATGAGGCCGTAATCCTTGGCCTCGTGCGGCGACATGTAATAGTCCCGGTCGGTGTCCTTGGAGATCCGCTCGATGGGCTGGCCGGTGTGGCGGGAGAGGATCTCGTCGAGGGTCTTCTTGAGGCGCAGGGCCTCGCGGGCCTGGATCTCGATGTCGCTGGCCTGCCCGGAGAAGCCGCCGGAGAGCTGGTGGATCATGATGCGGGCGTTGGGCACCGCGAAGCGCTTGCCCTTGGCTCCCGCCGAGATGAGCACCGCGGCCATGCTGGCCGCCTGCCCCAGGCAGATGGTCGAGACCGGCGCCTTCACGTACTGCATGGTGTCGTAGATGGCGAGGCCCGCGGTCACCGAGCCGCCCGGGCTGTTGATGTAGATGGAGACGTCCTTCTCCGGATCCTCCGACTCGAGGAAGAGGAGCTGGGCGGTGACGACGTTGGCCACGTCGTCGTCGATGGCCGTTCCGATGAAGACGATGCGGTCCTTGAGCAGGCGCGAGTAGATGTCGTAGGAGCGCTCGCCCCGGTGGGTCTGCTCGATGACATAGGGCATCGGGATGTAGGGCATCGTTCCTCCGGGGCTCCCGAGATCGGGGCCCGACTACTGGAAATTAGCGCTGGCGGCCAGCAGCGCAACGACCTTGTCTTCGCGGATGCGCTGGCGCAGCGCGGCACGCCCCTCGGCCTTGAGCTGCAACCGCGAGGGCGGCACGCCCATCTCGGCGGCGCGCCGCTGGATCTCGTCCTGCTCGTCCTGATCGCCCACCTCGATCTTCTCGGTCTCGGCGATGGCCTCGAGCAGGAGCGAGGCCCTCACGGAGACGAGGGCCTGCTCGCGCAGGTCGGTGCGGATGCTGGCCATGTCCAGGTTCAGCTCGCGAAGGTCGATGCCCTGGCGGGTCAGCCGCTGGGCCGTGTTCTGCATCATGGCGTCGATGGTCCGCTCCACCAGCGACGGGGGGACCTCGAAGTCGTTCCGGTCGAGGGCGGCCTTGACGAGCGCGTCGCGCTCCTCGGCCTCGACGCGCCGCTTCTCGCGCTTGCCGATGTCCTCGCGGATCCGGTCGCGCAGCGCCGGGAGGGTCTCGATCCCCTCGATGCCCATCTCCTTCGCGAAGGCGTCGTCGACGGGCGGGATCTTCTGGGCGCGCAGCGACTTGAGCTCGATCTCGAACCGGGCGGGCTTGCCCGCCATGGCCGGGTCGCGGAAGTCGGCCGGGAAGGACTGCGTGAGCTCGAAGGCCTCTCCGACGTTGCGCCCCGTGAGCGCCGCCATCTCGCCTGCGAAGAAGTTCCCGTCCTTCACCTGGACGACCGCGCCCTCGGCCGAGCCGCCGTCGAAGGGCTTGCCCTCGACCGAGCCCTTGTAGTCGATGACCGCCCAGTCGCCCAGCTCGGCGACGGTGCGCCCCTCGACCGGCACCATCTCCGCGAAGGACTGGTGCAGCCGCTCCAGCTCGGCGTCGACGACGGCGTCGGTGACCTCCACGGCCTGCCTGGAAATCTTGAGACCGCGGTAGTCCCTGGGCTCGATGTCCGGCTTCACCTCGACGCGCGCGGTGTAGGAGAACGGCTTGTCGGCGGCGATGGCCGAATCGCCCACCTGCACGCGGGGCGCGGCGACGGCCTCGAGCTTCTGCTCCCGGGAGGCCTCGTCGAAGCTCTTCTGGACCAGCCTCTCGACCACGTCGGCGTCGACCTGCTCCTTGAAGTTGCGCTCGAGGACGGAGCGAGGAGCCTTGCCGGGGCGGAAGCCCTTCAGCTTCGCGCGTCGCCCGAGGCTGGCGTAGGCGCGGTCGATCTCCTTCGCCACCTCGGCGGGCTCGATCTCGACGGTGACCTTCGTCTCCACGGGGGAGAGCTTCTCGACCTGAATCTTCATTCGGGGAATTCCTTCAAGCGGAACGGGGGCATAGACCTATGGCCGCGGGGGCGCCCGGTCAAGGGAAATGGGGGTGAAATGGGCGGGGAGGGACTCGAACCCTCATGCCTTGCGGCACCGGATCCTAAGTCCGGCGCGTCTGCCAGTTCCGCCACCCGCCCGCGGACGTTCGCAATCTACCCGATCATGGCCCGGGCCGAGCGAACCTGTTTCGTTGTAGAAACGGACGGTGGATGCCCCGCACGAGCACCCGCCCGAGGCGACCTGCGCGCCGGAATGCCCGCGCTGGAGCGAGTGGGCGCTGCATTTCTACTTCCTGCAGCAGCGCTGGCCCGAGATGCTGGAGGCCTGCCGGGTGGCCTCGGCGATCGAGTGGGTGATGGTGGCGCCGGGCGTGGCCGGGGTGGCGCTCCCCGAGTACCTGCGGGACGAGCAGCTGGTGCGGCTGAACCTGGTGTCCGGGCGGGACACGCCCACGGTGCTCCTCGACGACTGGGGCATCCGCAGCACCCTCACCTTCCGTGGAGTCCGCACCGAGGTCGCGCTGCCCTGGCCCTCGGTGGTGGCCGGGACGCTGCGCGCGCCCGCGAGGAAGAAGCCCCGCTTCGGCGTGATCCAGGGCGGGAAGAAGTGACGGAAAAGCCCCAGGCGGACGGCCTGAGGCTTCTCGTTACTTGGTGAGCGCAGAAGGAATCGAACCTTCAACCTATGGATTAAGAGTCCATTGCTCTGCCAGTTGAGCTATGCGCCCGGAAACATCGGGGAACTTCGGATGGCATCTGGCGAAGGGCGGCGGATCTAGCAGCATTGCCCCTGGGGTGTCAATGGCGCGCCCGGAGGGAATCGAACCCCCGACCTGCGGCTTCGAAGGCCGACGCTCTATCCATCTGAGCTACGGGCGCGAACGGCGGGAAGATCCCGCCGCCCGATAAGAGGTGGGGTGAGTGAAGGGGTTCGAACCCTCAACCCCCGGATCCACAGTCCAGTGCTCTGCCGATTGAGCTACACTCACCGTAAAAATTGTTGCGCGCCCGGAGGGAGTCGAACCCCCGACCCGCGGCTTAGAAGGCCGCTGCTCTATCCAACTGAGCTACGGGCGCAAGTCGGCCCCGTCCTCCGTGCTCCGGGATTCCTGCGTCCCCGGCCATCCGATTCGACTTTCAAAGAGTCGGGGCGGCCGGATTCGGACCGGCGACCTCCTGCGCCCAAGGCAGGCGCGCTACCAGGCTGCGCTACGCCCCGCCAGCTGACATTCCACTCGTCCACCCCGGCCCGAGAGCGCCGTGTCTAGCGTCCCCCCGGAGTTTTGTCAAAGGTTGGCTGCGATGCGGCGCAGATCGGGCATCAGCCGGCGCAGCGCCTCGCCCCGGTGGGACAGCCCGTCCTTCTCGGAGGGGGAGAGCTCCGCCATGGTCTTCCCGGGCGCGCCCTCGGGCAGGAAGAGCGGGTCGTAGCCGAATCCCCCCTCCCCTCGAGGCGCCTCGCCGATGGTGCCGCGGCAACTGCCCTCGGCGGTTGCGAGGATCGTCCCGTCTGGCCCGGAGAGGGCCACCACGGCCCGGTACTCGGCCCCGCGGTGCTCCGGGAGGACCCCGTGCATGACCATCAGGAGCTTCGCGTTGTTGGCCTGGTCACGTCCGGCACCGGAGAGGCCGGGGCTCTCCCCCTCCGACCAGCGCGCCGAGCGGATGCCGGGCTGGCCCCACAGGCCGTCGATGCAGATGCCGGAGTCGTCGGCCAGCGCGTGCATGCCGGCGGCCCGGGCGTACGCGGACGCCTTCTTCGCGGCGTTGGCGGCGAAGGTGGCGCCGTCCTCCTCCACCTCGGGGATCGCCTGCTCCAGGTCGTCCGGGGAGACCACGCGAACCGGTAGTCCGGCCACCAGCCGGCGCAGTTCCCGGAGCTTTCCCGGGTTGCGGGTGGCGAAGAGCAGGTTCACGGGGAGGCGAGCGAGCGCTCCTGTGCGAGCTTGAGCTCCGCGATGCCGGCCAGTGCGGCGTCGAGCATCTGGTCGAGTTGCTCGCGGCCGAAGGCCTTGCCCTCGGCGGTGCCCTGCACCTCCACGATGTCGAGGTCGCCGTTGGCGACCACGTTCATGTCCACCTCGGCGGTGGAGTCCTCCTCGTACTCGAGGTCGAGGCGAACCTCTCCCTCCACGATGCCCACGCTGACCGCGGCCACGTGCCGGAGGATGACGGGCGCCCCCTTCACCACCCCCGCCTTCTGGAGCTTGCGGACCGCCAGGGCCAGCGCCACGAAGCCGCCGGTGACGGCCGCGGTGCGGGTGCCGCCGTCGGCCTGGATGACGTCGCAGTCGACGGTGAGGGTGCGGGGACCGAGGGCCTTCAGATCCACCGACGCCCGCAGCGCCCGGCCGATGAGTCGCTGGATCTCGAGCGTGCGCCCGCCCTGCTTGCCCCGGGCCGCCTCGCGGGCCATGCGCGAGTTGGTGGAGCGGGGCAGCATCCCGTACTCGGCGGTGACCCAGCCGGCGCCGGTGCCGAGCACGTGGGGCGGGACCCGGTTCTCCAGGCTGGCGGTGCAGAGGACCTGGGTGTCGCCGAAGCGCGCCAGGCAGGAGCCCTCGGCGTGCTTGGAGACGTTCACTTCGAGAGAAACGGGCCGGAGCTGGCCGGCCTTCCTTCCGTTGGCGCGCATGGGGCGCGCATCATAACCGCGGCCGCTCTCCTCCGCAGCGGGCGGCTACCGCGGCGGCGCGCTTCCGGCGGCGGCTACCGCGACGGCTGGTCCACCGGCCTCCGCCAGTCGGCGATCCCGGCCGCCAGCGCGTTCGCGATCGCCTCCTGCCGGCCCGGCCTGGCCAGGTCCTTCCCCTCGACCGGGTGGGAGACGAAGCCCAGCTCCACGAGGACCGCCGCCATGCGCGCCCCGGCCAGCACGTAGAAGGGGGCCTGCTTCACTCCCCGGTCGGCGGCGCGGGTCCCGCGCACCAGCGCGTCGTGGATGGCCTGGGCGAGCCGCGAGCTCTCGGAGAGGTTGGCGTTGTCCTCCAGGTCGGACAGGATCCCCCCCACCACGTCGGCCGGGTCGATCTCCGGCTCGCCGGCCAGCCGGTCGGCGTTCTCGCGGGCCGCCACGGCCTTGGCCGACGCGTCGGAGGCGTCGGCCGAGAGGAAGTAGGTCTCGACCCCGCGGGCCATCGCCGCCCGGGCCCCCGGTGCGGAGTTCAGGTGGATGGAGACGAAGAGGTCGGCCTTCTCGACGTTGGCCATCGCAGCCCGGCGCGCCAGCTCCACGGATTCGTCGCCGCCGCGGGTGAGGACCACGCGAGCCCCCTGCTTCTCGAGACGCTTCTTCAGCAGCCGGGCGATCTGGAGCGCGATGTCCTTCTCCCGCTTTCCATCGACCGAGATGGCCCCGTCCTTCTCTCCCCCGTGGCCGGGGTCGATCACGGCAACGAACGTGGGCGCGGCCGCGGCCTTGGCGGGAACGGGCTTCGCCGCGAGGAGCAGCGCGCTGGCGAGTGCGAGGAGCATGGCGCGCTGCTCAGGCCACCTCGAGGGCGCCCCCCTCCGGCGCCTCGCGCACCTCTCCGACGTGCGCCGCCTCGACCCCCCGGTCGGCGAGCAGCCGCAGCACCCGCTCCAGCCGGTCGGGCGCGATCGCGGCGAGGAGGCCGCCGTTGGTCTGGGCGTCGGCGAGGACGAGCTGCGTCGGGCGCCCGATGGACGGGTCGAACTTCACGTGGGGCGTGACCCAGTCCAGGTTGGCCGTCGTGCCGCCGGGCACGACGTCCCGCTCGGCCAGCGCGAGGACGCCGGCCTGCACCGGCACCGCGTCCGCGTCGATGTGCAGGAGCACGCGCGACCCCTCGGCCATCTCCCAGGCGTGTCCCAGCAGGCCGAAGCCGGTGATGTCGGTCAGGGCGGAGACGGCGCCGCTCGCGGCCAGGACCTCGCCGGCGGCCCGGTTCAGCTCCGCCATCACCGCGGTGGTCTCCGCGATCTGCTCGGGCGTGGCCGTTCCGCGCTTGATGGCGGTGGTGACGATGCCGGAGCCGAGGGGTTTCGTGAGCAGGAGCTGGTCGCCGGGGCGGGCGCCCACGTTGCGAAGAATGCGGTCGGGGTGGACGAGCCCGGTGACCGCCATGCCGTACTTGGGCTCCGGGTCGTCGATGCTGTGACCGCCCAGGATGGGCGCGCCGGCAAGCGCGGCGGCCTCGGAACCTCCCCGCAGGATCTCGGCGAGGATCTCCAGCGGCAGCACCTTCACCGGGAAGGCCACCAGGTTGAGGGCGAAGATGGGGCGCCCTCCCATGGCCCAGACGTCGGAGAAGGCGTTGGCGGCGGCGATGCGGCCGAACCAGTACGGGTCGTCCACCACCGGCGTGAAGAAGTCGACCGTCTCGACGATGGCCTCGGTGGAAGACAGTTGATACACGGCGGCGTCGTCGCGCGTCTCGTGGTCGACGAGAGCGCGCGCATCCTTCACCTTGGGCAAGTGGCGCAGGACCTGCGCCAGATCCGCAGGGCGGATCTTGCAGGCTCAACCCGCGCCGTGCGAGAGCGAGGTGAGCCGGGGATGGTTCTTGTCCATCGCTTCCTACTGTGGTGGCGCGGCCGGCGGCGCGCCAGAGGGATCGAGGCCGGCGAATTTCAGGTAGAGCTCGGCGCTGTGATTTCCGGGGGAGACGCGGAGGACCTCGTTCCACTGGTCGGAGGCCTCTCCAATCCGGCCGGCGGCGAAGAGGCAGAGGCCCAGGTTGAGCCGTCCGGGCACGAAGACCGGGTTCTGCCGGACGACCTCCTCGTACTCCACGATGGCCTCGTCGCGCCGGCCCGAGTCGCGAAGGGCACCGGCAAGGCGGGCGCGGATGTCGACGAAGCTGGGGCAGAGGGCGAGGGCCCGCCGGAGTTCGGAGATGGCCTCGGGGTAGAGGCCGGCCGAGAGGTACACGTCGCCGATGTCGGCGTACATGTTGGCGAGCTTGCCCTTCACGAAGTGGTCGAGCTGGCCGGGGGCGGCGCCGGAGCGTGGTGAGGGCCTGCTGATAGGCCTCCTGGGCCTCGTGGTACTTGCCGGTGTCGTTGTAGGTGATGGCCAGGTTGAGCGCGGCGTCGGTGTAGGCGGGGTTGAGACGGAGCGCCGCCTCGAAGGCCCGCTGAGCCTTCTGGTAGTGACCCTGGTCGTGGAGGCAGACGCCGAGCATGTTGTAGACGTCGGCGAAGGTCGGGTTCCCCTCCACCACCTGGGTCAGGTACTGCTCGGCGCGCGCGAACTCGCGTCGGGCATAGTGGAGGCGGCCGAGGGCCAGCTTCTCCTTGAGAACGTCGTCCATGATCCTCCCCGTCGCCGGTCGGCTCCGCCGTTCTGGCGAGTCTACCATCGGCCCGGCGGCACGGGCGACCCCGCGACGAACGCTCCAGTCCGCGTCGCGGCCGGACCTCGGTCACGGCCCCCGGGTCACAGGCCTGCGGCGAAGACCCAGCGTTCGCCGTTCCGCTCCAGTCGATAGCGGGCCCGAAGCGGCCGAACATCACGTCCATCACGTCCGGCACCGGCCTCCCCGGCCTCCGCACCCTCACGTCCGGCACCGGCCTCGGCACCGGCCTCCGCACCGGTCTCCTCGTAGTCCTCACCGACCTCCGCGCCTTCGCGGTCGACCCGGATTTGCCAGGCCCGGACGCGCAGGCCCGGGCGGGGCGAGGCGGAGTCCCTGCGCAGGCGCGCCGCGAGCCCGGCCCGGTCGGTGGCGCCCTCGCGGTAGTCGTCGGCGGCCAGCGCCAGTTGGGCCGCCACATCGCCTGCCCGTGCGGCGTCGAGCCGCCGAAAGAGTGTCCGCAGAACGGCGCGGAGGCGAGCGAACTGGTCGCCCTCGGCGCACCAGAGCGCGATCTTGCAGGGTTTCATGTGGAACCGTTCGCGGCCGATGTAGGAAACGGCGGCCGCCTGGTCGCGCCAGACCGCCCTCCCCTCGGCATCGAGCTGGGCGACCACCGTGGCCCGCTCCCCCTCCACGTCCGGCACCACCTCCGAATACCGGACCTGCGTGAGCTCCAGGGTGCCCCCGGCCTTCCAGCCGTATACGTCCTCGAGGTGGGCTCGGTCCTGATGGGCGAGTGCCTGCCGGATCTGGCTCTCTGGGCTCTGGAGCGAGAGTCCAGAGCCGGCGTCCAGGATCTCGGCTCGCCAGAACCAGGCCCCCAGTGCCGCGGCACCGGCCACGAGAAAGGGAACGAGATACGGGGCGCCCGATCGGAAGCTGACGCGCCTCCGGCGCCGGAACTCACTTCCAGGGCGAGGCAGCTGGCTCGGGCTGGATCCGGAGTTCGGCAAGGAGCTTCTCCGCGCTGGCGCGCTGCTTGCTCTCGGGGAACTTCACGATCAGCTGCTGGAGCGCCTGCTGCGCCCGGTAGCGCTCGGAGAGCTTCAAGTACATGTCGGCGAGCTGCCAGAGCGCCTCGGGCTCCCGCGTGCTGCCAGGGTAGTCCTTCGTGAGCCGCTCCAGCCGCCACGCCGCCCCCTGCCATTTCTCCCGCTTCTTGTAGAACTCGAAGGCGTACCAGTCGCGCTCGGCCAGCACGTCTCTGATCTTGGCGAGCTTCTCCCTGGCCTCGGGCGCGTACTTCGAGCCGGGATACTTCTCGACGAAGAGGGCCAGGCCCTCAGCCGCCTTCCCGACCTGGGCCAGGTCGCGCTCGTACACCGCCGGGAAGAAGAAGAAGTCGCTCGGCGCGTCGTTCGCCCGGGAAAG
This sequence comes from uncultured delta proteobacterium, assembly GCA_963700085.1. GTDB lineage: Bacteria > Myxococcota > Myxococcia > Myxococcales > Anaeromyxobacteraceae > CAIOAK01. Next base: position 649,602 of record CAVOWI010000012.1, read on the forward strand.
CGCCGCCCGGTAGGCCGCGTAGTCCACGTCGGGGCTCGAGGGGTGGATCTTCACGAAGGTCTGGTAGGCATCCGCCGCCTCGATGAACTTTCCCTGGTCGTATCGAAGGTCGGCCAGCCGCAGCTCGGCCAGGACTCCGTACTTCGAGTACGGGTACTTGGTGCGAACCCGCTCCAGGATCTTCTGTGCCCTGGCGAAATCCCGGTCCTCGAGGTCGGACACGCCGGCGACGTAGTCCTCCTCGGCGGGGGACTCGTACTTGACCGCGGGGGCGCTCTTCGCGCACGCGGAGAGGGTCAAGAACGACAGGGTGGCTGCCGCCGCAATCGGCCAGATCGGGTTCCGGGAACGCATCGGGGCGCGAAACATATCAGCGGTCCTCCCCCTCGTCCACGTACACTCCCAGTGCGGACGAGACCGCCCGGCCGGAGAATCCACGGGCCAGCAGGAAGCGGCCGAGGCGGGCCCGCTCCCGGTCGTCGAGGTCGGAGACCGGGCGCCGGGCACGTCGCTCGGCGAGGTGGCGGCAGCGGGCCGTCTCGTCGGCGCCCAGGGCGTCTGCCACGGCGCGACGGGCCGATTCCCTGGGGATGCCGGCGGCGGCGAGTCGCATCTCGGCGAGGCGAGGACCGAGGCGCCCAGGAGCGACGAGTGCACGGGCCCTGTCTCGGGCGAAGGCGGCGTCGTCGAGGTACCCCAGGCCGATCAGCCAGGTCACCACCCCGCCCGCCTCCTCTGCAAAGCCGGCCCGGGCCAGTCGGTCGCGCACCTGGGCCTCGGTGCGGGGGCGGGCGGCGAGCATCCGGAGTGCCCGGGCACGGGCGCGGGACTGCTGCGAATCGCTCACGGGAGGCCCACGGGAGGCCGGAGGTCGGCTAGAACCGCTCGATCTGGAAGTCGTCCTCGGTGACCACCGGGGAGGCCTCGGCGGGACGCCCGGCGATCCGGCCGATGGGGAGCGGGCCGGTGACGGAGGCGCGAGGCGGCGGAGGGGCAGCGCGCGGAGCGGGGGCGGCGGCCACGGGCGCGGGCTTCGGCGCTCCGGGCTCCTGGGATTGCTCGAAGTTGTCCCACTTCGAATCGCTGGTGCCGGAGATGCCCGACACGCGGAGCGCGAAGTCGTCGGGGTTGGTGGCCTGGCGCAGCGACTCCTCGTAGCTCACCAGCCCCGACCGGTAGAGCCCCATGAGCGACTGGTCGAAGGTCTGCATGCCGTAGGACACGTGCCCCTGGGAGATGGCGTCGGAGATCTCCTTGGTCCGGTCCTTGTCCTCGACCATCTCGCGGACGCGCGCCGTGGCCAGCAGCACCTCGACGGCCGGCACGCGCCCCCGGCCGTCGGCGCGGGGGACCAGCCGCTGGCTGATCACCGCGCGCAGGACGGAGCCGAGCTGCAGGCGCACCTGCTTCTGCTGGTACGGGGGGAAGGCCGAGATGATGCGGTTGATGGTCTCGGTGGCGTCGAGGGTGTGGAGCGTAGACATCACCAGATGCCCGGTCTCGGCGGCGGTGAGCGCGGTCTCGATGGTCTCGAGGTCCCTCATCTCGCCGACCAGGATGACGTCCGGATCCTGGCGCAGCGCGCTCTTCAGGGCCTGCCCGAAGCTCATGGTGTCGACGCCCACCTCGCGCTGGTTCACGATCGACCGCTTGTCGCGGATGAGGAACTCGATGGGATCCTCGATCGTCATGATGTGGCAGGTCTCGGTGGCGTTGATGTAGTCGACCATCGCCGCCAGCGTGGTGGACTTGCCCGAGCCGGTGGTACCGGTGACCAGGATCAGGCCGCGCTGCTCGCCGGCGATCTTCTCCAGGACCTTGGGCAGCATGAGCTGCTCGATCGACTGGATGCGGAAGGGAATGACGCGGAGCACCACGCCCAGCGAGCCTCGCTGCTGGAACACGTTCACACGGAAGCGGCCCAGGCCGGGAACGCCGTAGGCCAGGTCGACCTCGTTGGTCTGCTTGAACTTCTCCCGCTGGTACTCGTTCATGATGCCGTGGGCCATCCGCGCGATCTCCTCGGGCGGAAGGCGGCGGGCATCCTTGAGCGGGACGAGCGCCCCATCGATGCGGAACATCGGGGGCAGGCCGGCCTTGAGATGAATATCGCTGGCGCCGGACCGCAGGGCGATCTGCAGGATCTCGTTCAGCTCCATGACGAATCGAGAGCGTATCACCCGGGGCGTGGGGATTCCACGAACCATGAGCGATGGACGCAGCGGACGCAGTGCCGGACGCGAACCGGGGAAAGTCTCTGTGGGATGCGGCCCCACAGTGATATCGCCCCGTTCCGGTGCGCAGACGCGAACGCCGCCCGCACCCGGAGGCACGGACGGCGTCTTTGCGGACTGCGGGGCGGCTAGCGCTTCGAGAACTGGAAGCGCTTGCGGGCGCCGGGCTGGCCGTACTTCTTGCGCTCGACCGCGCGGGCGTCGCGGGTCAGGAACCCAGCCTTCTTGAGAGCTGGGCGCCACTCGGGGTTGAGACCCACGAGCGCGCGCGAGATGCCGTGGCGGATGGCGCCGGCCTGGCCGGACAGCCCCCCCCCGTTTGCGTTGACGAAGACGTCCATCTTGCCCATCTGGTCGACGAGCTTGAGCGGCTCGACGAGGATCATCTTCGAGGTCTCGCGGCCAAAGTACTCGTCGAGCGGGCGACCGTTGACGATGATGGTCCCGGTGCCCGGGACGAGCCGGACGCGCGCGACGGATTCCTTGCGGCGGCCGGTGGTGATCTTCTGCGTCGTGGCCATCTATCTCGTTTCCTCTAGGCGGAGAACTTCAGGGCTTCGGGCTTCTGCGCGGCGTGCGGATGCGCGGCGCCGGAGTAGACCTTGAGCTTGGTCATCATGGCGCGCCCGAGGGCGTTGCGAGGGAGCATGCGCTTCACGGCGGCGGTGAGGATATCCTCGGGGTGCCGGGCGCGGACCTTGTCGGCGGGCGTCAACTTCGCGCCACCTGGGTGCATGGTGTGCGAGAAGTAGAGCTTTTCCTGCTCCTTCTTCCCGGTGAACCGCGCCTTCTCGGCGTTGACGATGACGACGAAGTCGCCGGTGTCCATCGAGGGCGTGTACGACGTCTTGTGCTTGCCCTTGAGGAGGGTGGCGATGCGCGTCGCGGCGCGACCGACCGTCAGGTCCGTCGCGTCGACGATCCACCACTTCCGCCCCCGAAGCGCTTCCGCCTGGGTCGTGCTGTGCGTAGCCTTGTTCATGGAAAACCTGGTGTTTCGAGCAATTTGGAAGGGGCGTTCCTAACGGAAGCCCCCCCCGATGTCAAGGAAGGACCACACGGCCGGAGGACCGAGCGGAGTGCGGGCCGGTCTATGGCAACCGGTAGCCGAGGAATAGCTGCGTGGTGAAGGCGAAAGAGGTGCTCGTACCACCTGGGGTTCCTCCACCGGAGGAATGTGCGTCGATGGCCGCGCCGAAGCGCGTGTTCAGCCCTACCGAGAGGTGCGGCGTGGGGTGGTACTCGACGTACGGCCCGGCCGCGGGACCGAAGATGAACTGCGGGGCAAGACGGCCTGTCACGAGGAGCGTCATGTTGAAGTCGAGGCCGACGCCGATCTCCAGATTGGGCTGGATGGGGAAGCCCATGACCACGCCGACCGGAAACTGGAAGCCGAACATGGCGTTGCTCGTGGTGTACAGCTTGAGACCCGGGTCCACGTGCAAGAGGAGCTTGAAGTCCCGGCCCTGGAGAAGCTGGAAGCGGAGCGGCGCATAGAAGGAGAGGCCGAACTGGGTGCCGGTGGTGCCCTCGAAGCCGTAGAGCAGCCCGAGGCGGAAGCTCACGTCGGTGCTGGGCGAGAGGCCCATCGTGTAGCCGAAGGTGGTGCTTGGCCAGCCAGCCTGGACGTCGAGGACCGGACGACCTGGAGAGACGGTCTCGGACCCGACGGTGCTCCATCCGGATAGACCGGCGTGGGCGGGAGCGGCGGCCTGGGCGTGCGCGGCCGCAGGGGAGACGGCGGCGGCAGCGATGATGGCGGCGGCGAGCACGCTTTGGGTTCTGTTCGACATGTATCCACGTCCTCCGAAGGGGTGTGCCGACTCAAGTCGGGCTCCCCTTTAGCGGTCAATTGCTCGGTGCGTCAAGCGCCCTCGGCGCCCTCTCGGTGCCTCTCGGTGCCTGCCTCTCGGTGCCGGACGACGGGGATCAGCCTTTTCCTCCCAGGCGAGCTCGCAGGGCGCGAAGCACCTCGGTGGAGCGAGCGGAGGCCGCCTCGACGGAAGCGCCGCTCTCTGGGTCGTGCCGGACGTGGGCCTCGACGGGAAAGTCCTCGAGAAACCGACTGGGCGTCCGCGGCTCAAGCCGTCCGCGCCTCGTCCGTGCCGCAACTCTGGTGACCCAAAGCAACTCGCGAGCTCGCGTGATTCCGACGTAGGCGAGGCGACGTTCCTCCTCCAGATCCCTGGTCTCTCCCTGGATCCCGGACACCGGCAGGAGGTCCTCCTCGAATCCGATGATGAAGACGACCGGAAACTCGAGCCCCTTCGCGGCGTGGATCGTCATGAGCGTCACCCCCTCGGCGTCTTCGGGCTCTTCGTCGCGAGAGTCGAGCGCGAGGCGCTGCAGGAAACTGCGGAGGGTTGCCTTCGGGTCGCGGCGCTCGTGTCCCTCCAGTGAGCGCAGCACCGCGTCGACCCCATCGACCTTTCTCGATCCGGCCTCCGCCGAGACGACGCTCTGCCGAACCCAGTCCCGAAGACCGAGGTCCTCCACCATCGCGCGAGCGCCCTGCGCCAGTCGTCCGGCACCGAACCGAGACCGAAATCGTTCGATTGTCGAGGCGAGTTCCGCCATCTTCTCGGGCGCTCCCCGCGGGATGTCGGGCACCTGAGCGGCCGCCATCAGCGATGTCGCCATCGGCCTTCCGGCACTCTCAGCCCACTCCCCGAGTCTTCCCATGGCGACATCGCCGATCCCCCGCGGAGGAACGTTGGCGATGCGCACCAGCGACACGTCATCGTCCGGATATGCGCAGATCTTGAGCCACGCCAAGACGTCGCGGACCTCCGCGCGGTCGAAGAAGGCGGGGCCTCCCCGAACGCGATGGCGTATGCCCACTTCGCGTAAAGCTTCTTCGAGGGCTTGGCTCTGTGCGTTCAACCGATACAAGACCGAAAAATCGGACGGCGCGCGGCCTTCGGCCAGTCCCCGCCCGATCTCCCCTGCCACGAAACGCGCCTCCTCCTCTTCGCCCGGGAGATGGACGACCCGCACCGGATCGCCGGGCCCAGCGTCGGTCCAGAGTCGCTTTGGGCGCCGCTCGGCCGACCGCGCGATGACGCCGTTCGCGCAGTCGAGGATTCGCCCCGTGGACCGGTAGTTCTGCTCCAGCCTGACGATCGTCGCTCCGGGGAAGTGCGTTTCGAACCGAAGGATGTTGTGCACCTCGGCACCCCTCCACCCGTAGATGGCCTGGTCGTCGTCGCCGACCGCGCAGAGGCTTCGCCCGCTCCACGCGTCCTGGGCTGGACCGCCGGTGGCGCGTCCGCTTCCGCGCCTGCTTCCACGTCCGGCACCAGGCTCGGGCTCCGCGGCGCAGAGCAACTCCAGCAGTCGTAACTGGACACGATTGGTGTCCTGGTACTCGTCCACGAGAACGTGGCGAAACCTCTTGCGATACTCTCCTCGAAGTACCGCGTCCCCTTCGAGCAGGACCGCCGGACGGACAACGAGGTCGTCGAAATCGAGTGATCGCTGGGCACGCAACGCCTGCTCGTAGCGCGGCAACAACTGCTCCGCGAATGCCTCGTAGTCGTCCCCTCCCCCGCCCGGACCGATGGCCGCGCGCGCCCGGTCGAAGCGGGCGTTCTTGGTCCGCGAGATGATGGCGAGCAGGTGCCGGACGTCGAAGCGACGCGAGTCCGCCTGGACGTCGCGCAGGCATCGCTTGAGCAACGTGACCTGGTCTCCAGCGTCACAGACCGAGAACCACTTCGGCAGGGCCGCTCCCCTGTGCTCTTCCCTCAGGAACCAGAGCCCGAATCCGTGAAAGGTCGCCACATGGACCTTGCTGCCAGGGGAACCGGCCAGGTCTCGAACGCGGCCCTTCATCTCCTTCGCCGCCTTGTTCGTGAAGGTGACCGCCAGAATGGCTGCCGGCGCGACCCCCTGCTCGATGAGCCAGGCGACGCGATGCGCGATGACTCGAGTCTTTCCCGACCCAGCGCCCGCAAGAACGAGCTGCGGCCCCTCGGGATGGACGACCGCCTGACGCTGCGGCGTGTTGAGTCGGGACAGGTCGAGCACTGGGGCCGTGCGTCTTGCCACGGGGGCTCCTCATCTTCAAGGTCTTGACAGGCCGCAGAATCTCCGCGAGGAGGATGTCCGGCCCGACCTAGAATGGTCGGAACGCAAGCCTGAGGAGAGGCACCATGTTCTGGCTCGAGCCGCGCCCATCTGGTCACCCTGCCCCGCAACACGGAAGCCCGCGGATGTTTCGCGTGGACTGGATCGAGAAGTACCTTTCGCGCGTCAAGCCCTGGCACGTGCTCGTCGTCTGGGTGCCGGTGATCGGATTTCTGGTCTATCGGGGGCTACGGGTGCCGGACGTCTCGATCGGGCCGTTCCTCTTGACGCTCCTCGGTGGCCTCGCCTTCTGGACCCTGCTCGAGTACGTCCTCCACCGCTGGGTCTTCCACTTCGTCCCAAGCCCGAACTCGGAATTGGCCCAGGACGTCCACTTCCTGATCCATGGCGTTCATCACGACTGGCCTCACGATGCCGACCGGCTCGTGATGCCGCCCGTGATGTCCATCCTCCTCGCCATCGTCATCGGCTACCCGATCTACTTTGTCGTCGGACCCCGACTCTTCGACCCGTTCTTCGCGGGGCTCGTGGCCGGATACATCTGGTACGACATGACGCACTACGCTGTTCACCACGTGAAGCCGCGAACGGAGCTCGGCGCGAAACTCCGGAAGCACCACTACCTGCACCACTTCAAGCAGCCCGGTGCCCGCTTCGGGGTGTCGACGCCGTTCTGGGACGTGATCTTCCGGACTCTCCCGCGGGAAGAACGTCCGGCCCCGGCCTCAGGACACTGAATCGGAATCAGACCGGTCTTCCGGCTCGCCGCTTGCTACGGAAGCGGCCATGGCTCGCATCCCCCGCTCCCGGCTCGTCGCGCCTGGCTCGACCCATCACTGCTTCTGGCGCAGCCACAACCACTCCAAGGTCCTGGAATCGGACGACGCGCGTCGAAAATTCCTCGGTCTTCTCGCCAAGTACAAGGACCGACACGGCATCCTCATCCACAGTTACTGCCTGATGGGGACCCACCCGCACCTCGTCTGCCGCTCCACCCTTGGTCAACCTTCCTTCAGCGCGTTCTGGAAGGTGGTCAACCAGTGCTTCGCTCGTTGGTACAATCTGCGGACCGGAGGCCGTGGCCAGGTCGTCATGGAGCGCCTCGGTTCACCCCGGATCCAGCGCGGCGGCCGCCACGAACTGGAGGTGATGGCCTACGGGGACATGAACCCCGTCCGAGCCGGCATGGTGAGGCACCCTGGCGATTGGCCGTGGTCGAGTCACTCCCACTACGCCTTCGGTCGGGAGGATCCGCTCGTGACCGAACCTCCCTCCTTCGAATCGCTGGGCCGGAGCCCGGCCGAGCGCCGCGGGGCCTATCTTCGCCTTTTCGCCAGGCGATTCATCGCGCGCGTGGGCCGCCACCGGCCCGATCTGGTCCGGGGCCCGTTCATTGGAACCGTTCGCTGGATCTCTTCCCTTCTCGATGCGGTCGCTGCGGTACCCGACGGGTGACGAGTTCGCCACGAGTTCGCCGGACGCTAGACGAGGCCGCGCTCTCTGTACCACCGAGCCGAGTCTCGCATGCCGTCGACGAACGAGACGCGTGGCGTCCAGCCGAGTTCCCGGTGCGCCTTGGAGGATGAGCAGGTCCAGGCCGGCTCGCGGATCTCCATCATCTTGTCGAGCGAGAGGATTGCGGCGCGACCCGTGACTCGCGCCGTCGCCGTCGCGGCTCCTGCGGCTAGCCAGGTCATGAATTCCGGCACCGGGACGACTATGCCACGCCGCCCAAGGGCTCCGAGCGCGCCGCGCGCCAACCCCTCCCAAGTGTACTCGACGCCGTCATCGCCGAAATACACGCCAGTGGACCCGTCTGCGCCGACGCTGGCCCCTCGTTCCGCAACGGCGATGACGAGTTCGACCAGATCGCTCACGTGGATGATGCTGTATCGCTTGTCTCCGGTCCCGGACTTCAGGACGAGTCCGGTCTTTGCGAGCTGGAATAGCGAGGGAAGGAACTCCTTGTCTCTCGGCCCGTAGACGATCGGGGGCCGGACGATTGAGGCGTCGAGGGCGGGGGCGAAGGACCTCACCGCCTGCTCGGCCGCAAGCTTACTTTGCCCGTAAGCGCTGACCGGTGCCGGACGATCATTCTCAGTGCGAGGCCGGCCTGGGACCGAAGGGCCCGCCGCCGCCAGCGACGACACCAGCACGAACTTCGGCCTCCCCGACCGCGCCGCGACCGCTGCCAACGACCTCGTGCCTTCCGTGTTGACGGAGAAGAGCTGCTCCCGGGTCACAGCTTTGACTAGGCCGGCGAGATGAACCACTGCGTCTACGTCCGGCACCGCGTCGACCAGCGTTTCTGGCCGGCTCACGTCGCCTTGGACCAGATCCGCGCCCATTGCCCGCAGTTCACCCGCCCGGGCCGGGTCTCTCACCAGGGCCCGCACCACATCCCCGCGACCGATCAGCCGCTCGGCCAGCGTCGTCCCGATGAATCCGGTAGCCCCGGTGATGAGCCAGCGCACGGCCTATTCGACCGGCATCTCGTAGAGGCGATAGACCTTGGAACGTCGAGCTCCTGAGGCCTCGATTGCACGGTTGATCAGGGTGTTGTCCTCGAGCGTCCAGCTGACCTCGCCACCCTCGTACCCCGCCTGATCCGTTCGCCGGATCGTCTCGACGATGAGCACCGCGTCGAGCCCTCGCCGGCGCCAGCCTTCCTTGATCCCTAGCGCCATGAGCCGGACCTTGGTGATTCTCTTCTGGAACCACAGGAGCTTGGCCAAGCCAATCGGCAGGCCAAAGGTTGTGAGCCGCCCCCCCACCTTCTTGAAGGCCTGGTTGATGTCCGGCACCGTGAGGGAAAACGCAATCGGCTCCCCGTGGGCCTCCGCGATGAGCGCCAACTCCGGCACCACCAGTTGCTTCAGATCCTTCGCCAGCTTGTCGAACTCGGCGTCCGTCATGGGGACGAATCCCCAGTTCTTCTCCCAGGCCGAGTTGTAGACCGTCTTGATACGCGCCACCTCGGCCTCGAAGTTGGCGACGTCGAGGGGCCGAACAGTGATTCCCTCGTGCGCCCGGATCTTGTCCGCCACGCGAACGAACCGCTCGGGCGCCGGGACTCTGGCCGATCGCTCAAAGGCGTAGAGGTCCTTGGCCTTCCGAAAGCCGCAGGATTCCAGCAGTTCCGCGTAGTAAGGCGGGTTGTAAGCCATCATCACGCTTGGCGACGAGTCGAAGCCCTCGACGAGAAGACCGCACTCCTGGTTCGTCGAGAGGCTCATCGGACCGATGATTTGATGAAGTCCCCGCCACCGGCCCCAGTTCCGAGCCGCCGCGACGAGCGCCGCGGCGACGCCCGGGTCGTCGATGGACTCGAAGAGGCCAAAGTAGGCCACCTTGCAGCCCTGGAAGGCGTTGTAGTTCCGGTCCTCGATCGCCGCGATCCGACCGACCACCTTCCCCTCGCGGCGCGCGAGGAAGAGGGCCACCTCGGCGTGGCGGAAGAAAGGGTTATGCGCTGAGTCCAGGAACTCGTGCCGCTCCATGATGAGCGGCGGCACCCAGAACGGGTCGTCCCGGTACAGCTCGAACGGAAGCCGGACGAATCGATCCTTCTCGATGCCCGAAGACACCACCGTGACCTCGACGTCCTTGGCGGGCTTGGCGAGCTGCGCGACCTCGGTGATGTCCGGAACGACGACGACGGGCCTGGTCATATAGGGGTCCTGGCGGGTGGGGGAGCGCGTCAGGCGTCCCGCTGGCTGTTACTTCCATTTTGCTGACGACGGGCCATGTAGTTCATGCCCGCCGAGAGCAGCATGGTGGGAAGCTGACGGCGCTTTTCCCAGAGCCTCATGGGCAATTCCTTCAGTTGCTGGAAATCGTCCGGCCCCGCGTTGATCGCCTTCCAGGTGATCATTTCTGCCGCGTCCGAGAGCCGGCGCGACCAGGGCTCGCCCGTCTGCGTGAGGACGTCGAGGATCTCGAGCCGCCCAGACCCGTCCTGCGAGCCGGTCGACGTCGTGTCCCCCTCGTGCGACGAGTAGAAGCCCGTCACGCCGGGGCGAGCCATCTTCACTTCCACGCGGGTGTGTGGCCGCTCCTGTGGGATGACCCCCAGGTCGCGTCCGGCCTTCTGGAACATCTCCAGAGCCCGATCGATGTGATCGTCGGTGTGCGTTGCCATGAAGACGGTCCGCACCAGTTCCTTCTCCACCGCGGGCTTCACCACCGGGCTCGCAAAGAGCCCCAGGTCGGTGAGTTTCCGCCAGAACTTGAAGGTGAGCGCCTGGTCGCCAATCACCACCGGCACCACTGGCGACACGGACGGTTGGGTGTCGAAACCCATCCCGCGGAGCTCGCGATGCACGCGCTCCGAGATGTCCCAGAGCCGCTCGCGCCGCTCGGGCTCTTGCTCGATGATCTCGAGCGCCTTCAGCGCCGCAGCGGCCGCAGACGGGGTCATCGAAGCGCTGAAGACGAGCGCCCGCGCCTTGTGCTTGATCCAGTTGATGACGTCGGCGCGCCCGGCGATGACGCCACCGATGGAGGCAAGGGACTTCGAGAACGTCGTCATGACGAGGTCGACGTCGTCCTCGACCCCGAAATGCTCCCCGGTTCCCCGCCCGCCCGGCCCCATCACGCCGAAGCCGTGGGCCTCGTCCACCATGAGGCGCGCGCCGTACTTCTTCTTCAACTCGACGATGGCCGGAAGGTTCGCGAGGTCCCCTTCCATGGAGTAGACGCCGTCCACGACGATGAGCTTCCCGGCGGCGGGCTCGGAATTGGCGAGAAGACGCTCCAGGTCCTCCATGTTGTTGTGGCGGAAGCGCTTGGTCTCCCCGTAGGCCGCCTGCATTCCCTCGACGAGCGAGGCGTGGACCATCCGGTCCGCAAAGATCAGGTCGTGGCGCAATACGAGCGACGAGATGGTCCCGAGGTTGGTCCCGAAACCCGTCGAGAAAACGACTGCAGCTTCCTTCCCGAGATACTTGGCAAGACGGTGGTCGAGCTCGTCGTGGAGGGCCATCGTCCCGTTCAGGACGCGCGAGCCGCATGTCGACGCGCCCCAGCGCTTGGCGGCGGCGGCGGCCGCTTCCATCACCCGGGGGTCGTTCGCGAGGCCGAGGTAGTTGTTCGAGCAGGCCATGATGAGACGCTTGCCGTCCACCACGACCTCGGTACCGTTGGTCTCGTCGATTACCCGGTAGTAGGGGTAATGGCCTGCCAGCTTGAGGACCTGGGCGTCCTTCCAGGCAGCGCACTTGTCAAAAAGATCAGCCATTTGTCCTCGCCGTGGTGCCCGAAATATCGTGTTCCCCGAGGTTACCTACCGGCCGATGGTGGAGCGAGTCAAGTGGCGCGGTGCGTCGTCAGCGGCCCAAGCGGGGGCGGCCTCGCTTCGACCGGTGCCGGACGTCCACCTCGAGGTTACATCCAACCCGACAATTCCATCGCAACACATCCCTACTTAGCTGGAAAGGAACTGAACCTTGGCAACCTTCAAGAAAATCGAAGTCGTGGGAACCTCTTCCAAGAGCGTAGCCGACGCCATCAAGTCCGCCGTCTCCGGTGCCGGAAAGACCCTTCGAAACATGAGCTGGTTCGAGGTTGCCGAGATTCGCGGCGCCATCAAGGGCGGCGAGGTCTCGGAGTTCCAGGTGACTGTACGGATCGGCTTCAAGGTCGAGAGCTGAGCGACCCTACAACGCTGAGACCATGCTGATGGCGAGGCGACCTGACGGTTCAGGGGCCGTCGAGGTCGCCGCTCGCGACCCTGGTCAAGAGGAAGCGCCCGAGTTCCATGTCGGAGCGGCTGATGTGCCTCATCAGCCACTCCGCGATCCAGTTGTTCATGCGGATTCCGACCAGGACGTTCGGACCCTTCTCGCGGAACTCCTGAGTCATGTGCTCGAAGTCCCGGATGAAGCGCTCGTGCTCGGCCTTGTGGAGGGCGTAGTCCGGGTAGGCACTGCGAAGCATCCAGCGCTCTTCGGCGCCGAAGTGCTTCACGACGTACTGGCCGAGGAACTCGAGAAGGCGCTCCACATCTGCGGCGTTCCCCCGGGAAACGCCCTGAACGAGCTGCTCGATCCGGAGAAACAGTTCTTGGTGCTGCTGGTCGATTTCGGGGACGCCGATCGCGAGCGCGGGGGTCCACGGAATGGCCATATCGTGTGCTCCCTCCAGAAGGGTCCATTGCCAGGCCGTCGGCGGCCCTCGGACCTCGACGGGTATCTGAGGGAGGTCTAGCGGCGCGAGCGACGCCGCGCAGCGGTGAATCTGGCCGTCAGCCCTGACGTCCGGCACCGGGTGCGTCACCGGGTGCCACCGAGTCGAAGGCCGCCTTCAGAAAGGCGTCGTTCTCGGTTGGCGTTCCGACAGACACACGAAGGCAACCTTCCAGGCCTGGCAGGTGGTCTTGACGACGGACGAGGATCCCGCGGTCAAGGAGAGACCGCCAGGCGGCCTCAGCGTCCGGGGTTCGTACCAGGAAGAAATTCGCGCGGCTCGGATGAGTTCTCCAGGTCGGGTGCCCAGCCATCCTGCCGAGCACCCTGTCTCGCTCATCCGCGAGGCGGCGCCCGACTTCTGCGGCCATGTCTGCCGACTCGAGGACCGTCGCGAGGACTGCGGCGGTGTGCACGGGGACGTCGAACGGGGGCAGCATCGCCTGTAGTTTTGCCGCGACGTCCGGCACCGCGAGAAGGAATCCCGCGCGGACCCCGCCAAGCCCGAACGCCTTCGAGAACGTTCGAAGCAGGACGACGTTGGGATTCTCGGCCACGAGACCGCGGTGGTCGGTCCCGGAGAACTGGCAGTAGGCCTCGTCGATTGCGAGAATCCAGCCTCTTTCTCGGGCCTTGTCGGCCACGCGGCGCACGTCCGGCACCGCGAAGACCGAACCTGTGGGAGCGTGCGGGATCGCCAGGAACACGACTCCCGGCTCCCCTTCGTCCATCTCCCTCAGGATCCGTTCCGCCGGCAACTGAAACTCCGGACCGAGCGCTACGCCCCGATAAGGAGTTCCCGTCAGCCTGGCGGCCCCCTCGTAGAACGCGAACGACGGCGACGTGTCGAGCACACGCCGAGCCGCCTGGGCGAGGGCGAGGATGAGGAAGTTCGAGCCCGGCGCGACGACCACCCCCTTCTCGGGCCAGCCCAGCCATCGCGCGACGAGTGCACGGACCCCTTCGGCGTGCATGTCCGGATAGCGGTTCCAGGGTTCGGACCGCATCCGCTCCAGCGCTCTGTTCTTCAGATCTTCCGGGAGGTCCCACGGACTTTCGTTCTGGTCCAGCTTGATCGCTGCTTCCACCTTCTTGTAGGGGTAGGCGGTCAGTCCGGAGAGGTGGGGTTTGAAGGCTTTCATGTCGCGACATTACTTCAACTTCCTCGCGGTCGCCGCGCTTGCCGCCGCCATTCCGTGGGGTGGGTCCGCGTCCGGCACCACTGGCGGCACCACTGGCATCACGGCCGCCACGGCTGGCGTCCATGTCGTCCCCCCTAGCGCCCGCCCCGGCGATGCAGTCCTTGTGACCGTCACTGGCGTCTCGTCCGCTGACGCCGCCCGAGTGTCCGGCACCGCGTCCGGAGCGTCCGGCACCGCGTCCGGCAGCGTCCGCGCCGCCTCCGCTTCTTCCCCACCCCCTCCGGCGCCCAGGCCATCGCCGCCCTCCCCGTCGAGCTCGAGCCCGGGACGCTCTCCATCGAGGTCCGGATCCCCGGCCTCGCCGACCCGCTGCACGCCACGGTCGAGATCATCGACCCTGCCTTCCCGGAGACAACGCTCTCCGTCGAACCGAAGTTCATCACCCCCTCACCGGAACAGAGGAAGCGCATGGAGGCGGACCAGGCCGCTTTCCGAGAGGCCTTTGGCCGACCCTTCGAGGCGCCGCTCTTCGCCGGGCCGTTTGGCCGGCCCCGCGACGCCGCCATCACCGGCCAGTACGGCGAGCGCCGGATCTTCAACGGGAAGAGGCAGAGCCAGCACTACGGAACCGACCTCGCCGGCGCGGTGGGCGAACCCGTCCGGGCCACCAACGACGGCGTCGTGATCCTGGTCCGAGATTGCTTCGCCTCCGGCAAGAGCATCGCCGTGGCCCACGGCGCCGGCCTCTTCTCGGTCTATTTCCACCTCTCCGAGTTCGACGTCCGGCACGGCGACCGCGTCCGGCACGGCCAGCCCATCGGCAAGGTCGGCATGACCGGCCGCGTCACCGGCCCCCACCTCCACTTCGGCGTGAAGGTTGGCGACCTGTACGTGGACCCGGAGTCGGTCTATCGGCTCGCCTTCTCGCTCCCGGCGGCGCCCTGATCGGCTCGCGCCGCGGGGCTCGCCGCGTCCGGGCTCGCCGCGTCCGGGCTCGCCAACTCGGGGCTCGCCATCTCGGCCAGCACCTCCAGCATCTGCCCCTGCACCGCCGGGTTCCCCGCACAGAGACTCCCGCCGAACAGCACCTCGTCACCCCCCGTGAAATCGGCGACCCGGCCCCCCGCCTCCCGGACCAGCAGGATCCCCGGCGCAACGTCCCACGGCTTGAGCCGCGCCTCCCAGAACCCGTCGAACCGCCCGCTCGCCACGTAGGCCAGGTCGAGCGCTGCGGCACCAAACCTCCGCACGGCCCGCGACCGCTGGAGGTACGCCTTGAACAGCCGGAGCAGCGGATCGGGGTCCTGCTGGATGTCGTAGGGGAAGCCGGTGCAGAGCAGCGCCCGGCCGAGGTCTTCCGTCCTCGACACCGCCAGCCTCTGCTCGCCCAGCCACGCCCCTTCCCCCCGGCCGGCCAGGTACATCTCCCCTCGCAGCGGCTCAAATGTCGCCCCGGCCGCCAAACCCGCGCCGTCCGACACCGCCACGTTCACGGCGAAGTGCGGCACTCCGTGGGCATAGTTGGTGGTCCCGTCGAGCGGGTCGATGAACCAGCGGAATTCCGATCCGGCCGCGCCGCCCACCGCTGACCTCACCCCGGATTCCTCGGCCAGGACCGCGCTGCCCGGAAACCGCGTCGTCAGGAACCCGAGCACCTCGTCCTCGCTGGCCCGGTCGGCGTCGGTCACCAGGTCGATGCCGCCCTTGTAGTCGATGGTCCGGCGCGTGCCCCATTTCTCCCGCAGCACGGCGCCACCGCGACGCGCCGCCTCCGCGCACGCCTCCCGAAGCTCCCCGATCTCCGTCACCGGACCCGTCACCGGACCTCCTCGTGATGCTCCGACCCGGCCGGAGCGACTCCTCGAGCGAGAATACCCGCCGCGAGCACGCCGGGTCGCGTGGTAATGTCTCTCGCAAGGGAGGAACGGGATGAAGACCCTCGCCGTCGTCCGCGCCATCGTGTTCGCGGTGCTGCTCGCCTACTCGCTCTACGCCATGCCCTGGTCGTACCTGGTGCTCCCGAAGGAGGGCGTGAGCCTCGCGCTCGTGGACGTGGTCGCCGCGGTCAAGTCACTGGCAGTGGCGGTCTGGCTGGGCGTGGCCTGGATCGGCGTCGACGCGTACCTGAGCTTCGCGCTCCTCCGCAAGGCCGGAGGCGCGACGGCGCGGCCACCGGAGCCGGCGAAGTAGCCGGACCCCACCCGCATGGGCGTCGGCCCGAGGTCGCTTTTCTACCGCCTCCGCTGCCTGCTCAAGCGGCGCGAGGTGGACGTCTGGTACGACCCGGCCTACCGGTTGCCCCTCACCGGCATCGAGTTCTCCGGCTTCGACCCCCGCCGCGCCGACTTCGCCGCCTGGTGGCTCCGCGAGAGCAAGGCCATCGCCACTCCCTGGTGGCGCAATCCGCGCCGGGCCTCCTATGCCGAGCTGGCACGGGTCCACGATGCCAGCCTGCTCGAGTCGTTGTCGCGCCCGGAAACCCTGGCCGCCGTCTTCGGCGTCGACCCGTCCGACGTCCCCGTCGACGAGGTGATGCGCACCGTCCGTCTCGCCACCGGCGCGACCATCCAGGCCGCCGGCGAGGCGCTTCGCCGCGGCAAGCCCCAGCTGAACCTCCTGGGCGGATTCCACCACGCCAGCCCCACCGCTGCCGGGGGCAACTGCGCGGTGAACGACATCGCCGTTGCCATCGCGTCGGTGCGCGCCGACGGCTTCACCGGGAAGGTCGCCGTGCTCGACCTCGACGCCCACCCGCCCGACGGCGTCGCCGCCTGCCTGGCCAACGATCCAGACCAATGGATCGGCTCGATCTCCGGCTCCGACTGGGGCCCGCTTCCCGGCGTCGACGAGACCCTCCTCCCCGAGGGAACCGGAAACGATGGTTACCTGGAAGCGCTGATGTCCCTGCTCGGGCGAATGCCGCCATCCGGCCTGGTGTTCGTCATCGCCGGCGGCGACGTCCTTCGCGGCGACCGGTTGGGCAAGCTCGACCTGACGCTCGGCGGGACCCGCAGGCGCAACGTGGCCGTGGCGGCGCACCTCGAGGGCGTGCCGTCGGTCTGGCTGCCCGGAGGGGGATACAGCAAGAACGCCTGGAAGACCCTGGCCGGAGCGGGGATCGCGCTCTCCACAGGTTCGCTCGAACCCATCCCGGACGACTACGACCCGCTCTCGCATCGTTTCGCCGGGATCTCGGCCGGGCTGACGAGGGAGCTGCTCTCCGACTCGGGCGAGCTCACCGAGGACGACCTGGCCGAGGCGCTCAGCATGCGCCCCCAGCGCCAGAAGCTGCTCCTCGGCTTCTACACCGCGGCCGGCATGGAGTACGCGCTGCAGCGCTACGGGGTCCTCGACCAGCTGCGGCGGCTCGGTTACGACCACTTCCGCGTGGAGTTCGCGCGCCAGAATCCCGGCGAGCGCATCCGCATCTATGGCGAGTCGGACGGGAAGGAGCACGTCCTCCTCGAGCTGGTGCTCGAGCGCAAGCACGTGGCCGGACACCCGGTCCTCTACGTTCACTGGCTGTCACTGATGCACCCGCGCGCGAAATTCAGCCTGGTGCGGCCGCGCCTCCCCGGCCAGGAGGTCCCCGGCCTGGGGATGGCCCGCGAGACCGGCGAGATGCTCGCCCTCATGGCGCTCCGCCTCGGCCTCTCCGGCGTGGTCTACCGGCCGGCGCACTACCACACCGCCTTCGCGGGTCGTCATCACTTCTCGTTCGTGGACGCGGCGCGCCAGGGGCGGTTCGAGGCCTTGGTCCGCGACCTGCGCTCCCTTCCGCTCCTCGAGGCAACCCGCGCCGTGGACGAGGGGCGCGTCATGCTCGACGGCACGCCCTACGCCTGGGAGCCCGACGAGATGGTGCTCTGGCTCCGCGAGCATCCCGAGGAGCGAGGCGAGGCCGCCCTGGAACTGGACCGCGCCCGCTTCACCCTCGGCCCCGCTCCGAAGGCGCCTCCGTCGCCACCCGCAGGCCCGTCCCCGGTAGTGGTCGGCGAGCCACGCCCGTAGACCAGGGAACTGGCGAGGCTCGAGGGGGGTCGCCGCGTCGGGGGGGCCTCGACGAAGGCGACGGGCACGGCGGCGGGGACGGCCGAGCGGAAGCCAGGTCGCCGGGGTGGCGCAGGTAGCCAGGACGAGCAGTGGTGTCAAACGGTTGTCTTCGACGAGGTCCGTCTCTTCGCGGCCTCTTCGGGCGATGCTGGTTTGTTTGCACCCAGGCTCCCGCCCCGGAGCGTGTCGTTCGTTTGAGCGACGTAGACCTGTCAAAGTCCCTCGCTTTGCGGTATTCGATCCCTCCGAGCGCGGCACCCGACCGGGGTGGTGCGCTTCTGTCGCATCACGACCCGAACCGGGATGGACTCACCATGAGACTCAGGCTCGGCATCGCATCACTCGCGGCGGCGGCGCTCCTGGCGCCGGCCCTCGCCCAGGCAAGCGAGTTGGAGGTCTACTCCAACACGCAGCTGAACGTGCAGAACCAGTGGCGGGACGGGTCGACCACGACGGTGGTTCCCCTCTACGAGTTCCTCTCACTCTCCGGGCGCAACATCGAGATTCCGGGCGGCCAGCTGCTTTTCCAGGTGGACGCCTGGGGCGGGGTCAACCTGGGCAAGAACCCCTGGTGGAACGGCTACAACAACACCGGCAGCTGGAGCGGCGACCTGAACCTGGCCTACGTCCAGGGCCGATTCCTGAAGAACCAGCTCCGCGTGACGCTCGGGCGCCAGACCATCGGCTTCGGCAACGCCCGGATGCTGCAGCTCGACGGCGGGTCCTTCCAGGCCGTCATCCACAAGATGTTCACGCTGGACGGCTACGTCGGCGTACCGACCACCCAGCGCTTCACGGCCTACGGGAGCGTCTTCTCGGCCAACCCCACCATCGGCGACCTGGCCGTGGGCGGCCGGCTCGGCTTCGCCTGGACCACCTGGCTGAACGCCGGCGTGTCGGCGGCCTTCTCCTGGGACCAGGGTCAGTCCACCCGCGAGGACCTGGCCCTCGACCTCAAGTTCTCGCCGGTCTCCTGGATGTACCTTCTCGGTTACGTCGACTGGAGCCTCTTCGCCGGCAGTTACTACGGGTCGACGGGCGCTCAGATCGCCGACTCCAACCTGAGCCTGGTCTTCCCGGTCAGCCCGTTCCTCCAGTTCACCGCCGAGTACACCTACACGGTGCCCTCGCTGGCGCTCCCCTACACCTCGATCCTCTGGGTCTTCACCGACAACACGCGCCAGTACCTGGGCGCCTCGGCGCGGGTCGGACTCGAGCAGTTCAAGATCGCCGTGCCACTCGACTTCGACGTCGGCTACCGCCGGATCTTCGGTGTCTGGGATGGCAACGAGACCGCCGCCGCCACCACGTCCGCGACCGGCGACCGCTACTACCTCCGGGCCAGCTGGCGCCCCAACAAGAACGCCACGGTGGGCATCGAGGGCTCCCGCCTCTTCATGCCCGCGCAGGGTTACTGGCAGGCGCGTGCCTTCGGCTCGCTGCGAATGTACGGGATCACCGGCACCCTCGACTTCCAGGGGTACTGGTTCGACCAGACGGTGAACGCCATCTCCACGTCGATGGTCGGGTCGGCCACCCTCGGATACGACGTGGGCAGCGGGTTCGCGGTCGTCGGCGCCCTGCAAGGCGGCGCGACCCCGTACTACTCCAGCTACCTGAGCGGCCTAGTCAAGCTCACCTACAACGCGTCGTACCGCTTCCGCGAGGTGTACGAATGAACGCCCGGCTCCTCATCCTGCCGCTCGCGCTCGCGCTCTTCGGCTGCACCAGCCAGGCCAAGAAGCCCGAGGCGCAGGGCCCACAGCCGTACAAGTTCCCGCACGGAATCCACGTCGAGTCGGGCGTGGCCTGCGTGGAGTGCCACGCGCCTATCCTGAAGGCGACCTCCGTGAAGGAGAACGCCATCGACGTGGCGATCCCCAAGAAGTCGGAGGTCTGCTCGGCCTGCCACGACCCCATCCCGGACTACAAGCCGGTCCAGCGCTTCGCTCCCTCGGTGCGCTTCGACCACGCCGGCCACCTGCCGCGACTCAAGGGGGCGAAGGACGAGTGCCAGGCCTGCCACACCAAGTTCACCGAGCCCGGCACCGACGCTGCGCCGGTGCCCGCCATGGCTACCTGCACGGCCTGCCACAACCACGCGCAGGACTTCGCGGTGGGGCGCTGCACCCCTTGCCACCGGGATCTGCGCAAGTACGAGAAACCGGTCAAGGATTACACGCACGCGGCCGACTTCCTCCAGACCCACGGCACCTGGGCGAGGCAGTCCGTCACCACCTGCTCGTCGTGCCACGACCAGACCATGTGCTCGCAATGCCACACCGCGACCACCCGCCCCATGCCGCCTTCGGTCCAGTTCCCGGAGAAGGTGGCTTCCGAGTTCATCCACCGCGGCGACTGGATCTCCCGCCACGCCATGGAGCAGGCCGCCGACCCGACCAGCTGCTCGAAGTGCCACGGTGCGGGCTACTGCCAGAGCTGCCACGCGTTCCAGGGGATCGCCCCCGGCGGCGCGAACCCCCGCGACCCGCACTCCGCGGGCTGGATCACCTACCACGGGGCGATGGCCCGGCAGAACATCCTTTCCTGCGCCGGATGCCACAGCCAGGGGCGGCCGATCTGCGTGTCATGTCACTCGAGCGGCGGCGTGAACCCGCACCCGCCTGGCTGGAAGGGCTCGCCGTCGCAGGCTGGGTCGAACCCGACGTGCAAGGTCTGCCACACCTCGCCGTAGACGCTCGTCACGTTCCGTGATCCTGACGCCCGTTCCCGGATCCGGGGGCGGGCGTCTTCGTTTCCCGCGACGGGCGTCGACGCCCGAGTCCGCCGCGCCAGCGTGGAATCCGCCGCGCCAGCGTCGAGTCCGCCGCGCCAGCGTGGAATCCGCCGCGCCAGCGTGGAATCCGCCGCGCCAGCGTCGAGTCCGCCGCGCCAGCGCGCAACGCGTGTGTCGTCGCGGAGCCGCCAGAAGGCGAGGGTGTGGGCGACTGGATGCCGCCGGCGACGGGCGGGTCCGGGGGGCTCGGGCTTCGGCGGCCTACTGATGCTCCGCGTCGCCACCCGCTGCGCGGGCTCGGCGGTGACGGGGGGGGCGTTCGAGGGCATTCGACGCCGGCAGCCGCGGACGGGTGGTGCGGACAGGTGCGCGGCGGGCGGCCGCGCTGGGCAGGAGGTCGATGCCGCCGGTGGCGATCGAGATCGCTGGGGACCGCCGTCCCGGGACGCGCCCCAACCCGACGAGGCGCCGCCACGATGCGCTGGATCCCGGGTTCGTCCGGAATCCAGATTCGCGAACTCCAGACCCGGTGCTGCAGCACGAGGCGAACTTCGAAGTACTCGGTGCGCACTCCGGACCGCGGTTCGGATCGCCGGACCCGGCCGGACCGGACCACCACCCCGACCACCATCCCGGCCCCGCCACTCGCACCGCCGCGCCCGCGCAGCGGAC
The DNA here is from genome assembly GCA_963700085.1 of uncultured delta proteobacterium. Classification (GTDB taxonomy): domain Bacteria; phylum Myxococcota; class Myxococcia; order Myxococcales; family Anaeromyxobacteraceae; genus CAIOAK01. The sequence continues at coordinate 670,714 of CAVOWI010000012.1, forward strand.
GGCGACGCGGAGCATCAGTAGGCCGCCGAAGATCGCGCCCCTCGAGCACGCTCGTCGCCGGCGGCATCCAGTCGCCCACACCCTCGCCTTCTGGCGGCTCCGCGGCGACGGACGCGTTGCGCGCTGGCGCGGCGGGCTCGACGCTGGCGCGGCAGACTCGGGCTGGCTCGGCGCTGCGCCGTCACTACCCGATGGCCTGGAGCAGCTTCGTCCAGATCCCCACCGAACGCCCCGTTCGACATCCCCACCACGACGTCGCCCGGCCTCGCCTGCTTCGCGATCCCGGCCACGATCTCGTCGACGCTCCCGGAGGCCACGGCCGGCACGCCTCGCCCGGAGATGTCGGCCGCAAGCCGATCCACGTCGAGCCGCTCCGCCTCGGGCACCCGGTCGGTGGGCGCTGGCCGCAGCAGCCAGGCCGCGGCGGCGGAACCGAAGCTTCTGGCGTACTCCTCCTGGTGGAGGTTCCGGCGGCTGGTGTTGGACCTTGGCTCGAAGGCCACGAGCAGCCGCGCCCCTGGGTACGAGCCCTGGATGGCGGCGAGCGTCCGGTCCACGGCGGTGGGGTGGTGCGCGAAGTCGTCGATGACGGTGACGCCGCCCGCGACGCCGCGGACCTCCTGGCGCCGCTTCACGCCCCGGAAGGCCTCGAGCCCGGCCGCGATCTCGGCGACCGAGAGCCCGAGCCGGGTGGCCGCCGCGGCCACGCCGAGCGCGTTCTCCACGTTGTGCGCCCCGCCCACCGCAAGCCGCACCGGTCCAAGGTCGAGCCCCCCGCGGGAAAGGCGGAACCGGGCCCCGTCCACTCCCAGCGAGAGCCCGCGCGCCTCCCAGTCGGCCGGCCGCTCCACCGAGTAGGTCTCGACCGGGCATCGGGCCCGGCCGGAGATCCGGATCACGCTCGCCCAGGTCGAGCAGGCGGCCAGGAAGCCGTCCTCCGGCAGGAGGTCCACGAAGCGCTCGAAGGCGCTCTCGTAGTGGACCTCGTCCCGGTAGATGTCCGCGTGGTCCAGTTCACAAGAAGTGAATATGGCGGTGCGCGGCCGGTAGTGGAGGAACTTGGGTCCCTTGTCGAAGTAGGCGGTGTCGTACTCGTCCCCCTCGACGACGAAGGCCTCCCCGCCCCCGATGCGGAAGTTGGAGTCGAAGTCGCGGGTCACCCCGCCCACCAGGAACGAGGGGTCGCGGCCGGCGTGGTGCAGCACGAACCCCATCATCGCGCTGGTGGTGGTCTTGCCGTGGGTGCCCACCACCACGACCCCGTGGCGCGGTCCGATGAAGAGCTCGCCGAGCGCCTGCGGGAAGGAGACGTGGGGCAGCCCGCGCTCCCGCATGGCCGCCGCCTCCGGGTTCACCGCGCGTACGACGTTGCCCACGACCACCAGGTCGGGCCGGGCCTGGTCCAGGTTCTCGGCGCGGTAGCCCTGCATCACCCCGATGCCCCAGCGCTCGAGCTGGGTGGACATGGGCGGGTAGACGTTCTCGTCCGATCCGGTCACCTCGTAGCCGGCCGCCTTGAGCATCCCGGCGAAGGAACCCATTCCGGTTCCCGCCACGCCGATCAGGTGGACCCGCTTCACGCCGCTCCAGTCCACCGCCCCCGCCGCCGTCCCGGTCGCCGCCCCCGCTGCCCCGTCCGTCATCCCGCCACCGCCTCTGCCACCGCGTCGTGAAAGGACTGCCGCAGCGCCAGGATCTCCGCCGGGCGCCGCCCGTCCGGGTGGACGTGGTTCGTGAGAAGCGCGCAGGAGAGTCCCAGGTCCCGGTCGATCCAGAGCGAGCACCCCGTGTAGCCCAGGTGGCCGATCGCGCCAAGGGGGCCGCGTCCGAGGCCCGACCTGATGGACGATCCGATCGACGACCCGATCGACGACTCGCCGACCCGATCGACGATCCGATCGACGACCCGCCCGTGCTTGGCGTGTCCCATCCGAGCGCCCGCTCGCTCCCCGGCGTCGCATCGCGCCGCGCGAACTCGATGGCCACGCCCTCGTCGAGGATTCGTCCACGCCCGGCCAGCGCGTCCAGCCACTCCTGCCCGAGCCGCGCCACGTCGACGGCGGTCGAGAAGAGCCCGGCGTGTCCGGCCACGCCGCCCATCGCCCAGGCGTTGTCGTCGTTCACCGCCCCGCGGTTCACCTCGCCCCGGTGGGGGCAGCGCTCGGTCGGCGCGTAGATCCGGCCAGAACACGGCCCCTGCCCGACCGCCAGCCGCCCGGACTCGACGAAGAAGGTGTCCTCGAGACCGAGCGGCCCGGCCACCCGGTCCTCGAAGAGCCGGTCGAGCGGCGCCCCACCGACCCGTTCGAGGAGAAGACCGAGCGCCAGGAAGGCTGGATCCCCGTAGAGGGCTCGAGTGCCAGGCGGCGCCTCGAGCGGCTCCTCCCAGAGCGCTTCCTCCAGGATCTCCCGCCCCCGGGCGAAGGCGTCCCGCAGGTCCCCGGGTCGCCGATCGGGCGGCAGGAAGGCCTGCCCCGCCACCGGGTCCGCGGCGGCTCGCTCGAACCATGGCCGCCACCAGGGCAGCCCGCTCGAATGCGCCAGCAGGTGCCGCACGGTCACCCAATCCTTCCCGGCGCCCCCTTCGCTGAAACGCGGGAGCCAGTCCACGATCGGCGCGTCGAGCCCGACCCGGCCCTCCTTCACGAGGAGTGCGGCGAGGGTCCCGGTGGCGACGACCTTGGTGAGCGAGGCCACGTCGAACAGAAGCGGCGCCCCGGCGTGCGACGCGCCGGCGTGCGGCGCCCCGGCGACCGGCGCCCCGGCGATCTCTCCACCTCGGGACGCATGCAGGACCTCCCCGTCCCGGAGCACCGCCGCGTCCCAGGCCGGCGCCACGCCCGGCGGGACCGCGAACCCAACCCTCATGTGGTCGCGCCCTGCTCGAAGACCAGCCGCGGGGGCCCCTCCCCGGGCTGGCGGGGCGCCACCACCGTCACCATCGACCCGAACGGGAGGGCGTAGTTCTCGTCCTCGTGGCCGGCCGGAACCCCTTCCACGGTGGGAACGCCGACCTCCCAGGCCACGCGCCGCACCACCTCGATGCCCTGCAGATCCGGGTCGTCACACTGGGTGAACTGCCCGATGGCGATTCCGTTCACCCGGGCCATGGCCCCCGACAGGCGCAGCTGGGTGAGCATCCGGTCGATCCGGTACGGGCGCTCTCCCACGTCCTCCAGGAAGAGCACCGCGCCGGCGAAGACCGGCTGCCAGGGGGTGCCGCAGAGGTGGGAAAGAACGGTGAGTGAACCTCCCAGGAGCGGCCCCGAGGCGATTCCCGGCCGCAGCGTCGTCCCGGCCATGACCCCGCGCCCGGGCGGCGGCCGCGGCGCGCGACGGTCGGCGAGCGGCGGGGAGCCCCCGAAGATCAGCCCTTCCAGGTGCTCGATCGCGTCCGGCCCCAGCCGTCCGAGCTGGGTCACCACCGGCCCGTGCACGGTGACGAGACCGTTGCGGTTGAGCAGCACGTGGAGCGCGGTGATGTCGCTGAAGCCCACGAAGACCTTGGGCGGGTGGAAGAGGCGGGCCGCTTCCAGGCGCGGCAAGAGCCGCATGGCCCCGTACCCGCCCCTCGCGCACCAGATGGCCCGGGCCTCCGGGTCGCTCGCGGCCTCGTGCAGCTCGGCGAGTCGCCGCGCATCGTCCCCGGCCATGTAGCCCTGCCGCGCGTGGATGTCGCCCCGCATCCGGGGCACGAGCCCGAGGCGGTCCCGCAGCACCGCGAGCCCCTTCTCGAAGGCTTCGGGGTCGAACGGGCCGGCCGGAGCGACGATCCGGACGACGTCGCCCCTCTTCAAGGCTGGCGGCTTGATCACCGCGCGAGCATATCTTCCTGGTCCTCGCCGGTCGAGATCGCCGCACCGCGTCAAGATCCCGTCCGGAGGACGTTTGTTCGGGCCCGGTCCCGTTTGCTAGGTTGTCGGATTCCACTCACCCCGCGAGGAACCCAGCCCATGTCCGACAGGATCTCCCCCGACGGTGAAACCTTCTACCCGAGTCCCGAGGTCATCGCCCAGGCCCGGGTGAAGGACTGGGACGAGCTGGCACGCACCGCGCTCGCCGATCCGCAGGCCTTCTGGGCCGCCGAGGCCGGCGAGCTCGAGTGGTACCGCAAGTGGGACAAGGTCCTCGACGACTCGAAGAAGCCCTTCTACAAGTGGTTCGCCGGGGCCCAGTGCAACATCGTCCACAACGCCCTCGACCGGCACCAGAAGAGCTGGCGGAAGAACAAGCTGTCGCTCGTCTGGGTGGGCGAGCGCAACGAGGTCCGGACCTACTCGTACTTCGCGCTCAACCGCGACGTCTGCAAGTTCGCCAACGTCCTGAAGGCCATGGGCGTGAAGAAGGGCGACCGGGTCACCATCTACATGCCCCGCGTCCCCGAGATCGTCATCGCCATGCTGGCCTGCGCGAAGATCGGGGCCATCCACTCGGTGGTCTACGGCGGCTTCAGCGTGGACGCCCTGCAGGGGCGCATCGAGGACAGCGAGTCGAAGGTGGTGGTCACCGCCGACGGCGGCTTCATGAACGGCAAGGTGGTGGAGCTGAAGAAGATCGTGGACGACGCCGTCCGCCATGCTCCCACGGTGGAGACGGTGATCGTGGTGCAGCGCACCGGCCACGAGGTCCGCATGGAGGCGGGGCGCGACTACTGGTACCACGACCTCATGAAGCTGCCGCTGGCCACCGGCGTGTCGGCCACGGAGGTGATGGACGCCTACGACCCGCTCTACATGCTCTACACCTCGGGCACCACCGGCAAGCCCAAGGGGCTCATCCACTGTCACGGCGGGTACATGGTGGGCGTCTACTCCACCCTCAAGTACGTCTTCGACCTGAAGGACGAGGACCGCTACTGGTGCGCCGCCGATCCGGGCTGGGTGACCGGCCACTCGTACATCGTGTACGGACCGCTCCTCATGGGCGCGACCACCTTCATGTACGAGGGGGCGCCCACCTACCCGTATCCGAACCGCTGGTGGCACCTGGTGGAGAAGTACGGCATCACCATCCTCTACACCGCTCCCACGGCCATCCGCGGCCTGATGCGCTTCGGCGAGTCGTGGCCCAACCGGCACGACCTCTCCACGCTGCGCATCCTCGGCTCGGTGGGCGAGCCCATCAACCCCGAGGCCTGGAAGTGGTACCACCGGGTCATCGGCAAGGGGCGCTGCCCCATCATGGACACCTGGTGGCAGACCGAGACCGGGATGTTCCAGATCACCCCCACGCCGGTGGTCCCGCTCAAGCCCGGCTCGGCCACCCGCCCCTTCTTCGGACAGGACGCCGAGATCCTCGACGAGGAGGGGAAGGCCGTTCCCGACGGAGAGGAAGGTTTCCTGGCGCTCAAGAACCCGTGGCCGGCCGCCGCCATCACCATCTACAAGGACCCCGAGCGCTACGTGAGCCAGTACTGGACCAAGTACCCGGGCAAGTACATGGCCGGTGACTCGGCCAAGCGGGACAAGGACGGCTACTTCTGGGTCATCGGCCGCACCGACGACGTCATCAAGGTGGCGGGCTACCGGCTCGGCACCGCCGAGGTGGAGAGCGCGCTCCAGAGCCATCCAGCCGTGGCCGAGGCGGCGGTCATCGGCCTCTCACACGAGGTGAAGGGGCAGGCCATCTACGCCTACTGCGTCCTCCGCAAGGGCTTCAAGGAGAGCGAGGAGCTTTCCGACGAGGTGAAGGCCCACGTCGGCAAGCACATGGGCCCCATCGTCCGCCCGGAGAAGGTCACCTTCGTCGACTCGCTGCCCAAGACCCGGTCCGGAAAGATCATGCGACGGGTTCTCAAGGCCCGGGCCCAGGGGCTTCCCGACGGGGACGTCTCGACGATGGAAGACTAATCCCGGGAAGAACGAACCTGGAGCTTTCGGACGGGTCGGTTTCGGGTTAAACACCTCGAAACCCCTCAAGGAGAACACATGCGCATCGCCGTCGCCGCAGCACTGCTCGCCCTCTCGGTCCCGGCTCTCGCCGCTGGCCCGGAGCTGAAGACCGACGAGGACAAGACCGTCTACGCGCTCGGCGCGCTGGTCTCCAGGAACTTCAAGGACTTCAAGCTCAGCGCCAAGCAGGTGGAGCAGGTCCAGAAGGGCATGACCGACTCGCTCACCGGCAAGAAGATCGCGGTCGACATGGACAAGCAGGCCCCCAAGGTCCAGGAGTACGTGAAGGCCTTCATGCCCAGCCACCCGGGCGCCACCGTCGACCCCAAGGCCGCGAAGCCCACCCCGGACCAGAACACCCTCTACGCGCTCGGCGTGATGGCCTCGAAGAACCTGACCGACCTTTCCCTCTCGCCCGCCCAGGTCTCGATCATGGAGAAGGGCATGGCCGAAACCCTGGCCGGCAAGAAGAGCCCGATCGACATGGCCGTATACGAGCCCAAGGTCCAGGAGTTCGCCAAGGCACGGGTCACCGCCGCCGGCGACGCCCGCAAGGCCAAGGAGGGCGGCCAGGTCGCCCAGTACGCCACGCAGAAGGGCGCCGTGAAGACCGACACCGGGCTCATCTTCATCTCCGTCAAGGAGGGCACGGGCGCCCAGCCCAAGGCCATCGACAAGGTGAAGGTGAACTACGAAGGCAAGCTGATGGACGGCACGGTCTTCGACAGCTCCTACAAGCGCGGCCAGCCCATCGAGTTCCCCCTGAACGGCGTCATCCCCTGCTGGACCGAGGGCGTTCAGAAGATGAAGGTCGGCGGCGAGGCCACCCTGGTGTGCCCGCCCTCCATCGCCTACGGCGAGCGCGGCGCCCCGGGAGCCATCCCGCCCAACGCCGCCCTGGTCTTCAAGGTCGAGCTGCTCGGCGTGACCCCCGGAACGCCCGCGCCGGCACCGGCTCCCGCCGGCAAGTGACTCGAGGTGTGACATGACGACCACCGCCCTCCTCCTCCTGGTTCTCGCCGCGGCTCCGGGCGCGACTGCGGCACCGGGCGCGACTGCGGCTCCGGGCGCACCGACCGCTCCGATGACCGAGCGGCAGAAGACCCTGTACGCCGTGGGCGTCTCCGCCGCGGACAGCTTCAAGGTCTTCGACCTGAAACCGGAGGAGGTGGCGGTGATGCAGCGCGGCCTGTCCGACGCGCTGCTCGGCAAGAAGCTGCAGGTGGACATGAACGTCTACCGGCCCAAGGTGAGCGAGCTCGCCGCGGCCAGCTTGGCCGCCACGAGCAAGTCCACCGTGGCACGTTACGCGGCGCAGAAGGGGGCGGTCACCACCGCCTCCGGCCTGGTCTTCATCTCGGTCCAGTCCGGCTCGGGGCCCAAGCCGGGACCCGAGGCCACGGTCAAGGTGCACTACGACGGCAAGCTGTCCGACGGGACGCTCTTCGACTCGTCGCGCCGCCGGGGCGAGCCCTCGACCCTGCCGCTCGACCGCGTCATCAAGTGCTGGAAGGAAGGGCTGCAGCGGATGCAGGTCGGCGAGAAGGCCGTCCTGGTCTGCCCGCCGGAGATCGCCTATGGCGAGGCCGGACGACCGCCCACCATCCCTCCCGGATCGGCGCTGGTATTCGACGTCGAGCTGGTGGGAATCGAAGCGCCCCGGTAGGCCCGGTAGGGGGTGCCCCAGGCGATTGCTGGCGCCCAGCGCGCCCGTGCCCCTCAATGGTGGGATCCCGCGGGATTCGCTCCCGGAGGTTCCCCATGTCGTCCCGGAATATCGTTCTCGCCGCCAGGTCCATTGCCGCCAGGTCCCTCGCGTCCGTCGCTGCCGCGGCCGTCGCACTGGCCGTCACCCTCGCCGCCCTTGCTCCTGCCGACGCTTCGGCCTGCACCACCTTCCGGGTGAAGACAAAGGACGGGGCCATCCTCGTCGGCCGCTCGATGGAACTGGGCATGCCGCTCCAGAGCGCAGTCATGCTCGTTCCGCGCGGCTACCGGCTCTCGGCGACGAGGCCCGACCAGAAGCCCGGCACGACCTGGATCGCGAAGTACGGGTTCGCCGGGATGAACACGCTCGGCGTCGACATCTCGACCGACGGCCTGAACGAGGCCGGGCTCTCGGTGGGCACGCTCTACATCCCGGGCTTCGTGCAGTACCAGCCCTTCCCGGCCGCGGCAGGCGCCCCGGCGGTCTCCAACCTCGAGCTCTCCAACTGGCTGCTCAGCCAGTTCGCGACCGTGGGTGAAGTGCGGGCGGCGCTGCCGAAGATCACCGTCTACGACGTGACGATCGCGCCGGCCGGTCCGCAGCCTCTCCACTGGGCCATCTTCGACGCGCAGGGCGGCGCCATCGTGGTCGAGTACGTGGGCGGCAAGCTGCAGATCCACGACAACCCGATCGGCACCCTGACGAACGCGCCCAACTTCGAGTGGCACCAGACGAACCTGAGCAACTTCGTGAACCTGACGAACCAGAACGCCGATCCGCTCAAGCTCGGGACTGTGACGATCCAGCCGCTCAGCCAGGGCTCGGGCCTGCTCGGCATCCCCGGCGACTTCACCGCCCCTTCCCGCTTCGTCCGGGCCACCGCACTGGCCTGGTCGGCGGTGCCCGCGGCCACGGCCGTGGAGGGAGCCAACGCCGCCTTCCACGTCCTGAATGCGGTCGACATCCCGATCGGCGCGGTGGCGCAGCGGATCCCGGGCAAGGACGGCGCGGCGCCCCGCCTCGACTACGAGCAGACCCAGTGGGCCACCGTCCACGACCTCGCGAACCGGCTCCTCTACTTCCGGACCTACGGGAACCTGGCCATTCGAAAGGTCGATCTGAAGAAGATCGACTTCACCGGAAAGACCATCCTGCACATCCCCATGCCCACCGAGATGCAGGCCGAGGACGTGACCGCCCAGGCGAAGTAGTGGTGGCGACCTGCTACTCCGACCTGCTACTCCGCCCAGCTACTCCGGACGTAGCTGAAGACGTGCCTGCGACTTGAACGTGGGCTGGAGGTCGCCTCCGTCCGCGCCGGAGACCCGTCCGAACTCGAGGTCCACGGTGAGCACCGGGGGCGGCTTTCCCAGCACCAGGTGGCCGGAGATGCGAACGTAGGCCTGGCCGTCGCTGGCGCGGCCGCTGCGCATGCCCTCGAACGAGACGCGGTCGCCGTCCCGGGTGGCGCGCACGGTCATCGGGAAGAAGCCGGGGGCCTGGTCGGCTGGCGCGAAGGTGAAGGAGTCGCGCGGACCCAGGTACCACTTCGCCGCGCCCAGGAGGGAGCGGCCGCGCCCGCGCGCCTCGGGGCTTCCCAGGTACTGGTTGAAGGCCAGGACCTCGGCCGTGGAGAAGGCAAGCCGCTGCTCGACGGATTTCGCGGGAGCGGGCTCGGCCCGGTCGGACTCGGCCGACGCCACGGCGGACGACGGGCGGGACGAAGACGCGGGCGCCGGGGCCTTGGGCGAGTGCGACGCGGTACCCGCGGCGGCACCCCGGGCCGTACCCGGGGCGGTACCGGCGGCAGTGCCGGAAGACGGGCCGGGCGGGCCCTTGGCGGGGGTTGCCTTCGGGACAGCCGGCTTCGGTGAGCTGACGACCGCAGATGGCGCAGGCGTCGGAGGGGCCGGCTCGGGCTTCAGAGGGGCCGGAGCGGCTACCGGAGCGGCGGCCGGCGCGGGCGTCGGGGCGGAGGGGGTCGGGCCGGAGGGCGTCGGCGATGCCGGGATCGCCAGGGGAGAGGACGGCGGCGAGGCTGGAAGAGAGCCCGGCGTGGCCGTCCGGAGCAACAGGATGGCGCCGATCCCCCCGACCACCGCGAGGATGCCGGCCGCCGCGAGCCCGAACCGGACCCGCCTTCGCGACCCCGACGCCAGGTTGCCGACCCTTCGCCCCAGGGACTCGACCAGCTGCGAGACGTTGTAGTCCCAGTCCTGCTCGGTGAGCTGCAGGCACTGCCGGCTCAGCAGGCCGTGCAGGGACTCCGGCAGGTCGTCCTCGGAGGGGAGCGCCGCACCTCCCACGAGCACGGGTATCACGAGCACGTCCGGGCGACGCAGCGCCGTCCCGATCTCCAGGGCCACCACGTCCCGCGGGTCCTTGAGTCGGCGCCTTCCCGCCGCGTCCACCACGCCGGCCCACCCCTTCCCGATGAGGACCAGCACCACCTTGCAGTTCCCCACCGTGTGCTCGATCTCCTCCAGGTAGTTCACGCCTGGAGCGAGCCCTTTCACGTCCATGAAGACCTGGTTCGGGAAGGCGCGCTCCAGCGCGTAGAGCAGCGCACGCGCCTGGCCGCCGCTGTCCTCCCGCCGGTAGTTGATGAAGATGGCGCGGCTGGGGTCCGGGCGCACCCCGCGGCTCTCCTCCCCGGGCCCGGCGCTCACGGCGTCCCCCTCGACCCGGACGGACCGAGGACCTTGAAGCCGAGGGCGCAGAGGGCCTTCAGGGTCTCGCCCACGGCGATGCGGTCGTACTTCTTCTCCTCCTCCGGGAGTTCCTCGTAGGGCACGAGGCTGGGGTGGAGCTTCGCCACCTCGTCGCGGCGCGGGCCCCATCGCCACCCGTCGGCGAGCCGTTCCCTGGCCCAGGCGTCGTGGGCATTGTGCGCGAGCCGCTCCAGGACGGCTGCCACCTCGTCGGGCAGGCGCACCGCCGCGGTGTCCAGGGGCGAGGGATGGTATCGGTCGGACGGCATCGGGAAGGTGTAGACGTGCGCACTGCTCGTGGCACGCCGCAAGCCCGCGTTCATGGTAGCGCCGAGGGGGGCAGGACGGGGAGTCACGGGTCACGAATCGACCCATTTGGGCACGGACGCGACCGGAGCGAGGTGCTATTGCGGACTCGTTCGAATGGGAGGCAAACACATGAGGCGACTGTTCGTGGGGCTGTGCCTGGCAGTCGTGGTCCTCTCCTCTGGGCGAGCGTCGGCGCAGCAGGGGGTGGACCCGTTCCTCAAGTCAGCGCCTCCCGGGCCGCCCGAGAGCGGCGTGTCCATCGCGCTGAGCGTCGGATACGGGATCCCCATGGGAAGCGTGTCCGGCTCCCAGCTCCATGAGCGATCTCTACAGCGGAGCCATGCCGCTGCAGCTGGACGTGGGCTGGCGGTTCACGCCGAACCTCTACCTCGGGGCCTTCTTCCAGTACTCGTTTGCCTTCATCAGCTCCAAGCAGGAAGCCGCCTGCACCCTGAACGGCTGGACGGGGTGTTCCGGGGGCGTCATGCAGTTCGGTGCCGACTTCGTCTACACCATCCTGCCGTACGCGACGTTCGCGCCCTACGTGGGGCTCGGCCTGGGCTGGGAGATCGCGAGCCTGAACTACACGAGTGCGAGCCAGTCCGTCTCGGAGTCGGTTTCCGGCTTCCAGTTCGCCCGCATCATCCTGGGCGGCGATTTCCGGGTGGGCTCGGCCTTCCGGGTCGGACCCTTCGTGAACTTCTCCCTCGGTCAGTTCAGCAGCCTGAGCTCCCCGAACTCGGCGGCAAACGGCACGATCACCAACAAGGCGATCCACTCGTGGCTCCAGTTCGGGATCAAGGGCACAGTCGACCTGTGACCGGCGCCGGACGCGGAGCCGACCGGGGCACGCCCGTTCGACGCCTACCCCGGCCTGTACGTCGCCGCCGACACGGCCGCGGTCTCCTTGCGGGGCCAGCACTTCCTCGGCGAGGCGATACTCCTCGTCCTGAACCCGATCAGCGCGGCGCTGGTCCTGCTCGTCGCGCTCGGCGTGGTGCGGTTGCAGGGTGCGGTGCTCACCGCGTGCTCCACCACGCTCCTCGTCCTGGTGCTGTGGGTCGTTCGCGCCAGCCGCTGGCAGAGCCAGTGGTACGAATGCCGTGGCGCCGCGGAGGACATGAAGCGGATCACCTGGCGCTACCTCGTGCAGCTCGATCCGTTCCCGCCCGGCGTGCCCGCCCCGGATGCGGTCTTCGTCCGCGCGCTGGACGAGGCGGTGCGGGACCATCCCGAGATCCTCCGCACCCTGGGCCGGCGCGCCCACGTCCTCACGCCGCCCGTCACCCCGGAGATGCAGCGGATCCGCGGGTCCAGCGCCGAGGAGCGCGCCGAGGTCTACCTTTCGTCCCGGGTGCGGCCCGAGGCGGCCTGGTACGCGGCCAAGGCGGAGCGATTCGCAGCCGCGGACCGGCGGCTGTTCGCCGGCCTGATCCTGGTGCAGGTCGCGGCGGTGATCTCGGCCATCGTCCTCGCCGTGCGCGTCCAGGGCGGGGGCGCCGGGAGCGCCGCGGCGGACAGCTGGGTGCCCATGCTCACCGCGCTGGGGACCGCCCTCATGGGCTGGCAGCGCTCGAAGCGCTACGCCGACCTGTCGACGTCCTACTCGGCCACGGCGCAAAAGCTCGCCGGGCTCGAGTCGAGCCGGCCGCCGCCCGGCGAGTGGAGCGCGTACCTGCCCTGGGTCGAGCGGGTGGAGGCGACGCTCGCCCAGGAACACGAGGCCTGGCGCCACATGAAGTAGCGGCGCAGGCCTCGTGGACAACCAGGGGCGTGGACTGTCAGCGGATCAGAAGAGTCGATAGCCCGCGAAGGCCTGCACCGTGAAGGCGAAGGCCGCCGAGGAGTTCTTGGCCGTCGGGATCATCACTCCGAAGCGGGTGTTCAGGCCGATGGCGATGTTCGGGTCGTCGAAGTGGTACTCGACGTACGGGCCCGCCCAGGGGCCGATGACGAAGTTGACCGGGCTGGTGACGGCCAGCGCCAGGTTGAGGTCGAGCCCGCCGCCGATCTCCAGGTTGTGCGCCACCGGGAAGCCGCCCACCACGCCGACCGGGAAGGTGAAGGCGAACTGGGTCTTGCTCGTGTCGTAGCAGAAGTACCCGCCCGCCACGCAGGTGCTGCCCGCGAAGTAGATCCGGACCCCCGGATCGACGTGGAAGATGAGGTTGAACTTCTCCCCGTGGATCATCTGGAAGCGGATTGGCGCCCAGAGCCCGAGGCCGAACTGCGTGGAGGTCGTTCCCTCGACGCCGTACAGCATGCCGAAGCGGATGCCGAGGTCGGAGGTCTTGCCCAGGTTGAAGGTATAGCCGAAGTTGACGTTGGGCCAGCCAGCCTGGACGTCCTCGAAGGGCTTTCCGGTGTTGATCTCGGAGCCGACGACGCTCCAGTTCCCCAGGCCCTTGGCCTGCTGGGCATGCGCGACGACGGGGGCGAGGGAGAGGGCGGTGGCGAGAGCGAGGGCGCGCGGCAAGTATCTCATTCGGTTGTTCCTCCAGAAATGGCGTGTACGCCTGCCGGAGAATTCACTCCCCGATGGAGCGTGTCAAGCCTGGTCGCGCAGGAACCCCATCACGGCCTGGAAATGGCACTGCGGGTGATGCCGCGGTGCGGCGCCTGTACCCATCTGGAGCGTATGGGCCAAGGCTCGGGAGGCTAATCGGCGACCGAGACGACCTGCTTCAGTCCGGCCGCTGGCTTGCGAAAGACCGCGGGCGCCTCGTCGATGGTCATCCGGCTCGAGATGAGACGGGCGAGCGCGCCCGGCCAGCGGCGAGAGAAGAGCGCCAGGTCCTGGATGGCGGCGCGGTAGGCCTCCGCGCTGGGGTGGGCCGGCCCGATGATGACCTGGTTTCGCTGCACCATCCCGTGGAGAAGGTGTCCGGCGTCGAGGGTGAAGGCACCGCGTCGCCCGGGGATGCCGGTCATCAAGTACACGCCGTTTCGCCCCAGGTGCTCCATGGCGGCGAGCGCCTCCGGCGTGGCGCCGGTGGCTTCCAGCATGACGTCGATGCGCCCGGTGCGGTGAACCAGCGAGTCGAGCTTCTCCTCCTCGGCCCGGACGAACTGGGCGCCCAGCGACTCGGCGAACTCGGCCTTCTCGCCCCGGCCGCCGCGGGAGTAGATGGCGACCTTGTAGCCGCGGACGATGAGCGCCATCGCGCCGAGCAGCGCCACGGGGCCCGCGCCCAGGACCACCGCACGCTTGCCCGATCCGCCCGTCTCGCCCAGCGAAGCCCAGGGAAGCCGCTTCTGCACCTGCTCCAGCTCGGCGATGGCGGTCTCGGCAAGCGCCAGCGGCTGGGTCAATACGCCGACGTCGCGCAGCTCGCGGGGCACCGGCTGCAGCCAGCGGGCGTCGTCGGAGAAGCGCTCGGCCAGGAAGCCGTGGGCCCCCTTGATTCCACGCTGGGTGTATTCGCCGGAGAGGCAGAAGTCGGGGCGCCCCATCCGGCAGGCCCGGCAGGTCTCGTGACGACAGGGGCGGCGCACGGTAGGCACCACCAGGTCGCCCGGCCGGATCCGCCGCACCGCCGACCCCACCTCGACCACCTCGCCAAGCGCCTCGTGCCCCAGGATGAGATACGGCGAATCGGTCGGGGGAGACCCGGTGCGGTACGAGGCGATCTCGCGGTCGATGCCGCAGAGGCCCACGTCGAGGACGCGGACCACCACGTCGCCGGGGGCCAGGATGGCCGGTTCACGATGCTCGACGAGCCGGAGCGCGTGCTCCTCCGGAAATACGGCTACGGCCTTCATGGACGGGAGCGCCTTCCTACATGTTCTGCGAAAGGATCAGGTTCACGTACTGTGCGCGCTCGAAGGCGCGCGGGTCGCGGGCCGCCTTCTGCGACAGCGATCCGCGGAAGTCGTCGATGGCCGAGTAGTGCCCGCGCTCCATCCAGTCCTGGAGGCCGCCCTTGAGCGTGCCCAGGTGGGTGACGCCGTTGCGGATCAGCGACGCGGCCAGCTGGACCACGGTCGAGCCGGCCAGCAGCATCTTCACGACGCCGGTGGTGTCGTGCACGCCGGTGGAGGCGGCCAGGTCGGCCTTGACGCGCCCGTGGAGGATGGCGGTCCAGCGCAGGGGGAGCAGCATCTCCCAGGGCTGGGAGAGCTGCATGGAGCTGTGGAGCGACATGCGGTCGAGGTCGATGTCGGGCTGCAGGAACCGATTGAAGAGCACGAGCGCGTTGACGCCCTCGTCGTCGAACTTCTTCGCCACGTTGGCGAAGGAGGTGAAGAACGGGGAGACCTTGAGGGCGATGGGGACCTTCACCGCCTTGCGAACCGAGCGGACAATCTCGATGCACTCCCGCTCAATCTGCTCGCCGGTGACGGCCGCGTCGGCCCCGACCGAGTAGATGTTCACCTCGATGCCGTCGGCGCCGGCGCTCTCGAGCTGCTTGGCGTACTCGCTCCAGCTTCCGGCCGCGGCGGCGTTCAGGCTGGCGATGACCGGGATGCGCACCGACTTCTTGGCCTTGTCGAGCAGGCGCAGGTACTCGCGCGGCCCGATACGCTGGGGCGGCATGTAGCTGCGGGCCTCGGGGTTCGAGTCGGCCTGGAAGGAGACCGCCTCCTCGAGCGCCGTCTCGGCCGCCTCAATCTGCTCCTCGAAGAGCGAGCGGAGCACGATGGCGCCGGCGCCGCTGGCCTCGGCCGACTGGAAGTTCTCCGGCTTGTTGGAGAGGGAGGAACTGGCAACGACGAAGGGGCTGGGAAGGTCAAGCCCCATGTACCGCGTCGAGAGGTCGCTCATAGACCCGCCATCCTCGCCGGATCCGGCTGCCTTGTGAAGGGAATCCGGATGGGGTACGCCTCGCGCCTCCCGGAGGCCGCCATTCCCCGCTCCCCCCAGACCGCCGGCCTCTTCTACGCCCTCTCGGCGTACCTGGCCTGGGGGCTGTCCCCCATCTACTTCAAGGCCCTGCGCCCCTCGGGGCCGCTCGAGATCCTCTCCTGGCGGGTGGTGGCGTCGGTGGCCTTGCTCGGGGTCATGACGGTGGGCATGGGCCGGGGGGCCGAGGTGGCCCGCTCGCTCTCGGATCGGCGCCGGGCCCTCACCTTCGTGGCCACGACGCTCCTCATCTCCTGCAACTGGGTGCTCTACATCTGGTCGGTGAACTCGGGCCACCTGCTCGAGGCGAGCATGGGCTACTTCATGAACCCGCTCGTGACCATCCTGCTCGGGGTGGTGTTCCTGAAGGAGGGGCTCGACCGCCGGCAGAAGTTCGCGGTGGGGCTCGCGGCGGTGGGGGTGGTGTGGCTGGTGGTGACCCACGGGAAGCTGCCCTGGATCTCGCTCGTGCTGGCGATCACCTTCGCGCTCTACGCGCTGCTCCGCAAGAAGGCCCGCATCGACGCCGTGGCCGGACTGCTGGTGGAGACGGCGCTGCTGGCGCCGCTCGCGCTCGGCTGGCTGGTCTGGCTCTGGTGGCGCGGCGAGGCCCACTTCGGCACCTCGACCGGGATGAGCGTCCTGCTCCTGTCGGCCGGCGCGGTGACGGCGCTGCCCGCTCGTCTGGTTCACGCTGGGCGTGCACCGGCTGCGGCTGTCGACCATCGGGATCCTCCAGTACGTGGCCCCGACGCTGCAGTTCCTGCTGGCGGTGCTCGCGTACCGGGAGCCCTTCGACGCAGCCCAGGCGGTGACCTTCGTGTTCATCTGGGCGGGACTGGCGCTCTACACGGTCGACGCCATCGGCAAGGCGCGCAGGCACCTGCCGCAGCCGGCGGTGGAGCCGCTGGATTGACCGTGAGTCGCCCTACCCCGCCTTTTGCGACTTGCCCGCGTCCTTCGGCCGGACCGTGATCACCGGCATGGGCGCCCGGCGCACCACCCGCTCGGCCACCGACCCGAGCAGCATGTGGGCAAAGCCGGTACGGCCGTGGGTCCCGACGACGATGACGTCGAACTTGCCGTCCTCCGCGAAGGCGACGACCTCGGCGGCCGGTTCTCCCACCGCCTTGTCGGTCGACACGCGCGGCGCGCCGTCGGCCAGCGCCTCGGCCTTCCAGCGCTCGAGCAGCGCGTCGGTCTGCTCGGCCAGCTCCTGCAGCATCCCGGTGGCCGGCAGCACCGTGCCCTCGGGCAGCGTGTAGCCGGGCAGCGGGTAGGCGTGGAAGACGGTCACCTCGCCCTCGAATCGGCGCGCCAGCTCGCAGGCGACCTGCATCGCGGCGCGGGACGCATCGGAAAAGTCCACGGGACACAGGATCTTCTTCCACTCGAGCGCCATCACTTCTCCTTCCACTGACCGATGAGGAACTCCTCTTCCATGGGCGACAGGTCGAAGCGCTGCCCCGCCTGGGAGATGAGCGACGCGCGGGATGCCTTCGGATCGACCTGCCTCTGCTCCGAGAGCCACCTCAGCGCCCGCGCCAGCGCATCCCCCTTCGGGGCCATTCCATCACCGTCGCCCATGGTGCACCTCCAGTCCCTGTGGCACCCCCCCAAGTTACGCCTCCCGGCCCGGTCCGCAAGGACCCCCGTGGAGCGCGACCCAAGGTCCGGGGTCTTGAGGAGCACCCCCACCCCGGCTAGGCTCCTCCGCGAGCCCCCATGCGCCTTGCCACTTTCCGTGACGGTTCCCGCGACGGCCGCCTCTCCCTCGTCCGGAGCGACGGCACCCGGCTCGCCGACGCCTCCCACATCGCCCGGAACCTCCAGGCCGCCCTCGACGACTGGGACAGCATCGAGCCCAGGCTCCGCGAGATGGACGCCGAGCTGGAGAACGGCCGGATCGTCACCGGCCCGCTCCTGCTCCACCAGCTCCAGGCGCCGCTCCCTCGAGCCTACGAGTGGATCGACGGCTCGACGTACCTGAACCACGCAAGGCTCGTCCGGAAGTCCCGCGGCGCCGAGCTGCCCGCGTCCTTCGAAACCGACCCGCTCGTCTACCAGGGCGGAAGCAGCGTCCTCCTCGGGCCGGCCGACGACATCCTGCTTTCCGACCCGGCCATGGGGCTCGACTTCGAAGGGGAGATCGCCGTCATCCTGGGCGACGTCCCCATGGGAACGCGCGCCGACGACGCGCTCTCGCACGTCCGGCTCGTCACGCTCCTGAACGACGTCACGCTGCGCAACCTGGTGGGCCCCGAGCTGGCGAAGGGCTTCGGCTTCTTCCAGTCGAAACCGGCCACAGCCTTCGCGCCCTTCGTCGCCACCCCCGACGAGCTGGGCGCCGCCTGGCACGACGGCCGCGCCTGGCTGCAGATGAAGGTGTGGATGAACGGGCGCCTGGTGGGCGACCTGGAGACCGGCCCGGAGATGCATTTCTCGTTCGGCCAGCTCCTCGCGCACGTGGCCCATACCCGTGCATTCACCGCCGGGACGATCATCGGCAGCGGGACCGTCTCCAATGCAGACACCAAGCGCGGCGTCTCCTGCCTCGCCGAGCGTCGGACGCTGGAGATCATCGCCTCCCCCGACCGGCAGCCCAGGACGCCCTACCTCAAGGCCGGCGACCGCGTGGCGATGGAGGCCTTCGACGCGCAAGGCCGGAGCGTCTTCGGCCGGATCGAGCAGAAGGTGATCCCGGCGGGCTAGCTGGCGGTCGAGGCGCGCCCTGGCCGGCGCCCTGGCTGGCGCCCTGGCCGGCTGCCACCTCCCATCTCAGCTGGTCCGGGGCCCGCCCGCTCACCCGGATGTACCCTGCGTGAATGCCGTGCAGGTGGTGGCCGGCGCAGAGGCTGACCAGGTTCTCGGGCTCGTCGTGCCCACCGCGGGAGCGCCAGACCACGTGGTGCGCGTGAACCGCAGCGCGGCTGCAGCCCGGGACCTGGCAGAACCCCCGATCCCGCTCGATGGCCCGCCGCTGCGGCGTGTTCCGGCGATCGAGGATCCCCTCCCATTCCGCGACGAAGTGGTCGCACAGCCGTCCCAGGCAATCGCCCGGCGCCATCCACTGCCCTTCCTGGTGCATGGCCGCCCGGCAGGCCTCGTCGAACAGCCCGGCGATCCGGCGCGGGACGAGGACCGACACCTTGTCCCGTGCACACATCTGCGCGATCTCGCACGCCTCCACCTTGCGCCGCAGCTCCACGCAGGTGGACTTCTCCGCGATGGCGACCCACCCGCCGACGTCCCGCGGCCCGGCAACGCCCGCGACGAGCCGCGCCTTCTCGTAGCTGACCCGCCCGGCCTGCATCGCCCCCCGCAGTTCCGGCAGCTCGTGAAGCTTCCGCTCCAGCCAGACCCGCTGCGCGACGGTTCGTTCGGCCATGCCAAGCCGCTCGGCGCAGTAGTGACCGAACGAGGCGAAACCGAGACGCTTCCACAGCCCGAGGGCCTGTACGACCAGCCCCAGGTGGCCGACCAGGTCGTCCCAGCGGTCGCGCATCCCGGCCAGCTCCCGCAGCCGCCGGTCGATCCGGAGCACGTCGCCGCCATCTGCCCCGTCCACTCCAGGCGGCGCCTCCACAGCCTCCGGCTTCTCGAGCGCCTCCCAGCGACCCGTTTCCTCCTCGAGCGCCGCCATCAGGGCCTCCAGGAGCTCGTCGCGTCCCGGCTCCCCCGGTCTCGTCCCGTCCCGCGGCCCCGTCCCGTCCCGCGGCCCCGCTGCCGTCCCGCGGCCCCGTCCCGTCCCCGGTCTAGCCGCTTCGCCCGGCCCAGGCTCGTTTCCCGCCGCCCTTCCCGCCTCGTCGCCCTCCCCGGCACCCGCCTGCCTCGCCCTCCTCGCCCTCCTCGCCCTCCCCGTCCGGCGCCCCGTGCGCCCCCAGGTATTCCTGGCAGATGGCCTCGAGCCGCTGCCACCGGGGCGCGGTGGGGCCTAGCAGCCTGCCCGCCAGGTCCATGGCCTCGGCGACCTTCTCCCGGATGTCGGCCGCGGCGCGCATCTCGACGCGCTCCCACCCGTCCTCCGGCGCTTCGCCCTCGAGCCCCTCCTGCTTCACGACCGCCTCGGCTTCACGGACCGTCATCTGCGCCGCCCGCGCGACCCACCTCGCCTCGGCCTCGCCGCGCGCCAGGGGCAGGAGCGCCTGCGCCAGCCGCGGACTCACCTCGCCTCGCCGCACCGCCGCCTGGAGCAGGGGGCGCAGGGCCAGCTCCCGCGCCAGCCGCGCCATGGCGAGCGCCGTGCGCGCCTCGATGCCCAGGACCTCCCGCGCGTAGTCCCCGAGCCCCGCGAACCCCAGGCGCAGCGCGCGGTCCCCCGCCGCCATGGCCGCCAGGCCTTCACCCAGAGCAACGCCGAGGGCCCCGTGCCCGCGCGCGACGCGAACGAGCAAACGGTCGACCCGAACGGCCGTCCCGCTTCCGGCGCCGCGGCGCCCAAGGGGAAACTCGACCTGCCAGGCCCGCGCGGCCAGCGCCTCCAGCATCACGGTGAGTGACGCCGGCGTTCCGGCTGCTGGCACCTCGGCTTCCCGTGTCCCGGCTGTCCGTGACCTGGCCATGCGTTCAGATACTGACACGCACCCCTGACAGGCTCGGGCCCTGCCGGCCCGTCGCCTCGCCGACCCGCCCCGCCCGGCCCGTCGCCGCGGCTAGAGGTTCAGCGTCCCCTTCACGCCGAGTTGCACCCAGCCGTGGAAGGAGCGAGCCGAGGTGTCGATGGCCCGGAAGTTGTCGCCGGACGCGTTCCTCCACGAGATGTTCGAGTAGTTCCCGCCGAAGAGGCCCACGTACGGGCCGAGTCCGAACGCCTTCGAGAGCACGAAGTCGAGTCCGGTCTGGACCACGAGGTACTCCCAGCCGTTCACGTTCAGCTGGGTCAGGCCACCGCCGGTCGCCGAGAACTGGGTCCACTGCCAGCCCGTCCCCAGGCTGAACCAGGGGTTCATCGCTCCGTCGGGGACGATGTCGTAGACCAGCTCGATTCCGACCCTCATGTCGTGGCCCGAGCAGCTTGCCGCCGAGCCGCAGGCCGTCGCCGAGGCGAAGGCCGGGTTCCACTGGAAGTAGACACCGGCCGAGATGTTCGGCGTGAAGCGGTAGCGCCCCGCCACCTCGATGGGAACCGCACCGGACCACCAATCGGACATGGCCAGGGTCTCGTTCACGGGGCTCGCAACCTCGATGTTCCCGATCGGCAGCGCGTAGCCCACCTTGAAGTCCAGCGCCACCTGGGCCGTCGCTGCGGGCGCGAAGGCCAGCGCCGCCGCGATCGACACCGCACTCAGGAACTTCTTCATCGTTGGTTCTCCTCGCACGGTCTTTCGGCCCTCCAGCCTTCCGGCCGGCCAGGCTGCCAGCCTGTCACAGTGGAGGTGCCCGTCCACAACCCGGCCTTGTCCCCAACTTCCCTGACCTCCCCGCCTTCTACATCTCGACCAGCGTCCGAACCTCCAGCGTCCGTACCGCCATCGGAAACGGCTCGACCGCCCACCCCCGCCCCGTTAGGTCCCCGCTGTGACCCTGACCCTGCACTCCTACTGGCGTTCCTCCTGCTCCTGGCGCGTCCGCATCGCGCTCCACCTCAAGGGGCTCCCCTTCACCTACCGTGCGGTGAACCTCGCCGAGGGCGAGCAGTTCGAGATCCCCACCGGGCCCGGAACCCCATGTCCACCGTCCCGCTCCTCGAGGTCGAGGAGGACGGCCGGGTCCTGCGCCTGGCCCAGTCGATGGCCATCCTCGAATGGCTCGAGGAGCGCCACCCCTCTCCGCCGCTCCTGCCCCGCGACCCCGCCGGCCGCGCCCGCGTCCGCGCCATCGCCGAGGACGTGAACTCGTCGATCCAGCCCTACCAGAACGCCTCGACCATGAAGTGGCTGCGAGAGCGCAACCCCGGCGACGACCTGGCCTTCGCCTCCCACTTCCTCGCCCGCTCCATGGAAGGCCTGGAGGAGGTCGTCCGCGACGGCGCGGGCACGTTCTGCCACGGCGACACCGGTCACGCTCGGCGATCTCTTCGTCGTCCCGCAGCTCTACGGCGCCCGCCGCTTCGACGTCGACGTCGCGAAGTTCCCCACCCTGCTCCGTGTCGAGGCCGCCTGCGCCTCGCTCGAACCCTTCGCGCTCGCCGTACCCGCCGCCCAGCCCGATGCGCCGCCGTCCCGCGAAGAGATCCCCGTGAAGCTCGAGCCCGTCGGCATCCGCCGCCTCGACGCGCTCCACTACTACGTCCACGATCTCGAGCGCTCCCGCCGCTTCTACACGCGGATGATGGACTTCGCCGAGACCGCCGTGTCGTCCAGCGAGCTCGACCAGGTCTTCCACCAGCGCACCGCCCTCTTCGAGGCGGGCGACGTCCGCGTCCTCGTCTCCGAGCCCCTCCGGCACCGGCCCGAGCGACGCGTCGCTCTTCTTAGGGCATCGTCCACCGCTTCCTCCCCGACCCCGTTCCGCAGCGCTGGCTCTCCATCGAGGCGCTGGGCGGCCTCGGCCTCCCCAGGCAGTTCCGCAACGACGTGGGCCAGCTCCGCATGGACGCGCCCTTCAACCACCGCGACTTCCGCCGCCCCGTGTTCCAGGGACCGCTCGACGAGGGCATCCGCTCCCTGCTGGTGAAGCGCGGCGGCGCCTTCCACGGCTTCCGCCAGCCGGAGTCCCCGCTCGACGTGACCGGCTGGGACGGAGCGGTCTGGCCCTTCGCCGTGCCCATCCTGGCCTTCCAGCCGCGCGTCGGCCAGGTGCACCTTCCACCCACGGTGCACGGCACCTTCGCGGCCCGCGGCGCGCTCGTCTGCAGCTTCGTCCCCCGCCCGCTCGACTTCGGCCCCGGCGCCGTCCCCTGCCCGTACCCGCACTCCAGCGTGGACGTCGACGAGGTGATCTTCTACCAGCGGGGCGAGTTCACCTCGCGCAAGGGAGTCGGCCCGGGAAGCGTCTCGCTGCACCCGGCCGGCATCCCCCACGGACCGCACCCGGGCAGCTACGAGAAGAGCATCGGCGCGACGCACACGAACGAGCTCGCAGTGATGCTCGACTGCTTCGGCCCGCTTCGCGCCACCGAGGCGGCGCGCGGGGTGGAGGACGCCGGATACGAGGCCAGCTTCGTGGGGTAGGGTTGCGGCGGTTCCGTTCTGGCGCCATGATGGATCCATGACCGTCACCCTCTCCATCAAGAACGCCCCCGTCGCGGTGGTCCAGCGGCTCAAGCAGCGGGCCCAGCGCCATCGCCGATCCCTCCAGGGAGAGCTCCTCGCCCTGATCGAGGCAGCGTCCCGGGAGGAGGCGGCTGGCTTGCTCGGTCCCGAGGAGGTCGTGGCGGCGGCACGGGCGGCGGGCATCGCCAGCCGGGGGCGCTCTGCCCCCCTCATCCGGGCCATGCGGGAGGGGCGTCGTGGCGCTCCTCGTCGTTGACGCGTCGGCGGTCGCCGCTCTCCTGTTTCTCGAACCGGAGGCCGACGAGGTGGTGGAGCAGCTTCGCGGTTCCGACCTCGTGGCCCCGCAGCTCCTTGCCTACGAGATCGCCAACGTGGCCGCGATGCGGGTGCGCCGCCGCCTGACGGCGCCCGGGGCGGCGACTGCTGCCATCGATCTCTTTCGCCGGCTCGACGTCCGGCTTCATCCGGTGGAGGCGGCTCACGCATTCGAGGCTGCGACCCGGACAGGGCTCACCGCCTACGACGGAGCCTACCTCTGGCTTGCGCGGGCGCTGGGCTCGAGACTCGTCACGCTCGACCGCCGGCTGGCGAGGGCGGCTCGAGCCGAGTAGCCCTCAGGTCTCCCCGCGCCTCATGCGCATCCACACCTCGCGGCGCCCGGGCGGCAGGACGTCGGCGGTGAAGCGCCAGGCGTCGTATAGCCAGCGCATCTTCTGCTCGGGCGTGAGCGCGGCGTAGGCGCGCAGCTCCTCGTCGGTGTGGTGGTGGGCGAACCCGCGCACGGCAGGTGCACCGGCCCCGCGTGGCCGTCCGTCGGCCACCGCTCGCTCACCGGCCACGGAGCGTCTCCTGGATCCGGCGGAGCGCGTCCACGTCGGAGGCATCCTGCGCCCGCCCGGTGCCACTCTTCATCCGGATGAGGACGTCGATGCTCGCCACCTTCAGCTCGAGCTCCCCCATCGCCAGCCGGTCCGCGCTTCGCTCGATCTCGTCGTAGGGAACCGGCGACGCGATGACGAGGTCCACCTCCCGCAGCGGCTCGGCAGGATCGACGAAGGTCAGCGCGACCAGGTTTCGCTCCGCGACCCACCCTCGCACGACGTCTGGCCGGCCCAGGTCGTCGTCGGACACGGGGAGCCGGCTCAGGAGACCCAGCTTGCGCAGGACCCCGGCCGCGGTCTTCAGGGAGGCCCCGTCGATGGCAACCGCCACGTCGAGGTCGGAGGTGAACCGAGGCACGCCCTGGAGATTGACCGCCATGCCCCCCACGATCACGTGGTGGACGCCGGCACTGGAAAGGGCCGCCAGGACGTCGTGGTAGAAGAGCTGCGCCACGGCGTCAGGATAGCAGGTCCCGCCCCCTCACCACGCCACCATCACCTCGAACCCGCCCATCGCGAAGCGCTTCATGTCCCAGGGCATGGCGTCCTTGTTGACCTTGTCGCGGTGCGCGCGCGATCGGTAGACGATCCAGGAGAAGATCCACCGCTCCTCTCCCCGCCTCGAGCCCATCTCGCCATGCGCAGGTAGGCCTTCACCTTCCGCTTCGGCACGGGGATGACGAAACCGTCGACGTACTTGGCCATCGCACGCTCCTCCCGGCTGGGGAAATCGACGGGGGCTCATAACGAGGCGCACCCAACGTGCGCAAGGGTACGCCCTACCCCGCCGTCCTCGCCCCCGGCCTCTCCCCGTCCACCTGGACGAGCGGCACGGCTCGCTTCGACGTCACGAAGCCGACGACGAGCTGCTTTCCGAGCGCCCGCCCCACCCTTCGAAGGACATCCCAGCTCGGAGTCCTCTGGTCCGACCCTCTCTCCACCCGTGCGATCATGGGCTGCTTCACGCCGATGAGGTTCGCGAGCCTCGCCTGGGTGAGCCCGGCCTCCTCGCGCATCTCACGAACCGCGAGCGCCACCTCGTGGATGAGCCGACGCTGCTCGAAGTGGTGTCGGAACTCCGAGTCCTTCAGATTCTTGGCCAGAAAGGCGTCAAAGGACAGGCCCCTGGGGCGAGCGGTCTTGGCCATCTTCATTCCTCCAGCTTCTTCATCCGGATCACGCGACCTCGATGCCATGCCACTGGTCCTGCTTCTTGCACGCATGGAGCACCCATAGCGTCGCGCCTGACCGAGTGACATAGAAGGTCCGAAAGCCGCGAGTAGTATCTCCAGGAGCCCCCGGGTCCCCTTGATTGCTTCACCGATACGGGAGCATTCCGACCGCTCGGCCACCCTGAGAATGTCCGCCATGATGCTTGCTCGGTCCGCTGCGGAAAGTGCCGTCAAGAATTCTCGCGGCTGGCTGCGACCAGCCCTGGTCTCGAAAAAGCAGACCGTCAGGCCCACGATGACACCATAACCAAGTAGCTATGACCTGGCAAGCGCCTCCCCCACCCTCTGTCCGCCCTCCGGACCCCGCGTCCGCGGCTCGGACCCCGGACTTCTCGAATGGCTGGTTTCTGCCCGCATGGCGCGTCTCCCCACGCCACCAGAGCAACCATCCGTGCCGCGCCGGCCCTACCCCCTTGATCCTTCGCCGCTCCCTCCCGCCGGTCTTCTCCGCCTCGTGCACCGCCGCGATCCGCTCGACCGCCGCGTGCACGTGCTCGCACAGCAGCTCGACGCCCCCCTCGTCCGGCCTCTCCCCCAGCAGGCTGAAACTCGCCCGTGCCTTACCTCTCATAGGCTGAATCGTGGTCCGGATGGAGCGATACCAGTCGCAAGAAGTCGCCCTCTCGGAATCCCACGGCTCGAACCCGCTGGCTGAGGCGGATGGAGTGGACCCTCGCGCCATTCGGCCCCACATGGTGTTCGATGGCTTCCCAGCGAAACCCGGTGTGCCGGTACAGGTTGCTCCATTCCATCCCGAGCAAGCGCCCGAGGGCGGTGACGACCTGCCTCGACTCCGACGCCTCGAGTCGGAAGAACACCTCCTGGAATGCCGGACTGTTCAGGTCCAGCCGGACGCGACTACCCTCCCCCGCCACGCGTCCTTCCCGCTCGGCGGGTCGCCGGCTTTGCCAGGCTCGAGAGATCGGTCTCCTGTGGCTTGGCCTCGGCGGCCCAGGCGAGGCCGCGCAGGATTCGCGACCTGTCGGGCTCGGCAAGGGTCCAGAGCTGACTCTCGGGCACCATGGCGACCGGGGTCAGGACGACCGTGCCGTCCTCGTGTCGCTCCAGCCGCAGCGTCTTCCCGGCAAAGCGCTTCCCCAGCGAGATCTGCCCGCTCGTGCCGACGACCTTGATCTCGACCTCATGGACGTTCGTCATTTTCATGCCATCATGCTCTCATGCTGTCGTGCCTGGATCAAGCCGCCGGCATCGGGCGCACACGGGGCGCAGTCAGATGCATCGTGATGGCGCTAGGCCCGCCCTCCGGACCCCGCGTCCGCGGCTCGCACCCCGGATTCTCGAATGGCTGGTTTCTGCCCGCATGGCGCGTCTCACCACGCCACCAGAGCAAGTTCGATGCCGCCGGCCTGGGCCCGCCCCCCTACCCCTTGATCCGTCTCAGCTTCCTTCCGCCCGTCTTCTCCGCCTCGTGCACCGCCGCGATCCGCTCGACCGCCGCGTGCACGTGCTCGCACAGCAGCTCGACGGCGATCTCCGTGTCCCTGTCCACGGTCCGCCGCCCGTCGCTGTACCCCAGCTCGATGCGCCCCTCGTCCGGCCTCTCCCCCAGCAGGCTGAACCTGGCCCGGAGCAAGCTCGACGGCGCCTGGTCGAATCCCCAGGAGAACTCGGTGCGCCGGACCGTCCCGTTCCGCGCCACCACCACCAGCGCCACGCAGCTCGCCTTGAGCTCCCCCGCCACCTCCCGCACCACCTCCCAGATGGCCTCCGCGTGCTCGGCCCGCTTCAGCTGCTCGCCCGCCTTCCGCACGGCAGCCCGCATGCCCAGGTTCTGCTTGCGGTCGGTGAGCAGCTTCCGACCCCTGGCCGAAGGGGATGTACCCCGCGGCCACGAGCAGCATGACCGCGATGGCCAGGATGGCCCCCCCGTACGCCAGCGTCTGCTCGGCATCGGAGTGGTAGAGCGCCACCGCCACCCCGCCCAGCACGACCGCGATGCCGTAGAGCGCGAGCACGGTGCCCTTGTGGGACAGCCCCCGGTCCATGAGCCGGTGGTGGATGTGCCCCCGGTCGGACGAGAACATCGGCTGCCCGCGCACCATGCGCCGGGTCATGGCCAGCAGCGTGTCGCCGATGGGCAACCCCAGCGCCACGATGGGCACGAGCAGCGACACGGCGGTGGTGCTCTTCTCGTGGGTCTGGAGCGCGGTCGCCGCCAGCACGAAGCCCACGAAGAGGCTCCCGCTGTCCCCCATGAAGATGGACGCCGGGTGGAAGTTGTAGCGCAGGAAGCCCAGCAGGGCGCCGGCCAGGCAGACCATGAAGAGCGTCATGAGGGGGCGATCGTTCGCGAAGGCCACCCAGAAGATGGTGGCCGCGGCGGCGAGCGCGATGCCGGTGGCGAGGCCGTCGAGGCCGTCGATGAGGTTGAGCGCGTTCGTGATCCCCACGATCCAGAGCACGGTGACCGGGAAGCCGAGGACGCCCAGCTCGAGGGTGCCGAACGGGGTGGCGATGACGTCGGCCCGGTAGCCGGCCCACCACATGAGGCAGGCGATCAGGATCTGGACGGTGAACTTGATGCGGGCGCCGGAGCCCTTCAGGTCGTCGTAGATGCCCAGCGCCGCCATGGCGAGGCCGCCCAGGATGAGGGCCAGCGCGCGCTCCGGCTGGCTCCAGAAGAGCCTGCCCACGCCGGTGTCGAAGAAGAAGAGGGCGACGAGCGGGAGGTAGAAGGCGACGACGATGGCGATGCCGCCGAGCCGGGGGGTGGGCCGGCCGTGGGCCTTGCGGGACGTGAGGGCGTGATCCAGCGCGCCGAACCGGATGGCCGCGTCGCGGACCATCGGCGTCAGGAGGAATGCGACTGCAAGTGAAATGAGGAATGCGACGACGACCGTGTTCACGGCTTCTGGCGACCTTTCCCCCTGAAAAGAGGGGGAATTATGTCACGGGGGTGGACGCGGGCGAGTTCCCTTGGGCGGGGGACAGGAAGGTTCGCCCGTTGGGGAGAGGCGGAATCGCGCCGTCAGGCGAGCGATTCGAGCAGGCGGGCGAACTGCGCCGTGCGCCTGGGGCGCGAGTACTCGCGGTCAAAGGCCGCCCGGGCCCTTGCCCCTTCTTCCCGGCCCCGCTCATGACCCGCCTACGGGCAGGCGACCATGCGGTCGGGGAGATCGAGCCCCTTGACGATGGTGTTGAAGTACGCCGGCCGGCGAGAGGCGGGCCAGCCGCACACCGTCGCCGCCCGGGTCTGGAGCTGCGCGGCCGTGGGATTGTTCCCGGTGTATTCCGTGTGGAACACGGCCTTGTTCGCCGCCTGGAACACCGAGTAGCCCCCGCACTCCTGGTACACGCCGCACTCCTCGTTCAGCGCCCAGTCGTACCAGTTCACCAGGTCGGCGAGCTGTGCGACGTCGTTCTTCAGCCCGACCGAGAGCCCCCGCGCGTGCGCCTGATCCGCCGTCCACCGGTTGTACACGAGCTGATCCGCCGCCGTGATCGAGAAGCCGGTGCTGTTGTCGAACCCGTCGACGTTGTCGGGCTCCACGCCATCGCAGCCCTTCGACACCGCGAGGTCGAGCCGGGCCGCCATGATCGGCTGGATGATGGCCAGCGCGCCGCTCGACGCCCGGATGTCCAGCCAGTTTTCCCCCGCCCAGCCGTTCGTGCTGCCCTTCACGGCCGCCGGGAAGGACCCGTAGTCCGGCCTGAAGTCCTCGGAGGTCCCGGCGCTGTAGTAGCAGATGACCTTCGTACCCCTCGCCTTGATCGTCGCGATCCAGCTGGCCGACTCGTTGAACAGGTCCACGTCGTACATCGCCACCGTCGTGTACGCCGCCACGCCCGTCTGGGTGATGTTCCAGTTCCAGGCAACCGGCGTGGAAGCCGTGGGGCTCCAGATGCCCCCGGCCGCGCTCACTGTCAGCGTGACGCTGGCCGTCCGCGGCGTGTTCGACGCGCCGGTCGAGGCGACGGACACCGTCGCCGTGTAGGTCCCGGCCGCCAGCCCGGAGAGGGCCGGCTGCACCGTCACCGTGTAGGGCGCCGCCGAACCCGTCACCGTCGCCGTGAGCCACCCCGAGCCCGAAGCGTACGAGATGGACGCCACCGGCGCGGCCAGCGTGCCGCCTCCCGTGTTGCTCACCGTGATGGCCTTGGACGATGGATTCGCTCCCCCCGCCGTCCCGACGAACTGCAGCGACGCGGGAGTGAGCCCAATCGCCGGGGACACGGGCGCCGCGCTCACGGTCAGCGTGACGCTGGCCGTCCGCGGCGTGTTCGACGCGCCGGTCGAGGCGACGGACAAGGTCGCCGTGTAGGTCCCGGCCGCCAGCCCGGAGAGGGCCGGCTGCACCGTCACCGTGTAGGGCGCCGCCGAACCCGTCACCGTCGCCGTCAGCCACCCCGAGCCCGATCCGAACGACACCGTGGCCACCGGCGCGGCCAGCGTCCCGCCGCCCGTGTTGCTCACCGTGATGGCCTGGGAGGATGGATTCGCTCCCCCCGCCGTCCCCACGAACTGCAGCGACGCGGGAGAGAGCCCGATCGCCGGGGGCACCGGCGCCGTGCTCACGGTCAGCGTGACGCTCTCCGTCCGCGGCGTGTTCGACGCGCCGGTCGAGGCGAGGGACACCGTCGCCGTGTAGGTCCCGGCCGCCAGCCCGGAGAGGGCCGGCTGCACCGTCACCGTGTAGGGCGCCGCCGATCCCGTCACCGTCGCAGTCAGCCACCCCGAGCCCGAAGCGTACGAGATGGACGCCACGGGCGCGGCCAGCGTCCCGCCGCCCGTGTTGCTCACCGTGATGGCCTGGGACGATGGATTCGCTCCCCCCGCCGTCCCCACGAACTGGAGCGACGCGGGAGAGAGCCCGATCGCCGGGGCCACCGGCGCGGCGACCACGATAACGGTCGCGCTCGCCTTGATGGTGGGGTCGGCGACCGACGCCGCCACGACGTGGAAGGTTCCCGTTCCCGACGGAGCCACGTAGCGACCCGTCGAATCGACGGTTCCGCCGCCCGACTCGGCGACGGTCCAGGTGACCGACGTGTTGGTGGTTCCGATCACCGAGGCGGCGAAGGTTGCGCTGCCCAGGGGCGCGACCTCGGCAGAAGGAGGCGTCACGTCGACGGTCAGCCCTGTTCCGGACGGATTCGACCGCAGCCGAGCCGCCACAGGCAGCCAGTGAGAGCACGGCCGCCACGAGGAAGAGTCCTGTCCCGCGATTCGATGACATCATGTCGGCAATCAAACATGTCTCCGGCTCCAGGGAAACCCTCCAACAGACCGGCGACATTGTGTGAAAAACTCCTACACTTTCGATTGTTTAGGGACTTTTCGGAATCCGGATTTCGTCTCCCAACGCAAAGCGTCAAGATTCTCGGGACTTGCTGCCGACCCGTTCGACTGGCCTCCACACGACGAACCCCACGAGCAACTCCCCGATGGAACTTGAGCGAAGGTGCAAAAACGCCTTCAGACCCTAGAAACTTCGGAAGAAGTCCACGGTCATGTGGAGCCCCTCGGCCACCGCGACCCGCGGCAGCCACCCCAACGCCTCCCAGGCGCGGGCCGGGTCGATGCATGAGCGCTTCTGCTCCCCGGCGCGGCCGGGCGCGTGGGTGGGCTTCGCCTCGACGCCGGCCGCCGACGCCATCACGGCGAAGACCTGGTTCACGTCGGTCTCGACGCCGGTGCCCACGTTGACCGCGCCGGTGAACTTGTTCCGGGCCGCGAGCAGGTTGGCGCGGGCCACGTCCTCGACGAAGACGTAGTCCCGGGTCTGGGTCCCGTCGCCGTAGATGGTACAGGGCCTTCCGTCGAGGAGCCGCGACGCGAAGATGGCGACCACGCCGGCCTCGCCGTGCGGGTTCTGGCGCGGGCCGTATACGTTGGCGTAGCGCATGGCCGCCGATGGGATGCCGTAGAGGGACGCGTAGACCCCCAGGTACAGCTCGGACGAGCACTTGGCCGCGCCGTAGTGGGAGACCGGGCGGGCCGGATGCGTCTCGGGCGTGGGGATGACGTCGGTGTCGCCGTACATCGCGCCGCCGGACGACGCGAAGAGCACCTGGCGCACCGAGCCGGCCTTCTGCGCCGCCTCCATCACGTTGAGCAGCCCGCCGATGTTGACGTCGCAGTCGAAGCGCGGATCGGCAACCGACTTGCGGACGTCGATCTGGGCGGCCTGGTGGCAGACCACGTCGGGCCTCTCCGCCAGGATGGCCGCAACGGCCTCCGGGCTGCGGACGTCGCAACGTGGAGGCGCACCCGCGGGTCGAGGTTCGATCGCTTGCCGGAGGACAGGTCGTCCACCACCGCCACGTCCCAGCCGTCGGCCAGGAACGCGTCGGCGATGTGGGAACCGATGAAGCCCGCACCACCCGTGATGAGGATCTTCTGGGCCATGGTCATTCCACCGTCACGCTCTTGGCGAGGTTGCGGGGCTGGTCCACGTCGGTGCCGCGCAGATCGGCCACGTGGTACGAGAGGAACTGCAGGGGAAGAAGGGTAGCCCCGCGCCTGCTCTGTGAGCGGCAGGTTGATGTCGCTCAGGTGGCCCACGTCGCGGCGCCCGGCCTACTTCAACACCATCGTCAAGGGGCTCGACCTCCCCGACCTCATGGTGTCCTGCCCGTAGCCCAAGGCCACGTGCTCGACGTCCAGCCATTCATGGCAAGGCGCTCATGAAGCGCCTGTCAAGTGCCCCGTTCAGGGGCCGGCGAAGCGCCGCAAGGTTCAAGTAATCCAACCCCCGGTCCCCCGTTGCGGACCTCACAGGACCCCTATAATTGCTCCGAAAGGGTACACCGACTCAAGGGACTTGTAGGTCCGAGTCCCACCAAGCCATATGGCTCTCTGGGTAGGCCAAAGTAGTTGCGGCCTTACGGGGGAGTCCGGTGTCAGACGAAGTGGGCCGTAAGGCCTTTTTCAGCCCATGGCGGAGGCGTGTCGTTGCGTTGGTGACGCTGGCATTCGCCGCGTCGGCCGCGGCGCTCGACCCACAGCCACAACCCACGGTCGCCTTCTTCTACGGGAAGCCCCTTCCTGTCGCGGAGTTGAGCCACTTCGACTGGGTGGTCGTCGAGCCGGACAACGTCGACGCGCGCGCGCTCCAGCAACTCCAGTCGGCCGGCGTGCAGGTCTTCGCCTACCTGAGCCTCGGCGAGACGCAGCGAGACGCCGCCGACCCGTCGTGGGTCATCGGGCAGAACGCTGGATGGGGAAGCGTCATCCTGGATCCGTCCGCGAAGGGGTGGCAGGAGAGTGCGCGCGCCCGCGCCCATGCGCTCTGGAAGCGCGGCTACCGGGGGCTCTTTCTCGACACGCTCGACAGCTACATGGCGGCCCTGAGCGACCCGGCGCAGCAGCGCGCCGCGGCTGCCGGCCTGGCCCGCCTCGTCAGAAGCCTCCACGACGACCATCCGGACCTGAAACTCTTCCTCAACCGGGGCTTCGAGATCCTCGATGAGGTGGGGAGCCTCGCCTGCGGCCTCGCGGCCGAATCGCTCTTCGCGGGCTGGGACGCCGGGGCCAAGAAGTACGTCGAGGTCTCGGCCGGGGACCGCGAGTGGCTCGGCAAGAAGCTCCAGGGCGTGCGGGACCAGTTCGGGATCCCGGTGGTGGCGGTGGATTACCTTCCGCCGGCCCGTCGCGCGGCAGCCCTCGACATCGCGCGGCGCATCCAGGCACTGGGCTTCGTACCCTGGGTGGCCAACCCGTCACTCGACATGCTGGGGGCCGGGTCGATCGCGGTGGTCCCGCGGCGCGTGCTCCTCCTCTATGACGGCGCCGAGGCCGCCGGGCTGGCCGGAAGCCGGGTACACAGGCTCGCGGCGCTGCCGGTGGAGCACCTGGGGTTCGCGCCCGACTACGTCGACGTCCGCCAGGGCCTGCCTCCGGAAAGGCTCGCTGGTCGCTATGCCGGCATCGTCACCTGGTTCGGAATCGGACGAGTTGCCGGACGGCACTGGTTATCCGGAGTGGCTGTTCCGTCAGAATCGAGGATGGGGTACGAGTGGCGGCGTTCGGGCGGCTGGGATTCCGGCCCTCCGCCACACAGCTGGCGAGGCTCGGGCTCGCCGAGGTGGGCGGAGATGCAGTACCCGTCCGCCGCCTTGCCGTGCGCGACGCTCTCGTGGGGCTGGAGGCCGAGCCAACGCTGAGGAGCCGCGGGCTCGTCCGGCTGCGATCGACCAACCCGGATACCGTGATCCACCTGCGGCTCGAGGACGCGGCCGGCAAGTCAATCGACGCCATCTTGACCGCGCCCTGGGGCGCCCTGGCCCTCGACCCCTACGTCCTCGACGTCGGCTACCAGGGGCGCGTGCGGTGGATCGTCGACCCGTTCGCCTTCCTGGAGCGGGCCCTGGCCATCGCTCCCGGTCCGGTCCTCGATCTGACCACCGAGGGCGGGGCGCGACTCCTGGTGGTGACGGCCGACGCGGACGGCGCCTCCCGGAGGTTCGGGTCGCCTCCGGTCTCGGCCGCCGACGTGGTCCTGCGAGACGTGTTGAGCCCCTTGCAGGTGGCCACCACCGTCGCGGTCCCGCTCCGGGAGTTCGAGCCCGGCGCAGGGGCCCAGCCCGGACCGACAGGGGCCGGGCGCGCCCTCGACGCGATGCTCGCGCTGCCGGGCGTGGAGGCGGCGAGCCACTCCCACAACCACCCGGCCCACTGGAGTTCACTCTCCGAGGAGGACATGCGCCGGGAGATTGAGGGATCGGTCGATTCTCCTCACCACCCATGTCCCCCCTGGCCAGAGGCCGGTCCGCACGTTCCTGTGGCCGGGCGACGGGCCCTCGGGGCACGCCGCGCTGTCGCGGGCCCGCCAGCAGGGGCTCACCTCCCTGGCGAATGGCACCGGCCAGAGCGGACCCATCTGTCTCGCCGCGCTCTCCCCGTCGGGCCGGCCCGTCGGCGACCTCTTCGACGTCTACCTTCCGGGACTCGACGAGCGGGTGGCCGCCGAGCTCGCGGCGGGGCGGATCTCGACCGGGCCCACGTCGCGCAACTCGCCCAGCTCGCCGAGAGCCCGCGCCGCCTCGGGGCCATCGGCATTCACTATCCGTTCTGGCTGGTCTCGACGCCCAGCGCGGTGCGTGCGCTGAAGGACACCCTCCGCTGGGCGCTGGAGCAGCGGGCGCGCCCCCTGTGGGCCAGCGAGTACGCGGACAAGGTCGAGGACTTTCGCCGCGCAACCGTGGCCCGCCGCCTCGAGGGAGGCTGGAGCTTCCGGGGCCTGGGCGGGCTGAGGACGGTTCGCCTCCCGCGTGCCCAGGGGTGGCCGGACCTGGAACGCTCCCGCGGCGTCGCCAGTGTCACCGAGATCGGAGACTCCCTCTATGTCAGCTTCGCCTCGGCGGAGCGTCCTCTCCTGGTGCTCTCCGGCGAACCGACGCGCGGCCCTTTCTTGGCCTGGACCAACGCCCGGGTGGCGGCGTGGAGGCCCGGCGGTCAGGGCGTCTCGCTGCGCCTGATCGGTCACGGGCCGGTGCGCCTCGACATCGCGGGGGTGAGCCAGTCATGCACCCTGACCACCAATGGCCAGACCTTGCAGCCGAGCGTGATCGGCGGCCTGCAACGCTTCGACGTCCCCGACACTGACACCGGAGACGCAACCCTGGAGTGCCGCGGGTGAGGTCATGAGCAAGCCAAGCCGCCACCGCCTCGTGGGACCGTTGCCCCTGGTTATCCTCATCGCCGTGGCCCTCGGTGGCCTCTGGACGATCCAGCGGGAGGCCCGCGAGCGGTGGCCAGGGGCAAGCGGCTCGTCTCGCGACCCGCTCGCCGTCGCCTACCTCGAGGCCGAGGTTCAACGCGATCCCGGGAACGCGGGAACGCGGCTGCGGCTCGCCCGCGCGCAACTGGCCCTCGGTCAAGTGGACGGCGCCGAGCGGACCATGGCGCCCTTCCTGGCCGGCGGCCTTCCGCTCACCGCCGAGCAGGCGGCCTTGCTCCTCGACCTCTCCCGCGCCTCGTGGCGCAACGCCGCGCCTGGAACGGCAGAGCGAGCCACCGCGGAACGGCGGGGGCTCGATCGTCTCGACCGCATGCTCGGGATGGACCTCCCAGGCGACGAGATGAGGCGCGTCGCGGAAACGGCCCGCGAGCTCCGGTCGCCGCTTCGAGCCGCCCATGCCCTGGAAAGGCTGGCCCGGGCCGAGCCCCGGTCTTGCCCCGAGTCCCTGGCTTCGGCCGCTCGCGAGTACCTGGCCGCGGGCCTGCCGGGCCTCGCCGCAGAACGGTTCGCCCAAGCGCAGGCGTGCGCCGCGAACGACCAGGACGCGCTCGCTCTCGGCCTTCAGGCGGTCAAGGCCCACCTCGCCGCCAACCAGGCCTCGACGGCGCTCCAAATCGTCGACGAGCTGGTCCGTCGCTTTCCGGCCAACCCCAATCTGCTCCGCACGGCCGAGGCGGTCGCCCTGGCCCAGGGCGACGGCCCGAGCGCACGACGCTACGGCGCGGGGCTCATGGCGCTCGGCGCGGTCGACCCGGAACTCCTTCAGCGCCAGATCGACCTCGGCCTGGCGGCCGGAGACCCCGCCGGATCGCTGGTTGCCGCGGAGCGGCTGGCGCGGCTGCGGCCGGACGACGTCCAGTCCATCTCTCCGCCGCCCGCCTCGCCTCTTGGGCGGACCGTCCCGGCCTGGCGCTGGACCACTGGCTGTGGCTCGCGCGGAGAGGGACTGTCGCCGGCGCATCCGACCAGGCGCTGTTGCTCGCTCGCGCCCTCGGCAACGACGGGGCGGTCGTCAAGCTCATCGGCCAGAAGGCCGAGGAGGGGCCGCTGCAACCCGCCGCGCTGCGGGAGCTGGAGGGTGCCCTCGCGAATGTCGAGGGTCCCGGCCGAGCGCTCGAGGAGCTGCAGGCGTACGTCGTTCGCCATCCGGAAGACCTGGCGGCCTGGGAGCAGCTCGCGGTGGCGCGGGAGCGGCAGCGCGACCTGGCTGGCGCGAAGGAGACCCGCGCCCAGATCGCAAGCCGTTTCGGCGCCACGCTGCCGAACGCCATGCACATCGCCTCGCTGGAGTGGGCGCTGGGGCGCCCTGCCGATGCGCTCCGCGAGCTCGAGCCCTGGAGCTCGTCGGCGGGCGGAGATGCAGCCTACTGGTCGATGGTCGGGGAGCTCGCCTGGGAACTCGAGGCCGACGCGCGGGCACTCCAGGCCTACCGGAC
Organism: uncultured delta proteobacterium; assembly: GCA_963700085.1. Classification (GTDB taxonomy): domain Bacteria; phylum Myxococcota; class Myxococcia; order Myxococcales; family Anaeromyxobacteraceae; genus CAIOAK01. Next base: position 706,583 of record CAVOWI010000012.1, read on the forward strand.
GCTCTGGCAGCTCGGACGGGCCGACGCCCTGGCCGCAGAGCGACTCGTGGTCCTGACGAGGGCCACGGGACAGCCCGACGACGTCATCCGTCTGGGCGTCGAGGGTTGGTCGCGAACCGGCCAGGCGAGGCTCCTCCTGCTCGCCATGGACGAGGCGGCCAACGCCGGGAAGTGGGACACGCTCCAGCAGCTCGCAGACCGGGCCATGAAATCGGAGGCCGCCTTCTCCGGGCAGACGGCCTACTGGCTCCTGCTTGCGCGCCTCGACGAGCACGAGGGGCGGACCGCCGGAGCGGTCGCGGCCTACGAGCACGCCCTCGCCCTCGAGCCCAGGTCCGGGGCGGCCCGGACCGGCCTCATCTGGCTGCTGGCCGGCGCCCACGACCGGAAGCGGCTCGCCGAGGTCCTGGCAGCCTGGACCGACGAGGGCTGGAACGACCCGCAGATGCGCCGCGCCTATGCGGCAGCCCTGGAGGAGCTGGGGCATTCGCGGGAGGCCCTGGCCTTCTACCAGAGAGACGCAAGCGCCAGCCCCTCCGACGACGGGGCGGTCCGGCGCTACGCCATGGCGCTCGACCGCGCCGGCAACCGGGGAACGGCCGACGACCTGCAGAACTACCTCGACGGGCGGAAGAGCCCCGGACCCGCACAGGCGAAGCCTGTGGAGATGCCGGTCGTGCTCGCGAGCACGACGGGGAGTGCTGACGCGCCCAGCCTCGCCGGTGTCGTCCGCGCGGAGAAGCAAGGCTTCCGCGTCGCGTCGATGCGGGCCGACGTGGGCGTCGAGGGCTTCGGACCTCTCCTCGTCCAGCGCGTCGCGGCGGCCATGGATTCGGAAGCGATCGGCGCCACCTTCCGGGTCAGCGCCGGAGGCACCCTTCTCAGCTGGACCTCCCCACCCCGACCTACCGATCCCACGCAGCAGGGCGACCTCGCCGCGCGCGCGATGTTCCGCGCCTTCGGTGGGCAGAACGACATCGCGGTGGGCGGCAACTTCCAGGCCGACTCGAACCTGTTCATGGCGAGCGCCTCGCATGACCGCGTGCTCGCCGGCTCGACGACCGCAAGGGTCGAGGGCTTCCTGAACCAGCCCTCGGACGAGTCGGCGGCGATGCGGCTTCTCACCGTGCAATCCGGCGTCGGAGCCGCCCTGGGGGCCTCCGCCGACGATTTCTACGGACGCGGTTCCGCGTCCTGGAAGAGCTGGTCGACCCGGACCGGCGGCGCCGTTGGAACGGGCGTCCTGGCCACCGGTGAGATCGGCTACCGGATTCCCCGCACCTACCCCGATCTCCGCGTCCGGTTGCAGGGAAGCGCCCAGTGGAACCAGCTCGCGCCCGGGGTCATGCAGCTGGGCTTCTCCCCGCTCGGGGTCGGGCCCGACGCGATCCTGCCCGCACAGCTGACCATGGTCGGCCTGGGGATCAACGCGGCCCGCTTCGACGCCGGGCCCCTGCGCCTGTCCGGCGACCTCTGGCTCGGTGGCATGGGGCCCCCGTTCCGCCCTGCCTATCGAGCACAGCTGGGAGTCTCCGTGACGCCGTTCCAGGAGGGGGAGCTGTGCCTCATGGGATTCGCGGGCAACGACAACTGGTCCACCGGCGGCACCTACGGGCTGAACCTCTCCCTCATTCATTCCTTCGCGCGCTGACGACGGAGACCGAATCCTTGAGCCCCGTTCCCACCATCCCTGGCGTCGAGAACCGCGCCCCGACGCCTCGCTGGCTTCCCGCGACCGAGGGCGCCGGGCTCGCCGCGCTCGTCGTCGCCGTCGGAGCGCTCCTCGATTCGATCCGATCCGTTCCTGCTGGGGCGCGCCTTCCCATGGCTCGCCCTGGCCCCGCTTCTGGCGGGCCTGCGGCATGGGTCCGGGGTGGGCATTGCCTGCGCGGCCTTCCTCGGGGCGGCGGTCGGCCTGGCTTGGCACCGGGGCCTGGCCTTGCCCCCCACGGTGGTGGAGAGCGTGTTCGCCTGGGTCGCCGTGGGCCTGCTCGCCGGGGAGTTCGCCGACGCCTGGCAGCGCCGGCAGCAGAAGCTCGAGTCCGGTGCCCACGACCTTCGGCGCCGGCTCGAGGGGCTCTCGCGCGCGCACCACGCCCTGCTCGCCTCCCACGAGCGCCTGCGTCGGCAGGTTCCCGGGGATCCGCGCACCTTCCACGATGGACTCGAGGCGCTTTCCGGGAGGCTCGCAGGCCGTGGGACGGAGGGCCTTACCGCCTTGGCGGGCGAGATCCTGGCATTCTTCGCCGACTACACCTCGGTCCACGGCGCCAGCCTGCATGCCGTCGGCCCCGACGGGCGGCCTGGCGCTCCGCTGGCGATGCTGGGTGCTGGCGGGGGGAGAAGCGACGACGCGCTGCTCATCGCCGCCGTCGAGCGCGGTGAAGTGACGAGCGTGCGGGAACTCGGCGAAGGGTCGGACCTGCTCGCCGCGGTCCCGCTCATCGACGGCGACCACCGGGTGCACGCGGTCGTGGCGGTGCGCGACATGCCCTTCATGGCGCTCGACGACACGACCCTGACCCTCTTCGCGGTCGTCGGCGGATGCCTCGGCAGCGCCGGGAGCGCGACGCCGCGGACACCCGCGATCCCCGAGGAGCGTCCAAGCCGCGGCATCCTGCCGTCCCTCGAGCTCCAGGAGACGAGAACCTCCTCGGCCGGCAGCGCGGCACGCCTCGCCGACGGGCCGAGGGAGGAATCCGCGTGAGGTCTGTCATCGCGGTCGGGGTCGTCGCGGCAGCTGGGCTCGAGGCCCTGGCTGCCGCGGCGTGGCTGAGCGGCGACCTCGCTGGCGCGCTGGTCCTCCACGCAGCCTCGAGCGCGGTCGTGGCTGGCTCCCTTCGCTTGGGCCTGGTCTACGGGAAGGGCGCGTGGAGCTTCGCCCTGCCCTTCGGTTGCGCCTTCTTCGTGCCGGGCCTGGGGGCGCTCGGGCTCCTGGCCGTGGCGGTGGCGGCGCCCCGACGCCCCGGCGATTCGTCGAGGGCGCGCGAGCCCTTCGTGAGAACTCCGCTCCCGCCGCCTCCCGAGGGCGACGCCCCGGCGCGCCCCGCAGCGGCAGGCGATGACCCCCTCTTGCCCGGGGAGCGGGACGCCAACCAGGCTGCGCTGGTCGCGGTCAAGCATCGGTGCGATCCACAGGCCATCGCCCTGCTCTGGCGCGCCCTCAAGGACCCCGAGGAGGAGATCCGGCTGCTGGCCTTCTCGCTCCTGGAATCGAAGGTCAGCGCCGCCTACCACCGTATCCAGGCCCACACCGAGGAGCTGGAGACCGCGAGCGAGGACCGACGCGGCCTCCTCCACACCAGGCTGGCATTCGAGCACTGGGAGCTGGCATGGCACGGCCTGGTGCAGGGGGAGGTGCTGGGCCACGAGCTGGCGCGGGCCGGCGAGCACGTGAGCCACGCCCTGAAGCGGTATCCGCGATCGGCGCCCATCCAGCTCCTCCGCGCCCGCGTCCACCTCCGGCGCGGGCAGCTCGAGGAAGCCGACGTGGCCCTCCGATGCGCCCTGGCGCTGGGAATTCCAGGGGACTCCTTGCGTCCCTACCTGGCGGAGCTGGCTTTTCGCCAGAAGCGCTTCGACGACGTCCGGCGCCACCTCGCGCACCCGGCCCTTCCTTCCGGGAACTCTCCCGCCGCGCGAGTCCAGAGGTACTGGTGCTGAACATGGCTACCCGCGCAGCGTCGTCAAGCGATCCCGCCGACGTGGCCCTCCTGCTCGAGGGGACCTATCCCTACGTGCGCGGCGGGGTCTCGTCCTGGGTCCACCAGGTCGTCTCGGCGCTGCCCGAGGTCTCCTTCTCCCTCGTGTTCCTGGGGTCTCGCCGGGAGGATTACGGCCCGGCCGCCTACGAGCCGCCGCCGAACGTGCGCAGCATGTCGAGCC
>CAVOWI010000013.1:0-57439 GCA_963700085.1 uncultured delta proteobacterium
GAGAGCACCTGGCAAGGGCAACCGGGTAGCAGCACCCACGGCACGGGACAGGGCGTTCTTGGGCAGCAGGCGGAGGGCGGCGATGAAGGCGCGGTCGTTCACGGCCCCGGAGTGTAGCCGACCCTTCGGGCGCACGCCCCGGCCTTGTGCTAAGTGCGAGGAATGGACGAGATTCGCGCGCCGCGAGGAAACACCCTCTCCTGCCTGGGGTGGGTCCAGGAAGCCGCCCTCCGGATGCTCCAGAACAACCTCGATCCGGAGGTCGCCGAGAGGCCCGAGGACCTGGTGGTCTACGGCGGCACGGGCAAGGCTGCCCGGGACTGGGAGAGCTACAGGCGGATCGTGGCCGCGCTTCGCGTCCTGCGCGACGACGAGACCCTTCTCGTCCAGAGCGGAAAGCCGGTCGGCGTCGTCGGCACCCATCCCGACGCCCCGCGCGTGCTCATCGCCAACTCCAACCTGGTCGGCCACTGGGCCACCTGGGAGCATTTCTGGGAGCTCGAGAAGCTCGGGCTGATGATGTACGGCCAGATGACCGCAGGCTCCTGGATCTACATCGGAACGCAGGGAATCCTCCAGGGCACCTACGAGACCTTCGCGCAGGCGGGGCGAACCCACTTCGGGTCGGACGACCTCTCCGGCCGGCTCATCCTCTCCGGCGGCCTGGGCGGGATGGGCGGCGCCCAGCCGCTCGCCGCCACCATGCTCGGCGCCGCCTTCCTCGGCGTGGACGTGGATCCCGAACGCATCCGCAAGCGGCTCGCCGGCGGCTACCTCGACGAGGCGACCGACTCGCTCGACGACGCGCTCCGGAGGCTCGCCGCGGCGAGGCTCGAGCGCCGCCCCCTCTCGGTGGGGCTTTCGGGAAACGCGGCGGAGGTCTTCCCCGAGCTGGTCCGGCGCGGCATCGCCCCCGACCTCGTCACCGACCAGACCTCGGCGCACGATCCGCTGCACGGGTACGTGCCGGCGGGGCTCTCGCTCTCCGAGGTGGCCGCGCTCCGGCAGAGCGACCCCGCCCTCGTGATCCGGCGCTCGAAGGAATCCATGGCCGTCCAGGTCGAGGCCATGCTGGCGCTCCGCGCACTGGGAAGCCAGGTCTTCGACTACGGCAACAACCTTCGAGCCGGGGCCAGGGACGCCGGGGTCGCGAATGCCTTCGACTACCCGGGCTTCGTGCCGGCCTACATCCGGCCCCTCTTCTGCGAGGGCCAGGGTCCGTTCCGCTGGGTGGCGCTCTCCGGCGACCCCGCCGACATCGCCCGGACCGACGCGGCGGTGGCTCGCCTCTTCCCGGAGAAGCGAGGCCTGCTGCGCTGGCTCGATCTCGCCGCACGGAAGGTGAAGTTCCAGGGGCTGCCGGCGCGCATCTGCTGGCTCGGCTACGGAGAGCGTGACCGCGCCGGCGTGGAGTTCAACGACATGGTCCGGCGCGGGGAGCTGCGGGCGCCGGTGGTGATCGGCCGCGACCACCTCGACTGTGGATCGGTGGCGTCGCCCTACCGGGAGACGGAGGCGATGAAGGACGGCTCCGACGCGGTGGCCGACTGGCCCATCCTGAACGCGCTGCTCAACGCCGTGAACGGCGCCTCCTGGGTGAGCTTCCACCACGGCGGAGGGGTGGGCATGGGCTACTCGCTTCACGCCGGGCAGGTGGTCGTCGCCGACGGGACCGAGGCCGCCGGGCGACGGGTGGCGAGGGTGCTGCGAGGCGACCCGGCCATGGGCGTGCTGCGCCACGCCGACGCCGGATACGTCGAGGCCAAGGACGTCGCCCGGGAGCGGGGCGTGAAGATCCCCACCTGAAACGAGACCGCGCCATGCCCCCCGCCATCCGCGCCACGCTTGCCATCCGCCGGGCCCTCGTCGCCACCTGCGATCGGGCCTCGCCCGACCCCGCGTTGCTCCCGGGCCACGCAGTGGCCATCGCCGGTGGGGCGGTGGCCTGGGTGGGACCGGACGCGGAGCTGGCGGCTGCGGTCGACCTGTCCGCCGCGGAGGTGCTCGACGCGGATGGCCGGCTCGTCACGCCCGGCCTCGTCGATTCCCACACGCATCTCGTCTTCGGCGACGACGGCGCCCGGGCCGAGGAGTTCGGCGCCATGGCGTCGGGGGAGACCTATGCCGAGCTCGCCCGCGCCGGAGGCGGCATACGCGCCACCATGCGGGCCACCCGCGCGGCCTCCGACGAGGAACTGCTGCGCGGCGCCCTCGCGCGTGCCCGCCGCCTCCTCTCCTGGGGCGTCACCACCGTCGAGGTGAAGAGCGGGTATGGCGAGTCGGTCGAGGAGGAGCTTCGGCTCCTGACGGTGGTGCGCGAGCTCGGCCGGGCCCTCGACGGCCAGATGGACGTCGTCGCCACCGCCCTTCCCCTGCACGCCCTCCCGACGGGGCGGGACCGGGAGGGCTGGGTGCGGGAGGTGACCGACGTCCTCCTTCCCGCCGTCGCCCGGGACCGCCTGGCCGGGAGCTGCGACGCCTTCGTGTCCTCGACCGCCTTCGGGGTGGATGAGGCGAGGCGGGTGCTCCTCGCGGCTCGCGACCTGGGGATCGTGCCGCGACTGCACGCCGATCAGCTCGCCGACGATCGCGCCGCGGAACTGGCCGCCGAGGTCGGCGCCTCCTCGGCCGACCACCTCGAGCACGTGAGCCAGGCCGGAATCGCGGCCCTGGCACGAGGCGGCGTGGTGGCCGGCCTCCTTCCCACGTCCACGCTCCTGCTTCGAGGGCGCGGCTTCGCGCCGGGCCGGAAGCTCATCGACGCCGGCGTCGCCGTCTCGCTGGCCACCAATGCAAACCCGGGATTGGCGATGAGCGAGAACGTCGGCCTCTCCCTCTCGCTCGCGTGCCTGGAGAACGGTCTCACCCCTGGTGAAGCCCTCTGGGCCGCCACGCGGGGCGGCGCCCGGGCGCTTCGACTCGACGGCGCCGGGCGGATCGCCGAGGGGGCCCCTGCCGACCTGGTCCTCTGGGGTGCGCGATCGCCGGCCCACATCTGCTGGCACGCCGCGGTCAACCACGTGCTCGGGGTCGTGAAGGGCGGCAGGGTGGTCCACCGCGCCGGAGAACCGGCCGCTGCCGACTGCTCGGCCCGAAACTAGCCCGAGCCGGCACGCCTCCGCCGGGGACTCCGGCGGCGAGGCGAGAGCGCCCGCGCCAGCGCCGCGTGGCGCCCGCCAACACCGGCGATCGCCAGGTGGCGCACGCAGGGGCTCCTCGCGTCGTGGGCGAGCGTTACCTCGAGCCGCTCCGTCGGAAGCGCGCCGGGCACCCGGTCGGCCCACTCCACGACCGTGGCCCCCGGGCCGCCCACCAGATCGTGGAAGCCGGTGGCGTAAAGTTCGTCGTCGTCGCCGATCCGGTAGAGGTCGGCGTGGTTCACTTGCAGACGACCCCGGTAGGTGGCCACGATGGCGAACGTCGGACTGGACACCTCGGCGTCGGCCACGCCCGAACCCCGGCAGAGACCGCGAACGAACTGGGTCTTGCCGGCGCCCAGGTCGCCCACCAGCGCCACCACGTCCCCGGCCGCGAGCAACCGCCCCAGCCGTTCCCCCAGCGCGCGGGTAGCGCCTGCAGAACGCGTCGTCCTCCGGCAGCGAGCGATCTCGGGACGGCTCACCTTCCCCATTCGGCCCACACCGCGGCGATGGACTCCCCCAGATCCCCGGCGATCATCCCTCGCTCGCCGAACTTCTCGGCGGCGATGTCTCCAGCACGTCCGTGGATCCAGGCCGCGGCGCACGCCGCCTCGCGCGGTTGCATCCCCCCGGCGAGAAGCGCACCCAGGAGGCCGGCCAGCACGTCCCCCGTTCCTCCCGTGGCCATTCCGGGGTTCCCGGTGGGAATGATCGCAGCCGGGCCGTCCGGGTCGGCGACCACCGTCCGCGCCCCCTTGAGCACGACCACGGCGCCCCATTCCTGGGCCTTCCGGCGCGCCATCCCGACCCTGTCCTCCTGAACATCCTCGATGGTCGCTCCGACCAGGCGCGCCATCTCTCCCGGGTGCGGGGTGAGGACGATGGGCGCATCGTGACCGATCGCCGCCACCAGGCCCGGATGATCGGCGAGCGCGTTGAGGCCGTCCGCGTCGATGACGGTGGGGAGTGGTCGCCGGTCGAGCAGGGCCCGGATGGCAGGCGCCGTCTCCGCTCCCCGGGGGATGCCGGGACCGAACACGAGCGCGCTGGCGCCGACCATCGCCGCCTCCAGCGCCGGGATGTCGCTGCGGGCGATGGCCCCCGTCCCTGGAAGGACGGCGCTCATGGCCTCCGGGCGACCGGAGAGCGCCACGCCGATGACCTCGGCCCGGGCCGCGAGGGTCACCAGGCCCACGCCGCCGCGCAGCGCGCCGGTGAGCGCCAGGTGGGCGGCGCCGGTCCTCCCGGTCGAGCCCGCCACCACCAGCAGTCGTCCGGCGTCTCCCTTGTGCGTCTCGCGCCCTCGCGGAGGAACGAGCGCGCGGGCGGCGGCCTCGTCGAGCAACTCGGTGGTCACGGGGATCCGGTCGGAGGCGGCGGCCGGGATGCCGATGTTCGCCACGATGACCTCCCCGGCCATCTCCACGCCGGGCTGCAGCGCCAGCCCGATCTTGGCGAATCCAAAGGTCACCGTCTGGTCGGCGCGTACGGCCAACCCGATGGGGCGACCGGTGTCGGCGGAGATGCCCGAGGGAACGTCGACTGCAAGCACCCGCGCCCCGCTCTCCCGCAGGGCGCCGATGGCCTCGATGGCCTCCGCGAAAGGTCCGACGGAAGGTCGCAGGAGGCCGGTCCCGAAATCGCGTCCACCACCACGTCGCCCGGCCGCGCCGGGAATCCCTGGAGCGCCGGGAGCCCACCCACCGGGATGCCGGCCTCCTCGGCCTGCTTCCAGGCGGCCCGCGCCTCCGCCGTGGCGCGCTCGGCCGCCCCGAGCGCGATGACCACCACTTCCCTTCCAGCCAGGTGGAGATGCCGGGCCGCCACGAACCCGTCGCCCCCGTTGTTGCCGGCGCCGCAGACCACGACGATCCGTCCGGCCTGCCCGGCGAGCGCGATGGCGCACTCGGCCGTGGCCCGTCCAGCCCGCTCCATGAGCGTCGTTCCGGAGATGCACATCTCCTCGATCGCGATCCGTTCGATGGCACGCATCTCTTCCGAGCCCACCAGCCTCATGTGCCCCCCCCTCGAGAACCACCACCGCGGCCGCGACCCCGGCGTCATGGGTGAGCGACAGGTGGATCCGCGTCACCCCTCGGTCCCGCGCCACCTGCTCCGCCACGCGGGTGAGCCGGAGACGGGGCGCGCCCTCCTCGCGCAGGACCTCGACGTCGGTCCAGTGGATGCCGGCAGGGGCGCCCAGGGCCTTCGAGGCGGCCTCCTTGGCCGCGAAGCGGACGGCGTAGGGGGTGGCCCGATCGGCCCGCGCATCGCAGAAGCGACGTTCACCATCTGTGAAACATCGGGCCAGGAACCGCCTGGCGGTCTCCTCCGGGGCGTCGGTCCCGACCAGGCGCCTGATGCGCGCCACCTCCACCACGTCGAGACCGATGCCCAGGATCACGGCGTGCCCCTGACCAGCAGATCCTTCATCTCGCGGACCGCGCGCTCCATCCCGACCAGCACCGCCCGCGCCACGATGGCGTGGCCGATGTTGAACTCCTCGATCTCCCGGATGGCCGCGACGGGCAGCACGTTCCGGTAGTTGAGCCCGTGACCCGCCGCAACCTGGAGCCCGAGCTTGGCAGCGGCCTTGGCGGAATCCACCACCCGTGCCAGCTCGCGCCGTCGATCGCCGTCCAGACGCGCGTCGCAGTATCGCCCGGTGTGGATCTCGACCGCATGGGCCTCGACCCGGAAGGCCGCCTTCACCTGATCGGGGTCGGGGTCGATGAAGAGCGACACCAGGATGTCGGCGTCGCGCAGCGTCTTCACCACCCGTCCTACCGTCTCGCGCCCTCGAACCACGTCGAGCCCGCCCTCGGTGGTCAGCTCCTCGCGCCGCTCCGGGACCAGCGTGACCTCGTCGGGGCGCAACTCGTAGGCGATCTTCACCATGTCCTGGGTGGCCGCCATCTCGAGGTTGAGCCGGGTGGTGACGGTCTTGCGCATCACCTCCAGGTCGCGGTCCTGGATGTGGCGGCGATCCTCGCGGAGGTGGATGGTGATCTGGTCGGCTCCCCCCAGCTCGGCGAGCATCGCCGCCGCCACCGGGTCGGGGTAAGCGGCGCGGCGCGCCTGTCGAAGGGTGGCGACGTGGTCGACGTTGACGCCGAGGCGAGGTGCGGTCATGGGGGGAATCTAGCCCAGATCGGGTCAGGCGAGCGCATGGCGGAGCGCTGCGGCGATGCGCTCGGCATGGGCGCGGATGACCGCGTCGTCGGGCCCCTCCACCAGCACCCTCGCCTTGTTCTCGGTGCCGGAGAAGCGCACCAGGACGCGCCCCTTGCCGCAGAGCGCCTTCTCGACGCCGGCGATGGCGGCCTGGACCGAGTCGAGCGTCTCGAGCGGAAGCTTCTCCCTCACGGCGACGTTGATCTGGACCTGGGGCGATGGCTCGAAGCAGGCGGCCAGCCTGGAGAGGCGCTGCCCGGAGCGCTTCATCACCGCGAGCAGGTTCAGCGCCGCGCACACGCCGTCGCCGGTGGTGACGTGGTCGAGGAAGATGAGGTGCCCGGACTGCTCGCCTCCGAAGTTGAAGCCGCCCCGGCGCATCTCCTCGACGACGTAGCGATCGCCGACCTGCGTGCGGACCACCGCTCCGCCCAGCTCGCCCATGGCGCGCTCGAGACCGACGTTGCTCATCACCGTTGCCACCATCGTCTCCTGCTGCAACAGGCCGCGCCGGAGCAGGTCGCGGGCCACGATGGCCATGATGGCGTCGCCGGCCACCACCTGGCCGGTCTCGTCGGCGACGATGACCCTGTCGGCGTCGCCGTCGAGTGCGATGCCCAGGTCGGCGCCGTTCGCGCGCACTGCGGCCGCCATTCCTTCCGGATGCATGGCGCCGCAGTTGTCGTTGATGTTCCGGCCGTTGGGCTCGACGTGGAGCGGGATGACCTTCGCGCCCAGCTCCTCGAAGACCGCCGGCGCCACGTGGTAGGCGGCGCCGTTGGCACAGTCGACCACGATGGTCATGCCGTCGAGCGTCAGTTCCCGGGGGAAGAGCGCCTTGAGGAAGACCACGTAGCGGCCGATCGCGTCCTCGATGCGCTTGGCCTTGCCGATCAGCTCTGCGGTGGGGCGCAACCCCTGGAAGTCGGAGGTCGACCCGGAACCGCCCAGAACCAGCCGCTCGATCTCCAGCTCCTCCTCGTCGGGGAGCTTGAACCCGGTGCGATCGAAGAACTTGATCCCGTTGTCCTGGTAGGGGTTGTGGCTGGCGCTGATCACCACGCCCGCGTCGGCGCGCATGGACTGGGTGATGAAGGCGATCCCCGGCGTGGGAAGCGGGCCGCAGAGCAGGACGTCCACGCCCATGGAGCAGATCCCGGCAGCGATGGCCGTCTCCAGCATGTACCCGGAGAGGCGCGTGTCCTTGCCGATGACGATGCGATGCCGGTGGTCGCCCGAGCGGACCTTCCAGGCCAGCGCGCGTCCGAGCTGCAGCGCCACCTCCGCCGTGATCGGATGGACGTTGGCTACTCCTCGAACGCCATCGGTCCCGAAGAGCTTCCGCTCGGCGCCTGCGCCGTTGCCGTTTCCTGGGTTCACCGCCATGCCGCCTCCCTGGGTACAGTCTAGGCCTTGGGGCGGGAACCGCCAGAAGCCCGGATGGCCTCCGCCACCCGGGCCGCCTGCCGTGAGGCCGCCACGTCGTGAACCCGGATGAAGGTCGCCCCTCCCAGGACGGCCGCGGTCACCGCCGCGAGCGTGCCCGCGAGCCGATCATCCGCCGGGGCTCCGGTGATGGCACCGATGAAGCTCTTGCGGGACGGCCCGACCAGGAGCGGACGCCCCAGCCCGGCCAGGTCGGGGAGTCGCGCCAGCAACTCGACGCTCTGCTCGGCGGTCTTCGCGAACCCGATTCCGGGGTCGAGGAGGATGCGGTCCTCGCAGACCCCCTCGCCGACCGCGCGCGCCATGGCGTCGGACAACTCCGACCGGACCTCCGAGACGACGTCCCCGTAAACCGCCCGGTCCCGCATGTCGCGGGGGGTCCCACGCATGTGCATGAGAACCACGGCTGCGCCGGACCGGGCCACCACCCGGGCGAGTTCCCGGTCGGCGAGCGCGCGAACGTCGTTCACCATCGCCGCACCGGCACCGAGCGCCGCCCGGGCCACCGCCGGCTTGGACGTGTCGATGGAGACGGGGACCGGGAACCCGGAGGCGGCGAGCCGTTCCAGCAACGGCATGACCCGGCGGAGCTCCTCCTCCTCGGACACCTCCGGGGCGCCCGGCCGGGTCGACTCGCCTCCCACGTCGATGAGGTCCGCCCCCTCTGCGGCGAGCCGGAGCGCGTGCTCGAGACCGGCGCCGGGGTCGAGGTACCGGCCGCCGTCGAAGAAGGAATCGGGCGTGACGTTCAGGACGCCAACGATGAACACGCCGGGAGGCGCGAACTCCCGCCCCCCGATTCGGATCGACGGTCCCGTCACCGTTGCTCCGGGCGCCGTCTTACGCCTTCCCGGCCTCGGGCTTGCCCAGGCTGCCCAGGCCCCCGAGAATCCCACCCTTCTTGACCTTCTCCGGCTCGCCCTTGTCGACCACCGGCGGCGGCGGCGACTTGGGAGGCGGCGCGCGCGCGATGGAACCGCCCGCGAGGAGGTTGTCGACGTCGGCGAGGTCGAGCGTCTCGTGCTCGAGCAACGCGTCGGCGATCTTGCCGAGGGCCTCGCGCCGCTCGAGCAAGATCTTCCTGGCCCGGTCGTACTGCTCGTTCACGATGCGCCGGACCTCGGAGTCGATCTCGCGGGCAGTCTGCTCGGAGTAGGTCTGGGTGGACGCCATGTCGCGACCCAGGAAGACCTCCCCCTCCTTCTTGCCGAAGGCCAGCGGGCCCATCCGCTCGCTCATGCCCCACTCGCAGACCATGGCGCGCGCCATGTTGGTGGCCTGCTCGATGTCGTTGCCGGCCCCGGTGGTCTTCTCCTCGAAGGTGATCTCCTCGGCCACTCGACCGCCCATGAGGATCGCAATCTGGTTCAGCGCGAACTCCTGGTTGATGTTGAGCCGGTCCTCCAGGGGCAGCTGCTGGGTCAGGCCGAGCGCGCGGCCGCGGGGGATGATGGTCACCTTGTGCAGCGGGTCCGCGTTGGGGAGGACCTTGGCGACGAGCGCATGCCCGGCCTCGTGGACCGCGGTGGTGCGCTTCTCCCTGTCGCTGATGATCAAGGAGCGACGCTCGGTGCCCATGAGCACCTTGTCCTTCGCGTACTCGAAGTCCGAGCCCTCGACCTTCTCCTTGTTCCGGCGGGCCGCGTAGAGAGCGGCCTCGTTGACCAGGTTCTCCAGGTCGGCGCCGGAGAAGCCCGGCGTGCCGCGCGCGATCTTGCTGAGGTCGACGACGTCCAGCGGGACCTTGCGGGTGTGCACCTTGAGGATGCCGAGCCTCCCGCCCACGTCGGGGCGGGGCACCACGATGCGACGGTCGAAACGCCCCGGGCGAAGCAAGGCCGGATCGAGAACGTCGGGGCGGTTCGTGGCGGCGATGAGGATCACGCCGTCGTTCGACTCGAAGCCGTCCATCTCGACGAGCAACTGGTTGAGCGTCTGCTCGCGCTCGTCGTGTCCGCCGCCCAGGCCCGCGCCGCGGTGGCGACCCACCGCGTCGATCTCGTCGATGAAGATGATGCAGGGAGCGTTCTTCTTGCCCTGCTCGAAGAGATCGCGGACGCGGCTCGCGCCCACGCCCACGAACATCTCGACGAAGTCGGAACCGGCGATGGAGAAGAAAGGCACGCCTGCCTCGCCGGCCACCGCGCGTGCGAGCAGCGTCTTGCCGGTGCCCGGGGGGCCCATCAGGAGAACGCCCTTGGGGATCCGGCCTCCGAGCTTGGTGAACTTCTTTGGATCCTTGAGGAAGGAGATGATCTCCTCGAGCTCGTCCTTCGACTCGTCGATGCCCGCCACGTCGGCGAAGGTGACCTTGTTGTGGTGCTCGGTCATGAGCTTGGCCTTCGACTTCCCGAAGCTCATGGCCTTCCCGCCACCCGCCTGCAGCTGGCGCATGAAGAAGAAGAAGAGGAGGAAGAGGAATACGAGCGGCAGGTACTGCACGAGCACCGTGACCCAGAACGAGTTCTGGTCGGCCTTCTCGTAGAGGACCTTCACGCCCTTCTTCTGGAGCCGATCGAAGACCGCGCCGGTAGCGTCGAGAGGGCCGACGGTGTGGAAGTCGCTCCCGTCCCGCATGTGGCCGTAGTAGTTGGTGTCCTTCACCGAGACGTCACGCACGTCTCCGGACTCCACCTTGGTGATGAAGTCGGAGAAGGCGAACTCCTTCTGCTCGCGGCCGTGCTGGGCGAAGAACTGGTAGAACGCCACGAACATCAGGATCAGGACGACCCAGAGCAGGATGGTCTTGTAGGACTGGCGCAATTTTCCAAACCTCTTCCCGGGGCTTCCCCCGAAAGTGACTTCGGACGGTCAATATAACAGGGCGGACCGCCAGCGCAGTCCGGGATCGCTGCCCCGACCCCCAAGCTGGCGCTGACGCTGGGCTTCTCCGACCGGGCGCCCAGTTCCGGAATCCAGATCACGCGCCCGTCGTCGTCGGCGAGGACCCACAGCCGGTCTCTTGCCTCGCGCGGAACCTTCTCGTCGATGAGCCAGGCCTTGAGCTTCTTCGATCCCTTTCTTCCGGCGGGGTGGAAGCGGTCCCCCGGTCGTCGACCCCGCCACCAGAGCGGCCAGCTCGCGTCGCTGCCGTCGCCGACCTCGAGCACCGCTCCGCCGGGGAGCACATGCGCGCCCGGGCCGGGGAGGCGGGTGGCGCCATGCTCGATCGACGCAGCCGGCACCGGCCGGATGGACACCTCGCCGTAGCGCACGCTGCCCTCGTATCCGCCGGGAAGTTGGGCGCGCGTCGGTGCCGGGCTTCCCAGGAGGTCCAGGATCGACTCGACATGGTGGGCCTCGAGGCCGGCCAGGCGCCCGGTGGCGCGCCTCCACAGGCTCCGGATCGCGCGCCGTCGGACGGCGATCGGCTCGCGCAGAAGGTCCTCCACCCGCGCCATGCCGCTCGTCACCAGGCGCCGGCCTCGCGCGGAAAGCGCTCGGTCGTCATCGCGCAGGAGATCGGCCGCGCGCGCCAGCGCGCTCTCGGCATGGGGGGCGATGGCGCGCAGGACCGGCAGGACCTCGGCACGCACCCGGTTTCGAAGGAACCTGGGCGTGGCGTTGCTCGGATCCTCGACGTGAGGCAACTCGCGTTCGTCCAGGTAGGCGAGGACCTCGGCGCGAGATCGGTCGATGAGCGGACGGACGATGGCTCCTCTGCGCGGAGGGATTCCGGCCAGCCCTCTTGCGCCCGACCCTCGCAGGAGTCGCAGGAGGACGGTCTCGGCCTGATCGTCGCGGGTGTGGCCGGTGGCCACGAGCGTCGCGCCGGCCAGGCTCGCCTCCCGCCCAAGCGCGGCGTATCGAACCTTGCGCGCCGCGGCCTGGACGTTGCCCGGGGCCACCAGAACCGTGGCGCGTCGGAATTCCACTCCGAGCCTGGCGCAGACTGCAGCACATCGGTCGGCATCGCTCGCGCCGCTCGCGCGCAGGCCGTGGTCGATGTTGAGTGCCACCACACCCTTCAGTTCGCCGGCGTCTCGAAGCTCGGCGAGCGCCCCCAGGAGCGCGGTCGAATCGGCCCCCCCGGAAAGGGCGACGAGTACGATGTCACCCACCCCAAGAAGGGCTCTTCGCCTGCAAGTCTCCAGAACCAGAGAAGTAAATGTATTCAAAGTCCCGTCCCGTGATCTCGGTACATCTTAAGAGAGTTGACCGGTCCACGTCATGTGGACATCCTGCCTTTTAGAGTCACCTTCATTCGAGGTTGGGCCGAGGGGACCCCCTCCCTCTCTTGGCCCACGGGGAGCCGGCAGAAATGTCGGCTCCTCTTTTCTTCCTCCTCCGTGTCGCCCATTGCGTTTCTTGACGTTGCGTGGATGTGCGACGTATGAACGCTGGAACGCATCAGATCCTACCTCAGGGGACAAACGATGGCCGGCACCGACAAGCGCAAGCAGTCACTTTACTTCCCCGAGGACATGCTGAACGAGATCCAGAAGGAGGCCACCCGGCAGGACCGCTCGCTCTCCTGGATCGTCCAGCAGGCCTGGAAGATCGCCAGGGGCGAGATCATGCGGTTCCCCTCGGTGAACGACGTGCTCTCCGGGGTCGCCCGCGAGGACGAGCGCGAGGAGCGGGAGCGCGGGCCCTAGTCCCCCCGCTGACCCACGACGACGACCAGGCGGCGCGCCGGGCACTGTCCCGCGCGCCGTTCCTTTTTTGACTCCCCCGGCGGCCGGGGCGATACCGGTGGTCATGTCCACGCCGCCCTCCGACCCCACCGACCGCGCGCCGCAGTCCGATCCAAGTCCGACTTCCGGACCCCACGGCGGAGACCCTCGCTGGGTGGAAGCGGGTGACGACGACCGAGCCGACCCGGTCGTAGGCGCAGGATCCGCTCCCCCTCCGTCGCCTCGAAGTTCGTCACGGACCGTCCAGGTGGTCGCGATCGCCGGCGTGGTCATCGTGGCGCTGGCCGCCGCGCTGCTCTACCGATCGCACCACCGGCGCGAGGTCCTCGCGAAGGGCATGGCCCGGGCCCACGAACTGATGCGCGCCGACACCTGGGCCGGATACCGGGCCTCGTCGCAGGTTCTCGAACCGCTCGTCGCCGTCGATGCCATGGAAGCCGGCTCGCTGCGCGCACAGGCCCTGGCCATGCTCGCCGCGGACTACCGCGACGAGGCCGCTGCCGCAGAGGCCGAAAGGCTTCTCGACCAGCCCGAGCGGTCATCCGCGGTCTCACCTTCCGCCAGCCTCGCCCGGGCCGCCCTGGCGATGGGACGTCGAGAGGTCGGCTCCGCCGCGACCTCCGCCTCCCGCCCCGGCACGGGCGCCGAGGGGCGCGTGCTCCAGGGACGCGTGGCGCTCTTCGCAGGCAATCCGTCGGGCGCTGCCGAGTTCGCCGCCGAGGCAGTGGCGGCCGATCCAGGGCTTCCCGGGGCGCTGGCCCTTCAAGGCGATGCGCTGCGCCGGTCCGGAAGGCCGGAGGCGGCACGCCTCGCGTATCTCGCCGCGCTCCAGATCTCCCCGAACCACCCTCGCGCCGCATACGGCCTCGCCAAGCTTGCACTCTCCGGCAAGGCGAGGGCGGACGAGGCCTTCCCCGCCCTGGAGAGGATCCTCGCCGACCTGGAGGGCACTCCGTCGAACGAGCGCGCCCGTGCCGCGCTGCACCTGGCCGCGCTGCAGGGAAGGGCCGGCGACCGCGCCGGCGCCCAGCGTACCCTCGACGCCTCGGGTACCAGCGGCGCCGATCGAGCCTGGCTGGAGAAGAGCGTGAGCGAGGAGGAACTCTCGCGCACCGGGTACCGCGTGGTGGACCGCGCTCCGCCAGGCCTCCAGAGCGCGAGCGACGACGACCCGTACGTGGCTCCGCCGCCTCCGCCGCCGCCCGAGCCCCCGAAGGCCGTCGTGAAGAAGGCCCCCAAGAAGGCGCCGGTCAAGGCCAAGCCGACCGCCAGCAAGACCAAGGGAAAGAAGACGTCCAGCCCTCCCAAGAAGAAGAGCCCGACGCCGTAGGAGCTGCTCGGGCACCGGGCAGTCCCGTGCTCGACGACCGGGCACCTCGCGCGGCGCTCGCGCCAGAAGCGCGCGCTGTTCCTGCTCGGCAACGCGGCACGAGGCCTGCACAGCGTGCGTGCACCCCACCCTCTCCGGAGGAATCCACTCTTGAATCCGATCAACTCGGGCGATACCGCCTTCGTGCTCCTGTCCGCCGGCCTGGTCCTGTTCATGACCCCGGGCCTGGCCTTCTTCTACGGCGGCCTGGTCCGCGCCAAGAACGTGGTCCACACCATGATCCTCTCCATCGTCTGCATGGCGGTGGTGGGCGTGCTCTGGGCTCTCGTCGGCTACAGCCTGGCCTTCTCCCCCGGCACGTTCGACTCGTTTCTCGGCGGTCCGCACTGGTTCGCGCTTCGAGGCGTTGGAGCCGACGTCCAGAAGGACCTCGCCCCGACGATCCCACACACCGCGTTCATGCTCTTCCAGGCCATGTTCGCGGTCATCACGCCGGCGCTCATCTCCGGGGCCCTGGTGGAACGAATCCGGGTCAAGGCCTTCGTGCTCTTCGTGGTCCTGTGGAGCCTGGTGGTCTACACGCCGGTTGCACACTGGGTGTGGGCGCCGGGTGGCTGGCTCCGCGCCCGGGGCGTCTTGGACTTCGCGGGAGGAACCGTCGTCCACATCAACGCCGCCGCGGCCGCCATCGTCGGGGCGCTGCTCCTCGGCAAGCGACGCGGGCTGAAGGCCCCCACTTCCCTCCCCCATAACGTGCCCTTCGTGATCCTCGGGGCGGGCATGCTCTGGTTCGGCTGGCTGGGCTTCAACGGCGGGTCGGCGCTGGCCGCCAATGGAGTCGCCTCCTACGCCTTCGCCAACACCTTCTTCGCGCCGGCCGCGGCCGCCGCGGCCTGGGGGCTTGCCGAGCTCTTCTTCTTCCACGGCAAGATGTCGGGCGTTGGCCTGGCCTCGGGCGCGGTGGCCGGCATGGTCGCCATCACGCCGGCCTGCGGCTTCGTCACACCTGCCTCGGCGCTCCTCATCGGCGCCCTGGCCGGCCTGGCTTCGCTCCTGGCCGTCCGCTACCGCCCTAGGCTCGGCATCGACGACTCGCTCGACGTCTTCGCGGTCCACGGCGTGGCCGCCACGCTGGGCGCGCTCCTCACCGGCGTCCTCGCCACCAAGGTCGTGAATCCGGACGCCGCCGACGGGAGCCTTTCCCTGCTCGGGTGGCAGGCGGTGGGCGTGCTGGTGACGCTCGCCTGGTCGGCGAGCGTCTCCTTCCTCCTCTACAAGCTGGTCGGCCTCGTCTTCCCGCTGCGCGCCGACGAGCAGGACGAGTGGAGCGGCATGGACTCCGCGGAGAGCGGAGAGCGCGCGTACATCCACACCGACATCGAGTCCAGCTCGGGCGGCACGGTCCACGGCTGAGCCTGCTTGACCTCGCGGCAGCCGGTGCGCGTGCGTCGCGCATCGGCGACGCTGGCGCGCGGATCTTCCCGGAATCCACCCTCCCCGCCTTCGGCACGCGGAGTGCAAAAGGCAGGAGGAGTCCGTCACGTTCGCGCTCAGCGACCACAAACGAAGGAGAACAACGATGAAGAAGCTCGTCCGAATCCTTGCCGCCTGCGCACTGGCGCTCTCCGCGCAGAGCGCCTGGGCGACGCCTTCCACGCTGTTCTGGACGCCGGCCACGACCTACATCCAGCCGTTCATGGTGCTGCACCTCGGCGTCGACAATTACTTCGGCGACCGCTACGCCTATCCCACCGACGTCGGCCTCACCGTGGGCGTCCTCCCGTTCGAGAAGTTCCAGGCCGAGGTGGGCATCGACGCCTTCCTCCCCTACGCCGGCGGCTTCTTCGTCTCTCCGGCCGGCCCACTGCAGCTGAACGCCAAGCTCGGGTTCGTCGAGGGTGCCTACGGGGATTGGTTCCCGGGCATCACCGCTGGCATCTACGGAGTGGGGTTCACCTCCGGAACCTCCTTCGACATCCTCCATGCCGAGGTGGGCAAGACCTTCTTCTTCGGCGCGATCACCGTGGGTGGATACTACGGAGCCGGCGGCTCGAACGCGCTCTGGACAGACGCGAACGGCGTGCTCCAGACCCGCGGCGGCTTCATCGGGTCCTACCTCACCCCCGACATCGTCCTGGACCTGAAGGGGCTCTACAAGATCAACTTCTTCGCAGACGTCCAGACCGGCAAGAACTTTCTCGGAGCCGTGGCCGGCGGCATCGGGATCTACTTCACCCCGTCCATCGACATCCTCACCGGACCGGTGTTCTTCTTGAACAAGGCAGCCCAGCCGGGCGGAACCAGCATGATGTGGTCGGTCCAGCTCGACGTGGACATCGATTTCGGCGCTGCGCCGAAGCCGCCGCCCGAGCCCGCCAAGGCCGAGCCGGCCAAGTCGTAGCGCGCGTGGGGCGTGAGTGGCGGTCCCGGGGCGCGGAGCTCCGGGGCCGCTTCACCTCGAGTCCGACCCGATCAGACCTTGATCTGCTGCAGCACCGTGTCGAAGACCAGGAACTCCATCTTGTCCCGCTCCGCCGGGCCCATGCCCGTGAAGGCGAAGGCGACCCGGACCGCCGCCGGCTGGACGATGGCGCCGACCACGCGAGCCTTCACCGAGAGCATCTCCGAGCCCGGCAGGCGGAGCTGGACCCTCACGTCCTCGTCGTTCGGAGGGGCCTTGGCGAGCAACGCCGAGAAGCCGCCCGCGGAGAGGTCCTGCGTCACCGCCCGCACCTTGGACACGCTCCACTCGATGTCGGCTTGCAGCGCCCTGGCGACGCGAAGCGCCTGGCGCGGCATCTCGCCGGACTTGAGCGAGGCCACCTGGGCGCCCAGCAGGGCGCGCGCCAGCTCGTCCCGCCCGGCGCGGTAGACGGCCAGCCCTTCGCCGGAGAGCGTCCCGGCCCGAGCCTGCTCGTGCTGCGCCTTGAATTGGACGAGCCAGTCCTTGAGACTCATGCGGATCCCCCCGGAAGTGGCTGGATGTTACCAAAGGTGCAGCGGGACGCCATTACCCGGCGTGCAGGGGCAACTCGAGTATCCGGCGGGCCTCGGCCGGCGTGGCCAGCTCACGGCCCGAGGCGAGCACCAACCGTACCGCGGCCGCCACCAGCTCGTGGTTGCCCTTGGCCAGGACTCCCCTGGACAGGTACAGGTTGTCCTCGAGTCCCACCCGCACGTGCCCACCCAGCTTCAGGGAGAGCTCTGCCATGGGCATCTCGAACCGGCCGATGCCGGCCACGGTCCAGTGGGCTGGCTCGGGCATGCCTTCCACCAGGAATCGAAGGTTGCGCTCGCTCCCGGACATGCCGCCGGGCACCCCCAGCACGAATTGCACGTGGTACGGATGCGCCAGGTACCCCTTGTCGAGGAGCCAGCGGAGCGTCTCGAGCATGCCCGCGTCGTAGATCTCGCACTCCGTCACCAGGCCTCGTTCCCGGATTCGCCCGGCGATGCGCACGATGTCGGGCCGCGAGTTCACGAAGACGTCGTCGCCGAAGTTCAACGTTCCCATGTTGAGGGTGGCCATCTCGGCCCCCTCCACGAGCGAGCCGAGCCGCTCGTCCACGCTCATGCCCACGGCGCCCCCGGTGGAGCACTGGATCACCAGGTCGGACCCGGCCGCGCGGATGCGATCCACAATCTCCCGGAAGTGTGCGGCGCCCTGGGAGGGGCGCCCGTCCGGGTGGCGCGCGTGGAGGTGTACCACCGCCGCGCCCTCGCGCCAGGCGTCGAGGGACGCCCTGGCGATCTCCTCGGGCGTGTACGGAACGGCTGGGCTCTGCTCGCGGGTCACCTCGGCGCCCACGACCGCACAGGTGACGATCGCCTTCTCTCCCATGATCCCCTCCGGCGGCTAGACGCGAGCGCGGCGCTGCTTGTCCTTCGGCACGACGCAGGTCCCGGTGGCCCGGCAGACCACCACCGGCTCGGCGAGGAGATCGGCGGCGCTGTCGGAGAGCTCGGGGCGCGGAACGATCACCTTGCGGACCTCGAAGCGCATGGTCCGGGACGTCTTGCCCACCTTGGTGATCTCGCCGGTGGCCTCGACGTAGTCTCCCGCATAGACCGGCGCCAGGAACTCGACCTGATCGTAGGCCCGGAAGAGCCCCTCGTCGCCATCGTGGCGGATGAGGAGCTCGGTTGCCACGTCTCCGAAGAGCTGGAGCATGCGGGCGCCGTCCACCAGGCTTCCGCCGTAGTGGGCGTCTGCCTGCGACATGCGCATTCGAATCAGTACGCCGTCAGCCATCTCGAACCTCCGGGTGCGCCTTGCCCGCCTTCTCCAGCACGCGCCCCACGATGTAGTTTGCCACGTCGGACGGCTTCGTCCCCGGACCGAATCCGGCGTCGTACCCCAGCTCCAGCCCCAGCCGGTGGTCGATCCTCGGCCCGCCCAGGATCGCCACGATCCGGTCCCGGATGCCTGCCTTCTCGAGCTCCTTCAGGAAGGCCCGGGCATTCTCCTTGTGCACGTCACGCTGGGTGACCACCTGCGACACCAGCACGGCGTCGGCCTTCGCCTCCCGGCAGGCGCTGGCCAGCGTGGCGTTCTCCACCTGCGAGCCGAGGTTTCGCGCGTCGAAGCCCGGGTACCTTTCCAGGCCGTAATCGCCGGCGAACCCCTTCATGTTCATGATGGCGTCGATGCCGACCGCGTGGGCGTCGGAGCCGGTGCAGGCCCCCAGCACCACGATGCGCCGCCCCATCTCCCGGGAGACGAGCTGGTTCAGCTCGTCGAACCCCAGCTTCCGGCCACTGACCTCGGGGATGTCGATGGTCGCGAGATCCACCGACACGTCGGTACGGCCGTAGACCACGAAGAAGGTGTAGCCCTCGGCGGCCTTCTCCATCGCGGCCACGTGGACCTGCGTCAACCCCATCTTCTTCGCAACCAGCGAGGCCGCCTCGCGAGCGCGATCGCCGGCCACCACCGGGAGGACGAAGGAGAGTTGCATCACGCCGTCGTCCCGGCGGTCGCCGTAGGGACGAACCACGTCGGCCGGTGACCATTCGCGCGGACGCGTCACGGGGTGCCTCCCAGATGAGCAGTCGCCACCAGGCGTCGCTGCACGTCGATGGTCTGGCGGGAGACCGGAGCACGGCCGGCAATCCAGACCCTATACTGCTCTCCCCGGTCGCAGGTCGCCCAGGCCCATCCATGCCAGCCATCCTGGTCGGCCTCCTGTGCAACCGCCTTCTTCCCGGCGAAGGTCGAGGAATGGCGCCTCACGCCGCCCAGGGTGGTCGCTCCCCGCGCCAGCGCGTCCTCCGCTCCTGAAAGGCAAGTGGCGACCGGCCCGGGCGTTGCAGTGGCCCGCACCTCCAGCAAGGCGTCGCCTCCCGGCGAGACGAGCTTCACCTGACGCGCGCTCCCGTCGGCGTGCCAGTCGGCCGGCGCCTCGAAGTCGAGCGCGGCCACCGAGTAGAATCCGGGAGGCCCCGTCGGGCGAGAGGCGCGACACCGGGCTGACGCGCGCGCAGCCACTGACGAGAAGGGCCGCCGCCGCGCCCAGGATGCCAATGCGCCCGATCATTCGCGCCCTTCCAGGATGTCGAGGAAGGGGTTGAAGTAGCCGGGAGCCCGCTCCACCACCCCGGAGAGACCCTTTCCGCCGTCCTCGGTCCGCGCCACGTCCCCGAACCGGGCCTTGCCGATGGCCGCGAAGAGGCCGGCGTCGGCGACCTCCTCGAGCAAGTGCAGGGCCTTGCCGAGCGTCTCCTTGGCCCGCGTTTCCACCATCCCTCCGGGCCGGAACTGGATCTCCTCGCCCATCGATCTCCAGGCCCGGTAGACGTAGTCGGCGCTCTTCAGCGCCACGTACCGGTCCATGAGAAACGGGTTGTGCATGGCCTCGGTCATCATCCCCAGCAGCTGGATCGACTGTCCGGTGACCCTCCCCACCACGTCGGCCATCACGTCGTAGGCGTGGCTGAAGAAGATGTCCCCCTCCTTGTGCTTGGTCGGGGGCATGTACTTGATGGGGGCGTCGGGGAAGAGGGTGCGCACGAGCAGCGCCTGGGCCATCTCCCGCGCCAGGGTGTCGTCGCGGTGCGGGTCGATCTCGAAGCTGTGGCCGAGGCCGATGAGCCGGTCGGGCAGGCCGGCCCGGTGCGCGAATGACTCGTTCACGAACTGGCTGGCGATGACGGTGTGGGCGGCCTCGTCGGCGTCGGCGGTGGTGATGTAGTTGTCCTCGCCGGTATTGATGATCACGTCGGCGAAGGCGGTGATGCGGCGCGAGAAGTACTGGTCGCAGAGGGTCCGCTTCATGTTGATGTCGCGGAAGAGGATGCCGTACATGGCGTCGTTGAGGAGCATGTCGAGTCGCTCCCAGGCCGCCGCGTAGGCGATCTCCCCCATGCAGAGCCCCGACGCGTAGTTGGTCAGCATCACGTAGCGCTTCAGGCGGTGCGATTCGTCGTCGAGGGCCTCCCGCATGATGCGGAAGTTCTCCTGGGTTGCGTAGGTTCCGCCGTAGCCCTCCGTGGTGGCGCCGTGCGGAACGTAGTCGAGGAGCGACTGGGCCGTGGAGCGGATCACCGCGATGACGTCGGCGCCGGCCTGCGCCGCGGCCAGGGCCTGCTCGACGTCGTCGTGGATGTTGCCCGTGGCGACGATGAGGTACTTGTGCGGCCGCTCGCCCATGCCCAGCCCTGCCTTCAGGGCGTTTCGGTCGGCGACCCTGCGGCGAAGCTCGTCTGCGGAAGCCCGGGCCTCGGCTCGCATCTCGTCTCGGAGCGCCTGCTCCTCGTGGACGGGTACCGGTTCCGGGTTTCGGGGAAGCGAGGTGATCCGGGCCACGATCTGCAAGGGGTCGCGGGCGCCGCGCCGCAGCGCCCACCCCATCCAGTAGGCAGCGCCCTGCCCGAGCAACTTTCGCTCGTGGAGGGCGTCCACCATGAGGTTCACGAGCGGGACCCCGCCAGGGCCGGCGTCGTGGAAGCCGAGCTGCCTGAGCACGGTCCGCTCGATCGACACCGTGGTGTGGCGCTCGACGAAGCCCATCACCTGGCCGCTCACCCGGTCGGCGAGCGCGCGGCAGCGCGACACAACCTCCGGGTCGAGGTGAAGGTCGGGGACCACGCGCCCGTCGGGAAGTCGCATGGCAGCTTCCTACGACGAGGCGGCGGCGCGGGCAACCCCGCGACCGGGCTCGTCCCCTCTATGCGCGTGCGATCCGGCCACCGCCGACCACCTCGTCGCCGGAGTAGAAGACCGCTGCCTGGCCGGGAGCGACGCCGCGAACCGGGTTGCGCAGCCGGACCTCGGCCGAGTCGCCGGGACGGGACCGGACCTCCCCTTCCTCACCTTCGTGGCGGTGGCGCACCTTGATCCGGAGGGCAACCGGGCCGGGCGGCGGTTCCCCGGACACCCATCGAGCCTCGACGACGCGGAAGCGATCGTTGGAGGCCTCCGCCGCCGTTCCGACCACCACGCGAGCCGTCTCCGGCTCGATCCGGACCACGTAGGCCGGCGATCCTGAGTTGATTCCCAGGCCGCGCCGCTGCCCCACCGTGAAGCGGTGAACGCCACCGTGCCGCCCCAGCACCTCGCCACCGGTGCTCACGACGTCGCCGGGTCGGGACGCCCCGGGACGGCGCAACTCGACGAACCGGGCCGCGTCTCCGTCCGTCACGAAGCAGATCTCCTGCGACTCGGGCTTCCCGGCGCTCGCCAGGCCGGCCTCCGCGGCCAAGGCGCGCACCTTCGGCTTCGCAAGGTGCCCCACGGGAAAGAGCACCTCGCCGAGCTCCGCCTGGCCAAGACCGTAGAGGAAATAGCTCTGGTCCTTGGCCAGGTCGGCGGCGGCGAGCAGCGCCCAGCGCGCGCCGCGCCGTTCCACCCGGGCGTAGTGGCCGGTGGCGAGCCTCGCCGAGAGCGCACGTGCGCGCCGGAGCAGCCAGTCGAACTTCAACTCGGTGTTGCACGCGATGCAGGGGTTGGGCGTGACGCCGCCCAGGTAGTCGTCGAGGAAACGGCCGATCACCCGGCGGCCGAACTCCTCCTCCACGTTGGCGACGTAGAACGGGATGCCCAGCCTGACGGCCGCGGCACGAGCGTCGTCGAGATCGTCGGGCGCGCAGCACGATCGCCCACGGGATCGATCGGAGAAGTCGTGGACGCGAAGGGAGACCCCCAGGACCTCGTGCCCTCCGGCGACCAGCAGGGCCGCGGCAGCCGAGGAGTCGACGCCGCCCGACATCGCCACGAGGACCCTCACCGGCGCTTACCCCTCCACGGCCCGGAGAGGGATCTCGAGGACGAACTTGGAGCCGGTGAAGTGGCGCCGGACTCCCTCCGACTGAGCGCGCGGCGGGCTCTCGACCGAGATGGTCCCGCCGTGGGCCTCGAGGATGCGCTTCGCCACCGGAAGCCCGAGGCCGCTGCCGGGGTGCTTCGAGCGGTCGTCCTTGCCGGCTGCGTGGAAGAACGGCTCGAAGAGGTGCTTCTGATCCTGGGGAGGAACTCCTGGTCCCTGGTCCGAGACGGCGAAGCGAAGCGCGGCGGCGTCGCGCTGGACCTCCACGAGCACCTCGCCTCCGTGGGGGGAGAACTTCACCGCGTTTCCCACCACGTTGGCGAGCGCCTGCCGGAGCTTCTTCGGATTGGCGGTCACCGGCCCTCCGCCCGACTTCTGCACCGCCACGTGAAGTCGCGCCTCGCGTATGGCAGGGCGCAGGTCCGCGACCACCTCCTCGGCGAGGGCGTCGGGGTCGACGCCGGCCGGGAAGAGCGCCGCATCCGAGGCCTGCAAGGAGGCGAAGTCGGAGAGGTTCTCGACGACCCGGGTGAGCCTGCCCGTGGCCCCCTGGATCGACTCGAGGATCCGCTGCTGCTGTGCCGCGAGGGGTCCCAGCTTGTCGGAGGAGAGGATCTTCAGGTACCCGGCGATGGGCGTGAGGGCGGTGCGCAGCTCGTGGGCCAGGTTGCCGATGAAGATGCGGCCGAGCCGGTCGCGTTCGACGCAGCGCTCCTCCCAGTCCCGCGCCTCCTCGAGCGCATGCTCGAGGTGACCGGCCATGGCGGCGGAGAGCGCGCGCAACCCGGCCCGCTCTCCGGCCTCCGGCAAGCGTTCCCGCTGCCCGGCCAGGACTGCCCGGACCTCGGCGGTCAGCCGCTCGTCGTCGACGGGCTTCGCGAGGAACGCGTCGGCGCCTGCTGCGAGTGCGACGTCGTGTTCCGACTGTGCGTCCCCGAGCGCGAGGAACGGCACCTGGGCGAGAGACTTCTCCTGCTTCAACCGGGTCGCGATCTCCACACCGTCGATGTCCGGAAGGTGCACGTCCGCCAGCACCAGGTCCGGCGGCAGGGTGAGGGCGCGATGAATGCCTGCGAGTCCGGAAGCGGCCTCGTCCACCGCGTAGCCTTCGGCCTCCAGTGCGCGCCTCACCCGGGCGCGGAGCACGGGGTCGCTCTCGATGCAGAGGATTCGCTGGGGCATGGTAGGGCGTTCCGGCGGCTGCCGGCGGCTGCCGGCGGCGGGATGATAGTGCGGCCGGAGCCGGGCGGCTCCGGAAATCGACGCAGCGGGTCAACTCCCCCCGTGCCCCGCTACCGTGCCTTGGCGTGCGCGCCACCAGTCGCGCAAGTGCCCGGAAAGGTTGGCTCGAGTGTTCGCCGACGGGTCATCCAGCACCACCTCGAGCAGTCGGCGGAGCCCTTCCCCGACCTCCTTGCCCACGGGAGTTCCGAGGATCTCCATGACGTCCTTGCCGCCGAGCGCCAGCTCCGAGATCGCGAGCGGAGCCCCTCGACGAAGTTCCGCCGCTACCCCCTTCCGCAGCCGCATCACCTCGGCGACACGGCGAGCCGATCGGGACCCCTGGTGGCGCGCGTCGGCGGTCCACAGGTCGAGAAGGAGGGGCACGTGCTCTCGACCGACGGCCGAGATAAAACGGCGAACCGCGGCTCCTCCGCCGTCCAGCCCGGGAGGTGGGCCCTCGTCGAGCCCACGCCGGGCGCCTGACAGTGCCACCACAGCGGTCGCGACCCGGTTGGGAAGTCGCAGCTCGACGACGCTCTGGAGCGCTTCCTCCGGGGGCAGCACGTGCAGGAGCGACGCCAGCCGGAGCAGACGACACCTCTCCCGGTCGCCGCCGGCCCCCTTCGGGGAGCAAGGCGCAAAGGGTTCCGACGCGACCGCCAGTGCGTGCCTGATCTTCCCCGGGGGCATCGAGCCCAGGCGCGGCAGGACGACCGCGAGAAGGCCGGTCCCAAAAAGGGTCCGGAGCGCTTCGGCGGCATGAGGCCCGACCAGCAGCCGGGACAGCTCCTCCGCGATCCGTTCGCGCGAGACCTGCTCGACCACGGAGAGCGCCGCTGGAATGGCCCGCCGGGTCGCCGGGGCGAGCGTGAAACCAAGCTGGGACACGAATCTCGCCGCGCGCAGCGGGCGCAGCCCGTCCTCCGAGAAGCGCTCCCGCGCGTCGCCCACCGCGCGGATCAGCCGGCGAGAAAGGTCGTCCTGTCCGCCGAACGGGTCCCGCAGCTCGTGCACGAGAGGGTCCCACGCCATCGCGTTCATGGTGAAGTCTCGCCGCGCCAGGTCGGCCTCGAGATCACCGTGAAAGGTGACCCGGCTCGGGTGCCGGCCGTCGAGATACTCGGCTTCGCCGCGAAAGGTGGTCACCTCGACCCGCGCGCCTCCCTCGAGAACCGTCACCGTCCCGTGCTCGATGCCGGTGGGGATGACCTTCCGGAAGAGGCGCTGGACCTCGTCCGGAGTGGCCGGAGTGGCCAGGTCGAACTCACCCGGATCGTGCCGCTCGCGCGCGAGGAGCAGGTCGCGAACCACGCCGCCGACCAGCCACGACCGGTGACCGGCCTCACCGAGCCGCCTGAGCACCACCCTCACCTCGTGAGGGACGTCCTCGGCACGGAGCCGCTTGGTCGTCTTGCTCGCCATCCTCGCCTACCCAAAGCCGATATTCGCCCGAAGGTCCAGTCCTCAGGAACCTGATACCCTTGCCTGAGCAAGGGGGATCTCCTTGGCGCGGGCTTTCGAACCATCGCCGTCGCAGGAGGGCGGGCACCCGGCGCCCGGCGCGCTCAGCCGCCTGCTCGAGGAACTCGCCGAGGCTCCACCGTCAGACGTCGGGGACGGCTGGAGGAAGTGGCTCGCTCCCGGGGTGGTGATCGGGCGATTCGAGCTGGTCCGCGAGATTGGGCGGGGCGGCTTCGGCGTGGTCTGGGAAGCCGTCGACAGGGAGAGCGGTCGACGGGTCGCCTTCAAGGCAGTCCGGCCGGGTGGGAAGGGCGGAGTCCGGGAGGCGCGCCTGCTGCAGGAGGCGGAGGTCTCGGCCCGCCTGTCCCATCCAGGAATCGTCTCGCTCCTCGACGTGGGGCGGAGTTCCCACGGACCCTATCTCGTCCTGGAGCTGCTGCGGGGCTGGACGCTCGCCTCCCGGCTCGACTACGGCGCCCTGCTGCCCGCGGAGGCGCTGCGAATCGGCGCCGCCACTGCAGCGGCCTTGGCCCACGCCCACGCCCATGGCGTCGTCCACCGCGACCTGAAGCCGGCCAACGTCTTCCTCTGCGAGGACGGGGGAGTGAAGGTCCTCGACTTCGGCCTCGCCCACGCCTTCGGTCACCGGCGCGCGGACGGGGGGACGCCGGCCTACATGGCGCCAGAACAGCGGCGCGGCGCTCCCGAGGACGAGCGAACCGACGTCTTCGCGCTCGGGGTGATGCTGCACCGGATGCTGGCCGGCGAGTTGCCGTTCCCCGACCTGGCTGGGCGCTCGGTCGAGGGCCCCGAGCCTGCGCCCGCGCTCGAGGTCGTGGGCGCCCCGTCTCTCGGGCCTCTTCTCTCGAAGATGCTGGAGAAGGATCCGGTTCGCCGCCCCAGGGACGCCGGGGCGGTGCTTCCGGGGATTGAGGCTGCGCGAGAGGAACTGGCTCGCGCCCCTGCACAGGTGGCCGTCGCGCCTGTGCGGGTTCGACGGCTCCCCTCCGCAGATGCCCGGGCCTACGACTATTGCCTGCGTGCCCGGCAGTTCCTCATGGTCCCCCTCAAGGCGAATCTCAAGTTCGCCTGCGAGATGTTCGCCCGCGCCGTCGAGGTGGACCCTCGCTACGCGCCCGCGCACGCAGGGCTGGCCGAGGGTGCCGCCCAGTTGCACATGTACTACCCGTCCGCCAAAGGCGACCAGCTGTTGGTTGCCCACGCCTCCAGCGCCCGGGCCCTGGAACTCGATCCGGGGCTCGCCGAGGCCCACGCAGGACGTGGCCTCGCCCTCTTCCTCTCCCGCCGGATGGAGGAGGCCGAGCGCGAGTTCAAGGCCGCCATCGCGGCCGACCCGTCACTGCCCGAGGCGCGCTACTACTACGCCCGCGCCTGCTTCCAGCAGGGGCGACACGCGGAGGCGGCCCGCCTCTGCCGGGAGGCCAACGCGGCGCGGGAGGGATACCAGGCTGCCTTCTTCGCGGCCCAGGCCAGCGAGGCTGCCGGGGAGCGTGCGGAGGCCCTGGAGGCCTACCGGCTGGCGCTCGGCGTCTGCGAGCGCCACATGGAGATGAACCCGGACGATCCGCGAGCGGCGACGATGCGGGCGGTCTGCCTGGCCCGGATCGGCCGGCGCGAGGAGGGCCTTCACTGGGCGCGACAGGCCCTGGCCATCGACCCGCTCGATCCCGGCGTCCGGTACAACGTGGCCTGCCTGTACTCGGTCGAGGGAGCAACGGACGAGGCGCTCGACTGCCTCGAGGAAGTGATTCGCGCCGGGTTCATCAACCCTGAATGGATGGAGAAAGACCCGGACCTGTCTTCGCTGCGCGGGCTTCCACGGTTCCAGGCCCTCATGGGAGGCCTGGCGAGACAACCGCTCGCCCCGCCCGCCCCCGTCACCTCGGGAACATGAAGGTCACGACCATGCGGGTCAGCCAGGGGGATGCTCCCTCCGGATGAACCACGTTGGCGTAGAAGCCGAACGAGAGCGAGATGGGAAGCTTGGCGATGGAAAGGGTCTTCGAGATCGTGGCCCCCACGGGCACGAGCCACTGCTCCCCGTGCAGGTTCCAGTTCTTGATGAAGGTCGGAACCGTGCCGATCGCCCAGGCGTTGGGCAGGTTGAAGTTGACGAAGACCTGGATCGACGTGGTGTCGAGGTGGAGCGAACCCATCCGTGCATAGGCGTCGAGCTGGGTGATGAGCGTCCCGAGCACCCATGGACCATCCATGTAGACGAGAGCCACGACCGGGCCGGCCGCGAAGCACCCGGTGGCCACCGCGTCGTTCGTGGCCGTGGGGAAGGAGAGCACGGGCCCGATGCCCCAGATGAACTTGCTGGCCTTCATCGGGGAGAGGAACGTCTCGATCATGATCTCGCCGAGCCCGGTGCTCCGCTCGCCGTTCGCGAGGGGCACGTTGTAGTAGGGCACGATGGGGCGGACGATGAGGTTCCAGGTCGAGTCGAGCTCGATGGGGATGACGGGCTGGAAGTTCAGGTTGTAGGCCGCCGCGTTCCCGGCCGCTCCGCCCCCGTTGAAGTTGTTCTGGAAGGGAATGGAGACCAGGTCGGCGAGCGGGTTCTGGAGCTGCTTCGCCAGGTCCTCGAGGGAGGCGCCGGCAGGCGCGGCCGCGCCGTGGCTCGGGGGCGCCCCGCCCGTGGCGGGCGCTGCCACTGGTTCGACTGGAGCGGCGAGGAGAAGCAGCGCGGCGATCGTCGTGACCACGATCGGGGAGTTTCCGCCAACCCGGCGCGCTCCCCTAGCGAATACGGAACTGGTGGCCCCGACGCGACTCGAACGCGTGGCCTACGGTTTAGGAAACCGTCGCTCTATCCACCTGAGCTACGGGGCCTCGGAGACCGAAGGCGCATCAGATACCGCGTACGCCCGCGCCCTGCAAGGAACACGGCCATGGATTGGCGATACCGTCGCCGCATCCGCTAGGATCCGCCCGTGACCCGGGAACCTTTCCTTCGGACGCGCGCGGGCCGGGTGGCACTGCTCGGGATGTTGCTGATCGACGTCTTCGTGATCCCGGTCCTGCTGACGCTCGACGTCATGCCGGTCCGGGTCGGCGACCTTTTCTTCGCCGTCACGATGCTCGTGGCCATGACCGCCATGGGAACCGGAAAGGGTCGACGACTGGTCCTCACCGTGGCCCTGGCGGCGTTCGCCATCCAGTTCCTCCGATTCGTGGACGAGGGCCACCTCCTCGTCATCCTCGACGCGTCGCTCTCGGCGCTCGCCATGGGGACGTTCGCCGGGATGGTTCTCGTGGACGTGTTCCGCCAGGACCCGATGGCCGACCGGCTCATCGACGTGATCCTCGCCTACCTGCTCGTGGGTGCCATGTTCGCGTTCGTCTACGAGGCGATCAACCTCGCCCTCCCCGGCTCGATCTCCCTCGACGGCGGGAGGATGACCGCAGCCGGCTACGCCTACTTCAGCTTCACCACCATGACGAGCGTCGGCTTCGGCGACGCCCTCCCCATGAACCCGGTGTCGCGAGCCGTCGCCATGGGCCAGGCGCTCACCGGCCAGCTCTACGTGGCCGTGCTCATCGCCCGATTCGCGAACCCACTGCGCCGCGCCGCCCAGCGCCCCGATGGCGACGCCGGGTGAAAGTCGTGGGCACGCCCCATCTGGCGTGGATTTCCGGCCCCCCGTCCCGCTAGTCTTCGCAGGATGGCGGCAGCCGAGGCGACGGTCCACCGGGACGGAGATGAAACACTCGTGGTCCGGGTGTCCGGTGACTGGTCGCTGGAGGCCGCGGCCCCCGCCCCTTCGGCCGTCGAGCAGGAGGTCCGGGACGCTCCGCCCAGGAGGCTGGTCTTCCAGGCCCGCGAACTCGGCCTGTGGGACTCGTCGCTCGTCTCCTACCTGGCCTCCATCGCCGAGGTGGCCCGCGGCGAGGGGCTGACCGTAGACACGACCGGCTTGCCCAAGGGGCTTCAGCACCTGCTCGCGCTCGCCGGTGGCCCACGCCGTCCCATACCGCCGCCGCACCCCCATCAGACGCTTCCCACCCGGGTGGGCGTGGCGGGCATCGACGTCGGAGCGCACGCCGCCGGCATGCTCGACTTCGTGGGACGGGCCTCGCTGGCCGTACGGGACGTGCTCCTGGGACGGGGCCACTTCGAGCGGCGCGATTTCTGGCTCCTCGTCGAGCAGACCGGCGGAGCTGCCCTTCCGCTGGTGGCGGTCATCAATTTTCTCGTGGGGGCCGTGCTCGCCTTCCTCGGCGCGGTCCAGCTCGAGCAGTTCAACGCCACCATCTACGTGGCCAATCTCGTGGGCGTCGGAACCGTTCGCGAGACGGGCGCCCTCATGACCGGCATCGTCATGGCGGGCCGGACGGGAGCCTCCTTCGCGGCGGTGCTGGGGACCATGACGGTGAACTCGGAGGTGGACGCCCTCGAGACCATGAACTTCCCGCCCATGGAGTTCCTGGTCGCGCCGCGCATCCTGGCGATGATCCTGATGATGCCGCTGCTCGTGCTCTACGCCGACCTCTTCGGCATCCTGGGCGGGTTCGTGGTGGCCACGGGCTTGCTCCATCTCACGCCGGCCCTGTACCTGACCCAGACCCGGGAGGCGATGGTCTTTGGCGACGTGATGGTCGGCCTCCTCAAGGCCCCTGCCTTCGGCGCCGTGGTCGCGCTCTCCGGAACCTACTTCGGCATGACCACCGGCAGGACGGCCTCGTCGGTCGGTATCTCCACGACGCGGGCCGTGGTGTCCGGGATCCTCCTCGTCATCGTGGTGGACGCCATCCTCACCGTCTTCTTCTACGCCGTGAAGCTCTAGGAAGGCTCCGTGCCCACCCCGATCCCAGGCGCCGATTTCGTGACCGTGGACCGGATGACCATGGCCTACGGTGACTTCGTGGTGCAGCGGGACCTCTCCTTCTCCATCCGGCAGGGAACCATCTTCGTGGTGATGGGGGACAGCGGGAGCGGCAAGAGCACCCTCATGCGCCACATGATCGGGCTCGACCGTCCCGTGGGCGGCGACGTCCGATACGCTGGCACCCCGTACTGGGGTTCCCCTCAGCCCGAGCAGCACCGGCTCCGGAGCCGGTTCGGCGTGCTCTTCCAGGGTGCCGGCCTCCTCAGCTCGATGACCCTTTCCGAGAACATCTCCCTGCCTCTGCTGGCGCACTTGAAGGTCCCTCGAGAGGAGGCGCGGGAGGTGGCGGTCACCAAGCTCGCGCTCGTCGGCCTGGGCGGGTTCGAGGACAGCTACCCCTCGGAGGTGAGCGGGGGCATGAGGAACCGCGCCGGCCTGGCCCGTGCGCTGGCACTCGACCCCGACATCCTGTTTCTCGACGAGCCCTCGGCAGGCCTCGATCCGCTCTCGGCGCGCCACCTCGACGACCTGATCCTCGAGCTCCGGGCCAGCCTGGGAGCGACCTTCATCGTCATCACGCATGAGTTGCCGAGCATCTTCGCCATCGGCGACCACGCCATCTTCCTCGACGGAGAGCGACACCAGATGATGGCGCAGGGTCCCCCCCGCGAGATGGCGGAGACCACCACAGATCCCAAAGTGAAGGCCTTCCTGCAACGGGGGCAGTACCCATGACGAGAGCGAACCCCAAGATCGTGGGCGGCTTCATCATCGGGGGGACGCTTCTCCTCCTCCTGGCGATCGGCGCGCTCGTGTCCGGCAAGTTCTTCACCCACGCCACCAGCTTCGTGTCCTTCTTCCCGGAGTCGGTTCGCGGCCTCCAGATCGGCTCGCCGGTGACCTTTCGCGGCGTACCCCTCGGGCAGGTGACCGGCATCGAGGCCTTCATGTCGCGCCAGGAGGCGGGCATCGACATCGAGGTCACCTTCGAGGTGAACCTCGATCGCATCCACGACCCTGGCGGGGGGGCCAACCAGATCCAGGGGATGCATCCCGCCGACGCGGCCAGGTTCCTCGTCGAGAAGGGACTCCGGGCTGAGTTGCAGAGCACCAGCCTGGTCACCGGCCAGCTCTACATCGACCTCGACTTCCACCCCGGACAGACCCCGCGGCAGCTCGACATGCCCACCCGCTACCCCCAGATCCCCACCACCCCCACCAAGCTCCAGCTCCTGGGCAACCGGATCGAAAAGCTGGCCACGGCCCTTTCCGACCTGCCCCTCGCCGAGATCGGCCGCGACCTGTCCGAGACGCTCCTGGCCATCCGCGACCTGGCCCGCTCCCCGGAGATCCGCCAGGCGCTCCTCTCGGCCGGCGGCGCGGGGAAGGACCTCTCCCGCACGCTCTCGAGCGTGGACCGGCTCGTGACCGAGCTCCGGAGCAAGGTGGGCGACGTCGACGTGAAGCAGATCGTCACGGACCTTCACGTCACGCTCGACGCCGCCGAGAAGGGGCTCTTGCAGATCCGGAGCACGCTGGCCGGCACCTCGGGCGCGCAGCGCGAGCTCTCCCAGACCCTCTCGGAGATCTCGCGCGCCGCCGCTGCGGTGCGCGTGCTCGCCGAGTACCTGGAGCGCAACCCGTCCGCGCTCGTCGACGGCAAGCCGGCGCCGGCCAAGTGAGGAATCCCATGCGACCCATCGCCTCGACACTCGCCGCCCTGGCACTCCTCTCGACCGGATGCTTCGGCTCCTCGCCGGCTTCCAGGTTTTATCTCCTCTCGGCCAGCCCGGAGGGCGCCTCGGCGGTCCCTTCACTGGGCCAGGAAGGCGCGCTAGGCGTGCTCCCCACCCGCATCGCGGCCTACCTGGACCGGCCGCAGATCGTGACCTTCCTGGGGGACAATTCCGTCGACCTCGACGAGTTCAACCGCTGGGCGGAGCCGCTCGGCGCAGGAGTCTCCCGGGTTCTGGCCCAGGACCTGTCTGCCATGCTTCCGTCCTGGCGGGTGATGCCGCAGCCTTGGGATCCCACCGTCCCGCTGCGGGCGCGCCTCGTCGTCGAGGTGACCGCGCTGGGCTGGAACAAGCGCGGGGAGGCACGCCTGGAGGCAAACTGGGCGATCCTCACCGCCACCGGCGAACTGGCCGCGGCCCGCGGCCGGGTCGTCCTCCGACGCGAGGTTTCCGGCACGGGGACGGAGGCTGCAGTCTCGGCGACGAGCTTGCTCGTCACGGAGATGGCACGGGACATCGCCGTGGCTGTGCGGGGATTGCCGCCGCCGAGGTGACGATCGGCGCGATCAGGCTCGAAGCAGGCCCTTCGCTCGCCGGCCCTCGCCGAAGAACTCCTCGACCTCGCTCCGCCGCGCCAGCGTGTCCTCGTAACCCAGCTCGAGGAGGCGTCCCACGTAGACCGGCTCGAAGGCGAGGTAGCTCAGGAGATCCGAACCGTTCTCGGCCTGGGCGCCGATGCCGGTGAGCATGTAGCGGAGAACGCGGGGAAAGCGACGGTACTGGTCGCCGGCGAGCTCGCCCAGGTCGCGGGAGGGGCGCAGGACGAGCGTCGGGATGACCCGGAGTCGCCCCGGGGGCTTCCCCCGCTCGGAGGCTGGCAGGCGATCCACCAGCCGGTTCACCATCTCGAGCCGCTCCACGTCGGCCTCGATGGTCTCGAGGAACACGGCATTGAGCAGCGTTCCTGCTATCTGCGCCGGGGCGAGGACCTCCCGCCGGGCCGGACGGCGAACCGGCTGCAGCTCGTCCGGCTCGCGCCACCGGCGAACCCCGATCACGAGCAACCGCTCCGCCCCCATGTGGATGGCAGGGGACAGCGGCGCGGTCATGCGGACGCTTCCATCGCCGTACCACGCCCCCTGGACACGGACGGGCGGGAAGAAGATGGGAATGGAAGCCGAGGCCATGACGTGATCGAGCCGGATCTGGGTGCGGACCCCCACCCGCGTGGCCCGCACCCAGGGCTGGATGTCCTCGGCGCCGTCGAAGAAGGTCACCGCGGCGTTGGTTGAGTAACTTGTGGCGGTGACGGCGAATCCACGGATGGCTCCCGAGGCGATGTTGCGCCGGAGGTCGGCGAGCGGGAGCCGTTCGTGGAGGAAGTCGCGAAGCGGCGTGGCGTCGAGCAGGTAGTTGATCCGGCTGGAATGGAAGAGCCCTCCCGCCGAGAGGTCGCGCATCCAGCGGCTGCCGATGCCGAGCAACCGGACGCCGTCGGTCCGGAAGACCCGCTCCGGCGAGAGCTCGAGCCAGAGCTCCCGCAACCTGTGGCAGGCTTCCTCGAAGTCGCCGCGCCATGCGCCAAGGAACACGGCATTGAGCCCGCCGGCCGACACGCCGCAGATCGACCCGAAGGGCATCGCGCCGCGCGGAAGGATCTCGGCGATCGCACGCAGGACGCCCGCCTGGTACGCCGCCCTCGCTCCGCCTCCGGTGAGCACGAGTCCTACATGCACGCACGCCGGAGCGTACCACCGGATCCATTTCCCGTCACCGGGGAGGCGCCGGGAGCCCGGCCTCCCCCGCCAGCGGGATGGGAGGATGTGCGCGGCCGACTTTTCTTTCAGTGAACGCCAGCCCGTCTCCCCCATTTTACCGTGAGTCGATGTAGGGGCGAGTGTCACCCTTGCCCGTCACCGCGGCGAGGGACTGGCGCACCCTCTGGAAATGCAGCAACCATGGGGCATGCAGAACACCATGCGATGTGTCTCCCTCGACGCGGCCACGGTCCAGTTCCAGTCCGAGCACGAGGTCGACAGCGCCATCGACACCGTGGTGACCTTCGCCTTCGGCAACTCCGAGCCGCTCGATCGTTACCTGTTCCGCATCCGCGCCGCCCTCCCCTCTCTACCGACAGTGAAAGAGCTGGTCGACGCGGTCTTCGCCACGCGCCTCGAGTTCGGCCCCATCACCGACGAGGTGGTGCGGCGGGAGAACGCCGCCCTGGCCATGGCCGCCTTCCTCTCCGCAGACCCGGCCGACCTCGGGCTCGAGGCCGCCATGTTCCGCCTGGGCGCGGAGGTCTGGCTGACGCCGAGCCGCACGCCGCGGAGCTGACCGGCCTCCCGGATCAGCGCGCGGCCGCCAGCGCTCCATCCACCGCCCGCAGGACCTCCGGGATCTCGCCGGGATGGTTCGGCCAGTGCGGCGAGAAGCGCAGGACCCCGTCCGGCGTCGCGCAGGCGACTCCGCGGGACGCCAGCGCCCGGAAGAGCGCCGAGGCCGTGACGCCGGTGGGCGGCTCCAGCGAGAGGATCCCGGCGCGTCCCGACGCCTGGCGCGACCGGAGGCTCCGGAAGCCCCTCCCCACGAGGTCCGGCTCGAGCCGATCCAGGTAGCCGTTCACGTGCTCCTCGATGGCCGCCACGCCGAGCCCGAGGAGGACCTCCACCGATGCGAGGAGCCCGGCCAGGGCCACCTCCGGCATGCCGCCACCTTCGATCAGGTCGGCGCGCCGCCGGATGGGCCGGTCGTAGCGCAACATCCCCGGTCCCTCGACGAGGAAGCGCACCGGGTCCTCGTGGGAGAGCCAGCCGGCGGTTCGCGGGACGAGCGCCCCGGCCCGCTCCGGCCGCACGTAGAGGAATCCCGCGCCCAGCGCGCCCATGAGCCACTTGTGGGCGCCGGCAGCCAGGTAGTCTATCCCTCGCACGTCGAGGGGCAGGCAGCCGGCGGCCTGTACCGCGTCGACGAAGATCTCGGCGCCCGCCGCGGCGCAGCGGGAGGCCATCCCTGCGATCGGCATGCGCAGCCCGCTGCGGAACTGAACCGCGCTCACTGCGAGCAGCCGGGCCCCGAGAGCAAGCTCGCGGTCGAGGAGCGCGAGCCCCTCCTCCGCCGAGCGAAGGAAGGGAGCGAGCGGCAGCCAGCCTATCTCCAGACCGAACAGCTCGGCCGCCTGCTGCCAGGGGGTCACGTTGGCGGGAAACTCTCCGTCGACGAGGAGGATGCGGTCACCGCGCCGCCACGGGAAGTCGAGCGCCACCGCCTGGATGCCCGAGCTGGTGTTGGTCGTGAGCGCCACGTCCTCGGGGCGGCAGCCCACGAGCTCGGCGAGGCGCGCCCGCAGCCGGGCCTTTCGGTCGACCGCCGTCGCCACCGCCGCGCCGCCGCGCCGGGCGAAATCGTCGACGGCCTCGTGGACCGCCAGCCGCACGGGTTCGGAAGGTGGCGAGACGCCGGCGTGGTTCAGGTAAGCCTGCGGCTCGAGCAGCGGGAAGAGCGAACGATCCCCCAGTCGAGGCGCGATCACTGTGCGGTGTACCCGCCGTCCATCACCGCCACCGACCCGGTGATGGCTGCGGCTGCGTCGGAGACCAGGAAGAGCGCATAGCCGACGACCTCGTCCACCGTGAGGAGGCGCCGCATGGGCACGAGCGGGTAGATCACGTCCTCGAGGACCTTCTCGACGGGCACGTTGCGGTTTCGGGCCAGGTCGGCGAGCTGGTTGCGGACGAGCGGCGTGTCGACGTAGCCCGGCGCGAGCGCGTTGACGGTGATTCCATGGGCGGCACCCTCGAGCGCCGTCACCTTGGTGAGGCCGATGACGCCGTGCTTGGCGCTGTTGTAGGCCGCCTTCCCCGCGAAGCCCACCAGGCCATTGACGGAGGCGACGTTCAGGATCCGCCCGTAGCCGTTCCTCTTCATCGAGGGGAAGACCTTCTTGATGGCGTAGAAGGGGCCGAAGAGCATGACCCGGACGAGCAGCTCGAACTTCGCGGCCGGGAAATCCTCGATCGCCGACACGTGCTGGAGGCCGGCGTTGTTCACCAGCACGTCGAGCCGCCCGTGGGCGGCCAACGTGGCGTCGATGGCCGCGACGATCGAGTCCTCCTGCCCCACGTCCGCCTCGAGCCCCAGGGCTCCCCCGCCGAGGCGCCCGGCGGCCGCCCGGGCCGCGGCGCCGTCGAGGTCGGCCATGGCGACCTTCGCGCCTTCCCTGGCCAGCATCTCGGCGATCCGGAAGCCGATGCCGCCCGCCCCACCGGTGACGAAGGCCACACGGTCCTGAAAGGTCACGCCCATGCCGACGCTCCTAGAAAGGGAACTTCCTCAAGAGGTGCAGCGCTTCGCCCACGAAGCCGCGGCGGAAGGCCAGCACCCCGGCCACGAATACGCATCCGATGATCACCGTCACCCAGTCGCCGAAACCGGAGAGGTAGTTGTCCATCGTCACGACGAGGAGCGCGCCCACGGAGGGTCCCATCACCGTTCCCATCCCCCCGAGCAACGTCATCAGCACGACCTCGCCCGACTTGTGCCAGTGCGCATCGGTGAGGGTCTCGAACTGGAGCACGAGCGCCTTGGTCGATCCCGCCAGCCCGGCCAGCCCGGCCGAGATCACGAATGCGACGAGCTTGTAGCGATCCACGTCGTAGCCGAGCGAGAGCGCCCGCGGCTCGTTCTCCCGTATCGAGCGCAGCACGTGGCCGAAGGGCGAATGGATGGTCCGGTAGACGAGGTAGAAGCCGACGATGAAGATCGCGTAGGTGAAGTAGTACATCGCGAGGGTGTTCTCGAGCGGCACCAGCCCGAAGAGCCTGCCGCGGGGTATGCCCTGCAGCCCGTCCTCGCCCCCCGTGAACGGCAATTGAACCGCCAGGAAGTAGATCATCTGGGCGAAGCCCAGCGTGATCATCGCGAAGTAGATCCCGGAGCGCCGGATGGCCAGTCCGCCGATCACGAACCCCAGCCCGGTCGCCACCGCGACCCCGGCCAGGACCCCGACCTCCGGCGGAAGCCCCCAGACCTTCACCGCGTGACCGGTCACGTAGCCGGCCGAGGCGAGGAAGGCGGCGTGGCCGAAGGAGAGGAGCCCGGTGTACCCGAGGAGCAGGTTGAACGCGCTGGCGAAGAGCGCCATGCAGAGCACGTTCATGAGGAAGACGGGGTAGACGGCGAAGGGCAGCAGCGCCCCGAGCACGAACATCGAGGCGAAGAAGGCCCGCTTGCGGGCGGGGGTGATGACGCCCTGGCGGAGCAGGGCTCGCCAGTCGTTCGTCCCGTTGCTCACTTCTCCCTCCCGAAGAGACCGGCGGGACGAACCAGGAGGACCAGCGCCATGATGATGAAGACCACCGTGGAGGCGGCCGGCGGGTAGAGGTACTTGGTGAGCCCCTCCACGAGCCCGAGGCCGAGCCCGGTGAGGATCGACCCGAGGATCGATCCCCATCCCGCCGATGACGACGACCGCGAAGACCACGATGATCAGGCCGGATCCCATGGAGGGACTCACCTGGTAGATGGGCGCGGCCATGACGCCGGCGAACCCCGCCAGCGCCACTCCGAAGCCGAAGGTGAGCGTGAACATGAGGGGAACGTTCACGCCGAAGGCCTGCAGGAGCCTCGGGTTCTCGGTACCGGCTCGGAGGTAAGACCCC
Organism: uncultured delta proteobacterium; assembly: GCA_963700085.1. Lineage (GTDB taxonomy): Bacteria > Myxococcota > Myxococcia > Myxococcales > Anaeromyxobacteraceae > CAIOAK01. The sequence continues at coordinate 36,926 of CAVOWI010000013.1, forward strand.
AGCTTGGTCCGCTCGATGACGAACCAGCTGGCAAAGCAGACCGCCACGGAGACGACCACCACCCAGGCCCTGTAGCGGGGCAGGAACATGAATCCGAGGTTCGCACCCCCCTGGAGCGCCTCCGGCACCGGATAGGAGTTCCCGGAGTTGCCGTACTGGTGGTGGAAGATGCCCTCGATGATGAGCGTCAGGCCGAAGGTGAGCAGGAGGCCGTAGAGGTTGTCGAGCTGGTACAGGCGGCGCAGCATGGTGCGCTCGATGACGACGCCGAGGAGCCCCACGGCGATCGGCGAGAGGAGCAGCGCGCCCCAGTAGCCGATCCCGAGGCGCTCCAGGCCAAACCACGCCACGAAGGCGCCCGTCATGTAGAGCGCCCCGTGGCTGAAGTTCACGATGTTCAGGAGGCCGAAGATGATGGCGAGCCCGAGCGACAGCAGCGCGTAGAACGAGCCGTTGATGAGCCCGACGAGCAGCTGTCCGAACAGGGCCTGCATGGCGTCTCCCCTCCCGCTCCCCTCCCGGTCACTTCTTCGCGACGAGCGGGCACTTCTGGGCTTCCACGCTCGGGAAGGCCTCGGCGGCGGGGATCTTCTTCATGATCTTGTAGTAGTCCCACGGCGCCTTCGACTCGGCGGGGGTCTTGACCTGGGCCAGGAACATGTCGTGACGGTGGAGGCCGTCCGGGCCGATGACGCCGCCGCGAGAGAAGAAGTCGTTCACCGGGGTGGCCTTCATCCTGGCGATCACCGGGTCGGCGGCGTCCGTGCCGGCCGCCTGGACTGCCTTCAGGTAGTGGGTGACGGCCGAGTAGAGCCCGGCCTGGACCATGGTCGGCTTCGCCTTCTTCTTGTTGTCCGGGTGGTCCTGGAACCTCTTCGACCAGGCGCGGGTCTGGTCGTCGTAGTCCCAGTAGAAGGCGGTGGTGAGGAACATTCCCTTCGAGGATTCCAGACCCAGGCTGTTCACGTCGGAGATGAAGACGAGGAGGCCGGCCAGTGTCTGCTTGGGCGTGACGCCGAACTCCTTGGCCTGCTTGATGGTGTTGATGGTGTCGGCCCCGGCGTTGGCCATGCCGACCACCTTCGCGCCCGAGGCCTGCGCCTGGAGGAGGTAGCTCGAGAAGTCCGCGCTGCTCTGCGGGTGGCGGACCGCGCCGAGCACCTTGCCTCCGGCGGCCTTGACCACCGCGGCGGTGTCCTCCTCGAGCGACTTCCCGAAGACGTAGTCCGCGGTGATGAAGAACCAGCTGTCGCCGCCCTGCTTGACCACCTCGCGGCCGGTCCCGTTGGCGAGCGCCCAGTTGTTGTACGTGTAGTGGATGTTGTACGCGGTGCACTTCTCCCCGGTGATGGCCGTGGTGGCCGGACCGGAGAGGAGCGTGATCCGCTTCTTCTCGGCCGCGACCGGCATCACCGCCAGCGCCGTGCCGCTGTTGACCATGTCGACCGCGATGTCGACCTGGTTCTCGTCGAACCACTTCCGGGCGGTGTTCGAGGCGATGTCGGCCTTGTTCTGGTGATCGGCCGAGACGACCTCGACCGGCTTCCCCAGCACCTTGCCGCCGAAGTCGTCGACGGCCATCTTCACGGCCAGCACCGAGCCGGGGCCGGCCAGATCCGAGTAGAATCCGGTCATGTCTGTGAGGACACCGATCTTCACGACACCGTCGGAGACGGCGTCGGCGGCGACCCCAGGTGCGGCCCAGGCGGCCAGCGCGGCGATCACTACCCATCGGGACGTGCGGTTCATGTCGTTCCTCTCCGTGGTGCGGTTTCTCCCCGGCTAGACGCCGAGGAACTTGTGAAGCTGCTCCGTGCGGGACGCGAGCTCGCCCTGCGGGATCATGTCGACGATTCGGCCGTGCTCGACGAGGTAGTGGCGATCTGCCAGCGGCGCCGCGAATCGGAAGTTCTGCTCGACCAGGACGATGGTGAAGCCCTCCTCCTTCAGCTTCCGGACCACCCGGCCGAGAGTCTGGACGATCACCGGCGCCAGCCCCTCGGTGATCTCGTCGAGGAGGAGCAACCTGGCCCCGATGCGGAGGATGCGCGCCACCGCCAGCATCTGCTGCTCGCCTCCGGAGAGGCGCGTGCCCTGGCTCTTGCGCCGCTCGTAGAGGTTCGGGAACATCTCGTAGATCGCCTCGAGCTTCATGCCCCCGGAGCCGACCAGCGGCAGGAGCGTCAGGTTCTCCTCCGCGGAGAGGCTCGAGAAGATGCCGCGCTCCTCGGGGCAATACCCGATCCCGAGCTGGACGATCTTGTGCGAGGGGCGATCGATGGTCTCGTTCCCGTTCACCATCACCGACCCGGTGCGGCGCCCGGTGAGCCCGAGGATCGCCTTGAGCGTGGTGGTGCGCCCCGAGCCGTTCCGCCCCAGCAGCGTGACCAGCTCGCCCTGGTTCACGCTGAAGTCCACCCCGTGGAGGATGTGCGACTCCCCGTAGAAGGCGTGCAGGTCGGTGACCCGCAGGAACTCCACCGGCGGGGGACCCGGGCTCACGACGCCACCCCGATGTAGGCCTCGAGAACCGCCGGATTCCTGGAGACCTCCTCGTAGGGCCCTTCCGCGAGGACGCTTCCGCGGGAGAGCACCGTGATGGTGTCGGAGAGGTCGGCGACGACGGAGAGGTTGTGCTCCACCATGAGGATCGTGCGCCCGGCGGAGACCTTGTCGATGAGGGCGGTGACCCGTCCCACGTCCTCGTGACCCATTCCCTGGGTCGGCTCGTCGAGGAGCATCAGCTCCGGCTCCAGCGCCAGCGTGGTCGCGATCTCCAGCGCACGCTTCCGCCCGTAGGGCATCTCCACCGCCACCGTGTCGCGGAAGGAGAGGAGATCCACCGCGTCGAGGAGCTCTTCGGCCCTCCCGTGGAGGACCCTCAGGCTGTGATCGCTCTTCCAGAAGTGGAAGGAGGTCCCGAGCTTCCGTTGAAGCGCGACCCGCACGTTCTCGAGGACGGTGAGGTTGGGGAACACCGCCGAGATCTGGAAGGAACGCACCACCCCGCGCCGCGCGATGTCGGAGGGGCGGTCACCGGTGATGTCGATCCCGTTGAAGACGATGCGCCCGGCGGTGGGCGCGTGGAACTTCGTCAGGAGGTTGAAGACCGTGGTCTTCCCCGCACCGTTCGGCCCGATGAGCGCGTGGATCGCACCCCGTCGAACGCGAAGGTTCACGTCGTTCACCGCGACGAATCCCTTGAACTCCTTCTTCAGCCCGTCGGTGGTGAGGATGAAGTCGTCGGCCATGGACGGCCGGGATGACACCACGACGAATACCGAGGTGTCGAGTCCTCCCGATGAGCGGGTCGGCGAGCCGCTGGTCCCCCTTCCCGGGGATAACGCAGCGCGCCATCTCCCTCGTCCTCCCTGGTCCTCCTCTCATCCGGCCGCTCCCCTGGCACCGGTGACATCGCTTGCCGTAGGCTGCGGTCTCTGGAGGTGACATGAACGTCTCGCGACGAGGCTTCCTGCAGTTGACCGCGTCGGGTATCGGCGCCACCACCATCGGGGCCCTGGGGTTCTCTCCCGCCCGAGCGCTCGCTGACGTGAGGCTCTTCAAGCTCGCGCACGCCAGCGAGACCCGCAACACCTGCCCGTACTGCTCGGTGGGCTGCGGCGTCATCCTCTACGGCCTGGGTGACAGGTCGAAGAACGCCCGGACCGACATCATGCACGTCGAGGGCGATCCCGATCACCCGGTCAACCGCGGGACGCTCTGCCCGAAGGGAGCGAGCCTCCTCGACTTCATCCACAGCCCCACCCGCCTCAAGTTCCCCGAGTACCGCGCGCCCGGCTCCTCGGAGTGGAAGCGCGTCACCTGGGAGTGGTCGATGGAGCGCATCGCGCGCCTCATGAAGGAGGACCGCGACAAGAACTTCGTCGCCAAGAACGCCAGGGGCCAGACGGTGAACCGCTGGCCGACGACGGCGTTCCTGGCCGCCTCGGCCTCGTCGAACGAGACCGGCTACGTCTTCCACAAGGTCATCCGGGCGCTCGGGGGGGTAGCGTTCGACAACCAAGCACGTGTTTGACACGGTCCCACGGTGGCCGGTCTGGCCCCCACGTTCGGCCGCGGTGCAATGACCAACAGCTGGGTCGACATCAAGAATGCCGACGTCATCCTGGTCATGGGAGGCAACCCCGCGGAGGCGCACCCCTGTGGCTTCAAGTGGGCCATCGAGGCCAAGATCAAGAACAAGGCCAAGCTCATCGTGGTCGATCCGCGCTTCACGCGGACCGCGGCGGTGGCCGATTTCTACGCGCCCATCCGGCCCGGCACCGACATCGCCTTCCTGGGCGGCGTCATCAAGTACCTGCTCGAGAACGACAAGATCCAGCACGACTACGTGCGGAACTACACGAGCGCCTCCCTGCTGGTCCGCGAGGACACCGGCTTCGACGACGGCCTCTTCACCGGATATGACGGCGAGAAGCGGAAGTACGACAAGAGCACCTGGACCTACCAGCTCGACAAGGACGGGTTCGCCAAGGTCGATCCGACGCTGCAGGACCCGAACTGCGTCTTCCAGCGGTTGAAGAAGCACTTCTCCCGCTACACCCCGGAGATGGTGGAGCGCACCACCGGCACCCCCAGGGACAAGTTCCTGAAGGTCTGCGAGACCATCGCCTCCACCTCGTCGCCGGACCGGACCATGACGAGCCTCTACGCGCTCGGCTGGACCCAGCACAGCGTGGGGTCGCAGAACATCCGCTGCATCGCCATCATCCAGCTCCTGCTCGGGAACATGGGGATGGCGGGCGGCGGCGTGAACGCGCTGCGCGGCCACTCCAACATCCAGGGGCTCACCGACCTGGGCCTGCTCTCGCACCTGCTGCCGGGGTACCTCACCCTCCCCACCGACGCCGACCCCGACCTCCAGACCTACCTGGACAAGCGCACGCCCAAGGCCCTGCGCCCCGGCCAGTTCAACTACCTGTCGAACTACCCCAAGTTCTTCGTCTCGCTCATGAAGGCCTGGTACGGCGCCGCGGCGACCAAGGAGAACGACTTCGGCTACGACCTGCTGCCGAAGATCGACGGCGGCTACGACGTGCTGCGGGTCATGGAGCTCCTGGCCCAGGGCAAGGTGAACGGCTACATCTGCCAGGGCTTCAACCCCCTGTCCTCGTTCCCGGACAAGGCCAAGGTCACCGCCGGCCTGCGCAAGCTGAAGTTCCTCGTCACCATCGATCCGCTGGCCACCGAGACCGCCGAGTTCTGGCAGAACCACGGTGAGTTCAACGACGTCGACCCGTCCCAGATCCAGACCGAGGTCTTCCGGCTTCCGTCGTCCTGCTTCGCCGAGGAGGACGGTTCCCTCGTGTCCAGCTCACGCTGGCTGCAGTGGCACTGGAAGGGCGCCGAGCCGCCGGCCGAGGCCAAGGGAGATCTGGAGATCGTGGGCGAGCTCTTCCTGGCGTTGAAGAAGCTCTACGCCAAGGACGGCGGGGCCTTCCCGGATCCCATCCTCAAGCTCACCTGGCCCTACCGGATCGCGAAGTCGCCCGCAGCAGACGAGGTGGCGAGGGAGTTCAACGGACAGGCGCTGGCCGACGTGCCCGACCCGAAGAACCAGGGCGCCTTCCTGGTTCGCCAGGGCGAGCAGGTGCCTGGCTTCGCGGTCCTCCAGGCCGATGGCTCGACTGCATGCGGTTGCTGGATCTTCTCGGGCAGCTGGACCCAGGCCGGAAACCAGATGGCCCGGCGAGACGCCGCGGACCCGAGCGGGCTGGGCGTGACCCCGGGCTGGGCTTGGTCGTGGCCCGCCAACCGGCGCATCCTCTACAACCGCGCCTCCTGCGACGCCGACGGCGTTCCCTACGTCCCCACCCGCAAGCTGGTGTGGTGGAACGGGACGAAGTGGGTCGGCAACGACGTGCCCGACTTCAAGGCCGACTCACCCCCCGCCGACGGCATGAATCCGTTCATCATGACGAACGAGGGCGTGGCCCGGCTCTGGGCGCCGGCCATGACCGACGGGCCGTTCCCGGAGCACTACGAGCCCTTCGACACACCGCTCGCCAAGAACCCTTTCGGCAAGGTCCTGAACAGTCCGGGCGCGCGGGTGTTTCCCGACGACTGGAAGGCCTTCGGCAAGCCCGAGGAGTTCCCGTTCGTCGCCACCACCTACCGGCTCACCGAGCACTTCCACTTCTGGACCAAGAACGCCCGCATCCCCGCCATCCTCCAGCCGGAGGCCTTCGTGGAGCTCCCGGAGGGGCTCGCCAAGAAGAGGGGCATCCGCAACAACGACTGGGTGGTGGTGAAGTCCAAGCGAGGCCAGGTCAGGCTCAAGGCGCTGGTGACGAAGCGCATGCCCACGCTGGCCGTCGACGGCAAGGAGATCGAGGTGGTCGGCCTCCCCATTCACTGGGGGTTCGTCGGCCAGACCAGGAAGGGCTACATCACCAACACGCTCACCCCGCCGGTGGGCGACGCCGACATCCAGACGCCCGAGTACAAGGCGTTCCTGGTCAACGTCGAGAAGGCCTAGGAGGACGCCATGGCTCTCGAGACCCAGGACATCCGCGCTCGCTCGGCCACCACCGTCGAGTCCGCTCCCAACGCCCGCTCCTTCCGTCCCGAGGTGGCGAAGCTCATCGACCTCTCTCGCTGCATCGGTTGCAAGGCCTGCCAGGCCGCCTGCATGGAGTGGAACGACCTCCGCGAGGAGGTGGGAACCTTCCAGGGGAGCTACACCAATCCGTTGAACCTCTCCGACCAGTCCTGGACGGTGATGAAGTTCAACGAGACCGAGGTCGACGGCTCGCTGGCCTGGTTCATCTTCAAGGATGGATGCCTGCACTGCGCCGACCCGGGCTGCCTCAAGGCCTGTCCGGCTCCCGGTGCGGTCGTCCAGTACGCCAACGGGATCGTCGACTTCCAGCAGGACAGCTGCATCGGGTGCGGCTACTGCATCACCGGGTGCCCGTTCGACATCCCCCGCATCCGCAAGGAGGACGGCCGGGTCTACAAGTGCACCTTGTGCTCCGACCGGGTCTCGGTCGGGCTCGAGCCGGCCTGCATCAAGTCCTGCCCGACCCAGGCGCTGACCTTCGGCTCGATGTCCGAGATGAAGGAACTGGCCGCGCACCGGCTTTTGGACCTGCGCGAACGAGGGCTCTCGAAGGCGGCAATCTACGACCCGCCCGGCGTGGGCGGCACCCACGTCTTCTTCGTGCTGCCGCACGGCGACCGCTCCGAGACCTACGGCCTGCCCAGGGACCCGAGCGTCGGTCCGGTCGTCACCTTCTGGCGCTCGGGCGTGGCCCGCGCGCTGGGCGTGGCCACCATGTTCGGCGTGCTGGTGGCCGGCGTGCTCCACTACATGCGGTACGGGCCGCTCGAGGTGCCGGACGAGGCGGACGAGAAGTCGGGCAAGGAGGCTCAGTCATGAAGCGCGACGAGGACCTGGTCCTCCCCGACGGGAAGATTCTCCGTCACGACAACTCCGAGCGCATCGTCCACTGGCTCATCGCCATCGCCTTCCTGTTCCTCTTCTTCTCCGGGCTGGCGCTCTTCTCCCCCTTCTTCTTCTGGATGTCGGCGATCTTCGGCGGCGGGCAGTTCATGCGCCTGCTGCACCCCTTCGCCGGGGTGCTGCTCGTCCTGCTCTTCTACCCGTACGCGTGGAAGATCCGGAAGGACAACCAGTGGACCCCGGCCGACGCGAAGTGGGTGGAGCACTCGGTCGCCTACATGAAGAAGAAGATCGAGTTCCCGGACACCGGCAAGTACAACGCCGGCCAGAAGCTCATGTACTGGTCGATGGTCCCCATCATCGCCATCCTCTTCCTGACCGGCATCACCATGTGGCAGCCCTGGTTCGCGAACGCCTTCCCGGCGCCGCTCCGCCGCGTCACCAGCCTGCTGCACGCCGTCTCCGCCTTCGTGATGTTCATCGGGATCGGCATTCACTGGTACGCGGCCTACTGGACCCGGGGCTCCATTCGCGCCATGGTCCGGGGCACGGTGACGAAGGCCTGGGCACGCTTCCACCACCCGGCCTGGTTCCGCCAGATCACCGGGGGCAAGGATCGATGAGCGGGGATACGCCCGGCCTGCCGGGCGACGTCGTCTATCTGAAGCTGCCGCGCCCGGCCGAGCTCTTCGAGGGCCGGGCGCGCCGCTTTCGGGAACTCGTCCCGGGAAGTCCCGTGGGCGACTTCCTGGAGGCGCTGGCCTCGGTGGCCGACGCCCAGTCCCGCATGGTGGTGCGCGTGCCGCCGGCCCCGGTTGGCACCGAGATCTCCACCACCGCGCCGCTGCGCGCCACGACGTGGGCGCGCAGCTCGGCCTGGCGCGATGTCCTGGCCGGGCTGGTCGAGGACCTGCTTGGGCGGGAGTGGCCAGGGCCAGCCTCCCAGGCTCTCCGGCGGCTCGCCAGCGCCGGGCCGGAGGAACTGGAGGCCATGGCCGACGGGGTGCTCCGTGGCACGCCCGCCTCGGCAGACCTGGCCGAGGCGCCGTTCGTCGGGGCCGCTCTTCAAGTCTATTTCTCGGCGCTCGCCGCCGGTCTCCCGTCCGACCGCATGGAGCGCAGCCAGCGCGGCTGCCCGGTCTGCGACTCGGCCCCCGTGGCAGGCGTGGTCCTGGGCGACGACAAGCTGCGCTACCTCTGCTGCTCGCTGTGCGGCTCCGAGTGGAACCTGACCCGCATCCAGTGCTGGAACTGCCGGGCCACCGGCGGCATCCGCTTCCTCGAGGTGGCCGGCGACCAGGGCGGACTCAAGGCCGAGGCCTGCGCGGCGTGCGGGGCCTACCTCAAGCTCTTCTACCGGGACCGGATGCCGTCGGTCGAGCCCATGGCAGACGACGTGGCCTCCATCACCCTCGACCTGCTCGCGGCGCAGGACGGATGGTCGCGCAGCGGGGTCAACCTGTTCCTCCTCGGCGGCGGCGAGGGGTAGTGCCTGGGTCGAGGCACTAGTGCGGAGCCGGGTTCCGGACCTCTCCCGGCGCTGCCCGGGGTGCTTCTTTCCGCCCAGTCACTGCCTGTGCGCCGAGAGCCCGCGCGTGGAGAACCGGACCCGCGTGTTCATGCTTCGCCACTGGCAGGAGCGCGTGCGAACCACCAACTCCGGACGGTGGGCGGCGCTCTCGCTCTCCCGCTGCGAGATCGTGGACCACGCGGTGCCGGGCGAGCCGCTCGACTTCTCCCGGATTCCCACCACCGGAACCGCGGTCCTCTTCCCCTCTCCGGCCGGGGGAATCCCTTCGCCGCCGCCACGGACGCTGGTGGTGCTCGACGCCACCTGGTCCCAGGCCAGGCGCATGCTCCAGCGGATCCCCGAGCTGCAGACCCTGCCGCGCCTCTCGATTCCCGGGGTCCTGGCGGAGAGGCTTCGTGTACCCACCGTGAAAGGCGGCATGTCCACCATCGAGGCCCTGGCGGCGGCGCTGGATCTCCTGGGGGATGCCGAAGCTGCCGCCGCGCTGACCCGAACGTGGCGGCTGGCGGTGGAGCGAGGACTGTCCCTGCGACGGTCGAGCCAGTTCCGGGACGCCATGCGCGCCGGACGAGCCGCCCCGTGAGCTCGCCGCCCTTCCATCGCGCCGCCTGGCTTCCCGGGCCGCACCTCGGAACCGTCTACGCCAGCGTCGCCCGGCCATTGCCACGTCCCCGGTTCCGCCGGGAGCGCTGGGACCTCCCCGACGGCGACTTCCTCGACGTGGACCGGCTCGACGGGGCCGGGCGAGGCGCCCCGGTCCTGGTGATCTCGCACGGCCTCGAGGGCAGCTCCCGGGCCTCCTACGTGCGCGGGCTGGCGGCGGCCGCCTCCCGCCGCGGCCTCGCGGTCGCGGCATGGAACTTCCGCGGCTGCTCCGGGGAGCCCAACCGGCTGCTCCGGCAGTACCACTCCGGCGACACCGGCGATCTCGGGGCGATCGTGGACCGCCTCACCGCAGAGGACCCGGGGCGTCCCATCGCACTGGCCGGCTTCTCGCTCGGAGGCAACCAGCTCGTGAAGTGGCTCGGCGAGCGCGGAGACGACCTGCCCGCCGCCGTGCGTTCTGCCGTCGCCATCTCCGTCCCGTTCGACCTGTCCCTATGTGCCACCGCCCTCGACGGCCCGGGGTTCTGGCCGTGGATCTACCGGGAGCGCTTCCTCCGCCGCCTGCGTCGAAAGGCCCTTCGCAAGGCCGCCGACCACCCTGGGCGCATCGACGCGGACGCGGTCCGGCGAACCACCACCTTCTCGTCCTACGACGGCCTCGTGACGGCGCCCCTGCATGGCTTCGAGAGCGCGGAGGACTACTGGACCCGGTCGAGCTCGGCGCAGTTCGTGGCCGGGGTTCGCCGCCCGCTGCTGCTTCTCTCCGCCGACGACGACCCGCTCGTGCCGGCCCGTTCCCTGCCGGTCGAGCAAGCCGGGCGCAATCCGGCGGTGACGCTCGAGGTCACCTCGGGCGGCGGCCACGTGGCCTTCGTCTCCGGAGCGCCCTGGCGCCCCGGTTTCTGGGCGGAGGAGCGGGCCATGGACTTTCTCGCCAGCTGCCTGGCCGGCGCCCGACCCTGATCAGGGGACGAGCAGCACCTTGCCGACGTTCTCCCTGTCGTGAAGCCGCTGGTGGGCGCGCGCCGCTTCCTGGAACGGGAAGGTGGAGTCGACGCGCGGCCGGATCCGCCCCTCACGGAAGAGGGCGAGCAGAGCCTCGATCTCGCCCAGCACCATCTCCGGCTCGCCCCAGAGGTGGCCCATGTTGATGCCGGCCACCCCCCGGTTGTCCTCCATGAGCTTGAGTGGCGAGAATCGGGGGATCGACAGGAACTCCCGGACCACGTGGACGAGGGAACGGCGCGGCCCGGGCGCCATGTTGGCGAAACCGTACGTGACGAGCTGCCCCGCCGGCCGGAGCAGGGCGTAGCCCTTCTTCCAGTCGTCCCCACCCAGTGCGTCGAGGACCATGTCGACCCCTCGGCCGGCGGTCAGCCGCCGGACCTCCGCGACGTAGTCCTGGCTCCGGTGGTCGATGGCGTGGTCGCATCCCTCCTCGCGGATCGCGGCGTGCTTGGCCGCCGAGGCGGTGCCGAAGACGGTCACGCCGGGCACGGTGCGGGCAAGCTGGATGGCCGCGATGCCCACGCCCCCCGCGGCCATGTGGACGAGCACCGACTGCCCACGCGACAGGTGGCCCACGCGGAAGAGGGCGTGGTATGCGGTCACGTAGTTCACCGGAAGTGCCGCCCCCTGCTCGAAGGTCATCTCGGGCGGCATGGGGAATGCGTTGGACGCCGGGAGCACGACGGCCTCGGCATGCCCTCCGAAGCGGACCATCGCCAGGACACGGTCGCCGGGGGAAGGAGCGCTCACCCCCGTGCCGACCGCGTCCACCACCCCCGCGACCTCGTATCCGACCACGGCGGGCAACTTCGGGGCGTCGGGGTAGAGCCCCATCCGCGCCATCAGCTCGGCGAAGTTGAGACCCGCAGCCTTCACGCGGATGCGAACCTGGCCCGGGCCGGGAATCGGATCCGGCGTCTCCCGCACCTCCAGCACCTCGGGTCCGCCGTGGCGGGTGATCCAGACAGATCTCATGGGCGTCCTCCTCCGGGCTCATATCCCCCGGTCCGTCCCGGCGCCCGCATCGTGGCGACGGGACGGTGGCGGCTGTACGCTTCCCCTCCATGATCGACGCACATCCGAAACGGCGGGAGGTGACCGCGAACGGGCTCCGCCACAATCTCCTGGAGTGGGACGGCGGGGGAACGACCACACTTCTCTGCCTTCACGGCTTCCTCGACCTCTCCTGGGGCTTTGCCCCCATCGCCCCGGCGCTCGCCGACGCCGGGTATCACGTGGTCGCCCCGGACCTTCGCGGCCACGGCGACACCGAGTGGGTGGGGGCCGGCGGCTATTACCATTTCATGGACTACCTCCCCGACGTCGCCGACCTGGTGGACGCCGTCGCCCGGGAGGAACTGGTGCTGCTGGGCCACTCCATGGGCGGCTCCATCGCCGCGCTCTTCGCGGGGGTCTTTCCGGAGCGCACGCGGCGGATCGTGGTGATGGAGGGGATGCGCCTGCCCGAGGAGCCCCACGAGGACCTGCCGCGCCGTGCGGTGGACTGGATCCACGGAGTCCGACGCGCCAGACGGCGCGGCCCGCGCGTCCTGCCCGGCATGGAGGCGTGTGCCGCTCGAATCCGGCAGTTCGACCCCCTCTGCCCGCCAGGCGTGGCCCACTTCCTCGCCGAACACGGCACCTTGCCCGTCCCCGGAGGTCGCGCCTTCAAGCACGACCCGGTGCACGTGACCCGGGGCCCGTATCCGTTCCGCCTCGAGCAGTGGCGGCAGTACTGGAAGGCGGTTCGCTGCCCGGTGCTCCTGCTCGAGGGGGAGCTAACCGAGCTACCGCCACCGCCGGACATGGCGGAACGGGTGGCATGCCTGCGCGACGTCCGCACCCGGGTCGTCCCCCGGGCCGGGCACATGATGATGCGTCACGAGCCCGAGGCCGTGGCCTCGGCTGTTCTCGAGTTCCTGCGGGAGACCTAGGCGCTCGCCGTCACCGGTTGTCTCCCCGTGCCGCCAGCCAGGCCACGACGGCGGGCGAGATTCGCTCCCAGAGCGCGACGTCCTGCCCGAGCCGTTCGAGCGTCTGTGCGATCCCCTGCCGCGCCGCCGGCACGTCGTGTTCGGCGAAGAACGCCCGCGCCTCCTCCAGTTGCTGTCGGGTCGTGAGCGACCCGATCCCCTCCACCACCCGCCGCAGCATGAGCGGTGCGTCGGCCAGCCGCGCCTGGAAGGGCGTCCATCGCTCCCGGAGCAGGCTCCAGAAGGTTCCGGCGGCGGCACGATTGCCGAGGAGCGCGCCGGAGAAGATGGCCAGGTCCTGCAGCGGGACCTCGTCGCCGAAGGGGATCTCGGCGGCGAGAAGCGCCAGGTCGGGCGACTCGAACAGGGCCACGGCCATCCGGTAGCGCTTCTGGAGCGCTGGGTCCTTCTCCTCGCGGGCGAGACGGCGAAACTGCTCGAAGCGCATCGCCGTGCCGTCCCGGGCGGCAGCGGCCACGGCGGCGTCGTGCAGGTTGGGCTCGAGGGCCTCCCGATCGCCTTCGAGGAAACGGTCGAGGCGCCCGACCAGGGCCGACGACGTCTCCGTGTCGCGGGCCACCAGCGCCATGCCGCGAGCCAGGGCGGAGCGCCGCAGCCGCGCCTCGCCGTCATCGCCGGCCGGGGCGTCGAGCCCGACCCGGTCGAGAGCCGGCCGGAGCAACGACGCCGCGAAGACGCGGAAGCGGGCCCTTGCGTCGGCGTCGGGAAGCCGGTGTTCCACCGCGGAGAGGCGCCCCACCAGCTCGTCGAGGACAGCTCGATCCTCCTCCCCGGCGAACGCCGCGAGCAGGTCGAGGAAGGGCTCGGGCGCGCGGACCCCGGCGCGGAGCAGCGCCCACTCGTCGGAGAGGAGCGCGATCCGCTCCTCCGGTCGAAGGTCGCGGAGATGGCGGCCGAGCGCGGCGCGGTCCGGACCGGCGTGATCGACCCGGTAGAAGCCGGTCGACCCCGCATTCCCGTGGAGCCAGCGAATCGGGCCCTTGGCGTCGATCTCGACCTCGGAAGCGGGCTCACGAAGGAGCACGCGCTGCTCGTGGATCCCGCGGTCGTCCCCGAACCGGAGCACCACCGGCACGGGCCACGTCCCTGGAGCCTCGGCACCGGGCTCGGAGAGGAACCGGCGCTGGGAAAGGCGCAGGCTGGAACCGTTTCGCGCGATCGAGACGAGCGGGTAGCCCGGTTGCCGGATCCAGGAGTTCGCCAGTTCCAGCACCGGCTGGCCGGATGCCTCCTGCAAGGCGGACCAGAGATCACCGGCCACGGCGTTGCCGCGCGCGAAGCGCCCCATGTAGAGCCGGATGCCTTCCCGGAAGGGACCCTCGCCGAGCCAGGCCTCGATCATGCGGAGCACCGCCCCGCCCTTCTCGTAGGTGATGAGGTCGAAGGCCTCCCCCATGTCCTCGGGGTTCTTCACCTCCGCGTGGATGGGGTGGGTGGACCGAAGCGCGTCGAGCCCCAGCGCCGCCGCCTTGCCCTGGTCGAAATCCAGCCAGATGCGCCACTCCGGCTTCCAGCCGGCCACGATCTTGTAGGCCATCCAGGTGGCGAACGACTCGTTCAGCCACAGGTCGTCCCACCAGCGCATGGTCACCCAGTTTCCGAACCACTGGTGGGCCAGCTCGTGGGTCACCACCTCGGCGATGCGCTTCTTCACTGCCAGTGATGCAGTGCCGGGATCGAGCAGCAGCGCGGTCTCCCGGTAGGTGATCAGGCCGGCGTTCTCCATGGCGCCGAACTCGAAGTCGGGGAGACCCACCTGGTCGAGCTTGCCGAAGGCGTAGGGCACGCCGAAGTAGTCCTCCAGGCGCGGGAGCACCGCGGCGGCGGCCTCCTGGCCGAAGGCGGTGAGGTCGGCCTTCAGGGGGATCGCCCAGGTCCGGACCGGCACCCCGCGGACCACCTCCTCCGGACCGGACGCCATGTCGCCGGCGACCACCGCAACCAGGTAGGTCGGAAGCGGCGGGGTCTCGGCGAAGGTCACAACGTCCCGGTCGCCCCGGGCCTCGCGACGAAGTTCCCGTCCGTTGGAGAGGGCAACCGCCCCCTTGGGCACCTCCAGGGTCAGGGCCCACGGCGCCTTGAACCCCGGCTCGTCGAGGCACGGAAACACGCGGCGGGCATCGGCGGCCTCGAACTGCGTGGCCGAAAGTGAGCCAGCCCGGTAGAGGCCGCGAAGGCCGGCGCTGAACGTGCCCGTCCACTCCACCTCGACCTCGGCAGGCCCGGCGATGATCCGGGTGCCGGTGGAGAGGAGAACGGTCTCGCTGGACGGAAATGGCGCAACGGTCGCGTCCCTCCTCACGCCTCCGGTACTGACCGTCGCGCGGACGATCAGGATCCCCGCGGCGTGGAGGGTGATTCCCTCGGCCGGTGCGTCGAGCGACAGCCCGATGCGGATCCGGCCGTGAAACGTTCGCGCCTCCGGGTCGATGGAGAGGAAGGCGTCGTGGCGCACCGGGCGGGTCGCCTCGGGGAGCCGGAAGTTCCGATCGGTGGGGGAAGTCGCCATGTGTAACCTCCGGTTCGCCTGGACGTTTACTTGGCGAGCACGGCCGGGGCCACCGGAAACCTTCCGGGAAGCGGTATCCTTCCTGGCGGGAGAGACGATGCGCGCCATGGTGTTCGAGAAGCCGGGGTCGGTGCTCGTGCCGGTGGACCGCCCCGACCCCTCGCCGGGCCCTGGGGAGATCCTCGTCGCCGTCGCCGCCTGCGGCGTCTGCCGCACGGACCTGCACGTCCTGGACGGCGAGCTCCCCTTCCCGGGTCATCCCGTCGTCCCCGGCCACGAGGTGATCGGGAGGGTCGCGGCGGCTGGACCGGGCGCGACGCGGTTCCGGGTGGGCGACCGCGTGGGCATCCCCTGGCTGGGCTTCACCTGCGGATCGTGTGCCTTCTGCCGCGCCGGCAGGGAGAACCTCTGCGAACGTGCCCGCTTCACTGGCTACCACCTCGACGGCGGCTACGCGGAGTCGATCGTGGCCGACGAGCGCTTCTCGTTTCCCGTGCCGGCCGCCTACGCCGACGTCGAGGCGGCGCCACTGCTCTGCGCCGGGCTCATTGGCTTCAGGAGCTGGAAACCCGTCCGGGAGGCGAGACGGCTCGGGATTTACGGATTCGGCGCGGCCGGGCACATCGTGGCCCAGCTCGCACGCCACGCCGGCCAGGAGGTCTTCGCCTTCACGCGGAGCGGAAAAGACGCCCCGGCCGACCTGGCCCGAGCGCTGGGGGCCTCCTGGGTCGGAGCCTCCACCGAGCCGCCACCGGAGCCGCTCGACGCAGCCCTGATCTTCGCGCCCGCCGGAGAGCTCGTCCCGGCCGCGCTTCGCGCCCTGACCCCAGGCGGCAAGGTCGTTTGCGCGGGGATCCACATGAGCGACATCCCGTCCTTCCCCTACTCCAGCCTGTGGGGCGAGCGGTCGGTTCGGTCCATCGCCAACCTGACCCGCGCCGACGGGGACGAGTTCCTGGCCCTGGCACCTCGGATCCCGGTACGGACCGAGGTCGAGCCTCGACCGCTTGCCCAGGCGAACGAGGCCCTTGCCGACCTGCGAGGGGGTCGGAGCCGGGGCGCTCTCGTTCTCGTTCCGTGAAATTGAATCCCTGGCACGCCGCCCGCGTCCAAGGCGTTGGCGCCGCCCCCAATCCGGGGCCTCCGGCGTTGTGGAGGTCCATCCATGCGCCGCCTTGCACTGGCCCTGCTCCTCGCAACCCCCATCGCCGCCGCCGCCCAGTATCCCCCGCCTTACCGCTATCCGCCGCCGCCCCCTCCTCCGCCTCCTCAGTACGTCCCGCCGTGGAGCCCTCCGCTCAGCCCCTTCTACTTCAACCTCGGGCTCGGCTACGGCAACGGAGGCACTTACCGGGACGGCTACTGGACGCCACTCTCCACCTACGGCAGCGCGGGCGGTCTCGCCTACCACGTCGAGGCCGGCGCGAGACTCATGCCCCAGTTGTTGCTCGGCTTCGACCTGACCGGGCTCAGCACGTTTGGAAGCACGCCCTACGGCGAAAGCACAGGCATCACCCTCATCGACTACGATGTCGTGGCAACGTTGTTCCCGTTCGTGCACGGATTCTTCCTGCGCGGCGGCGCCGGTCTCTCCACGCTCACGATCTCCGCGCCGGTCCCGGGCGTGGTCGGCTTCAGCTACTTCGGCACAAACGTGCTCCTCGGTGCCGGCTGGGCCTTCCCCGTGGCCGCCCCGCTTCACATCACCCTGGGCATGGACTGGTCCCACCAGTTCTTCGGTTCAGCCGACGTGACGGCTTCGAGCATCTGGATGATGCGCCTCGGCTTCGGCTGGTACTGACGGTACCGTCGACCAGCCCTTCGCGTGGATCGTGCCGACGAGACGGCTCGGGTACTGCCCCTCACCTCGAGTGCGCTACGGTCGCCTGGCCGCATCCGGACCAGGTGAACCGGTAGCCGCGGTCGTCGTAGGGAGGGGTCGTGGGCATCCCGAGGGGGCGTGCGGTCCAGACCCGCGTCAATTCCACCGTTCCCCCGGTGATGCAGAACGGGGAGGCCTGGTAGGCGAGATCGAGCGTGGCGGACGTGGTCGCCGCGGCGGTCACGCTGGGGATCCCAGCGCCGGAGGCCGTGGCTCGAGCAACGCTGGAGGACCGGCCCTTCGCCGTTCCCGCCCCGAAGGCCATCGTGCCGTCGAGGTCGGATCCCGCGTCGATGGCGATTGCGCCTGCGCCGCTCGCGACCGAGCCCTTCATCGTCACCCGCAGCGACCAGTCCACGGCGCTCGCGGTGCGTGACACCGTGCCGTCGAGGGTCAACGTGACGCCGCTCGACGCCCGGGAGCAGCCGGCGTAGGTGACGGAGCTTGCCGTGGTGGTGATGCACCCCGGCGACCAGGAGGTGGCCACCACCGACACGGCTGAGTCCATGGGGAGCGCCGCGACCGCCGCTGCCGAGGTGGCCACGGACATCGCCCGGGACAGGGGCGTTGCGCCCGGTAGCGCGGTCGAGTCGAAGAGCGGGGCGGCCATCGCATCCGCGAGTGCCGCAAGAGATGGCCCTGTCGTGGCGTCGGGACCCGCATGGAAGGCGGCGCCGTCAGCGACCGCTGCCTGTCCGGCGCCCACCGAATCGAGCTCGACCAGCGTTGCCGGCTGGGGCGGTTGATACGTGAAGGTCGTGCCTCCGGATGACCCGCCACAGGAGGCGAGCAGGGCGGCGGCGACGAGGCAGGCGAGGGAGCGCATGGGGTTGTTCCTCCGGATGAAGGCCATCCTACCGAACGAGAGCCGCATGTCACTCCCAGCTTGTCCGACGCCGCGGCCGGATGTGGGCGTCTCCCCTACGTGCTCGTCGGCTCCCCCAGCTCCATCCGCTCCTTCAGGCTGTGGACCACCGTTTCTCCCTCGCGCTCGTTGAGCCGCCGGACGAAGGAGGCCGCGACCCGGGCCAGCGGTCGAGTCAGGCCCGACGGACTGGCGAGACGACTTCCCGAATCTCCACCGGAACACTCTCGGAGTCCGCCGCCGAGGGATTCTTCGCGTCCACGTGGACGGCGATGGCTCGATCGATCTCTTCCTGGGAGACTGGGAGGACCTTCACTCGAAGTCCAGTAGCGAAAGCGATGTCGTCGATGGCCGCAAGGTCACCGGGGTTGGCCATCGCGACCACGATCGTCGGACCGTGGGCCCCACGCTCGACGGCCACGGGGAACGCCCTGAGCAGCCGGATCCATCGGGGCTGCAGGAGGCTCCAGGCGCTTCGCGGGATCGGCCAATCCACGGGATCACCGTGCCTCGGCCTCGATTCCTTCGGGACGTGTCGCATGTCGGACAGCGAGGCTAGCGGAGATGGCGCCATTGGCCCATCCCCCGTTTTACGGAGAGTCAAATGGCGGAGGCCAAAGGAGTCAGGATTGCGATCGATATCACTCAGGGTCACCGCCCCGCAGCCTGGTCTCCGCGGGCCCCCGGCGCCGCCGCCGGAAGACCGGGACGGTAGCTGGTGAATCAGGGAGCTGGTCTCGTCCTCTTCCCATACTCCTTGTCCAGGTAGAGGGCGGCGCTGGACTTGTCGCCGATCATCTTGAGCTTGTCGACGATCTCCTGGACGCCCGCCTCCTCCTCCACCTGCTCGGCCACGAACCACTGCGCGAAGACCTGCGCGGCGGTGTCCTTCTGGGCGAGCGCGGTGCGGTGAAGCTCGTCGATCGACTGGGTGACGTGCCGCTCGTGGTCGAGCACGGCCTCGAAGAGGTTCAGGATCGACCCGAACTCGCGGGGCGGCGCCTTCACCGCACCGATGGCCGCCTCTCCTCCCCGGGTCACGAGGTAGTCGAGCATCTTGTGGGCGTGGTCGATCTCCTCGAAGTACTGCACGCGCAACCAGCGACCGAAGCCCTTGTAGGACCGCCCGTCGCAGTAGGACGACATGGCGAGGTAGAGGTTGGCACTGTACAGCTCGGCGGTGACGTGCGCGTTGAGCGCGTTCTGCATCTTCTGGCTGATCATCCGTTCGACCTCCCCTTCGGGTGGACCGCTATCGTCTCCTTCTATCCGCGCCCGGCGTCGCGCGCCTGCCCGCGCGAGGGCCCCCGCCGGGCTGCGGCGGGACGAGCCCGTCCGGGCTATCTCTCCCGGATGGTCCTGGTCACCGGTTCGACGGGTTACGTGGGGGGGCGGCTCGTGCCCCGCCTGCTCGAAGCTGGCCAGACGGTCCGCGTCCTGGCGCGCGACCCGGCCCGCCTTTCGGGAAGATCCTGGGCCGGGCAGGTCGCCATCGTCCATGGCGACGTCCTCGACCCGACCACGCTGGCCCCGGCCTTCGAGGGCGTGGACGTGGCCTACTACCTCGTCCACAGCATGGGCGCCCACGGCGCCTTCGCCGAAAGGGACGTCGAGGCTGCGCGTTCCTTCGCCGAGGGCGCAAGGGCCGCCGGGGTGAAGCGCATCGTCTACCTGGGCGGCCTGGGCGATGCGGGGGCCGGCCTCTCCGATCATCTGAAATCCCGCCAGGACACCGGCGACGCGCTGCGAAGCGCGGGAGTCCCGGTGACCGAGTTCCGCGCAGCCGTGGTGGTGGGGAGCGGCAGCATCTCCTTCGAGATGATCCGGTGGCTGGTGGAGCGGCTTCCGGTCATGGTCTGTCCACGCTGGGTGTACCAGCGCATCCAGCCAATCGCCATCCACGACGTGCTCTCCTATCTCGTCGCCGCGCCCGGCGTTGCGGAAGCCGCCGGGAAGGTGATCGAGATCGGCGGCGCCGACGTCCTCACCTACCGGGAGATGATGCTCGGGTACGCGAGGAAGCGCGGGCTGCGCCGCCACCTCTTCCCTGTCCCGATCCTCACCCCGCGACTGTCCTCTCACTGGGTCCGGTGGATGACGCCCGTTCCGTACGCCATCGCCCGGCCGCTCGTCGAGGGGCTCAAGAACGAGGTGGTGGTCCGGGACCACTCTGCCCGGCGCCTCTTTCCTGCCATCGAGCCCCTGTCCTACGAGGAGGCGCTCGAACGCGCCCTGGAGGGACTGGCGCGCGGCGAGGTGGAAACGGCCTGGAGCGATGCCCTTTCGAGCGCGCCCGAAGGCGTTCCCACCGTGCAGCTGGCCACCGTCGAGGGCATGATGATCGAGCGCCGGGCCGTCCAGGTGGCGCTCCCGACCGGGTTGCTGTTCCGTTCCTTCACCGGACTGGGCGGCGAGCGGGGCTGGCTTTACATGAACTGGGCCTGGGAGATCCGAGGCGTGCTCGACCAGCTGGCGGGGGGACCAGGGTTCCGTCGCGGTCGGCGCGACCCGGACCAGCTTCGCCCCGGCGACGCGCTCGATTTCTGGCGCGTCGAGACGGTCGAACCGGGACGGTCGCTGCGCCTGCGCGCCGAGATGAAGGTACCGGGACAGGCCTGGCTCCAGTTCGAGGCCGTGCCGCGCAACGGAGGATCGCTCCTCACACAGACGGCCTACTTCGCGCCGCGGGGGCT
>CAVOWI010000014.1:0-50228 GCA_963700085.1 uncultured delta proteobacterium
ACCGGACCCGGCAAGGGCAACCGGGTAGCAGCACCCACGGCACGGGACAGGGCGTTCTTGGGCAGCAGGCGGAGGGCGGCGATGAAGGCGCGGTCGTTCACGGCCCCGGAGTGTAGCCGACCCTCCGGGCGCACGCCCCGGCCTTGTGCTAAGTGCGTGGAATGGACGAGATTCGCGCGCCGCGAGGAAACACCCTCTCCTGCCGGGGGTGGGTCCAGGAAGCCGCCCTCCGGATGCTCCAGAACAACCTCGATCCGGAGGTCGCCGAGAGGCCCGAGGACCTGGTGGTCTACGGCGGCACGGGCAAGGCCGCCCGGAACTGGGAGAGCTACAGGCGGATCGTGGCCGCGCTTCGCGTCCTGCGCGACGACGAGACCCTTCTCGTCCAGAGCGGAAAGCCGGTCGGCGTCGTCGGCACCCATCCCGACGCCCCGCGCGTGCTCATCGCCAACTCCAACCTGGTCGGCCACTGGGCCACCTGGGAGCACTTCTGGGAGCTCGAGAAGCTCGGGCTGATGATGTACGGCCAGATGACCGCAGGCTCCTGGATCTACATCGGAACGCAGGGAATCCTCCAGGGCACCTACGAGACCTTCGCGCAGGCGGGGCGAACCCACTTCGGGTCGGACGACCTCTCCGGCCGGCTCATCCTCTCCGGCGGCCTGGGCGGGATGGGTGGCGCCCAGCCGCTCGCCGCCACCATGCTCGGCGCCGCCTTCCTCGGCGTGGACGTGGATCCCGAACGCATCCGCAAGCGGCTCGCCGGCGGCTACCTCGACGAGGCGACCGACTCGCTCGACGACGCGCTCCGGCGGCTCGCCGCGGCGAGGCTCGAGCGCCGCCCCCTCTCGGTGGGGCTTTCGGGAAACGCGGCGGAGGTCTTCCCCGAGCTGGTCCGGCGCGGCATCGCCCCCGACCTCGTCACCGACCAGACCTCGGCGCACGATCCGCTGCACGGGTACGTGCCGGCGGGGCTCTCGCTCTCCGAGGTGGCCGCGCTCCGGCAGAGCGACCCCGCCCTCGTGATCCGGCGCTCGAAGGAATCCATGGCCGTCCAGGTCGAGGCCATGCTGGCGCTCCGCGCACTGGGAAGCCAGGTCTTCGACTACGGCAACAACCTTCGAGCCGGGGCCAGGGACGCCGGGGTCGCGAATGCCTTCGACTACCCGGGCTTCGTGCCGGCCTACATCCGGCCCCTCTTCTGCGAGGGCCAGGGGCCGTTCCGCTGGGTGGCGCTCTCCGGCGACCCCGCAGACATCGCCCGGACCGACGCGGCGGTGGCTCGCCTCTTCCCGGAGAAGCGAGGCCTGCTGCGCTGGCTCGATCTCGCCGCACGGAAGGTGAAGTTCCAGGGGCTGCCGGCGCGCATCTGCTGGCTCGGCTACGGAGAGCGTGACCGCGCCGGCGTGGAGTTCAACGACATGGTCCGGCGCGGGGAGCTGCGGGCGCCGGTGGTGATCGGCCGCGACCACCTCGACTGTGGATCGGTGGCGTCGCCCTACCGGGAGACGGAGGCGATGAAGGACGGCTCCGACGCGGTGGCCGACTGGCCCATCCTGAACGCGCTGCTCAACGCCGTGAACGGCGCCTCCTGGGTGAGCTTCCACCACGGCGGAGGGGTGGGCATGGGCTACTCGCTTCACGCCGGGCAGGTGGTCGTCGCCGACGGGACCGAGGCCGCCGGGCGACGGGTGGCGAGGGTGCTGCGAGGCGACCCGGCCATGGGCGTGCTGCGCCACGCCGACGCCGGCTACGTCGAGGCCAGGGCCGTCGCCCGGGAGCGGGGCGTGAAGATCCCCACCTGAACCGAGGACCGCGCCATGCCCCCCGCCATCCGCGCCACGCTTGCCATTCGCCGGGCCCTCGTCGCCACCTGCGATCGGGCCTCGCCCGACCCCGCGTTGCTCCCCGGCCACGCCGTGGCCATCGACGGTGGGGCGGTGGCCTGGGTCGGACCGGACGCGGAGCTGGCGGCTGCGGTCGACCTGTCCGCCGCGGAGGTGCTCGACGCGGATGGCCGGCTCGTCACGCCCGGCCTCGTCGATTCCCACACGCATCTCGTCTTCGGCGACGACGGCGCCCGGGCCGAGGAGTTCGGCGCGATGGCGTCGGGGAAGAACTATGCCGAGCTCGCCCGCGCCGGAGGCGGCATACGCGCCACCATGCGGGCCACCCGCGCGGCCTCCGACGAGGAACTGCTGCGCGGCGCCCTCGCGCGTGCCCGCCGCCTGCTCTCCTGGGGCGTCACCACCGTCGAGGTGAAGAGCGGGTATGGCGAGTCGGTCGAGGAGGAGCTTCGGCTCCTGCTGGTGGTGCGCGAGCTCGGCCGGGCCCTCGACGGCCAGATGGACGTCGTCGCCACCGCCCTTCCCCTGCACGCCCTCCCGACGGGGCGGGACCGGGAGGGCTGGGTCCGGGAGGTGACCGACGTCCTCCTTCCCGCCGTCGCCCGGGACCGCCTGGCCGGGAGCTGCGACGCCTTCGTGTCCTCGACCGCCTTCGGGGTGGATGAGGCGAGGCGCGTGCTCCTCGCGGCTCGCGACCTGGGGCTCGTGCCACGACTGCACGCCGATCAGCTCGCGGACGATCGCGCCGCGGAGCTGGCCGCCGAGGTCGGCGCCTCCTCGGCCGACCACCTCGAGCACGTGAGCCAGGCCGGCATCGCGGCGCTGGCACGAGGCGGCGTGGTGGCCGGCCTCCTTCCCGCGTCCACGCTCCTTCTTCGAGGGCGCGGCTTCGCGCCGGGCCGGAAGCTCATCGACGCCGGCGTCGCCGTCTCGCTCGCCACCAATGCAAACCCGGGCTCGGCGATGAGCGAGAACGTCGGCCTCTCCCTCTCGCTCGCCTGCCTGGAGAACGGGCTCACTCCTGGTGAAGCCCTCTGGGCCGCCACCCGGGGCGGCGCCCGGGCGCTTCGACTCGAAGGCGCCGGGCGGATCGCCGTGGGGGCCCCTGCCGACCTGGTCCTCTGGGGTGCGCGGTCGCCGGCCCACCTCTGCTGGCACGCCGCGGTCAACCACGTGCTCCGGGTCGTGAAGGGCGGCAAGGTGATACACGGCGCCGCGGAACCAGCCGCAGCCGACTGCACCTAGTGCCCGCGAGGACTCGTTCGCCCTGGCTTCCGGCGGCGAGGCGCGAGCGCCCGCGCCAGCGCCGAGTGGCGCCCGCCAACACCGGCGATCGCCAGGTGGCGCACGGCGGGACTCCGCGCGTCGTGGGCAAGCGCGATCTCGAGCCGCTCCCTGGGAAGCGCGCCGGGCACGCGGTCGGCCCATTCCACGACCGTGGCCCCCGGGCCTCCCACGAGGTCGTGAAACCCGGTGGCGTAGAGCTCGTCGTCGTCGCCAATCCGGTAGAGGTCGGCGTGGTGGACCGGGAGCCGACCCCGGTAGGTGGCGACGATGGCGAAGGTCGGGCTGGACACCTCGGCATCGGGCACGCCGGTGCCGCGGCAGAGGCCGCGAACGAACTGGGTCTTGCCGGCGCCCAGGTCGCCCACCAGCGCCACCACGTCCCCCGCCGAGAGCAGCCGGCCCAGCCGCTCCCCCAGCGAGCGGGTCGCGCCAGCCGACCTCGTCGTCCTTCTGCAGCGCGCGACCTCGGGACGGCTCACCTTCCCCATTCGGCCCACACGGCGGCGATGGACTCCCCCAGGTCACCGGCGATCATCCCGCGTTCGCCGAACTTCTCGACGGCGATGTCGCCGGCGCGCCCGTGGATCCACGCCGCCGCACGCGCCGCCTCGCGCGGTCGCAGCCCCCCGGCGAGAAGCGCACCCAGGAGACCGGCCAGCACGTCGCCGGTCCCTCCCGTCGCCATGCCCGGGTTCCCGGTGGAGATGATCGCGGCCGGGCCGTCCGGGTCGGCGACCACGGTCCGCGCCCCTTTCAGCACGACCACGGCGCCCCACTCCTGCGCCTTTCGCCGCGCCATGCCCACCCGGTCCTCCTGCACCTCCTCGATGGTCGCTCCGACCAGACGCGCCATCTCTCCAGGGTGCGGCGTGAGGACGATGGGCGCGTCGTGACCGATCACCGCCACCAGGCCCGGGTGGTCGGCGAGCGCGTTGAGGCCGTCTGCGTCGATGACGGTGGGGAGTGGTCTCCGGTCGAGCAGCGCGCGGATGGCAGGCGCCGTTTCCGCTCCCCGGGGGATGCCTGGGCCAAACACGAGCGCGTTCGCGCCATCCATCGCCGCCTCCAGCGCCGGGATGTCGCTGCGGGCGATGGCGCCCGTCCCGGGCAGGACCACGCTCATGGCCTCGGGGCGCCCGGAGAGCGCGATGCCGACGACCTCGGCCCGGGAGGCGAGCGTCACCAGTCCCACACCGCCACGCAGCGCGCCGGTCAGCGCCAGGTGAGCGGCCCCGGTCCTCCCGGGCGAGCCAGCCACCACCAGCAGGCGTCCGGCATCCCCCTTGTGCGCCTCGCGCCCTCGCGGCGGAACCAGCGCGCGGGCGGCGGTCTCGTCCAGCAGCTCGGCGGTGGGGGGGATCCGGTCGGCGGCGGCGGCCGGAATGCCGATGTTCGCCACCGTCACCTCCCCGGCCATCTCCACGCCGGGCTGGAGCGCCAACCCGATCTTGGCGAATCCGAGGGTCACCGTGTGGTCGGCTCGCACCGCCGGCCCGATCGGGCGTCCGGTGTCGGCCGAGATGCCCGACGGAACGTCCACCGCCAGCACCCGCGCCCCGCGCTCCCTCAGGGCGCCGATGGCCTCGATGGCCTCCGCGAAGGGCCCGAGCGCCGGACGCAGAAGGCCGGTGCCGAAGATCGCGTCCACCACCACGTCGCCGGGGCGCGCCGGGAATCCCTGGAGCGCCGGGAGCCCACCCACGGGGACACCTGCCTCCTCGGCCTGCTTCCAGGCGGCCCGAGCCTCCGCCGTGGCGCGTTCGGCCGCCCCGAGCGCGATGACCACCATTTCCCTTCCAGCCAGGTGGAGATGCCGTGCCGCCACGAACCCGTCGCCCCCGTTGTTGCCGGCGCCACAGACCACGACGATCCGTCCGGCCTGCCCGGCGAGCGTGATGGCGCACTCGGCCGTGGCCCGTCCAGCCCGCTCCATGAGCGTCGTTCCGGAGATGCCCATCTCCTCGATCGCAATCCGTTCGATGGCACGCATCTCTTCCGAGCCCACCAGCCTCATGTGACCCCCCCCTCGAGAACCACCACCGCGGCCGCGACCCCGGCGTCGTGGGTGAGCGACAGGTGGATCCGCGTCACCCCCCGGTCCCGCGCCACCTGCTCCGCCACCCGGGTGAACCGGAGGCGCGGCGCGCCCTCCTCGCCGCAGGACCTCGACGTCGGTCCAGTGGATGCCGGCCGGGGCGCCCAGGGCCTTCGAGGCGGCCTCCTTGGCCGCGAAGCGGGCCGCGTAGGGGGTGGCCCGGTCGGCCCGCGCATCGCAGAAGCGGCGCTCACCGTCCGTGAAGCAGCGGGCCAGGAACCGCTTGGCGGTCTCCTCCGGCGCGTCGGTCCCGACCAGGCGCCTGATGCGTGCCACCTCCACCACGTCGAGACCGATGCCCAGGATCACGGCGTGCCCCTGACCAGCAGATCCTTCATCTCGCGCACCGCGCGCTCCATCCCGACCAGCACCGCCCGGGCCACGATGGCGTGGCCGATGTTGAACTCCTCGATCTCCCGGATGGCCGCGACCGGCAGCACGTTCCGGTAGTTGAGCCCGTGACCCGCCGCAACCTGAAGCCCGAGCTTGGCCGCGGCCTTGGCGGCGTCCACCACCCGGGCCAGCTCGCGCCGTCGATCGCCGTCCAGCCGCGCGTCGCAGTATCGCCCGGTGTGGATCTCGACCGCATGCGGCCTCGACCCGGAAGGCCGCCTTCACCTGATCGGGGTCGGGGTCGATGAAGAGCGACACCAGGATGTCGGCGTCGCGCAGCGTCTTCACCACCCGTCCGACCGTCTCGCGCCCTCGAACCACGTCGAGCCCGCCCTCGGTGGTCAGCTCCTCGCGCCGCTCCGGGACCAGCGTGACCTCGTCGGGGCGCAGCTCGTAGGCGATCTTCACCATCTCCTGGGTGGCCGCCATCTCGAGGTTCAGCCGGGTGGTGACGGTCTTGCGCATCACCTCCAGGTCGCGGTCCTGGATGTGGCGGCGATCCTCGCGGAGGTGGATGGTGATCTGGTCGGCTCCTCCCAGCTCGGCGAGCATCGCCGCCGCCACCGGGTCGGGGTAGCTGGCGCGGCGCGCCTGTCGAAGGGTGGCGACGTGGTCGACGTTGACGCCGAGGCGCGGTGCGGTCATGGGGAGAATCTAGCCCAGATCCGGTCAGGCCAGCGCATGCCGGAGCGCCGCGGCGATGCGCTCGGCATGGGAGCGGATGACCGCGTCGTCGGGCCCCTCCACCAGGACCCTCGCCTTGTTCTCGGTGCCGGAGAAGCGCACCAGGACGCGCCCCTTGCCGCAGAGCGCCTTCTCCACCTCTGCGATGGCGGACTGGACGGAGTCGAGCGTCTCGAGCGGCAGCTTCTCCTTCACGGCGACGTTGATCTGGACCTGGGGCGACGGCTCGAAGCAGGCGGCCAGCCTCGAGAGGCGCTGCCCGGAGCGCTTCATCACCGCCAGCAGATTCAGCGCCGCGCACACGCCGTCGCCGGTGGTGACGTGGTCGAGGAAGATGAGGTGCCCGGACTGCTCGCCTCCGAAGTTGAAGCCGCCCCGGCGCATCTCCTCGACGACGTAGCGATCGCCGACCTGCGTGCGGACCACCGCGCCGCCCAGCTCGCCCATGGCCCGCTCGAGCCCGACGTTGCTCATCACCGTCGCGACGACCGTCTCCTTGCTGCAGCTGGCCGCGCCGGAGCAGGTCGCGGGCCACGATGGCCATGATGGCGTCGCCGGCCACGACCTGGCCGTTCTCGTCGGCGACGATGACCCTGTCGGCGTCGCCGTCGAGGGCGATGCCCAGGTCGGCGCCGTTCGCGCGCACTGCGGCCGCCATTCCCTCCGGGTGCATGGCGCCGCAGTTGTCGTTGATGTTCCGGCCGTTGGGCTCGACGTGGAGCGGGATGACCTTCGCGCCCAGCTCCTCGAAGACCGCCGGCGCCACGTGGTAGGCGGCGCCGTTGGCACAGTCCACCACGATGGTCATGCCGTCGAGCGTCAGCTCCCGGGGGAAGAGCGACTTGAGGAAGACCACGTAGCGGCCGATCGCGTCCTCGATGCGCTTGGCCTTGCCGATCAGCTCGGCGGTGGGGCGCAACCCCTGGAAGTCGGAGGTCGACCCGGAGCCGCCCAGCACCAGCCGCTCGATCTCCAGCTCCTCGTCGTCGGGGAGCTTGAACCCGGTGCGATCGAAGAACTTGATCCCGTTGTCCTGGTAGGGGTTGTGGCTGGCGCTGATCACCACGCCCGCGTCGGCGCGCATGGACTGGGTGATGAAGGCGATCCCCGGCGTGGGAAGCGGACCGCAGAGCAGGACGTCCACGCCCATGGAGCAGATTCCGGCAGCGATGGCCGTCTCCAGCATGTACCCGGAGAGGCGCGTGTCCTTGCCGATGACGATGCGGTGCCGGTGGTCGCCCGAGCGGACCTTCCAGGCCAGCGCGCGCCCGAGCTGCAGCGCCACCTCCGCCGTGATCGGATGGACGTTGGCGACGCCTCGGACGCCATCGGTCCCGAAGAGCTTCCGCTCCGCGCCTGCGCCGTTGCCGTTTCCTGGGTTCGCCGCCATTCCGCCTCCCTGGGGACAGTCTACGGCTTGCCGCGGGAACCGCCAGAAGCCCGGATGGCCGCCGCCACCCGGGCCGCCTGGCGTGAGGCCGCCACGTCGTGAACCCGGATGAAGGTCGCCCCTCCCAGGACGGCCGCGGTCACCGCCGCGAGCGTGCCCGCGAGCCGGTCCTCCGCCGGGGCTCCGGTGATGGCGCCGATGAAGCTCTTGCGGGACGGCCCGACCAGGAGCGGACGCCCCAGCCCGACCAGGTCGGGAACCCTCGCCAGCAACTCGACGCTCTGCTCGGCGGTCTTCGCGAACCCGATTCCGGGGTCGAGGAGGATGCGGTCCTCGCCAGATCCCCGCGCCGACGGCGCGCGCCATGGTTTCGGACAGTTCCGACGCGGACCTCGGAGACGAGGTCCCCGTAGACGGCCCGATCCCGCATGTCGCGGGGGTGTCCCCGCATGTGCATGAGGACCACCGGCTACACCGGCCCCGGCCACCACCCTGGCGAGTTCCGGGTCGGCGAGCGCGCGTACGTCGTTCACCATCGCCGCCCCGGCGCCCAGCGCCGCGCGGGCCACCGCCGGCTTGGACGTGTCGATGGAGATGGGGACCGGGAACCCGGAGGCGGCGAGCCGTTCCAGCAACGGGATGACCCGGCGAAGCTCCTCCTCCTCGGACACCTCCGGGCGCGCCCGGCCGGGTCGACTCGCCCCCCACGTCGATGAGGTCCGCCCCCTCGGCGGCGAGCCGGAGCGCATGCTCGAGACCGGCGCCGGGGTCGAGGTACCGGCCGCCGTCGAAGAAGGAATCGGGCGTGACGTTCAGGACGCCGACGATGAACACGCCAGGAGGCGCGAACTCCCGCCCCCCGATTCGGATCGACGGTCCCGTCACCGTTGCTCCAGGCGCCGTCCTACGCCTTCCCGGCCTCGGGCTTGCCCAGGCTGCCCAGGCCCCCGAGAATCCCACCCTTCTTGACCTTCTCCGGCTCGCCCTTGTCGACGACCGGCGGCGGGGGCGACTTGGGGGGCGGCGCGCGCGCGATGGAACCGCCCGCGAGGAGGTTGTCGACGTCGGCGAGGTCGAGCGTCTCGTGCTCGAGCAACGCGTCGGCGATCTTGCCGAGGGCCTCGCGCCGCTCGAGCAAGATCTTCCTCGCCCGGTCGTACTGCTCGTTCACGATGCGCCGGACCTCGGAGTCGATCTCGCGGGCAGTCTGCTCGGAGTAGGTCTGGGTGGACGCCATGTCGCGACCCAGGAAGACCTCCCCCTCCTTCTTGCCGAAGGCCAGCGGGCCCATCCGCTCGCTCATGCCCCACTCGCAGACCATGGCGCGCGCCATGTTGGTGGCCTGCTCGATGTCGTTGCCGGCCCCGGTGGTCTTCTCCTCGAAGGTGATCTCCTCGGCAACGCGACCGCCCATGAGGATCGCGATTTGGTTCAGCGCGAACTCCTGGTTGATGTTGAGCCGGTCCTCCAGGGGCAGCTGCTGGGTCAGGCCGAGCGCGCGGCCGCGGGGGATGATGGTCACCTTGTGCAGCGGGTCCGCGTTGGGGAGGACCTTGGCGACGAGCGCATGCCCGGCCTCGTGGACCGCGGTGGTGCGCTTCTCCTTGTCGCTGATGATCATGGAGCGACGCTCGGTGCCCATGAGCACCTTGTCCTTCGCGTACTCGAAGTCCGAGCCCTCGACCTTCTCCTTGTTCCGGCGGGCCGCGTAGAGGGCGGCCTCGTTGACCAGGTTCTCCAGGTCGGCGCCGGAGAAGCCCGGCGTCCCGCGCGCGATCTTGCTGAGGTCGACGACGTCCAGCGGGACCTTGCGGGTGTGCACCTTGAGGATGCCAAGCCTCCCGCCCACGTCGGGGCGGGGCACCACGATGCGACGGTCGAAGCGCCCCGGGCGAAGCAAGGCCGGATCGAGGACGTCGGGGCGGTTCGTGGCGGCGATGAGGATCACGCCGTCGTTCGACTCGAAGCCGTCCATCTCGACGAGCAACTGGTTGAGCGTCTGCTCGCGCTCGTCGTGGCCGCCGCCCAGGCCCGCGCCGCGGTGGCGACCCACCGCGTCGATCTCGTCGATGAAGATGATGCAGGGAGCGTTCTTCTTGCCCTGCTCGAAGAGATCGCGCACGCGGCTCGCGCCCACGCCCACGAACATCTCGACGAAGTCGGAGCCGGCGATGGAGAAGAAGGGCACGCCTGCCTCGCCGGCCACCGCGCGTGCGAGCAGCGTCTTGCCGGTGCCCGGGGGGCCCATCAGGAGAACGCCCTTGGGGATCCGGCCTCCGAGCTTGGTGAACTTCTTTGGATCCTTGAGGAAGGAGATGATCTCCTCGAGCTCGTCCTTCGACTCGTCGATGCCGGCCACGTCGGCGAAGGTGACCTTGTTGTGGTGCTCGGTCATGAGCTTGGCCTTCGACTTCCCGAAGCTCATGGCCTTCCCGCCGCCCGCCTGCAGCTGGCGCATGAAGAAGAAGAAGAGCAGGAAGAGGAATACGAGCGGCAGGTACTGCACGAGGACCGTGACCCAGAACGAGTTCTGGTCGGCCTTCTCGTAGAGGACCTTCACGCCCTTCTTCTGGAGCCGATCGAAGACCGCGCCGGTCGCGTCGAGAGGGCCGACGGTGTGGAAGTCGCTCCCGTCCCGCATGTGGCCGTAGTAGTTGGTGTCCTTCACCGAGACGTCACGCACGTCTCCCGACTCGACCTTGGCGATGAAGTCGGAGAAGGCGAACTCCTTCTGCTCGCGGCCGTGCTGGGCGAAGAACTGGTAGAACGCCACGAACATCAGGATCAGGACGACCCAGAGCAGGATGGTCTTGTAGGACTGGCGCAATTTTCCGAACCTCTTCCCGGGGCTTCCCCCGAAAGTGACTTCGGACGGTCAATATAACAGGGCGGACCGCCGGCGCAGTCCGGGATCGCTGCCCCGACCCGCAAGCTGGCGCTGACGCTGGGCTTCTCCGACCGGGCGCCCAGTTCCGGGATCCAGATCACGCGCCCGTCGTCGTCGGCGAGGACCCATAGCCGGTCTCTCGCCTCGCGAGGAACCTTCTCGTCGATGAGCCAGGCCTTGAGCTTCTTCGATCCCTTTCTTCCGGCGGGGTGGAAGCGGTCCCCCGGGCGCCGGCCCCGCCACCAGAGCGGCCAGCTCGCGTCGCTGCCGCCATCGACCTCGAGCACCGCTCCGCCGGGGAGCACATGCGCGCCCGGGCCGGGGAGGCGAGTGGCGCCATGCTCCATCGACGCGGCCGGCACCGGCCGGATGGACACCTCGCCGTAGCGCACGCTGCCCTCGAATCCGCCGGGAAGCTGGGCGCGCGACGGTGCCTGGCTTCCCAGGAGGTCCAGGATCGACTCGACATGGTGGGCCTCGAGGCCGGCCAGGCGCCCGGTGGCGCGCTTCCACAGGCTCCGGATCGCGCGCCGTCGGACGGCGATCGGCTCACCTAGAAGGTCCTCCACCCGCGCCGCGCCGCCCGTCACCAGGCGCCGGCCTCGCGCGGAAAGCGCTCGGTCGTCGTCGCGCAGGAGGTCGGCCGCGCGCGCCAGCGCGCTCTCGGCATGGGGCGCGATGGCGCGCAGGACCGGCAGGACCTCGGCACGCACCCGGTTTCGAAGGAACCTGGGCGTGGCGTTGCTCGGGTCCTCGATGTGAGGCAGCTCGCGTTCGTCCAGGTAGGCGAGGACCTCGGCGCGAGATCGGTCGATGAGCGGCCGGACGATGGCTCCTCTGCGCGGAGGAATTCCAGCCAGCCCTCTTGCGCCCGACCCTCGCAGGAGTCGCAGGAGGACGGTCTCGGCCTGATCGTCGCGGGTGTGGCCGGTGGCCACGAGCGTCGCTCCGGCCCGGCTCGCCTCGTGCCGAAGCGCTGCGTATCGAACCTTGCGAGCTGCGGCCTGGACGTTGCCCGGGGCCACCCGGACCGTGGCGCGGCGGAATTCCACTCCGAGCCTGCCGCAGACTGCAGCACAAGCGTCGGCGTCGCGCGCGCCGCTCGCGCGCAGGCCGTGGTCGACGTTCAGGGCGACCAGCCCCTTCAACTCGCCGGCCTCTCGAAGCTCGGCCAGCGCCCCCAGGAGCGCCGTCGAATCGGCCCCCCCGGAAAGGGCGACGAGTGCGCTGTCACCCACCCCAAGAAGGGCCCTTCGCCTGCAAGTATCCAGAACCAGAGAAGTAAATGAATTCATGTTCATGTCCCGTGGTCGCGGTACGATCTAAAGAGAGTTGACCGGTCCACGTCATGTCCGGACATCCTTACGTATAGGAGTCACCTTGCTTCGACGTTGGGCCGAGGGGACCCCCTCCCTCTCTTGGCCCACGGGGAGCCGCCAGAAATGTCGGCTCCTCTTTTCTTGCTCTCTGTCGCCCATTCCCCCGCGTTTCTTGACGTTGCGTGGATGCGCGACGTATGAACGCAGGAACGCACTCAGATCCTACCTCAGGGGACAAACGATGGCCGGCACCGACAAGCGCAAGCAGTCACTTTACTTCCCCGAGGACATGCTGAACGAGATCCAGAAGGAGGCCACCCGCCAGGACCGCTCGCTCTCCTGGATCGTCCAGCAGGCCTGGAAGATCGCCCGGGGGGAGATCATGCGGTTCCCCTCGGTGAACGACGTGCTCTCCGGGGTCGCCCGCGAGGACGAGCGCGAGGAGCGGGAGCGCGGGACCTAGTCCCCCCGCTGACCCCCGACGACCACCGGACGGCGCGCCGGGCAATGTCCCGCGCGCCGTTCCTTTTTTGACTCCCCCAGCGGCCGGGGCGATACCCGTGATCATGCCCAGGCCGCCCTCCGACCCGACCGACCGCGAGCCCTCGTCCGATCCAGACGTGGCTTCCGGATCCCGCGGCGGCGACCCCCGCTGGGTGGAAGCGGGAGACGACGACGGAGCCGGCTCGGCTTCGCGCCCCGGAGTCGCTCCACCGCCCTCCCCGCGAGGTTCGTCCCGGACGGTCCAGGTGGTCGCGGTCGCCGGCGTGGTCATCGTGGCGCTGGCCGCCGCCCTGCTCTACCGCGTCCCACCACCGGCGCGAGGTCCTCGCGAAGGGAATGGTGCGCGCCCACGAACTGATGCGCGCCGACACCTGGGCCGGCTACCGGGCGGCCGTCGCAGGTTCTCGAGCCGCTCGTCGCCATCGACGCCATGGAAGCCGGGTCGCTGCGCGCACAGGCCCTGGCCATGCTCGCGGCGGACTACCGCGACGAGGCCGCGGCCGCCGAGGCCGAGAGGCTCCTCGACCAGCCCGAACGGTCGTCCGACGGTCCCGCCGGCCGCGAGCCTGGCCCGGGCGGCGCTGGCGATGGGGCGGCGGGAGATAGGCTCCGCCGCGACCTCGGCCTCCCGCCCCGGAACGGGCGCCGAGGGGCGCGTCGTCCAGGGGCGCGTGGCGCTCTTCGCCGGCAATCCGTCCGGCGCCGCCGAGTTCGCGGCCGAGGCGGTGGCCGCCGACCCGGGGCTGCCGGCGGCGCTGGCCCTGCAAGGCGACGCCTTGCGCCGGTCCGGGAAGGCGGAGGCGGCACGCCTCGCCTACCTCGCCGCGCTCCGGCATCTCCCGTACCACCCGCGCGCCGCGTACGGCCTCGCCAAGCTCGCACTCTCCGGCAAGGCGAGGGCGGACGAGGCCTTCCCGGCGCTGGAGAGGATCCTGGCCGACCGGGAGGGCACCCCGGCGAACGAGCGCGCCCGGGCCGCGCTGCACCTGGCCGCGCTGCAGGGACGAGCCGGCGACCGCGCCGGCGCGCAGCGGACCCTCGACGCCTCGGGCACGAGCGGCGCCGATCGAGCCTGGCTGGAGAAGGGCGTCGGCGAGGAGGAGCTCTCCCGCACCGGATACCGCGTGGTGGACGGAGCGCCGCCGGGCATCCAGAGCGCCAGCGACGACGACCCGTACGTGGCGCCCCACCCTCCTCCTCCTCCTCCGCCCGAGCCCCCGAAGGCCGTCGTGAAGAAGGCCGCGAAGAAGGCCACCGCCAAGGCCAAGACGCCCCAGCAGCCAAGGGCAAGAAGGCCTCCAAGCGCCTCCCAGAAGCGCGAAGCAGCCCGGCGGCGCCGTAGGACCTGCTCGGGCCCCGGGCAGTCTCATGCTCGGC
Source organism: uncultured delta proteobacterium (assembly GCA_963700085.1). GTDB lineage: Bacteria > Myxococcota > Myxococcia > Myxococcales > Anaeromyxobacteraceae > CAIOAK01. The sequence continues at coordinate 13,784 of CAVOWI010000014.1, forward strand.
GTCGGGCACCCGCGCGGCGCGTGGCCGGAAAGCGCGCGGGATGCCTGCTCGGCAATGCGGCACGCGCCCTGCACGGAGCGTGGGCACCCCACTCTCTCCGGAGGAGTTCCCACTTGAATCCCATCAACTCGGGCGACACCGCCTTCGTGCTCCTCTGCGCCGGCCTGGTCCTGTTCATGACCCCCGGACTGGCCTTCTTCTACGGCGGACTGGTCCGCGCCAAGAACGTGGTCCACACCATGATCCTCTCCATCGTCTGCATGGCGGTGGTGGGCGTGCTCTGGGCGCTGGTCGGCTACAGCCTCTCCTTCTCGCCCGGCGCGCTTCGACTCGTTCCTCGGGGGCGCGCACTGGTTCGGCCTCGCGGCGTGGGGGCAGACGCCCAGAAGGCGCTCGCCGCGACCATCCCCCACACGGCGTTCATGCTCTTCCAGGGCATGTTCGCGGTCATCACGCCGGCGCTCATCTCCGGGGCGCTGGTCGAGCGCATCCGCCTGAAGGCCTTCGTCCTCTTCGTCGTCCTCTGGAGCCTGGTGGTCTACACGCCGGTGGCGCACTGGGTCTGGGCGCCGGGCGGCTGGCTCCGCGCCCTGGGCGTCCTCGACTTCGCCGGCGGCACGGTGGTCCACATCAACGCCGCCGCCGCCGCCATCGTCGGCGCGCTGCTCCTCGGCAAGCGACGCGGCCTGAAGGCGCCCACCTCCCTCCCGCACAACGTGCCCTTCGTGATCCTCGGGGCGGGCATGCTCTGGTTCGGCTGGCTGGGCTTCAACGGCGGCTGGGCGCTGGCCGCCAACGGGGTCGCCGCCTACGCCTTCGCGAACACCTTCTTCGCGCCGGCGGCGGCCGCCGCGGCCTGGGGGCTCGCCGAGCTCTTCTTCTTCCACGGCAAGATGTCGGGCGTCGGGCTGGCCTCCGGCGCGGTGGCCGGCATGGTCGCCATCACGCCGGCCTGCGGCTTCGTCACGCCCGCCTCGGCGCTGCTCATCGGTGCGCTGGCCGGCCTGGCCTCCCTCCTGGCCGTCCGCTTCCGCCCTCGGCTCGGGATCGACGACTCGCTCGACGTCTTCGCGGTCCACGGCGTGGCGGCCACGCTGGGCGCGCTCCTCACCGGCGTCCTCGCCACCAAGGTCGTCAATCCCGACGCCGCCGACGGCAGCCTGTCCCTGCTCGGCTGGCAGGCGGTGGGCGTGCTGGTGACGCTTGCCTGGTCGGGGAGCGTCTCCTTCCTCCTCTACAAGCTGGTCGGCTTCGTCTTCCCGCTGCGCGCCGACGAGCAGGACGAGTGGAGCGGGATGGACTCCGCCGAGAGCGGAGAGCGCGCGTACATCCACACCGACATCGAGTCCAGCTCGGGCGGCACCGTCCACGGCTGAGCCTGCATGACCTCCCGGCAGCCGGTGCGCGCGCGGCGCGCATCGGCTCGGGCGGAGTGCGTGGAGATGCGGGATTCTCACCGTCCCACGTCCGGCACGCGGAGTGCAGAAGGCGGGTGGAGTCCGTCACGTTCGCGCTCAGCGACCAACCCCCGGGAGATTCCCGATGAAGAAGATCGTCCGAGTCCTCGCCGCCTGCGCCATCGCGCTCTCCGCGCAGAGTGCCTGGGCCACCCCGTCCACCGTCTTCTGGACGCCGGCGACGACCTACATCCAGCCGTTCCTCCTCCCGCACCTCGGCATGGACGTGTACTTCAATGACCGGGCCACCTACCCCATCAACGTCGGCTTCACCATGGGCGTCCTTCCCTTCGAGAAGATCCAGGCCGAGGTCGGGCTCGACTTCTTCTTCCCTTACTGGGGCCCCCAGAACGCGCTCTTCCTCTCGCCCGCCGGAGCGCTCCAGTTGAACGCCAAGGTCGGGACTCCCGAGGGATCGTTCGCCGAGTGGTCCCCCGGAATCTCGGGCGGCATCTACGGCGTGGGGCTGAACCAGGCGACCCAGTTCTCCATCCTGCACGCCGAGATCGGCAAGACCTTCTTCTTCGGCAACATCACGGTCGGCGGATACTACGGCGCCGGCGGCGTGGGAGCGCTCTGGAGCGACATCGACGGCGCGCCCGTCACCCGCGGCGGCTTCATCGGTTCCTACACCACCCCGGACCTCGTCCTCGACCTGAAGGGGCTCTACAAGATCAACTTCTTCGCGGACGTCCAGACCGGCAACAACTCCTTCAGCGCGGCGGCCGGGGGCATCGGCGTGTACCTCACGCCTTCCATCGACATCCTCACCGGCCCCGTGTTCTTCCTGAACAAGTACACGCAGCCGGGGCTGTCCACCATGATGTGGTCGGTGCAGCTCGACATCGACATCGACTTCGGCCCCGCGCCGAAGCCCCCGCCCGAGCCGGCCAAGTCTTAGCGCGCGTGGGGCGCGAGAGGCGGTCCCGGGATGGAGAGCCCGGGGCCGCTCCTTTCGGGGCCTCCACACCTCGATCTGCTGCAACACCGTGTCGAAGACCAGGAACTCCATCTTGTCCTTCTCCGCCGGGCCCAGGCCCGTGAAGGCGAAGGCGACCCGGACCGCCGCCGGCTGGATGATGGCCCCGACCACGCGAGCCCGCGCGTCCAACACCTCCGACTCCGGCAGGCGAAACTGGACCCTCACGTCCTCGTCGGTCGGAGGGGCTTTGGCGAGAAGCGCGGAGAAGCCGCCCACGGAGATGTCCTGCGTCACCGCCCGGACCTTGGAGACGCTCCACTCGAGGTCGGCCTGCAGGGCCCTGGCGACGCGAAGCGCCTGGCGCGGCGTCTCCCCCGACTTGAGTGCGGCCACCTGGGCGCCCAGCAGGGCTCGAGCCAGCTCGTCCCGCCCGGAACGGTAGGCGTACAGGCCGTCGCCGGAGAGCGTCCCGGCCCTGGCCTTCTCGTGCTGCGCCTTGAACTGGACGAGCCAGGCCTTGAGGCTCATGCGGATCCCCCCGGGAAGTACCGCATGCTATCAAAGGTGCGGCGCGACGCCATCACCCGTCGTGCGGGGGCATCTCGAGAATCCGGCGAGCCTCGGAAGGCGTCGCCAGCTCGCGGCCGAGGCGGCACCATCCTCGCCGCCGCCGCCACGAGCTCGTGGTTGCCCTGGGCGAGGACTCCCTTCGAGACGTAGAGGTTGTCCTCCAGTCCGACCCGCACGTGGCCGCCCAGCGCAGCGCCACCTCGGCCATGGGCATCTCGAAGCGGCCGATGCCCGGCCACCGACCAGTGGGCCGCCTCGGGCAGCCCCTCCACCAGGAAGCGAAGGTTGCGCTCGGTCCCGGACATGCCGCCGGGGACGCCCAGCACGAACTGCACGTGGTAGGGCTGGGCCAGGTGGCCCTTGTCGAGGAGCCAGCGCAGCGTCTCCAGCATGCCCGCGTCGTAGACCTCGCACTCCGGCACCAGCCCCCGCTCCCGGAGCGCGGGTCGCCATCCGGACGATGTCGGGCCGCGAGTTCACGAAGACCTCGTCGCCGAAGTTCATGGTCCCCATGTTGAGCGTGCCCATCTCGGCGCCCGGCACCAGCGAGCCGAGCCGCTCCTCGACGCACATCCCCACCGCGCCGCCGGTGGAGCACTGGATCACCACGTCGGCCCCGGCCCCGCGGATCCGGTCGACGATCTCGCGGAAGTGGGCGGCCTCCTGCGAGGGGCGGCCGTCCGGCCAGCGGGCGTGCAGGTGGACCACCGCCGCCCCGGCCCGCCCGGCGCCACCGACGCCGCGGCGATCTCCTCCGGCGTGTAGGGCACGGCCGGGTTCTGCTCGCGGGTGACCTCGGCGCCCACGACCGCCGCGGCGATGATCACCGGCTCGCCCATGGTCACCCTCCCCGCGGCCGCGAGCGCGCTGCTGCTTCTCCTTCGGCACCACGCAGGTGCCGCTGGCCCGGCAGACCAGCACCGGCTCGGCCAGCACCTCGGCGGCGCTGTCGGCGAGGTCGGGGCGCGGGCGATCACCTTCCGGGCCTCGAAGCGCATGGCCCGGGAGGTGCTGCCCACCTTGACGATCTCGCCGGTGGCCTCCACGTAGTCGCCGGCGTGGACCGGGGCCAGGAACTCCACCGCGTCGTAGGCGCGGAAGAGCCCCTCGTCGCCGTCGTGGCGGATCAGGAGCTCGGTGGCCACGTCGCCGAAGAGCGCCAGCATGCGGGCCCCGTCCACCAGGCTGCCGCCGTAGTGGGCGTCGGCCTGGGACATGCGCAGCCGAATCAGGTCACCGTCATGCCATCTCGACCTCCGTGGGGCGCCTTGCCCATGCGTCGCAGCACCTCGCCCACCAGGTAGTTGGCCACGTCGGAGGGCCGGGTGCCGGGCCCGAAGCCGGCGTCGTAGCCGAGCTCCAGCGCCAGCTGGTGGTCGATGCGCGGCCCGCCCAGCAGCGCGATGACCCGGTCCGCGGAGCCCAGCCGCTCGAGCTCGTCGAGGAGCTGCCGGGCGTTCTCCTTGTGGACGTCGCGCTGGGTCACCACCTGCGAGACCAGCACCGCGTCGGCGTTCGCGCTCCCGGCAGCGCGGCCAGCGCGGCGTTCTCGACCTGGCGCCGAGGTTGCGGGCCTCGAAGCAGGGGTACCGCTCCAGGCCGTAGTCGCCGGCGAACCCCTTCATGTTCATGATGGCGTCGATGCCCACGGCGTGGGCGTCGGAGCCGGTGCAGGCCCCCAGCACCACGATGCGCCGCCCCACCTCCCGGGAGGCGAGCTCGTTGAGCTCGTCGAAGCCCCGCTTGCGGGTCACCACCTCGGGCACGTCGATGCGTCGGCGAAGTCGACCGCCACCTCGGTGCGGCCGTAGACCACGAAGAAGGTGTAGCCCTCGGCGGCCGTCTCCATGGCGGCCACCAGCACCTGGGTCAGCCCCATCTTCTGCGCCAGCTCGGCGGCCGCCTCGCGGGCCCGCTCGCCGGCCGGCACCGGGAGCACGAAGGAGAGCTGCACCACGCCGTCGTCGCGGCGGTCGCCGTAGGGGCGGACCAGCTCGGCCGGGGCCCAGCTCGCGCGGACGCGTCACGGGCTGCCTCCCAGGCGCGCCGTCGCCACCAGCCGGCGCGCAGGCCTCGAGGTCTGGCGGGAGACCGGAGAGCGGCCGGTGAAGCAGACCCGGTACTGCTCCCCGCCGTCGCAGGCCGCCCAGGCCCAGCCGTGCCAGCCGCCCTGGTCGGCCTCCTGCGCCACGCGCCTTGCGGCCGGCGAAGCGTGGTCGGGTGGCGCCGCACGCCGCCAGCGAGGCCGCGCCCCGCGCCAGCGCCTCCTCGGCGGCGGCCAGGCAGGCTGGCGACCGGCCCTGGCACTGCGGTGGCCCGCGCCTCCAGCCGCGCTCGCCTCCCGGCGAGCACGAGCTTCACCTGGCGAGGCGTGCCGCCCGGCCTCCAGCCGGCCGGCGCCTCGAAGCGGAGGCCTGCCACCGGGTAGAGCCGGCGCACGCGCCGTCGGGCGGCGGGCGCGACAGCCGGCGCAGGCCGCGCAGCGCAGGCGCACCGGCCAGGGCCGCCGCCGGCGCCAAGCCGGCCGCCAGGCGCCGCGGTCATGCGCGCCCTTCCAGGACGTCGAGGAAGGGGTTGAAGTAGCCGGGCGCGCGCTCCACCACGCCGGCGAGCCCCTTGCCGCCCTCCTCGGTCCGGGCCACGTCGCCGAAGCGGGCCTTGCCGATGGCCGCGAAGAGGCCGTCGTCGGCCACCTCCTCGAGCAGCGTGCAGGGCCTGCCGAGCGTCTCCGCGGCCCGCGTCTCCACCATCCCGCCCGGCCGGAGCTGGATCTCCTCGCCCATCGATCTCCAGGCCCGGTAGACGTAGTCGGCGCTCTTCAGCGCCACGTAGCGGTCCATGAGAACGGGTTGTGCATGGCCTCGGTCATCATGCCCAGCAGCTGGATCGACCTGCCCGGTGACCCAGCCCACCACGTCGGCCATCACGTCGTAGGCGTGGCTGAAGAAGATGTCCCCCTCCTTGTGCTTGGTGGGCGGCATGTACTTGATGGGCGCGTCGGGGAAGAGCGTGCGCACCAGCAGCGCCTGGGCCAGCTCCCGCGCGAGGGTGTCCTCGCGGTCCGGGTCGATCTCGAAGGAGTGGCCCAGGCCGATGAGCCGATCCGGCAGGCCGGCCCGGTGGGCGAAGGACTCGTTGACGAACTGGCTGGCGATGACGGTGTGGGCCGCCTCGTCGGCGTCGGCGGTGGTGATGTAGTTGTCCTCGCCGGTGTTGATGATCGATGTCGGCGAGGGCGCAGATGCGGCGCGAGAAGTACTGGTCGCAGAGGGTCCGCTTCATGTTGATGTCGCGGAAGAGGATGCCGTACATGGCGTCGTTCAGGAGCATGTCGAGCCGCTCCCAGGCCGCCGCGAAGGCGATCTCCCCCATGCAGAGCCCCGACGCGTAGTTGGTCAGCATGACGTAGCGCTTCAGGCGGCGCGACTCGTCGTCGAGGGCCTCCCGCATGATGCGGAAGTTCTCCTGGGTGGCGTAGGTGCCGCCGTAGCCCTCGGTGGTGGCGCCGTGGGGCACGTAGTCGAGGAGCGACTGGGCCGTGGAGCGGATCACCGCGATGACGTCGGCGCCGGCCTGCGCCGCGGCCCGGGCCTGCTCCACGTCGTCATGGATGTTGCCCGTCGCGACGATGAGGTACTTGTGCGGCCGCTCGCCCATGCCCAGCTCGGCCTTGAGGGCGTTGCGATCGGCGACGCGACGGCGCAGCTCCTCGGCGGCGGCCCGGGCCTCCGCGCGCATCTCCTCGCGGAGCGCCCGCTCCTCGCCGGCGGGGAGCGGGTCCGGGTTTCGGGGCAGCGAGGTGATCCGGTCGACGACCTGCAGGGGGTCGCGGGCCCCTCGCCGCAGCGCCCACCCCATCCAGAAGGCCGCGCCCTGCCCGAGCAACTTTCGCTCGTGGAGGGCGTCCACCATGAGATTCACGAGCGGAACCCCGCGAGGGCCGGCGTCGTGGAAGCCGAGCTGCCTGAGCACGGTCCGCTCGATCGCCACGGTGGTGTGGCGCTCGACGAAGCCCATCACCTGGCCACTCACCCGATCGGCGAGCGCCCGGCAGCGCGACACCACCCCCGGGTCGAGGTGCAGGTCGGGGACGACGCGCCCGTCGGAAAGTCGCATGGCAGCTTCCTACGACGGGGCGGCTGCGCGGGCAACCCCGCGACCGGCCTCGCCCCTCTATCCGCGAGCGATCCTGCCACCGCCCACCACCTCGTCGCCGGCGTAGAAGACAGCGGCCTGGCCGGGAGCGACCCCGCGAACCGCGGAGCTCAGGCGGACCTCCGCAGAGTGGCCGGACCCCGGCCGGACCTCCCCTTCCTCGCCCTCGTGACGGTGGCGCACCTTGATCCGGAGCCCCACCGGACCGCGCGGAGGATCCCCGGAGACCCAGCGGACCTCGACGACGCGGAAGCGATCGTTGGAGGCCTCCGCCGCCGTTCCGACCACCACGCGCGCCGTCTCCGGCTCGATCCGGACCACGTAGGCCGGCGACCCGGAGGCGATCCCCAGGCCGCGCCGCTGCCCGACGGTGAAACGTTGGACGCCGCCGTGCTGGGCCAGGACCTCGCCCCCGGTGTTCACGACTTCGCCTGACCGGACCGCCCCGGGACGGCGCAACTCGACGAACCGGGCCGCGTCTCCGTCGGTCACGAAGCAGATTCCTGCGACTCGGGCTTCTCGGCGGTGGCGAGGCCGGCGTCCGCGGCCAGCGCACGCACCTTCGGCTTCGCCAGGTGGCCCACCGGAAAGATCACCTCGCCGAGTTCCGCCTGACCGAGGCCGTAGAGGAAGTAGCTCTGGTCCTTGCCAGGGTCCGTGGCGGCGAGAAGCGCAAAACGCCCGCCGCGCCGTTCCACCCGGGCGTAGTGGCCCGTGGCGAGCTTCGCCGAAAGCCCGCGGGCGCGCCGCAGCAGCCAGTCGAACTTCACCTCGGTGTTGCAGGCGATGCAGGGGTTGGGCGTGACGCCACCCAGGTAGTCGTCCACGAAGCGGTCGATCACCCGCCGGCCGAACTCCTCCTCCACGTTGGCGACGTAGAACGGAATGCCCAGCCGGACGGCCGCGGCTCGAGCGTCGTCTAGATCGTCGGGCGCGCAGCAGGATCGTCCTCGGGCCCGATCCGAGAAGTCGTGGACGCGAAGGGACACGCCCAGGACCTCGTGCCCTTCGGCGACGAGCAGGGCCGCGGCGGCCGAGGAGTCGACGCCTCCCGACATGGCCACGAGGACCCTCACCGGCGCTTACCCCTCTGCAGCCCGGAGAGGGATTCGAGGACGAACTTGGAGCCGGTGAAGTGGCGCCGGACGCCCTCCGACTGCGCTCGCGGCGGGCTCTCGATCGAGATGGTCCCGCCGTGGGCTTCGAGAATTCGCTTCGCCACCGGAAGCCCGAGGCCGCTGCCGGGGTGCTTCGAGCGGTCGTCCTTCCCGGCGGCGTGGAAGAACGGCTCGAAGAGGTGCTTCTGCTCCTGGGGCGGGATGCCAGGCCCCTGGTCAGAGACGGCAAAGCGAAGCGCGCCGGCGTCGCGCTGGACCTCCACGAGCACCTCGCCTCCGTGAGGCGAAAACTTCACCGCGTTCCCGACCACGTTGGCGAGCGCCTGCCGGAGCTTCCTCGGGATCGGCGACCACCGGCCCTCCGCCCGACTTCTGCACGACCACGTGCAGCCGCGCCTCGCGGATGGCCGGCCGCAGGTCGGCGACAACCTCCTCGGCGAGCGCGTCAGGGTCGATCCCGGCCGGGAAGAGCGCCGCGTCAGAGGCCTGCAGGGAGGCGAAGTCGGAGAGATTCTCGACGACCCGGGTGAGCCTGCCCGTGGCCCCCTGGATCGACTCGAGGATCCGCTGCTGCTGCGCCGAGAGGGGGCCCAGCTTGTCGGAGGAGAGAATCTTCAAGTACCCGGCGATGGGCGTCAGCGCCGTGCGCAGCTCGTGGGCCAGGTTGCCGATGAAGATGCGGCCGAGCCGGTCGCGCTCGACGCAGCGGTCCTCCCAGCCACGCGCCTCCTCGAGCGCGTGCTCGAGGTGACCGGCCATGGCGGCGGAGAGGGCCCGCAGCCCGGCCCGCTCGCCGGCCTCCGGCAGGCGCTCGCGCTGCCCGGCCAGTACGGCGCGGACCTCGGCGGTCAGCCGCTCGTCGTCGACGGGCTTGGCCAGGAACGCATCGGCGCCGCCGGCGAGCGCGATGTCGTGCTCCGACTGTGCATCCCCGAGCGCCAGGAACGGCACCTGGGCGAGAGACTTCTCCTGCTTGAGGCGCGTCGCGATCTCCACGCCATCGATGTCCGGCAGGTGCACGTCCGCGAGCACGAGGTCCGGAGGCAAGGTGAGGGCCCGGTGGATGCCGGCGAGTCCGGAAGCGGCCTCGTCCACCGCATAGCCCTCGGCCTCCAGGGCGCGTCTCACCCGGGCGCGGAGCACGGGGTCGCTCTCGATGCAGAGGATTCGCTGTGGCATGGTCGGGAGGTTCCGGCGGCGGGATGATAGTGCGCCCGGAGCCGGGCGGCTTCGGAAAACGACGCACCGGGTCAACTCCCTCCGGACCCCTCTGCCCCGCGGTGACGGGCCCGCCACCAGTCGCGCAAGTGGCCGGAAAGCTTGGTGCGGGTGTTCGCCTCGGGGTCGTCGAGGACCATCTCGAGCAGGTGACGGAGCCCCTCCCCGACCTCCTTGCCTACGGGAGTTCCGAGGATCTCCATGATGTCCTTGCCGCCGAGCGCCAGCTCCGAGATCGTGAGCGGAGGACCTCGGCGAAGTGCCGCCGTCACCCCCTTCCGCAGCCGCATCACCTCCGCGACCCGGCGAGCCAATCGGGATCCCTGGTGGCGCGCGTCGGCGGTCCACAGGTCGAGAAGGAGGGGCATGTGCTCTCGACCGACGGCCGAGAGAAAACGGCGAACGGCAGCGCCACCGCCGTCCAGCCCGGGAGGTGGACCCTCGTCTAGCCCACGCCGGGCGCCGGACAGGGCCACGACCGCGGTCGCGACCCGGTTGGGAAGTCGCAGCTCCACGACGCTCTGGAGCGCTTCCTCCGGGGGAAGCACGTGCAGGAGCGCCGCCAGCCGGAGCAGACGGCACCTCTCCCGGTCGCCACCTGTCCCCTTCCGGAAACAGGGCGGAAAAGGCTCCGACGCGACCGCCAGGGCGTGCCTGATCTTCCCCGGGGGCATCGCGCCCAGGCGCGGAAGGACGATCGCGAGCAGCCCGGTCCCGGCCAGGGTCCGGAGCCCTTCCGCGGCGTGGGGCCCGACGAGCAGCCGGGACAGCTCCTCCGCGACGCGCTCGCGCGAGACCTGCTCCACCACGGAGAGTGCCGCCGGGATGGCCCGCCGGGTCGCGGGCGAGAGAGCGAAGCCCAGCTGCGACACGAACCTCGCCGCGCGCAGCGGGCGCAACCCGTCCTCGGAAAAGCGCTCCCGCGCGTCGCCCACCGCGCGAATCAGCCGGCGAGAAAGATCGTCCTGTCCGCCGAACGGGTCCCGCAGCTCATGGACGAGAGGGTCCCACGCCATCGCGTTCATGGTGAAGTCACGCCGTGCCAGGTCGGCCTCGAGGTCGCCGTGAAAGGTGACCCGGCTCGGGCGCCGGCCGTCGAGATACTCGGCCTCACCCCGAAACGTGGTCACCTCGACCCGCGCGCCGCCCTCGATGACCGTCACCGTTCCGTGTTCGATGCCGGTGGGGATGACCTTCCGGAAGAGGCGCTGCACCTCGTCCGGTGTGGCGGGAGTGGCCAGGTCGAACTCTGCCGGGTCGTGCCGCTCGCGCGCGAGGAGCAGGTCTCTGACCACGCCGCCCACCAGCCACGAACGGTGGCCCGCCTCGCCGAGCCGCCGCAGCACCTCCCTCACCTCGGGAGGGACGTCCTCGGCCTGGAGCCGCCTCGTCGCCTTGCGCGCCATCCTCGCCTACCCAAAGCCGAAATCCGCCCCGGGGTCCAGTCCTCGACAACCTGATACCCTCGCAGGAGCACGGGGGAGCTGCCTTGCCGCGGGCTTTCGGACCATCGCCGTCGCCGGAACCTGGGCACCCAGCGCCCGGCGCGGTGAGCCGGTTGCTCGAGGAGCTCGCCGAGGCTCCGCCGTCCGACGTGGGGGACGGCTGGAAGAAGTGGCTCGCTCCCGGAGTGGTGGTGGGGGATTCGAGCTGGTCCGCGAGATCGGGCGGGGCGGCTTCGGCGTGGTCTGGGAAGCCGTCAATCGGGAGAGCGGGCGGCGGGTCGCCTTCAAGGCCGTCCGTCCCGGCGGGAAGGGCGGAGTCCGCGAGGCGCGGTTGCTCCAGGAGGCGGAGGTCTCGGCCCGCCTGTCCCACCCCGGCATCGTCTCGCTCCTCGACGTGGGGCGGGGATCCCACGGGCCCTATCTCGTCCTGGAGCTGCTGCGGGGCTGGACGCTCGCCTCCCGGCTCGACTACGGCGCCCTGCTGCCCGCCGAGGCGCTGCGCATCGGCGCCGCCACCGCCGGGGCCGTGGCACACGCCCACGCCCACGGCGTCGTCCACCGCGACCTCAAGCCGGCGAACGTCTTCCTCTGCGAGGACGGCGGCGTGAAGGTCCTCGACTTCGGCCTCGCCCACGCCTTCGGTCACCAGCGCGCCGACGGGGGAACGCCAGCCTACATGGCGCCCGAGCAGCGACGCGGTGCTCCCGAGGACGAGCGCACCGACGTCTTCGCGCTCGGGGTGATGCTCCACCGGATGCTGGCCGGCGAGTTGCCTTTCCCGGACCTGGCTGGGCGCGCGATGCACGGGCCCGAGCCGGCGCCGGCGCTCGAGGTCGTGGGCGCCCCATCTCTCGGGCCGCTTCTCTCCCGGATGCTGGAGAAGGATCCGGTTCGCCGCCCCAGGGACGCCGGGGCGGTGCTGCCGGGGATCGAGGCAGCGCGAGAGGAACTGGCACGCGCCCCATCCCAGGTGGCCGTCGCGCCGGTGCGGGTGCGCCGGCTCCCCTCCGCAGATGCCCGGGCCTACGACTATTGCCTGCGCGCCCGGCAGTTCCTCATGGTCCCCCTCAAGGCGAATCTGAAGTTCGCGTGCGAGATGTTCGCCCGAGCCGTCGAGGTCGACCCTCGCTACGCGCCGGCCCACGCCGGGCTGGCCGAGGGTGCCGCCCAGTTGCACATGTACTACCCGTCCGGCGACGGCGACCAGCTGGGGGTTGCCCACGCCTCCAGCGCCCGGGCCCTCGAACTCGATCCCGGGCTGGCCGAGGCCCACGCCGGGCGTGGCCTCGCCCTCTTCCTCTCCCGGCGCATGGAGGAGGCGGAGCGCGAGTTCCAGATAGCCATCGCGGCCGATCCGTCACTGCCCGAGGCGCGCTACTACTACGCGCGCGCCTGCTTCCAGCAGGGGCGGAACGAGGAGGCCGCCCGCCTCTGCCGCGAGGCAAACGCGGCTCGTGAGGGATACCAGGCGGCCTTCTTCGCTGCCCAGGCCAGCGAGGCCGCCGGGCAGCACGCCGAGGCCCTCGAGGCCTACCGCCTGGCGCTCGGTGTCTGCGAGCGGCACATGGAGATGAACCCCGACGATCCGCGCGCGGCGACGATGCGGGCAGTCTGCCTGGCCCGGATCGGCCGGCGCGAGGATGGCCTTCACTGGGCGCGACAGGCCCTCGCCATCGACCCGCTCGACCCCGGCGTCCGGTACAACGTGGCCTGCCTGTACGCGGTCGAGGGAGCCGCGGACGATTCGCTCGACTGTCTCGAGGAGGTCGTTCGCGCCGGGTTCCAGAACCCGGAGTGGATGGAGCGCGACCCGGACCTGGCGTCTCTGCGCGGGCTCCCGAGATTCCAGGCCCTCATGGACGGCCTGGCGATAGCGCCGCCTGACCCACCCGCCCTCGTCCCATAGTGAAAAGGAAACTGGTGGCCCCGACGCGACTCGAACGCGTGGCCTACGGTTTAGGAAACCGTCGCTCTATCCACCTGAGCTACGGGGCCTCGGAGACCGAAGGCGCATCAGATACCTCGTACGCCCGCGCCCCGCAAGGCACACGGCCATGGACGGGCGGGGCAGATGCATCCATCGGCCGAGGCCTCGGTCCGCCAGTCTCAAGCCCGCAGCACGGCCTTCGCGCGCCGCCCCTCGCCGAAGAACTCCTCGACCTCGCTCCTCCGCGCCAGCGTGTCCTCGTAGCCAAGCTCGAGGAGGCGTCCCACGTAGACCGGCTCGAAGGCGAGGTAGCTCAATAAATCCGAGCCGTTTTCGGCCTGGGCGCCGATGCCGGTGAGCATGTAGCGGAGGACGCGGGGGAAGCGCCGGTACTGGTCGCCGGCCAGCTCGCCCAGGTCGCGGGAGGGGCGCAGGACCAGCGCCGGGATGACCCGAAGGCGCGCCGGGGACGTGCCCCGCTCGCCGGCCGGCAGCCGATCCACCAGCCGGTTGACCATCTCGAGCCGCTCCACGTCCGCCTCGATGGTCTCGAGGAAGACCGCATTGAGCAGCGTTCCTGCAATCTGCGCCGGGGCGAGGACGTCGCGCCGGACCGAGCGGCGCACCGGCTGCAGTTCATCCGGCTCGCGCCACCGGCGTACGCCGATGACGAGCAGCCGCTCGGCGCCCATGTGGATGGCCGGCGACAGAGGCGCGGTCATGCGAACGCTGCCGTCGCCGTACCACGCCCCCTGGACCCGGACGGGCGGGAAGAAGATGGGGATGGATGCCGAGGCCATGACGTGGTCGAGCCGGATCTGGGTCCGGACCCCCACCCTCGTCGCCCGCACCCAGGGCTGGATGTCCTCGGCGCCGTCGAAGAAGGTCACCGCGGCGTTGGTGGAATAGCTGGTGGCGGTGACGGCGAAGCCGCGGATGGCGCCGGAGGCGATGTTGCGCCGGAGGTCGGCCAGCGGGAGCCGCTCGTGGAGGAAGTCGCGCAGCGGCGAGGCGTCGAGCAGGAAGTTGATCCGGCTGCGATGGAAGAGGCCTCCCGCCGAGAGGTCGCGCATCCAGCGGCCGCCGATGCCCAGCATCCGGACGCCGTCGGTCCGGAAGACCCGCTCGGGCGTCAGCTCGAGCCAGAGCTCCCGCAACCTGTGGCACGCCTCCTCGAAATCGCCGCGCCAGGCGCCCAGGAAAACAGCGTTGAGCCCGCCGGCCGACACGCCGCAGATCGTCCCGAACGGCATGGCGCCGCGCGGAAGGATCTCGGCGATCGCACGCAGGACGCCCGCCTGGTACGCCGCCCTCGCTCCGCCTCCGGTGAGCACGAGTCCTACATGCACGCACGCCGGAGCGTACCACCGGATCCATTTCCCGTCACCGGGACGGCGCCGGGCGCCCGGCCTCCCCCGCCGGCGGGATGGGAGGATGTGCGCGGCCAACTCTTCTTTAGTGAACGAGTCTCTCTCCCCCATTTTACCGTGAGTCGATGTAGGGGCGAGTGGTCGCCTTGCCCGTCACCGCGGCGAGGGACTGGCGCACCATCCGGAAATGCCGCAAACATAGGGCATGCAGAACACCATGCGATGTGTCTCCCTCGACGCGGCCACGGTCCAGCTCCAGTCCGAGCACGAGGTCGACAGCGCCATCGACACCGTGGTGACCTTCGCCTTCGGCAACGCCGAGCCGCTCGACCGCTACCTGTTCCGGATCCGCGCCACCCTGCCCTCTCAACCGACGGTGAAAGAGCTGGTCGACGCGGTCTTCGCCATGCGCCTCGAGCTCGGCCCCATCACCGACGAGGTGGTGCGCCGGGAGAACGCCGCCCTGGCCATGGCCGCCTTCCTCTCCGCCGACCCGTCCGAACTCGGGCTCGAGGCCGCCATGTTCCGCCTGGGAGCCGAGGTCTGGCTCACGCCGAGCCGGACGCCACGGAGCTGACAGGCCTGCAGGATCAGCGCGCGGCGGCCAGTGCCCGGTCGACCGCCCCCAGTACCTCCGGAATTTCGCCGGGGTGGTTCGGCCAGTGCGGCGAGAAGCGCAGGACCCCGTCCGGAGTCGCGCAGGCCACACCTCGAGACGCCAGTTCCCGGAGGAGCGCCGGGGCCGTGTGCCCGGCCGGCGGCTCCAGCGAAAGGATTCCGGAGCGCCCCGCCGCGTGGCGCGACCGGAGGCTCCGGAAACCCCGCCCGACGAGTTCCGGCTCGAGCCAATCCAGGTAGCCGTTCACGTGCTCCTCGATGGCCGGCACGCCGAGCCCGAGGAGGACCTCCACCGAGGCCAGCAGCCCGGCCAGCGCGACCTCCGGCATGCCGCCCCCCTCAATCAGGTCGGCGCGCCGCCGGATGGGCCGGTCGTAGCGCACCATCCCCGGTCCCTCGACGAGGAAGCGCACCGGGTCCTCGTGGGAGAGCCAGCCGGCGGTCCGCGGGACGAGGGCCCCCACCCGCTCCGGCCGCACGTAGAGGAAGCCCGCGCCGAGGACCCCATGAGCCACTTGTGGGCGCCGGCGGCCAGGTAGTCAATCCCTCGCACGTCGAGCGGCAGGCAACCCGCGGCCTGTACCGCGTCGACGAAGATCTCGGCGCCAGCCGCGGCGCAGCGGGAGGCCATCTCGGGGATCGGCATCCGCAGCCCGCTCCGGAACTGCACGGCGCTGACGGCGAGCAGCCGGGCCCCGCGAGCCAGCTCGTGATCGAGAAGCGCCAGCCCCTCCTCGGCCGAGCGCAGGAAGGGATCGAGCGGGAGCCAAGCCGATCTCCAGGCCGAACAGTTCGGCCGCCTGCTGCCAGGGGGTCACGTTGGCCGGAAACTCGCCGTCGACGAGGAGGATGCGGTCGCCGCGCCGCCAGGGGAAGTCGAGCGCCACCGCCTGGATGCCGGAGCTCGTGTTGGTGGTGAGCGCCACGTCCTCGGGGCGGCCGCCCACGAGCTCGGCGAGGCGCGACCGCAGCCGGGACTTTCGCTCGACCGCCGCGCCCACCGCCGCGCCGCCCCGCCGGGCGAAGTCGTCGACCGCCGCGTGGACCGCCTGGCGGACCGGCTCCGAGGGTGGCGAGACGCCGGCGTGGTTCAGGTAGGCCCGCGGCTCGAGCAGCGGGAAGAGCGAGCGATCGCCCGAGGCGAGGCGCGATCACTGGGCGGTGTACCCGCCGTCCATCACCGCCACCGACCCGGTGATGCCCGCGGCCGCGTCGGACACCAGGAAGAGCGCATAGCCGCGACCTCGTCGACCTGCAGCAACCGCCGCATGGGCACGAGCGGGTAGATGACCTCCTCGAGGACCTTCTCGACGGGCACGTTGCGGGTGCGGGCCAGGTCGGCGAGCTGGTTGCGGACGAGCGGCGTGTCGACGTAGCCCGGCGCGAGCGCGTTGACGGTGATGCCGTGGGCCGCGCCCTCGAGCGCAGTCACCTTGGTGAGGCCGATGACGCCGTGCTTGGCGCTGTTGTAGGCCGCCTTCCCGGCGAAGCCCACCAGCCCGTTGATGGAGGCGACGTTCAGGATCCGGCCGTAGCCGTGCTTCTTCATCGAGGGGAAGGCCTTCTTGATGGCGTAGAACGGGCCGAAGAGCATGACCCGGACGAGCAGCTCGAACTTCGCCGGCCGGGAAGTCCTCGATGGGCGAAACGTGCTGGAGGCCGGCGTTGTTCACGAGCACGTCGAGCCGCCCGTGAGCGGCCAGCGTGGCGTCGATGGCCGCGCCGACCGCCTCCTCCTGTCCCACGTCCGTGGCGATGCCCATGGCGCCCCGGCCAATGCGATCCGCGGCCGCCGCGCCGACGCACCGTCGAGGTCGGCGATGGCGACCTTCGCCCCCTGCTGCGCCAGCATCTCGGCGATCCGGAAGCCGATGCCATTCGCCGCGCCGGTGACGAACGCCACCTTCCCTTCGAACCTGTCCACCATGGGTTGCCTCCGCTGTCCTCAACGCGTGCGCTGGAGAAGTGCCAGGATCTCCCCGACCACGCCCTTCCGGAAGGCCATCACCATGAGGACGAAGACGCCGCCGGTGATGACCGTGACCCAGGAGCCGAGGCTCGCCAGGTAGCTGCTCCATCGTCACGACCAGCAGGGCTCCCACCGACGGGCCCAGCACCGTTCCCATGCCGCCGAGGAGCGTCATGAGCACCACCTCGCCGCTGCGCTGCCAGGCCACGTCACCCAGCGTGGCGAACTGGAGCGCGATGGCCTTGAGCGATCCGGCCAGGCCGGCCAGCGACGCCGAGAGGACGAAGGCGAGAAGCTTGTAGCGCTGGACGTCGTACCCGAGCGAGATGGCGCGAGGCTCGTTCTCCCGGATGGCCCGCAGGATCTGGCCGAACGGGGAGTCGATGGTGCGCTGGATGAGCCAGAAAGCACCCAGGAAGACCGCGTAGGTGAAGTAGTACATGGCGAACGAGTCGCCCAGGTTCACGATCCCGAGGAGCTTGCCGCGGGGGATGCCCTGCAGGCCGTCCTCCCCACCCGTCCAGGGCATCTGCACGATCAGGAAGTAGACCACCTGGGCGAGCCCCAGGGTGATCATGGCGAAGTAGATGCCCGAGCGGCGCAGCGCCAGCGCGCCGAAGACGAGGCCGAGAACCGTGGCCACGGCGACGCCCGTCGCCATCGAGGGAAGGACGCCCAGCCCCCAGGACTTGGCAGCCCAACCCGTGACGTAGGCCGCCGACCCCAGGAACGCCGCGTGTCCGAAGGAGAGCAGTCCCGTGTAGCCGAGGAGCAGGTTGAAGGCGCTCGCGAACAGCGCCATCACCAGCACGTTGATGGCGAAGACCGGGTAGACCACGAAGGGCGCGGCCAGCCCCACGGCCACCAGGGTGGCCCAGATCATGAAGAGGGTCTGCCCCTTCCAGATCCGTCCTCACTTCTGCCTCCCGAAGAGGCCGGCCGGGCGGACCAGAAGCACCACCGCCATGAGCACGAAGACCACCACGCTGGCGGCCTGGGGCCAGATGAACTTGGTGAGCCCCTCGACGAGCCCCACCCCGATCCCGGTCACGATGGAGCCCAGGATCGATCCCATCCCGCCGATGACCACGACCGCGAAGACCACCATGATGAGCGACAAGCCCATCATGGGAGTCACCTGGTAGATGGGGGCCGCCATCACCCCGGCGAAGGCGGCCAGCGCCACGCCGAATCCGTAGGTCAGCATGAACATGATGGGAACGTTCACGCCGAAGGCCTGCAGCAGCCTCGGGTTCTCGGTGCCGGCCCTGAGGTAGGAACCGAGCCGGGTCTTCTCGATGACGAACCAGGAGCCGAGGCGAGACCACCAGGGACACCACCACCACCCAGGCCCGGTACTTCGGGAGGTACATGAACCCCAGGTCGAACCCGCCGCGCAGCGACTCGGGCACCGGATACGGGCTGCCCGAGTTGCCGAAGGCGTGGTGGAAGGCGCCCTCGATGACGAGCGCCAGCCCGAAGGTCAGCAGGAGCCCGTAGAGCGGGTCGAGCCCCTGCAGCCTGCGAAGAAATACCCTCTCCACGATCAGCCCCGTGCCACCCACCGCGAGCGGCACGAGGAGGAGCGCCCACCAGTACCCGATGCCCAGGTACTGGAGCCCCATCCACGCCAGGAACGCGCCCATCATGTACTGCGCGCCGTGGGCGAAGTTCACCACGTCGAGCAGGCCGAAGATGATGGCGAGCCCCAGCGAGAGCAACGCGTAGAACGAGCCGTTGATGAGGCCCAGCAGGAGTTGACCGGAGAGGGCCTGGATCATCTGGTGGCTACTTCTTCACGTTCGGGCACTTGTCCGAGATGGGCGGGAAGGCCTCGGCGGCCGGGATGACCTTGGCGATCTTGTAGTAGTCCCAGGGGTACTTGGACTCCTCCGGGGTCTTCACCTGCACCAGGTACATCTCGTGCCGGTGCAGGCCGTCCGGGCCGATGCGGCCGTTCTTCGCGAAGAAGTCGTTCACCGGCGTCTCGCGCATCCTGGCCATGACGGCGTCTGCGTCGTCCGTCCCGGCCGCCTGGATGGCCTTGAGATAGTGGGACACCGCCGAGTAGACGCCGGCCTGCACCATGGTGGGCATCCTCTTGGTCTTCTCGAAGAAGCGCTTCGACCACTTCCGGGAGTCGTCGTCCCGGTCCCAGTAGAAGGCGGTGGTGAGGTACATGCCCTTGGCGATGGGGAGGCCGAGGCTGTTGATGTCGGAGATGAAGACCAGCAGGCCGGCCAGGTTCTGCTTCTTGGTGATCCCGAACTCGTTGGCCTGCTTGATGGCGTTGACGGTGTCGGCGCCGGCGTTGGCGAGACCGATGATCTTCGCGCCCGAGGCCTGGGCCTGGAGCAGGAAGGAGGAGAAGTCGGTGGTCCCCGGCGACGGGTGGCGCGACGCGCCGAGCACCTTGCCGCCCGACGCCTTGACCACGGCAGCGGTGTCCTCCTCGAGCGACTTGCCGAAGACGTAGTCGGCGGTGAGGAAGTACCAGGTGTCGCCGCCCTGCTTCACCACCTCGCGGCCGGTGCCGTTGGCGAGCGCCCAGTTATTGTACGTCCAGTGAACGTTGTAGGGCGTGCACTTCTCGCCGGTGATGGCGGTGGTGGCGGGGCCGGAGAGCAGCGTGATGCGCTTCTTCTCGGCGGCCACCGGCATGACGGCCAGCGCCGTGGAGGACGACACCAGGTCGACGATGGCGTCGACCTTGTCCTCGTCGAACCACTTGCGGGCGATGGTCGAGGACACGTCGGCCTTGTTCTGGTGGTCGGCGCTCACGATGACGATGGGCTTCCCGAGCACCTTGCCGCCGAAGTCGTCGGCGGCCATCCGGGCGGCCTCGACCGACCCGGGGCCGGCCAGGTCGGCGTAGTAGCCGGTCATGTCGGTGAGGACGCCGATCTTGACGGTGTCGTCCGACACCTTGGGATCGGCCGCGGATGCCACCGCGGCGGCGAACAGCAAGGCTGCGACCAGTGCGAATCGACTCTTCATGTGTGATCCTCCTTGACGATCTCGATGGCTCAGACTCCCAGGAACTGCTGCAACGACTCCATGCGGCCGGCCAGCTGGCCGGCCTCAATCGTGTCCACCACGCGTCCGTTCTCGAGCAGGTGGTGGCGGTCGGCCAGCGGCGCGGCGAAGCGGAAGTTCTGCTCCACCAGCACGATGGTGTAGCCCCGCTCCTTGAGCTGCCGCACCACCCGTCCCAGCCCCTGCACGATGACCGGCGCCAGCCCCTCGGTGATCTCGTCGAGGAGCAGCAGCCGCGCCCCGGTGCGGAGGATGCGGGCCATGGCGAGCATCTGCTGCTCGCCCCCGGAGAGGCGCGTCCCCTGGCTCTTCCGCCGCTCCTGGAGGTTCGGGAACATGGCGTAGATCTCCTCGACGGGCATGCCCGACCCGCTCACCCTGGGGAGCAGGAGCAGGTTCTCCTCGGCGGACAGGCTGGCAAAGATCCCGCGCTCCTCCGGGCAGTAGCCACCGATGCCGAGACGGGCGATGCGGTGCGGCGCCATGCCCACGGTCTCCTGGCCGTCCACCTGAACCGAGCCGGTGCGCCGCCCGACCAGACCGAGGATCGACTTGAGCGTCGAGGTGCGCCCCGAGCCGTTCCGGCCCAGCAACGTCACCACCTCGCCCTCGGCGACGTCGAGGTCGACCCCGTGCAGGACGTGTGACTCTCCGTAAAAGGCGTGCAGATCGCGGATGCGCAGCGCCATTGCGCCGGCGGCCGGGAGCGCGCTCACGCCGCGCTCCCGATGTAGGCTTCACGCACGGCCGGGTCGGCCGAGACCTGCGCGTAGGTCCCCTCGGCGAGCACGCTTCCTCGGGCCAGAACGGTGATGGTGTCGCAGAGGTCCGCGACCACCGGGAGGTTGTGTTCCACCATGAGCACCGTGCGCCCCTTGGCCACCCGCTTGATGAGCTCGGCGACTCGCCCCACGTCTTCCCGCCCATGCCGGCGGTGGGTTCGTCGAGAAGCAGGACCTCGGGCTCGAGTGCCAGCGTGGTGGCGAGCTCGAGAGCCCGCTTCCGGCCGTAGGGAAGCTCCCCTGCCGGCGTGTCCGAGTGCTTCTCGAGGTCGACGTCGGCCAGCAGCGATCGAGCCCGATCGTCCAGGACCGACAGGTTCCGCGACGGGGACCAGAACCGGAAGGAGGTGCCGAGCGGGCGCTGAAGCGCGATGCGCACGTTCTCGAGGGCGGTCAGGCTGCCGAACACCGCCGAGATCTGGAAGGAGCGCACCACCCCTCTTCGCGCCACCTGGGCCGGCGGCGTGCGGTCACGTCCTCGCCGCGGTGCAGGATGGTGCCGGCGTGGCCGGGAGGAAGCGGGTGAGCAGGTTGAACACGGTGGTCTTGCCTGCTCCGTTCGGCCCGATCAGCCCGTGGATGGAGCCCCGCTCGACTCGAAGCGAGACCCCGTTCACCGCCAGAAAACCTCGAACTCCTTCGCGAGGTCGCGGGTCTCGAGGATCAGGTCGTCGGGCATGTTCGTCGGGGCAGGGTCGGGGCAGGTAAGGAGTGGAAATCTTTAGTGACGGGTGCGCCCAATGTCGAGCCGCGTCCGTTGACGCAACGCGCCATACCGCACGTCCTTGCCCGGCCTCCACTATTCTGGCCTCGCCGCTGGCACCGGGGACATCGCTTGCCGTAGGCTGCGGTCCCTGGAGGTGACATGAACGTCTCGCGAAGAGGCTTCCTGCAGCTGACCGCGTCGGGTATCGGCGCCACCACCATCGGGGCCCTGGGGTTCTCTCCCGCCCGAGCGCTCGCAGACGTGAGGCTCTTCAAGCTCGCGCACGCCAGCGAGACCCGAAACACCTGCCCGTACTGCTCGGTGGGCTGCGGCGTCATCCTCTACGGCCTGGGCGATCGGTCGAAGAACGCCAGGACCGACATCATGCACGTCGAGGGTGATCCGGATCACCCGGTCAACCGCGGCACGCTCTGCCCGAAGGGAGCGAGCCTTCTCGACTTCATCCACAGCCCCACCCGGCTGAAGTTCCCCGAGTACCGCGCGCCCGGATCCTCGGAGTGGAAGCGCGTCACCTGGGAGTGGTCGATGGAGCGCATCGCGCGCCTCATGAAGGAGGACCGCGACAAGAACTTCATCGCCAAGAACGCCAAGGGCCAGACGGTGAACCGCTGGACCTCGACCGCGTTCCTGGCAGCCTCGGCCTCGTCGAACGAGACCGGTTACGTCTTCCACAAGGTCATCCGGGCGCTCGGGGGGGTAGCGTTCGACAACCAGGCACGTGTTTGACACGGTCCCACGGTGGCCGGTCTGGCCCCCACGTTCGGCCGCGGTGCGATGACCAACAGCTGGGTCGACATCAAGAATGCCGACGTCATCCTGGTCATGGGAGGCAACCCCGCGGAGGCACACCCCTGCGGCTTCAAGTGGGCCATCGAGGCCAAGGTCAAGAAGAAGGCCAAGCTCATCGTGGTCGATCCGCGCTTCACGCGGACAGCGGCGGTGGCCGATTTCTACGCGCCCATCCGGCCCGGCACCGACATCGCCTTCCTGGGCGGCGTCATCAAGTACCTGCTCGAGAACGACAAGATCCAGCACGACTACGTGCGGAACTACACGAGTGCCGCCCTGCTGGTCCGCGAGGACACCGGCTTCGACGACGGCCTCTTCACCGGCTACGACGGCGAGAAGCGGAAGTACGACAAGAGCACCTGGACCTACCAGCTCGACAAGGACGGATTCGCCAAGGTGGATCCGACGCTGCAGGACCCGAACTGCGTCTTCCAGCGGCTGAAGAAGCACTTCTCCCGCTACACGCCGGAGATGGTCGAGCGCACCACCGGCACCCCCAAGGACAAGTTCCTGAAGGTCTGCGAGGCCATCGCCTCCACGTCGTCGCCCGACCGGACCATGACGAGCCTCTACGCGCTCGGCTGGACCCAGCACAGCGTGGGATCGCAGAACATCCGCTGCATCGCCATCATCCAGCTCCTGCTCGGAAACATGGGCATGGCGGGCGGAGGCGTGAACGCGCTGCGCGGCCACTCCAACATCCAGGGGCTCACCGACCTGGGGCTGCTCTCGCACCTGCTGCCGGGGTACCTCACCCTCCCCACCGACGGCGACCCCGACCTCCAGACCTACCTGGACAAGCGGACGCCGAAGGCGCTTCGCCCCGGCCAGTTCAACTACCTGTCGAACTATCCCAAGTTCTTCGTGTCGCTCATGAAGGCCTGGTTCGGCGCCGCGGCCACCAAGGAGAACGACTTCGGCTACGAGATGCTGCCGAAGATCGACGGCGGCTACGACGTGCTCCGGGTCATGGAACTCCTGGCCCAGGGAAAGGTGAACGGCTACGTCTGCCAGGGCTTCAACCCCCTGTCGTCGTTCCCGGACAAGGCCAAGGTCACCGCCGGCCTGCGCAAGCTGAAGTTCCTCGTCACCATCGACCCGCTGGCCACCGAGACCGCCGAGTTCTGGCAGAACCACGGTGAGTTCAACGACGTCGATCCGTCCCAGATCCAGACCGAGGTCTTCCGGCTGCCGTCGTCCTGCTTCGCCGAGGAGGACGGATCGCTCGTCTCCAGCGCGCGCTGGCTGCAGTGGCACTGGAAGGGCGCCGAGCCTCCGGCCGAGGCCAAGGGGGATCTGGAGATCGTGGGGGAGCTCTTCCTGGCGTTGAAGAAGCTCTACGCCAAGGACGGCGGGGCCTTCCCCGATCCCATCCTCAAGCTCACCTGGCCCTACCGGATCGCGAAATCGCCCGCGGCTGACGAGGTGGCGAGGGAGTTCAACGGCCAGGCGCTGGCCGACGTGCCGGACCCGAAGAACCCGGGCGCTTTCCTGGTTCGCCAGGGCGAGCAGGTGCCGGGCTTCGCGGTCCTCCAGGCCGACGGCTCGACTGCCTGCGGTTGCTGGATCTTCTCCGGAAGCTGGACCCAGGCCGGCAACCAGATGGCCCGTCGCGACGCCGCGGACCCGAGCGGACTGGGCGTCACTCCTGGGTGGGCCTGGTCGTGGCCCGCCAACCGGCGCATCCTCTACAACCGCGCCTCCTGCGACGCCGAGGGCGTTCCCTACATCCCCACCCGCAAGCTGGTGTGGTGGAACGGGACGAAGTGGGTCGGCAACGACGTGCCCGACTTCAAGGCCGACTCACCCCCCGCCGACGGCATGAATCCGTTCATCATGACGAACGAGGGCGTGGCCCGGCTCTGGGCGCCGGCCATGACCGACGGGCCGTTCCCGGAGCACTACGAGCCCTTCGACACCCCGCTCGCCAAGAACCCGTTCGGCAAGGTCCTGAACAGTCCGGGCGCGCGGGTGTTTCCCGACGACTGGAAGGCCTTCGGCAAGCCCGACGAGTTCCCCTTCGTCGCCACCACCTACCGGCTCACCGAGCACTTCCACTTCTGGACCAAGAACGCCCGCATCCCCGCCATCCTCCAGCCCGAGGCCTTCGTGGAACTCCCCGAGGGGCTCGCGAAGAAGAAGGGCATCCGCAACGAGGACTGGGTGGTGGTGAAGTCGAAGCGCGGCCAGGTCAAGCTGAAGGCGCTCGTGACGAAGCGCATGCCCACGCTGGCCGTCGACGGCAAGGAGATCGAGGTGGTCGGCCTTCCCATTCACTGGGGGTTCATCGGGCAGACCAGGAAGGGTTACATCACCAACACGCTCACCCCGCCGGTGGGCGACGCCGACATCCAGACGCCCGAGTACAAGGCGTTCCTGGTCAACGTCGAGAAGGCCTAGGAGAACGCCATGGCTCTCGAGACCCAGGACATCCGCGCCCGCTCGGCCACCACCGTCGAGTCCGCCCCCAACGCCCGCTCCTTCCGGCCCGAGGTGGCGAAGCTCATCGACCTCTCCCGCTGCATCGGTTGCAAGGCCTGCCAGGCCGCCTGCATGGAGTGGAACGACCTCCGCGAGGAGGTGGGCACCTTCCAGGGGAGCTACACCAATCCGTTGAACCTCACCGACCAGTCCTGGACGGTGATGAAGTTCAACGAGACCGAGGTCGATGGCTCGCTGGCATGGTTCATCTTCAAGGATGGATGCCTGCACTGCGCCGACCCGGGCTGCCTCAAGGCCTGCCCGGCTCCCGGCGCGGTCGTCCAGTACGCCAACGGGATCGTCGATTTCCAGCAGGACAGCTGCATCGGGTGCGGCTACTGCATCACCGGGTGCCCGTTCGACATCCCCCGCATCCGCAAGGAGGACGGCCGGGTCTACAAGTGCACCTTGTGCTCCGACCGGGTGTCGGTCGGGCTCGAGCCGGCCTGCATCAAGTCCTGCCCGACCCAGGCGCTGACCTTCGGCTCCATGTCCGAGATGAAGGAACTGGCGGCGCACCGGCTCGTGGACCTGCGCGAACGAGGGCTCTCGAAGGCGGCGATCTACGATCCTCCCGGCGTGGGCGGCACGCACGTCTTCTTCGTGCTGCCACACGGCGACCGGCCCGAGACCTACGGCCTGCCCAGGGACCCGAGTGTCGGTCCCGTCGTCACCTTCTGGCGGTCGGGTGTGGCCCGGGCGCTGGGGGTCGCCGCGATGTTCGGCGTGCTGGTGGCGGGCGTGCTCCACTACATGCGGTACGGGCCGCTCGAGGTGCCGGACGAGGCGGACGAGAAGTCGGGCAAGGAGGCTCGGTCATGAAGCGCGACGAGGACGTGGTCCTCCCCGACGGGAAGATTCTCCGTCACGACAACTCCGAGCGCATCGTCCACTGGCTCATCGCCATCGCCTTCCTGTTCCTCTTCTTCTCCGGGCTGGCGCTCTTCTCCCCCTTCTTCTTCTGGATGTCGGCGATCTTCGGCGGCGGGCAGTTCATGCGCGTGCTTCATCCCTTCGCCGGGGTGCTGCTCGTCCTGCTCTTCTATCCGTACGCGTGGAAGATCCGGAAGGACAACCAGTGGACGCCGGCCGATGCGAAGTGGGTGGAGCACTCGGTCGCCTACATGAAGAAGAAGATCGAGTTCTCGGACACCGGCAAGTACAACGCCGGCCAGAAGCTCATGTACTGGTCGATGGTCCCGATCATCGCCATCCTCTTCCTGACCGGCATCACCATGTGGCAGCCCTGGTTCGCGAACGCCTTCCCGGCGCCGCTTCGCCGCGTCACCAGCCTGCTGCACGCCGTCTCCGCCTTCGTGATGTTCATCGGGATCGGCATTCACTGGTACGCGGCCTACTGGACCCGGGGCTCCATCCGCGCCATGGTCCGGGGCACGGTGACGAAGGCCTGGGCACGCTTCCACCACCCGGCCTGGTTCCGCCAGATCACCGGGGGCAAGGATCGATGAGCGGGGATACGCCCGGCCTGCCGGGCGACGTCGTCTATCTGAAGCTGCCGCGCCCGGCCGAGCTCTTCGAGGGCCGGGCGCGCCGCTTTCGGGATCTCGTCCCGGGAAATCCCGTGGGCGACTTCCTGGAGGCGCTGGCCTCGGTGGCCGACGCCCAGTCCCGCATGGTGGTGCGCGTGCCGCCGGCCCCGGTTGGCACCGAGATCTCCACCACCGCGCCGCTGCGCGCCACGACGTGGGCGCGCAGCTCGGCCTGGCGCGATGTCCTGGCCGGGCTGGTCGAGGAACTGCTTGGGCGGGAGTGGCCAGGGCCGGCCTCCCAGGCTCTCCGGCGGCTCGCCGGCGCCGGGCCGGGCGAACTGGAGGCCATGGCCGACGGGGTGCTCCGTGGCACGCCCGCCTCCACCGACCTGGCCGAGGCGCCGTTCGTCGGGGCCGCTCTTCAAGTCTACTTCTCGGCGCTCGCCGCCGGTCTCCCGTCCGACCGCATGGAGCGCAGCCAGCGCGGCTGCCCGGTCTGCGACTCGGCCCCCGTGGCAGGCGTGGTCCTGGGCGACGACAAGCTGCGCTACCTCTGCTGCTCGCTGTGCGGCTCCGAGTGGAACCTGACCCGCATCCAGTGCTGGAACTGCCGGGCCACCGGCGGCATCCGCTTCCTCGAGGTGGCCGGCGACCAGGGCGGACTCAAGGCCGAGGCCTGCGCGGCGTGCGGGGCCTACCTCAAGCTCTTCTACCGGGACCGGATGCCGTCGGTCGAGCCCATGGCAGACGACGTGGCCTCCATCACCCTCGACCTGCTCGCGGCGCAGGACGGATGGTCGCGCAGCGGGGTCAACCTGTTCCTCCTCGGCGGCGGCGAGGGGTAGGCCTGGGTCGAGGCACTGTGCGGAGCCGGGTTCCGGACCTCTCCCGGCGCTGCCCGGGGTGCTTCTTTCCGCCCAGTCACTGCCTGTGCGCCGAGAGCCCGCGCGTGGAGAACCGGACCCGGGTGTTCATGCTTCGCCACTGGCAGGAGCGCGTGCGAACCACCAACTCTGGCCGGTGGGCGGCGCTCTCGCTCTCCCGCTGCGAGATCGTGGACCACGCCGTGCCGGGAGAGCCGCTCGACTTCTCGCGGATTCCCACCTCCGGCGCCGCGGTCCTCTTCCCCTCTCCGGCCGGGGGAATCCCCTCGCCGCCGCCACGGACGCTGGTGGTGCTCGACGCCACGTGGTCCCAGGCCCGGCGCATGCTCCAGCGGATCCCCGAACTGCAGACCCTGCCGCGCCTCTCGATTCCCGGGGTCCTGGCGGAGAGGCTTCGTGAACCCACCGTGAAGGGCGGCATGTCCACCATCGAGGCCCTGGCGGCGGCGCTGGATCTCCTGGGGGATGCCGAGGCGGCCGCCGCGCTCACCCGCACGTGGCGGCTGGCGGTGGAGCGAGGACTGTCCCTGCGCCGGTCGAGCCAGTTCCGGGACGCCATGCGCGCCGGACGAGCCGCCCCGTGAGCTCGCCGCCCTTCCATCGCGCCGCCTGGCTTCCCGGGCCGCACCTCGGAACCGTCTACGCCAGCGTCGCCCGGCCATTGCCACGTCCCCGGTTCCGCCGGGAGCGCTGGGACCTACCCGACGGCGACTTCCTCGACGTGGACCGGCTCGACGGGGCCGGGCGGAGCGCCCCGGTCCTGGTGATCTCGCACGGCCTCGAGGGCAGCTCCCGGGCCTCCTACGTGCGCGGACTGGCTGCAGCAGCCTCCCGCCGCGGCCTCGCGGTCGCGGCATGGAACTTCCGCGGCTGCTCCGGGGAGCCCAACCGGCTGCTCCGGCAGTACCACTCCGGCGACACCGGCGATCTCGGGGCGATCGTGGACCGCCTCTCCGCGGAGGACCCGGGGCGTCCCATCGCACTGGCCGGCTTCTCGCTCGGAGGCAACCAGCTCGTCAAGTGGCTCGGCGAGCGCGGAGACGACCTGCCCGCCGCCGTGCGTTCTGCCGTCGCCATCTCCGTCCCGTTCGACCTCTCCCTGTGTGCCACCGCCCTCGACGGCCCGGGGTTCTGGCCGTGGATCTACCGGGAGCGCTTCCTCCGCCGCCTGCGTCGAAAGGCCCTTCGCAAGGCCGCCGACCACCCGGGGCGCATCGACGCGGACGCGGTCCGGCGAACCACCACCTTCTCGTCCTACGACGGCCTCGTGACGGCGCCCCTGCATGGCTTCGAGAGCGCGGAGGACTACTGGACCCGGTCGAGCTCGGCGCAGTTCGTGGCCGGGGTTCGCCGCCCGCTGCTGCTTCTCTCCGCCGACGACGACCCGCTCGTGCCGGCCCGTTCCCTGCCGGTCGAGCAAGCCGGGCGCAATCCGGCGGTGACGCTCGAGGTCACTTCGGGCGGCGGCCACGTGGCCTTCGTCTCCGGAGCGCCCTGGCGCCCCGGTTTCTGGGCGGAGGAGCGGGCCATGGACTTTCTCGCCAGCTGCCTGGCCGGTCGCCCACCCTGATCAGGGGACGAGCAGCACCTTGCCGACGTTCTCCCTGTCGTGAAGCCGCTGGTGGGCGCGCGCCGCCTCCTGGAACGGGAAGGTGGAGTCGACGCGCGGCCGGATGCGCCCCTCACGGAAGAGGGCGAGCAGCGCCTCGATCTCGCCCAGCACCATCTCCGGCTCGCCCCAGAGGTGGCCCATGTTGATGCCCGCGACCCCCCGGTTGTCCTCCATGAGCTTGAGTGGCGAGAAGCGGGGGATCGACAGGAACTCCCGGACCACGTGGACGAGGGAACGGCGCGGCCCGGGCGCCATGTTGGCGAAGCCGGACGTGACGAGCTGGCCCGCCGGCCGGAGCAGGGCGTAGCCCTTCTTCCAGTCGTCCCCGCCCAGCGCGTCGAGGACCATGTCCACCCCTCGCCCGGCGGTGAGCCGCCGGACCTCCGCCGCGTAGTCCTGGCTCCGGTAGTCGATGGCGTGGTCGCACCCCTCCTCGCGGATCGCGGCGTGCTTGGCCGCCGAGGCGGTGCCGAAGACGGTCACGCCGGGCACGGTGCGGGCGAGCTGGATGGCCGCGATGCCCACGCCCCCCGCGGCCATGTGGACGAGCACCGACTGCCCCCGCGACAGGTGGCCCACGCGGAACAGGGCGTGGTAGGCGGTCACGTAGTTCACGGGAAGTGCAGCCCCCTGCTCGAAGGTCATCTCGGGCGGCATGGGGAGTGCGTTGGACGCCGGGATAACCACCGCCTCGGCATGACCCCCGAAGCGGACGAACGCCAGCACCCGGTCGCCGGGGGAAGGCGCGCTCACCCCGGTGCCGACGGCGTCGACGACCCCGGCCACCTCGAAGCCGACGACGACGGGCGGCTTCGGCGCGTCGGGGTAGAGCCCCATCCGGGCCATCAGCTCGGCGAAGTTGAGCCCCGCTGCCTTCACGCGGATGCGAACCTGGCCCGGACCTGGAATCGGATCCGGCGTCTCCCGCACCTCCAGCACCTCGGGTCCGCCGTGGCGGGTGATCCAGACCGATCTCATGGGCGTCCTCCTCCGGGCTCATATCCCCTGCTCCGTCGCGGCGCCCGCATCGTGGCCACGGAACGGTGCCGGCTGTACGCTTCCCCCCCATGATCGACTCGAATCCGACTCGGCGGGAGGTGACCGCGAACGGGCTCCGCCACAACCTCCTGGAGTGGGACGGCGGGGGCAGGACCACTCTGCTCTGCCTTCACGGCTTCCTCGACCTCTCCTGGGGCTTTGCCCCCATCGCCCCGGCGCTCGCATCCGCCGGGTATCACGTGGTCGCCCCGGACCTTCGCGGCCACGGCGACACCGAGTGGGTCGGGGCCGGCGGCTATTACCATTTCATGGACTACCTCCCCGACGTCGCCGACCTGGTGGACGCCGTCGCCCGGGAGGAACTGGTGCTGCTGGGCCACTCCATGGGCGGCTCCATCGCCGCGCTCTTCGCGGGGGTCTTCCCGGAGCGCACGCGGCGGATCGTGGTGATGGAGGGGATGCGCCTGCCCGAGAAGCCCCACGAGGACCTGCCGCGCCGTGCGGTGGACTGGATCCACGGCGTCCGACGCGCCAGACGGCGCGGCCGGCGCGCCCTGCCCGACCTGGAGGCGTGTGCCGCTCGAATCCGGCAGTTCGACCCCCTCTGCCCGCCAGGCGTGGCCCATTTCCTCGCCGAGCACGGCACCTTGGCCGTCCCCGGAGGTCGCGCCTTCAAGCACGACCCGGTGCACGTGACCCGTGGGCCGTATCCGTTCCGCCTCGAGCAGTGGCGGCAGTACTGGAAGGCGGTTCGCTGCCCGGTGCTCCTGCTCGAGGGGGAGCGAACCGAGCTGCCGCCGCCGCCCGACATGGCGGAACGGGTGGCATGCCTGCGCGACGTCCGCACCCGGATCGTCCCGCGGGCCGGGCACATGATGATGCGTCACGAGCCCGCGGCGGTGGCCTCGGCGGTCCTGGAGTTCCTGCGGGAGGCGTAGACTGTCGTGGTCACCGTCTCTCGTCCCGTGCCGCCAGCCAGGCCACGACTGCCGGCGAGATTCGCTCCCAGAGCGCGACGTCCTGTCCCAGCCGCTCGAGGGTCTGCGCGATTCCCTGCCGCGCCGCCGGCACGTCGTGGGCGCCGAAGAAGGCGCGCGCCTCCTCCAGTTGCTGCCGGGTCGTGAGCGAGCCGATCCCTTCCACCACCCGGCGCAGCATGAGCGGCGCGTCGGCGAGCCGGGCCTGAAAGGGCGTCCACCGCTCCCGGAGCAGTCCCCAGAAGGAGCCGGCAGCGGCCCGGTTGCCGAGGAGCGCGCCGGAGAAGATGGCCAGATCCTGCAATGGCACCTCGTCGCCAAAGGGGATCTGGGCGGCGAGAAGCGCCAGATCGGGCGACTCGAAAAGCGCCACGGCCATCCGGTAGCGCTTCTGAAGCGCGGGGTCCTTCTCCTCGCGGGCGAGCCGGCGAAACTGCTCGAAGCGCATCGCCGTGCCGTCCCGGGCGGCAGCGGCCACGGCGGCGTCGTGCAGGTTGGCCTCGAGGGCCTCCCGATCGCCTTCGAGGAAACGGTCGAGGCGCCCGACGAGGGCCGACGACGTCTCCGTGTCGCGGGCCACCAGCGCCATGCCGCGAGCCAGGGCGGAGCGCCGCAGCCGCGCCTCGCCGTCATCGCCGGCAGGGGCGTCGAGCCCGACCCGGTCGAGAGCCGGACGGAGCAACGACGCCGCGAAGACGCGGAAGCGGGCCCTTGCGTCGGCATCGGGAAGCCGGTGTTCCACCGCGGAGAGGCGCCCCACCAGCTCGTCGAGGACAGCTCGATCCTCCTCCCCGGCAAACGCCGCGAGCAGGTCGAGGAAGGGCTCGGGCGCGCGGACCCCGGCGCGGAGCAGCGCCCACTCGTCGGAGAGGAGCGCGATCCGCTCCTCGGGTCGAAGGTCCCGGAGATGGCGGCCGAGCGCGGCGCGGTCCGGATCGGCGTGATCGACCCGGTAGAAGCCGGTCGACCCCGCATTCCCGTGGAGCCAGCGAATCGGGCCCTTGGCGTCGATCTCGACCTCGGAAGCGGGCTCACGAAGGAGCACGCGCTGCTCGTGGATCCCGCGGTCGTCCCCGAAGCGGAGCACCACCGGCACGGGCCAGATCCCTGGAGCCTCGGCGCCGGGCTCGGAGAGGAACCGGCGCTGGGAAAGGCGCAGGTTCGAACCGTCCCGCGCGAGCGAGACGAGCGGGTAGCCCGGCTGCCGGATCCAGGAGTTCGCCAGTTCCAGCACCGGCTGGCCGGATGCCTCCTGCAAGGCGGACCAGAGATCGCCGGCCACCGCGTTCCCGCGCGCGAAGCGCCCCATGTAGAGCCGGATGCCTTCCCGGAAGGGACCCTCGCCGAGCCAGGCCTCGATCATGCGGAGCACCGCCCCGCCCTTCTCGTAGGTGATGAGGTCGAAGGCCTCCCCCATGTCCTCGGGGTTCTTCACCTCCGCGTGGATGGGGTGGGTGGATCGAAGGGCGTCGAGCCCCAGCGCCGCCGCCTTGCCCTGGTCGAAGTCGAGCCAGATGCGCCACTCCGGCTTCCAGCCGGCCACGATCTTGTAGGCCATCCAGGTGGCGAAGGACTCGTTCAGCCACAGGTCGTCCCACCAGCGCATGGTCACCCAGTTGCCGAACCACTGGTGGGCCAGCTCGTGGGTCACCACCTCGGCGATGCGCTTCTTCACTGCTAGTGATGCGGTGGCGGGATCGAGCAGCAGCGCGGTCTCCCGGTAGGTGATCAGGCCGGCGTTCTCCATGGCGCCGAACTCGAAGTCGGGGAGCCCCACCTGGTCGAGCTTGCCGAAGGCGTAGGGCACGCCGAAGTAGTCCTCCAGGCGCGGGAGCACCGCGGCGGCGGCCTCCTGGCCGAAGGCGGTGAGGTCGGCCTTCCGGGGAATCGCCCAGGTCCGGACCGGCACCCCGCGGACCACCTCCTCCGGACCGGACGCCATGTCGCCGGCGACCAGCGCCACCAGGTAGGTCGGAAGCGGCGGGGTCTCGGCGAAGGTCACCACGTCCCGGTCGCCCCGGGCCTCGCGCCGGAGCTCCCGTCCGTTGGAGAGGGCCACCGACCCCTGGGCACCTCCAGCGTCAGGGCCCACGGCGCCTTGAAACCCGGCTCGTCGAGGCATGGGAATACGCGGCGGGCGTCGGCCGCCTCGAACTGGGTCGCCGAAAGCGGGCCTGCCCGGTAGAGGCCGCGCAGGCCGGCGCTGAACGTGCCCGTCCACTCCACCTCGACCTCGGCAGGCCCGGCGGTGATCCGGGTGCCGGTGGAGAGGAGAACGGTCTCGCTGGCCGGAAATGGCGCGACGGTCGCGTCCCTCGTCACGCCTCCGCTCCTGACGGTCGCGCGGCCGATCCGGAGCCCCGCGGCGTGGAGGGTGATTCCCTCGGCCGGTGCGTCGAGCGAAAGCCCGATGCGGATCCGGCCGTGAAACGTGCGCGCCTCCGGGTCGATGGAGAGGAAGGCGTCGTGGCGCACCGGGCGGGTCGCCTCGGGGAGCCGGAAATTCCGATCGGTGGGGGAAGTCGCCATGTGTGTCCTCCGGTTCGCCTGGACGTTTACTTGGCGGGCGCGGCCGGGGCCACCGGAAACCTTCCGGGAAGCGGTATCCTTCCTGGCGGGAGAGACGATGCGCGCCATGGTGTTCGAGAAGCCGGGGTCGGTGCTCGTCCCGGTGGACCGCCCCGACCCCTCGCCGGGCCCTGGGGAGATCCTCGTCGCCGTCGCCGCCTGCGGCGTCTGCCGCACCGACCTGCACGTCCTGGACGGCGAGCTCCCCTTCCCCGGTCATCCCGTCGTCCCCGGCCACGAGGTGATCGGGAGGGTCACGGCGGTTGGACCGGGCGCGACGCGGTTCCGGGTGGGCGACCGCGTGGGCATCCCCTGGCTCGGCTTCACCTGCGGATCGTGTGCCCTCTGCCGCGCCGGCCGGGAGAACCTCTGCGAACGTGCCCGCTTCACCGGCTACCACCTCGACGGCGGCTACGCGGAGTCGATCGTGGCCGACGAGCGCTTCTCCTTTCCCGTGCCGGCCGCTTATGGCGACGTCGAGGCGGCGCCACTGCTCTGCGCCGGGCTCATCGGTTTTCGGAGCTGGAAGCCGGTCCGGGAGGCGAGACGGCTCGGGATCTACGGCTTCGGCGCTGCGGGACACATCGTGGCCCAGCTCGCGCGGCAGGCGGGACAGGAGGTCTTCGCCTTCACGCGAAGCGGAAAGGACGCCTCGGCCGAGCTGGCCCGCGCGCTGGGGGCCTCCTGGGTCGGAGCCTCCACCGAACCGCCACCGGAGCCGCTCGACGCAGCCCTGATCTTCGCGCCCGCCGGCGAGCTCGTCCCGGCCGCGCTTCGCGCCGTGACCCCCGGCGGCAAGGTCGTTTGCGCGGGGATCCACATGAGCGACATCCCGTCCTTCCCCTACTCCTACCTGTGGGGCGAGCGGTCGGTTCGGTCCATCGCCAACCTGACCCGCGCCGACGGGGACGAGTTCCTGGCGCTGGCACCTCGGATCCCGGTACGGACCGAGGTCGAGCCTCGCCCGCTTGCCCAGGCGAACGAGGCCCTGGCCGACCTGCGAGGGGGCCGGGTCCGGGGCGCCCTCGTTCTCGTTCCGTGAGGGGCCTTCCTCTCACCTCGAGTGCGCAACCGTCGCCTGGCCGCAGCCTGACCAGGTGAACCGGTAGCCACGATCGTCGTAGGGCGGGGTCGAGGGCATCCCCAGGGGACGCGCGGTCCAGACCCGCGTCAGCTCCGCCGTTCCCCCGGTGACGCAGAACGGAGAGGCCTGGTAGGCGAGATCGAGCGTGGCGGTCGTGGTCGCCGAGGCGGTCACGCTGGGGATCCCGGCGCCGGAGGCCGTGGCTCGAGCAACGCTGGAGGACCGGCCCTTCGCCGTTCCCGCGCCGAAGGCCATCGTGCCGTCGAGGTCGGATCCCGCGTCGATGGCGATTGCGCCGGAGCCGCTCGCGACCGTTCCCTTCATCGTCACCCGCAGCGACCAATCCACGGTGCTCGCGGTGCGAGACACCGTACCGTCGAGGGTCACCGTGACGCCGCTCGACGCCTGGGAGCAGCCGACGTAGGTGACGGAGCTTGCGGTGGTGGTGATGCACCCCGGCGTCCAGGAGGTGGCGACCACCGACGCGACGGCGTCCACGGGGAGCGCCGCGACCGCCACGGCCGAGGTGGCCTCGGACATCGCCCGGGACAGGGGCGTGCCGCCCGGTAGCGCGGTCGAGTCGAAGAGCGGGGCGGCCATCGCATCGGCGAGGCCCGGAAGCGATGGCCCCGTCGTGGCGTCGGGACCTGCATGGAAGGCGGCGCCGTCCGCGACCGCGGCCTGTCCCGCGCCCACCGAATCGAGCTCGGCCAGCGTTGCCGGCTGGGGCGGTTGATACGTGAAGGTCGTGCCTCCGGATGATCCGCCACAGGAGGCGAGCAGGGCGGCGGCGACGAGGCAGGCGAGGGAGCGCATGGGGTTGTTCCTCCGGATGAAGGCGATCCTACCGAACGCAGGTCCCATGTCACTCCCAGCTTGTCCGACGCCGTGGCCGGATGTGGGCATCTCCCCTACGGGCTCGTCGGAATCCCCAGCGCCATCCGCTCCTGCAGTTCGTGGACGACCGTTTCTCCCTCGCGATCGTGAGCCGTCGGACGGAGGAGGCCGCGAGCCGGGTCAGCGGGGGAGTCAGGCCCGACGGACTGGCGGAACGATTTCCTGCGCCTCCACCGGGACGCTCTCGAGGTCTGGCACCGGGGGATTCTCCGAGTCCACCTGGGCGGCGATGGCCCGATCGATCTCTTCCTGGGAGACGGGGAGGACCTTCACTCGAAGTCCGGTAGCAAAAGCGATGTCGTCGATGGCCGCGAGGTCACCGGGGTTGGCCATCGCGACCACGATCGTCGGACCGTGGGACCCACGCTCGACGGCCACCGGGAACGCCCTGAGCAGCCGGATCCATCGCGGCTGCAGAAGGTTCCATGCGCTTGGCGGGATCGGCCAATCCCCGGGCTCCCCGCGCCTCGGCTTCGTCTCGATCGGGACGTGTCGCATGTCGGACAGCGAGACTAGCGGAGATGGCGCCAATGACCATCCCCCAATTTACCGAGAGTCAAATGGCGGAGGCCAAAGGAGTCAGGATTGCGACCGATATCACTCAGGGTCACCGTCCCGCAGCCTGGTCTCCGCGGGCCCCTCGGTGCCGCCGCCGGAAGGCCGGGACGGAAGATGGTGGATCAGGGAGCTGGTCTCGTCCTCTTCCCATACTCCTTGTCCAGGTAGAGGGCGGCGCTGGACTTGTCGCCGATCATCTTGAGCTTGTCGACGATCTCCTGGACGCCCGCCTCCTCCTCCACCTGCTCGGCCACGAACCACTGCGCGAAGACCTGCGCGGCGGTGTCCTTCTGGGCGAGCGCGGTGCGGTGAAGCTCGTCGATCGACTGGGTGACGTGCCGCTCGTGCTCGAGCACGGCCTCGAAGAGGTTCAGGATCGACCCGAACTCGCGGGGCGGCGCCTTCACCGCGCCGATGGCCACCTCTCCTCCCCGGGTCACGAGGTAGTCGAGCATCTTGTGGGCGTGGTCGAGCTCCTCGAAGTACTGCACGCGCAACCAGCGACCGAAGCCCTTGTAGGACCGCCCATCGCAGAAGGACGACATGGCGAGGTAGAGGTTGGCGCTGTACAGCTCGGCGGTGACGTGCGCGTTGAGCGCGTTCTCATCTTCTGGCTGATCATCCGTTTGACCTCCCCTTCGGGTGGACCGCTATCGTCTCCTTCTATCCGCGCCCGGCGTCTCGCGCCTGCCCGTGCGCGGGCCCCCACCGGGCTGCGGCGGGACGAGCCCGTCCGGGCTATCTCTCCCGGATGGTCCTGGTCACCGGTTCGACGGGTTACGTGGGGGGGCT
>CAVOWI010000015.1:0-164736 GCA_963700085.1 uncultured delta proteobacterium
TGCGTATTGCGTATTTCGTATTCCGTATGCCGTTGCCGGTACCACGGCCCTACGCAATACGTGTCGCACATCAATAGATCGTGCCGGACGATTGGGCACCTTAACAGCTAAGGGCCATCAATAGATCGTGCCGCCGCAGCCCGTCGGTGGGGGCGCAGTAGTACGGCCAGGAGCGCCAAGCCCACAGACTCGATAAGCTGGACGCCGGCGCTGACTCGCGGCAGGGTGGCCAGTTGAGACACCGTCGTCGGTGGCGCTGGCCTTGGGTTGATAACGGCTGCCGGCGGCTGCCGGCGCTGGACGGGATCCCGTAATGGGAATGGGTGCGTCACGAGACAAGATCGTTCGACGACATCCGGCGCCGCATCGTAGACGGCCAACGTGGCGCCGGCCGGAGTCAGTTCGAGTGTGGCCCACCCCCCCTAAGCGGATCGGTGTGAGGCACCGGCCAGTTGACATTCAACACGGCGATCGTACCATCGGGCTGCACCCGGCGGATGAAGTGCACCCGGCCGGCGATCAACGGTTGGCGCTCGCTCGGCGCCTGAAAGGTCGCCGGCAGCGGCCGTGGCCCCGTGGCGTGATGGACTTCGTGCGGTGTCCGCTCGGCCAAAGCTGTATGATGCCGGCTCTGCCGATAGTTGGCGAAAAAGCGGTCGGCCTCGATGTGGATGGCCGGTAGATCGGCCAGATAGGTGTCTTGCCACACATGGCGATCATAATCCTGATGGAAGCGTTCGACGTAGCCGTTACTTTCGGGATGGTAGACGGGTGAGAAGACCAGTTCGGTCCCTACCGTCAGGGCCAGCCGCACGACTTGGCCCAGGACATACGGGTGCGTGTGCCCACCACTGAAGCAGTCCTGGTTATCCACCTGGGTATAGGTGGGGATGCCCACCGTTTGCCAGAAGTGGATACAGAACGCAACGGCATCTTGGGCCCGCGCTTGGGCGTAGGCTTGCCCCGTCGGGTAGCGGGATACCACATCCAAGCCGTTGAAACACGCCACCTTCTGACCGCCGGTCAGATAGTGCGGGACGATGTCGATCTGCCCGAGTTGGTGGGGCGCCGTCGGCTGCACATGCGGATAGCGGATCTCTGGCCCGGCTGGCTGTGGCCGTCGCGTTAGTCCCGCGCTCCGCAAGATACGTTCGATCGTCGGCACACTGGGCAGCGCCCCGGGCAGGCGGCCCCGCAACTTGGTACGCACCGCCCGCCCGCCG
Organism: uncultured delta proteobacterium; assembly: GCA_963700085.1. Taxonomy (GTDB): domain Bacteria; phylum Myxococcota; class Myxococcia; order Myxococcales; family Anaeromyxobacteraceae; genus CAIOAK01. Next base: position 1,224 of record CAVOWI010000015.1, read on the forward strand.
ATGTACTTGAGACCTTGACCCAAGGCAGCCTCGGCTTCCAGTTCACTGCGCGCCTGGATGACGAGTTGACGCACAGCGGTCGAGAAGCGCCGACCGTGCTCTAGCGGTGCACGTGAGCGCTCCTGCAGTCCAGCCCAACCAGCGCTCTCGTAACGCTGGCGCCATTTGCGTACCCACCGGTGGCTGCGGCCGAGTTGCTCGGCGACTGCGGCCGTCGAGTGTCCGGCCCGCAGCAGATGAATTGCGCTCAAACGTTCCTCGTGCTGGCTGGCCATCGTCGCCTATCCTCCTATGCAGAGATAGGCTTATCTAACCATACTTTGCCCTGCTGCGGTACGATGTATTGATGGTTCGGCTGTTAATGTGCGGCACGATCTATCGATGGTTTCCGCAGTAGTGTCGGCACGATGTTTTGATGTACGACAATTACGCACTACGCAATACGCACCACGCACCACAGACCGCATGGCTGCAGCATCAGCACAGACCGTTCCACCCCTCCTCGATCACCCGTGAAGCGTTTCCTTCGCACGCTGGAGCGCATCAGCCTGGCGGTCGAGAAGCCGCTGGCCCAGCTGGTGCACGATCCCCGCTTCAACCCGCTCTTTCGCACCGGCGGCATCACCGTCTTCCTGCTGCTGATCATCCTGGTCACCGGCGTTTACCTCACCATGTTCTATCAGTTCGGGTTCGCCGGCTCCTACCGTGCGGTCTCGAACATCCAGGCCAGCCTCTTGGGGCGGGTGATCCGGGCGCTGCATCGCTACGCTTCCGACCTGGCGGTGATTCTCGTACTGCTGCATGGCTGGCGCACCTTCTTCATGGATCGCTTTTTCGCGGGCCGCGCTGGCTGGCCTGGGTGACGGGAATCGGCCTCGCCGCGCTCACCTGGATCATCGGCATTACCGGCTATTGGCTGATCTCCGACACACGCGCCCAACTCCTCAACGAGACGCTTGTCCGTTTGCTGGGCAGTGCGCAGGCCGGCAGGGGATTTTCTGCGCAACTTCCTGGCTACCGATCCCCGGCGCGGGCTGGCGGCTCACTTTCATCATGATGGCGCTGCACCTGGGGCTGTCGGCGGTGATCGGGCTGGTTTACTGGTACCACATCCGGCGGCTGAGCCGGTTCCCAGGTGTCGTCGTCGGAAGCATTGTCCACGACGACGACCTCCACGTCGAGCGGGGCAGTGCTCCCGAACGGAGGAGATCGCCCGCTCGAGGCGGGCACGACGATTGCGGGTGACGATGACGAACGAGACCTGTTTCATGGATCACCCTGCGCTCTCGCCGACATGGCTGGAACGCCCGGCCCGTCTCACCAGCGCAAGCCCAGGCCTATCCCGGCCGGGATCGCTTCGATGAGTTTCCATTTCCACGCGAACGCGTCGCCAAAGACGGCCGGCAGAACTCGATGTCCTCGTGGAGCGTGCCCTGCTCCCTCTCGGTCCAGTCGTAGCCCAGCATCATCTCGGCGCTCTGCTTCACCAGCCTCTCCGCGATGGCCCAATCGGCAGGGCGAGCCGACGGTCCCGCTTGAGGATCTCGATGAGCGCCTTCGGCCCCTCGGTGTAGACGCGGCGGGAACGGGTGAGCTTTCCCTCTGGCCTGGTGTCGTTCACCACTGCCATCGGCCGCCCGTGATACGCGAATGGCCCGAGCTCGGCGAGCCGGGCCCACAGGTCCGTGTCCTCCCCGCAGCGAAACCGAGTGGCGAACCCTCCGAGGCGGATCAGGCACTCGCGACGGGCCATCGCCGTCATCGTGTTGATGCACTCGCCCCCCGATGTGAGAAGGTGCCGGTAGGGGTCCGGCATCACGACCCAGTCGTCGCAAAGATCCAGGGTGCTGAGGTAGGGCACATCCGGCCGGGAACGAAACGCTATGGCGCCAAACGAGAGGACGACCTGCGGATGGGACACCATGTACCCGAGTTGCATGGCGAGCCGCCCGGGAATGAGCTCGTCGTCGCTGTCCATGAATGCGACGAAGGCTCCTGTCGATACCTGGATTCCTACATTTCGAGCGGCCCCCGGTCCCGCGTTCGCCTGTCGCAGGACCAAGACCCGACCGGCGTACCGCTCCAGGATCTCCCACGTTCGGTCGACCGAACCGTCGTCGACGACGATGACCTCCATGGGCACCTTCCCTGCTCGGCGAGAGAGGCACTCCAGGCATCGCTCGATGCACCAGGCGCCGTTGAACACCGGCACGATCACGCTCAGTTGCCGGAGCAACTACCTGCCCGTCCATCAGGTGTCGCCCCTTCGAAGCACCTTTCGCTTCTGCAGGGAAAGCCACTCCGCGGCGTATAGCCCCAGCAACTTTCGGCTAGCCCGGTAGGCAAGGCCCCCTCGAACGGCGGGTTCGTGATGAGGCAAGTGCGCCTCCGAGGCGCGCCGGCAGAGTTCGGCAAGGGCGGGATAGGTCACGCAGCATGTGCGACCAACTCGTCAAAGCGGATGGCCAGGCTCTTTCGGTAGGGCTCGATCCGGCCTTCGCGTTCCAGGATCGCGGCGATCTTCCTCGCGACGCGGTATCGCGATCGGAACTTGGCCCGGGAGCGCACCCTGGACACCTGCCCCGCGCCGTGGACCCGATACTGGACTTCGACACTTGGCACGTATTGAAGCTGCGCGCCGACCGCCAGCGCCCGAAGCGTGAAGTCGCCGTCCTGATCGGCCCCGAGAGAAGCGTCGATCCATCAAGGCGGGTCACGAGGTCGCGCGGCCACAGAGTAGCAGAGCTGCGGGCAGTACCATCCCTCGAGGTGATGCGTAGGACGTCGCTGCCCTCAGGCACGGGCGCCCCTTGCCGGAGATCGGATATTTCGAATGTCGGGACCGACGTGCCTCCGGATCCGCCATCCGCAGTAAGCGGCGCTCGAACATTCGCCCTGGAGAGCAGCAACCTGTCCGGCTATGTTCCCGGACCCTAGGAGATCGTCCGCATCGAGGAACTGGAATCATTGTCCCTGGGACATGGCGATTCCCAGGTTCCTGGCAGCGCTGCCGCCCCGGTGCTCCTGCTCGAAGAGAGTGCCGCTTAGCCCCCGCTGCCCCGCCAACCGGTGAACCACTCCGTCACGATGACCTTGGTTCGGTCCCTCGATCCGTCGTCGACGACGAGGACCTGGAGCGGGCGGTATGTCTGCTCGGCCACGGCGCAAGCGTCTCCTCGATGAAGGCTTCCGCGTTAAAGGCCGGGATGACGATGGACACGAGCGGCGGGGAGCCGACGGCAGGCGCCCGACCGCCCTTGTCGGGCCTTTCCATAGCATTCACGGGTGCTTCCTCAGTGTGAAACTCGTCGGCTCCGATATCGAGGCTCATCCGGACGTGCCCGTCCCCTTGGAACCCGCACCTTTCGCAAGAAAGTCGTGTATCTCTTGCTTCCTTTGCTCGATGTAGTTTGCGCCGAGTTGTGAATAACTCTGCTCACCAAAATGATGAACGTAGCAGGCCCTTACCCACACGAGGCGCCATCCCGTATTACGTAACCGAACGCATAATTCTGCCTCGTTGCCATAGTCGTGCAGGGCAGCGTGGAATCCACCGAAGTGGTCCCAGACGTCCCGCCGGACGAAAAATGCAAAGCCACTGATTTCTGGTAGCTCAATTCGATCCGTGCTGGCGAGTCTTTTCAGATACCGCTGGGCGAATGCAACGATCTGGCTATCGCTCCAGAAATGGCGGCAATGCATTGCGGGGATCAAGCGCTGGGCTGTTGTCGCCCAACTGGTCGAAGGTCCGACGACGGCAACCCCGTCGTCCCCTTCAAAGGCATCAAGGATCGCCGTCCACCCCCAGGGCGTCACGTAGGTGTCAGAGTTGAGTAGGCAAATGTAGGGTCGCGTCGCAAGCATCGCGCCGGCCTCGCACGCCCGACTGTGCCCGAGCGCCTGATCATGAACGACCAACCGCCAGCCCTGCGATACTGAGTAGTGGCGCAGCATTTCACGGGTGATCGGTTCCTTCGAGCCGTCATCGACAAGGATGACCTCGCAGTCCCGCGCATAGAGAACGAGACTGTCCAAGCACCGCTTGACGACTAGCGGTGCATCGTGAACAGCAACGACGATGGAAAAGGCCCGACACGACGCCTTTTCCTCGGGGGGCTGAGAGAACGTGGCGCTCCGCGGCAGTCCGATGCTCAGGTAGTGGCGCCGCAGGGCCCGGGCCAGATTCCTGACCCTCTCGCCGAGCACATTCATCCTCCGACCTTGCTCGCGCGTAGCAGCACTTGATGGACCAGCAACGAACCCAGCAGTGGCCGCAGTGCCCGCTCTGCCCGACCACCGTTCCAGGGGTGGATTTCTTCGAAGAGCCTGTACTTTCTTTGTACTAAATCAACGGCTAGGCCACGTTCCTCCAGTAGCCGGCGGGCGTCCTTCTCCGTGAACCAGCGCAAGTGCGTGCGATGTCGGAATCCCCCGTGAACTCCGAGGCCAGGTCTTGCGAACCCACACGCTATAGAGTGTCGACCAGTGCCCAACGTTGGGCAGGGACACGATGAATACAGCATCGGCCGAGGTCGCTTCCCCGACCAGGTAGTCCAGCAACGCCCACGGCTCGCGCAGGTGCTCCAGCGCATCCCCGCAGATGACGGCGTCGAAGCGCCTTCCGCGAAAGCGCTCACGGAACCCACTGCTCTCCATGTCCCCCAGGAAGATGTCATCGAGGCGGTCCTGGGCAACCCTTGCTGCTTCACGGTCGAATCTCTGCCCCGGTGACCGACGCCGGCTGGCGAAGCTTTAGGCTCATCCCCAGTGCCCCCTCGTTGCAACCGAGGTCCAGCACATCCTTCCTATCGAGCGGTATCAGGCCGAGCAAGTCCTCTCGCGGACCGCGATAAGACTCCTCAGTCTGATGGGTCGCTTCGTTCACGGACCCTCTCCGCATTGCGTCGCCTAGGGTTTCTCGAAGGATAGTCTGTCGACGATGCCAACCACCAGTGTGCGAACATCTGGCGGAGCTGCCCGCCAGGACCACAGCAGCGTAGGCGCCACCAGTCCAAGCCCGGCGAACCACCAGACGGCACTCCCTGCGGCGAGCCCTGCTGCGACCCCTATCGCCAGGACCATGAGGGCGATGGGGGCCCTGAGTACTCTCGTCCCGCTTCGTAGGGTGCCGGCACACCATGCGAGCAGCGCAAAGTCCCCGACCGCTCGCAGACTGTAGACCGCGGCCGCGCCCGGAATCCCCCAGAAATGGAGACCGCCGTAGAGCGCCAGCAAGTAGGGGACAAGTTCCGCGACGTGGATCTTTGCGACGACGTCGGGCTTTCCGGCCGCCTGCAACTGTACGAAAGGCACGCGCGCGAAGGCGTTGATCCAGAATCCGAAGAGCAGGATCTGAGCGGACAGGCTGGACCGCGACGCAAACTCGGGGCCAAGCCAAAGGCGCATGAAGGGATCCACGAGCAAGATACCCAGCAGCATCAGGGGGGTCATGACCACGGCGAGCGAACGGATGGCCCTGGCCGCTAGTTCCCGTGCGTCGGATGTCCCGGCTGCGGTCATCCGGGGGAACAGCGCGGACACCAGCGCCGTCGGCAGGACTGCGGAACGGCTCGCCAGCTGAAAGGGTACGGTGTAGTAGGTGACCGCCTTCGCGCCGAGCGTGGCACCAATCACGAATCGGTCGAGGCTCACCATCAGGGGCCCGACCAGCGCTGTGACCGTCACCCATCCTCCGAACTGGAGAAGTTCCCTGGCGTCCCCACGTGAAATGGATGGAGCGTAACTTCGAAACACGTGGACCCGGCACCGAAGGAAGAGCGCTGCCATCGTGAGCAGCCTTGCGAGGACCACTGCGGGAAGCAGCCAAGCGAGGTCGGGACCGTGTCCCCACGCGACCGCAAGTGGCAAGAGCTGCGTCACGACCGAGCTCACCACGGAGATCGCGTTCAGTTCCAGGAACCGTGCACGCCCCTCGAGTGCCCCAGTGAGGACGCCCGACAGAGTCGCCAGCGGCACCGCGAGGATCATCCAGGGTATGGCGGCAGCAAGCTCGGGCCTGAGCACGGCCTCCACGCTGACGACGTGTCTAAAGACGTAGCTCGCCAGGGGCCAGATGATGAGCCCCCCGGCGACTCCCAGGCCGACGTTCATGAGGAGCGCCGTCCAGAAGACCGAGGCCATGCGCTCGGGAGACTGTTCTCCCAGCGAGGCGATGCGCTGTGCCGTGGCGCGCCCTAGTCCGAGATCGAACAGGCCGAAATAGCCGAGCAGTAGCCAGGCCACCGACAGGACTCCATACCGGGCGTCCCCGACCAGACCGATGTAGATGGGGATGGTGAGGAGGGACAACCCCATCGGGATCAGCGACCCAGCGAGGTTGAAGGCCGTGTTCTTTCTAATGCTCACAGACCAAAACCTATGTTTCCATGATGTTGGTATGTGGATGTTGCCGCGCACATGGAGTTGCTAATGCCGGGATCTCCACTTGGTAGTGGCGGACCGTGGCTCATCAGTTTCGGCATGCGAAAGAGGCGATGGCATAGTCGAGAACGTCTCCAATCGGTGGCTACCGCGGCTTCGGTGAGGCCTCTTCTCGAAAGCAAGCGAGGGGGGCGCCCGAGATTCGGGCGCCCCCCAGTTCACTTCAGCGTCGGTGCTCGTCTACGGGTTGATCGTGTAGATGCGAGTCGTCCGCAGATCCTCGGCTACCGCGGGATTCGTCCGCACGAGGACTCTGACGACCGTGGTTCCAGCCGGCGTGGACCGCTGGCAGTTGCCACGTGTTGGTGTGCTGTACGCTTGCCGGACAGTGTACGCAGCGCCGTTGATGGACGTGTCGAACCGGTACTGGTACGGACCCGCCCCGCCACTGCCCTGAGCTGTGAAGTTCACAGCGCGTCACCGGCCGTCATCGGGGTCAAGTTGCTGGGGACACCATTCAGCGTCAGCCCCGTCGCCGGCAGCGTGGTGATGGTGTACGTCGTCTGCGCCGTTGCCTGGTTGGTGGTGGGCACGTTCTGCGTGCTCACATTCACCAGGATCTCCTTGGGTCCCGGAGCCGTAGTGCCAAGTCCAAGGTACGTGGCCGAAGTGCTCCAGTTCTGCACGACGACGGTGTTGACCACGAACTGGTACTTGAACGCGCATCGGAGGCAGCGTGGCCGGCAGGCCGGTCGCCGTGACCGTCACCGCCGTCCCGTACGTCGCGGAAGTCGCCGGCGTGATCGCGACCGTCGCCCCCGTCGCCTCCGGGTAGTTGATGACGTACGTCGTCTCGGCGAAGACCACGGGGTTGACCCCGGTGGTGGCTTCAACCCTCACCGTGTGGATGCCGCCGAGGAAGTCAGCCAGCATGACGTACGAGGCGACCGGGCTCCAGCCCTGGACCTCGGTGCCGTTGACCAGGAACCGGTACTGGTAACCTGGCACAGCCGCCCCTCCGCCCGACGCCGACGCGACGAAGGTCGTCGTGCCGGTTCCGTAGGTCCGCTGGACCGCCGGCGAGATGGTCTGGAAGGCCACGCCCGTCGCGGCTCCGTAGAGGCCGTAGTCGGTGAAGAACGACGCCTGCACGGTGGCGGGCACGTTCTCGGTCGTCACGTCCACCTTCACGCTTCGTGAACCCTTCGAAGGCGTTCCCGACCATGGCGTACGTGGCCGAGCCCCACGGCGTCGGGATCGTCCAGTTCGCGCCACCGTCGGTGCTGAGCGAGAACCGGTACTTGTACGCCGAGGCCGGGAGGACCACGGACGACGATCCGGCCGCCGTGAAGGTCACGGAGGTGTTGATGGGCTGCGGGCTCGTCGGGACGATCGGCTGAAGCTCACCCCTGTCGCCACCGGGTAGTTGACGGTGTACGTGGTGTTGGCCGAGACCTGCCCGAGGGTGGCGGGCGCGGGCGCGGGCGCCGTGGTGGCTTCGACGATCACGTTGTGGGTGCCACCGAGCGCAAGGGCAGGCGTGAGGTACGTGGCGTTCGTGCTCCAGGCCCCAACGGCGCCATCGAGCGTGAACCGGTAGCTGTACACCTGGCCAACTGCGCCACCCGCGGCGGCGGCGGTGAAGGTCACCCCCGTGCCGTAGGTCGTCGTGGGCGCGAGGGGCGTGAGGGTCACGCTCGTCGCGGCCTGCAGGGACGGGGCAACGATGAACGTCTTCGTCGCCGATACCGGCGGGACCTGGTCCGCGTTGGGGACGCTGGTCGTCACGTCCACCTGGACCACGTAGGTCCCGGGGGCCGTGTCAGCCGGCAACGTGTAGATGCGGTTCGTGCCGTAGCCCTGGCGCGGGGACGAACGGTCCACCGGGCGTGCTGAGCGAGAACCGGTAGAAGTACCCGCCACCTGTCGCAACCGCCAGCGGAGCGGGGCCCTGTCCCGTGGCGAGGAACGACACCGGCGCGACGGCCGGGCTCACCGCGGGGTTGGAAGTCAGCGTCACGCCCGTGGCCTTCGGGTTCTGGACGACGAACGGAATGGTGGCCGTGGCGTCGATGGCCGTCGCGTTGGTGCGGACGTCCACCTTGACCTGGTAGTTGCCGACAGCCGTCGTCCTCGCCATGTCCCACGTGGCGGTGGCGCTCCAGGCCCGCACGACCGTCCAGGTCGTGCCGCCGTCAGCGCTGCGCGAGAACTGGTACTGCTTCGCGGGCGCGACGCCGCCGGTGGGCGTGGCGGTGAACCTCACCGCGGCGGCGAGTGGGCGCGTGACCGGGCTCGCCGCGTTCGCAGCGAGCAAGACGGACGCGACCGGGGCGGGGACGACGACGGTGTAGACCCGGGTCGCGGTTCTCGGCAGCACGGTCGGGCCGTTGCGCGCCTCGACCAGCACGGTGTAGGCGCCCGCCGCCTGGTTCATGGGCATGGTCCAGGTGTTGACCGCGCTCCAGGGCTGCACGTGAAGCCGCGCGTTGACGCGAGAACTGGTACTCGTACACGGCCGGCGTGCCGCCCACCCCCGTGCCCCGGAAGATCGGGCTCGCGGTGGTGGTCAGCGACTTCGTCCAGGTGGACTGCGTCCTGCCGCCGCCGGTGTTCGCGACCGTGATGCTCACGCTGGTGAGCCGGACCGCGGCCGGCGCGGTGCCGACCGCGAGGCTCCACGGCGACGTCGTGGTTCCGGCCTCGTTGAAGGCGATGACGCGGTAGCGGTAGAGGGTGCCGGCCGCCGCGGTCGTGGTGTCCGTGAACGACGTCCGGTTGGCAGGGACGGGGGAGGCGGGGCGGCTGGAGGGCGACGATCGCGCCGGTGACGGTCGTCTCCCGCTCGATCCGGAAGCCGATCTCGCTGGCGGCGTTACCGAGGCCGGACTGCGCCGGCACCCAGGTGACCGGCGTGGGATCCAGCCAGGACACCGTGTAGTCCTTGGACCCGGCCGCGATCGGCGTGACCATGGGTGCGGCCATGGCGGGCGGGACGGTCGAGGGGACGGAGAGCACGATCGGCCGCATCATGTCGTTCTCTTCGTGGCTGAGGATGTGGCAGTGCCACACGTACTCCCAGGCGAAGTTGTCGACGCGGTTCAGGGTGGGCGGGACGAGCGGGTTCTGCGTCACCGGGTCGATGTTGGTGAAGCCGAAGCCCGAGCCGATGGGGATGGCCGGGTTGAGCGGCCGGAGGCTGTTCGGGACGCCGAACGGCAGGTACGGCCTCCACGGGCGCATCGCCACGATGGTGTCCTCGAGCGGGGAGATCTTGACGGTGTCCTTCCAGCCCAGCTCCTGCGGCTTGGGCAGCCGGATCTGGCCGTCCCAGCCCACGCGGTTGATCACCTGCACGTCGAAGATGTGGAAGTGCACGGGGTGCATGTCCACGCCGTTGTGCGAGATCTTCCAGATCTGCGTGCCGTCGCCGAGCACCGGGGACGCCGGGTCGAGCGCCGCGGTCATGATCTCGGTGGCGGGGTCCTGGTACATGAACGGCGTCATGTTGGCGTTGTTCGTCAGCGGGATCGGGGTGGTCATGCCCAGGTTGGTGGACATGCGCCCGTACTCCTTGTCGAACGAGGCGCCCATCTCGTCGTGGATGGCCTTCGGCTCCATGGGGAAGGTCTGGGTCGTGCCGTCGAGGGTCTTGAACATGCAGCGCGTTGTCCTCGATGCGGGACAGGCCCCAGGCCGGCCAGACGGACGGGAAGGTGATGCCGGTGTAGACGCCGTTGTAGTCGGCCTGGCCGACGATGATGCCGTCCTGGCCGCGAACGTCCTCGAAGACGCCCGGGCGACCCGCCGCGGGTGCCCAGCGGGCCTCGAGAGCGGCGACGTCGAGCGCCGGCCCGACCGGGCCTGCCGCGACCTTGAACTGCATCACGGTGCGGGTGTTGGGGCCGTAGCCGGGCTGCGGGCCTTCCGGCAACGCAGTCGGGTCGGCGACCTTCCAGAACGGAACCTGGCCGTATCCGCCGTTGGCGCTCAGGTCGGGGGCGTTGGCGAGGTAGTCGAAGCGGGGGTCGAAGGCCGGAACGGCGGCCGGCGAGTCGTTGTAGAGGATGAGCGTCTGCCCGGCGAAGGCCGAGAAGTCGATGAGGACGTCGGCGCGCTCGGCGTTGCCGAGCATCATGTTGTAGTCCGCCACGTTGCCGACGTTGAAGGCGGTCGGGTCGGTGACGAACGTGATGGGCTGGCCCGAGAGGACCACCGGGCGCGGCAGGAAGCCGCCCTCGGTGCCGATCTGGACGATGTCCGGGCCCAGCGTCGTCGGGTCGGGGATGCCTTCCGCGCGGCCGTCGCAGGGCCACTGCGGGTAGAGGTTCACGTCCCAGTTGACGCACTCGGCCGGCACCATCTTGACCTCGGTGTTCAGGCGGCCGTCATGGGCCACCTGCGCTCGGGTCGGCCTTGTAGATGTTCAGGTTGAACATGCGGTCGTTGGCCGCGTTCAGGATGCGGAACCGGTAGACCCTGGGCTCGACCGTCATGGTCGGGAAGGCCACGCCGTTCACGAGCGCCGTGTCCATGAAGGTCTCGGCGCCGACCGAGATGTTCGGCGTGCCGGGGATGACGGGCGGCTGGCCGGGCGTGGTGCAGAAGGCGAAGACCGCCGGGTCGGGGTCGCTGCAGTTCGGATCGTGGTACGGGTTCGGGACCGGCGGGAAGATGAGGTTCGCGGTGGGCGGGAAGAACCAGGGGCCGTAGACCCAGCGACCGTACGGGTTCACGCCGGTGGGGTCGTAGGGGTTCTGCGCCGGGACGTAGACGTGCGGGATCCAGAAGTCGCCGGTGACCGGCGTCGCGGATGCCGCCCGCGAGCGGGCCCGAGCCCCCGTTCCAGGTGGGGTCGGTGTCGCGGATCTTGGGGGCGTCGACGAAGGTGCGGTCCTGGATGACGAGCGGGATCCCGATGTCAGGGAGGACGCCCTGGGTGATGAGCTCCTGCTCGATCGGCGTCGGTCAGGACGATGCCGGCGGCCTCGCCCACCATCACGTTCAGGCGGGTGATGCCCCAGGCGTGGTCGTGGTAGAACATGAGGCGCGCGCTCTGCTGGTTCGTCCAGTAGTAGGTGGTCTCACCCGCGGCCGGAGCCGGCATGTCGGGCACGTTGAACAAGCTGACGCCCTGCTTGTAGGGCGTGTTCGGGATCTCGCCGGCCGGCAGGATCCACTGGTGCGGCGTGCCGTCGCTGATCCAGGGCGTGCGGCCGCCGTGCAGGTGGATGGCGGCGCGGTTCTGGGGATAGGGGGCGCAGTCCTGCCCGTGGAGGTTCACGCCGGGGGGCGTGGGGTCGCAGGTCGCGCCGTTGGCGAAGAGGGCGCCCTTGCCGGAGCCCATGATGGTCTCGTCCACGGGGATGTTGAGGTCGCCGCCGGCGCCGACGGGCAGCTCGTTCTTGAACTTGATGCGAACGGGGCGGTCCTGAACGGCCACGATGACCGGGCCGAGCCAGTTGATGCCCTCCGGGGCGACGGTGTTCAGGCCCGTCGCCGGGTCGGTGCCGTTGTTCGTCTGCACGTAGCCGCGCACCGTGGTACCGGGCGCCGGCAGGTCGCTGTGGAACCGGTGATTGTACTCACGCACCGAGATCTCGTAGTAGTCGGAGCCCGGGTAGGTGGTCGTGTCCGGGTAGGCCACCGGGATGAAGTGGCCGTCCAGCGTGCTCGGCGCGCCAGGGGGCCGAGAGGCGGCAGCGTGTCCACGAACTTCCGCAGCGGGGGGCTGAAGGCCCAGTTCGCGGTGGTGAAGTAGTCGGGCGTGTCGAGCGGGCCGGGGGCAAGCACGCCCGGGGGGAGCTCGATGGCGTTGCTGCGGGGCAGCGCCGGCGCGGAGCGCGTTGCCGCGCTTCACGGCGGGGACGGCCCGCAGGCCGGTCTCGGGAACGGCGATGCCCTTGGCCCTCGCCTCGGCCTTGGCGGCGGCCAGGCGCTCCCGGGTGGCCTTGAGGTTCTTGGCCGCCTCGACGCGCTGCGCGTGCGTGATGCGCATCTGCGAGTTCATCTTCTGGATGCGGGCGGCCTTCTTGAGAGTGGGGCTGACCTCGGCCTGGGCCTGGTTGGCCGCCTGCGCCGCTTCGGCTGCGAGGGGGAACTGCGGTGCAACGAAGAGCGCGACCGCGGCGAAAACCAGGGTCCAGCGCGTGTGGCTCGTCGTCATATGGCCTCTCATCTCGTGACTCCTCCAGCAAGCGGTATGGCTGCCCCCAAAAGATTGAGAGAAGGCTAGAGGCAGATTGTCGCAGGCGCAAGGGGTTCGCGGCGTCACGATTGAGCGTCACTTGAAATCGGGACATGAAAATGGACATTTACTGTCCATTTCGCGATCTGGATCAAGAGACCTGTCCCGCGACCACGGGACGGCATCCCGATCGGGACTTCTGCCGCACACATCCGAATACATGGCGAATATCAGCCAGATCGCCATCTCTCCGGTTCCGACGCGATCACCGCGCAGGCGGATCTCGTCGCGACTCCGATCGCGACGGCGGCGCCTTCGCGCACTTTCCGTGAACTGCGCCACGATTGACGTCGGTGATTGTTCACGGGACGTTGGAAGGATCTCATGAGGGCGGACGATTGCGCCGGCGGAACTTTTCGTTGGTGATCGACGGAGCCCGGATCCCGTGCGAAGATGGCGCCGTGCGACGATTCGTCCTCCTCTCGCTGCTCGGCATCGCGGCGCTGCTCCTGGGAAGCCTGGCCTTCATCCAGTGGCTCGGAGGCCGCGACCCGGCCGGGCCCGCGCCTCTTCCGGAGCCGGTGGCCGCGCCTGCCGCGCCGCGCCCGGAGGTCGTCGTGCCGCCCCCCGCAAGTGAGGTGGCCCCGGCGATGGAAAAGTTCCTGAACCCTCCCCCGGTGGCAGTACCTCCTCCGGCGGCCCCCCCGCCCACGGTCGATCTGGCCCGTGACGTGCCGGCGTTGCAAGCCCACGTCTCGAACCGGTGTGGCGCGATGCAGCTCCGCCTCGGCGACGAGATGCGGAAGGAGGGCCAGCAGATGACCGGTCAGGCCCTGCTGCTCTTCCAGGTCGAGCCCATGTCCGGAAAGATCAAGCTCGGGTCGAGCACGCTCCAGTCGCCCGGCAACATCCGTCCGTCGCTGGTGGCCTGCGCCCAGTGGGCGTTGAACGGTCAGGTCTTCGACGCGCCGGGAGTGAGGCCCGGAGAGCGCTTCACCGTGCAGGTGGTGCTGGGGATGCGGCCGGAGTAGCCGCGTTCGGGCGGCCGGGGCGCTACTTCTCGTCGCGGGGCTTGTAGCTGTACTGGTAGTGATACTGGTACTGGTAGGCGTAGCCGCCGGGGCCGCCCTTGCCCTGCGGGACGTCGTTGAAGACCAGCCCGGACAGGCGCACCCCGTTCTCCGCGTAGGCCTTCACGGCCTGCTGCACCTCGCGGACGGGGTGCCAGGCCGCGCGCAGCACGAGCAGGTTCACGCCCGCCACCCGCCCCACCAGCGCCGCGTCGGTCACCGCCAGGATGGGCGGCAGGTCCACCAGCACGATGTCGTAGCTGCGGGCCAGGTCCTCGACCATGTGCTTGAACCGCTCGCTGCCCAGCAGCTCGGAGGGGTTGGACGGCGACGATCCCCGGGGGATGAAGTCGATGCCGGGCATCTCGGTCTTGTGGAGGACGTCGGCCACCGAGATCTCGCCGCCGATGGCCTCGGCCATGCCGGGGGTGCGGTGGATGCCCAGGTAGCTGTGGAGCGAGCCCTTGCGCAGGTCGCAGTCGAGCAGCAGGACCCGCTTGCCGGTGTCGGCGAAGACCCGCGCCAGGTTCACGGTGACGAAGGACTTGCCCACGCCCGGGCGGGGGCCGCCGATGGCGATGATGTGGTTGGGCGACTCCATGAGGGCGAACTGGAGCGAGGTGCGCAGGCTGCGGATGCTCTCCGCCGCCATGTCGGTGGGGTCCACCGCGGCGAGGACGGGCAGGTGGAAGCCTCCCTTGGACTTGCCCTCGCGCTGGAGCGCCGTCTGCCGGTCGCTGTGGGGCACGCTGGCCCGCACGATGAGGCCGGTGGCCCGCTCCGCGTCGGCCGGGTCCACGAGCCCGTGGCGCAGCGCCTTCCTGGCGAAGGCCAGGACGACGCCCAGCAGCAGGCCGGCGGCGACCGCGATGGCGGCCGACCGGGTCTTGTTGGGGGAGACGGGCGTCTCGGCGCGGCACGGCCAGGTCGAGGACGTGGGCATTGCCCACGAGGCCGCTCTTCATCACCTTGAGCTCCTGGGCCTTGTTGAGGAGCGTCACGTACAGCTCGTTCGCCACCTTCACGTCGCGCATGAGCCGGAGCGACGCCGACTCGGCCTCGGGGAGCTGCCGGATCTGCTCGTTCAGGGCCTCCCGCTCGGCCGCGGAGCTGGGCCACCTTCTCGTCCACGGCCCGGATGGCCGGGTGCGCAGGGGTGAACCGGTAGAGAAGCTCCTTCCGCTGCAGCTCCATCTCGGAGAGCCGCTTCTCCATCTCGACCGTGCGGTCGAGGGTGGCCTTGGTGGCGGCGGTGAGGTCCACGCCCACGCCGCCGGCCCGCGGACTTGTACTGCTCGAAGGCCGTCTCGGCTGCCTGCAGCTCGTCCCGGAGCGTGGGGATCTGGGTGTCGAGGAACTGGAGCGTGCGCTGGGCCTCGTCGGACCGCCTCTCCACGTTGTGGCGCAGGTAGGCCTGGGCGAGGGTGTCGAGCGCGGTGACCAGCATGGTGGGGTTCGGCCCCTGCATGGTGACCTGGATGACGTTGGTCCTTCGCCCCTTCTCGGAGAGCTTGAGCGTCGAGCGGAACTGCTTGACGGCCCGGGCTAGCGAGACCTTCCTCAGCAAGAACTCGGTTCCGGGCCGGGCTCGGAGCTCCTGGACGAAGAGCGTGGCCGTCCCCTCGCCGCGGGGGGTGGCCATGTCCCATTGCACGGCCTGGCCGACGTTGCCGGCGGCCACGACCTTGCGTGCCTGGTCCCGGACCTGGAACGTGCCGCCCGACCCGGTCACGAGGACGTACGACACCGTGCCGTCCCCGAGTTCCTCCGGGACCTCGAAGCGGGAGACGTGGACCGCCTCCCCACCCCAGGCGTACCGGGAGAGGCCCCACGGCGCGGCGGATGGCGGCCCTCCGTGGCGACGCGCCCAGGCCCAGCCGATGACCGGGAAGTAGTTCGGGGTCACCGAGACGTCGAGGTTCAGCGAATGGACGACGCTTCCCAGGAGCCGTCGCGACTGGAGCACCTCGATCTCGGTGTCCGCCTGGCTCTGCGGGCCTGCGAGCGCCGTGGGCAGGTCGGAGAAGGCCTGGGCTCCGCCCTGCCGGCGCTGCTCGATCTGGAGCAGCACGTCCGACTCGTAGATGCGCTCGGCGGTGGCCAGGTAGGCGATGAGGCCGAAGCCCGCCAGGGCGAGGGCGCCGACGATCCACCAGCGCCCCTCCCAGAGGACGTTCAGGTAGTAGGCGAGCGAGACCTCGTCGTCCCGGCCGGGTGCCTGCTGGGGCGGCGGTGCCGGTGGCACGGCGGGCGTCGTGGCCCCTCCGTTCACCACCGTGAATTCGCGATTCTCACCGGCCATGTTCCGTCCTCGTCATCCGTGGACCTTTCGCACCGGGGCCGGCCAGAAGGCGCGCTCATAGTCGGCAACGCCGCGCTCGGCCAGCTGGAGCGCCTCCACGAAGGCGTCGCGAGGCTGTCGGTACGGGTCGGGCACGTCGAAGTTGCCGAAGCGGCCGATGCGGTGGACCTTGCCCCGGGCCTGGGGGGCGATGTCGAGGACGGCGCGCTCGTGGCCGGATTCCATGACCAGGATCAGGTCGGCCTCGGCGGCGAGCTGGGGCGTGAACTGCCGGGCGCGGTGGGCGGAGATGTCGATGCCGCGTTCCCTCATGAGGGCGATGGCCGATTCGTCGGCGGGGTAGCCCACCAGGGCCGAGACGCCGGCGGACGACACGTCGAACCGGGGCCGATGGCCGAGGCGCGCCCGGAGAAGCGCCTCCGCCATGGGGCTCCGGCAGATGTTGCCCACGCAGACGACGAGGACCTTGTCGAACATGCCGAGATCGTTTTGTACGTCCGTGCGGGAGCGGGAGTAAAGGTTTCGATGGGGGATATCGGGGGGTTGCGGCTACCCATGCTTGCCCGGAGCTCGGCCCTCACCTCCGGCTGCTCGGCGCGGCCGGGCGGAGCGGTTCTTGGCGTGCGCCAACCGGTTCCGAAGACCACCGTTTCGTGACCCTGGGTGATGATCGGTCGTCCCACGGTCGTCCCGCGTGCCGACAGGCGTACCTGAAGGGTACCGCTCCGTTGGGCTGGGCCCGAGCACTGCCCTGGCCGGATTTGAAGCGCAGAATGTGTGTGAGGCCTGCGGAACTGCGGAAGGGGGACCGGATGAGATCGTTCACTACGGTCGCAATCGTCGGCCTTTGCACGTTGGCCGCGTGCAGCCGAGGACAAGCCTGAGGCGTGCGATCTCGGCCAGGACACCTACCGCTGCAAAGGGAACGAGCTCCAGTGGTGCCTCGGGGGGTGCTTCTTGGGTGCGTGCCTCGCCCCTGCTTGGGCGACCATGGAGACCTGCAAGGCGCCCTGAGGTCTGCAAGATCGGCACGAATCCTGAGTTGGCTCCAATCGATCAGATGCGGGTGCTTTGAGGCGAACTCGTCCTGTGCAGAAGAAGGTGCGGCGAGATGCGCCCTCTCCGATGTGAACAACGTGACGGTGCCGGCCGATCTTTGGACTTGCTCCCGAAGCTCGCAGAATCAGTCGCTCCAGTGGACGTTGACGAGGTGCGATCTGCAGACACCGGCCGCGATTTGCGTTCCCGACTCGTACTCGTCGGGTGAACCGCCGCCCACGGCGTGCTACGAGCCAGCCGGAAGCTGCCCTCCTTCATCTCGGTTCGAACATCGTTGTGACGGGAACGTCCTCAACTTCTGCTCGGGCCCGACAATTGTGGAAGGCAAGGCAGTCTTCGATTGGGTGCTTGTTGCCGATTGCGCGGCAACGGGAATGGTGTGCCGTGACGGTGATTGCGCGAACCCCTGATGCCGGGGAAACCTTTCCGGCCGCCTCGCCGACGATCTCCAGAAGGCGGGCGAGCGCCAGCTCGCCAATCTCATCGGCTTCGAAAGGATGCGGTAGCCACCCCCACGCGGCGGCCGGCTCCCTCGCGACCGGCACCTGCCCGGGCTTGCCCTCCCCTGCCCTCCCGGTGAACCGGTCCATCCAGGCGTCGCCGTAGACCTGGCGAGCTGCCAGAGCGTTGTGGACGGCGCAGAGGATCCGGAGATTGGAAACCGTGGGCGCGCCGCCGCGGGCGCGGGGGACGACGTGATCGATCTCGAGGCGCAGGGTCGAATCGCAGGTTCCGCCGGCGGCGAGCGGCCATGTGCACCTGGATTGGTCGCGGGCCCAGACCGCCCGCCGCACAGCGGCGGGAACGTGGTCGGGCTTCGCGGGGCGGGCGGCCTTCCGCGGCGTCGTTGCCGCACCGCGGCGCCGTGCCTGGTGGGCGAGGAGCAGGTCGAGGGCCGCCTCGAGGACCTGCTCGGCGGTGGCGTCGGGCTGGGCGTGAGACTGGCCGGCGCGAGCCGATTCGAGCTTGTCGATGAAGCGCTTCGAGACGGTCACGTGGAGGCGACGGAGGTCGGAGGTCAAGGGCTCCGACTGCAGGGTTTCCGCCGCTTCGCGGCGGGGCGGCGGCGCGGCCGCCGCCTGGAGGAATCCCGATTCCCGGATGCGTCGCAGTTGGTTGTCGGGTAGCCCAGGGCGTTGCCCCCGGGCCCCCACGGATCCGGACGTGCGGATTTCCCGCATCCGGCTCTTCAGATCACGGATTCGCTGGCAGCGGGAAGACCTTGGCTGCGTGATCCTCGGCGGTGGAAGCGGGAAGCGGGCAGCAGCGCGTTCCGGCGCTCCGTGGTCATCGCCCGTTGCGACCGTCGCTGCAGCCACTTGATCCAACCAGCACGACCCTGTACACGAACGTCCGATGGCCTGCGCGTTCCCCGGGATGCCGAAGTACGCGTAGTGCCCACGCAACTTCTGGCACAGGTGCACGTGCTGCTCGCGGACCGGCTGGTGGCGATGGTTCTGGCACCACTCCGTGACCCGCTTGAGCGCGCGATTGAACCTGCCTCGCGCGGTCCGCTGCTTCAGCACCCAGCACCCCGTCCGGCTCCTCGCCCACAGATGCAGTGAAGCCCAGGAAGTCGAACGTCCCCGGGTCGCCTCCCCCGAGGCCCGGCGGGCCGAACCGAACCAGCCGGGTCTTCTTCGGGTGGAGGGTCAGCCCGTACTTCGCCAACCGCTTCGGCAGCACCTCCAGCACCCTGCGCGCGTCGTCCTCCCGAGAGAACACGATCACGAAGTCGTCCGCATAGCGCACCAGAAGCCGGCTTCCCCTGCAGGCGAGGCCTGACGTCCGTTCTCGAACCACATGTCGAGCACCTCGTGCAGGTAGATGTTCGCCAGCAGCGGCGAGATCACCCCACCCTGCGGCGTGCCGGCCTCCGGGTAGCTCACGCCCCCGTCCTCCAGCACCCCGCCTTCAGCCACTTGTCGATCACGCGACGCAGCACTCCGTCGCGCACCCTGCTGGTCGAGGAAGCTCCGCAGATGGGCGTGATCGAGTGGTGTCGAAGAAGCCTGGATGTCCACCTCCAGCACCCAGCCGCCGCCCATGTCCACTCAACCCGCTCCCAAAGCGCCTCCAGCGCCTGGTGCGCCGAGCGGCCCGGCCGGAAGCCATACGAGCAGTCCAGAAAGTCCTGCTCGTAGACTGCCTCCAGCACCATCGCCACCGCCCGCTGCAGCACCTTGTCCTCGAAGGTCGGGATCCCGATGGGCCGGGTCTTGCCCGTCGCCTTTCGGGATGTGCACCCGTCGCACCGGCGGCGCCTGGTACGTGCCCGACTTGAAGCGATCGAGCAGCGACCGGAGGTTCTCCTCCAGATTCGCCGCGTACTCCGCCGCCGTCTGGCCGTCGACGCCGAGCGCTCCGTCCTTGCGCGTGCGTCGGTAGGCCTCGTGCAGCAGCTCCAGGTCGATGTGATGGGCCAGCGTCGTGAACACCATCTCCGGTGCTTCCTCGCCAGCTCTGCTATCCGTTGTAGTCTCGTTGAGACGCTTTCGGGACTCGATGTTCCCTGCATCTTTCCCTCCAGCGGTTCCGTAGCCCGGCCTCCCCTTCCCTCCACGGGTCCCTCGGGACGGTTCCCCTGCTTCGTCGGTACTGTGAGGAGGCTCCGACTTCCTGCCGCCCTTCCCGCCTCGCTTCGTTGCCTTCGCTCGGCGCTTACCGCCGTCGCTCCGTTCTTCGCTCCCGCGGGGTCGAGCCGCCGTCCGCGGGCCTGGGCTTGTCACGGGTCGCCCGTCCGGTTTACCGCTGGAGACGACAGGATCTCCCAGGTTCCTGGGGAACCCCCTGTGCGTTTGCCCCGCTCCTCGACCCCGGCCGGACCTCGGCGCCTCGCACTCGCGGCGCTCCGGTGCTGCCGCCGCTCAGAAAACGACGACGGCTCCCAGCGATCAGTTCATTTCGAGGCTCAATCACGCGGCTTCCGCACTCCCTGTGTACGCTTCGCAGCCGGGGTCACCCCCGCACCACGCAACACTCGGTTCCGGCTGGTTGCTAGCCTTTGCCGGGCGGATTTATCCCGCCGGGTCCCTCTGAAGGTTTCCGTCAGCTACATGACTTCCTCCTTCCCAGGCTTTGCCTGGCGCACCATCCAGCTGAACCTCGGCTGGGCGAGCTGGAACGCTCACCACCTTTGCGACCACCTCCCTTCGCGGAACCACCGCAGCCGGGCAAATATCCGCGGCCACCTCCTTCGCCTCGCGCTTCAATCGGTGGAAGAACCGGGGCAGCACCTCGGCCCGGTTTTCCGCGGTCATCACCCGGGCCAGCTCGACGACGCTGGTCAGACACAGCCGCCCGTCCGTCAGCGGCTCGATGACTCGGGGAAACGCTGGATGAGCTGGGCCGCCACCTTCCGGTAGTAGGAGTGGCCGAGCTGCAACCAGAGGCGCCGGCGGTCGAAGTCCGCAAGGGCGACGAGGAAGTCGGCCATGGCGCGGTGTTCGCGGAGGAGGAGATCGGCGAGGCGTCGGGACGATTCGCGGGCGTCGTGCGTGTCGTCATCCACGAAAATCTCCTTTTCGCCCTCGCACGCGCGAGGTTGGCGATGGAGCGATTTTCCCTGGCCTCGCGAACCTCGCCAGGAAATCGCCGCGCACGGCGGCGGGCACCCGCGGAGTCGAGGATGGCCTTCACTGCGCGACCAGCAAGCCACACCGTGAAACTCGCTGAACCGTGTCAACCCCCTACCCATCTGGCCGAGGACCGAACCGCGTGACCTTCAATAGCGCCCAGGACGTACCTCGTGACTCTCGCATTGCGTCGGCCGCTTCGAGATAGGCGGCAGCGATTCCGGCACCGCCCTCCTGGAAACGCGACCTCGCTGTCCCTTGCCCTCCCTCGCCCGCCGGCAGAGGGCCCCGCATCGGTGGCACTTGAAGGCTTGGTGTCACCAATGGCGGGGCGCCCAGGACGAAGGGATCGAGCCACCCCGTCTGGAAGATGCCGTGGGCCGGAGACCCGCGAATCAACCTGCAGCCGGGCGATGGCGGCAAGGCGAAACCGTATCAGGTACGACAGATGGTGCAGGCAATCGACAGGCTCCTGCAGGAGAAGAAGCCATGAAGGTGCGAGACGTCGCGGAGAGGTACGCCTATCGAGTGGTCTGGTCGGAGGAAGACCGGGAGTACGTCGGCCTGTGCGCCGAGATGCCGAGCTTGAGCTGGCTCGAGAAGTCCCAGGAGGCGGCGCTTCGCGGCATCGTCGGAGCCGCGGCGAAGCTGACGCACGGATGAATCGATCTGCCGTGAACGCTTGCCTTGCATCCGGAATGATATAGATCATACGATTCCGCTTACCCGGTTCCGCCATGCCCCCCACCGAACGAGTGACCGTCACCCTCCCCGTCGACCTGGTCGAGCGCATCGACCGGCTCGAACGCAACCGCAGCCGCTTCGTCGCGGAGGCGGTGGAGCATGAGCTCGCGCATCGGCGCCGCGGCGAGCTCCTGCGCTCCCTGAGGAGCCCGCACCCGGAGGCCATGCTGGTCGCCGAGGCTGGCCTGGCCGACTGGGGCGCGCGCCTTCCCGCGGACGACGATGGGCTCGTCGACGCCTCCGCCGGCAGGCCGGTGCGCTGGGTCGAGGGAACCGGCTGGGTGGAAGACTCCGCGTGAAGGTCGATCGCGGCACCGTGATCCTCGTCGAGCTCGACCCCACCGTGGGTCACGAGCAGCGAGGCCTCCGCCCCTGCATCGCCGTGAGCGACCCCGCGGTGAACGCCGACCAGCGCTTCCCGCTCATCGCCGTCGTGCCCATCACCGGGACGCCCGGCGAGGGCGCCCTCTACCCCGAGCTGTCGCCGGGGAAGAGTGGCCTCACGAAGACGTCCTTCGCGCTCGTCGACCAAATCCGGTCCATCGACAAGCGTCGAATCCGGAGCGTCTTCGGTCGCGTGACGAGGGAGGAGCTCGCCTCGGTCGATGAGGGGCTCGAGCTGTTCCTGGGCCTGGACGGCCGGCCGGTAGCCTTCTTTCCACGTCCCGGCCCTTCGGCCCACACTGCTCCGCCATGAAGGAAGCCCTCCTCGCCGAAATTCCACGACCGCACCGCCCGATCGGCGTCATCGGCCAGGGCTACGTGGGCCTGCCGCTGGTCGCTGCTCTTCCACGAGGCCGGCTTCCAGGTCACCGGCTTCGACGTCGACCCAGGAACAGGTCGTCGCTCCGGGGCGAGTCGTTCATCCGCGCACATCGGGGCACGACGCGGGTGAGCCGCTGCGGTGAAGAGCGGCAGGTACGACGCCACCGGCGACTTCGACGGCTTCGCGACTGCGACGCCATCGCCATCTGCGTGCCCACGGCCGCTCGGGCGCGCAGGCCGCGAGCCGGACAACTCCTTCAACCACGACCAGGCGCGAATCGCGAAGCGGCTGCGACCGGGGAACCTGGCTGGTCGCTCCTCGAGTCGACCAGCTACCCGGGCACCACCGACGAGGAGCTGCTGCCCACCGCGCGAGAGCGTCGACCGGAATGCGGCCGCGACTTCTTCCTCGCCTTCTCCCCGGAGCGCGAGGACCCAGGCCGCAAGGACTTCGACACGAAGAGCACCGCGAAGCTGGTGGGCGGGGTGGACGCGGCCTCCACCGAGCTCGCCGTGGCCCTCTACCGGACCGGCGTCGCCCAGGTGGTGCCGGTGTCGAGCGCGCGGGTGGCCGAGTCGGCCAAGCTGCTCGAGAACGTGTTCCGCTCGGTGAACATCGCGCTGGTGAACGAGCTGAAGACCGTCTTCGACCGGATGGACATCGACATCTGGGAGGTGATCGAGGCGGCCAAGACCAAGCCCTTCGGCTTCATGCCCTTCTACCCGGGGCCGGGCTGGGCGGGCACTGCATCCCGCTCGACCCGTTCTACCTGTCCTGGAAGGCGGCCGAGCACGGGCAGTGGGCGCGCTTCGTGGAGCTGGCGGGCGAGATCAACACCAGCATGCCGAGGTGGGTGGTGGCGAAGGTGGCCGAGGCCCTGAACGGGGACTCGAAGTCGGTCAAGGGGTCGCGATCCTGGTGCTCGGGCTCGCCTACAAGGCCAACATCGACGACGACCGCGAGTCGCCGTCGTACAGATCATCGAGCTGCTCCAGGAGTCGGGGGCGCGGGTCGATTACTGCGACCCGTTCTTCCCGGTCACGCCGAAGACCCGCAAGCGCGACCTGGGGATGAAGTCGGTGGCGAAGGACGCTGCCGTGTGGCGCGGCTACGACGCGGTGGTGGTGTCCACCGCCCACGAGGTCGTTCAAGGAGCGGGCGCTCTTCGAGGGGCTGCCGCTGGTGGTGGACACGCGAAACCTGGTCGCCGGGCTCTTCCCGGACGGCGGCGGTCCGAGGCGGGTGGTGAAGGCGTAGGCGCCCCGTCACGCCCTCGCGGGCGGCACCGGGAACGAGGGCGGCTGCTTCCCGTCCTGGTCGAAGGCGTCCTGCGTCGGCCCCACGCGAAGCTCTCCCAGCGGCATGGCAGGGGCCAGCTCGGGCTCCGGGGTGCGGAAGGTCGGGACCAGCTCCCGCATGGCGCGCAGCAGCGCCACCGGCTCTCCTGCGTCGGCGAGCTTGTGCAGCTCGACGAGTCGCGCGCGGAGGTCGGGGAGGGTCGGAGGGCTCTCGGCGATGAGGATCCGGTTGCGCGCCTTCTGCGTCTTCTCCTCCTCGTCGGTCATCAGCTCCTCGTGGAGCTTCTCGCCGGGACGCAGCCCGGTGAAGACGATGGGGATTTCCAGGTTGGGCACGAAGCCGGCCATGGTGATGAGGTGGTGCGCCAGGTCGGCGATGCGGACCGGCTTCCCCATCTCCAGGATGCAGAGCTCGCCGTAGTCGTTGAGGCCGGAGACCAGCACCAGCCCCACCGCCTCGGGAATGGTCATGAAGTAGCGGGTACACTCGGGGTGCGTGACGGTGACCGGGCCGCCGCGCTCGATCTGCTGCTTGAAGATGGGGATGACGCTGCCGGCCGAGCCGAGCACGTTCCCGAAGCGAACCGCGGTCATGCGGGTCTTGCTGCGGTGCCCGAGGTCCCGGACCACCATCTCGGCGATGCGCTTCGACGCGCCCATCACCGAGCTGGGGCGGACGGCCTTGTCCGTGGAGATGAGGACGAAGCGCTCCGCCCCCACCGCGTCGGCCATGCGCGCGACGTTGAGCGAGCCGAAGACGTTGTTCTTGACCGCTTCCTCCGGCGCGTCCTCCATGAGCGGCACGTGCTTGTGCGCCGCCGCGTGGAAGATGATCTCGGGGCGGTAGCGCCGGCCCAGGCGCATGAGCCGGTCGGGCTCTCGCACGTCGGCCACCTCGGCGCGCACGATCAGCTCGGGGTACTCGGCCTGGAGCTCGCGGGCGTTCAGGTAGAGGCCGTTCTCGTTCATGTCGACGAGGATCAGCTTGGCGCACCCGTGGGACGCCACCTGGCGGGCGATCTCGCTGCCGATGGAGCCGGCGCCGCCGGTGATCATGATGCGCCGCCCGGTGACCTTGGCGCGGATCTCCTGCTGGTCGAAGTCGACCTGCACGCGCGGCAGGAGGTCCTCGGGCGAGAGGTCGTGCAGCATGGCGGCGCTGAGCTTGTCGTCCATCTGGGTGAAGGAGGCCGGGATGATCTTGAACTTCGCCTTCGAGCCGGCGCAGAGGACCAGGATGCGGCGCAGCCGCTCGGCGGGAAGCTCCATGATGGCGAGCATCACCAGCGAGACGTCGTGCTTCTTGATGACGTCGGGCAGGTCGTCGATGGTGCCGAGGACCGTTTTGCCGCCCAGCGTGGTCCCCTGCTTGCGCGGAGCGTCGTCCACGAAGCCCACCACGCGGATCTTCTTCTCCGGCGAGCGGCGGATGTCGCGGAGCAATAGATCCCCCGCGCTGCCGGCGCCCACGATGATGGCCTTCTGGCGTCCGTCTTCGAGCCGCTCGCCCAGGAAGCTCGCGGTGAAGCGCGGCGAGTAGCGGATGGCGACGAGCAGCGCGCTGGTGAGCAGGAGCTCGAGGAGGACGATGGACACGGGCAGGCCGTGGCCGTTGATCCCGAACCAGATCGCGACGAAGAGGACCGTGCCACCCACCGTGGCGACGCCGAGGCGCACCGCCTCCTCCAGCCCCGAGAGGAAGAAGGACCAGCGGTGCATCTTCATGAGCCAGAGGACGACCAGGCGGGAGGCGACGAGGAAGGGAAGCGCGGCGCGGATGTCCGGGAGCCATTCGGCCGGCGGCATGCCCTCGAAGCGAACGACCACGGCCAGCATGTACGCAAACGCCGTCGCGAAGGCGTCGATCGCCATCAGCGCGGAGAAGCGTGCCGTGGACCTGCCTTCTACCCGCGGCATCTCTTGCTGCCCTCTCTCTTCGAGGAATTGTGAACTGTACCTAACCTTCGGGCAATTATCACGAATTCGTCCCCTGGCGTCCGACCCAGAGAGCGACGATCCCCAAGACGGCACGAAGGCCGATTCCTGACCTGTGCACCTGAACGGGGAAAGTGTTGGATTACAGGAATTTCCTCACGATGTCGACCACGAGATCCTGCTCCTCGGGGCCAAGGGAACTCGAGCTGGGAAGGCACAAGCCCCGAAAGTAGAGATCGGCGCCACATCCCCTCCGTACCGGTCGCACCGTTCGTACAGCGGCTGGAGGTGCATGGGCTTCCATACGGGGCGCCCTTCGATGTTCTCCGCGGCGAGCGCCCGGACGATCTCGTCGCGCGAGGCGCCGAACCTCGCCTCGTCGACCAGGAAGCAGGACAGCCAGCGGGTGTGCCGCCCGTACGGCGCCTCCGGCATTGGCTCGAGCCCGGACAGGTCGGAGAAGGCCTCCCGGTAGCGATCGAAGACGGCCCGCCGCTGCCGGACGCGCTCCTCCAGGACCTCGAGCTGCCCGCGGCCGATGCCGGCGAGCACGTTCGACATCCGGTAGTTGTAGCCCATCTCGGTGTGGTGGTACTCGACGCGCGGATCGCGGGCCTGCTGCGACCAGAAGCGGGCCTTCTCCACCCACTCCCGGTTCGGGCTCGAGAGCATCCCGCCGGAGGTGGTCGTGATGATCTTGTTCCCGTTGAACGAGAAGACGTTCACGTCTCCGAGGGTCCCGGCCGGGCGCCCCTTGTAGAGCGCCCCGGCCGCCTCCGCGGCGTCCTCGAGCACCGGAACGCCGTGGCGGCGGCAGGCAGCCAGGATCGGGTCCATGTCCGCCGATTGTCCGTAGAGGTCGACGACGATCACCGCCCGGGGGAGCCGTCCCTTCGCGGCCCGCTCGTCGAGGGCGCGAGCGAGGAGCGCCGGGTCCATGTTCCAGGACGTCCGGTCCGAGTCGATGAAGACGGGCTCGGCGCCGAGATATCGGATAGGGTTCACGCTGGCGACGAAGGTCAGGTCGGAGACCATGACCTCGTCGCCTGGGCCGACGCCGAGCAGGCGAAGGCCGAGGTGGATCGCGGCGGTGCCGCTCGAGAGGGCGACGCACGGCTGGCCAATGCGGTCCGAGAAGGCCTTCTCGAAGGCGTCGAGGTTGGCCCCGAGCGTCGTCATCCAGTTGGTGGCGAAGGCCTCGTGGACGTAGCGCTCCTCGTTCGGCCCCATGTGCGGGACGGAGAGGTAGATGCGAGGCTTCATGGCTATCTCTGCCCGAGCAACTTGGCGGGCATGCCGACAACCGTCGCGCCAGGCACCACGTCCTTCGTCACGACCGCGCCCGCACCCACGGTGGCACCCTCGCCCACCTTGAGGTACTGCAGGACCTGTGCGCCGGTGCCCACCAGTACGCCTGCCGCCACCTCCACGCCACCGGAGATGTTCACCGTCGGGTTCAGCACCGAGCCGCGGCCGATGCGGGCTTCGTGACCCAGGGTACAGGCGAGGTTGACGAGGCAGAAGGGCTCGAACACGAGATTGACGGTTCCCACGACGCCGGCGCAGAGAAGCACTCCCGCACCGATTTGTGCACTTCGGCGGTCGATGCGCACGCTGGGATGGACGAGAGCCGGCCAGCAGTTCTCGGGGAATTCAGGAAGCAACTCTGCCGAGATCTTGAGCCGTGGAACCGGGTTACCGATTCCGATGGCCAACCCATCGAAGGCGTCGCGGTTCCCTCGCACCCATCCAAGGTCGCCCCGGACCTCGTCCCGGCTGTCGTACTCGCCGAGCCGAGCAAGGTCGGACACGGCGTAGCCCACGAATTCGACGGGATCGCCGGCGGCCGCAACCTCCTCGACGAGCCACTTCACCTCGCGCGCGAAGCCTCCAGCGCCCAGTACGAGAATCCGTCGCCGCGCCATCAGGATTCCTTCTCTTTCTCTTTCTCGTTCAAGCCCTTGAACTCAGGCATCGTCGCGTGTCCCTCCTGGTAAACCCCGTCCCGCCACAGCACCCTGACGACCGTCATTGCCAGGATCCTCAGGTCCAGCGAAAGCGACCAGTGGTCCACGTACCACACGTCGAGGGTGAATTTCTCCTCCCACGAGATTGCATTCCGGCCATTTACCTGTGCCCAGCCTGTGATCCCGGGGAGGACCTCGTGTCTTCGCGCCTGCTCCTCCGTGTAGCGGGGAAGGTAGCGCATCAGGAGGGGGCGCGGGCCGACGAGGGACAGGTCCCCGCGAAGCACGTTCCAGAGCTGCGGCAACTCGTCGATGCTGGTCGCGCGGAGGAAGCGACCGAGGCTGGTCAGGCGCTCGGCGTCCGGGAGCGGCGTGACGCCAGGGCCTTTCGCTTCGCGCATGGTCCGGAACTTGAGTACGCGGAACGGACGCCCCTGGCGCCCGGGGCGCTCCTGGGAGAAGAGCACCGGCGATCCCATCGTGGCGCGAATGGCCAAGGACGCCACGGCCAGCACCGGGGCGGCAAAGACGAGCGCCACCGCGGCCACGCTCCGGTCCGTCATCGTCTTCACGAGCAGGAGGGGCCCGGACTGGCGCGAGCGGGTTGACCGCTCAGGAGACGATGGAGTCAACGGCTTGCTCCACTGTGAAGTGCTTCTCCAGAAAGGCGCGACCCCGGCGCCCCATCTCCTTGCGGAGCGCGGCGTCCTCTACGAGCCGGTCGAGGTTTCTCCGATAGGCGGCGAGATCCCCGGTCAGGGACCACAACCCCGAACCCGATTCGTCGACCATCTTACCGAAGTCGGTGGCGCGGTCGAGCGAGGCGAGCACCGGTAGCCGAGCCTCGAAGTAGTCGAGCACCTTGGACGGGTAGTTCGGGATCGTAAACCGGCGGTTGAGGTTCACGAGCCCTGCGTCAGCCTGCCGGAGCAGCCGGGCGAAGTCTCCAGAGGAAACGCGGTCCCGGAACTGGACGTTGTCGAGCCCTTGCCGGGCCGCGGTCTCGCGAAGCCGAGCCTTCTGGTTCCCCGTCCCCACGATCACGAAGGCGATGTCCTTGCGGTCCCTGCAACTCCGCGCCAGCTCGAGCAGGAATTCCAGCTCCTGTGCGATCCCGAGCACGCCACCGAAGACGGCAACGAACCGATCTCCCAGCCCCCACTCCTTGCGAAAATTCGTCCCCGTTGCTGACGGCTCCCGCACCTTCCTCCAGTTTGGGAGCAGCTTCACCTTCCCGCCCGGGACGCCGTCCCGGCGCACCCACTCTGCGTTCGCTGGCGACATGCACCCGATCCGGTCGGAGACCTCGTACAGGCGTCGCTCCTGCCTCCGGAAGTAGTGGTAGGCGATCCCCTTGCGCATGATCCCCACGTCCACCGCATTCTGGGGAAAGATGTCGCGCAGGATGAGGTAGGTGGCGCCGTGCTGCTCCCGCTTCAGCGTCTCGACCAGGCCGACGAACGTGATGGGTGGCGTCGGGTAGAGGACGAGGTCGAAGCGCACGTCAGGCCACGCGGTGCGAATGGCGCGTCGAAAGTCCCCCTCCAGCGCCAGCATCGTCATGCCCTTGCGGACGAAGCCCACGTCGAAGAGGTCACCGGAGGCCACGCGTAGCACCTTCACGCCGCACTGGATGACCCCGTGGGTCTTCTCCCCTCGCTTCCGCTCCAGGAGCGACGCCACGTGGACCGCATGTCCCCGGGCTGCGAGCTCGATCGCCAAGTCGCCGTACAGGTTGGCGCCCTCCTCGAGATCCGGGAAGGACACCGTGAGAAGCAGGACGTTCATCCGCTATCGCTTCTGCCAGACCACGCGGTTCACGATCTTCGTGTAGCTCTCGATGATCTTCACGACCTTGGCCGAGACGTTGGTGTCGAGGTAGTCGGGAGGCAGGGGCGGGGCGGCTCATCGTCGAACATCTCTCCGGGCCATCCGGATGGCCCGGATCACGCCCGCCTTCTCGATGCCGCCGATGACGATCGACCCCTTGTCGAGCACCTCGGGCCGCTCCGTGCTGGTGCGGATGAGCACCGCCGGGAACCGCAGCATCGCCGACTCCTCGCTGAGCGTTCCGCTGTCGGAGAGCACGCAGAACGAGTCGAGCTGCAACCGGTTGTAGTCGAAGAAGCCGAAGGGTTTCACGTTGCGGACGAGCGGATGGAACTTGACCCGCTTTCGCTTCAACCGCTCGCGCGCCCTCGGGTGCGTGGAGTAGATCACCGGGAGCCGGAACTCGCGGGCAACCGCGTCCAGCGAGGCCACCAGCGCCTCGCGGTTGGCGTCGATGTCCAGGTTCTCTTCCCGGTGCGCGGAGACCAGGATGTACTTCCCCTTCTTCAATTCGAGGTCCTGCAGGACGCGGCTCTCGTCGATCCCGGCGCGGTAGTGACCGAGCACCTCCGCCATGGGTGAGCCGGTGACGAAGACGTGCTCCTTCCGGATGCCCTCCGAGAGCAGGTAGCGGCGGCTGTGCTCGGTGTAGGGGAGGTTCACGTCACTCACGTGGTCCACGATCTTGCGGTTGATCTCCTCCGGGACGTTCTGGTCGAAGCAGCGGTTTCCAGCTTCCATGTGGAAGATGGGGATCTTGAGCCGCTTGGCGGGGATGGCGCAGAGCGCGCTGTTCGTGTCGCCGAGGATCAGGAGGGCATCGGGGGTTGCTCGAGCGAACAGTTCGTGGGAGCGCGCGATGATGTTGCCGAGCGTTTCCCCGAGGTGCTTTCCCGGGGACTCGAGGAAGTGATCCGGCTTCCGGATCTTCAGGTCCCGGAAGAAGATCTCGTTGAGCGTGTAGTCCCAGTTCTGCCCGGTGTGCACGAGGGAATGGTCGAAGTACCTGTCGCACGCGGCGATCACCCGCGAGAGCCGGATGATCTCCGGGCGGGTACCCACCACCGTCATCAACTGGAGCTTCTTCATTGGACCTTCTCCTGAAACGTGTCGGGACGGGAGGGGTCGAAGACCTCGCTCGACCAGAAGAGCGTCACCATCTCACCGTCTCCGAGGTTCTCGATGGAGTGGGTGTATCCGGGCGGGATGTCGACGACCTTCATCTCCTCGCCGCTGACCTCGTAGCGGATCACGTCGCCGAGGAGAATATGACGGAAGCAGATGACCGCGCGGCCCTGAACCACGCAGAACTTCTCGATCTTGGTGTCGTGGTAGTGGTGGCCCCGGACGACGCCCGGGTTGGAACGGGAGACGAAGATCTGGCCGAACGGGGGCGACTTGAGAAGCTCGACGAGGCTGCCGCGCGCGTCCCTCCGGACCAGCGGCTGGTATGCGAAACCGTCCTCGGGGAGGTAGGACAGAAAGGTCGGGTAGAGACGGCGCGTGAAGGGGTCGGAGAGGTCGGGGAGCGTGAGGGTGTCCCGGATGTCCCGGATGGCCGCGACCCGGCGAGCCAGTTCACCGAGCGTGACCCGGAACGTGGGCTCCACCTTCGGATTCGCGGGAGGCGCCCTGGCCGGATCCATGGCGCGCAGGAACTCCGCCACGACGTCGTCCACGTAGGCCAGCTCGACCTCATGGCCTGGATCGCGGATCGACACGGGCATCCCACGGGCGACGTTGTGACAGAAGGTGGAGACGACCGCGTTGTAGTTGGGGCGGCTCCATTTCCCGAAGAGGCCGGGAAGGCGGTAGACGAAGACGGGGGCGCCGCTCTCCCGGGAATAGCGCCGCACCATCTCCTCGGCATGGAGCTTGCTGCGGCCGTACGGGTTGTCGAGGGAGGCCTGGGCGGACGACGACAGCAGGAGCGGGACCCGTCGTCCCGTGCGGGCGAGGAGCTCCACGACCTTCCGGGTGAGCTCGGCGTTCCCCTCCTCGAATTCCTCGACCCGCTCGGGGCGGTTCACGCCGGCGAGGTGGTAGACGAGATCTGTCTCGGCGGCGAAGCGCTCCAGGTCGGCTGTCGATTCGTTTCGGTCGAAGGACAGCACCTGCACGTCCGGCCGGCGACGGAGAGCGACCACCAGGTTCTTTCCCAGGAATCCCTCGGCCCCGGTGACGAGTACCGTTCTCATCGCTTCAGCTCGCTCTGGACGTAGGGGATCTTCAGGAGCAGCTCCTGGATCCCCTTCACGTCCAGCCTCCTGGTGCCCGCGGAATCGTAGTCGCCGCGCTGGGTGATCGATGGCTCACCCTCGACGAAGTACTTGTCGTAGTTGAGATCGCGCGAGTCGGCCGGGATGCGGAAGTACTCCCCCAAATCCTCGGCCCTGGCCATCTCCTCCCGGTGGAGCAGGGTCTCGTAGCGCTTCTCGCCGTGGCGTGTCCCGATGATCCGCAGCTCGTTCCCGGATCCGAACATCGCGAGGAGGGCGCGGGCGAGGTCGCCGATGGTGCAAGCCGGCGCCTTCTGCACGAAGATGTCGCCGGCCCGACCGCGCTCGAAGGCGTAAAGCACGAGGTCCACCGCGTTCTCGAGCGACATGATGAATCGGGTCATCTCTGGGTCGGTGATGGTGAGTGGCTTCCCCGCCTTGATCTGCTGGATGAAGAGCGGGATCACGGAGCCGCGCGAGGCGATGACGTTGCCGTAACGGGTGCCGCAGGCGAGCATCCCGCGCCCCTCGGCGTGGCGGGCCTTCGCCACCATCACCTTCTCCATGAGCGCCTTGGACATCCCCATGGCGTTCACGGGGTAGACGGCCTTGTCCGTGCTCGAGAACGATCACTTTCTTCACGCCCGCGGCCAGCGAGGCCTCGAGCACGTTCTCGGTCCCGAGGATGTTGGTGTGAACCGCCTCCATCGGGAAGAACTCACACGAGGGCACCTGCTTCAGCGCCGCGGCGTGGAAGACGTGGTCCACGCCCTGCAGGGCGGACTGCACGCTGTCCCGGCTCCGGACGTCGCCGATGTAGAACTTGAGCTTCTCGCTCTGGTAGACGCCGCGCATGTCGTCCTGCTTCTTCTCGTCTCGGCTGAAGACCCGGATCTCCCGGATGCCGGTGGTGAGGAAGCGCCGGACCACGGCGTTGCCGAACGAGCCCGTACCGCCCGTGACGAGAAGCACCTTGTCGCTGAACATGAGCGCCTCTTTCCTGGTGACCTATGGAACCCTTCGGCGTCGCCCGGGAAAGGGCCCGCGGCGCTCGACCCTCGACGCACGGAGTTCCCCGTCGCGACCCATCAACGCCTCTCGCCGTACGCAACCATTGGCGATCCAGTGTCCGTCGATTCGTACCCGCGCATCACCCAGGCCGCCGTGAGGAACCGATACAACAGCGGCAGGTACGCCCAGCCCAGCCGATCGCTGAATCGGGCCCACCGCTCCAGGAAGAACGTGGTCAGGGGATTCGCGATCGCCCGAATCCCGAGCTTGGCTGCGAGTCGCCGGGGAGAGTCCTTCTTCCAGTCCACCGGCAACAGGAAGCGCACCTGCGTTCCCTCCACGTAGTCGGGGATCTTGTTCACCATCACTCGCAGACCCAGCCGGGCCGTCTCGATCAGCTTCTCCTTGTACCGGCGAAGGGTGACCTCGTCCCAGTGAAGCGTCCGCGCATTCTCCCCGAAGATCATCCGGAGCCCCCTCAGGGAGAGCCGGTATCCGAGGTCCTCGTCCTCGCCCCCGTAGTGCCTGAAGTTCTCGTCGAAGAGGCCGACCATGAGGAGGTCCTCCCGGCGTATCGAGCAGTTCCCGGCCCCGAGGCAGCGCGGAGGCAGGTCGTCGTAGTCGAGTCGCGCTTTCTCCTTCGGCGATCGCCCCCCGATGTACCTGCTCTGCAGATACCTCCCGAAATTGCTCCCACGGATCGATTCCGGCGCGTACTGGACGTTGCCCATCACCACCACATGGGTCTCGCCCCACCTGGAATGGAACTCCCGGTGAGCTTCGACGAAGGTCTCGCCAGGAACGTTGTCGTCGTCGAGAAGGACCACCAGCTCTCCGCGCGCGGCTCGGATGCCTTCGTTCCGCGTGACCACCCGGCCCTTGTTCTTTTCGTTGTGAATGTACACGAGATTTGGCACTCGGCTGGCCATCCCCTCGAGATAGGCAAGGGTGTCGTCGGCCGAGCAGTCGTCTACGACGATGACCTCGTAGGTACCGCTCGCCGCGGACTGCCGAAAGGCGCACTCCAGCGTACGGGCGAGTGTCTCTCTCCGGTTGAAGGTGGGAATGACGACGCTGACGAACATTGCAGACGGACATTATCACGAAGTCCCCCTCGGCCCGGTCGATCGCGGTCGCTCGCCGCGCCTGATACTGTACACAGGTGAACCGCGCCCGACGCCCGAATGACTCACATCGTCGCGTGCGATGATCGGCCAGGGGAGGGCGCCGTCGTGAAGTTGCTTTTCATCGGGGTCGCCTGCTCGGAGGACGTCCTGCGGGACAGCACGACCCGATTCTACGGGGGGCGGAGCGAGGTCCGGCCACAGCAGCACTTCGACTTCGCGGTGGTGAAGGGACTCGCGGCGTGTTGCGACGTCGAGGCGCTTTCCGAACCCCCGGTCGCGGCCTTTCCCCGGTCCTCGTGCCTCCTGTATTCGCACGAGCGCGAGCAGATCTCGACCGCACTCTCCGTCACCTATCTCCCGCTGGTGAATCTGCCACTGCTGAAGACCGTTCTTACATCCCTCCAGGTATTCCTGAGAGCGATCCGATTCTGCATCCGGGGGAAGGGCGCCGGGGCCGCAATCCTCATGGGGTACATTTCCGTCCACACGGCGCTCCCTGCCCTGATGGTCGCCCGGGCCTTCGGGGTGCCGGTCTTTGCGGTCGTGCCGGACCTGCCGCGCTGGATGGCCACCTACGGATCGGTCCGGAATCCCCTGAAGCGGATGGGGACACGGGCTTTCGCCGCATTGAGCCGATACGTGGAACCTCTCTTCGACGGATACGTGTTCCTCACGAGCGCGATGAACGACTCCATCAACAGGAATCACAGGCCCTACATCGTCGTGGAAGGGATGATCGACGAGCGTTCGCTCGTACTGGAGCCCAGGGAGCCCAAGGAACCTCGCAAGACCGTCATGTACGCAGGCACCGTCCACGTGAAGTTCGGCATCAAGGCCCTGGTGGAAGCCTTCCTTCGCCCTGGGTTGACCGGGGTGGACCTGTGGGTCTTCGGCAACGGGGACTATGTCGAGCAGGTTCGCGCTGCGTCCGCGATCACCCCCAATGTCCTCTACAAGGGGGTCGTCGCGCGCGACGACGTCTTCCGGTTCGAGCAGCGGGCGACACTGCTCGTCAACCCCAGGCCGACGGCGGACGAGTTCACCAGGTATTCCTTTCCTTCCAAGACCCTCGAGTACATGGCCTCCGGAACGCCTCTCGTATCCACTCCGCTCGCCGGAATTCCGGCCGAGTACTCCGAGTACCTGTACTGGTTCGACGACGAGTCCGCTTCCGGCATGGCGCGCCGCATCGCCGAGATATTGGACCAGCCTCCGCACCTGCTCGAGGCCAAGGGGGCTCGAGCCCGCACCTTCGCGCTCGCGAACAAGACGGCGGCGATGCAGGCAGGCCGCATCGCCGACTTCATCCGGGAGCACGTGCCGGGCTGACGACCCCGGAAGGCGTGCGCCGGGCAGCGCGCTGCGCGAGGTAGGCGCCGACGAGTAATACCAGCGCCGCCAGGGTGCTGAGGTGCCAGGTCTGGGTCGAGAGGATCGCGACCCCGAAGAGGAAGAGCATCACCGATAGGGTGGCTGGAGTGGGGGATGTCTGGAACCACTGGACGGAACTGCGCACGACGGCGCCCAGGAGGAACGAGAATCCGAGCACCCCGGGCACGCCGAAGTCGTAGTAGAAACGGAGCACCGCCGTGTAGAGCGCGTTGAACTCGCTCGTGCCGATGAAGATCTGGTCGTCCTGGATGATGGCGCCCAGCTCGCGGTTCATGATCGGGTAGTCGAACCCGAGAATCCGCATGGGCAGTCCGATCACCTCGTCGATCGCCGCGAAGGTGAGGCGCCCGAATTGGAGTTGGAACATGAAGGGTTGATTCACCGCGTAGTCCAGCGCGCGGAACGGGCCCAGGACGTAGATTCCAATCTGCTCGAGGAACGCCTGGCTCACCAGGGTCAGGACCTGACCGTCTGCGAGGACGTCCAGCCCCGCATCCAGGCTCACGAACCGGGAGTAGGTCAAGTAGAACATGAACACCGCCATGACCAGGGCGGGCGCCACCAGGAACAGGAACAGGCGCTTCCGGCGGCCGACGGGTACCGCGTGTCCCTCCTCCTCGGACCGGGTCTCCTCCGGCATGATCGGCTGGAGCGTGTCGCGGAGGACGGCCAGCACCACGATGAACATCCCGGCCTGGACGATCACCGTCCGCCCGGCTCCGATGCTGGCGAACAGATAGATGTCGACGAGGGCCCAGAGGAACACCCAGGTCCGGATGGACCCCAGCACGAGCGAGTAGGCGAGGGCGATGACGAGAGCGACGGACAGGGCTTCGGCGATGCCGCTGAAGACGAGGTACTCGAGGGGATTGCCGAATACGGCGCCCAGGCTGTAGCGAAGGGTGCGCGCCTCCCCGGGACCGGCCGCGGCCAGAGCGTCCTTGTATCGCAGGTAGTACCACAGCAGATACAGCGAGAACGCCCCCAGCACGAGGAGGACGGTCCGGCTCTTCTCGACCTGCTCGTGGAAGACCCGGGCCAGCGAACGGTAGCCGTCCGGGACGACGACCGGCTCCTGCAGCCGATCCACCGCGATGAACCCCGCCGCGAACATCGCGACGTGAAGGAGCAGCAGGGAGTACGTGAAGTCCGACACTGGGTACAGGTCCAGCGGATCCAGCGACGAGGCCAGCAGGCACAGCGCCCACCACCCCAGGTAGAGGCGGATCAGCCAGGTGGCGATCCTGTCTCGCACCAACCCCTCCGCGATGCAGGCGGCCACCAAGAAGAACACCACCACGACCAGCCACATCACTCGTCTCCTGAACCTTGCTGCTCCGGTGGCCGCCACTCTAGCAGCCATCCGCGAGTCGCCTAGTGTATCGTACGCCGCCTGTGGGCGAGCCCAAGGTTCCCGGAACGCGCGTTCGCGATCGGCTCGAAGGCTGGAAGGCGGCCCTGGATCGTCCGGGAGTCCGGAAGGTCGCCCACAACACCCTCTGGCTCTTCCTCGACCGCCTGATCCGCCTCGGCGTGGGACTCCTGGTGGGCGTGGCGGTGGCGCGCTATCTCGGTCCTGACCGATTCGGTCGGCTCAACTACGTCATGGCCTTCGTCACCCTCTTCGCCACCACCATCACCGCCGGCACCGACAGCGTGGTCGTCCGCGACCTGGCGCGGGATCCGGGCCGCGCCAACGCCATCCTGTCCGCAGCGGCGTCGGTTCGCCTCGTGGCCACACCGATCGTCCTGCTGATCGTGGCGGGAGCCGCCTTGGCCATGCACGGGTCGGACGCGCCGATGCTGTGGCTCATCGCCGTCTACGCGACCTCCCTGCTCTTCCGCCCGGTGGACGTGGTCGATCTCTGGTTCCAGGCGGAGACGAACATGCGGCCCACCGTGTGGGCCCGGAACCTGGCCTTCTTCGTAGTCTCGGTCGTCAAGGTCTGCCTCCTGCTGGCCGGGGCCTCGCTACTGGCCTTCCTCGCCGTCGAGCCGCTCGCGGCAGCGCTCACGGCGGTCTTCCTGCTCCTGGCCTACCGGGCCGCTGGCCGCCGCTGGACAGTCGCCGGCACGCGGTGGGACGAGGTGCGCCGGCAGCTGCAGGCCGGCGCACCTCTGCTCCTATCCGGTGTCGCCATCGTGATCTACATGCGCATCGACCAAGTGATGCTCGAGCATCTCGCCGGGGGAGGCGCCCGCGAGGTGGGTCTTTACTCGGCGGCGCAGCGCCTTTCCGAGGTGTGGTACTTCCTCCCCATGGCGGTCTCCAGTTCGGTGTTCCCCACGCTCGTGCGCACGCGTGCCGCCGACGAGGTCCGGTACCTAGAGCGACTCCGGTGGCTCTTCTCGGCCATGGCCGTGGTCGCGGTCGCGGTCGCCCTCGGCACCACGCTGCTCTCCTCGCTGCTCATCCGCATCGTTTTCGGCAGTGGCTACGCCGGAGCCGGCCCATCCTGTCCATCCACATCTGGACTGCGGTCTTCGTCTTCTGGGGCGTGGTTGGGGAGACCTGGTACCTGAACGAAGGGCTCACCCGCCTCACGCTCTACCGGACCGCGAGCGCCGCGCTGGCCAACGTGGCCCTGAACTTCCTCCTTATCCCCCGGTACGGCGCCATCGGCGCCTCCATTGCCACCCTGCTCTCGCAGGCATGGGCGGCGTGGCTATCCAACGTGCTGTGGAAGAGGACGCGGCCGCTCTTCCTCCTGCAACTGCGGTCGCTCTCCCTCCGGGGCCTGCTCGGATGACGACCCGCGCCCCGGTTGCGATGATGGTCTTCAACCGGCCGGACCTCACGACGCGCCTCTTCGAGGTGGTGCGCGCGGCGCGCCCGTCCCGGCTCTTGGTAGTCGCGGACGGACCGCGCCCCGGTCGCCCCGGCGAGGCGGAGGCCTGCGCACGGGTCCGCGCCGCGGTCGACCGGGTGGACTGGCCGTGCGAGGTGGAGCGAGAGTTCTCGGAGGTCAACCTCGGCTGCCGGCGGCGCATCTCCTCCGGTCTCGACTGGGTGTTTCGCCAGGCCGAGGAGGCCATCATCCTCGAGGACGACTGCATCCCTGACCCAGCCTTCTTCCGGTTCTGCGACGAGGTCCTGGAACGCCATCGAGGCGACGAGCGCATCATGGCCGTGACCGGTTGCAACTACCTCTTTGGGCGTCCGCGCGGGACGGCGAGCTACTACTTTTCCCACCACATGCTCGTGTGGGGATGGGCCTCGTGGCGGCGCGCCTGGCGCCACTACGACGTCGCGATGACGGACTGGCCTGCCTTCCGCAGGGGCCCCTGGCTCAGAGATGTTCTGGGCAGTCGTGCCGCCGCAGCGGGATTGCGCTACCGCCTCGATCTCACTCATGCGGGTCGCATCGACACCTGGGACTACCAGTGGTCGTTCGCCATCCTGCGTCGCGAGGGGCTCGTCGCCACGCCGAGCGTGAACCTCGTGCGCAACGTCGGCGCTGGACCGGACGCGACGCACCCCACGGAGGAGGGCCTCCTCCACAACCAGACCGTGGGCCAGTTCGCTTTCCCCATTGTCCACCCGGACGAGATCCGGCGCGACGTGGAGGCGGACGCCCTCGTCCAGCGATTGTTCACGCCCTCTCCGCGCACCCTCCTCTCCATGGCAGCTCGCCGGATCCTGGGGATGGTCTGAAGAGTCTCCATGATCTTCGTGGATGCCGCCGGGGTTCGACGGATCGAGAGCTACTTCCAGTTGATCGACGATGTGGTCGGCAACGCCAAGCGCCAGGACCGAGCGCGAACCCGTCGAAGCCTGGATCGTCGACGACACCGGCTTCCTCAAGCAGGCAGCCATTCCGTTGGAGTGCAGCGCCAGTACCCGGGGTTGGCGGGGAAGATCACCAACTGCCAGATCGGCGTCAGCCTCAGCCTCGCTACCCGCTCCGAGCACGTGCCCGTCGATTTTGAGCTCTTCCTGCCCAAGAATTGGACGGAAGATCCGGCGCGGCGGATGGAGGTGCGCATCCCCGACGCGATTCAGTTCCAGACCAGGCTGCAGCTCGGACTCGCCATGCGTGTCATCGCCCAAGGAAGTTGTGACGCAGTGGTGCTAGTCCTGCATCGCGAGCCCGAGCGCCGCTGTAGATCATTCCGAGCAAGCGCGGATCAAGCCTGTCGACTCCCGCCGACTCGACAATCAAGCATGCCTTCGTATGGCTCTCGCTTCCACCTGGTACCACTTGGTCTCGATGCGACCGTAGATACGACAGGCTGCATCGAAGATCGGCCACCCCAGCTTCGCGATCGCAGTGTAGTACGGGGGCCACTTGTGAATATACGGCTTTGAGTACTCGACTTCGTAGCCGGCTTCCGACAGCAAGTTGCCCAGGTTCTGTGGACTCCAGCTGAACAGGTGCCGATTGATGTCCCGTGGGTTGTAGGCGAAGGAGATGGAATCACAGGGGACCACGATGTGGATCAATCCGCCAACTCTCAGTAGCGGTCTGAGATTTCTGAGTTCTTGAAGCGGATTGAGGGAGTGTTCCAGCGCGTTGGTGGAGATGATCACGTCGACCGCTCCCTCGCCCAAGCTCTGGAGCGCTTCTGTCGGTGACGGGAAATGCTCTATCCCGAGTCTCCGGACGGACTCCGCGGCGCTCGGGTTGGGTTCGATCCCGATGCGACGTCCGCAGGTCAGCGCCTTGAGCAGGAACCCCCCACCGCACCCAAAGTCAATGACGGTATCGTTCTGCGAAACGGAATCCCTGAACTTGTGGGAGTTGGCCCATCCGCCAAAGCTCCCCATGTCCTGCTGCCAACGAAAGTAGTCAGCGTCGTAGTATGCGCTTGCGGTATGCGCTTGCGCTGGACGACTTTTCACTTCTGGGGTCATCGTCGAGGTATCCTCTCGTTCATCTTGAGGCTGAAGATCTCGCGGGTAGTCGGACGCGAACGGCGACTATCATCGCCCCGGGAACTTGTGACGCAGTGGTGCTCGCCCCGGCGCGGCAACGTCACGCGGCGATCTCCCGATAGATGCGCAGGGACTGCTCCCGGTTGGTGGCCGGGTCGTGCCGGCGCACCGCCGCGTCGCGGCCTCGCGTGGAGAGCCTGTACGCGAGATGGGCGTCGGAGAACACCTCACCAACCAGTTCCGCCAGGCGCTCCACCTCCTCGAAGCGGTAGAGCAACCCCGTCTCGCCGTCCGCGACCATGTCCGGCACCCCACCCACGTACGACGCGATGGTCGGCACTCCGAGCAACTGCGCCTCCCCAACCGAGTTGGGGCTGTTCTCGATGCTGGACGGGCACACGAACACGTGGGCGCTCCGGTACTCGGCGATCATCTCTTCTTCCAAGAGGCGACCGGTGAACGTGACATGATCGCGGACTCCCAACTCGCGGATCAGGCCCGCCACGTATGATCCGTACCCACCGATCCGCCAGCGGTCGTACCACCGACCGGCCCCCAGTATGTTGGCCCCGGCCACCCGGACCTCCACGTTCGGGAAGTCCCGCTTCAGGAGCGCCACGGCACGGAGCGCCTGGTGCAGCCCCTTGATGGGATAGCCGCCCTGGCTCAGGAAGATGCGGTGATTCACCTTGGTTTCGGGATTCCACGGGGCGGCCGGATAGAAACCGTCCCTCAGGATCTCGTCGCAATGGTGGTAGGTCACGCCGGGGTGGATGGCCCTAGCGTGCGTCCGGTCCCAGAGGGTCCTGCCGATCACGTGCCGGGTTCGCCTCAGGTACTCCCGCTCGTAGCGGCCCTGCTCCTCGAAGTGACGCTTCCCGTGGAATACGGTCCTCCATCGGACGAGATCCCGGGGCGTCGTGCTCCGCAGGAGTTCGAGCCCGGAGATGCCCGCGTAGTAGTACCGGGCGTACACGCCGACGAGTCCCTGGATGGAGACCACGTACCTCAGGGACGGGCAGGCCCTCATGCAGGCGAGGCCGTGAAGGTACTCGGTCCCGTGGATGTGGACCAGGTCGGGAGCTGCCTCGGCGCAGACCGCCTTCCAGATGGCCTCGAGGTGCCTCGGGTATCCGGAGGCTCCGTCGCCCGGCAGAAGGTGGTAGCGAACCCCGTCGAGATCTAGGACCTTCCGCTCGCCCCCCCCATGGACGGCAGCCACCGAGAGCCGGACGTCGGGCTGGCGGGCCAGCTGGCCCGCCAGCGCGTACATCCAGCCGCCGACCTCCGGGACAGGAAGCCCCAGTGCCCGGCTCGGTGCGGGGAAAATCGTGTTCGTGATCCAGAGAAGATTCACGGAACGTCGATCGTGTTCTTGAGCCAGATCACGTCCCCGCCCCCGTCCCCTGACGGCGGGCCCTCCACCCGGCAAACGCGATCGCCGCCGCCAGGCCGGTGATGGCACCCCCGAGCGCACTCTTGACGCCGCTGGGCCGGAACTTGCGGGTGGGCAACGTGGGCGGATCGAGGACCACGAAGGTAGACACGTCCCGTGCCTCCGCAGCCTTGGCGCCCTCCAAGCGGTCCAGCGTGTAGACCAGCGTGGCCTCCGCCACTTTCCGGTCGCGGTACAGCTTGTCGTACTCAGCGCGGAGCCGGGGAACCGTCAGCGCCGCCGGGAACATCGTCGATCGCTTGTTCTCTGTGGCGTCAACCCGCGCCGCCCGGGACCGACCCCCTTCGCGGGGGGTCTCGAGATCGCGCAGGCTCTCGTCCACGATCGAGAGCTGCGACTCGAGCTGTCGCGCCCCCGCCTCATCGGGCGAGGAGAAGCTGCGCGCGTACTCCAGCTCCATCTGCTTACCGAGGCGCTGCGTCTGAAGCGCGGCCACAGAGGACACCACGGCGCGGGCCTGGCTGTCTAGGTCCACGATCTTGTGCTTCTCCTGGAACTCCCGCATCCGGTCCGCGGCCTCGTCCGCCTGCTGTTGGAGCTCCGCCACGCGCTTCTCGAGGTATCTCGCCTCCTCCGACGCCGAGCTGAAGTTCACGCGCCGGAAGACCTCGTTCCCGTAGGATGCGAAGAAGGCCACCATGTCCCGCACGAAGGCGGGGTCCTTGTCCTCGCAGGACAGCTGGACCAGGTTGGGCTTGGGCTGGGTCTTCACGCTGCAGTGGGTCCACAGCGTGTCGCGGGCGTCCTCGAGCAACTTCATGCGATAACGGGTCCGGAGATCGAACTTCTCGATCACGGCATCCGTGACGGCCGTTCCCTGCAGGACCGCGCCGATTCGCGCCGCGTCGGCTCCGCCTCCGAGGGAGCTGTCGACGCCTCCCGCCAGCGCGCCGAGGTCCGCCCCCAGAAGGCTCAACATCCCGCCGCCTTTCTGCGACCGCGCGGGCACCAC
The DNA here is from genome assembly GCA_963700085.1 of uncultured delta proteobacterium. GTDB lineage: Bacteria > Myxococcota > Myxococcia > Myxococcales > Anaeromyxobacteraceae > CAIOAK01. The sequence continues at coordinate 43,371 of CAVOWI010000015.1, forward strand.
GGTTACCGTCGACTGGTACCACTTGGGGGACAGGTACCCCACGATCCCGCTCAGCAGGGCGACCACCACGGTGACCATCGCGATGCGACGTTGCACGCCGCGGTCACGAAGGAAGGACAGGTCGATGAAGGGCTTCATCCCGCTCATTTCCGCAGGGTGATGAAGATGGTGGCGGCGCTCAGAAGAAGTCCCGCGCCGGCCAAGATGAGCGCCACGACCTCGCTTCGCGAGAAGTTGCGCTCGGGCACGACGAGCGACGCACCCGGCTCCACCTTCAGGTCCGGGCCGAATTCCTTCATCTGCCCCGCTGGCGTGACGAGATAGACGTCGTCCAGGCTCGTGGCGAACCGGTTCAGGCCGCCTGCCAGCGCGAGGTACTGCTCGACCCCGAACGCCGGGTTGTAGGGGTACGGACCCGGCCTGAACACGGCTCCCTCGATCAGGATGTTCTGGCGCCTGAAGGGCAGGACGATGGTGTCACCCAGTTCGACCGCCCGGTCCGCCGTGAAGTCCCGGAGCATGATCAGCGCGTAGAGATCGACCGGCACCGCCTGGTTGTTCCGCAAGATGTAGGAGTTCTTCAAGTCCGCGAGAGGCCCAGGACCCCCTACCCGCTCCAGGAGGGAGCGAACCGTGTCCCCCTGCGCGAAAGGTAGCCGCCGGGTGGCCGACGCCTCGTCGCTCGCCACTGCACCGGATGCGACCCCGGCCGCGACTGCCCCAGAAGCCCTTGTGGCTGAACTGGCAGCGAGGGTCGTGGCCGCGACCCCGGCGAGCGCTCCGGTGATGGTCACCGACTGCTGCAACTCGGAGAAGGCCGGGATCCAGACGCTGTCCTCGCTCGAGATAGGGATCGCCGGGGGCTGCCCGCCCGGCGGGAAGTCGAACAGGAACCGCTTCAGCCTCTCCCCTGGGACACGCCGAACAACCGTGATGGGCAGTTCCCTTGTCGCGCCCGGCGCGAGCCCCCCGGCGAGTTCAACAAGTTCCGCCAGGTCGGCTGTACCCACGAGTTCGTAGCTGCCTGGTCGGTTCACGGCCCCACCGACGGTGGCCACCAGCGTCTGGAACGGCACCCGCACCACGTCTCCGTCTAGTACGAAGGGGTTGTGCTTCACGTCACCCGTGATGGTGTAGAGGAGCAGGTCGGCGCGGAGGACGCTTCCGTCGCTTCGCTGGATCTCGATGCGACGCTGGGAGCCGCTGGGGCCCAGTCCGCCAGCCCGGGCAATGACTGTGGAAACCCGGTCGAGCGCCTTGGCCGGCTGGGGGCCTGGCGTGGCCACGTCGTCCACCACCTGCACGATGAAGGTCCGCGGCTCGACCAGGGTCAGGCCGAAATCGAGCTTCGGAAAGAACCGCGCCACCGACGCGCGCATCATCTGTTGCGCCTCGGCCAGGGTCTTTCCCTTCAGGGTCAGGTATCCGACCTTGGCCACGAAGGCGCGGCCCTCCAGGTCCACTGTGACGCGGAGACGGAAGTTCTCGATGCCCCAAAAACGGAGTTCCAGCGCGTCGCCCGGGCCCAAGATGTAGCGGTCGGGGTCGAGCGGTTCGTCTACCGCCTGGCTCACGGCCTGCTGTTGGAAGACCCGATCCTGGGTCCGTAGCTGGTCGAATGGCTGGGGCGCGGCCCTCGACCCGGCCGCCTGCCCCTCGACCACCTGCGCCAGCGCCACGTTGTTCATCCACAGGGCGGGCTGGGCGCACAGGAAGAGCGCCAGGGCTCGGGTGAACGGGGATCGGGAGGGCTGCAGCATCGGGCTTTTCTAGCACGTCAGGGCGAGGTCCGTCGCGTCCACTCGTCGTGGAAGCGGTCCAGGGCCTGGTCGATGCCCAGGGGCTTGTTTCGAAGCAGGGCCGCGGCCCGTTCCACCCGGAGCCCTCCCGGCAGCGGCCGGGGGGCGAGCAGCTTCACGTCGGCCGTCTTGACCGGGACGATCTCGCCCCTCAGGCCGAATCGAGCCGCCACCCTCCGCGCGAAGTCCACCCGGTCCATCATCGTCTCGTCGCTCACGTGGAGGACGCCCCGGTAGGCGTGCTCGAGAAGAAGCTCCAGGCACATGGCCGCGCCGCTCGCCGCCAGCGTCGTGGAAGTGAACTGGTCGTCGAAGGCCTTCACCACCTCGCCCCGCGAGAGCTTCTCCACCACCTGGGTGGCGAAGGTGGACCGGGCCGTGGCGCGGCCGCTGTAGACCACCGCCACCCGCGCCACCGCGCAGTCGGGCGCGATCGAGAGCGCCGCCCACTCGCCGGCGAGCTTGCTCTGGGCGTAGACGCCGGGGGCGTTGGGGAGGTCCTCCTCTGGGCGAGCGCGACGTTGCTCATCCAGAGAAAGGGCTGGGCGCACAGGAAGAGGGCGAGGGCCCGGCGAAAGGGCGTCGGGGAGCGCTGCTTCCCGCAAGTTCTAGCACGTCACCCCGAGGTGCGTCGCGCCCAGGCCATGTACTCCAGGAGCCCCGCGTCGAGCCTCACGGTGGGTTCGAATCCGAACGCGGCTCTCGCCGCCGACACGTCGGCCAGGCTATGGCGAACGTCCCCCTTGCGCGGCGGGCCGTGCCGGACCTCGACGTCGAGCCCGGATGCCTCCTTCATGAGCCGGACCAGCTCGTTGATGGTGACGGCCGTGGCGCTGGCGATGTTGAAGGCGCCCGAGACGCCACGCGCCATCGCCGCCTGGAAGTTGGCGCGGACGACGTCGGCGACGTTGATGAAGTCGCGGGTCTGCTCGCCGTCGCCAAAGACCGTCAATGGCTCGCGGCGGATCATCCTGCGCGCGAAGATGGGGATCACGTTTCCGTACGCATCGTACCGCTGGTTCACCCCGTACACGTTGAAGTAGCGGAGGCAGACCGCCTCGAGCGGGTAGAGCTTCGCGTAGGCGAGACACAGCTTCTCCGCGCCCAGCTTGCTGGCGCCGTAGGGCGAGTCTGGCTCGACTGGATGGTCCTCCCGGATCGGGAGGGTCTTCAGCTCGCCGAAGATCCCCGCGGACGACGAGAAGACCACCTTGCGTGTCCCGGCGCTCCGGGCGGCCTCGAGAACACGAAGGGTCCCCAGGACGTTGATCTCAGAGTCCTCGATCGGATTCTCGATGGAACGGGTGTTTCCGACGGAAGCCGCGAGATGGAAGATCACCTCGACCTGGTCCGCCGCCGCCTGAAGCGCACGCTCGTCCCGTACATCACCCCGGATGAATCGAGCCTCGGGGTTCTCGGCGAGGTTGCTCTCGTACCCCGACAGCAGGTTGTCGAGGACCGTGACCTCGTGCCCCTGGAGGAGCAGGTGGCGGACCAGGTTGGAGCCGATGAACCCGGCCCCGCCCGTGACGAGTGTCTTCATCGATCGACCATCTCCTTGTCGCGCTGAAGGCGCCGTTTCTAGCACGTCACGGCGAGGTCCGTCGCGTCCACTCCTCGTGGAGCGGTCGTGGAAGCGGTCAGGGCCTGGTCGATGGACAGTGGGCTTGTTTCGAAGCAGGGCCGCGGCCCGTTCCACCCGGAGCCCGCCCCGCAGCGGCCGGGGGGCGAGCAGCTTCACGTCGGCGGTCTTGACCGGGACGATCTCGCCCCTCAGGCCGAATCGAGCCGCCACCCTCCGCGCGAAGTCCACCCGGTCCATCACGGTCTCGTCGCTCACGTGGAGGACGCCCCGGTAGGCGTGCTCGAGGAGAAGCTCCAGGCACATGGCCGCGCCGCTCGCCGCCAGCGTCGTCGAGGTGAACTGGTCGTCGAAGGCCTTCACCACCTCGCCCCGCGAGAGCTTCTCCACCACCTGGGTGGCGAAGGTGGACCGGGCCGTGGCGCGGCCGCTGTAGACCACCGCCACCCGCGCCACCGCGCAGTCGGGCGCGATCGAGAGCGCCGCCCACTCGCCGGCGAGCTTGCTCTGCGCATACACGCCGCGTGCGTTGGGGAGGTCGTCCTCGGCGTAGGGCCCGGCGGCGCCGTCGAAGACGTAGTCGGTGGAGACCGCCACGAGGCGCGCGCCCAGCGCGCGGCAAGCACGGGCTACCTGCTGCGTTCCCCCAGCAATTGACCTTCCAGGCGCTCACCGGCTCCCGCTCGCAGCCGTCCACGTCGGTCACCGCTCCGGCGTGAAGCACCGCCTGCGCGCCGAACTCGAGCAGCGCGCTCTCCATGGACCGGCCGTCCCCGAGATCCGCCTCGAGCCAGCGATAGGCCTCGGCTCCGGCGGTCGCCCTGGCCCGAACCCGAGGGCCAGCACCTCGTGGCGACCGGCGAGCTGCGCCACGGCCTCCCCGCCCAGCATCCCGTTCGCCCCGGTGACGGCGACCTTCACTGTCCTGCCCCGTACTGCTTCTCGTAGTACTTGAGGTACTCGCCGGAGATGATCCGCTCCCACCAGGGGCGGTTCTCGACGTACCAGCGAACGGTCGCGGAGAGCGCCTCCTCGAATTGGTGGCGCGGCGCCCAATTCAGCTTCGGCCTGGGCCTTCGACGAGTCGATGGCGTAGCGCCGGTCGTGGCCGAGCCGGTCCTTCACGTACTGGATGAGCGACTCGGGCTTGCCCACCAGCGAGAGCACCTGCTTCACGATGTCGATGTTGTGCCGCTCCGACGAGGCGCCGAAGTTGTAGACCTCCCCGACCTGCCCCTTCTCGAGCGCGGCGAGCAATCCCCGGCAGTGGTCCTCGACGTGAATCCAGTCGCGCACGTTCATCCCGTCGCCGTACACCGGCAGGGGCCGGTCGCGGACCGCGTTCGCGATCATGAGCGGGATGAGCTTCTCCGGGAACTGGTACGGGCCCGTAGTTGTTGGAGCAGCGGGTCACGACCACGGGCAGCTTGAAGGTGTGCGAAGTAGGCGAGCGCCAGCAGATCGGAGGAGGCCTTGGACGCCGAGTACGGGGAAGACGGGTCGAGCGGGGTCTTCTCGGTGAAGAGGCCGGTGGGGCCCAGCGAGCCGTAGACCTCGTCGGTGGAGACGTGCAGGAAGCGCTTCACGCCGAACTCGCGGGCCGCCTCCAGCAGCACCTGCGTGCCCCGGACGTTGGTGTCGATGAAGACCGAGGGGGCCAGGATGGAGCGGTCGACGTGGCTCTCGGCGGCGAGGTGCATCACCGCGTCGATCCGCTCGGTGCGGAAGAGCTCGGCCACGAGCTCCCCGTTGCAGATGTCGCCGCGCACGAAGCGGTAGGCGGAGTAGCCGACCAGGTCGGCCAGGTTCTCGGCGTTGCCGGCGTAGGTGAGCTTGTCGAGGTTGACGACGCGCCAGCCCGGCCGCTCGGCGAGCAGGAGGCGCACCAGGTTGGAGCCGATGAAGCCGCTGCCGCCGGTGAGGAGCACGTTCATCGCGAGAGGTCTCCCTGTTCGAACACGCGGGCCGCGGCGAGCGGCTTCCCGGCGGCGTCCTTCGCCGAGACCAGCGGCGTCGCTCCCTGGAGCGGCCAGGCGATGCCGATGGCCGGGTCGTCCCAGCGAATGCACTGCTCGTGCTCCGGGTGATAGTAGTCGGTGGTCTTGTAGAGCACCTCGGCCGACTCGGAGAGGACGAGGAAGCCGTGGGCGAAACCCTGCGGAACCCAGAGCTGCCGCTTGTTCTCGGCGGAGAGCACGCTCGATTCCCACCTGCCGAAGGTGGGCGAGCCGCGCCGGACGTCCACCGCCACGTCGAGGATCTCGCCCTGGACCGCCCGCACGAGCTTCCCCTGTGCGAACGGCAACTGGTAGTGAAGGCCGCGCAGCACGCCACGCCCCGACCGGCTGTGGTTGTCCTGCACGAAGCCCATCGGACGCCCCAGGGCGGCTTCCAGCTTCTGCTGGTTGTAGCTCTCGAAGAAGAAGCCGCGGGCGTCGCCGAATACCTGGGGCTCGATGACCCGGACGTCCGGGATGCTGGTGGGAGTGATCTTCATCAGAAGACCCTCTGCTCGAGCAGCCCGCGCAGGTACGCGCCGTAGCTCGACTTGCCGAGCGCCTTCGCGCAGGTCCGGCCAGCTGGGCGTCGTCGATCCAGCCCTGGCGCCAGGCGACTTCCTCCGGGCAGGCCACCTTCAACCCCTGCCGCTTCTCGATGGTGGAGATGAACTGGCCGGCCTCGAGCAGCGACTCGTGGGTTCCGGTGTCGAGCCAGGCGTAGCCGCGCCCCATGATCTCGACCTCGAGCGTGCCGGCGTCGAGGTAGATGCGGTTGAGATCGGTGATCTCCAGCTCGCCGCGCGCCGACGGCTTCACGCTCCGTGCGTAGTCGACCACCCGCTCGTCGTAGAAGTAGAGGCCGGTGACGGCGTAGCGCGACTTGGGCCTGACCGGCTTCTCCTCGAGGCTCACCGCGCGCTTCCGGGCGTCGAACTCGACCACGCCGTAGCGCTCGGGATCGGTGACGGCGTAGGCGAAGACCGTGGCCCCCTCGCGCCGCGCGTCGGCGCTCCGGAGCAGGTGATTGAAGTCGTGGCCGTAGAAGATGTTGTCGCCGAGCACGAGCGCGGACGGGCCGCCGCGCACGAAGTCGGCTCCCAGGAGGAAGGCCTGGGCCAGGCCGTCCGGGCTGGGCTGCACCGTGTACTCGATGCGCATGCCCCAGGCGCTTCCGTCGCCGAGCAGCTGCTGGAAGCGCGGGGTGTCCTGGGGCGTGGAGATGACCAGGATCTCGCGGATGCCGGCCAGCATGAGGGCCGACATCGGGTAGTAGATCATCGGCTTGTCGTAGATGGGGAGCAGCTGCTTCGACACCGACAGCGTGGCCGGGTAGAGCCGCGTCCCCGACCCCCCGGCCAGGATGATCCCCTTCCGTGCGGATGGCATGGGTAGTGACTAGCCCGGAACCCGGCCGGGAGTCCATTCCCAGGGAATCCCGACACCACGCGCTCGTTGACACCCCTCGGCAGCGCCCTCTAGTGTCCGCGGATGCCCGTCATCCACTGGCCTTCCGAGCGCGTCACCGTCACCGGGGGCGCGGGATTCCTGGGCGGCTACGTGGTCGACGAGCTTCGCCGGCGGGGCGCCACCGAGATCTTCGTTCCGCGGTCCGCGGACTACGACCTCGTCGAGATGGACGCCGTGAAGCGGCTCTACCGCGACGCCCGCCCCACCGTCGTCCTGCACCTGGCGGCCCGCGTCGGCGGGATCGGGGCCAACCAGGACAACCCGGGCAAGTTCTTCTACGACAACCTCATGATGGGCGTTCAGCTCATCGAGGCGGCGCGCCACGCGGGCGTGAAGAAGCTGGTCGCGCTCGGCACCATCTGCGCCTACCCCAAGTTCTGCCCGGTGCCCTTCCGGGAAGAGGACATCTGGAACGGGTACCCGGAGGAGACCAACGCGCCGTACGGCCTGGCGAAGAAGATGCTGCTCGTGCAGTCGCAGGCCTACCGGGAGCAGTACGGCCTCGACTCCTGCGTGCTCTTCCCGGTGAACCTCTACGGTCCGAGCGACAACTTCGACCCGCGAACCAGCCACGTCATCCCGGCGCTGATCCGCAAGTGCATCGAGGCGCGGGAGAGGGGCGAGAAGTCGATCGTCGTGTGGGGAGACGGGTCGGCCTCGCGCGAGTTCCTGCACGCGCGCGACGCGGCCGAGGGAATCGTCGCGGCGTCGGAGAGGTACGAGAAGAGCGACCCGGTCAACCTGGGCGCGGGGTTCGAGATCCTGATCCGCGATCTCGTCCCGCTGGTGGCGCGGCTCTCCCGCTTCCAGGGCGACATCGTCTGGGACACGACGAAGCCCAACGGCCAGCCCCGCCGCATGCTCGACACGTCGCGGGCGCTCCGCGAGTTCGGCTGGAAGGCCAGGATCCCATTTGAAACCGGGCTCGCGGAGACGGTGGCCTGGTACGAGAGGAACCGCACGACATGAAGAAGGCGCTCATCACCGGCATCACCGGGCAGGACGGCAGCTACCTGGCCGATCTGCTCCTCGAGAAGGGCTACGAGGTCCACGGCGTCATCCGCCGGGCCTCCACCTTCAACACGGGGCGGGTGGACCACATCTACCGGGACCCGCACCTGCCGGGGACGCACCTCTTCCTGCACTACGGCGATCTCAACGACGCCTCGTCGATGAACGCCATCCTGCGCAAGGTGCGCCCCGACGAGATCTACAACCTGGGCGCGCAGAGCCACGTGCGGGTCTCCTTCGACGTGCCCGAGTACACCGGCGAGGTCACCGGCCTCGGCACGGTGCGGCTCCTCGAGGCGGTGCGCGACACCGGGCTCGAGAACACGCGCATCTACCAGGCCTCGTCCTCGGAGATGTTCGGCGCGTCGCCGCCGCCGCAGGGCGAGAAGACGCCCTTCTACCCGCGGAGTCCCTACGGGTGCGCCAAGGTCTACTCGTTCTGGATCTCGGTGAACTACCGGGAGTCCTACGGGATGCACGTGTCGAACGGGATCCTTTTCAACCACGAGTCGCCACGTCGCGGAGAGACCTTCGTGACACGGAAGGTGACGCGCGCGGCGGCCCGCATCAAGCTCGGGCTGCAGAAGAAGCTCTACCTCGGCAACCTGGAGGCGAAGCGCGACTGGGGCTACGCGAAGGACTACGTCGAGGCCATGTGGCTCATGGTGCAGCAGCCCGAACCCGACGACTACGTCATCGCGACGGGGGTGGCCCACAGCGTTCGCGAGCTGTGCGAGCGGGCCTTCGGACAGGTGGGGCTGGAGTACCAGGACTTCGTGGAGATCGACCCGCGGTACTACCGGCCGACCGAGGTGGACTACCTGCTCGGCGACCCGTCGAAGGCGACGAAGGCGCTGGGCTGGAAGGCGAAGACGAGCTTCGCCGAGCTGGTGAAGATCATGATGGACGGCGACATGGAGCTGGCCAGGCGGGAGCAGCGGGCCGGCGGGCCGGCCGCGGGAGTCAACGGGTCGGGGGGTCGTGGAGTCCGAAGCGCTCCCGAGGCCTGGCGGAGCCGCCCGCTGGGCGGCGCGCAGCCATCGCACCGCAGTGCGACCAGGAGGACTCCGGGTTCGGCGATGCCGACCAGTGGAGCCGGTCGACCTCACGGGTGGCTCGGCGTGGGGAAGGTCGTCCGGGCCCAGATTTACACCGAGAGTGGCGCAAGCGTGTGCCATCTCGCATCCTGAATGCGGGACTGGAGGCCCAGCTCGCCTTCCTGCGCGGGTACGACGAGACCGACGGTCTCAAGGCGGGAAACTCGAAATACGCGAGCTTCAAGCGTTCCTTCAAGCGAGCTCCGCCTCTCCAACGTGCCTCGCCGCCGGACTGGTGGCTGGCAGAGCGCGCACTCGCAGCGGGCCATCCTGGCGGTCGACGGAGCCGGCGGACGGCCGCGCGTACTCATCAGCGTGGCCCAGCTGGTACCGGATGACGAGCGGCGAGGATCGAGCCGAAGGTGCGTGCCCACACTCCCGGCGGCCGGTGGCCGAGAGCGCTGGCTTGAAGACCACTCCGGATGGCGCACCAAGGCTGGCTCTTCGACCGGGCGACCGAGATGCGGAACCTTCCACGCCGGTATCGGCGACAGGGTGGAAATCCACACACTCGCCACGTCGCGGAGAGACGCTTCGTACGCACCACGGAAGGTGACGCGTGCGGCGGCCCGCATTCAAGCTCGGGCGTGCAGAAGAAGCATCGCTATGCTGGCCGCGCCCGATCTCGAGGCGGAAGCGCGACTGGGGCTACGGCGAAGGACGTACGTCGAGGCCATCGTGGACCTCATGGTGCAGCAGGCCAGAACCCGACGACTACGTGCAGTCGCGACGGGGCCGCTGGCCCACGAGCGTTCGCGAGCTGTGCGAGCGGGCCTATCGGACAGGCTGGGGCTGGAGTACCAAGGAACTTCGTGGCAGATCGACGAGCGGTGGAACTGCCGGCTCGACGCTGAGGTGGACTACCTGCTCGGCGACCCGTCGAAGGGCGACGAAGGCGCTGGGCTGGAAGACGAAGACGAGATTCGCCGAGCTGCGTGAAGATTCCATGATGGCCTCGCCGACACGGCAAGTCTTTGGCGACGACTGGATGAATCGGGAGCACTTCGAGCCGGAGGGATCTCCGTCAGCGAACTGCCGACGATCACCGACAGTCCGGGCATCTAGAAAAACACCGCCACCCGCCCCCCTGCGCCGCCGGCGGTCCAGCCCTTCCCGGCCTCGAGCCGGCCGTTCACGCCCACCTCGCCGATGCCGACCCTCCAGGTGGCCTGCAGGTCGAAGCCGCCGCTCGAGCCGGTGTAGGGCGCGTAGAGGTTTCCGGAGAAGCGGTCGCGCAGGAAGGCGTCCCCGCGGATGAGCAGCCGGGCGTCGAGGAGGTCGGCCGCGGCGTAGAGGAAGAGCTCGCGGCCGTTGCCGCCCATGCGGTGGCCGAGCGGCGGGTCGCCCACGGTCCAGCTGTAGGCGTGCGTGTACCAGTTGAGCGGGTAGCCCGGTGAGCGGCAGAAGGCGCTCCCGCTCCTTTCCTTGCAGGTCTCCCCGAAGAAGCTCGCCTCCATGCCGACCGAGACCTCCGGGGCAAACGGCAGCGAGGGGATGAGGAAGCCGGCGTCGATCCCGGGCGCCTGCAGCCAGGCCCCGCCGTTGTCGTCGCCGCCCCAGTCGAGATACACGGTGAGTGGAACCCAGGACTCGGTGGGCAGCCGCCAGCGCCCCGAGAACGAGAAGACGTTGTTCTCCGAGCCGTTGCCCCGGTAGGTGATCACGTGGAGGAAGTCGCTGAACGTGAACGGGCTGCCGGTGAGCTGTCTCCCAGGTGGCCCCGCCCATCATGATCCCGCTCTGCAGCGCGAAGGTGAGGCGCGGCACCGGCTGGTACTGGAGCGACCACTCCCAGAGGAGCGTGTTGGCGGCGTGATGGGGCGAGCCCAGGAGCGAGAGCGACAGGTCGAAGGTGAGCAGGCCGATGTAGATGTCCACGGGCCGGTAGATCTGGAAGGCCACCCGGTCGCGCAGCGCCTCGCCGCCGAGCACCACGCTGCCGCCGGGGGAGGCGAATCCGGTCTGGCCGGGGGCGCGCCCGGCCGAGAGCGACACCGGGCCGATGCCGGTCACGAGCTCGCCGGCCCACTTCACCTGCCAGGTCGTGCCCACGGGCGCGACGAGCAGCGCCAGGTTGTCGGAGAGCGCGCCGGCCACCTGGGCGGCCACGAACGGCGTCGAGTCGTTCGGCGGGGTGAGCGACCAGGCGGCGGGAGGGACGGCCGCTGGCGCGGGCGTGACGCCGTCGTACTGGTATCCGGCCGAGGCCTGCCCGCCCAGGAAGCGAAGCAGCCCCTTCTCGTCGATGCCGCGCCACTCCTGCTGGAACTTCTCCTTCCAGCCCCGGGCCAGCGCGGCCATGGCCGGGCGCTCCTTCTCGGCGCGACGCGCGCCCTCGTCGAGCGCGGCCCAGACCATGTACATGGGCGCCGCCTGGTTGGCGGGAAGGTACCCGGTGACGAGCCCCACGCCGTCGAGGCGCGTGGCGGCACGGACGGCCCAGTGCTGGGGCGGCAAGAGCGGGGAGACGCCGTACTTCGGGAGATCCTCGGCGAGGGCTGGCGAGGCGACCGGCGCGGCGGCAAGGGCGGCCAGCGCGAGGAGCAAGGGCAGGAGCAGGGAGGGCAGAACCTGGAACGGTCGCCAGGTGGTCGTGCTGGTGGTCGTGCCGGTGGTCATGCCCGGTTCGCGCCCCTCGGGAAGACCGCCGACGCGGCCGAGAGGGCGAAGAGCAGCGCGGCGGCGAGCGACAGGGCGCCGCTCAGGCTGCTCGAAGCCCAGGAAGGCCACCAGCACCGCCCCCACCGCGATGGCGACGCCGTCGAGGAGGCCGGAGCGGCTCCTCCCGAAGAGCAGGAATCCCTGGAGCAGCAGGACGCCGGCGGCCAGCACGAGGTGCACGCCGCGCCGGTGGAGCGCGTCCTGGACGAGGTCGAGGTTGCCGACCGCCACCGCGATGGCGAGCAGCACCGCGCCGATCGCCAGCACGAGCACGCCGCCGGCCGCCGCGTCCTTCACCCGGCGTGCCTCCTCGCGGAACTCCTTCGTGTGCAGGTCGACGAGGGCCTCGAGGGCGCTGTTGCCCATCTCGGCGGCCACCACCAGCATCACGGCCAGCACGAGCGCCAGGCGGGCCGGGAGCGACAGCGCCAGCTCGGCGCCGGCCAGCCCGACGGCGGTGCCGGAGAGCACGTGGATCTTCATGTTCCGCTCGCGGGCGGTGACCTCGACGAGTCCGCGAAGCGCGTGGCCGAAGCTCGCGACGAGTCCGGTGGGCATGGGCGGGCTATCCTATCCGGAACCCCTCCGGAGGGAGAGCCACATGGAAGGCCGCCTGGAACTGGACACCATCGACGCACCCTCGCTGCGCGGCAACCCGCTCGGCGACCCGTCGCGCCGCCCCATCTACCTGTACCGGCCGCCGGGCCATCGCCCCGGCCTCCCCGCCGTCTTCTTCCTGCACGGGTTCACCGGCAGTGCCCACTCCTGGACGGGCTTCCCCGGCTTCGGTCTCACCGTGCCGGAGCGGCTCGACCGGCTCATCGCCTCCGGCGCCGTGCCGCCGGCGGTCGGCGTCTTCGTCGACGGCTGGACCGCGTTCGGCGGCAGCCAGTGGGTGAACAGCCCGGCCATCGGGAACTACCGCGACTACGTGGCCCGGGACGTCGTGGCCTTCGTCGAGGCGAGGCTCGGCACCCTCCCCCGCCCCGAGGCCCGGGCGGTGGTGGGCAAGTCGTCCGGGGGCTACGGGGCGCTGGTGATGGGGCGCCACCACCCGGACGTCTTCGGCCACGTGGCCTCCCACGCCGGAGACGCCGGCTTCGAGTACTGCTACCTGCCCGACTTCCCGCGCACCGCCGGCGCGCTGCTCGACACCGACGCCGCCACCTGGCTCGACGGCCTGCGCCACCGCGCCCGCGAGACCAAGATGCGCGGCGACGACCACGGGCCGCTCAACATCCTCGCCATGGCCGCGGCCTATTCCCCGCGGTCCGGCGCATCCGCGGGCCTGGAGCTCCCCTTCGACCCGGAGACGGCCCGGCTTCGCCCCGAGGTCTGGGAGCGCTGGCTCGCCCACGATCCGGTCCGCTTCGTCCCCGCGTCGATCGAGGCGTTCCGGAAGCTCCGGAGCGTCTTCCTCGACTGCGGCACGCACGACGAGTTCAACCTTCGCTGGGGAGCCCGCATGGTCCTCGAGTCGCTGATGGCCGGCGGGGTGGAGGTCGTCCACGAGGAGTTCGACGACAACCACCGGGACACGAACTATCGCTACGACCGTTCGCTCTCCTACCTGCTTCCCAGGCTGGCGCGCGGCTGACCCGGCGGGGGGGCCACGTGCCTGCCGCTTGCCACGCCTCTCTTCGTGCTTACGTTCCCTTTCGTGCGTTCCGATCGCGAATCCACCCCGGCTGCCGCCGACATCCACGAGTTCGTGGTCGCCGGTGGCTGCGCCGTGTGCGAGGGGCCCCTGTCGGTGCGGGCCACCCCGGGCACGATGCGGGGCTACTGCGCCCGCTGCTCCTGGATCTCGCGTCCGATCGTCTGGCAGGGGAATGGCCAGGTCTCCATCGCCTACCCCCCGCTCGCCAGCGCGTAGCGCGCCCGCGCCCCATCACCGACGCGCCGGGCGGCCGCCGGGGCGTTATATTGCCGCGCACATGTCCCTCACCGTGCAATCCGGCGCCACCCTCCCCTTCGAACGCTTCTGGAAGTGGCTGAAGCACCATCCCAACTGCATCCTGCGGGCGGGCACGACCGACGTCTGGCTCTACGACCAGGACGACCTCCACTGGCACCTGGAGGAGAACCCGGACCGCAACCCGTCGGTGCAGCTGGTTCGCGGCAAGCAGGTCCTGGCCGAGATCGTCCTCGAGGTCCGCGAGGTGGTCTTCGTGCAGTCCACCCTCGACTCGGAGGAGGACGGCGAGCGCCACTTCCTCTTCGAGGTGGTGGGAGGCGACCGGACCGAGCCCTACGCGGTCTACCACTTCCTCGTGGCCCACGGCTTCGAGGAGGAACCGCACCAGCAGGGCGGCCTGAAGCACTAGGTGCCGCGACCGGGCCGCCGCGGCGAGGCTGCCTCGCGCCGCGGGCTATTCGTCGGCCTTGGTCTTCAACGCCAGGAGCCCCTTCTCGAAGTCGGGCCCCACCATCTTGTCCATGTCCATGAAGATGCCGAAGAGCTTGCCGACGAAGTCGCGCTCGCCGGTCATGCTCCAGGTCACCTTGGTGCCCGAGCCCTCGGGCTGGAAGGTGAACGAGGTCTTGCTGGTCTGCTCCCAGGGCTTGATGAAATCGAGCTTGATCTCGACGAGCCAATCCTGGGTCGCGCCCGTCACCGTCATGCGCCCCTCGCCCACCTTGTCGTTGCCCTTCCAGTAGTAGACCGAGCCCACCCCTCCCTTCGGCCCCGAGTACTCGACCTTCATGCCGGGGTCGAGGTGGGCCCAGGGGGACCAGGTGGTCCACTTCTGGAAGGTGGCCACCCGCGGGAAGATCTCGGAGGCGGGGGCGTTCACGACCAGGCTCCGCTCGACCTTGTACTCGCTCGGGCGGGTGGCCACGTAGACCGCGAAGATCACCACCACGGCGCCCAGCACCAGGAAGATTCTCTTCATGATTTCGGCACCTCTTGGCAAGGGTGGAACGGGTCAGACCCAGGTGCTATCTAAGCTCCCCCCGGGGGTTCCGCACCTTGTCCGACTTCGTCCATCTCCATCTCCACACCCTCTACTCCCTGCTCGACGGCGCCATCCGCATGGGCGACCTGTCGAAGACGGTGAAGGAACGCGGCATGAACGCCGTGGCCGTCACCGATCACGGCAACCTCTTCGGCGCCATCGACTTCTACAAGTCGGCCAGGGCGGCCGGCGTGAAGCCCATCCTCGGCATGGAGGCCTACGTGGCCGGGCCAAAGGGTCGAGCGGACCGGACCGAGCGGATGAGCCGGCACCTCATCCTGCTGGCCAGGAACGCCGAGGGGTGGGCCAACCTCCGCTACCTCTCGTCCATGGCCTACACCGAGGGGTTCTACTACGACCCGCGCATCGACAAGGGGCTGCTGCGCGAGCACTCGAAGGGGCTGGTGGGGCTGACCGCCTGCCTGGGCGGCGAGGTCCCCCGGCTGGCGCACAAGGGGGACATGGACGGCGCCCGGGCAGCCGCCCGCGAGTACCGCGACATCTTCGAGCCGGGCAGCTTCTTCCTCGAGGTGCAGTCGAACGGCATGCCCGAGCAGGTGGAGGTGAACGCGCGACTGGCCGAGCTCTCCGAGGGCGAGGACATCCCGCTGGTCGCCACGGCCGACGCACACTACGTCAACCGATCCGACGCGAAGGCGCACGAGGTCCTCATGTGCATCGCGTCGAACAAGACGCTGGCCGACCCGAAGCGCCTTCGCCACCAGACCGACGGGCTCTTCATCGCCTCGGCGGCCGACATGGCCGGAGCGCTGCCCCAGTACCGGGAGGCCATCGCCAACACGGTGCGCATCGCCGAGATGTGCAACGTCGAGCTCCAGCTCGGGAAGAGCTTCCTGCCCCGCTTCCAGCTGCCCGAGGGCGTCACCGAGGACGACTGGCTCGGGAAGCTCGCCCGGGACGGCCTGGACCGGCGCTTCAAGGAGATCGAGGGCAAGTACCCTCACGACCGCGACCTGTACAGGCAGCGGCTCGAGACCGAGGTCGGGATCATCCGCAAGATGGGCTTCTCCGGCTACTTCCTCATCGTCCAGGACTTCATCAACTGGGCCAAGGGGCGGCAGGTTCCGGTGGGGCCGGGGCGCGGCTCGGGCGCGGGGTCGATCGTCTCCTGGTCGCTGCGCATCACCGACCTCGACCCCATCCGCTGGAACCTGCTCTTCGAGCGCTTCCTGAACCCGGAGCGCGTGTCGATGCCCGACTTCGACGTCGACTTCTGCCAGGACCGGCGCGACGAGGTGATCCACTACGTGGCCGGCAAGTACGGCAAGCAGAACGTGGGGCAGATCATCACCTTCGGCTCGCTGAAGGCCCGCTCGGTGATCCGCGACGTGGTCCGGGTCATGGGGCTCCCCTTCGCCGAGGGGGACCGCATCGCCAAGCTCGTGCCCGAGCCGATCCAGGGCAAGGTGAAGGCGCTGCGCGACTGCATCGACATCGAGCCGCGCCTCGCCGAGCTGTACGAGAAGCCCACCGTGGTCCGCGAGTGGACCGACCCCGACGGCACGCAGCGCAAGGTCACGACCAAGGACATCCTCGACATCTCCATGTCGCTCGAGGGGCTCAACCGGCAGGCCGGCCTGCACGCGGCCGGCGTGGTCATCGCCGACAAGCCGCTCTGGGAGTACGTGCCGGTCTACAAGGACGACAAGTCGGATCTGCTGGTCTCGCAGTTCTCCAAGGACGACGCGGAGACGGCCGGCCTGGTCAAGTTCGACTTCCTGGGGCTGAAGACCCTCACCGTCGTGGACGAGGCGCTGAAGCGCGTGCGCCTGAACCACCCCGAGCGCGCCACGCTCACCGCCGAGGAGATCCCCATCGACGACCCGAAGGTCTACGAGCTCATCGCTCGCGGCGACACCGGCGGCGTCTTCCAGATGGAATCGGACGGCTTCACCAACATGGTCACGAAGATGAAGCCCTCGTGCTTCGACGACGTCATCGCCGCGGGCGCGCTCTTCCGCCCCGGCCCCCTCGACCAGAAGCTCGAGGACGGCCGCACCATGGTCGACGTCTACATCGACCGGAAGCTCGGCAAGGAGAAGGTCCGCTACCCCCACGAGAAGCTCGAGCCCATCCTCCGGGAGACCTACGGCGTCATCGTCTACCAGGAGCAGGTGATGCAGATCTCCCAGGTGCTGGCCGGCTACAGCCTGGGCCACGCCGACCTGCTCCGCCGCGCCATGGGGAAGAAGAAGGCCAGCGAGATGGCCAAGGAGCGGGTCGGATTCCTGGCCGGAAGCCTCGCGAACGGCGTTCCCGAGCCGGTGGCCGGGCCCATCTTCGACATGATGGAGAAGTTCGCGGCCTACGGCTTCAACAAGAGCCACTCGGCGGCCTACGGGCTCCTCACCGTCCAGACCGCCTGGCTGAAGGCCCACTACCCGGTCGAGTTCATGGCGGCGCTGCTCACCAGCGAGGCCGGGAGCACCGACAAGGTGGTGGGCCACATCTTCGAGGCCCGCCAGTCGGGGATCGAGGTCCTGTCACCATGCGTGAATGAGTCGGCGTCCTCCTTCACGGCGCATCCCCCGGCAGCGCAGGCGAGGCCGGCGCAGGGCGCGGCGCCCGCTCCGGGGGACGGGACCGCCGCCGGCAGCTCGCGCGGCCGCATCCGGTTCGGGCTGGGCGCGGTGAAGGGGGTGGGCGAGTCGTCGGTCGAGGCGGTGCTCTCGGCGCGCCAGGAGGGCGGGACGTTCAAGAGCCTCTTCGACTTCTGCAGCCGGGTCGATCCGCGCCGCACGAACAAGAAGGTCATCGAGGCGCTGGTGAAGAGCGGCGCCTTCGACTTCGAGGGGGTGGCCCGCTGGAAGCTCTGCGCCGGCATCGACGCCGCGCTCTCGGCCGGGTCGTCGGCCCACGCCGACCGGCAGAGCGGACAGGCCAGCCTCTTCGGCGCCATGCCGGCCGTGGAGGCGAAGCCCCGCTACCCCGAACCGGGCGACCGGGTGGGCGACGTCGAGGTCGAGGAGTGGCCGGAGCGGGTGCGCCTCGTCGCCGAGAAGGAGGCGCTCGGCTTCTACATCACCGGTCACCCGCTGGCCGGCTACGAGAAGGAGGCCCGCCGCTACGCGTCGGCCACCTGCGCCCAGGTCCACGGGAAGCGGCAGGGGGACAAGGTCTCGGTGGTGGGTCTCGTCCGCGACCTGCGCGAGAGGCAGAACAAGGACAAGGGCACCCGCTTCGGTTTCTTCGCGCTCGAGGACCTGGCCGGCTCGGTCGAGGTCATCTGCTGGGGAGGGCGGGCCGCCTCGGGGAACCGGCCGGCCCAGCGCGGCTGGAGCGACTGGGAGGCGCTGGTGAAGGCCGACGACCCGCTGCTGGTCCATGGCGAGGTGCGCATCAACCAGCGGGACGAGGAGCACCCGTCGGCGGAGATCGTCGCCACCGACATCGAGCTGCTCTCGCACGTCCGCAACCAGAAGACCACCGACGTGGCGCTGCGCATCGACGCCGATCGGCTGCGAGCCGACTCGGTCGCCCAGCTTCGCCTGCTGCTGGCGAGGCATCCGGGGACCTGCCCGGTGAGCCTGCGCGCGGTGATCCCGGAGCGCAGCGAGACCAGGCTCAAGGTGAAGGAGCGGGTCGCTCCCTCCGACGAGTTCATCGAGGGGGTGCGGCGGCTGGGCTTCGAGGTGGAGCTGCGATAGGGGCGCCAGGGGCACCGCTGCGCCTCCAGGCGAGCAGGGCGGCGAGGACGAAGCCTGCCCCGGTCAGGCATACACCGGGCCATCCCAGGTGAACCCAGGCTCGCACGCCGAGCCAGGTTCCGATCGCGCCTCCGGCGAAGTACGACACCATGTAGACGGTGTTGCGTCGGCTCCGTGCGCCCGGGTCGAGGGCGTGGACGCGGGCCAGGTTCGACACGTGGGCCGACTGCACGCCCACGTCGAGCAGCACCACGCCGAGGACGAGGCCGGCGAGGTTCGTCCCCACGAGCGCGAAGAGGGCGAAGGACGCGAGCGCCAAGGCGAGCGCGACGCCCGTCGTGAAGCGAGGGCCACGCCGGTCGGCCACCCGTCCCACCACCGGCGCCGCCAGCGCTCCCGACAGCCCCACGAGACCGAAGAGCCCGGCCCCCTCGGCTCCCCAGTGATAGGGCGGTGTCTCCAGGAAGAAGGCCAGCGTCGTCCAGAAGACGCTGAAGGCGCCGAAGCCCATGGCGCCGATGAAGGAGGCCTGCCGCAGCTCCGGCTCGTGACGGACGAGCGTCCAGAGCGAGGCGAGCAGTTCCGGGTAGCGCACCGTCCGCTCCGGGGGAACGTGCGGGAGCAGCCTGGCGAGCGCCAGCGCCAGCAACACCATTCCAGCGGCTGCGAGCGCGTAGACCATCCTCCAGCCGAAGGCACCGCCGACGAGGCCAGCCGCCGTCCGGGCGAGCAGGATCCCGGCCAGCACGCCGCTCATGATGAGGCCGATGACCCGCCCCCGCTCCCAGGGAGCGGCCAGGTGGGCGGCAAGCGGAACCGCCACGTGAGGAACCACGGCGAAGACCCCCACGGCGAGGCTGGCCCCGGCGAGCCAGGCGACGCCTGGCGCGGCGGCTGCCGCGACGAGCGCCACGGCGGAGGCCAGGACGAGGGCCAGGATGAGCTTGCGGCGCTCCACCGCATCACCGAGCGGGATGAAGAGGAAGAGCCCCAGCGCGTACCCCAACTGCGTCAGGACGGGAACCCATCCCACGGTCCCTGCGCTGACTCCGAGGGAGCGGGCCATCTCCGGCAGCAGGGGCTGGGCGAAATAGATGTTTGCAACCGTGAACGCGGCGGTGCCGGCCAGCAGCAGCACCAGTCCCCGTGCGATACCGGGCCCGCCCGGTTCGCCTTCTCCCCGACCCTGTAGAGGACTTGATGAGACCATTTTGGACCAGGTGACAGCCTTCTCATACACCCATCAGGGAGTGTCCCTCATTCAGGGTAGAGAACACTCCCAAAAGTAGGTGCCGGTGCTACATTGTCATCCTAGCGAGGCGGGCTCGCCGTCGAGGAGAGGGGACAAATCCATGATGCGCTCGAATGCACGAGTCTTGCCGCGAGGAGCCTCGGCACATTCCGAAGGCGACGGGCTTCTGCGATGCGACCGGGCGGGTGAGGAGATGCTCCGGGCGTTCTGGCCGAGCGCGGCAGACGGGGTGGCCCTGCCCCCCGAGTTCCGCGGCGTGGCCGAGGGGGCCCAGCTCGGGCCGCCGGGCGTGCGCCGCACGCTCATCATGGAGCAGTCCGGCGAGCGGCTCCGCGTCGAGGCCACGGCCGTCGGCAAGGGGCGGACCCAGTTTCACCTCTGGCGCGAGGTGCTGCCCGGCGTGGTGGAAAGCCCGGAGACGGTGGAGGAGGCCACCTCCGACGGCCTCACCCAGCGTGAACGCGAGGTGGCGCTGCTGGTCGCCGACGGCCTGCGCAGCCGCGAGGTCGCCGAGCGCCTGACCATCGCCCCGCAGACGGTGAAGAGCCATCTGAAGACCATCTTCGACAAGCTGGGCGTTCGCAACCGGGTCGAACTGGCGCGGCGGCTCTCGAGCCGGTAGTTTCGGCTTCGTGGTCACACTCAAAGACGTGCAGGCGGCGCGGGAGCGGATCCGCGACGCCCTGTACCTGTCCCCCTGCGCCCGCACCGAGACCCTCTCGCGCGTGACGCGCACGGAGGCCTTCCTCAAGCTCGACAACCTACAGATGACGGGCGCCTACAAGGAGCGGGGCGCCCTCAACAAGCTGCTCACGCTGGGCGCGCCCGAGCGGGCCCGCGGGCTCATCGCGGCGTCGGCCGGCAACCACGCCCAGGCCGTCGCGTACCACGCCGGCCGGCTCGGCGTGCTGGCCACCATCGTCATGCCGGAGACCACCCCGATCATGAAGGTGGCGAACACCCGCGGACACGGCGCGAGGGTGGTGCTCTTCGGGTCCAACTTCGACGAGGCCTACTCGGAGGCGCGCCGAATGGAGCGCGAGGAGGGGCTGACCTTCATCCACCCCTTCGACGACGAGGTGGTCATCGCCGGCCAGGGCACGCTGGGGCTGGAGGTGGTCGAGCAGGTGCCCGGGCTCGACGCCGTGCTCGTGCCGGTGGGCGGCGGGGGGCTCGTCTCGGGGGTCGCCGTGGCCGTGAAGGCCCTGTGTCCAGGCGTGAAGATCATCGGCGTGGAGGCCGAGGTGCTGCCCTGCATGCAGGCGGCAGTCGAGGCCGGCGAGCTGGTGACGCTGGACGCGGCCTCCACCCTGGCCGACGGCATCGCCGTCAAGCGAGCCGGCGAGATCACCTTCGAGCACGTGCAGGCCCTGGTGGACGACATCGTGACGGTGAGTGAAGAGGAGATCGCCTCCTCGATCCTCTATCTCCTGGAGAAGGAGAAGACCGTGGTGGAGGGTGCCGGCGCGGTCGGCGTGGCGGCCCTCATGCACCACAAGCTTCCCGGGCTCGAGGGCAAGCGGGTCTGCTCGGTCATCTCCGGCGGCAACATCGACGTGAACGTGGTGGCCCGGGTCATCGAGCGCGGCCTGGTGAAGGACGGCCGGCTGGTGCGCATCAACATCCGCCTGCTCGACAAGCCGGGGCAGCTGACCGTCGTCTCGGGCATCATCTCCGGGCTGCGGGCCAACGTCATCGAGGTGCACCACTCACGGGCCTTCAGCGAGCGGTTCGGAGACACGACCCTGCTGCTCACGCTGGAAACCCGCGGGCCGGAGCACGTCGAGGAGATCCTGGGCGGGCTCCGGGAGCAGGGGTACCAGGTCGAGCGGGTGTAGGATTCGCCACGGCCCCTTCGGGTAGGGTATTCAACAATCCGTGCGTGCGGACATCCATGGACGTCTGTCCCAGCACGACCTGGCCTGGGTCGGCCTCTCCTGGCAAGTTCACGTCACGTCGCCGTTGGCGAGGCAGGCGCGGGCGGCGCTCGCCGACTGGTTCACCCGAGGCAGACCGGCGATGGTGCGCCGCCGCGGTCCCGGTGACGGGCCGGGGGTCGCGCTCTTCGTCACCCTTCCGGCCTCGCGGTGGCTCGCCAGCATCCGCTTCACCGTGGTGCGCGGGGCGATCACCCGGATGGAACCTCCGCTGCCGCTCGGCGAGGTCATCCCCGCTGCGCCCCCGGACTGGCACAGGCCACTCCTCGCACTGGACAGGGCCGCCGCGAATGCCGGGGTTCCGCTGTCGGTGACCGGCCCGCTCGCCTGGCAGCACGTCACCGGCGAGCCCTACGTCACCGGCCGGTCCTCGGTGGATCTCCTCCTCCGCCCGCGCACCCGGCTGCAGCTGGAGAAGGTGATCGCGCTGCTCCGCGCGAGGGAGGACGGGGAAGGGCCCCGCCTCGACGGCGAGGTCCTCCTGGGGTGGAGCGACGCCGTGGCCTGGCGGGATCTCGCCAGCGGGCGCCGAAGGGTGCTCGTGAAGGGCATCGACCGCGACGCGGTCGTCGAGGTGGCGCGGCTGCTCTCGGTCCTGCGCTAGCGCGGTTCAGGCCTGGCGGGCGTACGCGGATCTGGCCCAGGCGACGGTCTGGCGGGCGGCCTCGGCCGGCGGCGTGGGCAGCACGCCGAATCGTGCGCGGAAGGCCTGGTCGTCGGCGACGTAGGGCTCGTCCCACTGGTAGAGCATCTCGTCCACCTCGCGGAGGATGGGCATGAAGAGCCCCAGGATCTTCACCATGGGTCGGGGCATTCTATGCACCGCCGCGGGAATACCCGCAGCGGCCTCGAACCCGGCGACCAGCTGGCGCGTGCTCCCCGCCGGCGCGCAGGGCAGGATCCACGCTTCTCCGTTCTCGGCCCCGCTCGCCTCCTCCGTCGCCTCCCCCAGCGCCGCAAGGCCGGCCGCCACGTCGGGGATGAAATGGTAGGTGTGCAGGGTTTCCGGGTTTCCCAGGACCTCGGCTCCCTTCCCCGCGAAGAGCCGCTTCCAGAACCGCTCTCCGTAGGCGGTCAGCACGCCGCCGGGGCCGAAGAAGTCGGATGCACGGCCGGTGACCGCGCGGACGTCGCCGCGGCGGACCGCCTCGCGGAGCGAGGACGCCACCCGGGCGCGGGTCTCCCCCTTGCGGCTGCACGGGGCGGCGGGCGTGGACTCGTTCATGGGACGGCCACCGGTGCGCCCCACCGCGTAGAGGTTGTCGAGAACGACGAGGCGGGCCCTGGCCCGGCCGGCCGCCGCGACGAGGTTCTCCTGGATGGGGGGCAACTGCGCCTCCCAGGCGGCCGCGTCGTACTTGGGGTTCATGCAGTGGTAGACGACGGCGGCCCCCTCGACGGCCTTTCGGCAGGCGGCCGCGTCCATGGCGTCGGCTGCCGCGACCTGGATCGCTCCGTCGACGCCGGTGCCGCCGGGAGGCGGCCTTCCCGAGCGGCTCACCAGCCGCACCTGGCGGCCGCGGGCCGCGAGCAGGCGGGCCAGAGGCAGGCCGACCTGGCCGGCTCCGAAGACGACGTGAAGGCCGGAGGGGTTCACGGGCGAGGGAACGCCATCGGCTAGCGGACGACCCGCAGCGAGCGGCGGCCCGGCTCGGTGGCCCGACGGTTCCAGCCGGTCTCCGCCGGCGCCTCTCCGTGAAAGGCCCAGTGCTCCGGGTCGGGTGTGGGGCGAACCGTCATTCCCTGGCCGGCGATCATCTCGATCACCTGCTCCGGGGTCTTCCCGGCGCTGGTGAGGTAGTTGCCCACCATGGTGCCGTTGGCGCCGGCGCGGAAGATGTCGTCCTGCCGGTCGCCCAGGTTCACTTCCCGTCCCCCCATCACGAAGATGTGTGCGGTGGGCATCATGAGCCGGTAGACCGCCACGGCGGCCAGGCACTCCTCGGCGCTGATGGCTTTCAGGTGCCCCATCGGCGTGCCGGGGCGCGGGTTCAGGAAGTTCACCGGGACACAGTCCACGTCGAGGTCGCGCAGCACCTCGGCGAGCTCGACCCGCTGCTCCGGAGACTCGCCCATGCCGAGGATCCCGCCGGTGCAGAGCTTGAGCCCCAGCCCCTTGGCGGTGCGCACCGTGTCGATCTGCTCCTGGAAGGTGTGGGTGGTGCAGACCTTGTCGAAGTGGCTGGGGGCGGTCTCGAGGTTGTGGTGCAGGTGCATGAGGCCGGCCGCCTTGAGCCGGGCGATGTCCTTCTCCTTCATGAGGCCGAGCGACGCGCACGGCTCGACGGTGGTCTCGGCCTTGATGAGCCGGATGGCCTCCTCGATGACCGAGAGCTCCTCCTCCTTCGAGACCCGGGTGCCGCTGCAGACGATGGAGAACTCGCGCGCGCCGGCGGCCTCGGCGGCCTTGGCCTGCTCGAGCATGTCGCGGGCGGTGAGGAGCGAATAGACCGGCGCGTCGGCGTCCTGGTAATGGGCCGACTGGGAGCAGAAGCCGCAGTCCTCCGGGCAGAGCCCCGACTTGGCGTTGGTGATCCCGCACAGGCTCACCTCGTCGCCGTGGACGGCGTGGCGGATGGCGGCGGCGCGGTCGAGCAGGGACTCGAACTCGGGGCCGGAGGTGAGCCGGATGAGGCGGCGGGCCTCGTCGGCGGAGATGGGCTCGATTCCGGGGGGGAGCGCGGCGCGGGTCTCGCACATGGGGCGGGAGGATACCCGGCCCATGACCGTCGTCAACCCGGGGAGGTAAATGGGTTTACAAGGGGGCGGGGCGCGTCAACCACCGCCCGGCTCGCCGGATCGTCTCCTCGAGGACCGCCAGGGACAGCTGGTCCTTTGCGCTGGTTGCTCCGCGCTTGAGCTCCGCAAGCATCCGGAGTCGAAGGACCTTCACCCGCTTCCCTTCGACCTCGACCACGACGCTCTCGGGAACGAGCTCGTCGTAGCCGCGCCCCCCCTCGATGGCGCCGAGGACGTCGAGCGGGCCAAGGTCGGTGGTGAGGAGCTGATGCCCCGTGCCGAGGAGCGCCTCGCGAGTGGGGCGGAGGACCTGCCCCGCGGGGCGCCCCCGGTGCCTGGCGTCGATCGACGCGAGAAAGCCGAGCAGGCGGTCGACATTGTCGGCGCCGCGACGGTGGACCACGTCCACGTCGAACGTCGTCAGCGGCGCGCCCTGTGCGACCGCTGCCAGCGCGCCGACCAGGACGAAGTCAGTCCCGCTCGCCGCCAGCCTGGCGAGCAGCGTCGTGAGCCCGGACGGCGGCGAATCCATGGCGGAGCTCCTCGATGGTGCGGATCATCCGATCGTTCTGGCGGAGACGCTCCTCCGGGCGAGAGGGCCAGCATCGAGTCGATGAGGGTGACGTCGGCGGCGACGCCGCCGAGTTGCGCTCCGGACGGTGGTTCATGCTGGCTCGAACGGGACATCGAGCCGGAGCCTAGCAGGGACGTGCCTGACACTGGCGTCAGGGTTGCATGACAAGGTCGCGCATGGCCCGCCCCGCTCCCCGTCAGAAAAGCATCTACGCCTGCGCGGAGTGTGGCCATTCCTCTCCCAAGTGGATGGGCCAGTGCCCCTCCTGCCACCGCTGGAACACCCTCCACGAGGAGGTCGCGCCGGACGTCCGGAGTTCGTCGCGCGCACCCTCGCCCGGCGGCGCGGCGAAACCGATCCGGCTCGCCGAGGTGGTCGCGAGCGAGGACGAGCGGATCCGCACCGGGATCACCGAGCTCGACCGGGTGCTGGGCGGGGGCGTGGTTCCCGGGATGCTGGTGCTCCTCGGCGGCGACCCGGGCATCGGCAAGAGCACGCTCTTGCTCACCGCCCTCGACCGTCTCGCCAAGCAGCTCTCCGGCCGCCCCGTGCTCTACGTGTCGGGCGAGGAGTCGGCGCGGCAGGTGAAGCTTCGGGCCGACCGGCTGGGCGTCGACGCACCGAACCTCCACCTGCTCGCCGAGACCGATGCGTCGCGGGTTCTCCACGTGTCATCGCAGCTCGAGCCGGCCGTGCTGGCGGTCGACTCGATCCAGACCCAGTACCTGCCCGAGCTCGCCTCGGCGCCCGGAACGGTGACCCAGATCCGGGAGGTGACGGCTCGCCTCATGGGCTACGCCAAGACCACCGAGACCCCGGTCTTCCTGGTCGGGCACGTCACCAAGGACGGGTCCATCGCCGGGCCCAAGGGTGCTCGAGCACATCGTCGACACGGTGCTCTACTTCGAGGGGGGCGGCGCCCACCCGTACCGCGTGCTGCGCGCCCACAAGAACCGCTTCGGGTCGGCCAGCGAGATCGGCGTCTTCGAGATGAAGGCCCGCGGCCTCGCCGAGGTCGCGAACCCGTCGGCCCTCTTCCTGGCCGAGCGGCCGCAGGACGCGGCCGGGAGCGCGGTCACCGCGGCGCTCTCCGGGACGCGCACGCTCCTCGTCGAGGTGCAGGCGCTGGTCGCGCCCACCGGCTTCGGCACGCCGCGCCGCACGGCGCTGGGGCTCGACCCGGCGCGCGTGGCGCTGCTCGCCGCCGTGCTCGAGAAGAAGGTCGGCCTCGACATCCTGGGCTGCGACCTCTTCGTGAACGTGGCGGGCGGCATGACGCTGGAGGACCCGGCCGCCGACCTGGCCACGGTGGCGGCGCTGGCCTCCTCCTTCCGCGACAAGGTCATCGACGCCCGGACGCTGGTGCTCGGCGAGGTGGGGCTGGCCGGCGAGGTCCGGGCGGTGGCGCAGGCCGAGGCCCGGCTGACGGAGGCGGCGCGGCTGGGCTTCCGGCGCGCCGTGGTCCCGGCGGGAAATGCCCGGCACGCAGAGGTCCCGTCGTCGATCGAGGTGGTGGGCGTCGAGACGGTGGGCGACGCGCTCGACCGGTTGCTCTAGGCCCGCTCCAGCGCCCACCTCCAGCGCTCGTGCATCTTCCGGCGGGTCTCCGCCTTCATCTTCGGCACGAAGCGCCGGTCCACCTTCCAGGCCCGGCCAATCTCGTCGCGCGACTTCCAGTAGCCCACCGCCAGCCCGGCCAGGAACGCCGCGCCGAGCGCGGTGGTCTCCACCATCTTCGGCCGGATCACCGGCACCTCGAGCAGGTCGGCCTGCAGCTGCATGAGCAGGTCGTTGTTGCAGGCGCCGCCGTCGACCCGGACCGCCGGCAGGCGGTGGCGTGACTCCTGGCGCATGGCGGCGACCAGGTCATACACTTCGAGTGCAATGCCCTCGAGGGCGGCCCGGGCGACGTGCGCGGCGCGGGTGCCCCGGTCGATCCCGGCGATGAGGCCGCGGGCGCCGGCGCGCCAGTGGGGGGCGCCCAGGCCGGTCAGCGCCGGCACGAAGACCACCCCGCCCGTGTCGGGCACGCTGCGGGCCAGGGCCTCGATATCCGAGGCCGAGCGGACCAGCCCCAGCCCGTCGCGAAGCCACTGCACGGCCGCGCCGGCGATGAAGGCCGAGCCCTCGAGCGCGTAGGCCACCTCGCCGGGGATCGACCAGGCCACGGTGGAGAGCAGGCCGTGCCGGGACGTCACCGGCTCCGGGCCGGTGTTGGCGAGCACGAAGGCGCCCGTGCCGTAGGTGATCTTCGCGTCACCCGGGGTGAAGCAGGCCTGGCCGAAGAGTGCCGCCTGCTGGTCGCCGGCGATGCCCGCCACCGGCACGCCGTCGGGGAGCACCCGCAATCCCAGGGTCGTGCCGTAGACCTCCGAGCTCATGCGGATCTCGGGGAGGACCCCGGCCGGGATGCCGAACAGGTCGAGCAGCTCCGGATCCCAGCGCAGCGTGCGCAGGTTCATGAGCATGGTGCGGCTGGCATTGGACGGGTCGGTGACGTGGGCCTTCCCGCCGGTGAGCCGCCAGGCCAGGAAGGTGTCGATGGTCCCGAAGGCGATCTCTCCCTTCCGGGCCCGGGCCCTCGCGCCCTTCACGTGGTCGAGGAGCCAGCCGAGCTTGGTGGCGGAGAAGTAGGGGTCGAGCACCAGCCCGGTGCGCTCGCGGATCCAGTCCTCGTGCCCGGCGTCGCGCAGGCGCTGGCATTCGCCGGCGGTCCGCCGGTCCTGCCACACGATGGCCCGGGCCAGCGGGGCGTCGCCGCGACGGCTCCAGAGCGCCACCGTCTCGCGCTGGTTGGTGATGCCCACGGCCGCCACGTCGCGCCCCGACACGCCGGCGCGGGCGAGCGCGCGGCGCAGCGTGGAGAGGGTCGAGCTCCAGATCTCCTCCAGGTCGTGCTCCACCTGGCCCGGCTTCGGGAAGTGCTGCGGAAACTCCTGGGTGACCTTGCCCTTCACCGAGAGTTTCTTGTCGAGCACCAGCACGGTGGTGCCGGTGGTTCCCTGGTCGATGGCCACGACGTACTTCGCCATGCGTCACCTCGCCGTCTTGCGGGCGCGGCCGCCGCCGTGCGCCGGGATGGAGTCGAAGAAGGCGGCAACGTCCGCGGCGCAGCAATCCCGCTCCACGTCGATGCCGACCAGGTGGCGGCTGCGGGGCAGCACGAGGAAGCGAGCCCCGCCGCCCAGCCGCCCGGCCATCCGTCGCGCGCCGGCCACGGTCACCGTGCCGTCGAGCGCGCCCGCCACCACCAGCGCCGGGCATCGCACCCGGGGCAGGAGCGCGTCGACGTGCTCCTGGAAGGCCTCCAGCTGGGCCACCGAGCGGAACGGGATGGCGTGCATGCAGGGGTTCGCGGCGCGCATGGCCCGGTCGGCGACGTCGGAGCCTCCGCGCTTGTGGATGTTCGGGAGGAACCGGGCGACCGGCGTGTGGCGCGAAAGCCATCCGGCCAGCTTCCCCATCGGCATGAGCTCGAGCGCCGGCGCGAGCAGCGCGAGGCCGTCGACCCGGCCCGGGCTCTCGGCGGCCAGCGCGCAGGCGGCGAGCGCCCCCATCGACGAACCGACGACCAGGGTGCGCCGGGCCTCCCCGAGCCCTCGCAGGGCGTCGCGTGCGCCGGCCACCCAGTCGAGCCAGGTGGTCCGGGCCAGCGCCTCCGGGCTCTCGTGACCCGGCATGACCGGCGCCACGCAGCGAACCCCCGCCTGGGCGAGCCGGTCGGCCACCGGTCGCAGCTCGAACGGGGAACCGGTCAGGCCGTGCAGGAGGAGCGCGACGTCGGCCCCGCCCGGGCGGCCGGGCAGGTCGAAGGGGCCGCCGTCTCCCCGGGGGTGGTTGCGTCCGACCATCGTGGTCCCTTAGCACGACGGCGGGACGCCCCGCACCGGCCTTTCCGCGGTAGGCTCCCGGCATGTCCGACAAGCCCGCCACGCCGGCCGCCCCGCAGCAGGTCCAGGTGCAGATCGAGATCGACGCCGCCACCGCAAACGGGGTCTTCGTCAACTTCGCCATGGTGAACCACACCGACAGCGAGTTCACCCTCGACCTCCTCTACCTGCATCCCGAGGCCCCCAAGGCCACGGTGAGGGCCCGCGCCATCCTGACGCCCCGCCACATGAAGCGGTTGCTGATCGCGATGCAGGAGAACCTGACCCGCTACGAGTCGCTGTTCGGCACCGTGGACGCGACCCCGTCGCCCCACTTCCCGCGGCCCGGCGTGAACTGAGCCGGCGCCTGAGCCGGGCGCCGCACCGTCGTCCGCGCCGCGGACCGGGAGGCGGGAATTCATGGGCCTTCGTCGCGCTTCCGGCGCGGGCACGCGCGTTGCTCTTCCAGGTCGGCGAACCCGCAGCAAGGGAGAACCGACCATGACCGACTCGAACGGCGGCCCCACCGGCCGCAAGCCCCTCTCCGTGTACGCGGTCCTCGACCGCAAGGACGGAGGGCGCCCCTACTGGATGAAGGTGGGGGCGGCATTCACCAACCGTGACAGCAGCCTGACGGTGGTGCTCGACGCGTTCCCGTCCAGCACCAACCGGCTCCAGATCCGGGAGCAGCGCTTCCAGGACGACGCCCGCCCCGGAAACGGCAACGGCGCGCCCCACCCGGCCGAGGAGGAGGCGCAGACGTGAGCGCCGGGCGCGGCCTGCTGCCGCTGCTCGGGCTGCTCGCGCTCCTCGTCGCGACGCCCGCCCAGGCCGAGAAGAAGCCGCTCGGCCCCGGCGAGCGGATCGACCTCAACTCCGCCACCGCCGCCGAGCTGATGCGGCTGCCGGGCGTTGGGAAGAAGCGGGCCGAGGCCATCGTGGCCACGCGCGACAAGCGCCCCTTCCGCAAGACGGACGAGGTGCTGCGCGTGAAGGGGCTCAGCCAGCCCTGGTTCACGAAGGTGAAGGGGATGCTGACGGTCGGGGAGGCGCCAGCGGCGCCGCGCCCGGCCGAGCCGGCCCGGGGAACGAAGGGCGGCTGAGGGCAGGAGAAGGCCCGGCGTGCGCGTGCACGCCGGGCCCGGCGAACTTCGATGCGATCGGAGGAGGCGAGCTACGTGGGATTCGGGTTCGTCGTGCACATCGAGTACGGGTAGTCGGCGACGGGCGGAGCCTGGTTGTCGCCGCAGAGCAGCGCGTTGGGCGCCAACCCGGCGAGCCCGATGACGTAGGCGGACGCCACGGTGCCGCCGGCGATGACCCCCGCGGCGACGGTCGTCGGCTGGCACCCCAGGGTCGGCGGGGCTGCGCCGGCCGGGCAAACCCAGAGGGCGGCACCCGCGGCGAAACCGGCGGCCGGGACGATGGCGTATCCGTTCGTGTCGACGATGCCTCCCGCGGCGACGCCGGGGTAGGCGACGTTCCCGAAGATGAGCGTGTAGGTCGCCCCGGTCACTGCGGGGATGACGCCCACGTCGATCGGGGGCAGCGCCACGGGGGTGGCGCCGGGCAGCGCCAGGATGCCCGTGTTCGCGAAGCGGATGGCCACGTTGCCCGTGGCCACGGTCGCCTCGTCGGTGAAGGTGGCGAGCGAGTGGGGAGCGCCGGTGGCCCCCGTCATGCCCACGGCGGCGATGAGCTTGTAGACACCGTTGCCGAGGGAGACGTTGGTCGCGGTGAGGAGCGGGCTCGCGCAGCTCGAGCCGACTTGGGTCATGCTGAACACCCGGACGTCATAGGTACCGGCCGGATACGAGAAGTACTTGGAGACCGCGAGCGCGCCCTCGTTCAACGAACTGGCGCGGACGAGTCCGGATGCGGCCATGGTTCCGGCGCCGGCCATGACCGGGCTACCGTAAAGTTCCGCCGGCCGTCGCGCACAGCAGAAGTCGAGGGCTCCGCAGATCGGCGGAGAGGTTGGCGACCCGGAGGTAGCCGGTGCCGGGCTGCTGCTGCTGCTGCCGCCGCAAGCGGCGAGAAGGGCGACGGTCGAAAGGAGTGCGATCCTGCGCATGAAGCCTCCGAAGCGTAGAGGGGCTGGAGCGCGTGGCGACCGGGGTCGCCGAAATGCGAGCCTCCCGCCCGGGTTTCCTGCCGATTCCACCGGAACGTGCGCCCCGACGACAGCTCGAAGCACCCCGGCAACCTACGGAGATGCGAGCCCCGACGCAAGCGAAAGACCGGGGCGCCCCCTCCACCGGCCGTCCTTGACAGGTCCGGGTGCAGGGGCTACCACGGCTCTACATTTCCGCCCGGGGGATCAGGGAAGCCGGTCGAAGTCCGGCGCGGTCCCGCCACTGTAGCCGGGGAAGAGGTGCCTGCAACGTCGTCACCACTGTCGCGCGCGCGCGGCGGGAAGGTGGCAGGCACCGACGGCCTTTGGGCCGTTCCCCGGAAGCCAGGAGACCTCCCCCCGGGCCTGGTCGCGAATGCTTCGCGACCGACGATCCCGCGTCCGAAGGAGACGCGCCGGGCGATGCGACAGAACGACGCGCGACGGGTGCTCATTGCACTCGTCGTGACATGGGGCCGGCTGGCCCGCGGCGCCGAGGCTCCCCCTCCGATCCTCCTCGACGAGGTGCTGATCCCGCACCCTCGAGCGCCCGCCCTTCGGGATTCCACCGCCTCGGTGACGGTGGTCGAGGCCGAGCGGTTTGCCGGTGAGCTCAAGGGCGTCGCCGAGCTGGCCGCCACCGCCCCCGGCGTCGCCATCCGCAGCCACGGCGGGCTGGGGCAGCTCTCCACCATCTCCATCCGCGGATCGACCTCGAGCGGCGTCCGCGTGCTGCTCGACGGCATTCCCCTCGACACCGCGGCCGGCGGCGGGGTCGATCTCTCGTCGATCCCGCTCCACTGGGTGGACCGGGTCGAGGTGGTGCGAGGCGCCGAGGGCGCCTACTTCGGCGCGGGCGCCACGGGCGGTGCGGTGAACGTGGTGACCCTGCCCGCCACCGCCGGCGTCTGGGGCGCGGAGGTGACCGGCGGCTCCTTCGGCACGGCCTCGGCCGTGGCCGACGTGGGCCTGGGCGGCGACCACTGGGCCCTGCTCGCCGCCCTCACCGCCAGCTCGACCCGGGGCGACTTCCCATTCCTCACCCCCTCGAGCCCGTCGGTGCCGGACAGCCCGCTCAAGCTTCAGGTAAGGCAGAACGCCGCCGCCGCGCTGGGCGGGCTGCTCGTGAAGGGCAGGTACACGCCGGGGCTGGATCGGCTGGACGGCGTGCTCCAGCTCTCCTGGGGATGGCGTCAGCTGCCCGGGGTCCCTGCCAGTCCCACCCCGCTCGACTGGCAGCGCGGCGGCCGTGCGTCGGGGGCGTTGAGGTGGTCGCGCCTTCTCTCCTCCGGCCTCACCTTCGAGGCCGGTGCCGCCGGCCGGGCCGAGAGCCTCGACGTCTGGATCGCCCCGCCGGGAGGGACCGGCCCCACCGACCAGCGGGACGTCGCCGGCGGGGGCGACGCCCGGGTGACCTGGGAGGCCGGCCCGAGCCTATTCACTTCTGGTGTACTGGCCTCGGCCGAGCGGCTCGACTCCTCGGCCAGCGGCGACCACCAGCGCGCCACCTTCGCCGCCTGGGCTTCCGACGACTTCACCATCGGAGACCAGGCAGCCCGCATCTCCCCGGCCCTGCGCGTCGACGCGGTGGGCCCGTACGTCGGGTGGTCGGCCAAGCTGGGCGGGAGCGCCCGCATCGACGGCCCCTGGTCGGTGCGCGCCAGCGCCGGCCGCTCGTTCCGCCCCCCCAGCTTCTCCGAGCTCTACCTCGTGCAGGGCCCTTTCGAGCCCAACCCGGACCTTCGCCCCGAGGTGGCCTGGAGCGTGGACGGCGCGGTCGTCCTCGACGGCCCGATGGGCAGGGCCAGCCTGGGCGGCTTCGGCAGCCTCTACGACGACCTGATCGTCTACGACACCGGCCGCGTGCCCGGGAGCTTCAAGCCCCAGAACGCCTCGCGCGCCTCGGCCGCCGGCGTCGAGGTCGAGCTCCTGACCGCCGCGGCGAAGGAGCTCTGGGGGTTGCAGGGGCAGCTCTCCTACACCTTCCTGGCGACGCGGGAGCTCCGCGGCGTGCCCGGGGTGGTGGGCAAGGAGCTGCCCCAGCGCCCGCGCAACCGGGCCTTCGCCCGCGCCTCGGTGGACCCCGGCGTCGGCGGCGGACACCTCGAGGCCCAGTTCGTCGGGCTCCAGTACCTCGACGCCCGGAACCTCCATTCCGCGCCGGCCAGCCTGGTGGTGAACGCCGGCGCCTTCGCCCGCATCCTCCGGAGCCCGGAGGTCCGCATCGGCGCGGAGGTGAAGAACCTCCTCGACGACCGGACCCTCCAGGACGGCTTCGGCTACCCCCTTCCCTCTCGCACCCTGCTCGTCACCCTGAGAGTCGGGTCCTCCCCGGAGAAATGACGCCATGACGGTTCGCCTCGCATCCCTGCTCCTCCTCGCCTCCGCGCTCGCCGCCTGCAAGACCGAGGTGGTCTGCACGACCGCCCAGGCCACCTGCAACGGACAGTGCGCCTCGCTCTCGTCCGATCCGGGGAACTGCGGCGAGTGCGGCCGCTCCTGCGGCGCCGGGGAGAGCTGCTCGGCCGGGCTCTGCTGCCAGGGATCGCAGTGCCCGCCGGCGGTCCACGCCGCCTGCTTCAACGGCGGCGCCGTGCAGGGGGCCACCGCCGCGCTGACGCCGGTGGGGGCGCCCGTGCCCGTGGAATCCGGCCCCATCTCGCTGGCCTGGAGCGGGACCTCGCTCTGGGTGGCGAACTCCATCAGCAACACGCTCGACCGCATGAAGGTCTCGCCGGCCGGCCTCGCCGCCGACGGCTCCTTCCCGACCGTGAGCATCCCGGTGAGCGGCTTCTTCTCCGACCTCGAGTTCCTCGCCGAACGGAACGGCCTGCTCTACGTGTCGAACGCCGCGGTCGGGTCGCTCCTGATCGTGGACCCGACGACCTCCTCCATCTGCCGAGGTCCGGCTCGGCGACTTCTCCTATCCGCAGGGAATCGCCTTCGCCGGCAACAAGGCGTACGTGGCCCTCAACGGATCCGGCGCGGTCGCCGTCGTCGACCTCGCCACCCGGATGGTCACGAAGACCATCTCGCTCGTCTCGCTGGCGAGCGCCGGAGGCAACGCCCTGCCCTCGCGCCTCGTCGCATCGGGGTCCCAGCTCTACGTCACGCTCTGGAACCTCGACGGCGCCTTCGCCCCGGCGGGCAACGGCCGGCTGGCGGTCATCGACACCGCGACCGACGCACTCGCACCCCTCGTGAATCCGGTGGACCTGGGATCCTCCTGCCTGAACCCGGCCGGCCTGGCGCTGTCCGGGGACACCCTCTGGGTGACCTGCGGCTTCTTCCCCTACACGGCGGCGAGCGCGGCCGACATCACCGGCGCGGCCTTCGTCCCGGTCGCCCTCGGGGCGGGCGCCCCGATCGTGGGAACGGCCGTGCCGGCCGCCGGCGCCGCGCCCGGGGCCATCACCTTCTGCGACGGGGTGGGCTTTGTCGGCGATCGGTTCTCGGGCAATGTGCTCCGGTTCGACCCCGCCTCGAGGGCGGTGACGGCGCGGGGCCTGGTCTGTGCCCCGACCGCCACCGGCTCCAGCTTCGTGGCCGACGTCATCTGCGGAAAATGATCCGGCACTCCGCCATACGCCCGTTCCGCGCCTGTCGCCCCTGGCTCGCCTGGCGCGTCCTCGCCCTCGCGGCGGTCCTCGCCTGCCTTCCCTCCGGCCCGGCCTCCGGCGGCGAGATCCCGGCCACCCCGGGGACGACCGCTCCGCTCGCACACTCCGAACCCACCTGGCTGGGCCCCCGTGCCCCGGCCCGTCCGGCCCGGGTGATCTCGCTCGCGCCCAGCCTGACCGACACGGTCATCGCGCTGGGCGAGGTCGGGCGGCTGGTCGGCGTGACCCGCTACGATACGTCACCCGAAGTGAAAGCACTCCCGCGCGTGGGCGGCTTCCTCGATCCGAGCCCGGAGGTGGTGCTGGGGCTGCGCCCCGACCTCGTTCTCTGGCTCGCCGACGGTGGGGCCTTTCCGGCGGTGCGGCGCATCGCCGACCTGGGGGTGCCGGTGCTGGCGCTGCCGGTCATCGGCGTCCCGGACGTGCTGCGGGCAGCCCGGGTGATCGGCGCCGCGCTGGGCAACCCCGCAGCCGGGGAACGGCTGGCCTCGGAGATGGGTGCCGCGGTTCGTGCGGCCGAGCTCGCCGCGGCGGCGCTCCCCCGCCGCCGGGTGCTGCTCGTGATCGGGCGAGACCCGCTGGTGGTGGCCGGGCCGGGCAGCTACCCCGACGCGCTCCTCCGCATCGCCGGAGGGGAGAACGTGGTGACGGGGGGACGCCCCTGGCCCATCTACTCCCTCGAGAAGGCGGTGGCCGACGACCCGGACCTGGTCGTCGACGCCGCCGTGAACGAGCCGGCCGACGCCATCCGGCGCCTTTCCGCCATACCGGCCGTGAAGGCCGGGCGCGTCGTGCGGCTTCCCGACGACCGGGTGCTTCGCCCCGGGCCCCAGCTGCCGGCCGCGCTCGCCCAGCTTCAGTCGGCGCTCAGGTCGGCGGGGGAGCCGCGGTGATCCTCCGCCGCCTCGCCGTGGCGCTCGCCGCCGGGCTCGTCGCGCTCGTCGCCTCCTGCGCCGCGGCCCTGCTGCTGGGCCCGCAGCCGATCTCGCTCGCCGCGGCCCTCTCCGGCGTGGAACCCGACGCCGCCATCCTCCTCGGCCTGCGGCTGCCGAGGGTGCTGCTCGGCGCGATGGTGGGCGCAGGCCTCGCCACGGCAGGCGTGGCCCTCCAGGCGCTCCTGAGAAACCCGCTGGCCGAGCCCTTCGTGCTGGGCGTGTCCGGCGGCGCTGCGCTGGGAGGGACGGCGGCGCTGGCTGCATCGGCGCTCATCGGGCCGGCCACCATGCTGGGCGCGCTCGCCGGCTCGGGCACCTCGGTGGCGCTGGGGGCGTCGGTCGGCGCCGCCGCCTCTACCGCGCTCGTCTTCGCGCTGGGAAGGGTCGGCGGCAAGCTGGTGCCGGAGGCCGCGCTGCTCGTGGGCGTGGTCTTCAACGCCTTCGCCGCCGGCGTCATCACGGTGGTGAAGGTGATGGTTCCCCCGGAGGACGCGGCCCGCCTGCTCTACTGGCTCATGGGGGCGATCGGCTACGCCGACCCGGGAACGCTGCTCGCCGGCGCGGTGCTCCTGGGAGTGGCCGTCACCGTGCTGGTCGCGCTCTCGGCGCAGCTCAACCTGCTCTCCCTCGGTGACGACGAGGCCGCTTCACTGGGAGTGGAAGTCGGGCGCTCCCGCGGCGCGGTCTTCCTGGCGGCCAGCCTGGCCACCGGCGCGGCCGTGGCGCTGGCCGGTCTGGTGGGCTTCGTCGGGCTCATCGTTCCTCACCTGCTCCGGCGCCTCCTCGGCCCGGACCACCGGGTGCTCCTTCCGGCCTCGGCCCTCTTCGGCGCGGCCTTCCTGGTGCTGGCCGACGCCGGGGCCCGCCTGGCCTTCCTCCCGCTCGGCTCCGAGCCCCCGGTGGGCGCCCTCACCGCGCTCCTCGGCGGCCCCCTCTTCCTCTGGCTGCTGCGCCGCTCCGACCGGAGCGCATAGGATGGCCCCGTGACCCCGCGCCGCGCCTGGTTCGCCATCTCCGCGCTGGCCCTGGTGCTCCTCGCCGTCGCCCTGGCAACGGCCACCGGGCTCGAGTCCCACACCCGCGGCTTCGCCGGCTTCCGCGGGCTCGGGATCTGGAAGATCGACTTCCACCAGCAGGTCGACCCCGAGGTCCTGGGCGCGGCGGTGAACGTCGCCGCCAGCCAGGGCATCCTCGGCATCGTGAACCTGGGCGGGGGGCAGGCCGGCGCCGGACTGGAGCGGCAGGTCGAGGCCGCCGCGCGCTTCCCAGGCCGCGTGCTGGTCTTCATGAGCCTGGACGGTCGCGGTTGCTGCGACGACGCCTGGGCGGACCGCGAGGTGGCCCGGCTGGTGACGGGACGCGCGCTCGGCGCCCGCGGCCTGCACGTCCCGCGCGACCTGGCCGGCCCGCGTGGGATCCCGGTGCGGCTCGATTCCCCGGCCCTCGATCCGGTCTGGGCGACCGCCGGCGGTCTCGGGATCCCCGTCGCCATCCACCGCGGCGAGGGGCCGGACGCCACCGGAGAGCTCACGCGCCTGCTCGAGCGCCACCCGGGGATTCCCTTCGTGGCGCTCCACCTCGCAGACCTGGCCGGAGACCCGGCTGCGCTCTCCTCCCTGCTCGTCCGGCTGCCCAACCTGTACCTCGACACGGCCGGTCGCGTGATCGACCTGGCGCGCGATCCCGAGAGATCGCGCGAGTTCCTGGTGGCCTACGCCGACCGCGTCCTCTTCGGCACCGATCTGGTCTGGATGCAGGGACCGAAGCCGGAGTCTCGGGCGCTCGTGCTCGGCTCGGGGCCGCCGGTCCGCTCCCTCGATCAGCTGCGCCGCTTCTTCGACTCCACCTGGCGCTTCTACGAGACCCGCGACACGGCCATTCTCCCGCCCACGCCGCCGGCCGCGCCAGCCCCTTCGCCCGCCGCCCGCGAGCCGAAACTGCACGGTCTCGGGCTTCCCCGCGACGTCCTGACGCTCATCTTCCACGGCAACGCCCGGAAGCTCCTCGGCTTCGCGGATCTGGAGGCGCAGTGAAGCCGGCACCGCTCCTGGCGCCTCCGGGAACGCCGCTCGTGGAGGCAGAGGACGTCTCCTTCGACTACGACGGCCTCCCCGCGCTCCGGGGCGTCTCATTCATGGCGCGTGCGGGTGAGCTGGTGGCGCTGCTCGGCCCGAACGGCGCCGGGAAGAGCACGCTGCTCCGGCTCGCGGCCGGGCTGCTCGCGCCCTCGGTGGGCCGGGTCCGCGTCTGCGGGCTCGACGCCCACTCGGCGCCCCGCCGGGCCTTCGCCCGGGTCTGCGCCCTCGTGCCCCAGGAGCCCCGGGCGCCCTGGCCCTTCACGGTGCGCGAGGCGGTCATGATGGGGAGGGCGCCGCACCAGGGGTTGCTGGCCGTGCCCGGCCCGTTCGACCACGGCGCCGTGGAGGGCGCTCTTCGGGCCTGCGACCTCCTCGCCCTCGCCGACCGGCGGCTCGACGCGCTCTCGGGTGGCGAGCGCCGGCGCGTCTTCTTCGCCCGCGCGCTGGCCCAGGAGCCGCGCGTCCTGCTCCTCGACGAGCCCACCGCCTTCCTCGACCTGGCCCACCAGGTGGCCGCCATGGACATGGCGCGGGTGGCGGCCCGGGGCGGGCTCTGCGTGGTGGCGGTGCTGCACGACCTCAACCTGGCCGGCGGGTCGGCCGACCGGATCGTGGCCCTCTCCGACGGAAGGGTGGTCGCCGACGGTCCGCCGCGGGAGGTGCTCACCGCCGAGCGGGTCAGCGAGGTCTGGGGCGTGCCGGTGTGGCGAGGCGAGAACGGAGCCACCGGGGCGCCGGTGGTGCTGCCGATCACATCCCGGGGAGGCTGACCTTGACCATCGCCGAGAGCGTCCGGAAGGTCGAGCCCCCGAAGCTCTGCCGGTAGGCGAAGTCGGCCCCGAAGCCACTCACGGTGAAGCCCGCTCCGAGCGACCACCACTGGATCTTCGCCCCCGAGTCGTAGAGCCAGCCGCCCCGCAGCGCCCCCACGTTGAAGAGGAAGACCTCGCCACCGGCGGCCCACCGGTCGGAGTGGACGTTGTTGGCCCCGAACTCCCGGTACCAGTCGCCGGTGACGTGGAAGAGGTCGTTGGGGCCGAGGGCGACGCCGCCGCCCATGGCGAGCGGCAGGAGGTCGGGGTGGTAGGTGTTGATGAGGTTGTAGCCGGCGAAGCCAGCCGAGAAGTACTTTCCGAGCTGCATGAAGGCGCCGAGGGTCACCGTGATGGCGTTCACCGTGCTGACCGGCGTGTAGAGGTTCAGGTAGGTTCCCGTGGCGCCCAGGAAGAAGGCGTCGCCGATCGCGAAGGCGGCGGCCATGTTGGTCATCCCGCCGGAGAACCCCTTGGTCCTGTACCCGAGGGTGGTGACGTAGTTGTAGGAGAAGCCGCCGGCCAGCGGGCTCGAGACCGAGTCCACCACCGAGGCGCCGAACATCCCGGCGTCGGTGTCCGAGCCGACGCGGTACATGAGGCCGCCCAGGTTGAGGTCGAAGCGCTTTCGCGCGGCGAGCGCGGCGGGGTTGTAGAAGATGCCGTCGTTGTCGCCGGCCAGGCCGCGGTAGGCCCCGATCGCCATCGACCGGGCGTAGACGTAGTTGGTCGGGGTGGGCGGGAGCGGCCCCTCCCCTGCCGCGGCGGGCAGGGCGGCGGCCGAGGCGGCGGCCAGGGCGAGGAGGGCGGGGAGTCGGCTCACGCGGGCAAGATACCACCCGGCGATCGCCCAGCAAGGAACGCGTCCCGCCCAGCGTCGCATCCGAGGTGCTTTGCGTCCGAGGTACTTTCCGACAGCCCTTCGGGCGACTACAGTCTCGGGCCCATGGCGAAGATCCGGAAGGCCGTCATCCCCGCCGCAGGCCTCGGCACCCGATTCCTCCCGGCCACCAAGGCCGTGCCCAAGGAGCTCCTCCCCATCGTCGACCGTCCGACGATCCAGTACATCGTCGAGGAGGCGGTGGCCGCCGGGGTGGAGGAGATCATCCTGGTCTGCGCGCGGGGCAAGGATTCGATCGTCGACCACTTCGACATCGCCCCCGAGCTGGAGGCGCACCTGTCGCGCACCGGCAAGGAGGCGCTGCGCGAGCAGATGCGGGCCATCGCCAAGATGGCGAACGTCGTCACCGTCCGGCAGCAGGAGCCGCTCGGCCTCGGGCACGCGGTCCTCTGCGCGAAGTCGCTGGTCGGCGACGAGCCCTTCGTGGTCATGCTGGGCGACGACATCATCGACGCGGCGGTCCCGGCCGCGAAGCAGCTCGCCGCCTGCTACGAGAGGAATGGCCTCGGCACCATCGCTCTCATGGAGGTGCCTGCCGCCGAGACCCACATGTACGGCATCGCGGCCGGCCGGGCGCTCGACGACCGCACCATCCGCATCGAGAAGCTGGTGGAGAAGCCGAAGAAGGACGCGCCGTCCAACCTGGCGGTGATCGGCCGCTACGTGCTCCCGCCTCGCATCTTCGCCGTCCTGGAGCAGGTCAAGCCCGGCGTGGGCGGGGAGATCCAGCTCACCGACGCGCTGGCGGTGCTGGCCCGGGAGGAGGGGCTGCTCGGCTACCGGTTCGAGGGAGAGCGCTACGACGCCGGCGACCGCTTCGGCTTCCTCAAGGCCAACATCGCCTTCGCGCTGGAGCGGCCGGACCTTCGCGAACCCCTGCTGGAGTACCTCCGGCAGGTGGTCCGGTAGCTTACCCGGTGCGGCGCAGACCGGGCTGGTAGACTCGCGGCCCCGTGCTCGTCGAGGTCGCCGTCGCCGCCGCCGTCCGCGGCACCTTCACCTACCGTGTGCCGAGCCGGCTCGCCGGCGAGGTGTCGCTGGGGAGCCGGGTCGCCGTCCCGTTCGGGAAGAGCCAGCGGGCCACCGGCTACGTGGTCGGCCTCCCCACCGTGCCTCCGCCGGGAATCGAGCTGCGGGACGTGGCCGCGGTCCTCGACGAGTTCCCGCCCTTCACGGCGCCGATGCTCCGGCTCATCCGCTGGGCCGAGGACTACTACCTGGCCCCGCCGGGCGAGCTGCTCCGCGCCGCCCTTCCCCCGGGCCTGAACGCCCGCCGAGGAGGGGCGGCACCCGCCCGGCGCGGCGTGGACTTCGCGGCACCGGCCCCGGGGGCGGCCGACGCCCTCGCGGCGATGGGCGCTCGCGCTCACGCCCGCCGGGCCATCCTCGA
Source organism: uncultured delta proteobacterium (assembly GCA_963700085.1). Lineage (GTDB taxonomy): Bacteria > Myxococcota > Myxococcia > Myxococcales > Anaeromyxobacteraceae > CAIOAK01. Next base: position 83,836 of record CAVOWI010000015.1, read on the forward strand.
GTACCTGCTGGCCCGCGGCCGCATCCCGGTGGAGGAGCTCCGCGCGGCATTCCCGCGCGGACGTCCGGTCCTCTCGGGCCTGGTGAAGGACGGGCTCGCCACGCTGGAGACGGTCGCCGCCGTGGCCGGGGGGGATGCGCTCCTTCCGGCCTCCGAGGAGCCCCTCTCCCTGACCACCGAGCAGTCCGCGGCGCTGGCCAGCATCACCGGGGCCTCGGGCGCCTTCCACACCTTCCTCCTGCACGGCGTGACCGGCTCCGGGAAGACCGAGGTCTACCTGCATGCCATCGCCGTGGCCCGCGCCGCCGGCAAGGGCGCGCTGGTGCTGGTGCCGGAGATCGCCCTCACCCCGCAGCTGGCCGGCCGCTTCCGGGCCCGCTTCGGCGACCAGGTTGCGCTGCTCCACAGCGGCCTCTCCGACCGGGAGCGCCACTCGGAGTGGTTGCGGCTCCGGCGCGGCGAGGCCCGGATCTGCGTGGGGGTGCGCAGCGCCGTCTTCGCACCGGTGCAGGACCTGGGCATCGTGGTGGTGGACGAGGAGCACGACCCGTCGTTCAAGCAGGACGACGGCCCGGGCTACCACGCCCGCGACCTGGCGGTGGTCCGGGCCCGCGTGGAGGGGGCGGTCTGCGTGCTCGGCTCGGCCACGCCTTCGCTCGAGACCCTCGAGAACGCCCGGACCGGCAAGTACCAGCGCATCGAGCTTCCCCGCCGCATCGACGACCGCCCGATGCCCGAGGTGCGGATCGTCGACCTGTCCCGCATCCGCAAGGGAACGCCGATGCCCGGGCTCCTCTCCCCGGTGCTGGCCGATGCGCTCACGGCCACGGTCCGGGCCGGGCGCCAGGCAATCCTCTTCCTCAACCGGCGAGGCTTCCAGACGCTGGTCCTTTGCCGCGATTGCGGCCGCGAGGAGCACTGCGCCAACTGCTCGGTCTCCCTCACCCTGCACGCCCGGCGCGGGGTCCTCCTCTGCCACTACTGCGGCGCCACCGAGCGCATGAGCCGCACCTGTCCGGCCTGCGGCGGCGAGCGGGCCGGGGTGGGCGTGGGCACCGAGCAGGTCGAGGCGGGCGTGAAGGAGATCGTGCCCGAGGCCCGGGTGGCGCGGATGGACCGCGACGCCCTCTCCGGCGCTGCCGACGTCGCCGAGCTGCTGGCCCGCTTCGCCCGGCGCGAGATCGACGTGCTGGTCGGCACCCAGATGGTGACCAAGGGCCACGACTTCCCGGGGGTGACGCTGGTGGGAGTGGTGCTGGCCGACACGGCGCTGGCGCTGCCCGACTTCCGGGCCGCCGAGCGGACCTTCCAGCTCCTCACCCAGGTGGCGGGCCGGGCCGGACGCGGCGACGACGCCGGGCAGGTCGTCGTCCAGACCTTCCACCCTCATTCACCAGCTGTCGCATTCGCGGTGGGTCACGACTTCGCCGGCTTCGCCGACCTGGAGCTGGACCGGCGCCGCAGCCTGGGCTACCCGCCCTTCGGCCGGATGCTGGCGGTCCGGGTCGAGGGTTCGGAGAGCGGCGCCCGGCGCACCGCCGAGGCGCTCGGCGAGGCGGCGCGCCCGGCGCTGGGCGAAGGGGTCACGATGCTCGGGCCGGCCCCGGCGGCCATCGAGCGGATCCGCGGACGAAGCCGCTGGCACCTCCTCTTCCGCGCCGCCGACGCGGCAGCCCTGCGGCGCATCCACCGGGCGCTCAAGCCCACGGCGTCCCGCCCCCCGGGCGGTGCAAGCATCCGTTTCGACGTGGACCCGCACGCCATGCTGTGAGCGATTCCGGACTGCAATCCCGATGGTGCGCGGGAGGCCGGGGCGGATTATCATGGCCGGCCAACGCTGGAGCACGAACATGATCCACGACATCCTCATCTGGCCCGATCCCCTTCTGAAGCGACGCTCCGTGCCCGTCGACCAGGTGGACGACGGCATCCGCCGCCTGCTCGACGACATGACCGAGACCATGTACGCCGCCGACGGTCTCGGCCTGGCCGCGCCGCAGATCGGGGTCGCGAAGCGCTGCCTGGTCATCGACACCTCGACACGCCAGGAGGGGCAGAAGCTCATCCACCTGGTGAACCCAGAGATCATCCGGGCCGAGGGGGAGACCACCTACAACGAGGGTTGCCTGTCCGTCCCAGGCGAGGCGGAGGACGTCGACCGCTTCGCGAAGGTGTGGGTGCGGGCCCTCGACTACGCCGGCAAGTCCATCGAGATCGAGGCCGAGGACCTGCTCGCCATCGCCCTGCAGCACGAGCACGACCACCTCGAGGGCACGCTCTTCGTCGACCACCTGTCCAGCCTGAAGCGCGAGCTCATCCGCCGGCGCATGAAGAAGCTCAAGGCCGACCGCGCCTCGGAGACGCCCGACGAGATCCGGAAGGCCCCGGAGCACCGCTCGGCCCTCTGACCGGCCGGCGCACGGCTCTTCACGGTCCGTCGACGCCGACCCGCCGGCACATCCGCCGCACCACGCAGCCCTGGCAGTCGGGCTTGCGGGCGTGGCAGGTCCTTCGCCCGTGCCACACGAAGAGCTGGTGGGCCTTTCCCCAGCGCTCGGGCGGGAGGAGCGCCGACATCCGCTCCTCGACGCGGTCCGGGTCGGTCTCCCTCGTGAATCCGAGGCGGCGCGACACCCGGCCGACGTGGGTGTCCACCGGGAAGGCGTGGCCGGCGCCGAGGTGGACGAGCACCACGCCAGCGGTCTTGCGCCCCACGCCCGGCAGGCCCTCGAGCGCCTCCCGGGTCCGGGGCACCCGCCCTCCGTGCTCGGCCTCGATGACCCGGGCGGACGCGACGATGGCCTTCGCCTTGTTGCGAAAGAGGCCGAGGCTGCGGACGTGCGGCCAGAGCGCCTCGGGACGGGCGGCTGCGTAGGCGGCGGCGTCGGGGAAGGCGGCGAATAGACCCGGGGTGGCCTCGTTCACCCGGGCATCCGTGCACTGGGCCGAGAGGATCACCGAGACGAGCAGTTCCAGATCGGTGCCGAAGTCGAGCTCGATGCGCGCGCCGGGCATCTCCTCCTCGAGCCGGTCGAGGATCTTCCTGGCCCGGTCGCGCTCCGTCACGGCGCCGATGCTAACATCCGCGCCCCCGGGAGGATTCATGAAGCCCATCGACCTGCGCTCCGACACCGTCACCCTCCCCTCGCCGGGCATGCGCGAGGCCATGTCGCGCGCCGAGCTGGGGGACGACGTCTACGGCGAGGACCCCACCGTGAACCTCCTCCAGGAGACGGTGGCCGGCCTCCTCGGCAAGGAGGCGGCGCTCTTCGTCCCGAGCGGCACCATGGCGAACCAGGTGGCGCTCGGCGTCCTCACCCGTCCCGGCGACGAGGTCATCTGCGACCAGGGCGCACATCCAGTGAACTTCGAGGGGGGCGCCATGCCGGCCCTCTGGGGCATCCAGCCCCGCACGCTTCGGGGCGAGCGCGGGTTGCTCGACCCGGCCGAGGTCGAGGCCGCCATCCGGCCGGAGTCGGAGCATTTCCCGCGCAGCCGGGTGGTGGAGATCGAGAACACGCACAACCGCGGCGGCGGCTCGGTCTATCCGCTCGCGCAGGTGCGGGCGCTCGCCGAGGTGGCGCGGCGCCGCGGACTCGACCTCTACCTCGACGGCGCCCGGCTCATGAACGCGGTGGTGGCCTCCGGAGTTCCGGCCCGCGACTTCGCCGAGGGGGCGACGCTCGTGTCCCTCTGCCTGTCCAAGGGGCTGGGGGCGCCGGTGGGATCGCTCCTGGCCGGCAATCGGGATCGGATCCGCGACGCCAGGCGGCTGCGCAAGCGGCTCGGGGGCGCCATGCGGCAGGCCGGCGTGCTGGCGGCGGCCGGGCTCTTCGCTCTCGAGCACAACGTGGCCCGCCTCGCCGAGGACCACGACAACGCCCGGGCGCTGGCAACGGCGCTCCTGGCCATCCCGGGAGTGGTGATCCCCCACCCGGTGGAGACGAACATGGTCTTCGCGTCGTTCTCCGGGCGAAGCGCGGTCGACCTGGTGGGGCGGTTCAAGGCGGCGGGCGTCCTCTCGAACCCGGAGGGTTCGAGGCCGGACATCGTCCGCTTCGTCACCCACCTCGACGTGTCCCGCGGCGACGTCCTCGAGGCCGCGCGGCGGATGGCGACGGCCCAGGCTGCGACTTCGGCCGGTTGAGGGGCTGACGGCGGCGCCGGCACCCGAACGGGGGGCCAAAACTCCCCCGGCCAGGGGTTCTCGCCTCGACAACCCCAGGCTCGCGTGCCAGCCTTGGCCCTCGCGATGCAAATCAACCTGCGCAAGGCCATGTTCGTGCTGCCGAACCTGTTCACGGTCAGCTCGATCTTCCTGGGGTTCTACTCGATGACGCTGGCCTCCGGGGATGCCACCCCGGAGCAGCTCTACCGGGCGGCGCTGGCCATCTTCTTCGCCATCTTCTTCGACATGTTCGACGGCCGGGTGGCGCGGATGACGCGGACCCAGTCGGATTTCGGCGTCCAGCTCGACAGCCTGGCCGACGTGATCTCCTTCGGCGCCGCGCCCGCCCTGCTCGTCTACAAGTGGGCGCTCGCCCCCATGGGCTTCATGGGGCTCTTCCTGTCGTTCGCCTTCGCCGCCTGCGGGGCCTTGCGGCTGGCTCGCTTCAACGTCCTGGCGGCCCGGGGCGACAAGGCCTCCCACCAGTTCTTCACGGGGCTGCCCATCCCCCTCGCCGCCGGCGCGCTGGTCTCGGTCGTCATCGCCCACTACAGGCATTTCGGAGCCCCCACCGAGCCGACCACCCACGTCCCCATCGCCATCGGGGTGGCGCTCCTCTCCTTCCTCATGGTCTCGACCGTCCGCTACCGGACCTTCAAGGAGACCCACCTCACCCCGCGGAGCATCGCCACCTTCCTCTTCGTCCTGGCCGCCGCCGTGGTCGTGGGGCTCGCCACCCGGGCCTCCTTCGTCCTGCTCGTCTTCGCCGGGGCCTACATCCTCCTCGGGCTCGTCGAGTCGATCTTCTTCCGGAAGCGTCTCGAGGCCTCCTTGCTGCCCGCCTCGGTGCGGGCCGAGATCGAGTCGGACGAGGCGCTGGAGGCCGATGACGACGACGTCGACGTCGAGGCGAAGAACGAGGGAGACGAGTACATCTAGCAGGACTCCCTCCCCGGCATGGCTGGCCTCACCCTCAAGAAAGGTCGACCCGACGGCCGACCGACCTTCTGGGTGATCCTCGCCGCCTGGGGACCGTGCGGCTTCTCCCCGGTCGTGCCCGGAACGGTCGGAACGCTCGGCGCCATCCCGCTCTTCTGGTTGCTCCGCCAGCTGCCCTTGCCGGCCTACCTCGCGGCCACCGCAGCCCTCACCGTGATCGCCGTGGCCGCCGCCGCCCGCGCGGGCGCCTACTGGAAGGTCGTCGACGCCTCCCCCATCGTCATCGACGAGGTGGTGGGCTACCTCGTGACCATGGCCTTCTTCCCCTGGTCCTGGGGCAACGTCATCGCTGGATTCCTGCTTTTCCGGATCATGGACGTGGCCAAGCCCTGGCCGGCCTCCGCACTCGACCGGGTGAAGAGCGGGTTCGGCGTGGTCATGGACGACGTCGCCGCGGGCGTGTACGCAGGGCTGGCGCTCGGCTTCGTCAAGCTAGGCCTGACGCTCCTGCTCGGCTGCTCGGGCGGACTTCACTGGTGGTGTATGGAGCTCCTGCCGTGAGCGGGGGCCCTGGCGCGCCGTTGCACGTCGAGCTCCTGGCCACCGGCGACGAGCTCCTGACCGGGCAGATCGTCGACACCAACTCGGCCTGGCTCATGGACCGGCTCTGGGACCTGGGGGTCATGGCGCGGCGGAAGACGCTGGTCGCCGACGACCGGGACGACCTGCTCTCCGCCATCCGGGAGACGACCGGACGCTCCGACCTGGTGGTCATGAGCGGCGGCCTCGGCCCCACCGAGGACGACCTGACCGCCGAGGTGGTGGCTGCGGCCATGGGCGTGCCGCTCGAGCTCGACCTGCCGTCGCTCGAGGCCATCCGGGAGCGCTTCCGCAAGTTCGGCCGCGAGATGACACCCAACAACGCCAAGCAGGCCCGCTTCCCGCGTGGCGCGACGGTCATCGCGAACCGCTTCGGGACGGCGCCGGGCTTCTCGGTGCGGCTCGGGCGAGGCGAGCTGGTGGCGCTCCCGGGCGTGCCGGTCGAGTACCGGGGGCTGTCGGAGGAGTGGCTCCTTCCGGCGATCTCGGCCCGGGTCGGGTCGGTGCCGGCCTTCCGGCTGGTGAAGCTCCTCGCCGTGCCCGAGTCGCACGCCGACCAGGCGATGCGTCCGGTGATGGACGACCCGGAGAACCGGGACGTCCGCTTCGGCTACCGGGCCCACTGGCCGGAGATCCACGTGAAGTGGGCGGTGCATGCAGCGCCGGCTTCCGCCGGCGCAAGGAGCGGGTCCGCGACACCGTCGGTGACCCCCGCGGACACCGCCGAGGCCCACGCCGACCGGATCCTGGCCCGGGTCCGGGCCATCTTCGGCCCGTCGGTCTTCGCCGAGGGAAAGGACGAGCTGGCTCCGCTCGTCGTGGCCCAGCTCACCCGCAGGGGCGAGCGGGTGGCGCTGGCCGAGAGCTGCACGGGTGGAATGGTTGCCCAGATGCTCACGGCCGTGCCGGGGTCGTCGAACGTCTTCGAGCTGGGGGTGGTGGCCTACGCGAACGAGGTGAAGACCGGCGTCGTCGGGGTCCCGGCCGAACTGCTGGCGGTCCACGGCGCGGTCTCGGAGCCGGTGGCTCGCGCGCTTGCCGAAGGGATCCGCCGCCGCGGTCGCGCGAACTGGGGCATCGGCATCACCGGCATCGCCGGGCCGACCGGCGGAACGGACGAGAAGCCGGTGGGAACGGTCTGGATGGCGCTTTCCGGCCCCGGGGGCACCGAGGCCCTGCACCGGGTCTTCCGCGGCGATCGGGACCGGGTGCGGCGCACCGCCTCCTACGAGGCGCTCGACATGCTCCGGCGGGCGATGGAAGGCGCGGAGCGCCCCGGCCCGGCGCGCTAGCGGCTTTCGCCGTCCGGCTCGCGCCGGCAGAAGAGGCCGGTGAACCGCTCCCAGCTGACGAATCCGCCCCGCGTCGCCATCAAGTACTCGTGAAGCGCGGCGCCGGCGCCCCCCATCTCGGCCTCCGGACGCGGCGACCATCGGCTGGACAGGCCGGCGGTCGAGAGAACCCGCGTCACGTTGGCCCGCAGGCTTCCGGCCCGCTCGTCGAGCGCGGGGCCGTGATCGATGACGAATCCGATGAGCTTCCCAATCTGCTCCCGGACGACGACCCGCCCGAGCGCGCCCCCCTCGACGAGGAGGTCGTTCACACGGTCGGGGTCCTCCCCGCGCACCGCGATCCAGGTGAGTTGCGCCTCGGGCGAGAGGCCCGCCTTCTCGAGCAAGGCCCGGCAGCGGACCTCGTCCTCGGGGCTCGGGCTATGGATCCGGATCAGCGGCTCGCGAACGGGCTCGGCGGTGGGTTCGGCGGTGGCTCGGCGGTGGGCACGTCGGTCCACCTATCGCGGCAGCTCACCGGCTGCAATATGGTGCCTCCCGTGATCCCGGGACTCTCCATCGACGACGAGGGGCGATTCCTCGTGAACGGCGAGCCGGTCACCCACGCGCGAACGCTCGAGGTGCTCTGGCGCGGCCTCGAGCCCGCCGACGGCGGTGGGTGGATCGTTCGCGTGGGACGGGAAAGCGCGCCGGTGGCCGTGGACGGCACGCCCTTCGTGGTCCTGGGAATCGCCGAGAGCCCCGACGCGATCGAGCTCCGGCTCGCCGGGGGCAACCGGGAGCCGCTCGTGCCGGAGACGCTGCGCGTGGGGCATGACGGACTGCTCCGCGCCACTCTCGCCTCCGGCCACCCGGCCCGCTTCTGCCGCGCGGCGCAGATCGCGCTCGGGATGCGGCTCTCCGAGGACGCCACCGCGCCGGGCGGGTTTCAGCTCTCGCTGGGCGCGAGGAGCTGGCCGCTCGGCGCGGAGTGATGGCCCCGGGCATGACCCTGGGATCGCCCGGGGCCCCGGATCAGGAGGCCGCGGCGATGGCCGCCGGAGGGGCGTGGGCGCCGGAGATGCGCGAGACCAGCGCCTCCATGGCCGCCGGGTGCTCCCGCAGCCACTCGGCGGCCCGCTCCCTCCCCTGCCCGATGCGCTCCCCGTCGAGCGAGAAGTGGGCGCCCGACTTCTCGACGACCCCGCGCTCCACGCCGAGGTCGAGGGCCTCGGCGAGCCGGTCCACCCCCAGCGCCGTAGCGGATGTCGAACTCGGCCTCGCGAAACGGCGGGGCGACCTTGTTCTTCACCACCTTCACCCGGGTCCGGCTTCCCACCACCTGGTCTCCGTCCTTGACCTGCCCGATGCGCCGGATGTCGAGCCGCATGGAGGAGTAGAACTTCAGGGCCTGGCCACCGGTGGTGGTCTCCGGGTTTCCGAAGACCACGCCGATCTTCATGCGGATCTGGTTGATGAAGACCACCGTGGAAAGGTTGCGCGAGACCACGGAGGTGAGCTTGCGCATGGCCTGGCTCATGAGGCGCGCCTGCAGCCCCATGTGCGCGTCGCCCATCTCCCCCTCGATCTCGGCCTTGGGGACGAGGGCGGCCACGCTGTCGACCACCACGATGTCGCAGGCCCCGCTGCGGACGAGCTGCTCGACGATCTCCAGCGCCTGCTCGCCGGTGTCGGGCTGCGACACCAGGAGCTCCCCGACGTTCACGCCCAGCTTCCGGGCGTAATTCACGTCGAGTGCGTGCTCGGCGTCGATGAACGCGGCCACGCCGCCGACCCGCTGCGCCTCGGCGATGGCGTGGAGCGCCAGGGTGGTCTTCCCCGACGACTCGGGACCGAAGATCTCGATGACCCGGCCGCGCGGGTAGCCGCCCACCCCGAGCGCCGCGTCGAGCCCGATGGAGCCGGAGGGGATGACCGGCACCGGCGGCGCTTCCCCCTCCTCTCCGAGCCGCATGATGCTGCCCTTGCCGAACTGCTTCTCGATGGCCCCCAGCGCCTGTGCGAGGGCCTTCACCTTCTCCGCCAGCTTGCTCATTTTGCCTCCGTTGTCGCCGGACGATCGAGGGCGCGGTACTGCACGGCTTCCAGCAGGTGGCGCGCTTCCACGCGCGCCGCGCCCTCGAGGTCGGCGATGGTTCGCGCCACCCTGAGGATCCGATCGTGGGCCCGGGCCGAGAGGCCGAGCCGCTGGGCGGCCCGCGCGAGAACCTCGCGGGCGGCCAGGTCGAGCGCGCAGTGGCGCCGCAGCGCCCCGCCGCGGAGCCGGGCGTTCGACGACCCGCGGGCGCGCTGGATCTCCCGCGCGCCCCGGACGCGAACCGACACCTCGGCCGTGCTCTCGCCGGTGCCGGCCGCCTGGAGCCGGTCGCAGGGGACGGCAGGGACGTCGACGTGGAGGTCGATCCGGTCGAGGAGCGGGCCGGAGACCCTGCGCCGGTAGCGGAGCAGTTGCTCGTCGCCGCAGAGACAGGCGCGGCGGGAGTCTCCCAGGAAGCCGCAGGGGCAGGGGTTCATCGCCGCCACCAGCTGGAACTCGGCCGGGTAGCGGACGGTGTGGCCGGCGCGGGACAGGATCACGTCTCCGTCCTCGAGGGGCTGGCGAAGCGATTCGAGGACGTGGCGCCTGAACTCGGGAAGCTCGTCGAGGAAGAGGACGCCCCGGTGCGCCAGCGACACCTCGCCGGGGCGCGGCGTGCTGGTGCCGCCGATGAGCCCGGCGTCGGAGATGGAGTGGTGCGGCGCGCGAAAGGGGCGCTCGCCGAGCAGCCCCCGGTCCCGGAGCAGGCCCGCCACGCTGTGGACGGCGGTGGCCTCGAGCGCCTCGTCGAGCGCCAGCGGCGGAAGGAGGCCGGCCAGGCGCCGCGCCAGCATGGTCTTGCCGCTGCCCGGCGGGCCGAAGAGGAGCAGGTTGTGGTCGCCCGACGCTGCGATCTCGAGCGCGCGCTTCGCTCCCTCCTGCCCGGCCACGTCGCGGAGGTCGAGCCCTCCGCCCGTCAGGGCGAGCTGCCGGTCTCCTTCGGGAAGAGGGCCGAACCGGGCCTTCCCGTGCGCCCAGGCGGCGAGCTGCCCGAGGTGGCGGACCGGCTCGACGACGAGCCCCTCGACCGCGGCGGCCTCGAGCGCATTCGCCAACGGGACCAGGAAGGCGCGGGCCCCGGCGTGCTTCGCGGCGATGGCCATGGGGAGAACGCCGCGGGTGGGCTTCAGCTCTCCGGAGAGGGAGAGCTCTCCGGCCAGGTGCAGCCCGTCGAGCGCACCCGCCGGGATGAGGCCGCAGGCCCCGAGCAGCGCCGCGGCGATGGGCAGGTCGAAGGCAGTGCCCTCCTTGCGGAGGTCGGCCGGCGCCAGGTTGACCGTGACCCGCTTGCTGGGAAGCTTGAAGCCCAGGTTCCGGACCGCCGCCGCGACCCGGACCACCGACTCCTGGACCGCCCCGCCGGCGAGCCCCACCAGCTGGAAGCGGGGCATGCCCCCGGCCACGTCGACCTCGACGTCGACGGGGATGGCCGACACGCCAAGGACGGAGGAGGAGCGGACGCGGACGAGCATCGGCCGCCAGCACGAGCAGGGTTCGTGCCGTGGAGGCGTGAGCTTGCCGCCTCGACGCGGGAAGGGGGCGCGGTCGCCGGGCGGACCCGAGCGGCTCGCGCCCGGTCCTCGCCACCTCTCCGGGACGGCGGATCAGGCGCCGCGCTTCAACTCGGTGAGCACCAGCTTGGCCACCGCCTTGAGCGTGTCGAAGACGCCCACGCCGGTGGGCGCCACCGCCTGGAACTCGGGAACCCCGCGCGGGTTGATCAGCCGGCGCAGCTCGTCGACGGTTGCGATGTTGGGCAGGTCGCGCTTGTTGTACTGCACGACGTAGGGGATGCGATTCAGGTCGTAGCCCTGCTCGGAGAGGTTGACCCGGAGGTTCTCGACCGACTCGAGGTTGGCCTCCATCCGCTCGATCTGGCTGTCGGCGACGAAGACCACCCCGTCCACTCCCTTGAGGATGAGCTTTCGCGAGGCGTCGTAGAAGACCTGGCCGGGCACCGTGTAGAGGTGAAAGCGGGTCTTGAAGCCGCGGATCTCCCCCAGCGAGAGCGGAAGGAAATCGAAGAAGAGGGTGCGCTCGGTCTCCGTGGCGAGGCTGATCATCTTGCCCTTCGCCTCGGGAGTGGTGCGCGCGTAGACGTACTGGAGATTGGTCGTCTTCCCGCAGAGCCCGGGACCATAGAAGACGATCTTGCAGTTGATCTCGCGCGAGCTGTAGTTGATGAAGCTCATGTCCTAGGCGCTGAAGAGGTTGTCGATGTCGTCGTCGGTGATCTCGGCGAACGGACTCTTGGCGCCTGGGGCGGCCTGCCTCAGCGACAGCTGCTCGAAGACCCGGGCCAGCTCCTCGCCGGCCTTCTTCACGCGAAGTCGAACCAGGCCGAGAGAGCTCCTGGCGTCGAAGATCACCACCAGGACCACCCGGCCGCCGACGATGCTCATGTGCATCGACTCGCGCTCCCCCTCGTGGAACTGGCTGGGGAACTCCTTCTCGCCGATGAGCTTGGCCAGGCCGCCCATGGCGGCCACGTTCCCGGCGGTCAGCGACGCCAGCGAGGTGGTGTCGAGGTGCTGCGCCTGGCCGGTCGCGGCGATGAGCTGGCCGTTCTTGTCGACGAGGAACACCACCCGGGCGCTGGCATCGCGCGTCAGGCGGTCGCAGATCCCGGAGATCTTCCGGAACTCCTCCTCGTAGATGACCATGCCCGGATTCATGCCCCTCCCGAATGCGTCGACCGACCGGATCCTTCGGCGATAGCAGGGAATCCGGGGCCGATCAATCCCGCGCCGCGATATCGCCGCTCACAGCTCGCGCCTCCCGGCGATGGCGCGGGCCAGGGTGACCTGGTCGGCGTACTCCAGATCGCTGCCCATGGGCACGCCCTGTGCGATGCGGCTCACCTTCACCCCCATGGGCTTGAGGAGCCTGGCGAGGTAGAGGGCGGTCGCCTCTCCCTCCACGTCGGGGTTGGTGGCGATGACGATCTCCTCGGCCGGCTCGGTCTCGAGCCGCACCAGCAGCTCGCGGATCTTGAGGTCGGAGGGGCCGACGCCGTCGAGCGGCGACAGCGTCCCGTGCAGCACGTGGTAGCGCCCGCGGTACTCGCGGGTTCGCTCGATGGCCACCAGGTCGGGGACCCCCTCCACCACGCAGAGCAGCCGCGTGTCGCGCCGGTCGTCGCTGCAGATGGCGCACGGATCGTGCTCGGTGAGGGTCTGGCAGGTCGAGCAGCAGCGCACGTCGCGAACCACGCAGAGCAGCGCCGACGAGAGCGCCTCGGCGTAGGCCGGCCCGGCGTCGAGGACGTGGAAGGCCAGCCGCTGGGCGGTCTTCTCTCCGATGCCCGGGAGCCGGGCCAGCTCCTTCACCAGCCGTGCAATGGGATCGGCGACGGCCATGACCGGTCAGGTCCCCAGCCCGGGGATGCGCAGCCCGCCGGTGGCCTTCTCCATGGTCTCGTCGGCGAGCACCCGGGCCTTCTCCATGGCAGCGTTCACGGCGGCGGCCACCAGGTCCTCCAGCATGCCCTTGTCGGCGGGGTCCATGGCCTTCGGGTCGATGGTGATGCGCCGGACCTCGAAGCGTCCGTTCATCTTGACCTGGACCAGGCCGCCGCCGGCCTCCCCCTCCACCTCGAGCTCGGCGAGCTTCTCCTTCGCCTGCTCCACGGCCTTCTCGATCTTCTTCGCCTGACGCATGAGGAACTGGATGTCCATGGATGCTCCCGGGCCTGTCGCCCTACAGCTCGTCGGTTCCGTCTATCTCGGCGTCCAGGAGCCTGGCGGCTTCCTGGATGTTGGGGTGGGTTCGAGCCTCGTCGCGCAGCCTGGCCGAGCGAGCCTCGCGCTCGGCGCGATCCACCGAGGCGATGGAGGCGACGGGGGCGGCGGCCGCCGCGGCGGCGGACGCTGCGGGACCGACCTCGATGGCGAGCTTGACCGGCCGGCCCAGGTAGCCGGAGAAGGCCTTCTCCACCCCGGCTCGCTTGCGCTCGACCATGTCGGGATACTTGGTTCCGGCAGGGAAGCGGATGCGGACCTCGGTGGACCCGAGCGACACCAGGGTGGCCTGCTTGAGCGCGACGCCCAGGGTCGGGCTCCCTGCCTCGACCTCGGCGACGGCGGCGCGCCAGCGCTCGGCGAGCGGATGCGACTCGTCGTCGATGGGGGCTACCGCCGGGGCGACCGCGGCGACGACGTCCGGGGCCTCGGCCGCCGCCGGCGCGGGGGCTGCGGGACGGGCGCTCGGGGCGCTCCGGGCAGGGGCGCTCGTTGCGCTCCGCGCCGGGGCGGGGGCAGGCGCCGGGGCAACCCGGGCAACCGGAGGAGCCGGGAGAGGACGCCCGGCGGCGAGCGCCTCGGCACGGGAGAGCAGCGCGGCCACGTCGGCGCCGGGGGCCAGCACGGCTCCCTTGAGGAGGGCCACCTCCAGCGCGTAGCGGGGCTGGTCGGCGAGCTTCACCTCCGTCACCGACCGCTGGACCAGGTCGAAGAGGCGGGCCAGCTGGGCGGGATCGGCCGCCGCGGCGAGCGCCTCGACGTCCTTCAGCTCGGCCTCGGGCAGGTCGAGCGGAACGCCGGGCGCGAGGCGGGCCACGGTGGCGTCGCGCAGGAAGCGAACCAGCTCCTCCGCCACCCGGCGCATCTCCAGGCCGCGCTCGTGAAGGGCGGCCACCTCGACGAGCAGTCCGGCCCCGTCGCGCCTCACCATGGCAAAGGCGATGCGCGCCACCGCGGCTGCGTCCACCACGCCGAGCGCCTCGGCCACCGCCTCGTCCCCGGGCTCGTCCCCGCAGGCGGCGCGCACCCGGTCGAGGAGCGAGAGCGCGTCGCGCATGCCCCCCTCGGCGGCGCGGGCCACGAGCGCGAGCGACGCGTCGGAGAGCTTCATGCCCTCCGCCCCCGAGACCTTGCGGAGCTGGTCGGCGATCTGGCGAAGGTCGAGGCGGCGGAAGTCGAAGCGCTGGCAGCGCGAGACGATGGTCTCCGGCACCTTGTGCACGTCGGTGGTGGCGAGCACGAAGAGGACGTGGTCGGGCGGCTCCTCCAGCGTCTTCAGCAATGCGTTGAAGGCCCCGGTGGAGAGCATGTGCACCTCGTCCACGACGAACACCTTGTACGGGTCGCGGGCGGGCCGGTACTTCACCCCCTCGACGATGTCCCGGACGTTGTCCACGCCGTTGTTGGAGGCGGCGTCGATCTCGATGACGTCCACCGAGCGCCCCTCGGTGATCTCCACGCAGGCGACGCAGGTGCCGCACGGATTCGCGGTGGGTCCCTTCACGCAGTTGACGGCCTTGGCGACCAGGCGCGCCGCGGTGGTCTTGCCCACGCCGCGTGGGCCGGTGAAGAGGAAGGCGTGGGCCAGCCGCCCGCGCGCCAGCGCGTTCGAGAGGGTGCGGACCACGTGCTCCTGGCCCGTCATCTCCGCGAAGGTCTGTGGCCGATACTTCCGGGCGAGGACGAGGTAGCCCATGGTTCACCTCGAGACAAAAAACCGGGAGCCGGCCCACAATCCCCGGGCGCACGGAGGACAGCCTACCGTTGCTCCCTTCCGGGCCTGGCGGGGTTTGGCTGCACCCACGTCGCCCGAGGATTCTGGACCGGCTCCCTGTCGACTGGCGGAGAGGGTGGGATTTGAACCCACGGTCCACCTTTTGGGCGGACAAACGATTTCCAGTCGTTCACCTTCGGCCGCTCGGTCACCTCTCCAGTTCGATTAACGCGAAACGATGCGGAGAGCGTGGGATTCGAACCCACGGTACCGTTACCGGTACACCTGATTTCGAGTCAGGCGCCTTCGACCGAGCTCGGCCAGCTCTCCGCGGGCGGATCTAACCGATTTTCCCTCCGGATCCAAGCACGGAGGACCCGGAAATTTCCTCGGCGTCGCCGGAAGTTGCCCGCCGGGAGCGGAAGAAGGCCCGGAGCTGCTCGCCGCACTCGCTGGCCCGGAGCCCCCGCTCGACCGGGAAACGGTGATTGAGGCGCGGGTCCGAGGAAAGGTCCATGAGGGAACCCACGGCTCCCGCTTTCGGGTCAGAAGCGCCGAAGACCAGCCGGTCGACGCGGGCCAGCACGAGCGCCCCTGCGCACATGGCGCAGGGCTCGAGGGTCACGACCAGCGTCACGCCCGTGAGCCGCCAGCGCGAGAGCGTCCGCGACGCCTCCCGGAGCGCCAGCATCTCGGCGTGGGCGCAGGGGTCGCGGTCCTCCTCGCGCCGGTTGCGCCCGCGCCCCACCACCCGCCCCTCGTGCACCGCCACCGCGCCGACCGGGACCTCGCCCTCGGCGGCGGCCTGGGCGGCCAGCCCGAGCGCCTCCCGCATGGCGTCGTCGAAGGGGGAAGGGCCGGTCACGGGACGTGAACTCCGGCGAGCGGCCCGGGCAGGACGAGCTCCGGGTGGTCGGCGCAGTCGAGGCCGCAGGCCCGGCAGGTGGCGAGCGCGCACTTGGGGGTGATGCGAGCGCCGATGCCGCGCCGGTACTCCCGGGCCAGGAAGGACTTGTCGAGCCCGTGGTCGATGAAGTCCCAGGGGAGCCACTCGTCCACCCCGGCCTCGCGGGTGACGAAGAACTCCGGGTCGTGAGGCCAGCCGGGAAGCGCGCGCTGCACGCTGCCGCCCTTCTCGAGGAGCGCCGTCTCGAGCAGGTCGGCGACGCGCCGATCGCCGCGGGAGAGCAGCGTCTGCACGTACGCCTCCCGCGGGCTGAAGAACTCCACCTCGATGCCGTGGGGGCGCAGCTCCTTCTCGAGCAGCCGCCGCTTGGTCGCCAGGCAGCCGGCGTCGTGCATGGGCGCCCACTGGAACGGGGTCCAGGGCTTGGGGACGAAGGGGTTCACCGACAGCGTGATGCGCCCCATTCGCCCGGTGGCCTTGGCCTTCGGCTTCATCACCTCGTTGCGGATGCGCAGCGCGATGGTGGCCATGCCCCGGACGTCCTCGTCGGTCTCGGTGGGAAGCCCGCACATGAAGTAGAGCTTCACGTGGCGCATGCCCTGCGAGAGCGCGTTCTCGGCCGCCTCGACGATCCGATCGTCGGAGAAGTCCTTGTTGACCACCTTGCGCATCCGGTCGGTCCCGGCCTCGGGGGCGATGGTGATGGAGCGCTCGCCGCCCGCCGCCATGCGGCCGGCCAGCTCCGGGGTGATGGCGTCCACCCGGAGCGACGAGGGGCTGAAGGTGCCGCCCTCCTCGCCGATGAAGCAGGTGAGCGGGTCGAGGCCGGTGTAGTCGCTCGTGTCGGGGCCGACGAGACCGATGCGCAGTCCCATGGCGATACCCTTCTTCACCTCGCCGCGGAGCACCTCGAGGTCGACCTCGCGGTAAGGGCGCTGCACGAAGCCTGCGGCGCAGAAGCGGCAGCCCCACAGGCAGCCGCGGGCCACCTCGGTGAGGAAGAGGTCGCCGAACTGGGCTCCGGGCGTCTCCACGACCCGGCTGGTGGGGACGTTCTTCAGATCGGGGACGTAGAGCCGCTTCACTCGCAGTGGAGCGCCGTCCTTCGGCTCGAAGCGGGTCACCCAGCGGCCGCCCGCCTCGCGGGTGCCGGCGTACTCGACCTCGTAGAGCGACGGCACGTAGGTGCCGGGGACCTGGGCCATGGCCCGGAGCACGTCGGCGCGAGGCTGCCGCGCCGGGAGCCTTCGCAGCGCGGCGAAGAAGGAGGGGACGAGCTCCTCACCTTCCCCCACCAGGAAGAGGTCGAAGAAGGGCGCCACCGGCTCGGGGTTGATCTGGACGGCGATGCCGCCGGCCATCGACCAGCGGGAAGCGTTCGTCCCTGTCGCCGGCCCGGAGCGGGATCCCGGATCGCCGCAGGATGTCGAGGACGTTCACGTAGTCGTCCTCGAAGGAGAGGGAGAAGGCCACCACCTCGAAGTCCCGCAGCGGCCGCCCCGATTCCACCGTCCGCGGCTCCTCCCCGGGCTCCTCGGGCAGGAAGGCCCGCTCGCAGAGGACGTCGGACTCGGCGTTGGCGATGCGGTAGACGGCGTGGAATCCCAGATTGGCCATTCCCAGCCGCCAGGCGTTCGGGTACACGAGCGCCATCCCCCGGCGCCCGCCCGGGTCCTTCCTGACCGCTCCTCGCTCGACCACCTGGCGCTCCATCGATGCGCTACTTAACGCCGATGTTAGAATCCCGCCTCCCTCCCCTGCACGGATCCCGATGACCCTCGCCCTGCCCCTCGTCCTCGCCCTCGCCGTCGCCGCCCCCTCGCCGCCCCCGGCCGTCGACTGGCCGAGCATCCCCGACGCGGTCGGGGCCTCCACGCTCACGCCCCCGCAGAAGGACGTGCTGGCCCGCGTGCTCGCCGACGAGTTCTGCTACTGCGGCTGCCCGCACACCCTGCTCGGCTGCCTGACGTCTCACAAGGAGTGCAGGCACGCCCCGCGGATGGCGGCGCTGGCGGCGCGCCTGGCCGGCCTCGGGCTCTCGTCGAACGAGATCCTCAAGACCCTGACCAGCTACTACTCCTCGTTCGACCCGAAGAAGCGGGCCGTGGTCGACAGCTCCAAGCTGGGCCCGCCGCTCGGCGATCCGAAGGCGCCGATCACCATCCTCGAGTACGCCGACTTCGAGTGCCCGTTCTGCCAGCAGCTCCGCCCCAAGCTGGAGGCCTTCGTGAAGAGCCACCCGGGGCGGGTGAAGCTCCAGTTCAAGCCCTTCCCCATTCCCGGCCATCCCCGCGCGGAGCCGGCCGCCGAGGCGGCGGAGTGGGCGCGGGACCAGGGAATCTTCTGGCCGTTCCACGAGGCGATGTTCGAGAACCCCAAGTCGCTCGACGAGGACTCGCTCGTGTCGCTCGCCTCGCGGCTCGGCAAGGACGGCGAGGACCTGCGCAAGGCGCTCGCCGATCGCAAGTACCGGGACCGGGTGGGGGCGGCGCAGATGGAGGCGCGGCGGGCCGGCGTGATCGGCACCCCCACGATCTTCGTGAACGGGCGGCGCCACGTCATCCCCGACTACTCGGACACGGTGCTCGAGTTCGTGCTGGAGGACGAGGAGGAGTGGGCGAAGTCAGGGTGGAAGGACTGACGTGACCCGGTTCCTCCAGATCGACGCCCACGGCCGGGTGACCACCCGGACCGACGACACGCGGCGCGACCTCGCCGATCGGGCCGGGACCTTCCAGCTGCTCCCCTCGGCGCCGGATCTCTTCATGGCCGTGCGCGTTCCGGCCGCTGGCGGGCCGACGCCGGCCCCGGGCGCCACGCTGGCCGGCGACCTGGCCGCCTTCCCGCTGGCCGACTTCGTGGGCTTCGTCGCCCAGGCCCGCCTGACCGGCACCCTGACCGTCCTCGCCAGCGGCGGTTCACGGTCGGTGTCGTTCCGCGAGGGACACATCCGGGGCTCCACCTCGGAGGTCCCGGGCGAACGCGTCTTCGAGGTGGCGGCCCGCCTGGGCTTCGCCGCCGAGGCCACCCTGCCCATGACCGAGCGGTGGCGGGTGATCCGGGAGCAGGTCGCGACCATCTTCCACTCCGTCCTCACCGCACGCGAAGGGGTCTTCTACCTCGTGCAGGGCGAGGACGAGCCGGTCGGCCCGGCCCTCTCGCTCGACACCCGGGCCGTCCTCATGGACGCGGTCCGGCGCATCGACGAGATGGAGCACTTCCGGGGGCGGATCCCCGGGGGTGACGTCTTCCTCCGGCGCCGCGAGCCCCACGAACCGGTGGCGCTCGAGCCGGAGGAGGAACGGCTGCTCGGCCTCGTCGACGGCAGCCGCCGCGTCCTCGACGTGGCCCGCGAGGCACACCTCTCCGAGTTCGACGCCACCAAGATCCTCTACCGGCTGGCCGAGGCAGGCTACCTGGAGGCCACCACCGAGACCGCGGCCCGCGTCAGCGCCGACCGCGCCAGGGCGGTGCTCTCCGGGATGAACGAGATCTTCCGCGAGGTGGTCCGGGCGGTGGGCACCCGTGGGTCGACGGCGTCCCTGATCTCGAACGCCTCGAACTTCCTGGCCGACCCCACCTCCCGCTACGCGCCGCTCTGGCGAGGATTGTCGGCCGAGCCGGACGGGTCCCTCGACGAGGACCGGTTGCTGGTGGCGCTGGCCGGGCTCGACGCTGCCGAGGCGGTGCGGCTCGACCCGCGCGGCGACCGCCCCCGCGTCCTGCTGGCCGCGCTGCGGGAGCTGATGTTCTTCTACCTGTTCCAGGTCGGCGAACGGCTCTCCCGCGACGACGACGAGGCGGTTTCACAGTCCGTGAAACGACGTCTCGAGGAGGTCGAGTCGGCGGTGGCGGCTCCGTGATCCCGGCGGCTCCCCTTTCCTTCGTCACCGCCGACCTCCCCGGGTCCGGGGGCGAGGTGAAGGCCAGCCCGGAGGACTTCCGGGTGGACGAGATCCCGGCCTACGAGCCGTGCGGGAGCGGCGCCCACCTCTGGCTGCTCGTCGAGAAGCGGGGGCGCACCACCCGGGACGTGGTCCGCGAACTCTCCCGCCAGCTCGGGGTTCCAGAGCGCGACGCCGGTGTGGCCGGCCTGAAGGACCGCCACGCGGTGACCACGCAGTGGCTCTCCTTCCCGTCCACGCGAGACCCCGGCCCCGACGGGCTCGCCGGCGAGGGATACCGCGTGCTCCAGGCCACCCGCCACGGCAACAAGCTCCGCACCGGCCACTCCCGCGGGAATCGATTCTCCATCGTGGTTCGCGGCGGCGACCTCGCCGCGGCGCGGGCGGTCGCCGACGCCCTCTCGTGGCGTGGGCTCCCCAACTTCTTCGGTGCGCAGCGCTTCGGCGTGGACGGCAGGAACGCAGCCCTCGGGCGCGCCATCCTTCTCGGCACTCCGGATCCGGAGGCGCGACGAGCTTCTCGAGACAGGTTCCTGCGGCGGATGACCCTGTCGGCCTGGCAGTCGCTCCTCTTCAACCGCTGGCTCTCGGCCCGGATGGCCGACGGGCTCTTCGCCCGTGCCCTCGCCGGCGACGCCATGAAGAAGCTCGACAACGGCGGGGTCTTCACCTGCGAGGACCCGGAGGCCGACCAGCCTCGCGTGGACCGGTTCGAGATCTCCCCCGCGGGACCCATGTTCGGCCACAAGTTGCGCCTCACCAGCGGGGAGGCCGGGGCGCGGGAGGCGCGGATGCTCGCCGACGACGGCGTCTCGGAGGCGGATCTCGCCCGCGGCGGCGGCGAGACCGAGGGCACTCGACGCGCGGCGAGGATCCAGGTGGCCGTGGCGCTCGAGCCCATCGACGGCGGCTACCGGGCCTCCTTCGACCTGCCGCGCGGGTCCTACGCGACGGTGGTGACGGGGGAGCTCACCAAGTCGGGCGCCGACCTGGGCGAGTCCGCGGAGTGACGGGTGGCTCCCGATCGAGCCCTCGCGCCCGTCAAAAGGCGATGGCGAGGATGCCGCCGGTCAGCACGGCGGCCCCTGCCACCCCGTAGAGCACGTTGGCGGCGGTCGCGTCGCTCTTCGCCTTGCTGACGAGGGCGTCGGCCTGTTGCCGGTCGTTCCCGCCCGCGAGCAGGGCGTTCTGGGCGTTCCGGGCCTGGACGCCCATGACGACCCCCGCGCCTGCGGCGACCACCCCCAGCCCGCCCGCGATGATCGGACCGAGCCAGTTCTTGCGCTCGACCGGCTGCGGGGCCGGGTCGGGCCGGGTGGCCTCGAGCGGCGGCGACGGCGGGTTCGCTGCCAGGGACGGGGGCGGGGGCGCGGGTACCTGGCCCAGCGCGGGATTGGGGCTTGGAGTCTCCGGGCTGGCCGTGGCGACCTTCGCCTCCAGGCTGCGCACCGTCCGCTCCACCGCCTCCCGGTTGGGCGCCCTGGGGTCGAGCTCGAGGTAGCGGGCGTAGGCGGCGAGCGCGGCCTTCAGGTCCCCGAGCTTCTCCCAGGCCTGCCCCATGTTGTAGTGGAGCGCCGGGCTCGGCTTGAGCTTGTCGGCCGCCTGGAACTCGGCGATGGCGGCGCTGTAGCGCCCGGCACGGTAGAGGTCGGCCCCGCGCTTGTAGGCGGCCCTGGCCTCGGCGGCATTGTCCCCCGGAACCGCCGCAGGCGGCGAACCCGGCGGCGCGGCGCGCGCGACCATCCAGGGTCCGAGCGCGGCGGCGAGGAGGAGGAGTCGAAGGCCCGTCAATGTCGCTCCCGCCGAGGGGCTTCACCGTCCGGAGGGACCGTACGGGTCGAGCAGGTCGTTCCTCGGCGGAGCATTGTCGCCGCTCCCGCCCTTCGCGCCAACTCCGGCCGGGTTGCGGGCAGGGCGGACGCGCGCCGGCCTGGGAACCGGCGCCGGTGGAGCCGTTGCAGACACCGACGGAGGAGGAGGCTCCGCGGCGGTCGCGGAGGGCTGGGGCGCGGTGTTCTCCGCGGCCGGCGCCTCGACGGGCGACCCAGCGGGCGTACTGGCCGGCGCCTCGACGGGCGCCCCGGCGGGCGCCCCGGCGGCGACCTGCGCGGCCGGGGGCTCCACCGCTCGAGCTGGGGGCGCCTCCGCCGCGGGAGCGCTCTGCTGCCGCGACGCCAGAGCCGCCACCACGCCGGAGAGCAGCGCGACGAAGAGCAATCCGAGCACCGCCGCGAGCGCGGCCTGCGACCGTCGCCGCCGAACCACCTCCACCTCGACCCGGGTGTCCCGCCGGATGCGCGTCGAGGGACGGGCCGGAGGCTCCGGAGCGTCCCCCGGCGGGGCCAGGTCGCGCAGCGGCAGCGTATCGCCGAGCGGCATGGTGCCGCCGCGGGAACCGGCCCGGGCCAGGATCCTGTCGGTGGCCTGGTCGGTGGTCCTGTCGGTGCTCCGGCTGGTGAGCAGCGGCGCCACCGCGATACCGAAGACCGGGGTGCGGAGCACCTCGGGCTCGGCGGCCAGGCGGGCCAGGTCGCTGCCAGCTCCTCCATGCTCTGCTGGCGCCCCTCGGGGCGCTTCATGAGCGCGCGGAGCACCACCTCCTCCACCTCGGGCGGGAGCTCGGGGCGCAGCTGCCGGGGCGGCCGCGGCGCATCGCTCTGGTGCTTCATGAGGGTGGCGAGCGGCGTGTCGCCGTCGAAGGGGAGGCGGCCGGTCAGGGTCTCGTAGGCCAGCACGCCGAAGGCGTAGACGTCGGAGCGCTGGTCGATGCTGGTCGCCGAGGCCTGCTCGGGCGACATGTACTCGGGCGTGCCGATGATCGATCCGGCCCGGGTGAGCCGCTTGGCATCGGAGGCGCTCGGCCCCTTGGCGATGCCGAAGTCGATCACCTTCACGAAGTCGGTGCCATCCGTCCGCCGCAGCACGAAGACGTTTTCGGGCTTGAGGTCGCGGTGGACGATGCCGCGCTGGTGCGCCGCGCCCAGCGCCCGGCAGATCTGCAGGAAGATGGGCAACGCCCGGGAGACCGGCATGGGGCCGTCCCGATGAAGGACGCGCGCCAGGCTCTCCCCGTCGAGCGCCTCCATGACGAAGTAGGCCTCCCCCTCCGGCGTGTGGCCGAAGTCGAAGACCTCCACGATGTTCTCCTGCCCGATCTGGCTGGCGGCCCGGGCCTCGTGCTGGAACCGGTCGAGGAGCTCCTCGTCGCGGGAGAACTCCGGGCGCAGCACCTTCACGGCCATGCGCTTCCCGAGCGTGACGTGCTCGGCGAGGTAGACGCTGCCCATCCCCCCCTGCCCGAGCCGGGAGATGATCCGGTAGCGGTCGCCGAGCACCCGCCCCTCGATCCGCGGGGCCAGCACAAGGCGCGTCCCGTCGACCGGGCACACGGCCACGCCTTCGTCGCTCTGGGTGCGGCATGTAGGGCAAACGGGCATACGCGACGGCCGGCGAGATCGGCTAAGCTATCACAAGCTACCGAAACGTCGGGTGAACGGGGAGGAATGGTGTCGGAGCTCTTCGTCGTGAACGGAATCTGCGGGGGGACGGTGTTCTTCCTCCCCGACGTTCCGACGGTGCTGGGCCGGTCGGCAGAATGCCAGGTCCAGATCGCCGACCCGTGGGTCTCGAGCATGCACGCCATGTTCGAGAGGCGCGGCAGCCAGCTCTGGCTGGTGGACCTCGAGAGCCGCAACGGCACCTGGGTGAACGAGCACAAGGTGAACGAGGCGCCGCTCGCGGCTGGCTACCGGCTGCGCTTCGGCAAGACCGAGGTGGAGTTGCGCGAGGGGCTCACGCCGCAGCCGCTCGACCCGCTTCTCGCCGAGCACGGCACCGTCGTCCGCTACCTCGCCGACATGCAGGCCGAGTCGCGCCAGGCCGAGCAGCCCGAGCCGCATCGGGACACGGACCCCAGCTCACGTCGCACCACCAACCGCGGGCCCACGCCTGGCCGGCTGGTCGCGGTCCTGAACGAGATCGGCCGGGCGCTCGTGGATGCGCCCGACCTCGACGCCGCCCTCGCCAAGATCCTCCACGCGGTGGCGGCGGCCGTGCGCGCCGAGCGCTCCACCATCCTTCTCATGGACCCGTCCGGGCAGATGCGGCCGCGCGCCACCGAGCCGGTCGGGTCCCCGCCTCGCGTGTCGGAGACCGTGGTGGCCGCCGCGGCCAAGGGTCGGGCCGGCCTGCTCACCATCGACGCACAGCAGGACCTTCGATTCGCCGGCAGCCAGTCGATCATCGCCCAGGGGATCCGCTCCTGCCTCTGCGTTCCGGTCTGGGCCGAAAACCGAATCCTGGGCATGTTCGTGCTCGACCGCGGCTTCGTCGATCCATTCACCGCCGACGACCTGGAGGTGACGACGGTGGTCGGCTACCAGACCGCCCTGGCCATCGAACGGGCCCGCTTCCTGGCGCGAACGCTGGGCGCGGAAGACCATCGCAAGCGCCTGCTCCGCCACTTCTCCCCCGACATGGCCGCGCTGGTGATCCTGGAGGAGCAGGCCGACGGCGACCCCCTCGAGGCGCAGGTCCGCGACGACGTCACCGTGCTCTTCGCCGACGTGCAGGGCTTCGCCTCGCTGACCGATCGGCTCCCGCCGAAGGAGCTGGCGGCACTGCTCCGCGACTTCTTCCGGTCCATGACCGCGGCGATCTTCGAGGAGCGAGGAACCCTCGACAAGTTCATCGGCGACGGGGTCATGGCCGTCTTCGGGGCACCGCTTCCACAGTCCGACGGCGCGATCCGAGCCCTGCGCTGCGCCTGGCGCATGCTGGCCAGGGTCGAGGAGACAAACCGGGCGCTTCCCGCCGACCGGCGTTTCTCCATCCGCATCGGCGTGAACACGGGGAGGGTCATCGCCGGAAGCCTCGGGTCGCCCGACCGCGCGGAGTTCACGGTGCTCGGCGACGTGGTCAGCATCGCAGCCAGGCTGGAGTCGATGGCCGCCCCTGGAACCATCTACGTCGGTCGCGAGACCGCCGAGCGGGCCTCCGGCGCCTTCTCCTTCCAGGACCTGGGGCGCCGCGTCCTGCGCGGGCGCTCGGCGCCGGTCGAGGTGCTGCAAGTCACCGGGCCGGTCGATTCGAGCTGATCTCTTTCGCCTCCGCTCCTTGCGAGGTCGGCCGGTTTGCCGTAGACCCGGAATCTGGAGGTATTTCCGCGGATGCAGTTGACGGTGCGCGACGCAGCACGGCTCCTCGGAGTCACCGAACAGGTGCTGGAGCGCTGGGTCCGGCGAGGCGAGCTTCCGGCGCAGCTGGTGGACGACCGGTACCGCTTCAACCGCATCGAGCTGCTCGAGTGGGCGGCGCAGCGGAAGATGCCGGTTTCCGCGGAGATTCTCGAGGAACCGGGGCTTTCGGCCCGCGCGCTTCCCACGCTCTCCCAGTCCGTGCGCGCCGGCGGGATCCACCGGGGGCTCGCGGGCGGCGACAAGGACCTCTTGCTCCGCCAGATGGTCGAGCGCCTTCCCGCGCCCCCCGGTTTCGACCGCGAGTTCCTCTTCCAGATGGTCCGGGCCCGGGAGCACCTGGGGTCGACCTCTCTCGGCAACGGCATCGCCATCCCCCACCCGCGCGAGCCCATCGTGCTGCGGGTCGACCGGCCCGCCGTGGCCATCTACCTGGCCGACCCGCCGGTGGACTTCGGGGACGGCCCACCGGTGCACACCCTTTGCTTGCTCGTCTCTCCCTCCACGCGGCTCCACCTGCACCTGCTCGCGGCGGTGGCGGCCGCGCTGCGGGACCCGGCGGTGGCGGCCAAGCTCGCCGCGCGCGCGCCGGACGAGGAGATCCTCGCCGAGATCGAGCGGGTGGAGGGAGCCCTCGCCCGCGCCCGGGACGAGGGGCTGGCCCGAGGTGACGCCGGGTGAACCTGTACCTCGCCTCGCTCGCCGTGCTCCTGGCCGGGGCGCTCTGCGGACTCCTGCTCGGCCGCAGGCCGGCGCTGGCGCTCCGGATCGGCACCGCGGCGGCGGTGGTGGGCAGCCTGCTCGGCCTGGCCGCGATGCTCCCCTTCCTGCTCGGCGCCTCGCCCGCCGCGCTGGTGCTTCCCTGGTCGGAGCCGCTCGGGGCCTTCCACCTGCGCCTCGACCCGCTCTCCGCGTTCTTCCAGGTGGCGCTCTTCGCGGTGGCCATCCCGGCCTCGGTCTTCGGCGCCGGCCACATGAAACCGTACGTCGGACGGCGGCCGCTGGCCGCCTTCGTCTTCTTCTACGACCTTCTCCTCATCGCCATCTCGCTGGTGCTGGCCGCCGCCGACGGCGTGCTCTTCCTGGTGGCGTGGGAGGTGATGACCGTCGCCTCCTTCGTCCTCGTCACCCTCGACGACGAGAGGCTTCAAGTTCGCCGGGCCGGCTTCGTCTTCCTGGTCGCCTCCCACGTCGGCACGGCCTTCCTGGTGGCCCTCTTCCTGCTGCTCGGGCGGACCGCCGGCGGCTTCGACTTCGATCGCTTCGAGGCCTTGCGAGCCACCGGGACCGTCGCCCCGGCGCTCCTCTTCGGCCTCGGGCTCATCGGCTTCGGCACCAAGGCCGGGCTCGTCCCGTTGCACGTCTGGCTCCCCGAGGCCCACCCGGCCGCTCCCAGCCACGTCTCGGCGCTGCTCTCGGCGGTGATGATCAAGACCGGCGTCTACGGCATCTTCCGGTTGCTCGGGTTCCTGCCCGCCCTGCCGGTCGGCTACGGCATCCTGCTCGGAGCCGTCGGGCTGACAAGCGCGCTCGCCGCCATCACGCTCACGCTCGGGCAGGAAGATTTGAAGAAGGCGCTCGCCTACTCCAGCGTGGAGAACGTCGGCCTCGTGATCCTGGGCATCGGCCTGGGCGTCGCCGCCACCGCCGAGGGGTTGCCGGTGGTGGCGGCGCTGGGATTCGGCGGAGCCCTCTTCCACGTCTGGAACCACGCCCTCATGAAGGGGCTCGCCTTCCTGGGCGCAGGAACGCTCGTGCACGCCGCCCATTCCCAGGATCTGGAGAAGATGGGCGGCCTCCTGGCCAGGCTGCCGGTGACCGGAACCCTCTTCCTGGTGGGCGCCGCGTCGCTGGCCGCCCTGCCGCCGCTGGCCGGCTTCTCCTCCGAGTGGCTGCTCTACCTCGGGCTCCTCTCCGGCTCCGGCGCGGCCACCGGCGCCGAGTCGCTGGTCGGCTACCTGGCCATCGCCATCCTGGCGCTGGTGGGGGCGCTGGCGGCCATCTCCTTCACCCGCATCGCCGGCGTGGCGCTGCTCGGCAACCCGCGCAGCCCGGAGGCGGCGTCGGCGCACGAGGTCCCGCCCTCGCAGTGGCTGCCGCTCGCGCTCCTGGCGGCCGGGTGCGTGATCTTCGGCGTCTTCCCCTCGCTGCCGCTCCGGCTGCTCACGCCGGCGGCGGTCCAGGTGGGCGGGGCGCACGTGGCCGCGGCGCTGGCGCCTGCGGCGGCCTCGTCGGCGGCGCCCGGGGTGGTGGTGGTGCTGATCGCGGTCGTGGCCGGGCTGATCGCCTTGCGGCGCCGGCTGGGAAGCGCCGGCGTCGCTGCGACAGTCGCTGCGACATGGGGCTGCGGCTTCAGCGCGCCCACGCCGCGCATGGCCTACACCGCCTCCTCGTACTCCCAGTTGCTCCTCACGAGCCTCGTCCCCCGCCTGCTGCGCCCGCGCGTCCACCTCCAGGCGCCCCGCGGCATCTTCCCGGGCCGCGCCTCCTTCCGGACCGATCCCCAGGATCCGGCCCGCACCCGGCTCTTCGACCCGATCTTCCGCGTCCTCGGCGATCGCATGAGCCGGCTGCGCCGCTTCCAGGCCGGGCGGCTCAACCTCCAGCTCCTCTACACCGTGGTCACGGTGCTCGCGCTCCTCGTGGCGCTGGCGTTCCGGGGATGGCTCCGGTGATCGGCGCGCTGGCAATCGCCTCGGTCGTGCTCGCGTCCTCGAGCGGCCTCCCCGGACTGGCGCTCTGGCGCCGTCCGGTGCTCGGGCAGCGGCTCTCGGCGGGCGTGCTCTGCCTCGCGGCCGTGCTGGGCATCGCCGCCGCCGTTCCGGTGCTGGCGGGCGCGGCCCCGTTCGTCCTCCACACCCCGTGGCACCAGCCGAACGCG
The DNA here is from genome assembly GCA_963700085.1 of uncultured delta proteobacterium. Lineage (GTDB taxonomy): Bacteria > Myxococcota > Myxococcia > Myxococcales > Anaeromyxobacteraceae > CAIOAK01. Next base: position 111,254 of record CAVOWI010000015.1, read on the forward strand.
TCGCTGGCGCTCCGGCTCGATCCCCTCTCCGCTCTCTTCCTCGTGCCGGTGCTCCTCGTCCCGGCGCTCGGCTCGATCTACGGGCTTGCCTACTTTCCGCAGGCAAGGCTGGGCGCCCGCGCGGTCCGGCTCCAGCTCTGGTACGGCCTCGTCACCGGCTCGATGGCCCTCGTGCTGCTCTCCGACAACGCCATGCTCTTCCTCTTCGCCTGGGAGGTGATGGCCGTCTGCGGCTTCTTCCTGGTGCTGGCCGATCCGGACCGGAAGGACGCGCAGAAGGCCGCCTGGGTCTACCTGGTCGCTGCCCACGCCGGGACCTTCGCCATCCTCGCCTTCTTCTCGATCGTCGGGAGCGCGCGGGGGACCTTCGACTTCGCCGGCTGGCAGCACCTGGGCGCGACCGGCGCGAAGGCCAGCTGGCTCTGGACGCTCGCGCTCGTGGGCTTCGGCCTCAAGGCCGGCCTGGTGCCGCTCCACTTCTGGCTCCCCGGCGCGCATGCCGCCGCCCCCAGCCACGTCTCGGCGCTCATGAGCGGGGTGCTCCTCAAGACCGGCGTCTACGGCATCCTCCGGGCCACCGGCTTCTTCGAGTCGCCGCCGGCCTCCTGGGGCGTCGCGCTGCTCGTCCTCGGCGGGGTCTCGGGCGTGCTCGGCGTGGCGCTGGCGCTGGCGCAGCACGACCTCAAGCGGCTGCTCGCCTACCACTCGGTGGAGAACATCGGCATCATCACCATGGGTGTAGGGCTGGCGGTGCTGGGGCGGGCCCGGGGCGAGCCTTCGCTGGTGCTGCTCGGCTTCGCCGGCGCGGCGCTCCACGTGGTGAACCACGCGCTCTTCAAGTCGCTCCTCTTCCTCGGGGCGGGATCGGTGCAGCACGCCGCCGGCACCCGGGACATCGAGCGGCTGGGGGGCTCTCCCGCGCCATGCCCTTCACGGCCGGCCTCTTCCTGGTGGGCGCCGCGGCCATCAGCGGGCTGCCGCCGCTGAACGGCTTCGTCTCGGAGTGGCTCGTCGTCATGGGCTCCCTGCGCGCCCTCGACCTTCCCTCCGGCGATCGGGCCTCCTTCGCCGTCCTGGTGGTGCCCACGCTGGCGCTGGTGGGCGCCCTCGCCGCCGCCTGCTTCGTGAAGGTCCAGGGCACGGTCTTCCTGGGCAAGCCGCGCACGTCCGAGGCGGCAGCGGCCCACGAATCGCCCCGCGCCATGCTCGTCCCGATGGGCGTGCTCGCGGCGGCCTGCGTCGCCATCGGCGTCCTCCCGGCGGTCTTCCTGCCCGCGCTGGCGCGTGGCGCGGCGAGCTGGTCCGGCCTGCCGCTCTCCAGCCTGGCTGCGCCGGCCGCGGCGGCGACCGCGTCGGCCGGTATGGTCTCGGGCCTGGCGGTGCTGCTCCTCGCACTCGTCGGCTCGCTCACCTTCTTGCGGCGACGGCTCGGCGCAGGCGCCGCCAGCGGCGAGACCTGGGGCTGCGGCTATGCGTACCCGACCGCGCGGATGGAATACACCGGCAGCTCCTTCGCCCAGATCCTGAACCAGGGCTTCCGCTGGGTGCTCTTCCCGCGGGTGCGTTTCCAGCCGCCCCGCGGCCCCTTCCCCGCCTCGGCCCGCTTCTCCACCGAGCCACGCGAGGCGGTGCTCGACCTGACCATCCTGCCTGGCATCCGCGGCTACGGCTCGGCCGCGTCGCGGGTGCGCGCCCTGCTGGCCGGACGGGTACACTTCTACGCCTTGCTCGTGCTGGCCACCCTGGTCTTCCTCCTCGCCTGGCGCCTTCTCTGGTGGTGACATGATCCTGCGCGCCCTCTTCCAGATCGGGATCCTCCTGCTCCTGCCGCCGCTCCTCCTCGGGGTGGTCGCTCGAGTGAAGGCGATCGTGGCCGGGCGGCGCGGACCTCCGCTCCTCCAGGGCTACTACGACCTCGCCAAGCTGCTGCGAAAGGGATCGGTCTACAGCACGCACCACCACCTGGGTCTTCCGGGCAGGCCCGGTGGTGGGGCTCGCGGCGGTGGCCACGGCCGGGACCATGCTGCCGGTGGCGGGCCAGCCAGCCATCTTCTCCTTCTCCGGCGACTTCGTCCTCTTCGCCTACCTGCTGGCCCTGGCCCGCTTCGCCACGGCGCTGGCCGCCCTCGACACCGGCTCGTCCTTCGAGGGAATGGGCGCGGCCCGCGAGGTCTCCTTCGCCAGCATGGCCGAGCCGGCGCTCTTCCTCTGCCTGGTGGTGCTGGCGCGCGCCACCGGCTCGCTCTCGCTGTCCGGCATGCTCGGGCCCGGGCTGGCGCCGGCCTGGAGCGGCGCGGCGCCGGCGCTGCTGCTCTCCGCCATCGCGCTCTTCGTGGTGGCGCTGGCGGAGAACTCCCGCATCCCGGTGGACGATCCCAACACCCACCTCGAGCTGACCATGATCCACGAGGTGATGGTCCTCGATCACTCGGGGCCGGACCTGGCCTTCATCCTCTACGGCGCGTCGATCAAGTTCTTCCTCTTCGGCGCCCTCTTCGTGCGCCTCGTCCTCGACCTCCGCGTCCAGGGCATCTGGGGGGCCGAGGCGGCCTTCGTGGCCGGCCTGGTCGGCTTCGCCGTGCTGGTGGGGCTGGTCGAGTCGTTCATGGCGCGTCTGCGGCTCAACCGGGTTCCGCAGATGCTGGTGGGCGCGTCCCTCCTCTCGGTCTTCGCGCTCGTCCTTCTCCTGAGGTGAACGTGCGCTCCCTTGCCGACATGGCGTTCATCCTGGTGGTGGTCCTCGACCTCTTCGTGCTGGCCTCGAGCCGGCTCGGGGCCGCCATCCGCGCCGTGGCGCTCCAGGGGGCGCTCCTCTCCCTGCTGGCGCTCCTGCTCGCCTCCTCCGGCCACAACATGGGGCACGTGCTGATCGTGGCGGGCGGCGCCTTCGCCATCAAGGCCGTCCTCATCCCCTGGCTCATGTTCCGGGCCATCCGCGAGATGGCCATCCGGCGCGAGATGGAGCCGCTCGTCGGCTACGTCCCTTCCATGATCCTGGGGGGCGTGGGCGTGGTGCTGGCCTTCGCCTTCTCTCGCGGCCTGCCCCTGCCCATGCCCGAGATGCACACCTTCCTCGTCCCCACCGCGCTCGCGACCGTCTGGACCGGCCTGCTGCTGGTGGTGAGCCGTCGCAAGGCGGTGACGCAGGTGCTGGGCTTCCTGGTTCTCGAGAACGGGGTCTTCGTCTTCGGCCTGCTCCTCACCGACTTCATGCCGGTGATGGTCGAGGCCGGCGTGCTCCTCGACCTCCTCGCCGCGGTCTTCGTGATGGGCATCGTGATGTTCCAGATCAACCGGGAGTTCTCCTCCCTCGACACCGACGCCATGTCGTCGCTGAAGGACTGATCCCGGAATGATCCTTCTCATCATCCTGGTCTCCTTCGTCCTCGGCGCGAGCGCGTTCGCCTGGCCCGACAACCGGACGCGGCCGCGCCTGCTGCTGGTCGGCGCGGCGATCCACCTGGCCGGCGTCGTCAGCCTCTGGATCCACCCCGAGGGACCGGTGCTCTCCGGCTACATCTTTCTCGACGCAGCCGGGAAGGTGGTCCTCTCCACCTCCAGCGTCCTCTTCCTGGCGAGCGCCATCTACGCCCAGGGCTATCTGCAAAGGCGTGCCGACCGCGACAACCGGGTCTTCGTGGGCGGCCTGCTCATCCTGCTCTCGGCCATGACCACGGTGGGCGTGGCCCAGCACCTCGGCGTGCTCTGGGTGGCCATCGAGCTGACCACGCTCGCCACCGCCCCGCTCATCTACTTCAACCACAACGCCCGCTCGCTGGAGGCGGCCTGGAAGTACCTGCTCGTGTCGTCGCTGGGAATCGCGCTGGCGCTCCTCGGCACCTTCTTCCTGGCCCTCTCCGGGGCCGGACCGGGCGGCCCGAAGTCGCTGCTCCTCGACGACCTCATCCGCGCCGGCCCCGAGCTCTCCAAGCCCTGGGTGCGCGCGGCCTTCGTCTTCCTGCTGGTCGGATACGGCACGAAGATGGGGCTCGCGCCGCTCCACTCCTGGAAGCCCGACGCCTACGGCGAGGCCCCCGGCCTTCTCGGGGCGCTGATGGCCGGCGGGATCACCAACTTCGCCTTCCTCTCGGTGGTCCGCGTCTTCCAGGTGATGCGCGCGGCCGGCGAGGCGCCCTTCGCCTCCGACGCCCTCCTCGCGCTCGGGCTGCTCTCCATGGCGCTCGCGGCGGTCTTCATGGCCGGCCAGCGGGACTTCAAGCGCATGCTGGCCTACTCGAGCGTGGAGCACATGGGCATCCTGGCCGTGGCGCTGGGGCTGGGCGGCTCGGCGGTGGGCGGCGCCTTCTACCACGTGGTCAACAACGGCCTCTCGAAGGGCGTGCTCTTCCTGGCCGCCGGCAACATTCACCGCGCGTATGGGTCGAAGCGAATCGACGACGTGCGGGGCGCGATGCGCCGCCTGCCCATCTCCGGCCCGCTCTTCCTGGGCGGCTTCCTGGCCGTCACCGGCACGCCCCCCTTCAGCCCGTTCTGGAGCGAGTTCATCATCCTGAACGGCGCCTTCGGCTCCGGCCGCTGGGTGGTGGGCGCCTTCTTCCTGCTCTTCCTGGCGGTCATCTTCATCGGCATGGGCGCCACCGTCCTCCACGTGGTGCAGGGGGACGACAGGGGGGCGCCCGGGCAGCCCGGGTTCAAGGACGGCTGGCTCACCGCCGGACCACCGCTGGTGCTGCTCCTCATGGTGCTGGCGCTCGGACTCTGGCTGCCCCGGGCGCTGCAGGGACTCTTCCAGGCCGCGGCCCACCTCGTGACGGGAACCTGATCATGGCGAACCGCGTGCTCCAGGCCTGGAACGGCGAGGCGGTCGGCGCCGCCGAGGTTCCCGTCCTCCCCGTGGACGAGTTCCAGCAGATCGTGGCCGACATCCTCACCGCCGGCGGCCGGGTCTCGAGCTATTTCGGGCGCGAGGACGGCGACCGGACACTCGTCACTGCCGTGCTCGCCGACGACACGCAGGGCCGGCTCGCGGTCCTCTCCACCCGGGTCGGCGCTTCCTGGACCTCGCTCTCGGCGGAATGCCCGTCTCTCCAGGCCTTCGAGCGGGAGATCTTCGAGCAGTTCGGCGTGCGCCCGGAGGGTCACCCCTGGCTGAAGCCGCTCCGCTTCGAGCCCCCGCTCGTTCCCGGCGTGGATCCGTGGGGGCGGGTCGCCCAGCCCAGCACCATCCCCGGCAACTACCCGTTCTTCCGCGTCGACGGGGAGGAGGTGCACGAGGTGGCGGTGGGGCCGGTCCACGCCGGGGTCATCGAGCCTGGCCACTTCCGCTTCCAGTGCCACGGCGAGCACGTCTTCCACCTCGAGATCGTGCTCGGCTACCAGCACCGGGGCGTCGAGCGCCTGCTTGTCGGGTGGGCCGGACCGGCGCACGGTCGGGCTCATCGAGTCGCTGGCCGGCGACACCGTCGTCGGCAATGCCATCAGCTACTCCAACGCGGTGGAGGCGGTCTCGGGAGCCCACATCCCTGCGCGAGGGGCGGTGCTGCGAGGCATCGCGCTGGAGCTGGAGCGGCTCGCCAACCACGTCGGCGATCTGGGCATGCTGGCCGGCGACGTGGGATTCCTCCCCACGGCGTCCTACTGCGGGGCATTGCGCGCAGACTTCCTGAACTCGCTGGCCGAGATCTGCGGCAACCGGTTCGGCCGCGGCCTCGTCGTTCCCGGCGGGGTGCGCTTCGACCTCGACCCGGGCGCCGCAGACCGGCTCGCCGACAAGGTTCAGAAGGCCTGGGAGCAGGTGGACGGCGCCACCGGCCTCTTCTTCGAGTCCCCGTCGGTGCGAAACCGTCTCGACGGCACCGGCGTGGTGAGCCGGGAGACCTGCATGGAGCTCGGCCTGGTCGGGCCGGCGGCGCGGGCCTGCGGGGTGTCTCGCGACGTGCGGCGCGACCACGCCACCGGCGTCTTCCGCTTCCTGCACGTGCCCACGGTGACCGGCGAGACCGGCGACGTGTACGCGCGGGCCTGGGTTCGACGGCTCGAGGCGGAACGAAGCGCCGACTTCGTGGTCCGGCAGCTCCGCTCCCTGCCGTCCGGGCCGGTGCGGGCGCCCTGCCCTCCGCCGCTCCCGGATCGCCTCGTGGTCTCGCTCACCGAAGGGTGGCGCGGCGAGCTCTGCCACGTGGTGACGACCGGCCACGACGGGCGCTTCACCCGTTACAAGCTCGTCGATCCATCGTTCCACAACTGGATCGGGCTCTCCCTGGCGATGCGTGGCGAGCAGATCTCCGACTTCCCGCTCTGCAACAAGAGCTTCAACCTCTCCTACTGCGGGCACGACCTCTGATGGACGGCATTCCCGGCATCCTCCAGTTCCGCTCCCGCTTCGGCGGGCAGACCGTGGCCTACCCCGAAGGGCCCGCCAGCTTCCCCGAGCGCTTTCGTGGCCTCCCGCTCCTCGACGCCTCCAAGGGCGACGGGGGGCGCGCGGCGGCGGAGGTCTGCCCCACCGGCGCCGTCGTCGATCCCGGCACCCCGCGCCTCGCCATCGACCTGGGGCGCTGCACCTTCTGCGGCCTGTGCGAGGAGGCCAGCCCGGGCGCGGTGGCCTTCACGCGCGACTACCGGCTGGCCGCTCGGTCGCGGAATGAACTGATCGTGAAGGGCGAGGCGCCGCTCCTGGCCCGCGCGCTCGACGAGAAGGCTCGCGCCCTCTTCGGCCGCTCGCTGCGGCTGCGCCAGGTCTCGGCGGCCGGCTGCAACGGGTGCGAGGCCGAGCTGAACGCGTCCGGCAACATCCAGTTCGACATGTCCCGCTTCGGCGTGGCCTTCGTGGCCTCGCCTCGCCACGCCGACGGCCTGGTCGTCACGGGCCCGGTCTCGGAGAACATGCGGGAGGCCTTGCTCGAGACCTGGGAGGCGACGCCGGCGCCGCGGCTCGTCATCGCGGTGGGCGCCTGCGCCTGCTCGGGCGGGATCTTCCGCGACAGCCCGGTGCAGTCGAACGGGATGCCGGGCGTGCCGGAGATCCCGGTCGACCTCTGGATTGCCGGCTGTCCTCCTCACCCCATCACCTTCATCGACGGGGTGCTGCGGCTGCTCGGGCGGATCGAGAAGGACGAGCTGCGGCTGGCCGGAACGGGGATCGTGCTGCCGTCGGCGGAGACCTAGCCGGCGTTCGGCGGTGGCGGGGTGACGAGCGGCCCGGCCACCGGCGGCGCGAAGTAGGTGGGCAGCGGCGGGAGCGGCATCGCGATCCAGAGCGCAACGTAGAGGATGATCCCCCAGCCCCCGGCGAAGACGGAGAGGATGGCCAGGAGCCGGGTGACCGCGATGGGGATTCCGAAACGGTCGGAGAGGCCGCGGCACACGCCGGCGATCATCTTTCCCTGGCGGGCCCGGTACCACTCCCGCTGGAGGGGAGGCTGCTCCATCCAGCTCGTGCAGTGGCGGCAACGGGTGGCGCCTGGCTCGTTCTCGGTGCGGCAGTAGGGGCAGGTGGTCATGGCAAGTCTCCTCGAAGGGATCATACGCCGGAGGAAGCGGTCTATTTCACCCCCTCCGTCGGGGTAGATGTAGAAGGAACGGATGTTCCTTCGCGCCGTCCTCCTCCCCTTCGCCTGGACGCGGCTCCTGCTCCTCTGGGTGGCCTGGTTCGGCGGGCAGATGTCCTCGAGCTGGAGCTACCCCTTCCCGGAGGCGGCCCGGCGGGGATGGGCCTTCCTGCCCGGAACGGCGCTCGACGCCTTCGGGCGCTGGGACGCCCACTGGTATCTCGACGTCGCCGCGCGGGGCTACGAGCTTCGAGGACCGCTCGCGTCGGTGCAATCGAACGTGGCCTTCTTCCCGCTCCATCCCTGGGCGGTGGGGGCGCTTCACGCGCTGCTGCCGTCCGGCTGGCGGGGCGAGGGCTCGCTCTTTCTCTGCGCCATGGCCGTGTCGAACGCGGCGGCGCTCCTCGGCCTCTGGCTGCTCTGGCTCCTCGCCCGGGAGGTCACCGGCGACGACGACGTGGCGTCGCGGACCGTGCTCTACGCCATCGTCTTTCCCACCGGGTTCATCCTGTCGGCGCCATACCCCGAGGCGCTCTTCCTGCTCCTGTCGGTGGGCGCCCTGCTCGCCGCGATGCGCGGCCGCTTCCTGCTCGCCGGGCTGCTGGGGCTCTTGCTGGCCCTCACCCGCCCGGGTGGCGTGCTGGTGGCCGTGCCGCTCGCCTGGCTGGCATTCACGCAGGGTGGACCCCGGCGCCGGGGCGCGCTCCTCGCCTCCGCGCTGCCCGGGCTCGGCCTGGCCCTTCACGCCGGGCAGCTCTGGCGGATCACCGGCGATCCGCTGGCCCTCTTCCACGCCCAGGCGGCCTGGGGGCGCTCGCTCGCGGCACCCTGGCAGACGCTCCTCCACCCGCGCGACTTCCACGCCTGGCTCGGGCCGCTCGAGGCTGGGTCCATCGCACTCGTCGCGGCGCTCTCGGCCTGGCTGCTCGCCCGGCGCGAGACCCGGGCGCCGGGGCTGTGGGGGCTCGTCTCGCTCGTGCCGGTGCTCCTCTCCGGGACGATGCTCTCCTCCACCCGGTTCGCGGCGGTGCTCTTCCCGGCCTCCCTGGCGCTGGCCATGCTGGCCCGGAGGCCCGGGCTCGATCGGGCGCTCGTGGCCACCTTCTCGTTTGCCCAGGCCGTCCTCTTCCTCTTCTGGTCGCGTTTCTTCTGGGTTGCCTGATGGAGACGCCGACCGGGTTGCTCGCGACGCCGGCAGGCTGTAATGACCCGCCTCGGAGGCCTGAACGATGAACGACCCGCTGGGCGTACTCTCCACCTTCGAGCGCGGCGCCGGCCTCACCGGCCGCTTCCACTCGCTGCCCAGGCTCGAGAAGGCGGGGTTCGGCCGCATCTCGCGGCTACCCGTCTCGATCCGGGTGGTCCTCGAGTCGCTGGTGCGCAACCTCGATGGCGTGCGCGTCCACGAGAAGGACGTGCGAGCGCTGGCCGCCTGGCAAGCCCGCGCCGAGCGAACCGAGGAGATCCCCTTCGTGGTCTCGCGCGTGCTCGCCCAGGACTTCACCGGCGTGCCGCTCATCGTCGACCTCGCGGCCATGCGCGCCGCCATGGCCCGCGACGGAAGGCCGGCCTCCAGGGTCGAACCGCTCGTGCCGGTGGACCTCGTCATCGACCACTCGGTGCAGGTCGACGCCTGGGGTTCCGCCGACGCGCTCGCGAGGAACCTCGCGCTCGAGTTCGCCCGCAACCGGGAGCGTTACGCCTTCCTCAAGTGGGGAACCCAGGCCTTCAAGCGGTTGCGCATCGTGCCGCCGGGCATCGGCATCTGCCACCAGGTGAACCTCGAATTCCTCGCCTCGGTCGCCACCGAGCGGGACGGCGCCTGGTTCTTCGACACGGTCATCGGCACCGACTCCCACACCCCCATGGTGAACGGCATCGGCGTGGTGGGCTGGGGCGTGGGGGGCATCGAGGCCGAGGCGGCCATGCTGGGGCAGCCGACCTACTTCCTGACCCCCGACGTGGTGGGCGTGAACGTCCACGGCCGGCTCCCGGAAGGGGCCACCGGCACCGACGCCGTCCTCGCGGTGACCGAGCTGCTCCGCAGGAAGAAGGTGGTCGGCAAGTTCGTCGAATTCCACGGCGAGGGCGCGGCCAGCCTTCCCGCCACCGAGCGGGCCACCATCGCCAACATGGCGCCCGAGTATGGCGCGACCATGGGCTTCTTCCCGCCGGACGAGCAGACCCTGCGGTACCTGCTCGCCACCGGGCGCAGCCAGGAGCAGGTGGACGGCGTGCGGGCCTACCTCGAGGCGCAAGGCGCGTTCGGCATGCCGCGCCAGGGCGAGCTCGACTACAGCGAGGTGGTGGATTTCGATCTTTCCACCGTCGTGCCGGCGGTGGCGGGGCCGAAGCGGCCCCAGGACCGGATCCCGCTCACTCAGGTGAAGGAGCGCTTCGCCGAGCTCTTCTCGAAGGCGGACTCGACCGGGTACGGCAAGCCGGCGGCCGAGCTATCGACCCGTCACGTGGCCGAAGGCGTGGAACTCGGCCACGGCGACGTGGTCATCGCCGCCATCACCTCCTGCACCAATACGTCGAACCCGGCGGTCATGCTGGCGGCCGGGCTCCTGGCGAAGAAGGCCCACGAGCGCGGCCTGCGCCCTCCACCGCACGTGAAGACGTCCCTCGCACCCGGCAGCCGGGTGGTGACCCGGTACCTCGAGAAGGCAGGCCTGCTCTCCCACCTCGAGGCGCTCGGCTTCCAGGTGGTGGGCTACGGCTGCACCACCTGCATCGGGAACTCGGGCCCCATCGACGCCCGGCTCGAGGCGATCATCGGCGAGAACGACCTGGTGGCGGCCAGCGTGCTCTCGGGCAACCGCAACTTCGAGGCCCGGATCCACGTGAACGTGAAGGCCAACTTCCTCATGAGCCCGCCGCTCGTGGTGGCCTACGCGCTGGCCGGCACGGTCCTCCGCGACCTGGATCGGGAGGCCATCGGCAAGGATCGGGAGGGGCGCGAGGTCTTCCTCCGGGACATCTGGCCGGCGCAGGCCGAGGTCGCGGCGCTTGCTCGAGAAGGCCACCGACCCGGACGAGTACCGGAAGAACTATGCGCGCTTCGACCAGAATCCAGCCTGGAACGAGCTGACGGTTCCCGGCGGCGCGCTCTTCAAGTGGGACGCGCGGTCCACCTACGTGCAGGAACCTCCCTACTTCATGACCCCGGCGCGCCCGATCGGGGACGTGACGGGCGCCCGCGCGCTCGCCATCTTCGGCGACTCCATCACCACCGACCACATCAGCCCGGCCGGGTCCATCCAGGCCAACTCGCCGGCCGGCCGGTATCTCGTGTCACTGGGAGTGCAGCCGGCCGACTTCAACAGCTACGGCTCGCGCCGCGGCAACGACCGGGTCATGGTGCGCGGCACCTTCGCCAACGTGCGCATCAAGAACTTGATGGTCCCGGGACGCGAGGGGGGCGTGACCGCCGTTCAGCCGTCGGGAGAGATCACCTCCATCTACGACGCCGCCGTCGACTACGAGACGCGAGCCATTCCACTGGTGGTGATCGCCGGGCACGAGTACGGCACCGGAAGCTCGCGGGACTGGGCCGCCAAGGGGACGATGCTGCTCGGGGTGCGGGCGGTGGTGGCCAGGTCCTTCGAGCGGATCCACCGGGCCAACCTGGTGGACATGGGGGTTCTCCCGCTCCAGTTCCCTGACGGGGTATCGGGGGAGACGCTGGGGCTCGACGGCACCGAGACCTTCGACGTGGTGGGGATCGCCAAGGTCGCGCCGCGGATGGCGGCGACGCTGGTGGTGCACCGCCAGGACGGGACCGAGGTCCGTCAGCTGGTGACGGTCAGGCTCGATACCCCGGTGGAGGTCGAATACCTGAAGGCGGGCGGCATCTTGCCTTACGTGCTGGCGCGGGCAGAATCCACCGCATGAGCCTCTTCGACGTCCTGTCTCTCGCCGCCTTCGCCGCGTCGGTCGTCCTCCTCTTCGACGCCGGCGCCCGTGTGCCGGCCTTCGCGGCGGTGCTGGCCGCGGGGCTCCAGGCCGGGATCCTGTTCCACTTCCTCCAGGTCCGGACAGGGAACTTCCCGCTGACGCTGGCGCTCTCCTTCGCCGTGCTCGCTGCGGCGAGCTACGCCTGGACGCGGGCCCAGGCCAAGCCGGGCGTGACGGCGGCCACGGCGGCGGTGCTGGCCGGGGCAATCCAGAATCCTGCGGGGGTTCAAGATCGTGTGAGGCTCACCCCATCAGCCCCTTGCACCGGGTATTCCGTGGGTTAGCTTCCACGGGCCCGTGCCCAGCAAGAACCGCCTCTCCTCCGTCCGCCACATCCTGCCGTTGCTCAGGATGGAGTGGCGAGCACTCGCCGGCGCCACCGCCCTGCTGCTGCTCGGCTCGGCGGCCGCCCTCGCCTACCCGCAGGGCATCCGCATCATCGTCGATGGCGCGCTCGAGACCCGGGACGTCGGCCGGATCCGCTTCGCCGCGCTCCTCATGGGCGCGCTGGCGGTCGTGCAGGGGCTCGCCGTGGGTGGCCGGGCCTACCTCTTCACCCTGGCCGGTGAACGGGGAGTGAAGCGGGTGCGCGAGCAGCTCTTCGACTCGCTGGTCGTGCAGGAGGTGGCCTTCTTCGACGGGCAGCGGACCGGCGACCTCACCTCGCGGCTGGCGTCGGACACCGCCTCGCTCCAGGGGCTGCTCTCCTCCCAGCTCTCGATGTCGCTGCGAAACGCCGTCCAGGTCGTGGGCGGGCTCGTGCTGCTCGTCATCACGTCGGCCAAGCTCACCGCGGTCATGCTGCTCGTCGTTCCGGCGGTGGCCATCGGCGCGGTCTTCTACGGCCGGAAGGTCCGGGCCCTTTCGAAGAAGTACCAGGACGCCCTCGCCGACGCCGGCCACGCCGCGGAGGAATCGCTCTCGGCCATCCGGACCGTCCGTTCCTTCGCCGCCGAGCCGGCCGAGCAGGCCCGTTACGCCGGCGCCATCGAGGCGAGCTTCCAGCTGGCCCGGACGCGCGCCGCGGCGGCCTCGATCTTCATGGGCGCGGCCGCGGCGGGGATCTACGCGGCCATCGCGGTGGTGCTGGGGTACGGCGGCTCGCTCGTGGCCGGGGGGGAGATGACCGCCGGTGGCCTCACCGCCTTCCTCGTCTACACGCTGCTCATCGCCATGGGGCTGGGCACGCTGGCCGACATCTGGGCCGAGGCGATGAAGGGGCTGGGCGCGGCCGAGCGGGTCTTCGAGCTCACCGGGCGCAAGCCGGAGATGCCGGTGTCCGGCGGCCGCCGGCTCGAGCGCGTCGCCGGACGCGTCGCCTACGAGGGGGTTCGCTTCCGCTACCCGACCCGGCCCGACGTGGAGGTGCTCCAGGGGATCGACCTCGCGGTGGAGCCGGGGCAGGTGGTGGCGCTCGTGGGTCCGTCGGGCGGCGGCAAGTCCACCATGGGTGCGATGCTGTCGCGCCTCTACGATCCGACCGCCGGGCGGCTGACGCTCGACGGCGTGGACATCCGCGAGCTCGACCCGGCCTGGCTGCGGCGCCTCGTGGGCGTGGTCTCCCAGGAGCCGGTGCTCTTCTCGACCACCATCGCCGAGAACGTGCGGTACGGGCGCCCGGAGGCCAGCGACGCCGACGTCCGCGACGCGCTGCGGGCGGCCAACGCCGAGACCTTCGTGACCTCCTTTCCGGATGGCCTCGCCACCCGGGTGGGCGAACGCGGGCAGCAGCTCTCCGGCGGGCAGAAGCAGCGCATCGCCATTGCCCGGGCGCTCCTCAAGGACCCGCGCATCCTGCTGCTCGACGAGGCCACCAGCGCGCTCGACGCCGAGTCGGAGGCGCTGGTGCAGGATGCCTTGACCAGGCTGATGCGCGGGCGGACGTCGGTGGTGATCGCGCACCGGCTCTCGACCGTGATCGGGGCCGACCGGGTGGTGGTGATCGACGGCGGCCAGGTGGTCGAGGCGGGCACGCACGCCGAGTTGATGGCGCGCGGGGGGGTGTACGCGAGGCTGGTGGAGAAGCAGGTGCTGCGGGGGTGAGGCGCGGCCGTCAGCTCCGGGCGCGCCCCTTCAACCGGGCGCCGACGGCGTTCAGCGACATCTTCCGCTCGGGCTTCCGGAGCTCGGCCCGCTCGATGTCCCGGGCTTCCACTGCCAGCGCCTGGCGAAGGGCGTCGCCGGCCACCTCCGACATGGTGCTGTCGGTGGCCTTGGCCCGGAGGCGGAGCGCGCGGTGCAGGCGCGCGTCGAGGTAGACGGTGGTGCGCTTCCGGGAAGGCATGTGGAGCAGCCTGAACTACTGGGGGGGTCGGCGTCAAAGCGCCCGGGGGATGCGACCCCGTTGGAGGTGCTTCGCGCCCGTCACCACGTGGCAAGAATCATCCAGGGCGACCCTGGTAGCGGATGTCCTTCCCTGGAGAGGGCCAGAGTGGCGTCGCCGACGGTGTCGTCGAGGGCGCTCGGGCCCGTCTCAGGGAGGTCGCGAGGTTCCTTCGGAGGGACGTCGAGCGGGCCCGGGACCAGGGTGGGCCGGATGTCAGGGAGGCGTGCGAACATCTGAACGCATGGCCAGCCATGCGAGACAGGGGCAGTCGGGGCGCACCTCACTTTCCGTGATGCTCGAGGAGCTGTCGCGGCGGGTGGATGGCGCCGGCGGGCTTTCTGGCCTTCCCCGCGGCGAGACTTCACTGCTGGTCGATGGGCTGCTCCTGCGCGTGGCCCGGGGGCGCGGGGCGGTGGACCTGGCCGTGGGAGATCGGCTCGACCAACTGTCGCAGGGAGAGAGGCTCCTGCGGCTGGGGTACGCGAAGCTCTCCGACTACGGGCGCGAGGTGCTCGGCGTGGCCGGGCGAACGACGCAGGCCATGGCGCGGCTGTCGCGGGAGCTGCGGGCGCGGCCGCTGCTGGCCGGCGCGGTGCGGCGGGGCGAGGTTTCGCCGCGGAAGGCCGAGATGGTGCTGGGGATGGCCTTCGGGAGGGACGAGGCGGCCTGGGTGGCGCGGGCCCGGGGGTCCACCGTGCGTGAACTGGCGGCGGGGGCAACCGGCCGCGGCTCCGACGGCGAGGAGAGCTGGGAGCGGGTGATCGTCGCGGCCTCGCCGGAGACCGTGGAGCACGTCGAGGACGCACTGGCGCTCGCCGGGCGGCTGCTCGGCCCCACGTCGCAACGGTGGGAGCGGCTCGAGGTGGTGTGCCAGGAGTTCCTGGGCGCGTACCGGGGGTCGGGCCGGGAGGATCCGGCTCGGGGTGACGCAGCGACGGAGCTGCTGAAGGAGACGCTCGAGCGGGAAACCCGGAGGTGGGCGGCGCTCGAAGAGGTGGAAGGCGTGGAGGCGCCGGAGGTGGGCGATGAGCGCGCGCCTGGTGTCATCGACGCGCGGCTGCGGGAGCTGGCGGCCATGCGCGGCCGGTGGGACGACCTGGTCGGGCAACTCGCGCACGTGATCCGGCGGGGCGCGCTCTGGAAGGAGCTCGGCTTCGCGAACTTCGAGCACTACTGCACGGAGAGGCTCGGGCTCGCGCCGCGGACGGTCGAGCAGCGGGCCTGGCTGGAGCGGCGGCTTCACGAGATGCCCGGACTTCGCGAGGCGATGAGGTCGGGGCGCATCAGCTACGAAAAGGCCCGAATCGTCGCCGGAGTGGCCGACGGGGACACGGTCGATGCCTGGATCGCCCACGCCGAGAAGGCCACCTGCATCGCGCTGCACCGGGAGGTGTCGAACCACGAGGTGAGGCAGACGTGTGCGCGGGGCGAGGTGTCGCTGCGGGTGCCGCGGCAGGTCTCGTTCCTCCTCGAGGAGGCCTTCTGGGCGGCGCGGAGGGTTGCCGGGGAGCCGCTCACCGCAGAGGAGTGCCTCTACTGGGTTGCCGACCACTTCATCACCACGTGGGAGAGCGCGCCGGAGGCCAGGTTCACGCCGGAGAGGCTGATCATCGAGCGCGACCGGGGGTTCTGCCAGGTCCCTGGGTGCAGCCGGGCGGCGGAGCACGTACACCACGTCGTTTACCGATCTCAAGGCGGGGGCGACGACCCGGAGAACCTGGTCTCGATCTGCGTGGCTCACCACCTTCACGGCATTCACCGTGGCTGGGTCCGGGTGTCGGGGCGGGCGCCGGACGAACTCTGTTGGGAGCTTGGGGAGGTTCGTGAGGACGGGGCGCGGTTCTCCACCGCCTGACTGTCAGACCCCTGATCCATGCTGCATGCCGCCGGTGTCGGCTCCTCGAGCGCCGCCGGGCATTCCCTTCAGGAGGTCCGTCGACATGGCAGTGAAGGTCATGGTGGCACCCGCGATCGTTGCCCGCGAGGAAGCGCCGCCGACGAAGAGGCTCCGGGACCCGCTGGCTCCCCCCAAGCCGAGGCGGCGCAAGTCGGCCGTCTACGATGCCGACGGGCACGAGGTCCTGATCACGCTGATGTGCCTCAAGTGCCACCAGATGCGTCCGCTCTCCCAGTTCGGGCTGCGCCGCATGGCCGACGGCTCCATCCGCAACCAGCCCTGGTGCCGAGGATGCCGGTCGGTCGCCGGCGCCGAGAAGCCGCGCGGCCGCGGGCTGGAGGAAGGCCCCATCGAGGGCGAACCGTCGTCGACTCCTGAATCGGTCCGCGAGGTCGCTCCGGAGCCACAGCGCCCGCTCGACGCCGGACAGATGTCCGCGCAGATCGCCGCTGCGCTGGCCGGCGGATGGCGCCGGTGAACTAGAGTTTCCCGCGTAGCCCGGGAATGAAGTGCGCTCGAGAGAGCCGGGGTCGCCCGCGATATCGCGAGGCGGCCCCCTTTTCTCATGCGACCCGATCGGGCTTTCTCGACTCGACGACACCACTTCTCGCCCACGTTTGACCGCAATCAAACGCGTTCACCGTCGGTTGGGGCGCTTGACGATCTGCGTTGTGCGTTGAAACGAATCGGGTACCATTCCCCGACTCTTCGAATCGCACTCGCAGTATCCCGTCCAACTTACCTTTCAGCGGCAGGAGTTCCCACATGGCCCAGAGCAACCTCAAGGCGAAGCTTCTCGAGAAGATCGAGGCGCACCGCCCCCGGACCGCGAAGCTCAACAAGGAGTTCGGAAACGTCGTCATCGACAAGGTGAACATCGGCCAGTGCATCGGCGGTGCTCGCGATGTCCGAAGCCTCGTCACCGACATCTCCTACCTCGACCCGTTCGAGGGCATCCGCTTCCGTGGCAAGACCATCCCAGAGACCTTCGCCGCGCTGCCCAAGGTCCCTGGCAAGGAGCAGCCGTTCGTCGAAGGGTTCTTCTGGTTCCTGCTGACCGGCGACGTTCCGACCGCAGCGCAGACCCAGGAGGTCGTGGAGGACTGGCGGGCCCGTTCCGCCATCCCCGCCTACGTGATCGACGTGCTGCGCGCGATGCCCCGCGACTCGCACCCCATGACGATGCTCTCGACCGCGGTGCTGACCATGCAGCGCGACTCGATCTTCGCCAAGAAGTACGGCGAGGGCGGACTCAAGAAGAACGACATGTGGGACCCGATGTACGAGGACTCGATGAACCTGCTGGCGAAGCTGCCGGCCATCGCCGCGTACATCTACCGGATGAAGTACAAGTCCGACGTCCACATCCCGGCCGACGCCAAGCTCGATTGGGGCGGCAACTTCGCCCACATGATGGGCGTCGCGGCCCCGTACGACGAGGTGGCGCGCATGTACTTCATCCTCCACTCGGATCACGAGTCGGGGAACGTCTCTGCGCACACCACGCACCTCGTGGCCTCGGCGCTGTCCGACGCGTACTACTCGTTCTCGGCTGGCCTGAACGGCCTGGCCGGCCCGCTGCACGGCCTCGCGAACCAGGAAGTGCTCGGCTGGATCATGAACGTGATGAAGAAGCTCAACAACAAGGTGCCCACCAAGGAGGAGCTCGAGAAGTTCCTCTGGGACACCCTGAACGGTGGCTCGGTCATCCCGGGATACGGCCACGCCGTGCTCCGCAAGACCGACCCGCGTTACGTCGCCCAGAACGAGTACGCCAAGAAGCACCTGCCCAACGACCCCATCTTCCAGCTCGTGAACATGATCTACGAGGTGGCGCCGGGCGTCCTCACCAAGCACGGCAAGACCAAGAATCCCTGGCCGAACGTCGACGCGCACTCGGGCGTCATCCAGTGGTACTACGGCATCCGCGAGTGGGACTTCTACACGGTCCTCTTCGGCGTCGGCCGTGCGCTGGGCGTTCTCGCCAACATCACCTGGGATCGCGGCCTCGGCTATGCGATCGAGCGCCCCAAGTCGGTCACCACCGACATGCTCGAGCAGTGGGCCAAGGACGGCGGCCGCAAGGGCGCCGAGGACTAGGCTTCAACGCTGCGTGAAGCACCCGAGGGCCGCTCCGCGAGGGGCGGCCCTCCTCGTTCGAGCAGGAACTCCTCGACGATCCGCATGGCCTCCTCGGGCCGGCGCTGCAGCACCAGATGCGGCGTGTCGAGCATGCGAATCTCGGCGCCGGGCTGGAGCGCGCGCACCTCGTCGGGAATCTCGCGGCGAAGCAGCCGATCGTTCTTGCCGCCCAGGAAGAGCAAAGGCACCGGGCAGCGTCGCAGCGGCTCCGACGCATCCACCGCCAGCGCCTCCCTGGCCCGGGCAGCCATGACCCGCGCGGGCACGAGGCGCACCGCCTCGCGAACCTCCTCGACGAGCTCCTGCGATGCATCCCCGCCGGCGAGCAGGAGCCGGACCACGTGCGGCGGCAGCGGCAGCTGGAAGAAGGCCGGCGCCAGCACCCTGGCTCGCGCGATGACCGGCCGGGCCGGGCGCCGGTGGAAGGTCGCCGCCAGGATCACGCCGACGAGGCCCCGTGGAGCGCCTCGCGGCGATCCGCAGTGCCAGCGGCCCGCCGAACGACTCTCCCAGGATGGCGAACGGGCCGCGCGGAAAGCGCCCGCGCACCAGCGTCTCGAGCTCCGCGTAGTCGAGGAACCGATCTCGAGGGTACGGGACGGTTCGGAGGTCGAGGGCGCCGGTGGCGACCGCCTGGAACCGCCTGAAGAGCTGGCCGCTCCCGTCGAGCCCGGGCAGCAGGAGGACGGGCAGGGGGCGCGAAGCATCCACGGTCACCCGCCGATCATCGCACGGGTCGGTCAGAAGAAGAACCGATCGGCGACTCCACGGGTCCACTCGAGGATGGTCGGCCAGCCGATGATGGCGTCGAGGACCGCCTGCGCCGCCGCGGGATCGAGTCCGGACTCCACGACCCCCTGCGAGCAGGCGAAGATCCGGCAGGTGCCGGCCGACCTGGCCTGGAAGAGCGCCACGGCCGCATCGTCCGTCTCCCCGGCACGCTCCCCGGCCGCCTCGACCACGGCGCGAACCGCCTCGCCCAGCAGGAATACGTCCACGCGATCGCCCATCGCCGCGGCGGCAAGGGTGCAGGATCCCGCCATTCGCAAGGCCGTGCCGTCCGGGCGGGTCAGGAACACCAGGGTGCGTCGATCGTTCGTCACGATTCCCCTTGTTTACCGGCGTGTTATAACCCGCGCGCCATGTCTGACGAGAAGAAGCGCGAATCCGGCCCGGTCGTCGTCCGCAAGGGCCACGTGAAACCCCCTCCCCCGGGCGTGAAGATCGAGATGCCGGTGGAGGAACACCTCGGCGCGGAGGGCGAGTCCGCCGCTCCGGCCGTGAACGACCCTCGCCCGCTCTGGCAGCGGCTGGCCGATTCCAAGGCCGGCGTGCCAGTCCCGGCTCAGCCGTCGGCCGAACCGTCGGCAAAGCCTTCCGCGAACCCCTCTCAGGCGAAGCCCGCCCATCCCGGTCGCCCTCCCCAGGCACCTCGCGCGTCCGGCGCCGGCGTCACCGCCCGCCCAGGTGGACCCGATCGTCCTCCCGGACGCCCCGGCTTCCCCGGCGCACGCGGCGGCGGTCCTCCCCGCCGTGACGGCGGCCCGCGCGACCGCCGCGAGCCACGAAGGGACGCCGGTCCCCGCGAACCGGCTGGCCCCGCACTTCCCCCAGGCGAACCGCCCCCGGCGTACGACGCCCCCGCCACCGAGGAGGGCTCCTTCGCCGACATGTACGCCGACGCCGCGGCCGCCGCGCGCCCCCGCCGCCGCTTCCAGCCGGGCGAGAAGGTGGCCGGCAAGATCCTCCAGATCGGCCAGGACATGGCCTTCCTGGAACTCGGCTCCGGCCTCGCCGACGGGATGATCGAGACCATCGAGCTGCAGGACGACGAAGGCCAGCTCGAGTTCGCGCCCGGCGACATCATCGACGGCGTGGTGGTGAAGGGCGGCGAGCGCGGCGTGGTGGTGAGCCGCGGCAAGGCCAAGGTCCACTCCGACCGGCGCGCGGTGATCGAGGCGGCCCAGACCGGCCTGCCGGTCGACGGGCTCGTCACCGGCGCCAACAAGGGCGGCATCGAGGTCGACGTGATGGGGCAGCGCGCCTTCTGCCCCATGTCGCAGATCGACATCCGCTTCGTCGGCGATCCCACCACGCTGGTGGGCCAGCGGCTCAGCTTCCGCGTCCAGAAGGCCGACGATCGCGACGTGGTGCTCTCCCGCCGCGCGCTGCTCGAGGAGGAGCGTGCCGAGGAGGCCCGGAAGACCCGCGAGCGGCTCGAGCCGGGCGCCACCTTCGAGGGCACGGTCACGAGCGTGCAGGACTACGGCGCGTTCGTGGACATCGGCGGCATCGAGGGGCTGGTCCACGTCTCCGAGCTGGCCTGGGACCGGGTCTCGAAGCCCGGCGACCTGCTCCGGCAGGGCGACAAGGTCCAGGTCCAGGTCCTCAAGATCGAGGAGGACGCGAAGAAGGGCACGCGCATATCACTGAGCGTGCGGGCACTGGTTCCCCGCCCGGAACCGGTGGCCGCGCCGCCCCGGCCGACCACCGCACCCCCTCCCCCGCCCAGGGTGGGCGACGTGGTGAAGGGCACGGTCGATCGGGTCGAGCCCTACGGCGTCTTCGTCCGCTTCGCCGGAGGCAGGGGTCTCGTCCCCGCCGCCGAGACCGGGACGCCCCGCGGACAGGACCTGCGCAAGGCCTTCCCGGCCGGCGCCGAGCTCACGGTTCTCCTCACCGAGATCGACGAGCGGGGCCGCATCCGCCTCTCCCGCACCGGGGCCGAGGCCGCCGACGAGCGCCGCGAGGCCACCGAGTACATGGCCAAGTCGCCCCGGGCGAGCGGCAAGGGCTTCGGAACCCTGGGGGATCTCCTCCGGGACAAGCTGAAGGGCTCTTCGGGGCCTTAACCCCGAGGGGCCGCTGTGCTATCAACGAGGGCTCTCTCGAGCCCTATTCCCCAATCCCCAACGGGAGTCCCGAGCATGTCCTCGACCGTCGCGCCGACCAAGAATCCCCACCTGCTCTCCTGGGTGGACGAGATGGCCAAGCTCACCAAGCCGGAGAAGGTCGTCTGGCTCGACGGCACAGAGCCGGAGCGCCAGCAGCTCATCGCCCAGGCCGTCGGCGACAAGATCCTCATCCCGCTCGACCAGAAGAAGTGGCCGGGCTGCTACTACCACCACTCGAACAAGAACGACGTCGCCCGCGTCGAGCACCTGACCATCATCTGCACCCCCACCAAGGAGGAGGCCGGCCCGACCAACACCTGGGTCGCCCCCGCCGAGATGTACGCGAAGATGCGCGGCCTCTACGACGGCTGCATGAAGGGCCGGGCCATGTACGTGGTGCCCTACGTGATGGGCCCGGCCGACTCGCCCTTCGCCAAGGTGGGCATCGAGCTCACCGACTCGGTCTACGTGGCGCTCAACATGGGCACCATGACCCGCATGGGCAAGGTCGCCATCGACCGGCTCGGCGACAGGAACGACTTCAACAAGGGGCTCCACGCGGTCGCCGAGTGCGACCCCGAGAAGCGCTTCATCACCCACTTCCCGCAGGACAACACCATCTGGTCGGTGGGCTCGGGCTACGGCGGCAACGCGCTGCTCGGCAAGAAGTGCCTGGCGCTCCGCATCGGCTCGTACCTGGCCAGGAAGGAGGGCTGGCTCGCCGAGCACATGCTCATCCTCGAGGCCGAGAGCCCGGAGGGCGAGATCAGCTTCGTGGCGGCTGCCTTCCCGTCGGCCTGCGGCAAGACCAACTTCGCCATGCTGGTTCCGCCCAAGGAGTTCGCGGGCTGGAAGATCCGCACCGTGGGTGACGACATCGCCTGGATGCGCGTCGGACCCGACGGCCGGCTCTGGGCCGTGAACCCGGAGTACGGCTACTTCGGCGTGGTCCCGGGCACCAACACCAAGACCAACCCGAACGCCATGGCCAGCATCACCAGGGACACCCTCTTCACCAACGTGGCCCGCACCGAGAGCGGCGACGTCTGGTGGGAAGGGCACGACGACCCGGCGCCCGACACCCTCATCGACTGGAAGGGCGACCCCTGGAAGAAGGGCAGCACCGAGAAGGCGGCCCACCCGAACAGCCGCTTCACGGCGCCCGTGGCCAACAACCCGGTCCTCTCCCGCTTCGCGAACGATCCGCGGGGCGTGCCCATCAGCGCCATCATCTTCGGCGGCCGCCGCTCCACCACCGTCCCGCTCGTGCTCCAGTCCTTCAACTGGACCCACGGCGTCTACCTGGGCGCCACCATGGGCTCGGAGACCACCGCGGCGGCCACCGGCGCGGTCGGCGTGGTCCGTCGCGACCCCATGGCCATGCTGCCCTTCCTGGGCTACGACGCCGGGAACTACCTGCAGCACTGGCTCGACATGCAGGAGCGCATCCCCAACCCGCCCAAGGTCTTCATGGTGAACTGGTTCCGCAAGGGATCGGACGGCAAGTTCGTCTGGCCGGGCTACGGCGACAACATGCGGGTCCTCAAGTGGATCCTCGACCGCGCCCGCGGCCGCACCAACGCCCAGGAGACCGTGCTCGGCTGGGTTCCGGTGGCAGGAGACCTCGACATGGCCGGCCTCGACGTGCCGCCCTCGGCCATCGAGCAGGCCACCCGCATCGACCTGGGCGAGTGGGAGCTCGAGCTCGCGGACCAGAAGGAGTGGTTCGACAAGCTCGGCAAGACCCTGCCCGTGCAGCTCGAGCTGGAGCGGCAGCTGCTGCTCGCCTCTGTGAAGAACGCGCGAGCGGTGGCGGCGACGAAGAGGTAGATCCCTGGCGTGTGCACGCTCGCACTCGCCTTCCACGCCGACAGGCGCTGGCCGCTCGTCGTCGCAGCCAATCGCGACGAGCGGCTCGGCCGTCCGTCCGAGGACTGGGCGCTGCGGGCTCCTGCGAGCGCGCCGCGCCACGCCGCCCCGCGCGACGCGCTGGCCGGCGGCACCTGGATCGGCGTGGGCGCCTCCGGCCTCTTCGCCGGCATCACCAACTTCCACGCCTCGCTCGGTCACCCTCCCGACCCGAGCCGGCGGTCCCGCGGCGAGATCGTCTCCCGCATGCTGGGCCAGCCCTCGGCCGCGGCGGCGCGGGAGCTGGCCTCGCGCACCGAGGCCGGGGCGTACAACCCGTTTCACCTCGTCGTGGCCGACGCCCTCAGCGCGTTTCTCTGGTGGTACGACGGCGACGCCTCGTCGCTCGAGGACCTGGGACCGGGGTTGCACGTGGCCACCGAGCGCGACCCCCGCGGCCGGGACGCCCGCGGAGAGGCGCTGCGGGCTCGCTGGCCGGTCGACCCGTCGCCGGCGCGCCTGCGGGAACTGCTCTCGAGCCACGAGCTCCCGCCCGGTCCGGGGCTCTGCATCCACCTGGGCGACATCTACGGCACCCGCTCCTCGGCGGTGATCCGGCTCGCTCCGGCGCTCTCCCATTCGGAGCTGTTCGCCGCCGACGGCCCTCCCTGCACCGCGCCCCTCGAGGACCGCTCCGAGCTGCTCGTGGCGCTCGCCCGCTCCCCTTGACGCCGGGGTGCATCCACACCATCTATCCCGCCATGGGACTTCTCGACCGCATCCGCATCCGCCCACCTCCGGCGGCGCCCCCCGAGGCCATCGACCTGAACGAGCGGGGCGAGTTCGAGATCGCCTGGCCCGGCGGCCGGGTGGCCATCGTGCCGGGCTTCACCCTGCGCGATCTCTGCCCCTGCGCCGCCTGCATCGAGGAGGGCACCGGGAGGAAGATCCTCGACCCCTCCACCATCCCGCTCGACATCCGCGCCGAGAAGATCGACTCCGTGGGGAGCTACGCCATCCAGGTCCACTGGTCGGACGGCCACGACACCGGCCTCTACACCTGGGATCTGCTCCGGGCGGCCTCGGGGATCTGACCCCGCGCTGCGGCTCCCGCGGCGCTCGGCGCCGTCAGACCATCCTTCGAGCCGGCGGCGCGATCCGGGTGTGGCGGTTGACCTCGGGCAGCATGCCCGGCCGGGCCCGGGCGAAGCGCAGACCGTTCATGTGCCCGTCCGCGCCGCGCAGCACGTGGACGAGCAGCTTGACCGCGAACGGGTCGGCATTCCCCGACGCCGCCTCGGCCACCAGGACGTCTGCAGCGCCGCGCGCCTCGTATGGCTCGGAGCGGTAGGCCCGGGTCTGGGTCAGCGCCGCGAACGCGCTCGCAACCGCGACCACCTCGGTCGTGGGGGACGGAGGGGCCGGGAGATCCGGATACCCCTGCCCGTCACGCCAGTGGTGGGCCAGGGCCGCCTCCACCGCCGGGTGGTTTCCGAGAAGCCGGGCCAGCTGGTAGGCGCCCAGGAACGGGTGCTGCGCGATCTCCACCGCGTCCTCCCCGCGGAGGGAATCGGGCGTGCGCACCACCCTGGACGGGCACGTGACACATGCCGATGTCGTGCAGCAGCGCCGCCGCGGCGATCTCCGGGGAGGCCCGCCCGGTGCCGGACGTCGCGAGGATCATGCGCGCGGTCACCACCGCGCTCGCGAGCGCGTGGCGGTAGCGAACCGGGTCGGATATCTTGGCGGCCGCCATCTCCTCGACGAGGGGAAGGGGCAACAGGGCCGCTACGATCACACGGCTCACCGCCGACCGGTCCTTCTCGGCGCGGAAGAGGTGGCAGAGGGCCGGTTCTCGCGCGGCGCCCGCCAGGTCGTCGGCGAGGAAGGTGTCGGAGATCGGGGTGAGATTTCCCGGGCGGGCCTCGTCGGCAGCCTCGGCGATGAGCTCGACCGATATCACCGAACCGGCCCGGGCGAGCAGGCGCCCACCGCAGTCGGTGAGGTCTCTGCGCAGCTTGACGCGGTCGAACATGGCTCTGTCCCTTCCAGGGTAGCAGGACCCAGTTGGGATGGAATCCTCCCCCCCAGCGGGGCACCGCCACGGAGGGGTGTGACCTCTGACCACACGCCCGATCAGCGGCGATTCCGGGCAAGCGCGCGGTCCATCTCGCGGCGGCTCTCCCGCTCGGCGATGTGGTCTCGCCGGTCCTCGTGGGTCTTTCCGCGCCCGAGCCCCAGCTCCACCTTGGCCCAGCCGTCCTTGAAGTAGAGGGACATGGGCACGAGCGTGTAGCCGCGCTGCTCCACCTTGCTGCGGAGCTTGTCGATCTCGGCCCGGTGGAGGAGCAGCCTCCGCTCCCGCAGCGGCGCGTGGCCGAAGGAGGCGGCGGCCTGGTACTCGCCGATGCGGCAGTTGAGCAGCCAGAGCTCGCTGCCCCGGACCGCCGCATAGGCGTCGGAGAGTGCCACGTTGCTCGCCCGCAACGACTTCACTTCACTTCCGGTGAGAGCGAGCCCGGCCTCGACCCGCTCCTCGATGGCGTAGTCGAAGCGGGCGCGCCGGTTCTGGGCGACGATCTTCACGCCCTCGCCGGCCGCCGGCCCCTTGCCCTTCTTCACGGCAGGCCCACGTTGTCGATGAGCCGGGTGCGCCCCAGGAAGGCGGCCAGGATCGCGCGCGTTCCGGGCTCCGCCCGCGCGACCGGCCGGAGCGTCTCGGGGTGAACCAGCTCGACGTAGTCGATCCGCATCCCGGCCTCGAGCAGGACGCGGGTGATGCCGGCTGAAAGCTGGCGCGGGTCCCGTTCGCCTCCGGAGGCCCGGCGGCGTGCCTCCTCGAGGGCCCGGGAGATGGCGGCCGCGCGGGAACGCTCCTCGGCAGATAGGTAGGCGTTGCGCGACGAGAGCGCCAGCCCGTCCGGCTCCCGGACGATTGGCATGCCCACCACCTCGATCCCCATGTCGAGGTCGAGGACCATCCGCCGGAGAACTTGAAGTTGCTGCCAGTCCTTGTCGCCGAAGAGCGCCACATGGGGACGCGACAGGCCGAGGAGCTTCGCCACCACCGTGGCCACGCCGCGGAAGTGGCCGGGGCGCCGGTCGCCGCACAGCCCCTTCGACACCTCGCCCACCTCCACCCAGGTCTGGAAGCCGGCCGGGTAGACGACCGACGGGTCCTCCGGCGCCAGCACCAGGTCCACGCCGGCCTTGCCGCACTTGGCCAGGTCGCCTTCCAGGTCGCGCGGGTAGCGCGCCAGGTCCTCGCTCGGCCCGAACTGCGCGGGGTTCACGAAGATGGTGGCAAGCGAGAGGCCGGAGCGGCCGCCCTGGTCGGCGCGCCGGCGCGCCTCGCGCATGAGCGAGAGGTGCCCGTCGTGCAGGTAGCCCATCGTGGGCACCAGCGCGATGCGGGTCCCCCCGTCGCGCGCGGCGGTGCATCGACGCTGCCACGCGGCCGGGTCGCGGATGAGCTCGGGTGTGGACATCGACGTCCGGACGAAGCTAGACCGGCGCCCCCACGACGCCGGCGTGGTCGTCGTCGGCGGACGGCTGCTGCGGAACGACCTGGAGGAGGCGGAGGGACGGCGCGTGGAAGCTGTGCTCCTCGGCCGGGAAGGTGCCGGCCTTCACCTCGGCGACGTAGGCCTCGACACCCGCGGCGGCCGCCGGTCCAAGCTCGGCGAAGCGCTTCACGAACCTGGGCTTGAAGTCGGTCTCCAGGCCGAGGAGGTCGTGGTAGACGAGCACCTGGCCGTCGGTGTGGACGCCGGCGCCGATGCCGATGGTGGGGATGCCGAGCTGGGAGGAGACGAGGCGGGCAAGCTCCGCCGGGATGCACTCCAGCACCACCGCGTAGCAGCCGGCGGCCTCGAGCGCGTGGGCGTCCTGGATGAGCTTCTGGGCCTTCTCGCCGTCTCGCCCCTGCACGACGTAGCCGCCCATCTTGTGCACCGACTGCGGCGTGAGCCCGATGTGTCCCATGACCGGGATGCCGGCCCGGACGATGCGCCCGATCACCTCTGCGAACTCGGACCCGCCCTCGAGCTTCACCGCCTCGACCCCGCCCTCGGCCACCATCCGCATGGCGTTCTTCACGGCCTCGTCGGGGCTGGCCTGGTAGCTGCCGAACGGCATGTCGCCCACCAGGTGGGCGCGGCTGCTGCTTCGCGCCAGGCCTCGGCGCACCGACGCGCAGTGGTAGATCATCTGGTCGAGCGTGACCGGCAGGGTGGACTCGTGCCCCTGCATCACCATGCCCACCGAGTCGCCGACCAGGACCACGTCGACGCCGCCCTTGTCGACGAGCCGGGCGCTGGTGGAGTCGTAGGCGGTGACCACGGCGATCTTCTCGCCGGCCCCCTTCATGCGACGCAGCTCGTGGATGGTCACCCGCTTTCGCGGGGCGGTCTGGCTGGACATGGTGATTCGCCTCCGGTGTAGGCCTCTCTCGAGGTCCCGCCCATTGGAAGGACGGAATCTACCCCGGCGGGGGCGATCTGCGCCACGGATAACGGATCGGGCGCCGGGAGGGGCGCCCGGAGGGACGCCCGGGAGTCAGCCGCCGTGGCCGGCCAGGGAGAAGTGCAGCCGTCCCCGCCGGTGGCGCCGGATCTCCCTGAGGAGCGCCTCGAGGTCGGCCTCGTCGCCGAGGTCGATCTCGCTCGTGTTCACCACCAGGAGCGGCGTCTCCTCGTAGTGGAAGAAGAAGTCGCCGTAGGCCCGGCTGACCGCTTCCAGGTAGTCGCTGGCCATGTGCCGCTCGAAGTCGCGCCCCCGCTTGCGGACGCGCGCAGCCAGCACCTCGGGGCGGGCCTGCAGGTAGACCACCAGGTCCGGCTTCACCACCCGTGCGCCGAGCACCTGCCAGATGCGCTCGTAGAGGGCCAGCTCGTTCGGTTCGAGGGTCAGGCTCGCGAAGATGCGGTCCTTCGCGAACAGGTAGTCGGAGATGGTGACCTGGCTGAAGAGGTCCTGCTGGAAGAGGTCCTGCTGCTGCTGGTACCTGGACAGCAGGAAGAAGAGCTGGGCCTGGAGGGCGTGCTTCTTCCTGTCCTGGTAGAAGCCTGGCAGGAAGGGGTTCTCCTCGACCGCCTCGAGGACGATTCGCCCCCCCATCCGGTCGGCCAGCACGGTCGCCAGCGTGGTCTTTCCCACGCCGATGGGCCCCTCGATGGCGATGTACCTCGACTTTTCCATTGATCTTGCGCGAGCTTGCCACACGGGGTCGTCGAGTGTCCACGTGGGGCGTACGGGGTCGCCATCTTGACCTCGTCACATGAGGCCATGTAGGGTCACGTCCGCTAACGTCTTGGCATGTGACGTGGAGGCAGGATGGTGGAAGGGCGGCGTGGGCCGGTGGCGGGTCGGAGGCTGGGGAGGGGATCGACCGCGGACGGCGCGGTCGATCCGGCCTATCAGAGGGCGATCCTCAAGATCGCCCTCGAGCTGCGCAAGCCGGGCGCGAGGAGCTACGACGTCGTCGTCGAGGGGACCATCCGCACCATGAAGCTCGATGCCGGGGCCTTTCGACGGTACCTGGGCGAGAACGGTGCGCGGAACATGAGCCTGCTTCTGGCAACGGCGAGGGCCGCGGGAATCTAGCGCGGCGATGAGAATGGGCGCCCTGCCGTCGGCGGGGCTTGGCGGCGGCGGGCGGCGGATTCTTCGGTGGGGCGCCCAGCTTTTCCTTGCAACCGCTCGTGGCGCCCCGTCGTGGCCGACCTCTTCCGTCGCCGCCGCTTCAGTCGCTGCCGTTCCCGTTCTCGCGCCGCCTGCGCGCCACCTCGTCGGCAACTTCCTTCACGGCCGACTCGCCGGCGCCGCCGGCAGGCAGATCCTCGAGCTTCCCGTCCACCGAGCGACCCGTCAGGTGGACCTCGCCAGGCCGCCATCCCGGATTCACGGTCGCGGCGAGATCCTTCGCGCCCTCGCGGGCGGTACCGGTCGCCCAGGTCCACGCCCAGTGGAAGAACATCGCGAAGCCGATGAAGGGCAGCGCCACCACGAAGAGGCCGCCGAGGATGGGCGCGAGCAGGAGCGCCGTCACCCAGGAGATGCGAACGTATCGGTCGGCCGACGTCCCGGGGAGCAAGCCCCCCTCGCCCGTCACCGGGGAAATGCTCCAGTGGCGGGGATTCCAGTAGTAGCCGCCTGGGACCTGCTTTCCGCCCGTGTACCGTGCCATGGCCGTCGCTCCTTTCGGCTGCTGCCCGCGTGCCGCTCCCTGCGCCTCTCCCTACTCCTCGCGCTTCGCCTGGATCTCCTTGGCCAGCTGCTCGAGATCGACCTGCTTGGAGGGGGCCTTGTCGTTGGCCTTCTCCTCGGGGCGCTTGCCGGTGAAGTGCGCCTCGCCGGGCTGCCAGCCGGGGGTCACGGTCGCGGCCAGGTCCTGGGCCGAGCGGCGGAACATGCCGACCAGCGGGCTGAGCGCGGCCTTGGCGGTCAGGTAGAGGCCGATGAACGGGAGGAAGACCACCATCAGCCCGCCCAGGACCGGCATGAGCAGGAAGACGGCCGCGGTCGGGAGATGCACGTAGTGCTCGGCCACCGGACCGGGGAGCCGCTCGCCGTCGCGCTGGATGGGGAAGATCTCCCAGTGGGACTTCGAGAGGTAGTAGCCACCCTTCACCGCGCTGCCGCCGTTGATGGTCGTCATGATCCTTGTCTCCTTCACTCCGGGTTGGAAGCCTTCCTTCGAGAAGGAGTGTCGTCGATCGGCCCCGGCTTCGATATTGGGCGCACTACCCAGCCCGCGGAGAAAGAGTCCGGTGGGGGCGTGGACGGACGACCGGCAACGGGGGGGACGAGTGCCGGGGATCGCCTCCGGAAAACACCCGAACCCGATCGGGGCGGCGGCGGACCAGGGCGGCTGCGGCATCCTCGCCGAGCCGACGCCACGTCAAGCGTCCGTCGTTCCTGGACTTTTCAGGCGGGCCCGGCTGGACCGAGCGCCCGATCGAGAGATTCCCACTCCTCCACCGAGAGGGTCTCTCCGCGGCGAACCGGGTCGATCCCGGAGGCCCGGAGCGCCTCCTCGAGCCTCGCGCGAGGTGCCACCCGCGACGCCTCCAGCGCGTTCTTCAGGACCTTCCGGCGCTGGGCGAAGCCGGCCTTCACTAAAAGTCGAAAGCGGCGCGGATCGGCGGCCCGCGGCTCGCGACCGTGCAGGTCGATGCGCACCACGGCGCTGTCCACGCGCGGCGGCGGGTGGAAGACGCCGCGAGGCACGATGCGATCGATCTCGACCTCGCCGAGCTGCTGGAGCAGCACCGAGAGCAGCCCCCAGTCCTTCGTTCCCGGCGAGGCGGCCAGCCGCTCCGCGACCTCCCGCTGCAGGAGCAGCACGGCGCGTGAAACGGACCCTGCCTGGTCGAGGAGCGAGAAGAGGATGGGGCTGGTCAGGTGGTAGGGGATGTTGCCGGCCACCGCCACCCTGCCCTCCGGCGCTCCGCCCGGCGCATCCGCGGCGAGCCGCGCGAAGTCCACCCGGGCCGCATCGGCCTCCACGAGCCGGATGGTCTCCCCGAACTCGCCACGAAGCACGCGGGCCATGTCGCGGTCGCGCTCCACCGCGATCACCCGGGCGCCGTGCGCCAGGAGCCGTTCGGTGAGATGGCCGAGGCCGGAGCCGAGCTCGATCACCACCTCGCCGGGGCGCTCGACGGCGAGGTGCGCGATGGCGTCGAGGATGGCCTCGTCGCCGAGAAAGTTCTGCCCCCAGCTCTTCTTGGCCCGCAGGCCGTGGCGGTCGAGGAGGACCTTGGGCGACGGATGGGACACGTCAGCTCCCCTGGCCCTGGAGCTGCTCCTGCCCCAGCCGCCAGCCCGCGTCGGCGTTCAGCTCCGGGCCGACCCGCTCGCCACGGAGGAGTGCCTGGGTCCCGGCCACGGCGATCATGGCGGCGTTGTCGGTGCAGTGCCGGGGCGGCGGAAGGAAGACCCTCATCCCCTCGTACTCGGCCGCCCGCTCCACCACCGCCGCGCGCAGCCGGCCGTTGGCGGCCACGCCGCCCGAGAGCACCACCCGGTCGAGCTGCAGCTCGCGTGCGGCCCGGAAGAGCTTCGAGCCGAGCGCGCCCACGATGGCCTCCTGGTAGCTGGCGCACAGGTCGGCGAGGAGCTGGCCCTGCGGGACGCCGTGCTTGCGCACGTGGTGCAGGAGCGCGGTCTTCAGCCCCGAGAAGCTGAACTCGAGCGGGCCGCCCTTGACGATGGCCCTGGGAAACTTCACGGCGCGTGAATCGCCCCCGCGAGCCAGCTGGTC
This sequence comes from uncultured delta proteobacterium, assembly GCA_963700085.1. Classification (GTDB taxonomy): domain Bacteria; phylum Myxococcota; class Myxococcia; order Myxococcales; family Anaeromyxobacteraceae; genus CAIOAK01. Next base: position 142,098 of record CAVOWI010000015.1, read on the forward strand.
GATGGCCACGCCGCCCGGGTAGGGCAGGCCGAGGAGCTTGGCCCCCTTGTCGAAGGCCTCGCCGGCGGCGTCGTCGCGGGTCTGCCCGAGCAGCCGGTAGCGCCCGAAGGCCTCGGCGACGTACAGCGAGGTGTGACCGCCCGAGACCACCAGCCCCAGGTAGGGGAACGCCGGCGCCTCCTCGGAGAGGAAGGTGGCGAGCAGGTGTCCCTCCAGGTGGTTCACGCGCGCGAGCGGCAGGTCCCAGGCGAGCGACAGCGCCTTGGCCACCTGGACGCCGACGAGCAACGCCCCCACGAGCCCGGGACCCGAGGTGACGGCGATGCCGTCGAGGTCGCAAGGGGAAACTCCGGCTCGGCGCATCGCCTCGTCGATGACCGGCATCACCTGGACCACGTGATTGCGGCTGGCGAGCTCGGGCACGACCCCTCCCCAGCGCCGGTGGATCTCGATCTGGGTGGAGATCACGTCGGAGAGCACACGTCGACCGTCCTCCACCACGGCGGCGGCGGTCTCGTCGCAACTCGTCTCGATTCCCAGGACCTTCACGGCGACGTCTTTCTACCCGCTCTGCTCAGGCGCGCAAGCGGGCCAGGATCGCGCGCACCCAGCCGACACCCCCCGGCTCTGGGCGGTCGGCGGGGATGTCGGCGGGGCCGTGTGGCTCCGGCTCGGACTCCCCGGCACCCTCCGAAGGCTCCGCGAGCCCGGCGTCATCGGGGGCTGCGAACCAGTCGACGCCGTCCGGCGAAGGCGTCTTCGCGGCCGGCCGCGTGGGCGTCGTCGCGGGCACCTCCTCGGCCGTCCCGGCGGCGGAGCTCGCCCCCACCCGGAGGATTCCCTGCTCGTGGAGGCGAGCCAGCACCGCCGATGCCTCCGTCACGTCCTGGCCCGACCCGGCGATGACTTCACGAAGGGTGCGCTTCCCGTCGAGGAACCGCACGAGCGCGTTCGCCTCGTCGGGGAGGGACACGAGCCGCTGGGCCAGGACCTCCGCGTCCACCTCGACCACCGCGTCGAGGGAAGGAAGCCGGGACGAGGCCTGCGCCCGCTCGCGGTGATCGGGAGTCGTCACTTCTTCGCGTCCGACCGCGCCTCGGCGCGAGTTTTTCGCTGGCCCTGGATCTTGTGGAGCTCGCGGGCGGCCTCGTCGTTGCGGGGATTGGCCTTGAGCGAGGCGCGAAAGAGCTTCTCGGCGCGGTCCGGGTCGTTCTCGTCCCGGGCCATGATCCCGGCCGCCAGGAAGGCCCCGGAGCAGGTCGGGTCCTTCATGGCCTCGGCCAGGTGGCGTCCGGCCCGCTCCCGGTCCTCCGGCTTTCCGGAGAGAAGCGTCACCGTCGCGAGTGCCACCAGGTAGTCGGCTCGCTGGTCGCTGCGGACCGCCGCCTCGAAGAAGATGCGCGCGCGTGCGTTGTCGCCGGTGCGGCGTGCGGCCTCGCCCTTCTGGAAGTCGGCACGCGCGGCGGCGGCGGCGGCCTCGGTCGCGGCCCGCCCACCGGAGGCGCTCCTGGCCAGGTAGTCGGTGCGCCTCACCCGGTCGGAGAGCGTGGCGTAGGCCTCGTTGAAGGCGGAGAGCACCTCGCGCAACCCACCCTGTAGATCTGCCAGGGCCGGGGACCCGTAGCGATCGGGGTGGAACTGCTTCACCAGCCGGAGGTAGGCGCCCTTCACGTCCTCGGTGGTCGCGCCGCGCGGCAGGCCGAGGCGCGCGAAGAGGTCCGCCTCGCGCGCAAGCGGCAGCGCGGCCTCGAGGGCTCGGCGGATCTCCCGCTCGGCGGGAGTGGGCTGGCTCGGTGCCCCCGTGGCGCTGGATGGCCCAGTGGCGCTGGATGCCGCCTTCGCCGCGGAGCCCGCCGCGGCCGCCATCGGTCCGGACGAGAGCGGTCCCACGCCCATGTTCTGCATGGCCCGGGCGAGCAATCGTTGCCGCCTGGCCCGCGCCTCCTCGGGGTCGCTTCGGCGCGCGGGCTCGGGAGGAGCACGAGGCGGTGCGCTCGGCCTACCGGCTGCGGAACCGGCGCCGAGCGAGGAGATCTCGAACACCTCTCCCGCCTGCTCGGCCAGTCCGAGGAGGAGGAGCGCGGCGAGGACGGCCCTCGCCTGGTCGCGGGAGAGCCCTGGCGCGGCCAGGATCTCCTTCGCGGTCGCGGCCGCGGCGAGCTTCCGGACCGCAGCGGCCTCCGGCTCGGTCCAGGAGAAGGCCGATTCGAGCTCGGCGTAGGCGGTTCCGAGCGCGACGGTGCCCTCCGCCTGGGCGAGTGCAGACTGGACGAGCGACGCCGCCTGCGGCGAGACGAGCGCGTCGACCACGGCCCGCAGCGGCGCGCGCAGCACGCTCCCGGCCCACTCCGGCACCGGTGCGTTCACGCTGAACCGGAAGGCGCCGTCCACCAGCCCGGCGATGAGCGACACGTAGCCGGCCTGCTGCGCCTCGAGGGCCCGGTCGACGACCTCCTGGGAGACCGCGCCCATCTCCACGAGCACCTCGCCCTGCCGCCGCCCCGTCCGTGCCATCTCGGCGAGCGAACGCCCCAGGGTCTCGATGTCGATGGCCCCCTGCCCGAGCAGGACCTGGCCGAGCGGGTGGAATCCGGCGAAGGTCTGGGCCCCCACCGGCACGCCATCGCGGAAGAAGAGGCGAGAGTCGCCCCCCGCCTGCTTGACCGTCAACTCTCCGGCGAGGCGAAGGTTCCAGGCCTCGAGGAGGATGGCGGCCAGCGGCGTCTGCGCGAGATCTCCCGGCTCGCGAAGAAAGGACATCCTGCAATCTTACTCCGAGAGCGATCGAAGTGCTCCGTACACCCCCACACCCACGGATACGGCCAGGTTGAGGCTGCGCTGGCCGGGCAGCATGGGGATGGACACGCATCGCTCCGGCCAGGCCGCGAGGAGCGCCGGAGGCAAGCCCAGCTGCTCCTGCCCGAAGACGAGCACGTCGCCGGGCGCGAAGCGGACCTGGAAGAGGCTTCGCTCGGCCCGGGCGCTGAAGAGGTGGAGCCGGCCCGGGGCGCCACGCAGCTGGCGCGCCTCGAACTCGGCCCAGCTGTCGTGGATCTCGGGCGCCACGTCCTCCCAGTAGTCGAGGCCGGCCCGGCGCAGGTCCTTCTCGGCCAGGGAAAAACCCAGGGGGCCCACCAGATGAAGCCGGCAGCCGGTCACCGCGCAGGTCCGGGCCGCATTGCCCGTGTTCGGCGGGATCTGGGGGGCCACCAGCACGACGTGCAGCGGCGGGGTCACTGGCGCGAGGTCGGACATGAAGCCAGCGTACCCTTTGACCGGTCGGGGCAGGCGCTACTACTGTCGCGTCATGCGCCTCGCCTCCATCGGCGCCTCCGACGTCGGCCGCAAGAGACTCCACAACGAGGACTCCTTCCTCGTGATGCCGGAATCCGGCCTCTTCTGCGTCGCAGACGGGCTCGGAGGGCACGCCTCGGGCGAGGTGGCCAGCCGGATGGCGGTCGAGGAGCTGGCCGCTTACTTCTGGGCCACCGATCCCGACCCTGCCGATCGCGCCCCCGAGGACAGGGTTGCCGAGGCCATCCGGATCGCGAACCGGTCGATTCTCGCCCGGGCCCGATCCCAGCCCGGCCTCTCCGGCATGGGCACGACCCTCGTGGCCGGCTACTTCACCGAGGACGGGCCGCTCGTCGTCGGGCACGTGGGCGACAGCAGGGCCTACCTGTTCCGGGACGGCGAGCTCCGCCGGCTCACCGAGGACCATTCGCTCCTCCAGGACTTCATCCGCCAGTCCAGTCCGAGCGCTGCCGAGATCGACGCCTTCCCTCACAAGAACGTCATCGTCCGCGCGGTCGGGATGCGGGACGACGTGGCGGTGGACCTCTCGCGCGTGGACGTCCGGGAACGAGACGTGCTCCTCCTCTGCTCGGACGGCCTCTTCGGGATGTTGCCGGACGAGCAGATGGCCGAGATCCTCCGGGAGGAGGGGGGCGATATCCTGCGAGCGAACCAGCTGCTGGTGGACGCCGCGAACGAAGCCGGCGGCTCGGACAACGTGACCTCGGTCCTGGTGCAGGTGGTGGAGGTCTAGCCTCCCGCCGGGAGCCGGAACTCCCCCGCGGCCACCGCATCGACGAGCCGCTCCCCAGGCCGAAGCCAGGTCCCCGGCCAGAGGACGGCGCGCTCGACCCACGCCCCCGCTGGAACACGGCACCCTGGCCCGACGATCGCCGGCCCCACCAGCGTCGCTCGCGCGTCCAGCTTTGCGCCGGGCGCGACCCAGACGCGAGGCCCCGCCTCCCGCAGCGCGGCGAACGGCTCGGCGCCGGGGAGCAGGACCTGCGCAGCCCCGGAGATCACGTCGAGGTTGGCCTGGAGGTAGCGGGCCGGCGTGCCGAGGTCGTTCCAGTACCCGCCCGCGACCACCGCGCGGACCAGCCCTCGGCCGAGCAGCGGCGGGTAGACGTGCCGGTTCACGTCGCAGGCGAAGGGCTCGTCCGGGACCCGCTCGAGAAGCGCGGGGGAGAGGACATGGACGCCGGTGAAGTGCAGGGCGACGAGGTCCGCGCCCCCGGGTCCCTGGCCGGCGATGCGCCGGACGGCCATCGATCGATCCACGTCCACGGTCGCGTAGGTGGCGCCTGGGGGCATGGGCGTGAGCACCATGGTGGCGAGCGCGCCGCTCGCCCGGTGGGCGGCCACCACGCCGGCGAGGTCCAGGTCGAAGAGGACGTCGCCGTTCCAGACGACGATCGCGCCGGCATCTCCGAGCAGCGATCTCGCCTGACGGAGCGCTCCCCCCGTTCCGGCGATGACTGGCTCGTACGAGATCGCGACCTCCACGCCCGAGCCCCGGCCGGCCTCCCCCGCCACCCGCTCCATCTCGATGGCCAGGTGGTGGGCGTTCACCACCGCGCGCCTCGCCCCCGCCGCGCGCATCCGGGCAAGCGCGAATTGCAGCAGAGGAAGGCCGGCCACCGGGACGGCGGGCTTGGGGACGAGGTCGGTGAGCGGCCGGAGCCGCGTGCCGAATCCAGCTGCCAGCACCATCCCGACCACGTCGTCCATGGTAGAGCGAGTCTAGCCGATGTCCCCCGCCACGCGACTTCGCCTCTTCTACTTCGCCTTCTACGGCGGGGTCGGAACCTTCCTCCCCTACTTCGCCCCGTACCTGCGGGGCCTGGGGTTCTCGGGGGAGCAGATCGGCACCGTGCAGATGATCGGGCCGCTCGTGGCCGTGCCCGCCGCGATCGCCTGGTCCGTCGCGGCCGACCGGTTGCGGGCGCCGGCGCGGGTGCTCCGGTTCGCCACCGCCTGGGCCTTCCTGGTCGTGCTGTTCCTTCCGGCGGCGCGCACGCCCTTCGCGGTGGGCGCGGTCCTGCTCGCGACGGCCCTGGCCGAACGGGCCGTGATCCCGCTCGTCGACTCGGTGACGGTGGAATGGGCGGCCCACCACCCGGCGACGACCTACTCCAGCATCCGCCTCTTCGGCTCGGTGGGCTTCGCGGTTCTCACCTCCGTCGTGGGGCTCCTCCTCACCTGGCGCGGCGACCGGCCTGGCGACCCGCTCGTCCCTCTCGCCGTCGTGGCCTGCGTGGGCGCCTACGCGCTCGCGGCCCGGCGCCTCTCGGCTGCGCCGGCGCCGCCCCACCCTCCCCGCTTCCGGGAGATGGCCGGGCTGCTTGCCGACTGGCCGCTGCTCGCGCTGCTCGCCGTCTTCTCCATCCACTGGGGCGCCACGGCCCCCTTCCACCTCCTCTTCGGTCTCTTCGTGCGCGACCTGGGGCTGCCGGCCAGCGTCACCGGCGTGAGCATGACGGTGGGCGTCGTGGCCGAGGTGGCGGCGCTGCTCGCCTTCCCGCGCATCGCCGGGCGCTTCTCGCTCCGGGCCATCCTGGCCACGTCCTTCGCCGTGAGCGCGCTGCGCTGGTTCCTGCTCTCCCGGGCCACGGGAGCCCCCGAGGTGATCTCCCTCCAGCTCCTGCACGCCTTCACCTTCGGTCTCTTCTGGGGCGCGGCCATGGACGCCATGTCACGCGCCGTGCCGTCGCGCCTGCGGGCCACCGGCCAGGCCATGTTCGCCGGGGTGGTGTTCGGCCTCGGCAACGCGGTCGGCTACCAGCTCTCCGGGCTCGGCTTCGACCGCTTGCACGGCGTGGGCCCGCTCTTCGCCTGGGCCGGCGGGGTGGAGCTCGTCGCGCTCGCCGCGCTGCTCGCCCTGCCGCCCGCGCTCCTCAGCGCAGGTCCCGGAGCGTCTTCGCCCCGATGGCCTGGCGCAGGACCAGGAACAGCTCCGCAGTAGCCACCGCGTCGACGAGGGCGTCGTGGGCCTCGTACTCGGGCAGGCCGTGGGCGCAGCGGGCCTCGGTCAGGTTGAACGACGGCATCTCCTCCCCGCTCGCCGGGCGAAGGAAGCGCCGGCGCGACGCCGTCTTCACGAGGAGGTCGACCGTGTCCACCACCTTGGGCTTCGTCCACTCGAGCCCGGTCCGGGCGTGACCGTTCTCGAGGAAGGGGAGGTCGATGCCTCGGTTGTGGACGAGGAGCACGCAGCCGGAGAGCCGCCTGTCCACCTCCTTCAGCACCGCGCCGAGGGGCGGCGCCTTGTCCAGGTCGCCGGCCAGCAGTTGATGGGCCTGGACCGTCTCGGGGCGAATGAGGCGGCTCGGGTCCGGGCGGATGAGCGTGCTGAAGGCCTCCCCGAGCCGGATGACGCCGCCGCGCACCGGAACCATCCCCACCGAGATGATCGGGTCCTTGCGGGCGTCGAGTCCGCCGGTCTCGAGGTCCAGCGCCCAGTAGACCGGTACGTCCCAGCGTGGCGAGGCGAAGAGCACGCGGGGCCCCGGGCGCTCAGCCCACCTGGTACCGGTAGGCGGCCTTGCCCTGCCAGGATCCGATGGCCTGCAGGGAGTCCTTGAGCCGGCTGCGCTCGATGGCCGATAGCCGCGACAGGGCGACGACGTTCGTGGGGGCCTTCCCCTCCGAGATCATCTTCAGCTGGGAGCGCAGCCGCAGGCCGAGCAGGAAGCGGTAGGCCTCCATGACGTTGGCGCTCGCGTCTGGCCCCATGAGCCCGGCGCGGGTCGCCGCGGAGAGCCGATCCAGCGTGTTGCGGGCGTGGCTCCCGACCGCCAGCGCGTAGCAGCGGGCCAGGAAGACCACCGGGGCAATCCCCTGTCTCTTGAGGTCCATCTCGGAGCCACCGCCTCGCAGCCGCAGCACGAGCAGGGGCGGCGGCCGGAACTCGAGCGCCTGTCCCACCAGGCTGCGCAGGAAGGCCTCCCGCTGGGGGATGCCGTCGAGCACCTCCTGGAGCGGCTCGAGCGAGAGCGTTCCGGCCACCCGCCGGAAGTCGAAGAAGATGGCCGCGTCGAGCACGCTCCGGGCGGTGGGGTCGCCCACCCAGGCCGCGAACTTGTCGCGCCACTCGGTGAGCGTCCCGCAGTGGTTTCGGGCCATGTACCCCCCGGGGCATCTTGGGAAGCCTGCCGCCGTGAGGTCGGTGTTGGCCCGATCGGCGAGCGCCGTGTAGTACTCGCGCGAGGCGGCTCCCTCGTCGGCGAAGACGAGCGCGTTGTCCTGGTCGGTGAGCAGGGCTTGCTCCCGGCGCCCCTCCGACCCGAGCGCGATCCAGGCGTAGGGCGCCGGCGGCGCGCCCAGGTCCTGCTCGGCCCAGTGGAGGATTCGCCGCACGAGCGCGTCGTTCAGCTGGGCCACGAATCCGGAGATGACCACCGGCCTCAGCCCCCCGGAGAGCAGGGCCGCGACCATCTCCGTCACCTTTCGTGAATATCCAGGGAGGCTCTCGCGGCCGGGAAGCTTCTCCACGAGCCGCAGCACCGCGACCGGCCCCTGGGAGGTGTGCTTGAGCAGGTCGGTGTCGGTGATGACGCCCACGACCTGCTCGTCGCGCACCACGGGAAGGTGGTGGACGTTGGCCTCGAGGAGCACGGTCCAGGCCTCGTGCACCGCCATGGCGCCCTCCACCCGCGTGAACGGACGGGAGACGACGCGCTCGATCGGCGTGCTCGGCCCGAGCCCCTGTGCCAGCACCCTCTTGCGGAAGTCCCGGTCGGTGACGATGCCAGGCGGCTCGCCTCGAACCAGCACCGACGAGATCCGCTCCTCGGTCATGACCCGGGCGGCCTCCCCCACCGTGGCGCCGGCGTCCACCCAGACGGCGGGGCGGCGCACCAGGCTCTCGATGGGCGCGGCCAGGTCGACCCGGAAGGTGGCCACCGGCGACTGCTCCAGGCTCGACTCGAGCCTCGTGGCGAGCCCGGCGGCGAAGTGGCTGGCGAAGCGCGCGTCCCCGAGGAGCCGGCGGAACTCGTCGCCGGGGATCCGGTAGGCGAGCAGGTCCTCCTCGACCACGCCGTCGAGCGTGGCCTTGCCGGTGATGAGCGACGTGTAGCCGAACGTCTCCCCCTCCTCGAGCTCCTGGATGGTCTGGCCGCCGCGCTCGAGCCGGACCGCCCCCTTGCGGATCACGTAGAGGTGCTCGAGCGGCTTCTCCCCGACCGTCACGAGCCTCGTGCCGGTGGGGTGGTAGACGACCTCCAGGCTTCTCGCCACGCCGGCGAAGAGCTCCGGGGCGAGGCTGTCGAACGGCGGCGTGGAGCGGACGAAGGCGACGGGGTCGAGGGCGGTCACGGAGGCGAACTCACCCGAACCGGTAGAACATCATGAGGAAGAGGAAGCTCAGGATCACGCCGAGCAGGGCGAAGACCGGGGCGGTGAGCACGGCCGTGATGAGGATGCGGAGCCACATCGGCCTGCGCGACGGGGCGAACCAGAGCAACCGGTACATCCCGGCCCCGGAGATGAGGAGTCCCAGGCCGTAGACCGCGAGCGTGATCGTGCGCGTGGTCTGGTTCTCCTTGTCCTGGATGCTGACCGCGTTGGCGATGATGGAGGTCATGAGACCCAGCAGCACCATCCCGCCGCCGAAGGCCCAGGGCCGCTCCGGCTTCTCCGTCCCCTGTTCCCGGCTCGTCTCTTCCATGCGGGCGGAGTATCCGACAACCCGCTCCGGGTGCAAGCAGGAGAATCGGCCGCGAGGAGAATCGACCGTGCATGTCCGGAACAGTTGAACAAGTCCCACCCATGAGCAGTTGAAGATGTCCGCTGGGTTGGACTACCTAAGCTGCCTTTTCGACCCTCCTTCCTCGGGGCAATGGCAAGCCGGCCTGGTCGAACCGGGCCAGGACCTTGCCGTGGAAGCTGACGCCTAGGGTGCCGTCCAGGAACTCGTGAACCAGGACCGGGCACTTGGCGAAGCTGATGCGGTCCTTCGAGGCGGGGAGTTGTAGCTCGAGCCGGTAGAAGACGACTGTGTTGTCGTTGCGGACGATCCGCGGGTGCTGCGCGGTCAAGAGCAGGTCGAGGTCGATTCCGGCCAACGAGGTGAAGGCCCTCTCGGCGTCCAGGGGTTTCACCGTGAACCGCTTGTTGAAGCCGGGGACGAAGGTCGCATCGAGGTAGTCGTTGGCAGCCGGATAGGTCTGGATGCCGGCGAGCCGCAGCTCCTGGGGGAGCCTTCCCTGGATGGTCCCGAAGGCACGCTCGCCACGGCCACGAGCCTCGGGTGATCGGGCCAGGATGTGGCGGATGCCGAGGGCAGAGAGGACCCGAGCCACCTGTCCTCCCTGCTCGTCGTCCGGATCTTCGCCGGCCTTGCTGGTCCTGCAGAAGTGGCTGCCCCAATCGGTGTAGAGCTCGCTGAAGCGCCCGAAGCGTACCAGCACGTGTTTCAGCGCCATGAGCGTGGAAAGGGTGCCCTCCTGCTCCACGAAGCGCGCAAAGAGGATCCGCCCGTCTGCGTCATCCAGCATGACGACCAGGTCCTGCTCCTGCACGCCTTCGATCCAGGGGTGGGTCGAGGCATCCAGATGGAGCAGCATCCCCACCATCGGCCGCCGCTCCCGCTTCCGCCTGTACTTCCCCCGTCCTGGCGAACGCTCCACGAGCCCCCGCATCTGCAGGATGTCCTTCGTTTTGGTGTAGGAGATCGTCACCCCGTGCTTCCCGCTCAGGAACTCGTGGAAGTGCCGGACCGAGAAATCGGCATACACGTCCCGCTTCAACCGGCAGATCTCATCCACCAAGCTCGGCGCGAGCCGCAGCGGACGCTTCCAGTCGATGCGGCCGTCCTTCAGCCCGGGAATCCCGAACTGCTCGTAGCGCTCTCGCAAGCGCCGCATGTGCCTCACGCTCAACTGCAGAATGTCCGCCGCCTGCAGCCAGTTGATCTTCCCTTCCACCGCCTTCTTGATGACGTCCTGCCTGGTCATGGCCTTGCTCTCTCGGGCGACCCGCAACGTGATGTCATCCATCACACCGGTTTACGGGCTCCCCTCAAAAGCGGACATCTTCGGGTGCTTATGGGGCGGACATGTTCCCTGCTCCGTACAGGAGAATCGACCGTGCATTGCGAATCCCTGGGCGGCTGCTAGGCTCATACACCCATGCGCGACGCCCTGCCGGTCATCCTCTTCTTCGTGGGCATGTACGTCCTCCAGCGATGGATCTTGCCGCGCTTCGGCGTCGGGACGTGAATGGCCCCCCCTCGACCCCGTGACGGGTCGACCGACAAGGGAAACCCGAACGGAGGCTGCTGAGCTTCAGGCTGCCGAGGCGATCGCGCGGGTTCCGCGGCCCCGGCTCAGCGCATGATCCGCCCGCTCGACGGGTCGGGCGGCGGGACTTCCCTTCGCATGGGTTCCGGGTGCCAGCCCACGAAGGTCATGATGAGGCCAAACCCCACCACGTAGGCCACGATGATCGGCCAGCCGTGGCGAACCCACTTCGCCACCGATTTGGCCTCCGGGTACATGTTGGAGAGCGCCACGCCCGCCGAGGATCCGAACCAGACCATCGATCCACCGAAGCCCACCGCGTAGGCGAGAATTCCCCAGTCGTAGCCTCCCTGCTTGATGGCGAGCGCGGTGAGCGGGATGTTGTCGAAGACCGCCGAGAGGAACCCCAGGCCAAACGTGGTGGACCAGGAGGCGACCGGCAGGCTCTCGACCGGCATCATGGACGCGCAGACCACGAGCGAGAGCAGGAAGAGCGTGCCCTTGAAGGTCTCGGGCAGCACCTCCCAGTCGTGTCGCCTCACCTTCACCGTCAGGAGCAGCGCGACCCAGACGGCCGCACCGATGAAGGGGAAGTGATCGGCGGCGGACGGGAAGCGCAGGTTCAGCACGATGTTGGTGACGATGGCGAAGACCAGCATCAGCCCCACGATGAAGATTCGCCGCCAGTCCACATGGGTATGGGCGTGGGCGTCCTTCAGGATGGGGGAGTACCTGTGCTGCCAGATGGAGGCCGGGATCCCGGCAGATCACGAGCGCCCCGGCCGAGGCCACGTAGGCGTCGAGCACCTGGACGGGCGACACGCCCGCGATCCACATCATGGTGGTGGTGGTGTCCCCCACCACGCTTCCCGCACCGCCCGCGTTGGAGGCGGCCACGATGGCGGCCAGGTATCCGATGTGCACCTTGGCCCGGAAGAGCTGGTGGGCCATGGCGCCGCCGATGAGCGCGGCGGCGATGTTGTCGAGGAAGCTCGACAGCACGAAGACCATCACCAGCATGACGAACGCGCCCTTCCAGTCGTCGGGAAGGTACTTCGGCAGGATCACCGGCACGTGGCTCTTCTCGAAGTGGCGCGAGAGGAGCGCGAACCCCATGAGCAGGCCGAAGAGGTTGGCGAGCGTGACCCACTCGTGCCCCAGGTGCGTGGCGAAGCCCATCAGGCCCGGTCCGAACTTGAACCCGGAGAAGAGGATCTTGAAGAGCGAGATGGTGACGAGCCCGGTCAGCGCCACACCCAGCGTGTGGGCGTGGAAGATCGCCACGCCGAGCAGCGTCAGGGCGAAGAGGAAGAACTCGATGGGGATGCCGAAGAGCATGGGGGCGGGCTAGGGGGTGACACCGTGGGGCCGCTGCTGACCGTCCGTGAAACTGCCGCCCGGCTCCGTGATCGGTCCAAGGGATCGGGTTTCCCGTCCCAACACCGGGAGGGCCAGGTTCTCGACCCCCGGGTCGTGTCGAGACCTCCGGGGCGAGCGGAGCGTCGGAACGAAGGCCGCGACGAGGTAAGCCATCGAGCCGGGGAGATTTGAGTCCCCAGGCTGAATCGTCGATGGTTTCAGCTGGGCGGAGCTAGATGAATCGGGTCAAGACAGCCGCGCCCGCGGCGATGATCATCACGCCAATACCGACGAAAAAGTAGAACTCCTTCTTGCTTTCGATCATCACATTCTCCCTGTAGTCGCACGTGGCGAGGATCCTCGGCCCGGGCCACCCGGGCCGAGGAGCGACCATGCATGGATCTCACAGTGGTGCCCGGCGCGAAATCCGGAGAGGGCCGTAAGGGAAACCCTTATCCTGGACGGGTCGGTGTCCCCGGGGGGCCCAGGCGCAACATCAGCCGGATCAGGTCCGGGAGGCGGCGCACGCCGAGCTTTTCCATCAGGCGGCCCTTGTACACCTCGACGGTCCGCGGACTGATCCCCAGCTGGCCGGCGATCTCCCGGTTGTGCAGGCCTCCCACGACCAGCTCGAGCACCTCGCGCTCACGCTGGGTGAGGCGTTCGAGGTCGCGCGAGAACGACGCCAACTCCCGGGATTCGGCTCGTCGCTCCATATCCTGATCGACCGCCCGGCGGATTGCCACCACGAGTGCGTCGGGGTCGACGGGCTTCTCGAAGAAGTCGACCGCGCCCGACTTGAAGGAGTCGCGCGTGTTCGAGACGTCGCCGTGCGCGGTGATCACGATGACCGGCGGAACGGTCCCTAGCCTCCTCAGCTCGGCGAGGAGGTCGAGGCCGCTCATCCCCTTCATCTGCAGGTCGAGAAGTACGCAGCCGGCACGATCGGCACCCCAGGTCCGGAGGAACTCCTCCGCCGAGGCGAACGGCATGGTTCGCATTCCCTGAAGGCTGAGGAGCAGAGACAGCGAGTCGCGCACGGCCTCGTCGTCCTCGACGATGAAGACCGTGGGCTCGAGCAGGCTAGTGGGAGGCATCTCGTCCTCCGTCCACGGGAAGGGCCAGGCGGAAGGCCGTTCCTGCCGGCAGTGGTTCGGCCCAGAGCCGGCCGCCGTGCGCCTCGGCGAGGTAGCGACTGATGGCGAGGCCCAGGCCCATGCCGTCCGCCTTGCTCGTGACGAAGGGGGTGAAGAGCTCCGCCATCAGGTCGACTGGCACGCCAGGCCCGGAGTCCTGGACGACGACCTCCACCTCGGACCCGCGCGGGACGACGGAGACCGAGACCTCCCGGCGTGACGCGTCGACCGACGCGAGCGCGTCGACGGAGTTGGCGATGAGATTGTGGATCACGACCTCGAGTTGAACTCGATCGCCGATCACGTTGGGTGCCGGTTCGGGAATCCTCGTCCTGACCGCGATGCCGTGTCGCTGGAACCGGGCCAGAGACGACTCCAGCGCGGCGCGCACCACGTCCGCGATGCAGATGCGCTCCAGGCGCACCGCCCCGGTCCGGAAGAAGTCGCGCAAGCGTCGGACCACCTCGCTGGCGCGCCCGATCTCGATTCCCATTCTCGACAAGGTCTCTCCCAGTCGGGCCTGGTCGCCGGAATCGGCGAGAAGCTGGCAAGCCTTGGCATAGTTGGCGATGGCCGACAGGGGCTGATTCAGCTCGTGCGCGAGGGCGGAGCTCATCTCACCGGCGGCGGCGAGTCGCAAGGCGCGGGAGAGTTCCTCCTGGCGCCGCCGAAACCGCTCCTCGTCGTCGCGGCGCTGGCTGACGTCGCGGAGCACCGCGATGCGGAGCCCCGAGCCACTGGCCTCAGCCATCGATATCTCCACGGGGAACGGGGTTCCGTCGGCGCGCTGCGCCGTGCGTTCGGATTTTGCGGACCCTTCCTGCGCGCGGGTCGCATCGCCGAGCAGCGACTCGAGTGGCCGTCCTCGAAGCGACTCCGGCGTGACACCGAGCATCGCTCCGGCGGCGGCATTGGCCTCCCGCACCCGCCCCTGCCGATCGAGTGTGACGATGCCGTCTGGCGCGGTCTCGACCACCGTGCGCAGCTCATCCTCTCGTTCCGCGAGTTGAGAGCGCGACCGGGCCCGCTCGTCGACCGCCGCGGCGACAAGGAGCGCCGTGCCCGTCAATGCCAGCAGGAGGGTCTGAACCTGGAGGACCGTCTCGAATGGGTTCCCCCGCGCCCAAAGAACAACGATGAGAACGAACTGCACGGCCACCATCGCCACCGTCGCGCCCCGCAGACCGTGGCGCATCGCGATCCAGATGACGGGAACGAAGAGTACGTAGAAGAGCGAGGCTTCGGCTGGGCGGGCCCACCAGAGGACGACGAACAGGGCGGCAGCGAGGGCCGCCACCTGGAGCAGCACCTCGGGCGCCCGCAGTGGCCCCGACGGCCATTGGCGTGCGCCCCAGGTGGCGTAAACGAGGATGAGGGGAGTGGTCACCAAAATGCCGATCGCATCCCCGATCCAGAACCGGATCGCGTACCGGACGAGGTCCTCCCGCGGCACCAGCCCGGCGACGACGTTCAGGGCGACGTAGGCGACCGCGACCAAACCGGAACCCGCCACCGCGGTCAAGAGGAGCCAGGCGACGTCTTGCACACGGCGAAGCGCTGAATCGATGCGCGCCACCTTCAGCAGCCAGGCTGCCGCGAGCGTATAGCCGGACGCGATCACGGCGGCGGACACGAGCGTGAACCAGGCCGGGCCGGGAGCGCCACGGACGACCAGGTCCGCAACCAGGGCGGCCACGAACAGGGCGGGAGCCTTCGCTAGCCCCGCCAGCAAGAGCAGCGCCAGGCTCAGGCCTGGAGGTGGGTTCCAGACCGTGATGGCCAGCGGGGCCACCGGGTAGACGTAGCTCACCCAGTCGAGCGCGACGTAGGCGACGAAAAACCCCGCCAGGAGCCCGGGGAGGGGCACGGACGGGAGCGACGGGCGCTCCGCGACGGCTGTGTCCTGCGCTCCGGCCATGATCCTCCCAGGTCGGCCCAGGCTACGAGCGCTGCGCTGCTGGATCAAGGAGCGGTCGTGCGAGGCGCGGACATCGGCGACCGGGCGATACTCGGGGGGCTGGCCGTTCATGGCGATCTACCGCAACCCATGCGGGACTTCGTGACCCCACGGCTTGCAGGGCTGTGCCACGGGCAGATAGCCTTCGTCCAGACGGGGGGACACCATGATCAAGGCCCTTGTGCCGGTCGATGGCTCCGAGAACGCTTGCCGCGCAGTTCGGCACGTCGTCACGCTCATCCGCGGGCGCGAGCCGATGGAGGTGAACCTGCTCAACGTGCAGGCGCCCATCGAGTCATGGGAGGTCCGGAGTCACCTGACCGATGAGGAGGTCGCCTCCTGGCAGAAGACGCGTGGCGAGGAGGCGCTGGGTTCGGCCAGGGCGATCCTGAAGGAGGCCGGGATCCCCTTCGTCGACCACGTCCGGATCGGAGACGTCGCGAAGACGATCGCCCACTTCGCGAAGGACCGCGAGTTCGACAAGATCGTCATGGGCACGCGGGGCATGGGCGCCATCGAGAACCTGGTCATGGGATCGATCAGCACCAAGGTGATCCACCTTTCCGACGTCCCGGTGACACTGGTGAAGTAACTGCCAAAGCACCGAAGGGGGCGTCATGGTCGAACGGCACGGAGTCGGGTCGAGCAAGCCATTTCACTGCCTGCTCGTGCCCACCGATTTCTCGAGTGGCGCCGATCTCGCGCTCTGCCGCGCCGCCCGTCTCCCCCTTGCACCGAAGGCGAAGGTCTTGCTCGTTCACGTCCTCCCGCCGGGGCATACGGTCCGACTTCGCGCCCAGGCAGAGGCCGATGCGCGGCAACGGCTAGCGAAGGCGGCCGCGCTGGTGGCCGACACCGCCTCGGAATCAGGTCCATCCAGTGTCACGGTCGAATCGGAGATCCTCTCCGGCAGCAGTTTCGTGGAGATCATCCGACGCTCCCGCACGGCCTCGGCCGACCTGATCGTCCTGGGTCGCCACGGGCACCGCCCCATTCGAGACATGTTCATCGGCTCCACCGCTGAGCGCGTCGTCCGGAAGGGTGACGTCCCCGTGCTCGTCGTAGCCCGCAAGCCGACCCACAACTACAGTCGACCCCTTGTCGCAACGGATCTCGGAGATTCGTCCACCCAGATACGTGAACTCGCCCTTCGCGTCCTGGGACCGAACGTGAAATCCATCGCGGTCGTCCACGTGTATCAAGTCCCATTCGAGAGCCGGCTCGGGCGCGGCCCATCTCCGGAGGCGATCGCTTTTCGACGCGGGTTCCTGACCGACGCCAGGAGTGGCCTGGACAGGCTCCTCGATCCCTGGAACGAGGCGGGGTTGCGCTGGATCCCCGTAATTCGAAAGGGCGACCCTCGGGAGGCAATCCTTCTCGAAAGCCAGCGTCGAAAGGCTGACCTGATCGTCCTCGGAACACACGGGCGCTCCGGCATGTCTCATGTGCTTCTCGGAAGCGTGGCCGAGTGGGTCATCCGGACCGCCCGATGCGACGTCCTCGTCTCCAGGCCAGTTCGCTTCTCCTTCCGGTCGCCCTGACTCCCTGAGCGAGAGCAGCATCGTCGGGAGGAAGTCATCCGAGAGAGCCCATCCGCGCGATGGACGTCTCCCATGAAGGGAAGAACCGCGTGAACCTCACCAGTTTTGCCCAGATCGCGCTGCTGCTCGCGGTCGCCGCTGCCGTTGGCGCGTTGGCCGTGCGTCTTCGCCAGCCGCTGATGGTGGCCTTCATCCTGGTCGGCGTGCTGGTCGGCCCCTCGGTGCTCGGCTGGGTCCACGCCCAGGACGAGATCGACTTGCTGGCCCAGATCGGGGTCGCCGTGCTCCTGTTCGTCGTCGGCCTGCGGCTCGACCTGAAGCTGGTACGGCACCTCGGCCCGGTGGCGCTCGCCACCGGGATCGGCCAGATCGCCTTCACGACCGTGTTCGGCCTGGGGTTGGCACTCCTGCTGGGACTGGCCTGGACGGAGGCGGTCTACGTCGCGGTGGCGCTGACGTTTTCGAGCACGATCATCGTGGTCAAGCTGCTTTCCGACAAGCGGGAGATCGACTCGCTCCACGGAAGGATCGCGCTGGGCTTCCTCATCGTGCAGGACATCGCGGTGGTAATCGCGATGATGGTGGTCGGCAGCTGGAACGGCCTGGAAGGCGTCGGGAGATCCGCGGCCGCGATCGGGGTCCGCCTGCTCGGCGCAGCGCTGGCCATCGCGATCCTGATGCGCTACGTGCTCCCTCCCGTCCTGCACGTGCTGGCGCGATCGCAGGAACTGCTGGTGCTGTTCGCCATCGCCTGGGGCGTGGCGCTGGCGGCGCTGGGCGAGGGGTTCGGCTTTGGCCGCGAGGTCGGCGCCTTCGCGGCCGGATTCTCGCTGGCCTCGTCGGCCTTTCGCGAGGCGCTCAGCACGCGCCTGGTCAGCATCCGTGACTTCCTCCTCGTCTTCTTCTTCATCGACCTGGGTGCGAAGCTGGAGCCAAAGGCGCTCGGAGCCGATCTCGGCACCGGCGTCGCGCTCTCGCTGTTCGTGCTGCTGGGCAACCCGCTCATCGTGATGGCGATCATGGGCCGCATGGGGTACCGCAAGCGAACCAGCTTCCTGGCCGGCCTCACCGTGGCGCAGGTGAGCGAGTTCTCGGTCGTGTTCGTCGCGATGGGCATCACCCTCGGCCACGTGAACGCCAGCGTGCTGGGCTTGGTCACGTTCGTCGGGCTGGTGACGATCACGCTGTCGACGTACATGATCCTGTACTCGGAGCCCTTGTACCGCTCGGTCGAGCCGTTTCTCGGCGTCTTCGAGCGAACACGGCCGATCCGGGAGATGGGCGTGGAGGCGTCCGCAGACGCCACGGCTCCGCAGGTCGTGGTCTTTGGCCTGGGCCGCTACGGCAGCCGACTGCTCGCCGACCTGGTCGGCCGCGGCGTCCGCGCGACCGGGATCGACTTCGACCCGGAGGTCGTGAGAACGCTGCGCGAGCGCGGTCTCGACGCGCGCTTCGGTGACGCCGAGGACCTGAGCCTGCTGGGTCTGCTGCCGCTCGAGGAGGTGCGCTGGATCGTCAGCACCCTGCCGCGCCCGGAGGTCAACCGGGCGCTGCTCCACACCCTCGCCGCGCACCGGTTCACCGGCTCGACCGCGGTCACC
Organism: uncultured delta proteobacterium; assembly: GCA_963700085.1. Taxonomy (GTDB): domain Bacteria; phylum Myxococcota; class Myxococcia; order Myxococcales; family Anaeromyxobacteraceae; genus CAIOAK01. The sequence continues at coordinate 160,230 of CAVOWI010000015.1, forward strand.
GTGCACCACGATCGCGACGCGGCAGAGCTGACGCGTGCCGGCGCCCGGCAGGTGCTGTTCCCGTACCGTGACGCCGCCGACCGAGCCGCGGCCATCGTGGCAGAGGGCCTGGCCGGGGGTTGAGGGCTGCGGCCGCCGGGAGGAGGACCTCCAGATCCGGCGCGTCCGGTCCGGATCACATCCCCGAAGGGTGCTGATCGTCCTGCTCATGGAGCCAGTTCCCGTTGACAACCATGGCGCCCGGCCCATGCTGATTGCTGGATCAGGGTGTGTCGGCGCGCGGTGCGCGGACGCAGGGAAACCGGGCAGGCGGGCCACTGCCCCCTCGAAGCGGACCGGTCGCCGAGTTCCTCGCGCCCTGGTCCGCCGGAGCCGTTCCCATGGCCATCCAATCCGTCGAGCGGTCCGGGAAGAGCGTCCAGGTCGTCATCGCCGATGCGCTCACCGAGGGCGATGCCAGGCGCATCCGTGAGCTGATCCGGTCTCGCGCGGACGGCATCCACGTCACGGTCGACGTCCGGTTCGCGCGCAGTTGCCACGCCCTCGCGCTCCTGATGCTCTCGGACGTTCGCTCATCGGCAACCCAGCCGCCGGAGTTCGTGGGGCTCAGCGCCACGAACCGGCGACTGCTCCGGTACCTGGACGTCTCGTGACGTCGAGCCCGCAGAGAGGGGAGCGCCCCTCCCCGCTCCCCGCCGAGCCGCACGCCCTCCTGGCGGAGATCGTGCTGGCGGAGCTTCGTTCGACGGCACGGGGGCTCACCACGGCGGAGGCGGCGGCTCGCGTCGTCGCGTACGGGCGAAACGTCATCCCCGGGGAGCGGACCTCCGGGGTGGTGACCCTCTTCGCGCGTCAGTTCCTCGACCCGCTCATCTACGTCCTGATCGGAGCGGCCGTCATCTCCGCGGCGACCCGGTCCTGGTCCGACACCATCCTGATCCTGGTGGTCCTGATCGTGAACGCGACCATCGGCACCATCCAGGAGTTCGGGGCCCAGCGGAGCGCGAAGGCGCTCCAGTCCCTCGTCGTGTCGCGGGCGCGGGTGGTCCGCGACGGGATGGACCGCGAGATTGCATCGGAGGAGATGGTCCCGGGCGACGTGGTGATCCTGGAACCCGGGACGAGGGTGCCCGCGGACGCGCGGCTGCTCTCGGGAGGCCCGATCGAGGTCGACGAGTCCCTCCTGACCGGCGAGTCGGTCCCAGCGACCAAGCGGGCCGACGGGGTGCTGGCTTCGCGAACGGCCCTGGGTGATCGGTCGAACATGGCGTTCGCCGGCACGCTCGTGACCCACGGCCGGGCGCACGCGGTGACAGTCGCCACCGGGCTCTCCACCCAGCTCGGCCAGATCGCGAGCTCGGTGGCATCCGCAGACCTGGCCGCGCCACCGCTCCTCGTGCGCATGCGCCAGTTCAGCAAGAGGATCGCCGTGGTCGTGGGCGCGGCGGTCCTCCTCATCGGCGCCGTGGACCTGGCCCGCGGCGCCTCGGGCGGGGACGTGCTCCTCCTGGTCGTCGCGCTCTCGGTGTCCGCCATCCCGGAGGGCCTCCCGGTCGCGCTCACCGTGGCCCTCTCCATCGGCGCGCGCCGGATGGCCCGGCGCAAGGTCATCGCCCGCAGGCTCGTCGCGGTCGAGGCGCTGGGATCCTGCACCTGCATCGCCTCGGACAAGACGGGCACGCTCACGATGAACCAGCTCACGGTCGGCAGGATTGCCCTGGCCGGGTGGCCGCCCGTCGAGGTGACGGGCGCGGGGACCGATCCTGTCGGGAGCGTGCTCATTCCGGATGCCCACGGGGGCGACCCTGCGGCGCGAGCCCAACTCCAGCGGCTCGCCGAGGCGGCCGTTCTCTGCAATGACGGCTTCCTGGGCGAGCAGGATGGCGCCTGGACCTCGCATGGCGACGCCGTGGACGTGGCGCTCCTGGTCATGGCTCACAAGCTGGGCATCTCCCGCCCTGCTCCGGCCGTCCTCGCATCGCGAGTGGCTGACATTCCCTACGAGCCCGAGCGGCAGTACGCGGCGTCCCTCGACCACTCGCCCGAAGGCCTGCGGATGAGCGTCAAGGGCGCCGCGGAGCGGCTCGTTCCCATGTGCTCCTGGATGGCCGCGCCTCAGGGCGACGTGCCAATCGATCCGGATGCACTCGAGGGCCTCGCCAATGACCTGGCCGCGCAGGGATTCCGGGTGCTGGCCATCGCGGCCGGTCCATGCTCGGCCCTGCCCGGCTCCGACTTCGGTCCGAAAGACCTGCACGACCTCGTCTTCCTGGGATTCGTGGGGATGATCGACCCGCTCCGGCCCGAGGCGAAGAATTCGGTGGCGGCGTGCAGGAAGGCCGGGATCCAGGTCTCGATGGTCACCGGCGACCATCCCATCACGGCTCTCGCCATCGCCCGCGAGATCGGGATCGCCGGCGAGGAGGACCGACCCGTCACTGGAAGCATGATCCAGGCCGCCACGGAGGAGGGAGGCGGCTGGGATCGACGCCCTGGTCTGCGACGCCCGCGTGTTCGCCCGAGTGGAGCCAAGCCAGAAGCTGCAGATCGTCGAGTCGCTCATCCGGCTGGGCCACTTCGTGGCGGTCACCGGGGACGGCGCGAACGACGCGCCCGCGCTTCGCGCGGCACACATCGGCGTGGCCATGGGGAAGAAGGGGACCGATGTCGCCCGGGAGAACGCGGAGCTCATCCTCGCGGACGACAACTTTGCCTCCATCGTCGCCGGCGTCGAGGAGGGGCGAATCGCCTACGCCAACGTTCGCAAGGTCGTCTTCCTGCTCATCTCCTCCGGCGCGGCCGAGATCCTGCTCTTCGTGCTGGCGGTCGCCACCGGACTCCCGCTCCCGCTGCTGCCGGCCCAGTTGCTCTGGCTGAACCTCGTCACCAACGGCATCCAGGACGTCGCCCTCGCATTCGAGCCGGGCGAGGGACGTGAGCTCGAGCAGCCGCCGCGCCCGCCGAGCGAGCCGATCTTCGACCGCGCCATGGTCGAGCGAACCGTCCTCTCGGCGGTGGTCATGGCGAGCGTGGGCTTCGCGGCCTTCTCCTGGATGCTGCACCAGGGATGGGACGTTTCGACTGCCCGCAACGGACTGCTCCTCCTCATGGTCCTCTTCGAAAACGTCCAGGCCGGCAACAGCCGCTCCGAGACCAGGTCCCTGCTCAGGCTGAGCCCGATGCGAAATCCGCTCCTCTTCTTCGGGACGATGACGGCACTGCTCCTGCACGTCGCCGCCATGTACACCCCGGGAGTCCGCGGGCTCCTTCGGGTAGAGCCTGTCCCGGTCGCGCAGTGGGCCGTCACGATCGCCATGGCGCTCTCGCTCCTCGTGACGATGGAGATCTACAAGGCGGTGCGCCGTCGACGGCCGCCTTCATTGAGCTGGTGGTGAATACAAGAGGGGCGCCCAGGGACCCCCGTTCCCTGCAGGTGAAAGGCCAAAGTGCGCTCAATGACTCGGGGACTCTTGTTCGAAGGATGGAATCGCAGGGGGACAGCGGGGGCAGAATCGACGCCGTCAGGGCACGGGGCCTAGCCCAGGGCTCAGCATGCCGGGACCGTGTTGCATCCTGAGCCATCGGAGGACGTCCTCGTGCTCGTTGCGCCAGCCCTGCATCTTGGACTTCACCACCGTCTTCCAGAGCAGCGGCGTGGCGCGGGCGTCTTGCCTCTCGAAAACGGGGGGATCAATTCAGGTGCCCTGGGTGGACAAGGCGATCAGGGTCGCACTTCGATATCGCCGGGTCTCCAGCTCTTGTTGAACCACGGCTCCAGCGGGCCATACAGCCGCAGCGCGACGCTGTAGCCCGTGCCGGGCATGGTCTGCACCCAATTCTTCTTCTGGCCGGCCGGTGCCCTGGGGCCGAACCAGATCGTGACGCCGCCGTCCGGGTTCATGCGGATGCTCGGCAACGTGCTGTCGAGTCCGGCTAGCTTCTGGTCGATCGGCAGCAGCGATCGGGTCTGGTTCTCGTGGACCGTGAATGACCAGAAGTCCTTCGCCGTGCGGGACTTTGTCACGCCGCTGCTTGCCGGGTTATGGCACGGCCACTTGGGTGCGGAAGGCGACGGGGTCCTGCATGGGCGGCGACGCGTCTGCGTCATGGGAGGCGGCGACTCCACCGGCGACGGTGCGGTCTTCCTCACCTCTGCCGCGAAGAAGGCGTCGAGCCCGGCGAGCCGAGTCCTTTCAGATCTTCACCGGTCGCCTGCCCCCTTCTGAGGCGAGCGGCCCCGTTCAGGTCTTCTTGGACCAGGGTAGGCAGTTTCCGTAACGGCGGTTACCCGACTCGAATGGCGGTTTGATCTTCCGACCCGTCCGCGACGCCCTGCCGGTCATCCTCTTCTTCGTGGGTATGTACGTCCTCCAGCGCTTCATCCTGCCGCGCTTCGGCGTCCAGACCTGAATGGCCCCCCTGACCCCGTGACGGGTCGGCAGACAAGGGAAGCCCGACCGGCGGCTGCTGAGCTTCAGGCGCGCGGCCGCTCGCGCCGCGGGATCCG